>JBAPXW010000008.1:0-419417 GCA_049284415.1 Leclercia sp.
TGTAACCTGTGGCAAAGACGGCAACACCTACAAGATTATTGGCGGGATCTCAATTTTTACGGATGGTGCAGATAACAGACGTGTCGCAGGTTCGCTGGATAGCTACAGTTCATGCCCCTGTAAGGCCGAAATACGCCCCTCTAACGCTTACCTCGTGTATGAAAAAGAAGAACCAAAGGCATTCGGAAACGCAAGCTTAGCGGTTGTGGCTCCCCTATCCGCCTCACTCGCTGCAGAAGTTTGCTCAGAGCCTGACCCTGTCCAGCACGCAAAGACAGTGAAGAAGAAATCGGGCACAGATGCAGGTTTCGCCGTACTCCCCTATGGCGGTACGACAGAAGCCTGGCAACGCCTGTTATTCACTGGCACCCCACCAGCAGGAGCCAAAGCGTTATTCGCCACGCTAAACGGCGCTGACCAAAGTTATAAAGCCGGTTCTATTATGCTTCTGGTTGATCCTGAAAAGCAGGACGACGAGCAGATCGCCCACATGCAGCAAGCAAAAGCACGGATTGATGCAGCCCTTGAGCCGCTGACACATAAAGAGGCTAATTTTCTGCACAAGCATTACGCCACCATAGCCAATTTTTCTAGCATTGCGGATAAAGGAAAAGGGCTTGCTGCCGATCCGGTCGGGAAATACTTTGAGAATATCGAAAAGATACTCAAAGAGATTCAAGAAACGTATAAAAATACGTATATGGCACGAGGAGCATTGATCGGTGAACAATTCTATGTGAGGCGCACTGAGCTTTTCAACGAACTTGACCGTGTGCTTAAAGTTGGCTTCCTGAATAAATACATGAAGTTAGGAGAGTATACTAAAATAAAAAATGCGCTCGGTTTATCTACCAGATCAATAACATATAAATGGAATGAGACAGGAATCAGAGATATTGAAGGATACGCAACCCATATTGAGCGTGCAGCTAAATATGTTAATGCAATGCGCTATACTGGATATGTTGGAATAGGATTTAGCGCAGTTCATTCAATTAATGAAATGAATGAGGCTTGCTCAACTGGGCGTGAGGCTGAATGTACTAAGAAAAAGTACACTGAAATAGGTAGTTTCTCTGGAGGAGTTGGTGGTGGTATTTTAACAGGCTCTATTGCTGTCCCCCTGTGCATCGCTATTGGTATTGGAACCGCCGGAACAGGCGGCTTGGTTTGTACCATCATAGCTGGCGGGACTTTAGGTTACGCAGGTGGTGAGGTTGGTAGCTGGGGAGGAGAAAAAGTAGGTAACTCGCTCTATAATGTTATCGAGGAAGTTAAGTGAAATCTTTCGATTTAATTATAATCATTCTATCGGTCCTATTTTTGCTATCTTTATTATTCTATCTAGTCTATGGTAAATTTACAGAAAGGAAATTTGATGTTATAGCAGCGAAATTTAACAAAAAATTTGGATACATGCCTTTTTCAATGACGGTTGGAAAAAATGGTGGTTTTTTCTTTTGGGGTTATAAAGAGTCCTATTTGATTTGTGCATTGTTTTTTACGAAGTTCCCTGCAACAAAAAGGACATTAACCCAAGAAGAAATTAATTTTTTTAAGGGTTTAGATAGAGCAGAAATTTCATGGTTTTATAGAAAACACCTTGCAATGGTGGTTGGATTATTAAGTTTTATTGGGTTGTTAGTTATGTTTAAACTTGAAACAGCATAATTGTCAGGCCAACCAAGGGGCTTCACTGCCCCTTTAATTTTCTTATGAAGAGCTTAACCCCATCAATCACATCACAAAATGAGATAAGGGGAAAGTAAGTAGATAGCATTTAGTAATACCAACGCTTTTGTTATGACCAACCGTTTGTTGAAGATGCAAAATGTTCCTTTCTCAACCAGCCATCGCCGTAGTGCAAACCGAGAGCGTAATGGAATTCACCACAATTAAGCGTGCAATTGTCATATCTTTTGTCGAGGGAGTCGCCTTACACCATCCCCTCGCCAGACAAATCTCATCTTTTTAGCTATTCGTGCTAAGTGTGATCTGTATCAAGCTGTCTAGCCAACCCTTCCCCGATAGTCATCCCGCGCCAGTAATCCGTCACTTCCAAAGAAACAAGACGGCAATGCCCACGCGTTCTCAGCTCACTTAAGGTTAATGTATGAACATAATTGTATTAGCAGGTATTGTGGCAGCGCTTCTCTCCGGTTGTGTGTCTCAGGAGCAACGCTTAGCAGAGTGCGAAGCAAAAGGGGTGAGCCGCGATGCGTGCTATATCGCCGATCAGAACCGACAGGCCACGATCAATGCGGCGGCTGAAAAGCAGGCATTAGAGAATGCGCAAGCGGCGGCTCAGAAGTAAGTTTATCGCTTTGCGTACCCTCGGCAGCCATGTGCTGGCGAGGGTATTTTTCACCCCCTCATCCCCCCACTTTTTTAGCCTGAGCGCCCGCGGGCCAACCCTAGCCGCCATGCGGGTTAACGGCCTGCGCGCGTCAATCACGCATACGTAATAAAACGATAAACAATTAACCATTGAGCCCCACGCAAAAAGGCTCTATATTGGCCGCGAATTTTTGATGCCCTTCTCATTTTTCTTTTAATTGTTCAATCGTGGCCTTCGATGAGCCGCGGTTGTAGGAGTGATATGATGACGGATAAAGTCCGTATTGATACTTTGAATGCTTCTTCTTTCAAAACCAACGAAACCTATCTGGCCCGTCAGGCCGAAATGGAATCCAACGTCAGAAGTTACCCACGCAAACTGCCTTTAGCGATTACGAAGGCGGACGGCGTGTGGATCACTGATGCGGATAACAAAGAGTATCTTGATTGCCTTGCCGGAGCGGGAACGCTGGCACTGGGTCATAACCATCCTGATGTGCTGAAAAGCATCCAAAGTGTCATTACCAGCGGCTTGCCGTTACATACCCTGGATCTGACTACGCCGTTGAAAGACGCGTTTTCAGAATACCTGCTCTCCGTCCTGCCTGGTCAGGGCAAAGAGTACTGCCTGCAGTTTACCGGCCCTTCCGGCGCGGATGCGGTTGAAGCCGCACTGAAACTGGCGAAAAAAGTCACCGGCCGCAGCGGCATTATCAGCTTCTCCGGTGCTTATCACGGGATGACGCACGGCGCACTGTCCGTGACCGGCAACCTGTCTCCGAAAGAAGCGGTCGACGGCATGATGCCGGAAGTACAGTTTATGCCTTACCCGCACCAGTACCGCTGCCCGCTGGGTATCGGTGGTGATGCAGGCGTTAAAGCGCTGAGCTACTACTTCGAAAACCTGATCAACGACGTCGAAAGCGGCGTGCGTAAACCGGCTGCCGTTATTCTGGAAGCGGTTCAGGGCGAAGGCGGCGTGAACCCGGCTCCGGTTGAGTGGCTGCAACGTATCCGTAAAGTGACCGAAGAGAACGGCATTCTGCTGATCCTCGACGAAGTGCAGGCGGGCTTTGCCCGTACCGGTAAGTTCTTCGCCTTCGAACACGCGGGTATCCAGCCTGACATCGTTGTGATGTCTAAAGCTGTGGGTGGTGGTCTGCCGCTGGCCGTGCTCGGCATCAAAAAGCAGTTCGATGCCTGGTCTCCGGGTCACCATACCGGCACCTTCCGTGGCAACCAGCTGGCGATGGCCACTGGCCTGACTACCCTGCAGATCCTCAAAGAGCAGAACATTGCAGATAAAGTTGCCGCCCAGGGCGAGTGGCTGAAAGCGAAACTGGTTGAGCTGCAGAAACGCTATCCGGTTATCGGTCACGTGCGCGGTCTGGGCCTGATGATCGGCATTGAGATCGTGAAACCGCAGGAAGCGGCTGACCACATGGGCTGTTTCCCGGGCGATGGCGATCTGTCTGCGCTGATCCAGAAGAAATGCTTCGAAGCAGGTCTGATTCTGGAACGTGGTGGTCGTAACGGCAACGTTGTCCGTCTGCTGCCTTCCCTGCTGATAAGCGATCAGGAACTGAACGTGTTCCTGGACAAATTTGAGCAGGCACTGCTTGCTGCGGGCGTTCGCCCAGCCTAACCGAACCGGAGACGAAGCATAAGATGTCAGATTTAAACCCGATTTTGTCGTCATCGGCGCAAAGCATTGAAGCCTATCAGCAGGCTATCGAGCAGAGCACCCAGGCGGTCATGCAGTGGCTGAAACAGCCGGAAATGTATCAGGGTAAAACGGTCGCCGAACTGCGCGAACGTATCAACCTGGATTTCAACCCGGAAGGGCTGGGCAACGAAACCGCCATCGCGCGTGCCGTTGAATATTTCCTGAAAGACAGCCTCGCGGTGCATCATCCGCAGTGCGTAGCGCATCTTCACTGCCCAAGCCTGGTGGTAAGCCAGGCGGCGGAAGTGATGATTAACGCCACTAACCAGAGCATGGACTCCTGGGATCAGAGCCCGTCGGCGACCATTATCGAGATCAAACTGATTGAATGGCTTCGTACCCGCCTGGGTTATCAGGCTGGCGATGCGGGCGTGTTCACCAGCGGCGGCACCCAGAGCAACATGATGGGTCTGATGCTGGCGCGCGATGCGTTCTTTGCGCGTCTTGGCCACTCGGTCCAGCAGGATGGTCTGGTGGGCGATCTGCGTAAAATTCGTGTTCTGTGCTCTGACAGCGCACACTTCTCCGTGCAGAAGAACATGGCACTGATGGGTCTGGGCTACCAGTCCGTCATCCAGGTAAAAACAGACGAATGTTCGCGTATGGATCTTAACGATCTGGCGGCGAAGATTGACCAGTGCAACGCCAACGGTGAGCAGATCCTGGCCATTGTTGCTACGGCAGGCACCACGGATGCGGGTGCTATCGATCCGCTGCGTGCAATTGCAGAACTGGCGGCGAAGCAGAATATCTGGGTTCACGTGGATGCGGCTTGGGGCGGCGCGCTGCTGATGTCCGAGAAGTATCGCGATTACCTGGACGGCATTGAGCTGGTGGATTCCGTTACCCTGGACTTCCACAAGCAGTTCTTCCAGACCATCAGCTGCGGTGCGTTCCTGTTGAAAGAAGCGCGTCACTATGAGCTGATGCGTTATCAGGCGGCGTACCTGAACTCTGAGTTCGACGAAGAGGCGGGTGTGCCGAACCTGGTATCCAAATCACTGCAGACAACCCGTCGTTTCGACGCGCTGAAGCTGTGGATGAGCCTGGAAGCGCTGGGTGAGAAGAAATACGCTGAGATCATCGATCATGGCGTGACCATGGCCCAGCAGGTTGCCGCATACGTGACCGAACAATCGCTGCTGGAGCTGGTGATGCCACCGCAGCTGGCGAGCGTGCTGTTCCGCTTCCGTCCGGAGCAACAGCTGGACGACGCGGCCATTGCGCTGCTCAACCAGAAGATTGGTGATGCGCTGCTGGATTCGGGTCGTGCCAACGTTGGCGTGACCGAGCACAACGGTGTTACCTGCCTGAAGCTGACCCTGCTGAACCCAATCGTGACGCTGGAGGATGTTAAAGTCCTGCTGTCGCTGGTGGAACGCACGGCGCTCGAGCTGCTGTCTAAATAAGTCGTTATACCCGGCAGCCGCTAGGCTGCCGGGTCTTTTCCCTGCACTTCCTATCGTCTTGCTGTCTGTGCACCCTCGTTTTGCGCTGCGGAGTATCCGTAGGCGTCATAACCGGAGCTGTAATAGCTGGCGGCGGATTTCATGACATCGTTCAGAATGGCACCTTTGATGTTGACCCCCATCTGCTGCAAACGTCGGTAGCTGACCTGCATCTCTCTGACGCTGGTGACGTTAAAGCGGGCAACCAGCAGAGTCGAGGCCGCAATACCCCCCACCAGAGCGGCATCCGTGACGGCAAGAATGGGCGGGGTATCCACAATCACCATGTCGTAATGCTCACTGGCCCAGCGCATAAACTCGCGAAAACGGCTATGCATCAGCAGTTCCGAAGGATTCGGTGGGTATTGTCCGCAGGTCACCACATCGAACTTGCCGCTGGCATAAGTCTGGACGGCCTGCTGGAACTCCACCTTCCCTGACAGGACATCGGATAAACCCGCGTCGTTTTTCAGATCAAAAATATTGTGCACATAGCCTTTACGCATATCAGCATCGATAAACAACACGCGCTGTTCAACCTGCGCCACCAGCGCCGCCAGCGACGTACTGACCAGCGTTTTGCCACAGTCCTGCGTCGGCCCGCTGAACATCAAAATATTATTCTGCGCATCCATCATGGCAAAATGCAGGCTGGTGCGTAATCCGCGAATGGCTTCGACAAAAATATCCAGCGGCCGGTCCACCGGCAAAAACGGCACATCGGTGGTTTTATGCTTAAAGCACCAGGAGAAGTACTTGCCGCTTAAGCGGGTTTTTCTGCTCAGCCATTCCGAGCGCGGCAGGGTGGCATAGACGTTGACGCCCTCGCTTTCCAGCTGCTCTGGACTGTTGATACCGCGTCGCAGCGCCGATTTTGCCAGTACCAGCCCCATCGACACGAACAGCCCGCACAGCGTCATCATCATCACGATCAGCGCCTTGCGCGGCTTTATGGGCGCAGGTTGTGTCACCGCAGGGTCAATAATACGCACATTGCCGATGGCGCTGGAGCGTGAGATGTTCAGCTCCTGCTGGCGGGTCAGAAGCTGCAGGTACACTGCACGACCGGAATCCACATCGCGGCTCAGGCGGACAATCGCCTGCTGCGTCGAGGGCATCGCACTGACGCGTTTGTTGAGCCGATCCCGCTCGCCTTCTAAGGTCTGACGTTTTTCACGCAGCGCCCGATAGGTCGGGTGGTCTTTCTTAAAGTGCTGGGAGATCTCCGCCTCGCGGAAGGTCAGCTCATTGAGCTGATTGTCGACGTTGACGATTTGCTCCAGCACCGACTTGGCTTCCAGCGTTAAATCCACCGAGTCGCGTTTTTTACGATAGGCGTTTAGCCGCTCTTCTGCGAGCTCCAGCTCGCTGCGCACCAGCGGCATCTGACGCTGAAGAAAGGCCAGGCTTTGTGAATCCTGCGCAGCCTGGCGGGCAATGTTTTGCTGCAGATAGCTCTGCGCAATGTGGTTCAGCGTGCTGGCAATGCGCCCGGGATCGGCCCCGGTCAGGCTCAACCCAAGGATCCCGCTCTCTTTGCCCTGCTCCGTAACGTTAAACTGGCGGCTCAGGGCATTGATCGCCTCAAGCTGCGAGCGCTGCTTAACCGTGAAACGTGTGCCCGGCGGGGCTGACAGCTCGCGCACGGCGATCGTCATCCCGGCAGTTTGTAACGGCTTGCCAACGGTGCCTTCAGCGCTCACGCCTTCTCCTTCCACTCGGTATTTCCCCTCCCTTTCTGCCGTGACGGTGAGCGCGGCGGCTTTTCCTTGGGCCGGCAGCGTCAGATTGTCGAGCCTCAGAGTAACGGGTGGTTGACCGGTAAGCCGGGCCCAGCCTTTGCCCACCAGCGGTAAATAGACCGGGGTGATCTCATCCCGCAAGCGCAGCGCCTCGACCGTTTCGCCGAGAATCATCCGGGACTTCAGGAGTTGAATCTCGGCTGACGAATCCGGTGCCATATCCGGTGACAGCTGGTTTAAGGTTTTCAGCAGATTGTTCTGCTGCTTATCTTCTATTTGCACCATCGCATCAGCGATATAAACCGGCGACGAAAATAGCGCATACACGCCGCCGCACAGGGCGCAAAATAGCGTGAAGCCAAGAATACACAGGCGATGATCAATGAACTCTCCCAGAAGACGCGCCAGATCCAACTCTTGATTTTCTGCAGAATAATTCTGTGCGGTTATGATTTTCGGCGACATGTACGTAATCCCTTCACTGTAAGCCGTTTGGCCCATTCCTGACTCGCCTCGCCAAGCAGGCGAAAGACATACTCGAAAGCATCCATGCTTTTACCGTAGGGATCGGGGATCTCCTGTTTCCCCAACCATTGCCCGAACAGCAGCGCCTTGCCGCGGACCTCCGGCGCGATAAGCGAGATACGGTTGATCTGCTCTGACTCCATGGCGAGGATCAGATCGCTTTGTCGCATCATCGGCGCCGTCAGCTGACGGGCGATGTGATCCTCCAGAGGGACGCCATGCATCGCCGCAGCACGCCGCGCCTGAGCATCCGCAGGCTGCCCGACCAGTGCGCAAATCCCTGCCGATGACACCTGCAGCGCGGGAAGCTGCTGCTGTAACAGGCGCTCGCCAATCGGGGAGCGACAGATATTGCCGGTGCAAACCACCAGAATGGAATGAATCATTATTCAGGCCAGGATCGAATAAAACGCACGGTTTCCGTCAGGTCATGCACGCCGGTAATGGTCGGTACAAGCTGCGTCAGCACCCGGTTCCAACGCGACAGCGGTGCCGTCGTGACGTAGACGATATCGTAAGGCTGGAGCTGAAACTCCGTCCCCAGCACCATGGCGGAAGCATCACGGGCGTTGAGCTGATAGATCTGCGCAATCTTGCCGTCGCGGTTTTTACCCGAGGTGGAGCGGATCACGAAAATGCCGGTGGCATCAGCCATGTCCTGATTCAGGCCCCCGGCGTTAGCCAGCGCTTCGGCCAGCGTCATGCCGCTGCGGTCCATCTTGAGGGTGCTCTGTTTGACCACTTCACCCATCACAAACACTTTCAGGGCATCATTACGCGGAATAAACAGAATATCCCCCGGCCACAGCAGCCGGTTTTGCATCAGATCGCCATGCTGCATCAGGGCATACAGCGAAATGCGCGAGTCTTTGCCGTCGTGCGTGAGCACCACGTTGCGCCAGTCCGCATCAGCCGAGAGGCCGCCCGCCGCATTGATGGCGTCCATAACGGTCAGCGGAATATTGGTAATGGGCTGCTGGCCCGACTTATTCACCTCGCCAGTGACATAGGCCTTTTGCGAGCGGAACGCGGCGATACTGACATCAACCTGCGGGCTTTCAATCACCCGATCCAGTCGGGCCGTGATCTCTTCCCGCACCTGCGCCAGCGTTTTACCCGCAACGTGGAGTTTGCCGACGTAAGGGTAAAAGAGCGTTCCGTCAGCGCCGACCCAGTTACCGGTGTCGCTGGCGCTGCGGTATTGCCCGGCAGGGGTGGTGAGCTCGGGGTGATCCCAGACGGTGATCATCAGTACATCCCCCGGCCCGATGCGATATTCCCAGCGCGTTAACTCGGCATCGAGATTCGGATTTACCTGAGATTTAGCCCCGGCAGGACGAAGTTTTTCAATAACAGAGGGCGTTAGCGGCCAGACATCCACTTTCTTATTAAGATCCAGCGGGTTGTCGGCCACGGCAACGTTATTTTTTCCGGAAGTATTTAGATGTTGACCGGGAATAATTGTGCAGCCGGTTAATAAGATCGCTGCAAAAAAACCGGCACCTGCGCGGAGTGTCGTTTTCATTAATAATAAAACTCTGGTTATTGCGTTAATATTCCATTAATCCCGACGCGGAACGCGTAGCGAGCGCCATTAAGTAATTAAACAAAATGTCTTTATAATTATACTGTTACAAAAAAACACCTGATACAATCAGAGGACTCACCGTACTGATAACCACCTGGTCATTGATTAAAAAAGAGGAAAACCAAAAGCAGGATCAATAATTCAAAACGCATCATAAACACTACACTATAAAAATAATACTGGTCGACATTAACTATTGTGCTAGTAGCGCGTCTTTTAGGATTTTATAAAAGGAACTATAGATTAAACTGTAATTAAATAATGATAAATTCATACCGTTAATAACCAGCGCGGTGCGCCCAATGTCTGGATGTACAGATTTGTTACATTTTTTCACCAACGAGCCGGTTGGCAAAAACATAAAATAGATCGTCTGTTGCTCGATGAGGGAACAGCAGAGTAAAGGTAACAGCCATGGTAAATCTGGAGAGAAAATGACTAAAGCTAAATTACTCCTTCTGGGCGTAGTGATGTCAGTTGCGAGCGCGGCATTTGCAGCACCGAAGGCCGCAGCGGCACCCTCGGGCATCCAGGCCTATGAGGAACAGGAGTTTATTGCCGATTTTACGAAATTTAAGATTGGTGATTTCGCCCCGGCACAGTACCTGACGCCTGAGTACACCATTAAACAGTACAATCTGCGCAACCTTCCTGCGCCGGCAGAAGGCACTCACTGGACCTACATGGGTGAGAACTACGTCCTGGTGGGCAATACGGATGGCAAAATTATGAAGGTGTATAACGGCGATATCTTCTACCACCGTTAATCGACACGTTTACTGCATTCAGGCTGCCCGCAACGAGCAGCCTGAATGTTTTATACCGCGCGGAATGCGATATCGCCCGGGATAATCTCACCCTGCCAGTAAAGCTGCGCAGCAACACGATCCGCCAGCTGGCGATACATCTCTGTGAAATCACTCTCAGGACGGTTCACCACCGTCGGCTTACCGCTGTCCAGATCTTCACGCAGGGTGATATGCAGCGGCATCTGGCCGAGCAGCTGGGTATGATACTGCGCCGCCAGCTTCTCGGCGCCACCGGAGCCAAAGATTGCTTCATGATGGCCACAGTTGCTGCAGATGTGCATGCTCATGTTTTCGACCACGCCCAGCACCGGCACCTCAACTTTCTCGAACATCACGATGCCTTTCTTAGCGTCGATCAGGGCGATGTCCTGCGGCGTAGTGACGACGACGGCCCCGGTAACCGGGATATTTTGCGCCAGCGTCAGCTGAATATCACCAGTACCCGGCGGCATATCCAGCACCAGATAATCGAGATCCGGCCACATCGTCTCCTGCAGCATCTGCATCAGCGCTTTGCTGGCCATCGGCCCACGCCAGACCATGGCGTTATCGTCAGTCACCAGATAGCCAATCGAGTTGGTTGCCAGGCCGTAGGCCATAATCGGTGCCATGTGGGTGCCGTCAGGTGAGGTCGGACGTTGGTTTTCTGCCCCCAGCATGTTGGGGATCGACGGGCCATAGATATCGGCATCCAGAATACCGACCTTTGCCCCTTCGGCGGCCAGCGCCAGCGCCAGGTTCACGGCGGTGGATGATTTGCCCACCCCGCCCTTACCGGAGCTGATGGCAATGATGTTTTTCACGCCGTTCACGCCCGGGTGGTTTTTCACACGCTTCAGGGTAGCGATAGCGTGCGTCAGCTTCCAGTCAATGGCTTTTGCACCGGTGATACGCAGCAGTTCAGCACTCGACTGCTCTTTCAGCGTCTCAAACGCGCTGCTCCAGACAAACGGCATCTGCAGTTCGATATGCAGGGTGTCATCCAGCCACGCCACGTGGTGCAGCGCTTTCAGCGTCGTGAGATTATGCTTCAAGGTTGGATGCTGAAAATTAGCCAGCGTACCGGCGACCATCGCGCGTAAGGCTTCCGGTGATTTGGCCTGGGATTGAGAACTCATCCCGACTCCTTTGTTCTTGTGAATAAGACCTTTGTCAGACAAGTTTACCTGAAAGGCCATGGTTTGTGCTTACTTAATAATGACCCTTTTGGTACTATCAAAAACCCTTTTTACTGTAAAAGAAGTAATGCCCACTATGACTCAAGTCGCGAAAAAAATTCTGGTAACGTGCGCACTGCCGTACGCAAACGGTTCAATCCACCTCGGCCACATGCTGGAGCATATCCAGGCTGATGTCTGGGTCCGTTACCAGCGAATGCGCGGCCATCAGGTTAACTTTATCTGCGCGGACGACGCCCACGGCACGCCGATCATGCTGAAAGCCCAGCAGTTGGGGATTTCTCCTGAGCAGATGATCACCGAAATGAGTCAGGAGCATCAGACCGATTTTGCCGGCTTCGACATCAGCTACGATAACTACCACTCGACGCACAGCGACGAGAACCGTGAGCTGTCGGAGCTGATCTACACCCGCCTGAAAGAGAACGGTTTTATTAAAAACCGCACCATCTCTCAGCTCTACGATCCGGAAAAAGGCATGTTCCTGCCGGACCGTTTTGTGAAAGGCACCTGCCCGAAATGTAAGGCTGCGGATCAGTATGGCGATAACTGCGAAGTGTGCGGTGCGACCTACAGCCCGACCGAGCTGATTGAGCCAAAATCCGTGGTCTCCGGCGCGACGCCTGAAATGCGTGATTCCGAGCACTTCTTCTTCGACCTGCCGTCATTCAGCGCGATGCTGCAGGCGTGGACCCGCAGCGGCGCACTGCAGGAGCAGGTCGCGAACAAAATGCAGGAGTGGTTTGAATCCGGCCTGCAGCAGTGGGATATCTCCCGAGATGCGCCGTACTTCGGCTTCGAAATCCCTGACGCGCCGGGCAAATATTTCTACGTCTGGCTGGATGCGCCAATTGGCTACATGGGTTCCTTCAAGAACCTGTGCGACAAGCGCGGCGACACCGTCAGCTTTGAAGAGTACTGGAAGAAAGACTCCACCGCCGAGCTGTATCACTTTATCGGCAAAGACATCGTCTACTTCCACAGCCTGTTCTGGCCAGCGATGCTGGAAGGCAGCAACTTCCGCAAGCCGACCAACCTGTTCGTTCACGGCTACGTGACGGTCAACGGCGCGAAGATGTCCAAATCGCGTGGGACTTTCATTAAGGCCAGCACCTGGCTTAACCATTTTGACGCCGACAGCCTGCGCTACTACTACACGGCGAAGCTCTCTTCCCGTATCGACGACATCGACCTGAACCTGGAAGATTTCGTTCAGCGCGTGAACGCTGATATCGTCAACAAGCTGGTGAACCTGGCCTCCCGTAACGCCGGCTTTATCGCCAAGCGCTTCGACGGCGTCATGGCTGCTGAGCTGGCGGACCCGGTGCTGTACAAAACCTTCACCGACGCGGCAGCCACCGTTGGCGAAGCATGGGAAGCACGTGAGTTCGGTAAAGCGGTGCGCGAAATCATGGCGCTGGCCGATGTAGCAAACCGCTACGTCGACGAACAGGCTCCGTGGGTGGTGGCAAAACAGGAAGGCCGCGACGCCGACCTGCAGGCAATCTGCTCAATGGGCCTGAACATGTTCCGCGTGCTGATGACCTGGCTGAAGCCGGTTCTGCCAAATCTGGCAGAACGTGCAGAAGCGTTCCTGAATACCGAGCTGACCTGGGATGCTATCCAGCAGCCGCTGCTCAGCCACAAGGTCAACACCTTTAAAGCCCTGTACAACCGTATCGAAATGAAACAGGTTGAAGCGCTGGTTGAAGCGTCTAAAGAAGAGGTGAAAGCCGCAGCCGCACCGGTAACCGGTCCGCTGGCGGATGAGCCGATTCAGGAGACCATTACCTTTGACGATTTCGCCAAAGTCGATCTGCGCGTGGCGCTGATTGAAAACGCGGAATTTGTTGAAGGTTCCGACAAGCTGCTGCGCCTGACCCTGGATCTGGGCGGCGAGAAGCGCAACGTCTTCTCCGGCATTCGCTCCGCGTATCCTGACCCACAGGCGCTGATTGGTCGCCACACGGTGATGGTGGCGAACCTCGCCCCGCGTAAAATGCGCTTTGGCATCTCGGAAGGGATGGTGATGGCCGCAGGCCCTGGCGGGAAAGATATTTTCCTGTTAAGCCCGGACAGCGGTGCGCAGCCTGGTCATCAGGTGAAATAAAACAAAAAAGCCGGATTTTCATCCGGCTTTTTTTATGGTTTCGGGTGGTGCACCCGATGGGTCAATCCGCGCAGGAAATTACGCAAAAACTGATCCCCGCACTCGCGGTAATTTTTATGTTCCGCCGCGCGCATCATGGCGGTGATTTCCGGGACGGAGACGCGGAATTTTTGCTCGGTCATGATCGCCAGAATATCGTCGGACTTCAGTGAAAACGCGATACGCAGTTTTTTCAGCACCGTGTTGTTGTTAACACGACGCTCGAGTGCCAGCTCAGGGGCGGATTCATCTTTGCCGCGCTTGTCATAGATCAGACCATTCAGGAAGCCAGACAGGATGATATCCGGGCAGCGGACAAATCCGTCTTCATCTTCCTTCGTCATCCAGGTATCAAAACCGGCGGACGTGGCTTCCATGTCGGCAAGCGCAAGAATGCGCACCATGTCGTTATTATTTGCTTTCAGGGTGTAGCGCAGGCTACGAAGAATGTCATTACTAAGCATGAGTGCCTTTAACTGTCGGTGAAGCGATGGGCGCAGTGTACCAGTTTTACAGCCCTATCGCCTCTTTCAGGCTCTTCAGATAGCGACGGCTGACCGGCACCGTCTGCCCTGCCCTCAGCACCAGCTCCGCCTGCCCGTTCTCCTCCAGACGGATCTCTTTCAGATGCGCCAGATTGACCAGAAACTGACGATGACAGCGCAGCAGCGGTGTGCGGCTCTCCAGCGTTCTCAGCGTCAACTCGGTAAAGCCCTCTTTGCCTTCGTGGCTGGTAACAAACACCCCGCTCATCCGGCTGCTGACAAAGGCCACGTCGTCCATCTGCAGCAGATAAATGCGACTGTGGCCGGAACAGGGGATGAACTTCAGCGGCTGCTGGTTTTCCGCCAGCAGCGATACATCCTGCACGCTACGCTCCTGGCGCAGGCGGCTCAGGGTCTTTTCCAGCCGCGGCTCTTCAATCGGTTTCAGCAGATAGTCAAAGGCATGCTCTTCAAACGCTTTTACCGCGTACTCGTCAAAGGCGGTGAGAAACACGATATAGGGCCGGTGCTCCGGGTCGAGCATCCCCACCAGCTCCAGGCCGCTGATGCGCGGCATCTGGATATCCAGAAACAGCACGTCCGGGCGCAGCTTATGCACCGCGCCGATGGCTTCGATGGCGTTGGCGCACTCGCCGACAATCTCGATATCGCTCTGCCCCTGCAGCAGGAAGCGCAGGTTCTCCCGCGCTAAAGGCTCATCATCAACAATCAGCACATTTAACATGCGTGTTCCTCCAGAGGCAGTCGTAGGGTTATGCGGGTAAAGCAGTCCGGCTCGCAGGCAACGGTAATGCCGCAATTCTCACCGAAATGGGCACGCAGGCGTTTATCCACCAGCCCCATCCCGAGGCCGCCGCCCTCTTGCACTGAGGTATACAGCCCGGCGTTGTCTTCGATATCCAGCACCAGATAGCCATTGAAACGGCTGGCGGTAATGGCAATCTCGCCGGTGCCCAGCAGCTGCGACGTCCCGTGCTTGATCGCATTTTCCACAATCGGCTGTAAGGTGAAGGCGGGTAACTGCTGCCAGGCCAGCTCATCCGGCACCGAAAGCTGCACCTGCAGGCGGGACTGGAAGCGCGCCTTCTCGATTTGCAGATAGGCGTTCACGTGCTCGATCTCATCGGCGAGGGTGACAATTTCGGATGGTCGCTTCAGGTTTTTACGGAAAAAGGTCGACAGAAACTGCACCAGCTGGCTCGCCTGAACGCTGTCCCGGCGGATCACCGCCTTCAGTGTGTTGAGGGCGTTAAACAGGAAATGCGGATTGACCTGAGCGTGCAGCAGCTTGATTTCCGACTGGGTCAGCAGCGCCTTCTGCCGCTCGTACTGCCCGGCGAGGATCTGCGCCGACAGCAGCTGGGCAATCCCCTCCCCGAGGGTGCGGTTGATGGAGCTGAACAGCCGGTTTTTGGCTTCATACAGCTTGATGGTGCCCATCACCCGCTGGTTTTCACCGCGCAGGGGAATGACCAGCGTCGAGCCCAGCTTGCACTGTGGATGAAGCGAGCAGCGGTACGGCACTTCATTGCCGTCGGCATACACCACTTCTCCGGTTTCAATGGCGCGCAGCGTATAGGTGGAGGAGATCGGCTTGCCGGGCAGGTGATGATCGTCGCCAGTGCCGGTAAAGGCCAGCAGCCGCTCGCGGTCGGTGATGGCGACTGCGCTGATATCCAGCTCCTGATGCAGCACCTGCGCCACCTTCATGCTGTTCTCTTCGTTAAAGCCCTGGCGCAGGATCCCCTCCGTCGAAGCGGCGACCTTCAGCGCGGTGGCAGAAAACGCAGAGGTGTACTTTTCAAACATCGCCCGCTTGTCGAGCAGAATGCGCATAAACAGCGCCGCGCCCACGGTGTTGGTGACCATCATCGGCGCCGCAATATTGCCGACCAGATGCAGGGCATTGTCGAACGGACGGGCGATCAGCAGGATGATCAGCATCTGCACCAGCTCAGCAACGAGGGTGACAACCCCCGCCGTCAGCGGGCTAAAGACTTTATCCGGACGCCCACGTCGGACCATAATGCTGTGCACCAGTCCACCGAGCAGCCCTTCGACAATGGTCGAGATCATACAGCTCAGGGCGGTCATGCCACCCATTGAGTAGCGGTGCAACCCGCCGGTGAGTCCCACCAGCCCGCCGACCACCGGGCCGCCGAGCAGCCCGCCCATCACCGCGCCAATGGCACGGGTATTGGCGATAGAATCCTCAATATGCAGGCCGAGATAGGTGCCCAGGATGCAGAAGATCGAGAACGTGACATAGCAGAGCAGCTTGTGGGGCAGGCGAACGGTCACCTGCATCAGAGGAATAAACAGCCGCGTTTTACTCATCAGCCAGGCGATGACCAGAAACACACACATCTGCTGTAGCAGCAGCAACACCAGATTAAATTCGTACATACCTGGAAACCGAAAACTCTAAAAGCGCGTAACATACACTGATGCGCTGTAACTTTCTTTGTAGCCGTTCTGGAAAGATGATTTTTCGTGTCCGGCATCACATCTTTTCCTGAACATAATCTGATTATCGCATTTTTTGTGCGAAAAAAGAGCAGCCCTTCCTGGTTCGACAATCTGCGACTACAGTTAATCTGGGTAAGCGCAAGCCGGGGGATAACATGGCGCTGTATACGATAGGGGAAGTGGCACTCCTGTGTGATATCAATCCTGTAACGTTACGAGCATGGCAGCGGCGTTACGGATTACTCAAACCGCAGCGAACCGACGGTGGACACCGCCTGTTCAATGATGCCGATATCGACCGGATCCGTGAGATCAAAAGCTGGATCGATAACGGCGTCCAGGTGGGCAAAGTCAAATCGTTGCTGAGCCCGGAAAACAGCGATGCACAGGATATCTGGCGCGAACAGCAGGAGGTGCTGCTGCGCTATCTGCAGTCCGGCCATCTGCATCGCCTGCGCGTGTGGCTCAAGGAACGAGGCAGCGAATACCCCGCCCAGACCTTAATTACCTCTCTGTTCATCCCGCTACGTCGACGTCTGCAATCGCAACAACCCACCCTTCAGGCCCTGCTCAGCGCGCTGGATGGCGTACTGATTAACTACATCTGTATCTGTCTGGCCTCGGCGCGCAAAAAGAACAGCAAAGATGCGCTGGTGGTCGGCTGGAATGTCCACGACACGACCCGCCTGTGGCTGGAAGCGTGGATTGCCGCCCAGCAGGGCTGGCGCGTCGATGTGCTGGCGCACTCGCTGGTGCAGCTGCGCCCGGAGCTGTTCGATGGCCAGACGCTGCTGGTGTGGTGCGGCGAGTCGCCCACCGCCGCCCAGCAGCAGCAGCTGACCCAGTGGCAGGAAAATGGTTATCCGGTGTTCCCGCTAAACGGCAATTAATGGTTCATTAACACCTGCGCTTCACCGTATAATCGTGCCGATAACATAAGGAGCACATTATGAACGCAGCCAAAGTGGCCGTTATTACCCTGTTCGTTCTCATGGCTGTCAGCGGTATCGGCGGCGTGATGCTGGCAGGCTATTCGTTTATTGTTCGCGGCGGTGTCGGCTGAGTCTCTGCGCCAGCCGCTCAAACGCGCGATCCACCACAATCGCTGCCAGCGCCACCAGTACGGCCCCCTGAATGATATAGGCGGTATTAAAGCCGCTTAAGCCGATAATGATCGGCGTGCCCAGCGTGTTCGCCCCCACGGTAGACGCAATCGCCGCCGTCCCGATATTAATGATGACAGAGGTGCGGATCCCGGCCAGCATCACCGGTGCCGCCAGCGGCAGCTCGACGTTGCGCAGACGCTGCCAGCCGCTCATTCCCATCCCCTCAGCCACGCTGATGGCCGCCGCGGGTACCGCCGCCAGCCCGGCCAGCGTCGCCTGTAAAATCGGCAGCACCCCGTAGAGGATCAGGGCGACAATCGCCGGCTGCTGACCAAAACCCATTACCGGTACCGCAATCGCCAGCACCGCCACCGGCGGAAAGGTCTGCCCGACCGCCGCAATGGTCTCGACCAGCGGGCGAAACTCGCGTCCGGCCTCGCGGGTGACGGCAATCCCGGCACCGATCCCCAACGCCATCGCAAAGATGCTGGAGACGCCCACCAGCCAGAAGTGGGAAAGCGTCAGGCTGAGAAAGCTCTCCTGCTGATAGACCGGGCGCGGCAGCGCGGGAAACAGCGCGCTGAACAGCGGTGCGCTGTAGGGCATCACCAGCAGCAGGGCGATAAACAGCAATACCAGCCACAGGAGCGGATCACGGAGCCACGTCATGCCCCGCCTCCGTACGCAGCAGATCGCGAAAGTAAAGGGTGCCGCACGGCTGATTGTGCTCATTGACCACCGGCAGGGCTTCGCAGCGGCAGGTGACAAACGCCGAGAGCGCATCCCGCAGGCTCATGGCATCCCGCAGCGGGGTGGCGTCGCTCGGGGCAATATCCCGACGCATGGATCCGCCCACGGTACGCAGCGACAGCAGGCGCACGCCCAGCTCGCTGCGGCCAAAAAATTCGCGCACAAAGGCATTCTCCGGCTGGGTCAGCAGGGTCAGGGGGTTGCCCTGCTGCACCACGTTGCCGTGGTCCATCAGCACCAGATGATCGGCCAGCCGCAGGGCTTCGTCGATATCGTGGGTCACCAGAATAATGGTGCGCCCGAGAATACGGTGAATGCGGGTCATCTCCAGCTGCAGCGCGCCGCGGGTGACCGGATCGAGCGCGCCGAAGGGTTCGTCCATCAGCAGCACTTCCGGGTTAGCCGCCAGGGCACGCGCCACGCCGACCCGCTGCTGCTGTCCGCCAGAGAGCTGGTGCGGATAGCGCTCGCGCAGCACCGGCTCCAGCCCCAGCAGGGCCATCAGCTCATCCACCCGGTCATTGATTTTTTGCCGGGACCATTTCTGCAGCTGCGGCACGGTGGCAATGTTGCGCGCCACCGTCCAGTGCGGAAACAGGCCAATCGACTGAATGGCGTAGCCCATCCGCCGACGCAGTTCCAGCACCGGCAGGCTGCGGATCTCCTCCCCGGCAAAGCGGATCAAACCGCTGTCATGCTCCACCAGCCGGTTGATCATCTTCAGGGTGGTGGATTTGCCCGAGCCCGAGGTGCCAATCAGCACCGAAAAGGCCCCTTCGGCAAAGGTCAGGTTCAGGTTGCTGACCGCGGGCTGCCCGGCAAAGGTTTTGTTTACGTCATGAAATTCAATCATTGGCACTCCTTTTGAGCAGGGCTATCCACAGCGCGAACAGGGCATCAATCACCACCGCCAGCGCGATGGTCGGCACCACCCCCAGCAGCACCAGATCCAGGGCGCTGCTCAGCAGCCCCTGGAACACCAGCGCGCCAAATCCCCCGGCCCCGATCAGCGCCGCGATCACCGCCATCCCCACCGTCTGCACCGCCACCACCCGCAGACCGCGAAGCAGCACCGGCAGCGCCAGCGGCAGCTGGATCTGCCAGAAGCGCTGGCGGGTATTCATCCCCATCGCGTCGGCGCTCTCCAGCACTTCGGCAGGCACCTGACTGAGCCCCGCCAGCACCCCACGCGCCAGCGGCAACAGGGCGTACAGCACCAGCGCAATCAGCGCCGGGGTCATGCCGGTCCCGGCAATACCCAGCGACGACAGCCACGGCCAGGCGCGGGTCAGCCCGGCCAGGGGTGCAATCAGCAGGCCAAATAGTGCCACCGAGGGAATGGTCTGTATGACGTTTAACACCGCGAACACCGGTCCCTGATAGCGCGGCTGGCGATAGCAGAAAATCCCCAACGGTACGCCAATCAGCAGCGCCGGAAACAGGGTCCCCAGCAGCAGGGTCAGATGCTGTGCCAGGGCGTCATTAAAGACATCCTGGCGGTTGGCATACTCCTTAAGGAGCGACAGAGCGTTAAGTTCGCCGTGAAAAAGCAGCAATAATGGCAGGATCCAGATTTGCGCCTGCAGCAGCCAGCGCCAGAGCGGCTGCGGGCTGAGTCGGCGGATAACATCGCTGCAGGCCAGCAGGCACAGCGCCAGCCACAGCCACAGGCCGCTACCCACTCCCGTGCGCGCCAGCGGGCTTTCACTGCTGGCGAGGTGCGAGGCGGCAAGCCCGGCGCTCCAGACCAGCAGGGTAAACAGCAGCTGGCACACCACCAGCGTCGCGGCCAGCGCCCAGCGCCCGCGCGCCAGAGTTAACCCCAGCAGCAGACCCAGCGGCAGGAGCAGCAGCGCAGGCGAAAACGACCACACCTGCCAGGCCGCGCGCCCTTCCCCGGACATCAGCCGGTTAGGGGCAAAATTCACAAACGGCAGCGCGCCTGCAACCACGGCAATCATCGCCAGCAGCAGCAGGACGCGGTTATGACATCGTATTGGCACCGAACAATCCTGGGGCTACTTCACCAGCCCTTTTTGCTTCAGGTAATCTGCCGCCACTTTTTTGGCATCCAGCCCCTCGACCGCAATGCTGGCATTCAGCTGCTGCAGCGTTTTCTCGTCCAGGCTGGCAAACACCGGCTTCAGCCACGCGTCCAGCTCCGGATACGCTTTCAGCACCGCTTCGCGCACCACCGGGGTAGGAGCATAGATCGGCTGGACGCCTTTCGGATCGGTCAGGGTTTGCAGGCCGAGCGCTGCCACCGGGCCGTCGGTGCCGTAGGCCATCGCCGCGTTCACGCCGGAGGTCTGCTGAGCCGCCGCTTTAATGGTCACTGCGGTATCGCCGCCCGCCAGCGACAGCAACTGGCTCTGATCGAGCTTGAAGTCGTAGGCTTTTTCAAACGCAGGCAGGGCATCCGGGCGCTCGATAAACTCCGCCGAGGCGGCCAGCTTAAAGTCCCCTTTCTCTTTCAGGTAGCGGCTGAGATCGTCCAGCGACGTAAGTTTGCCCTTTTCCGCCAGATCCTTGCGCACCGCAATGGTCCAGGTGTTGTTGGCCGGAGCCGGGGTCAGCCAGATCAGATGGTTCTTTTCGGCATCGAGCTTTTTGACTTTCTCATAGCCATTCTTTGCATTTTTCCATGCCGGGTCGTTTTCATCTTTGAAGAAGAACGCCCCGTTGCCGGTGTATTCCGGGTAGATGTCCAGCTCGCCAGAGGTGATCGCGCCGCGCACCACCGGGGTGGTGCCAAGCTGGACTTTATTGACCGTTTTAACGCCGTGGCTTTCCAGCACCTGCAAAATGATATTGCCGAGCAGGGCGCCTTCCGTATCGATTTTCGACCCGACTTTAATCGGCTCCGCCGCCTGTAATGGCAGGCTCAGCGCCGCCAGCAGCGCCGCCGAGCCTAAAATCCCCTTTGAGATCGTCATTCCAATGCCCTCGTTATTTTGCCGCCGTTTTCAGAGGCTTGAGAGAAAAGCGTAGTCGATAAGCGGGCGTTTAGCGCGACTCCGGCAGTTTTAACGGCAGGGTCAGCACGCTGGCGGCAAAGTACAGCATGGCGATGACCCACAGCGTCCCCTCGACGCCGAACGGGGCCACGCACAGGGTGACGATCAGCGGCCCGACAAAGTTGCTCAGCCCGGACCCCAGATTCAGACACGAAATGGCCGCACCTTTGTTATTCGGCAGCAGCGACGGGATCAGCGCGCTAAGCGGCCCGAAAGCCCCCAGTCCGATGGCGTACAGCGCCAGGGCACAGAACAATGCGGTTTCGCTGTTGCCAAACAGCACCGGGGCATAGCACACCGCCAGCATCGCCAGCCCACAGAGGGTGCCGGAGAACCAGACCACCGTATTGCGCCAGCCGATGGTGTCGCCCAGCCAGCCGAAGAAGTAGCTGGCGAAGATGTTGACCACGTTCACCAGCCCCCAGATGGTGAGCCACTGGGCAATGCTGAAGCCAAAGTGCGGCAGGTAGACCGGCATCAGGATCACCAGCGAAAATTTGCCGATGTCGTTGATGGTTTTGACGATCACCGCGAGACGCATTTTCGGCTCGCGCACCAGCACCCTAATCCCTTCGCTCAGGGCTGCGCCCATGCTACCGCCCTGCTCCACCGCGGGGCGATCGCGGTTCAACACCAGCGCGCAGAACGCCCCCAGCACTACAAAGACAAAGCCGCTCAGCAGGGTGGCGGTTTCGCCAATAGCGGGCAGCATGACCCCGGAGTACCAGGGCCCGACGATGGTCATCCCCACGCCAAAAGCAATCCAGAACCAGGAGACCGCGCGCCCGAGAATGCGCGGCTCGCAGCGCTGGTTAATCCACACCAGAAACGAGTAGGCAAACAGCGGATAGGCCACGCCGCGCAGGGCATAGCTCGCCACCATCAGCGGGTAGTTCCCCTGCGGCAGGGCATAGCCGATAAACGGAATCGAGCCGATAAAGTAGACCGCTGTCGCCGCCCACATCATGCGGCGCAGGCCAAGCACGCCTGCGCCAATTCCGGAGAACCACGACACCACCGCCACGCACAGGCCAAACACCGACGACAGCAGGCTGATGTGGAAAGCGTCGAATCCGCGGTGTTGCAACATCGACGCCAGCCAGCTCTGCTCGATGGTGGCTCCGGTAATGAACAGGAAAATCCCGATAAAGCCCCAGCTCAGTTCGCGGGGGAGTCCCAGCCTGGCCCAGAGTCCATGCTGAATGTATACGCTGTGTTCTGTCATTTTGCTTCGTCTTGAGCGGACCGGGCGCACAAGCCCGGTCCGGGTTGGAGGGTCAGGCGTTGGTCAGCTGCGCCGAACTCTGGCGCGCCAGCATCCGTTTGCGGTTGAGATAACCCACGGAGTTGTCGCCCCAGCAGTGCTCGTATGGCATCCCGGTCAGGCTTTCGATGACCCGGCGGTGTTCTGCACTGACGCTCGCTTTGCTGCCGCCCTGCTTCAGACGCGCCACTTCTTCGTTAAGAATGGCGTGCGTCCGGCTGTTCACGCGGAACTGGAAGGCCGACCAGATCCCCCAGAGGGTGAGGATCACCGGCAGCACAATCATGATCACCATGATCATGTTAATGGCCGACTGCGGCTGAGCGCTCTGGCCGGAGACAAAGCCGGACATCTGCAGCGCCACCCCGACGAGGAAAATCGACATCGCCTGCGAGGCTTTACGCAGCAGGCTCATAAAGCCAGCGAAGATCCCCTCCCGCCGCTGGCAGGTGAGGATCTCATCCACGTCCGCCACGAAGGTGTAGTTATTCCACGGAATGGCGTAGATCCCGCCGCGCGCCAGACCGGCAATCGCCGCCCCGGCATACAGCATCACCATGCCGCTGGTTTCGCTGAAGTAAGCCGAGACCAGCAGCGCGAAGGCCACCAGCCCCATCGACGCCTGAGTGGCAAAGGCGCGGGACGGGGAATAGCGCAGGGTCAGCCAGGTAGCAATGCCAACGCCAAAGAACTGCAGGGCGTTAATGACCCCAAGCAGGTTCGAGGCCATCACCGACGAGGTCATTAGGGCGAAGACCACGAAATAGGTAAACACCGAGTTGAAAATATCCTGGGCCACCGAGCCTCCGAGGTACATCCCCAGATGCGAACGGAAGGTTTTGATTTTCAGGGTCGAAACGAAATCGTAATAAATATGATAGATACGGGTCGCCAGCGGTTCTTTCTCCTCCTCTTCGTCGTGGACTTCGTTCTGCTGGATCTCCTCAAGCGAGCGTTCCCAGGTCCCGAAATAGACGAAGAACAGCACGATCATAAAGGAGACGGTGAAGATGGCCCCGGTATAGAAGAACGAGTCTGACGAATCCGGACCAAAGTACGCCACCAGACGCCCCGGCAGGAACGCGGCGGCAAAACCGGCCAGCTGGGCAATGTACATGCGGGCGCTGGTGAGCTTAGAGCGCTTGTTGAAATCCGAGGTCATCTCAGCCGACAGGGTGTCGTAAGGGATGATGATCATGGTGTAGACGATCTCAAACAGAATGTAGAACAGCAGATACATCCAGTAGTTGAAGCCCTCGACCCACAGCAGGCTGTAGACCGACACCAGCGGAATACTGGCCAGCAGGAAGAAGCGGCGGCGGCCAAAGCGACGGCCGAGTGCGGTTTTATGAAAGTTATCGGAAACGTAACCGATGACCGGACACATGATCACATCGACAATGCGCGCCACCGCAAACAGCGAGCCCGCCTCGATCGGCGACAGGCCGCAGAAAGTGGTTAAGAAAAACAGCAGCCAGGCGCTGACCAGCGTAAACGCGCCGGAGCCGATCACGTCGGCCAGTCCGTAACAGACGTAGTTACGCAGTTTTATTTCACGCACTTTTTTTATCATTTTCTGTTCCCTGAATGTGGCGGATAAACCCGGATTGCCTCGTCATCCCAGCCTGCGGGGAGCGGCTGCGGACGGGTAATGTTGAGGGCGTTAAGCTGTAAACCCTGAACGCCGGTGGCATACAGCGCAGGCAGGCCGTGCGGATAAGGCTCAACCCCGTGTGCGCGCCCGGTTTGCGGGTTGACGAGATAGGCGTTATCCAGACCCATCCCGGTCGGTCGCTCGGGATTGCAGGGCGGGCGCACGTCGTAGCTGCCCTGCTCGTCGCTGACGCTCAGCTGCTGGGAGAAGGTCAGGCCGTTGAAGGTGACGTCGCGAATCGCGCCCGGAATGTCGCTGTGCAGGTTGATTGCCCCCTCCCCGCTGCCGCTGAGGTTGGAGAAGGTGATCTGGCGAATTTGCCCCGGAGTGATGTCCGGTGCGCGATGGCGAACCGAGACAAACACCGGATCGGCTTTGCCCCAGTGGCACGGGTCGCCGTGGCGGCAGTCGAAGAGGATGTTGCTGAACAGCATCTGGCTAAACTGGCCGCCATCGCGGGAGACGAGGCCGATGGCGCGGTTGGATTCGAAGATAACGCAGTTGTTAACCGCGACGTTGCGGATATCGGCGAAGGTTTCGGTCCCGACTTTGATCGCGCAGCTCTTCGAGCGGATGATGCAGTTATTGACCGTGACGTTCTCTGTCGCCTGCTGAAGTTCCGCCGCTTTGGCGGTGGTTTTCAGGCAGATGCCGTCATCGGCAGCGCTGAAATAGCTGTTGCTGAGGTGAACGTGCTGGCAGCTGTCGATATCCAGCGCATCGGTATTGGAGAGCGTCAGATCGTTATCGATGGTGATGTTGTTGATAAACACATGGCTACAGCTGACCAGATGCGCGGTCCACATCGGCGCGTCGCACAAGGTGATATCTGCGATCCGCACCTGCTGGCAGCCTTCGAGCACCAGCATTCGCGGGCGGTGGGTTTTCGGCTGGCGATAGCCCTGAGCATCCGGCTGTGGGGCAAACCAGGCGCTGGCGTTACCGTCGATACAGCCTGCACCGCTGAGGGTAAGGTGATGCGCATCGCGGGCGTACAGTAGCGCCATCCGCGACAGCTCCGCCATGCTTTGCGTTTCGGCAGCCTGATAGTCAGCCTCCTGCGGACTGGCCAGCAGTCGCGCACCCGCCTCCAGATGCAGGGTGAAGTGTGACGGCAACACCAGCGTGCCAGTCAAATACGTTCCGGGCGTCACCACCAGCGTGCCGCCACCCGCCTGCGCCAGGGTATCGATTACGCCCTGCAGGGTGTGGGTGACAAGAGACAGACCGCTGCGGTCGAGGTCGACATCGTCTAACGAGAGCTTCATGTGGATACCTGTCAGCTGTTAAGTGACGGGCATTTAACGCCGTTTCAGGCCACGGCTCGCGGGGGGATTCCGGGGATTTTTAACGAAGAGTGAACAGCATCACGGCGGGATGACGTGCTGCAAAGCGCTTTTGATGGGGTTCACGTTTTGCCGGGTGAGGCAAAAATGAAATGTGAAGATAATCACAATTCACAGGCGGAAAAGCGTGATAAACGCGAGGGTTAAGCGCCTTTCAGGGCAAAGGAAAGAAATTCTGTGGGGCCAGTCACGAATCATAGAGTGAGGCGTCGTCTGGCAATTGCCGGGTGGCGCTGCGCTTACCCGACCTACGAAATGCGTAGGCCCGTGCAAGCGCAGCACCGCCGGGTGGAATTACAGCAGTTCGAACTCGCCTTTGTTTACGCGGGCGGAATCAACGCCGATAAAGACGTTGAATTTGCCCGGCTCAGCGTCATATTTCATCTGCTGGTTCCAGAACTTAAGCGCATCGACGTCAATCGGGAAGCTGACGGTTTTGGTTTCGCCCGGTTTCAGGTTCACCTTCTCAAAACCGCGCAGCTGTTTCACCGGACGGCTCATCGAAGCGGTGACATCCTGCACGTACAGCTGCATTACCGTCGCCCCTTCACGTTTGCCGGTGTTGGTCACGTCCACGCTGGCGGTCACGCTGCCGTCACGCGCCAGCGTTGGCGAGGACATTTTCACCTCAGACACGCTGAAGCTGGTATAACTCAGGCCATATCCGAACGGATACAGCGGGCCGTTGGCTTCGTCGAAATAGCGCGAGGTGTATTTGTTCGGTTTGTCCGCGTTGTACGGACGGCCAGTGTTGAGGTGGCTGTAGTACACCGGGATCTGCCCCACGGAGCGCGGGAAGGACATTGGCAGTTTGCCCGACGGGTTGTAATCGCCGAACAGCACGTCGGCAATGGCGTTACCGCCCTCGGTGCCGGCGAACCAGGTTTCCAGAATCGCGTCAGCCTGCTGATTCTCTTCGACCAGCGCCAGCGGACGACCGTTCATCAGCACCAGTACCAGCGGTTTGCCGGTCGCTTTCAGCGCGGCAATCAGCGCCTTCTGGCTCTGCGGGATGGTGATATCGGTACGGCTCGACGCTTCGTGCGCCATCCCCTGGGCTTCACCCACCACGGCAACCACCACGTCAGACTGTTTCGCCGCGTTCACCGCTTCGTCAATCATCGCCTGCGCCGGACGCGGATCGACCTTCACCGCCTCTTCGTACTGATTGAGGAAGGTAACGATGTCCTGGTCGCCGGTGACGTTCGCGCCTTTGGCGTAAATCACCTTGCCCTTGTCACCGAGCGCATTCTGGATGCCCGTCAGCACGGTGACGGACTGATCCGCTACGCCTGCGGCAGACCAGCTACCCATCACGTCGCGCTTGCTGTCAGCCAGCGGCCCGACCACTGCAACGGTGCCGGATTTGCTCAGCGGCAGCGTCTCGAGACGGTTCTTCAGCAGCACCAGACTTTCACGCGCCACGTCACGCGCTTCTTTACGGTGCAGGCGGCTTTCGGCGTTGGTATCTTCCGGGTCGGACTCTTTCGGCCCCAGGTGGCTGTACGGATCGTTAAACAGCCCCATGTCATATTTCACGTTCAGCACGTGGCGGGCGGCGTCATCCAGCTCGGCCATCGTGACTTTGCCGCTTTTAATCAGCCCCGGCAGGTATTTGCTGTAGTACTCATCGCTCATACTCATGTTGATGCCGGACTTCAGCGCCACGCGAACCGCATCTTCCGGATCGGACGCCGCGCCGTGTTTAATCAGCTCTTTGATCGCCCCGTGGTCGGACACGGTGATGCCCTTAAAGCCCCACTGATCGCGCAGGACCTCTTTCAGCAGCCAGGCATCGGAGGTCGCCGGGGTGCCGTTGAGGGAGTTCAGCGCCACCATTACTGCGCCGCTGCCCGCATCCAGCCCCGCTTTGTACGGCGGCATATAGTCGTTGAACAGGCGCTGCGGGCTCATATCAACGGTGTTGTACTCTTTCCCGCCTTCGACGGCACCGTAGGCGGCAAAGTGCTTAACGCTGGTCATCACCGCATAGCGATCCGCCGGGCTTTTGCCCTGCATCGCTTCAACCATGGTTTTGCCCATCGTCGCGGTCAGGTAGGTATCTTCCCCAAAGCCTTCCGAGGCGCGGCCCCAGCGCGGATCGCGCGAGACATCCACCATTGGCGCCCAGGTCATATTCAGGCCGTCGTCTGCCGCTTCATAGGCCGAGACGCGCCCGACGGTTTTCACCGCATCGAGATTAAAGGAGGAGGCCAGCCCGAGGCTGATCGGGAAGACGGTACGCTGACCGTGGACCACGTCATAGGCGAAGAACAGGGGAATTTTCAGGTGGCTGAGTTCCATCACCTGATCCTGCATTTTGCGGATATCCTGACGGGTGACGGTGTTGAAAATCGCCCCCACCTGCCCGGCTTTGATCATCTCGCGAATCGCCTCTTTCGGGTTATCCGGGCCGACGCTAATCAAACGCAGCTGGCCGATTTTCTCATCGACCGACATTTTTGTGAGCAGGTCAGTAACAAATGCGTCCCGGGCTTCCGGCGTCAGCGGATGATTGCCAAACAGGTCATCTGCCAGCGCAGGTTGCAACGCCAGACTCACAGCGATACCTACAGAACAAAGCCATTTCATCTCGTTTACTCTCTCATCAAAAACCGCCGGATAGTCGCGGCCAGACCGTGCGAAGAGCGCAGTGTGCCATAAACCCTGAGCAGGGTGCAGGGTTTATTCTCTGATTTTGCAGGCGAATAGGTGTTCGCTTAAACATTAATCGCGCTATGATTTATGGCGATCATTTTGACTTACCACAAGGGGTGGAAGATGTCCTCTGTTCGAAATCACGATAACGAGACTTTTATTAATGACCTGTCGCGCCTGGTGGGTCACGCGCATCTGCTGACCGATGCCGCGAAGACCGCCCGCTACCGTAAGGGCTTCCGCTCAGGCCAGGGTAACGCGCTCGCCGTGGTATTCCCGGGAACCTTGCTGGAGCTGTGGCGGGTGCTCAGCGCCTGCGTCGCGGCCGATAAAATCATTCTGATGCAGGCGGCCAATACCGGTCTGACCGAAGGCTCCACGCCGAACGGCAACGATTACGACCGCGACATTGTGATCATCAGCACCCTGCGCCTCGACAAACTGCATCTGCTGGATAAAGGCGAGCAGGTGCTGGCCTTCCCGGGCACCACCCTGTATGCGCTGGAAAAAGCGCTCAAGCCGCTGGGCCGGGAACCGCATTCGGTGATTGGTTCATCGTGCATCGGCGCCTCGGTGATTGGCGGGATCTGCAATAACTCCGGCGGCTCGCTGGTGCAGCGCGGTCCGGCGTACACCGAAATGTCCCTGTTCGCCCGCATCGATGAGAGCGGCAAGCTGCAGCTGGTAAACCATCTGGGCATCGACCTTGGCGTGACCCCGGAACAGATCCTCAGCAAGCTGGACGATGAGCGGGTCAAAGACAGCGATGTGCTGCATGACGGCCGCCACGCCCACGATCATGACTACATTACCCGGGTGCGCGAAATCGACGCGGACACCCCGGCGCGCTATAACGCCGACCCGGATCGGCTGTTTGAATCCTCCGGCTGCGCGGGCAAGCTGGCGGTGTTTGCCGTGCGTCTGGATACCTTCCCTGCGCAGAAGCAGCAGCAGGTGTTTTACATCGGCACCAACCAGCCCGAGGTGCTGACCACCATCCGTCGCCATATTCTGGGTGAGTTCACCCACCTGCCGGTAGCAGGTGAGTATATGCACCGGGATATCTACGACATCGCCGAGCGCTACGGCAAAGATACCTTCCTGATGATCGACAAGCTCGGCACCGACAAGATGCCGCTGTTCTTCACCATGAAGGGGCGCACCGATGCAATGCTGGAGAAAGTGTCGCTGTTTAAGCCGCACTTCAGCGACCGCTTTATGCAAAAACTGGGCAGCGCCTTCCCGGCGCATCTGCCGCCGCGCATGAAAAGCTGGCGCGATAAGTATGAACATCACCTGCTGTTGAAAATGTCAGGCGATGGGATTGCCGAAGCGCAGGCGTGGCTGGCCGGGTTCTTTAAAACGGCCGAGGGCGACTTCTTTGCCTGTACCCCGGAAGAGGGCAACAAGGCGTTCTTACACCGCTTTGCCGCCGCAGGTGCAGCGATCCGCTATCAGGCGGTGCATGCTGACGAGGTGGAAGATATTCTGGCGCTGGATATCGCCCTGCGCCGCAACGATACCGACTGGTTTGAAACCCTGCCGCCGGAGATTGACAGCCAGCTGGTGCACAAACTCTATTACGGCCATTTTATGTGCTACGTCTTCCATCAGGATTACATCGTCAAAAAAGGGGTCGACGCCCACGCGCTGAAGGCGCAAATGCTGACCCTGCTGCAGGCGCGCGGCGCACAATATCCTGCAGAACACAATGTCGGTCACGTCTATGAAGCGCCGGATGCATTAAAGCAGTTTTATCGGAATAATGACCCGACCAACAGCATGAATCCCGGCATTGGTAAAACAACCAAGCATAAAAACTGGCAGGAAGCGCCGCAAACAGCGACTATCAACATGCAAGCCACTGATCAAACCAGTTAGCCAATGTTAACTGGCTGTTAAGCCCGCAAAAATAGGTCTAGAGTAGCGACAGGTCGCCAGAGAAACATTTCTCTGGCTTTTTCGCTGAGGAGCGGGCGCACCATGTCGGCTATTGAAAGTTCAATCGGGACGGACCTTAAAATACGTGATGCGCAGGCTGAAGACGCCCATGCCATCACGGCCATCTACGCCTGGCACGTCCTCAATGGACGCGCATCTTTTGAAGAAGTTCCCCCCACCGTCGAAGAGATGCGCGAGCGCATGAGCACGGTGGTCAGCGTAGGCTTACCCTGGCTGGTGGCCATCTATCAGGGCATCGTAGTGGGCTACTGCTACGCCACCCCCTACCGTCCTCGCCCGGCCTACCGCTATACCATCGAAGAATCCATTTACGTTGAAGCCAGCACCCCCGGACGCGGCTTTGGCAGCGCCCTGCTGAGCGCGTTAATTACCCGCAGTGAAGAAGGTCCCTGGCGGCAGATGATCGCCATCGTCGGCGATGGGCCGAATAACACCGGCTCGTTACGCCTGCATAAAAAACACGGATTTGAAGTGGCTGGACAGCTCAGAAGCGTGGGATTCAAGAAAGGTGACTGGCGCGATACGCTGATTATGCAGCGCCCGCTCAACGACGGGGACTGGACCCCGCCGAAGTAATGCGGCTGTGCCCGGCGGCGCTACGCTTACCGGGCGAAAACAACCAACTCAATCGTTTTGCGCGGTCGCCATCTGCGCGGCTTTCTGCTTTTTATAGCTCAGAGCCGCTGCCGGAACGGGCTGTGCCTTCCCGGTTTCAATCCAGGTCCGCAGGCGGCTGGCATCGGCAAAGTGGGTATATTTGCCGAACGCATCCATCACCACCAGCGCCACCGGCTTACCGTTAATGACCGTACGCATTACCAGACAGTGACCCGCGGCGTTGGTAAAGCCGGTTTTGGTCAGCTGGATATTCCAGTTATCCCGATAAACCAGATGGTTGGTGTTACGGAACGGCAGCGTGTAGGCCGGGTTCGAGAAGGTCGCCATCTCTTCACGGGTGGTGCTGAGCTGGCCGAGCAGTGGATACTGCTTGCTGGCAATCAGCAGCTTAGTCAGATCCTGCGCGGTCGAGACGTTCTGAATCGACAGGCCGGTAGGCTCGACAAAGCGCGTCTGGGTCATCCCCAGCGACCGGGCTTTGTTATTCATCGCCTGGATAAAGGCCTTATAGCCGCCCGGATAGTGGTGCGCCAGGCTGGCTGCCGCGCGGTTTTCAGAGGACATCAGGGCCAGCAGCAGCATGTTTTTACGGCTGATTTCGCTGTTCAGACGCACGCGGGAGTAAATCCCTTTCATTTCAGGCGTCTGGCTGATATCGACGCGCAGCTTTTCATCCAGCGGCAGCCGTGCATCCAGCACCACCATCGCGGTCATTAATTTGGTGATTGACGCAATCGGGCGCACCAGATTCGGGTGGCTGGCGTAGATCACTTTGTTGGTTTGCAGATCGACAATCATTGCGCTACCGGAGGCAATTTCCGGTTGCGCCGCAGCAGTGACGGCGGCGGTTTTGGCGAGCGCGGGGGTCGCCACTGGCACAGCCAGCAACAGTGCAAGACTCAGTATAGAAATGCGGAATTTGAGCATGGTGAGATTTCTGATAATTATTCATGCACGTAATAACGTACACCGCCCGTGCAAAGCCGTGCGCAGGGGCTGGCACAGGCATCATAGCCGCCCGAATGCCTTGCTGCCAGCAGTTAATCGTGAACAGATGCTGCATTGCTGGCAATTGCACCAGCAATGCAGAAGCGTCAGAAGAGACGGTATCCATAACCCCAAAGAATAACCGTCAGCGCCAGCAGGGCTTCCAGCACCAGCACGCCGATGGCCAGCGTCGAACCCGAGAAGCTCAGGCCCTCTTCTTTATTGATATTCAGGAAGGTCGGAATGCCGACATACAGCAGATAGCCGGTATAAAACAGCGCCAGAGTGCCTACCAGCGCGCACAGCCAGACAATCGGGTACAGCGCCACGATACCGCTCAGAAACAGCGGGGTCGCAACGTAACCGGCGAACACCATGCAATGGGCCAGCGACGGCCGCTGCGGATATTTCCGCGCCATCCAGTAAATCACGCGCCCCATTACTGCCACGCCCGCCAGCATCATGCCGTAAAACACCACGGCCAGCGCCAGGCCGGTCATCCATGAGAGTTTGACAATGGTGCCGTCGTCAAAGTCCCAGCCGATTTGGGTGGTACCGATAAACGCGCAGATCACCGGAACCGCGGCCATCATCAATACGTGGTGGGTATAGTGATGACTGACCGTTTCGTTCTCGCTTCTGATAACGTGCATTTCACGATCGGGATGGGAAAAGAGTCCCCAGACATGGTTCATAACGCCCCCTTGTTGTCGGCCCGCTAGCGATATCTCAAGTATAATGCAGGCCTGCGATTATTTTCTGTACAGGCAGAAAATAGCTGATCGTGGGGGGTTACTGCGCTACGCTTACCCGATGGATATCAATGCACTGATTACACAATATGGCTATGCCGCGCTCGTGGTCGGCAGTATGGCGGAAGGCGAAACCATCACCCTGTTAGGGGGGGTAGCGGCGCATCAAGGGCTGCTGCGTTTTCCACTGGTGGTGGCGGCAGTGGCGCTGGGGGGCATGATCGGCGATCAGTTGCTCTACTTTATCGGGGTGCGCTTTGGCCCGACAATTCTGCGCCGCTTTTCCCGCCATCAGAGCAAGATCGACCGCGCTCAGCGGCTGATCCAACGCCACCCTTACCTGTTCGTCATCGGGGCGCGGTTTATGTACGGCTTTCGCATTATCGGTCCGCTACTGATCGGCGCCAGCCGCCTGCCACCCAAACTCTTCCTGCCGCTGAACATTCTGGGTGCCATCGTCTGGGCATTGATCTTCACCACCTTAGGCTATGTCGGTGGCGAAGTGCTGGGGCCGTGGCTGCACGACCTCGATCAGCACCTGCGCCACCTCATCTGGCTGATTGTGGTGCTGGTGCTGGTGGTCGCCGTCCGGCTGTGGTTCAAGCACCGGGAATCCCGATAACGGCTTATTCGGCAGGCTTAAACTGCGGATTGGCCTGCATAAACCCGCCGTCGACGATAAACGACTGTCCGGTGGTGTAACTGGCGTCGCTGTCGCACAGCCAGGCCACCAGGCTGGCAATCTCTTTGGTATACCCCGGCCGGGCCAGCGGAATATTGGGCATCGAGCCGGGCTCGACGTCGCTTTCGTCCATGTCGTTCATCGGCGTGGCGATAGCGCCGGGCGCCACGGCATTGACCAGAATGTTGTGCTGCACCAGCTCAATCGCCATCGATTTGGTCAGGCCGCCGAGCGCATGTTTGGCAGCGGTGTAGGCGCTGGCTTCGGGCAGCGGGGTGTGTTCATGCACCGAGGTAATATTCACGATGCGCCCGCCCTTCCCCTGCTTCACCATCTGTCGGGCGGCAATCTGCGAGCAGAGAAACGCCCCGTCCACGTCGACGGTAAAAATGGTTCGCCACGCGTCATAGTCCATATCCAGAAACGGAGCTTTGCTCATCGCCCCGGCGTTATTCACCAGCACGTCAATGCGGCCAAAACGGGCGATCAGGGTGTTGATGGCCTCGGCGCCGTCCGGCAGATGGCTGAGATCCAGATGGATGGCCTCTGCCCGCTGTCCCCGCGCCTCGACCTCGCGACAGGTTTCCATCGCCCCCTCTTCGTCAGAGTGCCAGGTCACGCCAATATCAAACCCGCGCTCCGCCAGCATCAGCGCGGTGGTTTTGCCGATCCCGGAATCGGATGCGGTGACAATTGCTACACGATGGGTTGACGTCATACTCACCTCCAGAAAACTGCAAAGAGATAAGTATAGATAATCCTCATGCATTACCCGTGGTGATAGCCGCCGCCCAACGCGGAGGTCAGCTGCAGCGAGGCATCGACGTACTGCCCCTGCAGCGTCAGCCCGGTGAGTTGTTCCTGCAGGGCAGGGATTTTGGCCTCGTTGACGCGCGATCCGGCAATGATCCCGGCGTTAAAGCGCGCCTGGGCCAGCGCCACCACGCGCGCGGCATCGGCTTCTACCCGCTGCTGCTGCTGGTTTTTCGCCATCAGCGTTTCCACCTCGCTTGCCGTGCGGGCCACCTGATTAACCGCCTCCACCACCGCTTTGTTGTAGTTGGCTACCGACAGGTTGCTTTGCGCCTGGGCAATATCGAGGTTCGCGTTTAACCGACCGCTGTCAAAAATCGGCAGGGTCAGCCCGGCGGTGACGCCCATCTGCTGCGCCGAGGAGCGGAACAGATCGCTTAAGTGCAGCGCATCCTGCTGGATAAAAGCCATCAGATTTACGTCGGGATAAAACGCTGCTTTTGCCGCCTCCACTTCATTCAGGGAGGCGTCGATATACCAGTGCGCTTCCTGCAGATCGGGGCGTCGGGCCAGCAGCTGGTAGCCCAGCGAGGAAGGCAATTTCGTCTCCACGGCGGGCAAGGCACGCGGGGTCAGCGTGATCGACGCGGTCTGAGTGAGGGCCTCAAGACGGGCCTCAATGGCTTTCATTTTGCCGTGCACTTCCGCCAGCCGCTCGTCGGTTTTACTGGCGTTGATGTCGGTTTCGACCCCTTCCACGGACGAGGTGATCCCGTGCTGATACAGCTCCTGGTCGCTGCCTATAATCGCCATCTGCTGCTGTTTGATGGAGGTTAACACCTGCCCGACGGCATCCTGGGTCTGCCATTCCCAGTACAGGCGCGCCACGCTGCTGGCGAGCAGCTGTCGGGTTTGCTGCATCTCCGCGCTCTGGGCGTTGACTTTACCAATGCGGGCCTCGACCTGAGCGCGGTTTTTGCCCCACAAATCCAGATCCCAGCCGGCGGTTAAGCCAAAGGTACCGTTGGTGTACCACGGCCCGGTGGTGCCCGCCGCCGGATCGGTCAGCGCGAACGGCCCCATCAGCCCTTCTGCAGACATTTTTTGCCGTTCGGCATCAGCAGAAAAATCCACTTCCGGGCCGTCTGCGGCCATCGCCATTTTGGCCTGCGCTTCGGCGAGGGCAATACGCTGACGGGCAATTTGCATATCCGGCGCATCGGCCTGCGCTTTGGCGATCAGACCATCCAGCTGCGGATCGTGGAAATCTTTCCACCACTCATTTTTTGGCCATTGGCCCGCGGCCAGCCCGGTTTCTATTTTGGCGGCAGGGATCTGTTGATTCAGGGAGGCGGCTGTATCGTGGCGGGGCGCACAGGCAACCAGAAAAAGAGAGAGAGGCAGACAATACAGACTTGCACGTTTCATCACGTTATTCACACACAAAGGAAAGGTGCAAATTACGCCTGCTGCGTTTCGTTTTTTTAGGTATCGGTGGCAATCCACACTTTGTCATACCTTTACATATCCTGCAAAGGGCCGGGGCAGCGGTGATTTACTCCTCAACTGACCTGCCGCTGCTACACTTATTAGCGACACAAATGCGCAGGAGTAGCGAATGAAAATATTACTGTGGGTTATTCTGATTATATTTCTGATTGGTTTACTGGTAGTGACGGGTGTATTTAAGGCGATCTTTTAATATAAGGGGCCCGGCGTGCTGCCGGGCCTTTTAGGCGATTACGCTTTCAGCGAGGCACCGTTTGTCGCAATCACTTCCTGATACCAGTAGAAGCTTTTTTTACGGCTGCGCGCTAAGGTGCCTGCGCCGCTGTCGTCGCGATCGACATAGATAAAGCCGTAGCGTTTAGAGAGTTCCGCTTTGGAGGCGCTGACCAGGTCGATCGGCCCCCAGCTGGTGTACCCCATCACCTCGACACCGTCGTCAATCGCCTCGCGCACCTGCACCAGATGATCATTGAGGTAGCTGATGCGATAATCATCCTGCACTACGCCCTCAGCATCCGGCTTGTCTTTCGCTCCCAGACCGTTTTCCACAATAAACAGCGGCTTCTGATAGCGATCCCAGAGCACGTTCAGCAGGTTACGCAGGCCCACCGGGTCAATCTGCCAGCCCCACTCAGAGCTTGCCAGGTGCGGGTTCGGCACCATGTTCAGGATGTTGGCGCGCGCCTGCTGGTTCAGCGCTTCATCGGTGGTGACGCAGCCGGTCATGTAGTAGCTGAAGGAGATAAAGTCGATGGTCGATTTCAACGCCTCGCGATCTGAGTCGGTCATCTCCAGCTGAATGCCGTTATCGCGGAAGAAGCGCAGCATGTAGCCCGGATATGCCCCACGGCACTGTACGTCGCCGAAGAACTGCCAGCTACGGTTTTCCTGCAGGGCTTCCAGCACATCGTCCGGCTTGCAGGTCAGCGGATAGACCAGCCCGCCCAGCAGCATGTTACCGATTTTCCCGTCGGCAACGATCTCGTGGCAGGCCTTCACCGCCAGCGCACTCGCCACCAACTGATGGTGGATCGCCTGATAGACTTCCGCCTTGCTGCTGGTTTCCGGCAGGCCCACGCCGGTCATCGGCGCGTGCAGGGACATGTTAATCTCGTTAAAGGTGAGCCACAGCTTCACCTTATGCTGATAGCGGGTGAAGACGGTGCGGGCATAGCGCTCGAAGAAGCCGATCACCTGACGGTTGCCCCAGCCGCCGTACTGCTGCACCAGCCCCCACGGCATTTCGTAGTGCGACAGCGTCACCAGCGGGGTGATGTTGTGCGCTGCCAGCTCGTCAAACAGCTTGTCGTAAAATGCCAGTCCGGCTTCGTTCGGCTGCTGTTCGTCGCCGTTCGGGAAGATACGCGTCCAGGCAATGGAGACGCGCAGGCAGCTGAAGCCCATTTCGGCGAACAGTTTGATGTCTTCCGGGTAGCGATGGTAGAAATCGATCGCCACGTCTTTGATGCCGCTGTCGCCAGCGACGCGCTCGACCACCTGGCCAAACACGCCCTGCGGCTGAACGTCAGAGGTGGACAGGCCTTTGCCATCTTCCAGATAAGCGCCTTCTACCTGATTCGCGGCAACCGCGCCGCCCCACAAGAAATCATTTGGGAAAGTTTTCATTACGTTCTCCTGTTATTGATGGCTGACGCAGAGTAACGGCGTGCCGGCCTGGACGGCGGTTGCCGCCACGGTCACGACATCGCGGTACTCGTCGCTGTTACTGATAATAATCGGGGTCGCCAGATCGTATCCGGCATCAATGATTGCCTGGCGGTCGAACTCCAGCAGCAGATCGCCCGGCTGAACTTTGTCACCCACCTTCACGTGGGCGGTAAACGGCTTGCCGTCGAGCTTCACGGTGTCGATCCCGACGTGGATCAGCACTTCAATGCCGCTGTCGCTCAGTAAGCCGATGGCATGTTTAGTGGCAAACAGCGAGGCCACTTCTCCGGCAAAGGGCGCAATCACTTTGTTATCCGAGGGAATAATCGCCGCGCCGTTGCCGAGCAGGCCGCTGGCAAAGGTCGCATCAGGAACCTGATCCAGGGCCAGAACGGTACCGGTCATCGGTGACAGAACATCGTTTTCACCCACGGTTACCGCTACCGGCGTGGCTTCTGCCGCACGGCGCGGCATCCCGGCCACCAGCGTCATCACGCAGCTCAGCACCAGTGCCACCAGGGTGCCGATAATTCCGCCCCACAGGGTAGCGTCCACCCCGCCCGGCGGGATCATTTGCGCCACGGTAAAGATATTGGCAAAGCCAAAGGAGTAGACGTACGTGTCGCTGAAGCCGACAATCGCCCCGCCGATGGCCCCCGCCACGCAGCCGAAGATAAACGGACGACGCAGCGGCAGGTTCACGCCGTACACCGCCGGTTCGGTGATGCCGAAGATCCCTGCGGTGACCGAGGAGCCCGCCAGCATCTTCTGACGTGTGTCGCGGCTGCGCAGGAACACGCCCAGCGCGGCCCCGACCTGGCCAAATACCGCAGGTAACAGCATCGGCAGCATCGAGTCGTGGCCCAGCACCGCAAGGTTGTTGATCATCAGCGGCACCAGCCCCCAGTGCAGACCGAAGATCACGCACACCTGCCACAGGGCACCCATTGCCGCACCCGCCAGCCACGGAGCCAGCACGTAAATCCACTGATAACCGTTTGCCAGCAGCTGGCTCAGCCAGGTGGCAATCGGGCCAATAATCAGGAAGGTAAGCGGCACGGTGACGGCTAAGCAGATCAGCGGAGTGAAGAAGTTTTTCATCGACGACGGCAGGCGCTTCGCGCTCTGCTTCTCCAGCCAGCAGCTGACCCATGCGGCAAGGATGACGGGAATAACCGACGAGCTGTAGTTAAACCAGGTCACCGGTATGCCGAGGAAGGCTTCTCCCACCGCGCCCGCCTGCTGGCTGGCCTCGAAGGCCTGAATCATCGCCGGATGGACAAGCGCCCCGCCAATCACCATGGTGATAAACGGATTGCCGCCAAACTTTTTACCGGCGGTGTAGCCCAGAACCATCGGGAAGAAGTAGAACAGCGCGTCGCTGGCGGCAAACCAGATTTTGTAGGTGCCGCTGTCGGGACTTAACCAGCCGCAGACCAATGCCAGCGCCAGCAGCCCTTTCAGGATCCCCGAGGCTGCCAGGATGCCGATAAACGGCGTAAAAATACCGGAAACAATGTCGATTAAGCGCCCGAAGAGGCTGCCTTTATCGCCGGTGTCGTCGGCTACGGGTGCATCATCGCTGAGGCCCGCTTCACCGCGCACCGCCTGCCAGACGTCATGCACGTGGTTACCAATCACCACCTGGAACTGGCCGCCGCTTTCGACCACCATAATCACGCCCGGATTTTTCTTCAGCCCTTCGGCGTCCGCTTTTTGGTTTTCTTTCAATTTAAAGCGCAGCCGGGTGGCGCAATGAACCAGACTGACGATGTTCTCTTTGCCGCCCACATGGCCGAGAATATCTTTCGCCAACGCTTGATATTCCATCTCGATTTCCTTCTTCACTGCCCGCAGGCAGGGTTTGACTGAGTCGTAAAAATAAAAAAACCCGAGAACAGCGCCCTCTCGGGTGCCGCGCTCAGGTTTTGCCTGCGTGATGCAGTAACAATCCAGATTATTGAGGCTTAACGCCCCTCTTTTCTCACCCGTTCGATATGAATGGCGAGGAACATAATTTCTTCGGTTGTCAGCTCGCGCTGATAACTTTTTTGCAGATGCTGCGCGATTTTCTCTGCGCATTTCCACGCTTTCGCGTAGTTGTCTTTCACCGCCGTGTGCAGCGAGACGTCGTCGTCTTCCACCACCGTGCGGGTCAGCATCCGCTGGGCAAAGAACTTCAGATGGGTGACAAAGCGCTGATAGCTCAGGGACTCTTCGTCATACTCCAGCTGGAGCTGATACTTCACCAGCTGCAGGATCTCCTGCATTACGCGGGTGACGTGCATCACTTCCGGCATTTCGCTGTTCAGCTGGGCGGTAACCAGATGCAGCGCGATAAACCCGGCTTCATCTTCGGCTAACTCCACCTCCAGCCGTCTGGCGATAATGGCCCGGGCTTCCTGGCCCAGCTCAAACTCTTTCGGGTAGAGGCGTTTGATATCCCACAGCAGCACGTTCTTAATCGCCAGCCCCTTCTTCTGCCGCTCAATCGCAAAGTAGCAGTGGTCGGTTAAGGTGATGTACAAACTTTCCTGCAATTTTCCCAGTCGCTGCGCCGCCAGCCCGATAATGCGGTCGCAGGTGGTCATCACTTCGAGGGGAATTTGACTGAGTAATTCCCCCAGGCGATGCACCAGTTCGTTGCTTTTCAGCGCGAACACTTTTTCTACTTTCTCTTTATCCAGGCGCTCACCGACGCGCTTCTGAAAGGCCAGCCCACGGCCCATCACGACCTGCTCGCACCCGTGCTCATCCTGAACAACCACCACGTTATTATTAAGAATTTTGGCGATTATCATCGGAACCCCAGAAACAAAAAAACCTGACCCCCGGTGTTAGCCAGAAATCAGGTTTTGCCTGCCGCAGCAGTAACAATCCAGTTCTGGCACTCTATCACTTTCATTCGCAGCCTCAACGTATCACCGATGAAAACGTGACATAGATCGCTGTTCAGCGGTCAAAAGGTCACAACGGTTTTCAGTTCGGTCACCCACGCGTCCTGAGTTTTCGCTATCCCGCCAGGATGGTGCCAGTACTGAATACCGGGCTGCAGCTCGAGCCATTTCACCGGGCGGAAGCGGTAATAAAACTCACCGTTCAGGGAGTGGCCCGGCACCGGATGGTACGCCGGATTGTTGTAGTCGGTGACGCCGCTCAGGGTATTCATGTAGCGCTGGTTGCGGGCGTACTGGTTGCTCATGTCGATCCACGTCAGACCAAAGCCAATCCAGTCTTGCGGACGGGCGTCGAACAGGCCGCGATAGCGCAGCGAGCCCGCGTACACCGAGTGCATGTAGTTACTGCGCTGATCTGAGAGGCTCATGCTGAACGAGCTGCTCAGGCCACGGTTGGGATCGTCCTGATGGCGGGTCAGCTGCTGGTTAAAGCCGGCGTACATAAACCAGGTGTCATCGTGATCGGCATAGCCATTGGGATCGCTGGCTCCCGCCCCACCGGATTTGCCTGCGTACAGATCGCGCTGCGGCGCGTTGGTATACAGCACGCCAAGGTTGTACGCCCCCGGCAGACCGTTAATGTGCGGACGCGCCTCGATCTCCAGCGGCAGCAGCACCCCTTTGCTGCCCTTCGTCGACCAGCTCCAGGCGTGATTGCGGCTGGACGCATCCGGGTTTTGCTCCATCACCCCGCCCTTGAGGGTTACGGTCGGCGTGATGCTGTACGCCAGGGTGGTGCCCCAGGTGTGGACGTTCCAGTTGTTCCAGGTCAGCGAGTTCGCCGATTTACCGCCGCACTGGGAGAGCATCTGGAAGTCGCAGGGGATAATCTGATCGAAGGTTTGCACCTTGTTCATCATCCCGATCCGCCAGGTCAGGCGGCGATCGTCAAAGCTACGCGCAAAGGTCAACCAGCCCAGACGGGTGATGGATTGGCCACCATAACTCTCCTGAGTCAGGTCGTTAAAGTTGACCCGCGGATCCTGCACGCGCTGGGTGGTGAGATCGTCGTTGTGGTTTCGGTTAACAATATTGCCTTCGATACGCGCATCGGGAATGCCGGTCCAGCGCTCCAGATCCTGGTTGAAGGTCAGCGCAAACTGGTCGATGTAGGCAACGTGTGAATCATGGTTGTAGCCTCCGCCGCCGTTCCATGCGATCTCATTCAGGTAGCCGAGGTTATAGGTAAAACCGTTGTCGCTGAGGATGTTACGGATGCCGAGCATCTCGCCCAGAATCGGGTCCGGCGGCGCTTCGAAGCCAAGCACCGTGCCATTCCACTCCTGCGCCATCGCCAGCGGGGAAGAGACCAGTAAAGCCAGCGCGCAGGCTGTTAAGCGGGTGTATTTTTGTGCCATCATATAAACCTGTGATTGAGTATTTAAGGCGTAGCCGGTCGCAGGCAATTTATATATTGCCCGTCGCATTTTCTTTATTTCAGGTAATAGCTGTCCCTGCGGCATAAAATAACCACACAAAGGGATCGGACTGTCAGACGGTATTTAGCTTACGGCAATCTTTTCTCCTGTGTATTTTCTTGCGTAAATAACAGGCAAAAAAAAACCTAAGCGCTCCACAGCGAATGAGGCCGTGGAGCGCTTAGGTTTTGCCTGGTAACCAGTAACAACCCTGCGTAATAAGACCCGGGCACCTTAACACCATCGCGCCCGGTTGCAAACCGTGAATCTTTTATTATCTAAAAAAGTGTGAGCGGATTAACGCTTATTATTTTGACTGAATCACCCGCGCAATATCTGCCGACGTCTGCAGGGTGCGGATCTCCTGAAATAATCCCAGCGCTTCATCGTACTCTTTACGCAAATAACTCAGCCACTGCTTGATGCGGGCAACATGATATAACCCGGTATCGCCCTGCTTTTCGAGACGGGAATACTTTTTCAGCAGCGTTACCACGTCCGGCCAGGGCATGCGCGGCTCGTTGTACTTAATCACCCGGCTGAGGTTGGGCACGTTCAGCGCCCCGCGGCCAATCATCACCGCATCGCAGCCGGTCTGTGCCATACAGGCCAGCGCGCTCTCGCGGTCCCAGATTTCACCGTTCGCCACCACCGGAATGGTCAACCGCTGGCGGATCTCGGCAATGGCCTGCCAGTTAATGCGTTCGGCTTTGTAGCCATCCTCTTTGGTGCGCCCGTGAACCACCAGCTCGCTGGCCCCCGCCTGCTGCACCGCGTCGGCAATTTCAAACTGCCGGTCGCCGCTGTCCCAGCCAAGACGGATTTTAACCGTCACCGGCAGATGGGCAGGCACCGCCTCGCGCATCGCTTTGGCACCGCGATAGATAAGCTCCGGATCTTTTAGCAGCGTGGCCCCGCCGCCGCTGCCGTTGACCATTTTCGACGGGCAGCCGCAGTTGAGATCCACGCCCCAGGAGCCGAGCTCAACCGCACGGGCGGCGTTTTCCGCCAGCCACTCGGGATATTGCCCCAGCAGCTGAATACGCACCAAGGTGCCGGAAGAGGTACGGCTCTGGCGATGCAGCTCCGGGCAGAGTCTGTAAAACGATTTTACCGGCAACAACATATCCACCACCCGTAAGAACTCGGTGATGCAGTGGTCATAATCGTTAACGTCGGTCAGCAGCTCACGCACCAGCGAATCGAGCACGCCTTCCATCGGTGCCAGTAATACACGCATATCAGTACCCGTAAAAAAAGACGCGCTATAGTAGCCGCAACCGCGAAAGGTGGGAAGCCTCAGTATCAGGGGAAAACGCGGGGCGGCTTAATCTGGTATCGTCTCTTCGGGACGCAGCGTCAGCACCTCAAAACCGTCTTCCGTCACGGCGATGGTATGCTCCCATTGCGCAGAGAGCTTTTTGTCACGGGTAACGACCGTCCAGCCGTCTTTTTTGGTTTTGATCCGGCTGTCACCCTGGTTGATCATCGGTTCGATGGTAAAGACCATTCCCGGCTGCAGCACAGTACCTTCACCTGCTTTACCGTAGTGCATCACCTGCGGCTCTTCGTGCATCTCTTTGCCAATCCCATGCCCGCAATATTCCCTCACCACGCTGTAGCCCTGGCTTTCAACATAGGACTGAATGGCATGGCCGATGTCGCCAAGCGTCGCGCCCGGCTTGACGGCCTTGATCCCTCTCCACATTCCTTCGTAGGTTTTATTCACCAGCCTGCGGGCAAGGGGTGAAACGTCGCCAATGAGGTACATTTTACTGGAGTCGGCAATCATGCCCGCTTTTTCAAGGGTAATGTCGACGTTAACGATGGCACCCGATTTGAGCTGCTCAGACGCCTTCGGAATACCGTGGCACACCACCTCGTTCACCGAGGTGTTCAGCACGTAGGGATAGTCATACTGCCCTTTACTGGCGGGACGAGACTGAAGCTGGTCAACGATGAACGCCTCCGCGCGATTGTTGATCTCCATGGTGGTTACGCCAGGCTTAATAAACGCGTCCAGCATGGTGAACACTGAAGCCAGCAGCTCCCCGGCATGACGCTGACGGGCCAGCTCATCCGCCGTTTTAATGAGAATTGATGGCATTGATCACCTCCAGTAAGCGGTCGGAGCCGGATTTCAGCATCATCATCTTTATTTGTTGATGATTAAGGTCAGGATAGAGTTCGCTCATCATGCCGAGACGGATCCAGTACTCCGCTTGCGCGTTGACCGAGCGTGACATGGCTTTGCTGGCATCACGAATGTCGTCATGCAGCAGATCGGAGATTTTTACGATGCCCATATATATGTTCCATAACAATTCATATATGAATCGTATATTGATGGCGCAACATTGTCACCCCCCTTGTTTGGTGAAATGCCCAACGTTCCAGAAAGTAATGTCTGGTATGCTCAAAAGTCATGATGTGATCCGTAGCACGGTTTCAATTTTAATTGTATGATGAATGCGTTTCATCAAGGGCTTTCACTATGAAAAAATCACTGATGGTCGTCTGGCAATATCTGCGCGCGTTCGTCCTTATTTATGCCTGCCTGTACGCAGGTATTTTTCTCGCCTCGCTGCTGCCCATTACTATTCCCGGCAGCATTATCGGCATGCTGATCCTGTTTGTGCTGCTGGCGCTACAAATCCTGCCGGCAAACTGGGTCAAGCCCGGCTGCTCAGTGCTTATCCGCTATATGGCGCTGCTGTTTGTGCCTATCGGCGTGGGCGTAATGCAGTATTACGATCTGCTAAGCGCCCAGTTTGGCCCGATATTTGTTTCCTGCACCATCAGTACGCTGGTGGTGTTTTTAGTGGTGAGCTGGAGCACGCATCTGGCGCACGGGGAGCGTAACGTGGTCGGGCAGAAAGGACAGAAAAAATGATGGCCAATATCTGGTGGTCGCTGCCGCTCACCGTGGCGGTCTTCTTTGCCGCCCGCAAACTGGCGGTGCGCCTGAAGTTCCCGCTGCTTAACCCGCTGCTGGTGGCGATGGTGGTGATTATCCCTTTCCTGCTGGTCACCGGCATTCCTTATGCGAAGTATTTCCAGGGCAGCAAGGTGCTTAACGATTTGTTGCAGCCTGCGGTCGTTGCGCTGGCGTTTCCGCTGTATGAACAACTGCATCAGATCCGCGCCCGATGGAAATCGATTATCACGATCTGCCTCGCCGGTAGCGTGGTGGCGATGATCACCGGCACCTCGGTGGCGCTGCTGCTGGGCGCAACGCCGGAAATCGCAGCCTCCATTTTACCTAAATCAGTTACCACCCCTATCGCGATGGCGGTGGGCGGCAGCCTTGGCGGCATCCCGGCGATCAGCGCCGTGTGCGTGATTTACGTGGGTATTCTCGGCGCAGTATTGGGCCACACGCTGCTGAACGCGATGCGCATTCGTACCAAATCGGCCCGCGGTCTGGCGATGGGGACCGCCTCGCATGCCCTCGGTACCGCTCGCTGCGCAGAGCTGGATTATCAGGAAGGTGCCTTTAGCTCGCTGGCGCTGGTGATCTGCGGGATCATGACCTCGCTTATCGCCCCGTTCCTGTTCCCGATTATTCTGGCGGTTGTGGGCTAAAATTTGCGACGCGTCGCGCAATTTTCATTTGAGTTTCATAAGTTGCACACATAATGAGATCAAGATCACATATAAAGCCTTAACGGCTCCGTACACTACTGATCCATTAACCCTTATGAGGCAACGCCATGCATCCACGTTTTCAATCAGCTTTCGCTCAGCTTGCAGAGAATTTGCAGTCAGCCCTGGCCCCGGTTCTGGCGGATGCACACTTCCCCGCCCTGCTCACAGCTGACCAGGTTGCCGGACTGAAACGTGCCACGGATCTGGATGATGACGCGCTGGCCTTCGCCCTGCTGCCGCTGGCAGCCGCCTGCGCCCGCGCCGATTTGTCCCATTTTAACGTTGGCGCGATTGCGCGCGGCGTCAGTGGCAGCTGGTACTTCGGCGGTAACATGGAGTTCCTTGGGGCAACCATGCAGCAGACCGTGCACGCCGAACAAAGCGCCATCAGCCACGCCTGGCTGCGCGGTGAAAAAGCCCTGCAGGCCATTACCGTCAACTACACCCCTTGCGGCCACTGCCGTCAGTTTATGAACGAGCTGAACAGCGGTTTGCAGCTGTGTATCAACCTGCCGGGCCGTGCGCCGCATACGCTGGCCGATTACCTGCCGGACGCGTTCGGACCTAAAGACCTGGAGATTAAAACCCTGCTGATGGACGAGCAGGATCATGGCTATGCGGTGACCGGCGACGAGCTGGCGCAGGCGGCTATCCTGGCGGCCAACAAGTGCCATGCGCCGTACAGCAACTCGCCAAGCGGCGTGGCGCTGGAGTGCCGCGATGGTCGCATCTTTACCGGCAGCTATGCCGAGAACGCCGCCTTTAACCCAACCCTGCCGCCATTGCAGGGGGCGCTGAACCTGCTCAGCCTGAACGGCTACGACTACCCGGACATTCAGCGCGCCATCCTGGCAGAAAAAGCCGATGCGCCGCTGATCCAGTGGGACGCCACCGCCGCCACGCTGCGTGCGCTGGGCTGCACCAACGTGGACCGCGTATTGCTGGCGTAATGTTTGATGTACAAAAGATGAAAAAGGCCGCTTATGCGGCCTTTTTTACAGGAAGATGGTGTTATTTACCGGCTAACTCATGACGTGCAGCTGTCGCAAGGAAATGGCTGCGGTCCTTGTAGAGTCCTTTTCTTTCACTGACCATGCCGTCAATGCGTTTGACCAGCACGTCAGGCAGGGTGATATTCAGACGCTGCTGCTTCCCTTCAAAACCGGTGAGGTCCACGTCTATCACAAACCATAAATCGCAATGCGCGTAGTCAGGATTCGCTGAATACACCATAAAACCTGCGTCGCGAATATCTTCGATGCTGTAGGTACCACTCGCGATCATATCCTCGATCACGATAAGAATGGCCTCACGGGCCATCACGGGAATGTCCTCCACGGTATCCGCCGCCGAGACACAACCGTAGTCCGCATTGTCCAGCGCTGGCACGCTGATCCCGAATGCAGTCTCGTTGTCCTTTGGGCTTTCAACTCCCACCGAAAAAAACATATCAACCTCCGAAGCTGGCGGGGATTAAATCCCCGCCATTCTTTTGATAGACCTGACAGTGCCGAGGGGTAAATCCTTCCTGGGATGCGGCACCGGGAATGTCTTCCCGGTTATGGGTGACCACCCTATTTGATGACTCCCGCCGTTATGCCGTTTCAGTTCACAGCCGGCGGCTATCAGTTCCTTAATCAGGTCAGCAGATTTCATATTTCCTCCCTAACCTGAATCTAATTATACACACGTATACACACAAAAAAAAGAGACTCTGTCATCATGCTTCATCTGCCCGCAGATCTGATGAAAATCCCTCCAGTTGAACCGCCGTTTCTTGCGCTTACCAGACGGGTAAAGTAGCCTGATTGAAATTTCATCTTAGGTACGAGTCATCTGTATGTTAAAGCGCATGTTTTACAGCCTGGTTGTCCTGATCGGCATCGTGCTGTTGACTGCATTGGCTCTTGACCGCTGGATGAGCTGGAAAACGGCCCCTTACATCTTTGATGACCTGCAGGATTTACCCTACCGCCAGGTGGGCGTGGTGCTCGGTACTGCCAAGTATTACCGCACCGGGGTGATCAATCAGTATTACCGCTACCGTATTCAGGGTGCCCTCAACGCGTATAACAGCGGCAAAGTGAATTACCTGCTGCTGAGCGGCGACAACGCGCTGCAAAGCTACAATGAGCCGGTCACGATGCGGAAGGATTTGATTGCCGCGGGCGTCGATCCGGCTGATATCGTGCTGGATTACGCCGGTTTCAGAACCCTCGATTCGATCGTCCGCACGCGCAAGGTGTTTGATACCAACGATTTCATCATCATCACCCAGCGCTTCCACTGCGAACGCGCGCTATTTATCGCTCTACACCGGGGGATTCAGGCCCAGTGTTACGCCGTCCCATCGCCAAAAGATATGCTTACCGTCCGGGTGCGTGAGTTTGGCGCTCGCCTTGGCGCGCTGGCCGACCTGTATGTCTTCAAACGCGAACCACGCTTCTTAGGGCCGCTGGTGCCCATCCCGGCGATGGCCGAAGTGCCGGAAGATGCCCAAGGGTATCCGGCAGTCACCCCAGACCAGCTACTGGACGTTCAGAAGAACGATAAGAAATAAAAAACCCGCTCGTTATGAGCGGGTTTTTGTCAGCTACAGGATGATTACTTCTTACGCGCGTACTTCAGGGAATCCAGCGCAACGGCGAAGATGATAATGCCGCCTTTAATAATGTACTGCCAGTATGGGTTCACGCCGATGTAGGTCAGACCGTAGTTGATAACGGTGAAGATGATAACACCGGTCACCACACCCAGAACGGTACCCACACCGCCACTGAAGGACACGCCACCCACGACGCACGCGGCAATCGCATCCAGTTCATACATAAAGCCGAGGTTGTTCGTCGCCGAGCCGATACGACCCGCTTCCAGCAAACCACCGAACGCGTAGAACACACCTGACAGCGCATAGATCACCAGCAGGTTCAGCGCAACGTTAACACCTGACACTTTCGCCGCTTCCGGGTTACCGCCGATAGCGAAGATGTTCTTACCGAAGCGGGTCTTGTTCCACAGCACCCAGACAAAGGCCACCGCAATCAGCGCGTAGAATGTGATGTACGACAGACGGAAGCTGCCCAGCGCGATAAAGCCCTGCGCAAAGGTCGAGAAGCCGCTGTCAAAGCCAGAAATTGGCGATGCGCCTACGAAGTCGTAGTACAGGGAGTTGATACCGTAAACGATGATCATCGTACCCAGCGTGGTAATGAACGGGGTAACGTTCAGGTACGCGATGATGATGCCGTTAACCAGACCGATGATGGCACCAATGGCGCAAACAATCAGGACCACCACGATAATCGGCATGGTCGCCATTTCCGGGAACACTTTGTTGGCGTTCTCCATCGACTGCAGCAGCGTTGCCGCGACCACCGCGGCCAGACCGACCTGACGACCGGCTGACAGGTCCGTACCTTGGGTGACAATCAGACCTGCCACGCCCAGCGCGATAATAATACGCACCGAAGACTGCGTCAGGATGTTACTCAGGTTCAGCAGACTTAAGAATGTAGGGTCCTGGAAAATAATAATGGCCAGCAACACTAAAAGAACAACGTAAAGACCGCCTTCTTTCAGGTAAGTGAGAAAACTTTTTTGATTCAACGCACTCATGAGGAGCCCCTAATCTTAAAGGTGCAAAGACGCAAGACGCAAAATTTCGTTTTGCGTGGTCGTTTTGGTGTCAACAATTCCGGCAACGAGACCATTGCTCATTACCAGAATACGGTCTGTGATCCCTAACAATTCCGGCATTTCGGAAGAAATAATAATGATCCCTTTATCTTTCTTGGCCAGCTCAGCAATCAGCTGATAAATCTCAAATTTTGCCCCTACGTCAATACCACGAGTAGGTTCATCCAGCATCAGAATTTCCGGCTGGGTTAACAGCCAGCGCCCAATAATAACCTTTTGCTGGTTACCACCTGACAGCGAGCCAATTTGCGTCCGGTGCCCTGGGGTTTTTACACGCATCGAGTCGATAACCCACTGGGTATCGCTCTTCATGCGGGAATTATCCAGCAGACCGATTTTATTTTTGTAATTATGAATATTAGAAATTAAGGAGTTAAAGTTAATATCCAGATAGGCGTAAATACCGGTCGAGCGACGCTCTTCGGTCACCAGCGCAAAGCCGTGGTTAATGGCTTCGTTAGCGTTATGGTTATTAATCTTTTTACCGTGCAGGGTAATTGTCCCGCCGGATTTCTCACGAATACCGAACAGGGTTTCGACGATATCGGTACGTTTGGCCCCTACCAGACCGGCAATCCCAAGGATCTCGCCTTTGTGCAGGTCGAACGAAATATCGCGAATCGAAGGCTGGCGCAACGAGGTCAGGTTGCGAACTTCCAGAATCACTTCACCCGGCTTGTTCTCTTTGTGCGGGAAACGCTGGTTCAGGGAACGGCCGACCATCATGGCGATGATCTTGTCCATGTCCAGCCCTTCCAGCGGCTGAGTGGCAATCCACTGGCCGTCGCGCAGGACCGTGATTTCATCACACAGCTGGAAGATCTCTTCCATTTTGTGTGAGATATAGACGATGCCGCATCCGCGATCCTTCAACTTACGGATAATGGTGAACAGGTGGTTCACCTCTTTCTCCGTCAGAGAAGACGTTGGCTCATCCATAATAACGATTTTGGCGTTATAGGAAAAAGCCTTCGCGATTTCAATCATCTGCATCTGTGAAACGGATAACGTACCGACGCGGGCCCGCGGATCGATATCAATATCCAGTTCATCAAAAATAGCTTTGGTGTCGCGATACATTTTGTCCTGATCGACAAACAGGCCTTTGGTCGGATAACGACCCAGCCACATATTGTCCATCACAGAACGCTGAAGCACCAGGTTAAGTTCCTGGTGAACCATCGAAATACCATTTTCCAGTGCTTCTTTGGCGGAATGGAAATCGATCTCTTTCCCCTGAAAAACAATGCTGCCAGAATCTTTTTGATAGATCCCAAATAAGCATTTCAATAATGTTGATTTACCCGCGCCGTTCTCCCCCATCAATGCGTGAATAGAGTGAGGCCGTACTTTTAAATTAACATTATCCAGTGCTTTAACGCCGGGGAAAGACTTGTTGATACTGCTCATTTCCAACAAGAATTCACCGGACGACTGAGTAGTTGTGCTGACCATAATTATACCTTATCGGCCTCGCAGATCGCGTGATAAAAGGGCGCAGAATCTGCGCCCAGGGAGTGCTAAAACTTATTTGCTGGTGAACTGCGCCAGGTTTTCTTTATCTACGCCAACGTACGGTACACGAACGATTTTGTTTTCAATTTTCCAGTTTGTACCGTCAGCAGCGCCTTTGCCTTCTGCCAGGTTTTTCGCCAGATCGAAGGTCGCTTTCGCCTGGTTGTTTGCATCGTTCAGCACGGTACCGGCCATTGCGCCAGATTTAACCAGTGACAGCGCTTCAGGCAGGGCATCCACACCAAAGACCGGGATAGCGGATTTGTTGTGTGCTTTCAGTGCTTCAATTGCGCCCATTGCCATCGCATCGTTGTTGGCGATAATCACTTCGATTTTGTTCGCATTCGGGCCGGACAGCCAGGCGTCCATCTTGTCTTTCGCCATCGCGGTGTCCCACATTGCGGTATCTAAAGCCAGCTGCTGGGTTTTCAGACCCTTGTCGTTCAGCTCTTTGATAACGTAAGTGGTACGGGCTTCAGCATCCGGGTGACCCGGCTCGCCTTTCAGCAGTACGAACTGAATCTGACCGTCTTTGTTCAGATCCCAGTTCGGGTTTGCCGCCCAGTGTTTAGCAATCAGGTCGCCCTGAATAATGCCGGATTCTTTGGAGTCGGTACCCACGTAGAAGGCTTTGTCGTAGCTATCCAGCGCTTTACGGGAAGGCTCTTTGTTGAAGAATACGATTGGCACGTTCTGACCACGCGCTTTATCGATAACGGTGCCTGCAGCAGCCGGGTCAACCAGGTTGATTGCCAGTGCTTTCACGCCTTTTGCCAGCAGAACGTCGATCTGGTCGTTCTGTTTGGACTGGTCGTTCTGGGAGTCATTCATCAGCAGCTGAATGTCAGGTGACGCTTTACCTTCTTTCTCAATTGCTTTACGCACAACAGACATGAAGTTGTCGTCGTATTTATAGATAGTCACACCAATACGGCTATCTGCAGCGTGCGCGGCCGCCCCAAAAAGCATACTTGCCATCACAGCAGACAGAGCCAACACCTTCTTATTCATGATATCTCCGGTTTTTATGCAGGGTAGTTTGTGTGAATAACGATCGGCAGGCAGAATGTTAATGAAACGTTAATGCCGGCCGAAGTCCACTTATAAAATTTCTATCTTCCTTGGTCGGTAACGCTCCAGAATGCGTTTTTTTGGTTGTTTCACGTACCTTGGCTATAGTGAAAGTGATTACTCACCGTTACATAGCGTTTCAGTCTCTAAAACGCTGACATCATAGTCAGCGCCTTGTTAAGATACTGTGAATTTACTCACAGATTGAAAACGGTTACATCACCCCGCATTATCAGTTAGTGATCGGAGCCACAATTTGCCGAATGGCAACCGAGTGGCGACGCACTAAAGTCGGCATGAAACAGTGTGTTGCATTGATATCCAGCGTCCCTGCGGCGCCCTGTAACGCCAGCTCAGTGGCCAGCCGCGCCATAGAGGCGATCGGGTAACGCACCGTGGTCAGCTGCGGGTCGGTGTAACGGGCAATCGGGATATCATCGAAACCAATCAATGACAAATGCTGTGGCACCGCAATGCCGTTGTCTTTTAATGCAGTCAGAGCGCCTGCTGCCATGCTGTCGTTGTAGGCAAAGACCGCCGTCAGCTGCAGGTTGCGTCCGAGCAGTTCCACCATGGCGGCTTCCCCACCCTGCATATCCGGCGCACCGGTGCCAATCCAGCTTTCCGAGGCGGTGATCCCCTGCTCCAGCAGCGCTTTCTGCCACCCTTCGCGACGCATGTCGTCATCCTCAACCCGATGACTGGACGCCAGATAGCCGATGCGCTGATGGCCGTTATTGACCAGCATCCGCGTCGCCATCATCGCTCCGCTGACGTTATCAAGGCAGACGCAGCGATGGGCGAAGCCGGGGACGATGCGGTTAATCAGCACCATGCCGGGGATCTGCGCCATCAGCACCGAAAGTTCTTCATCGCTTAAGGCTTTGGAGTGGACAATCAGGGCGTTACAGCGCTGGCGAATCAGCACCTCGATGGCATTGCGCTCTTTTTCCGCCTCATGGTAGCTGTTGCCAATCAGCACATATTTGTTGTGCTCCTGGGCGACCATATCGACGGCTTTGACCAGCGCGCCAAAGAAGGCGTCAGACACGTCCATCACCACCACGCCGATGGTGTCGCTCATCTGGGTCGCCAGCGCCTGCGCGTTGGCATTGGGACGGTAGCCCAGCGCCGTCACTGCCTTCATCACGCACTCGCGTGTTTCCGGGCTGACCAGCGCGCTATTGTTCAATACCCGGGAGACCGTGGCGACAGAGACGCCCGCCTGGCGGGCGACGTCACGAATGGTGATCATATTCACCACCCTTATTAAGATTGTAGCAACTCACAGACACCCCCTGTGTTTAGCAAGGTGACTATTCTGGCAGCGACAAGGCAGCGACTACGTGAAGAAGCTCACAACCATGAAAACGGTTACATGCGTTTTGTTAATGATTGTGATCTGGATCGTTATCCGGATGTATTGTTTGATGATACCCCTGAAGCACGTGCGGTTAATTGCCGCCAGCACCATTCGAGGGGCCCCTGGCGGAAGTAGCGCAGCCAGAGAACAGAGAAGAGGATATTCGCCAGCCACACCAGCGGGACAAAAGCCAGCAGCTGCAGGCGATCAAAATGCATAAACAGACCGAGACGGTAGAACAACGTGGTGCAGATAAGCGTTTGTAAAATGTAGTTACTCAACGCCATCCGCCCGACGCAGGCAATCGCCATCACCAGCCGAAAACGGCTGAGCTGCGGCCAGAAGCCGTAGATGAGCGCGGCGTAGCCTATCGTCTGGAACGGTGCGCTCAGTTCGCGGGGGGCCTGCAGCAGGAAGGCGCACCAGCGGTAGTCCCAGTTGAGCTGCCACTGAGCAATCACCGCAGGCAGGTTAATCACCAGCCCAATCAGCACCAGCCAGAAGCCGGTGCGTCGGTAGTGCCGCAGGCTGAATTCGCCCCGCAGCCAGCCGGTGCGCATCAGCGAAGCCCCAATCAGCATCATTCCCGCCAGCTGCCAGCCATACTGTGCGCCAAGGGCCAGTAAGTTGCTGCCCAGCATATCGATCCGGTTGCTGGCCGCTTCCATGCCGCCGCCCAGCTTCCAGAACTGCTCATACTGCAGGTTGGCCGCATCCGGCACCCACGAACGGTTGGTGGAACCGCCGGAGATCATCCCCAGCAGCAGCAAAATGGCGACGCCGATGACAAACAGTACCACGCCGGTGTTGAACAGGTTTTTGACGTCATGGGCATCGCGAATGATGCGCCAGCAGATCAGCCCCACCAGCCCGTAGGCCAGCAGAATGTCGCCATCCCAGAAGAAGATGCCATGAATGAAACCGAGCAGTACCAACAGGGAAAGTCGGGCCTGGATCCAGCGTTTTCCGCGTTTCAGCAACAGCTGGAGCCCGGCACCAAACAGCAGGGCAAACAGGGTGAGGAATTTAACCTGGGCGAACAGATCCAGCGCTGCCCATGTCCAGGCGTCGCGCAGGGTGATGTCGCCATACCAGGCGGGATTAAGATAAGCGGCCTTCGGTAAACCGAAGGCGCTGATATTCAGCAGCAGAATACCCAGAATCGCGACGCCACGAACGAAATCCAGCGTGACATTTCTTTCCATGTACTCTGCCCTGATGATCAGTTGTGGTGACGCACGGCGCGCAGGAACTCCTGACGGGTGTTCTGGCTGGATTTAAACAGGCCGCCCAGCGAGGTCGTGGTGGTGGCGCTGGTGGCATCACGAATACCGCGCGCTTTCACGCAGTAATGCACTGCATCAATAGATACCGCCACGTTGTTGGTACCCAGCAGCGTTTGCAGCGCGATGAGGATCTGCTGGGTTAAACGCTCCTGAACCTGCGGACGCTGGGCAAAGAACTGCACGATGCGGTTAATTTTCGACAGACCAATCACTGCGTCTTTCGGGATATAGGCCACGGTCGCTTTCCCGTCGATAGTCACAAAGTGATGCTCGCAGGTGCTGGTCAGGGTGATATCGCGCACTGTCACCATTTCATCGACCTTCATTTTGTTTTCAATGACGGTGATTTTCGGGAAATTGGCGTAATCCAGACCGGAGAAGATCTCATCGACATACATTTTGGCGATGCGACGTGGGGTCTCCATCAGACTGTCATCGCTCAAATCGAGATTCAGCAGCTGCATGATTTCGGTCATGTGTCCGGAAATGAGACGTTTACGTGTTTCGTTGTCCAGATCCTGAACCGGTGGACGCAACGGGGTTTCAAGGCCGTGCGCAACCAGCGCTTCGTGGACAAGTGCTGCTTCTTTACTCATTGATGACATTCTGTTCTCCTGCAGGTGTGACGCTCTTCTGCCCTCCGTGGGGCAAAATGTGCACTCATTGTGCGTGAGGCGGCGAGCATAATCCAGTATTCACCGCGATAATTATTCCGATTGCCGTTACCTTTCAGCCTGACGGCGCCAGACCAGTCCGCCCGCAATAAACAGTGCGATTCCGGCCAGACCCAGCGCGGACTCAAGCTGATGGGTCAGCCAGCTCGACAGCGCCGAGGTCATCGGGCCAATCAGCTGCCCGACGGCATAGCCGGTGGTGAGCAACCCGGCCATATAACGGGTGTGATTCGGGGCCAGTTCGCGGCCATACAGCAACGAAAGCTGCACCGCGCATAAAAATCCACCGCCCACCAGCAATGCCCCGGTCACCAGACCGGCCATCCCCGGCAGCAGCCAGGCGGCGATCACCCCCACCGCCTGCAGCCAGAGCACCAGCGCCAGCCTGCGATGGGTGGTGGAAACGTGGCGCAGAGCGATGCTCAGGGCAATACCCAGCATCGCGGCAACGCCAAAGACCGGCCAGACAAACTGGGCAAACACGCTGCCGGGAAAGCGCAGCGCCGCCATCTGGGACAGAAACGTCGCCGGAAGGATGTAGCCAAACCCGGCGAGGCTGTAGCTCCAGACCAGACGACGTAAATCGCGGGTCAGCGTCAGCGGCTCGGGCGTCGAGCCCGGACGGTGCAGCTGCCCGGCGCGCGGCAGATAGCGAGCAATCAGCGCCACCAGCACCAGCGCCAGCACGCCGTATATTTGCCAGGCAGCTCCGGCAGAGAGCCCTTGCGCCTGGATCCACACCGCCAGCAGCCCGCTGATGGCGATCCCGGCGCCCGGCCCGGCAAACACCGCCGCGCTGAGGCCCGGCTTCGCAAAATGGGCCAGCCGCTCGTTGGTCCAGGCGGCAATCAGCACCATCGACCAGCCGCTCATGCAGCCAATCACAAAGCGTAGCAGCCCGTGAATAACGGCGTTATCGGCTACCGCCGAGAGCAACGTCAGCGCCACGGCGCCGATGATCCCCAGCCACAGGCGGCCTTCGACAAAGCGGTGCGCGCGCATGGCATCCCACGCCCCCACCAGATAGCCGAGGTAGTTCATGGCGGCCACCAGCCCGGCGCTGGTCAAGGTGAGTTGCCCGGCGGCAATCATCAGCGGCACCTGAGGGGTAAAGGCAAAGCGCCCTATTCCCATCGCAACGACCAGAACCACAAATCCGCTGAGCGCGATACGCAGCGCCATGACCACTCCAGTTGTTAAAGTTTCGTAAATTCATGATGCAGGATATGACGTTAATGCGGAAGTGAAAGTTGCTCACACGTAATTGAATAATCTGTATTATGACTTTCATACATCGATATCACCTTCCTGAAGGAGCCCTGCATGGAACTGCTCGAAGAGCACCACTGTTTTGAAGGTCGGCAGCAGCGCTGGCGGCATGACTCCGCGGTGCTGAACTGCGCGATGACGTTCAGCATTTTCCTGCCGCCTGCCAACGGCGCGGCCAAACCGCCGGTGCTGTACTGGCTCTCCGGCCTGACCTGCAATGATGAAAACTTCACCACCAAAGCGGGTGCTCAGCGCGTGGCGGCTGAGCTGGGGATCGCCCTGGTCATGCCGGACACCAGCCCGCGCGGCGATGACGTGGCAGACGACGCCGGTTACGACCTGGGCAAAGGCGCCGGGTTCTATCTCAACGCCACCCAGCAGCCCTGGGCGCGTCACTACCGGATGTACGATTATCTGCGCGATGAACTGCCTGCGCTGATTCAGGCGGAGTTCGCGGTTGCCGATCGCTGCGCTATCAGCGGGCATTCAATGGGTGGGCACGGCGCACTGATCATGGCGCTGAAAAACCCGGGTAAATACGTCAGCGTATCGGCCTTTGCACCGATTGTGAATCCGACCCAGGTGCCGTGGGGACAGAAAGCGTTCTCGGCCTATCTGGGTGAAGATACGGCGACCTGGCAGGAGTGGGACAGCTGTGCGCTGATGCTGGCCAGCCAGCCGGAACAGGCGATCCCAACGCTTATCGATCAGGGTGATGGCGATCAGTTCCTCGCCAGCCAGTTGCAGCCCGCGGTGCTGGCCGAAGCCGCACGCCAGACGTCCTGGCCGCTGACGCTGCGCATCCAGCCAGGCTACGATCACAGCTACTACTTCATGGCGTCATTTATTGAAGATCATCTGCGCTTCCATGCGCAGTATTTATTGAAGTAAGTGCCAACATCTCGCCCGGTGGCGCTACGCTTACCGGGCCTACGAGTATGCATTGTAGGCCGGGCAAGCGCAGCGCCGCCCGGCATTTCCCGCATCAGAACTGGTAATCCACCGCCATAAAGTAACGGCGTCCATCTTCGTTGTAGCTGTAGTCGTCGCGGCTAAGGTCTTTATCCATCAGGTTCATGACGCCCGCGCGCAGCTTGACGCTTTTGCTCGCCTGCCATGCGCCACCGGTGTTCCACACCACGTAGCCACCCGGTGTTGGGCCGCCGCTGGTGACGGTACGTTTCTCGCCGGTATAGTTACCCTGCACGTAGAAGGACCACGCCTGCGATGCCTGCCAGTCAAGCGTACCGTTTGCGGTATGGAACGGCAGATCGGACAGCGGCTTGTTGTCGCCGTTGCTGACATCACGCCCGTCGTTGTAGGTGTAGTTCAGGCTCACGCGCCAGTCTTCGGCCAGCGGGAACTTAAGCTCCGTCTCCAGACCACGAATACGCGCCTTGTTAACGTTGTAATAGCGGAAAATTGGCTCGCCATCGGCGTTCAGCCCGACATAGTTCGGGTAGCTCTGGGCCAGGCTGGCGTTTGGTGTACGCAGGATGCTGATCCGATCGTCGACATCGTTCTGGAAGGCAGTAACGCTGGCCTGTACGCCCTCTAACCAACCCTCTTCGCCGGTATAGTAGAGACCCAGTTCGAAGCTTTCGCTGGTTTCAGGTTTCAGATCCGGGCTACCGACAATCTCACAGGCACCACGGCAGGAACCGGTGGTCCAGTCCGGGCTGAGCTGCAGCAGTGATGGCGCTTTAAAGGCCGTTGCCCAACCCCCTTTCACCGTCACGGTATCGGTCGCGTTATAGACCAGGTAGGCACGCGGGCTCCAGTGGTCGCCGTAGGTCTCGTGGTCATCCATACGCACGCCGGTGGTCAACGCCAGCGGCTCGAAAATCCGCCATTCGTCTTCGATAAACAGTGCGTACTGGTTGGCAGACGTATTACTGCTGGTGCCGCCCGTCAGGTTAACCGGATCTTTCAGCTTGTCGTGACGCCATTCCCCGCCGAGGGTCACCAGCTGGTTGATATCACTCAGCGGCAGAACATATTTGCCGTCAAGGGAGGTGTTTTCGGAGGTGATCGGGTTGCTGTTGCTCGGGTTCTTGTTCTCGACTTTCTCGCCGTAGAATTTCAGTTCGCTGTTACCCACACCCCAGCGGCCATTGTGGCTCAGGGAGTAGTTCTGGCGCTCGAGGCGGTTCTGATCCAGCGAGTCGGAGTCGCGATCCTGACGGTCAAAGCCGTAGCCGGCGGTGAAGTCATGATTTTCGTTCGGCGTCCAGGCGAACTCCACGTTGGCGTCGCGGCTGGTAAAGCCTTCGATACGCGGGGTTTCACCGGTGGCGCTGGTCGTCGATTCCTGCGGTTTATCTTTATCGCGCTGCTGCACGCTGCCGAAGGCTTTCATGCCGAGAACGCCGTCCACCAGCGGGCCGCTGGTATAGAACTGGCCGCCGTAGGTGTCACCGCGATCGCGATGTTCCTGAATGGTGGTGTCTGCGGTAAACGTGCCGGTCCATTTCTGGCCGATTTTTTTGGTGATGATATTCACCACGCCGCCTAGCGCGTCGGAGCCGTACAGGGAGGACATCGGCCCGCGTACGACTTCGATACGATCGATGGCGTCAACCGGGATCCAGTTAAGATCGAAGTCGTTATGACGAAAGACCGCATTGCGCGAGTTGACGCGCTTACCGTCAATCAGGATCAGCGTGTAGCTGCTGTCGAGGCCACGAATGCTGACGCCCTGGCGGTTGTCTCCTTCGTTGGTGAGTTGCACGCCCGGAACTTCCTGTAACACATCTCTCAGGTTCTGCACCGGTTTGCGCTGCAGATCCTGCTGGGTAATGACGCTGATACTGGCAGGGGCATCTTTCAGGTTTTGTTCATTGGCCGATGCAGTAACAACCATCGTTTCGCCAGGTTCAGCGGCAACAACCGGCAGGGCTAAGGACAGAGCAGACGCGCACAGTCCTCCCCGTACGAAGGGATTCAACCTAAACATTCCAAATCTCCATGAGGTAAACACAACAAAATCAACTGTATATTGCTCACATCGCATCGCATGCCGCCCGCTTCTCTGGCGAGTCGGCTCAGTATTTCTTTGCAGGTGTGGCAGTAACGTCCTCCCCTGACCAGGGCGATGACGTCCACTCCTTCATCCTTTTCATTGCGACGCTAACGATAAAGCAAACGATAACTATTATCAATTCAATTGTTAAAAGTTATGTCAATTGTGCATAGTGTGGAGATAAAAAAACCCGCTCGGGTGAGCGGGTTAAGAGAGAGGCAATTACTTTTTAACGCTGTCCGGGAATTCCATTTCGCTGTAGCGCACGAATTTCGATCCTCTCGTCAGCTTGTAGCCAAACCAGATGATCAGGAACAGCGGGATACCGATATAGGTTGCTGCCACGCCGCCCCAGTCAATGGTGTCGGCCAGGAAGGCTTCGTAGTTCTGACCCAGAGTAATGATCAGACACAGCACAAAGGCGAAGATCGGTCCCAGCGGGAAGAACCCGGAGCGGTACGGCAGGTTGTTAAGGTCAAACCCTTGCTTCACGTAGCCGCGACGGAAACGGTAGTGGCTGATGGCGATACCGAGCCAGGCGATAAAGCCCGTCATCCCGGAGGTATTGAGCAGCCACAGGTAGACCGTCTGGTTGCCGAACATCGAGGTCAGGAAACACAGGCAGGCAATCACGGTGGTCGCATACAGCGCGTTACGCGGCACGCCGCCACGGGACAGCTTAGCGAAAATACGCGGCGCTTTGCCGTCGCAGGCCAGGGAATAGAGCATACGGGTTGAGGCATACATGCCGGAGTTGCCCGCAGACAGCACCGCCGTCAGGATCACCGCGTTCATTACCGCCGCCGCCGAGAGCAGACCCGCGTGCTGGAAGACCAGCGTGAACGGGCTGACGCTGATGTCTTTAACGTCGTTACGCAGCAGGCTCGGATCGGTGTACGGAATAATCAGGCTGATAATCAGGATCGCGAACACATAGAACAGCAGGATACGCCAGAACACCTGCCGCACCGCGCGCGGAATGTTCTTCTGCGGATCTTCAGATTCTGCGGCCGCAATCCCGATGAGTTCGGTGCCCTGGAAGGAGAAGCCGACGATCATCGCCACGCCAATCATCGCCGCGAAGCCCCCGGCAAACGGCGCATCGCCCACCGCCCAGTTGCTCCAGCCCGCCGGTTTTGCGCCCTGGAAGATACCGAAGATCATCGCTACGCCCACGGCGATAAAGATGATGATGGTGGCGACTTTGATAAGCGAGAACCAGTATTCCGCCTCGCCGAAGCCACGCACGGAGATGTAGTTCAGCAGGAAAATCACCGCCATGAACACGGCGCTCCAGATCCAGCCCGGCGTGTCCGGGAACCACCAGGACATCACCAGCTGCGCGGCCACGAGGTCAACGGCGATGGTCACCGCCCAGTTGTACCAGTAGTTCCAGCCCAGCGCGAAGCCGAAGCCTTCTTCCACATATTTCTGACCGTAGGTGGCAAAAGAACCGGATACCGGCATGTACGCCGCCAGTTCGCCCAGGCTGGTCATCAGGAAATAGACCATCAAACCGATCAGAATATAGGAAAAGAGCGCGCCGCCAGGGCCCGCTGCAGAAATGGTCGCACCAGAGGCGACAAATAAACCTGTACCGATAGAACCACCAATGGCGATCATCGTCAGGTGACGCGCCTTAAGTTCGCGACGTAGCGCGGGCGCTTCTGTGGTTTTAGTTTCGGAAACCATATGAAAATGCTGTCCATTCAAAAAATGAGGCGAGATTGTAGCAGACGATCGCCATTCCTTCCGGCACAAATGCCCTGTTATAAGAGAGCTTCATGACCGGCCCAGGATTATAAGTAAAGCTGAGATCGGGGACATTGCACCCTCCCCTGATGAAGAGGGTGACAGGCTATTGCGTGCAGTAGCGCAGGAAGCGCTGCAGGGAGTTGGAGAGGTGCTTCTGGCGGTGATGAATGCGCCACAGGGTGCGCACCAGCCGGGGAACCGGAACGGGAATTTCCACCAGCGTACCGGACGCCAGCTGCTCGGCAATCACCCGCCGCGACAGGCAGCTGATGCCCAGGCCGTGACGCACCGCGTGCTTGATGGCCTCTGAGTTGCCCAGCTCCATGCCCATCTGAAACTGTGGCAGATGCGAGAGCAGCAGATAGTCGACGATCTCGCGCGTACCGGAACCCCGCTCGCGTAAAATCCACGGTGCCTGCGCCAGCTGTTCCAGCGTGATCTCCTGCTGCAGCAACGGCGAAGCGGGCGAGGCAAAAACCACCAGCTCATCTTCAAGCCACGGCTCGGCGATCACGTCGGCGTTATGGCATGGCCCTTCGATAAGCCCGATGTCGACCCGAAAATCGATCACCGCATTGATCACGTCCTGGCTGTTGCCCACGCTCATCTCCAGCGGCAGCGCAGGGAAGTCGCGGCGGTAGCGGGCAATCACTTCCGGCAGGATGTAGTTGCCGATGGTGCTGCTGGCAGAGACGCGGATCGCGCCGTTATCCTCACGAAACAGCTGTTCGATTTCGACGGTCTGCTCCAGCAGCGCCAGCGCTCGCGGGTAGAGCAAGCGCCCGTGTTCGTTGACCACCAGCCGCTTCCCTACCCTGTCGAACAGCTGGACGCCAAGCTGACCTTCCAGATCGGTCAGGGCGGCACTGACGGCGGACTGCGACAGGGACAGCATTTGTGAAGCCTGAGTCGTCGAGCCGCTTTTCAGCACCTCGGCGAACACTTCGAGCTGACGTAACGTAATGTGCATAACGGGGTCATCCGGTACGGCAAGCGCGTTGCTTACCACTTATAGAGATTAATTATAAATATATAATCAATTTTATTTTTAAGCCAGAGCGCCGTAACCTTTATGCCAGATAAAGGAGAAGGTTATGACAACACTCACCCTACAGCATCAACATTCAATGTGGCATTACGTTCCCGGCCTGGCGCTGAGCGCGCTGGTCACCGGCGTCGCGTTATGGGGCGGCAGCATTCCGGCGATCGCGGGGGCAGGCTTCAGCGCCCTGACGCTGGCCATCCTGCTCGGTATGGTGGTCGGTAACACCCTCTACCCGCGGATCCATAAACCGTGCGACGCCGGGGTTCTGTTTGCCAAACAGCACCTGCTGCGCCTTGGGATCATCCTGTACGGTTTTCGCCTGACCTTTGCGCAGATTGCCGACGTCGGGGTCAGCGGGATCGCCATCGACGTATTAACCCTGACAAGCACCTTTATCCTGGCCTGCGTTGTCGGGCAGAAGGTGTTCGGACTGGATAAACAGACCAGCTGGCTGATTGGCGCGGGCAGCAGCATCTGCGGCGCGGCAGCGGTATTGGCGACCGAGCCGGTAGTGAAAGCCGAAGCCAGCAAAGTTACCGTGGCGGTGGCGACAGTGGTGATCTTCGGGACGCTGGCGATCTTCCTTTACCCGGCGATGTACCCGCTGGTGGCGCACTGGTTTAGCCCGGAAACCTACGGGATTTACATCGGTTCAACGATGCATGAAGTGGCGCAGGTGGTGGCCGCCGGTCACGCCATCAGCCCGGAAGCGGAAAATGCGGCGGTGATCGCCAAAATGCTGCGGGTCATGATGCTGGCACCGTTCCTGCTGATTCTGGCCGCACGGGTGAAACAGCTGGCACCCGCGGGCAGCGGTGAGAAAAGCAACATCACCATACCCTGGTTTGCGATCCTGTTTATCGTGGTGGCGGTGTTCAACTCGTTCCACCTGCTGCCGAAAGCCGTGGTGGATATGCTGGTGACGCTGGATACCGTGCTGCTGGCGATGGCGATGGCGGCGCTGGGCTTAACCACCCACGTCAGCGCGTTGAAAAAAGCCGGTGCCAAACCGCTGCTGATGGCCCTGCTGCTGTTCGTCTGGCTGATTGTCGGTGGCGGCGCCATCAACCTGGCGGTTCATAGCCTGATGGCATAAATCCTTTCAACCTTCTCCCGTTAACCCGCTATCATAAGCGTTTGCAGGTTAACGGGAGTTTTTATATGAAATACGTTGGAGCGCACGTCAGCGCTGCTGGTGGTCTGGCCAATGCCGCCATTCGTGCCGCCGAAATCGAGGCGACCGCTTTCGCCCTGTTCACCAAAAATCAGCGCCAGTGGCGCGCCGCGCCGTTAACCACTCAGGTGATTGATGAGTTCAAAGCGGCCTGCGAAAAATACCACTACGCCCCCGGCCAAATCCTGCCCCACGACAGCTACCTGATTAACCTGGGCCATCCGGTTCAGGAGGCGCTGGATAAATCCCGCGAGGCGTTCCTGGATGAGATGCAGCGCTGCGAGCAGCTCGGCCTGACGCTGCTGAACTTCCACCCCGGCAGCCACCTGACGCAGATCGACGAAGACGCCTGTCTGGCGCGGATCGCCGAGTCGATCAATATCGTGCTGGCGCAAACCGAAGGGGTGACGGCAGTGATTGAAAACACCGCCGGACAGGGCAGCAACCTTGGCTTTCGCTTTGAACACCTGGCGGCAATCATCGACGGCGTGGAAGACAAAACCCGCGTCGGGGTCTGCATCGATACCTGTCACGCCTTTGCCGCGGGCTACGACCTGCGCAGCATTGCAGAGTGTGAGAAAACGTTCGCCGAGTTCGAGCGCATCGTCGGGTTCAACTATCTGCGCGGCATGCACCTGAACGACGCCAAAAGCGCCTTTGGCAGCCGCGTCGACCGTCACCACAGCCTGGGCGAAGGCAATATCGGCCATGATGCGTTCCGCTTTATCATGCAGGACCCGCGCTTTGACGGTATCCCGATGGTGCTGGAAACCATTAATCCGGATATCTGGGCCGAAGAGATTGCGTGGTTGAAAGCGCAACAACATGCTGAGGCCACCGCATAATGATGAACGAAAGGGAAAAGCAGATCCTCAAGATCCTGCGTCGCAACCCTCTTATTCAGCAGCATGAGATCGCCCAGATCCTCGATATCAGCCGCTCGCGCGTTGCCGCGCACATTATGGATCTGATGCGTAAAGGGGCAATCAAAGGTAAGGGCTATATCCTGACCGAACAGGATTACTGTGTGGCGCTGGGCGCCATCAATATGGATATTCGCGGCGTTGCCGAGGTTCGCTTCCCTGAGTCTTCCTCCCAACCTGGCGCGATTCAATGTTCTGCAGGCGGGGTGGCGCGCAATATTGCCCATAACCTCGCCCTGCTGGGCCGCGAGGTGCATTTACTTTCCGCCGTCGGCAGCGATTTTTATGGCGAAACACTGCTGGAGCAAACCCGGCTGGCAGGCGTGAACGTCCAGAGCACCATCCGCCTGCACGGGCAGAGCACCGCCACCTATCTGTCGATTGCCAACCCGCAGGACGCAACGGTGCTGGCCATCAACGACACTCATATCCTGCAGGGGCTGACGCCGCAGCTGCTGAACCCGTCACGCGAGCTGCTGGCGCACGCGGGCGTGGTGCTGGCCGACTGTAACCTCACCCCCGAAGCGCTGGAGTGGGTCTTTACCCTGGCGGGCGATGTGCCGGTATTTGTCGACACGGTGTCAGAATTTAAGGCCGAAAAGGTGAAGTCCTGGCTGCCGCGCATCCATACCCTGAAGCCGACCCTGAAAGAGCTGCAGATCCTGGCCGAGTGCGAGGATCGTCAGGCGGCGCTTGACGTCCTCCACGCGAAGGGGGTCCAGCGCATTCTGGTCTGCCTGGAGGATGATTCGGTACTGTGCAGTGAGAAAGGGGCCGCGCCGTTTGTGCTGGCACCGCCTGCGCACCCGGTGGTCGACCGCTTTGGCGCGGACGACGCGTTTATGGCCGGGCTTATCTATAGCTTCCTCGACGGCAGCGACTTTGCCGACGGTTGCCGGTTTGCCCTCGCCTGTGCGGCGCTGTCCCGGGCCAGCGTCAGCATCAATAACCCGACGCTGTCAGCGGATAACGCCTGGTATCTGCTGGACAATCCGCAGTAGTCAAACCGGGTAGTTGCGCTACCCGGCCTCCCCTGTTAGCCCGACAGTCCAATAAAGAACCCGGCGATGGTGGCGCTCATCAGATTAGAGAGCGTCGCCGCCACCAGCGCCCGCACGCCAAGCTGGGCAATCTCGGGGGCCCGCTGGGGCGAAACCGCCGAAAATGCCCCAACCACCACGCCAATCGAGCCAAAGTTGGCGAAACCACAGAGGGCAAACGAGATAATGGCGATGGTTTTCGCATCCAGCTGACCGGCCGTTTGCAGATAGGGCGAGAAGTTGAGGTAGGCGACAAATTCGTTGATCGCCAGCTTCTGCCCAATCAGGCTACCCGCCAGCGTAGCGTCCTGCCATTCGACCCCCATTACCCACGCCAGCGGAGCCAGCGCATAGCCAAACACGCTCTCCAGCGACAGGCTGCTGAAGCCAAACCAGCCGCCAACCCCGCCAATCATGCCGTTAAGCAGGGCAATTATCGCCACGAATGCCATCACCACCGTCGCGACACCGGCGGCAATTTTCAACCCGGTCATCGCCCCGGTGGCGGCGGCTTCGATAATGCTTTTGGGCGGCGTCTCGCTGAATGACAGATTCTCAAACGTCACCTGCGACGCCTCCGTGGCCGGATTCAGCAGGCGGGCAAACAGAATACCGCCGGGTATCGCCATCAGCGAGGCGGCCAGCAGATAGTCAATCGGCACCCCCATCCCCGCGTAGCCAATCAGCATCGAACCGGCAATCGACGCCATACCGCTACAGATCGCGGTAAACAGCTCGTTGCGGTTCAGCTTGTCGATAAAGGGTTTTACAATCGCCGGGATCTCGTTTTGTCCGAGAAAGATAGTGGTGACGGCGACAAAGGATTCAATCTTACTGATGCGTAGCGCCTTCTGGAAAATGCCGCCCAGGATACGGATCAGCAGCCCCATCACGCCGAGGTAGTACAGCAGACTTATCAGCGCAGTGACAAAGATAATGGCGGGCAGCACGCGAAAGGCAAAAACAAACCCGGCGCCGTCAAACAGGGTGTCCATTTTCGGCCCAACCAGCGCGCCAAAAATAAAGGCGCTGCCTGCATCGCTGTAGGACATGACTTTGCTGACCCCGTGCGCCGCCTGCTCGACCAGCCATTTCCCCGGTGGAAAATAGAGCATCACGCCGCCAATGGCGACCTGCATGACAAACGCGGCCCCTACCGTTCGCAGGCTGATGCGGTGTTTATTCACTGACAGCAGAAACGCGATAGCCAGCAGTACCGCCATGCCTAAAACACTTCTCATGACATCCATAACGATCTCCTCAACCCTGAAAACCCGGCGCAGAGCCGGGGTTCCATTTATTCTCCAGAGGACAGGCAACGGCAGACTGCCTGTTGACGGTGTTACGCGAGCGGCTGATACGCTTTGGCGATGTCACAGGCCAGTCGGGCGTTGTTGAACACCAGTTGAATGTTGGACTTCAGGCTGTCGCCGCCGGTCAATTCCGCCACCCGAGCCAGCAGGAACGGGGTACTCGCTTTGCCGACCACCCCCTGCTGTTCCGCTTCTTTCACCGCCTGGTCGATAGCGGCGTTGATCTTCTCTTCCGCCATCGCAAACTGCTGCGGAATCGGGTTCGCCACCACCAGCCCGCCGTTGAGTCCGGTCTGCCATTTCACTGCCATCGCCCGGGCAATTGCCTCGGCGCTGTCGAGACGGATGCTGACCTCAAACGGGCTGGTCCGGCAGAAGAACGCCGGCAGGGATTGCGTCTGGTAGCCAATTAACGGCACGCCGTTGGTTTCTAAATATTCGGTGGTTAAACCGAGATCGAGAATAGATTTTGCGCCCGCACACACCACCGCCACGTTAGTTTTAGCCAGCTCCTGTAAATCGGCAGAAATATCAAAAGTGTGTTCCGCTCCGCGATGTACGCCACCAATGCCGCCGGTGGCAAAGACTTTAATACCCGCCATCGCCGCAATAATCATCGTAGACGCCACCGTGGTAGCGCCGTTTATTCCCGCCGCAACCACAAAGGGCAAATCACGACGACTGACTTTGGCCACGGCATGCCCTTCCCGCCCTAATAATTCTATCTCTTCTTTGGTTAAACCCACTTTCATAACGCCATGAATAATGGCAATAGTGGCAGGCACTACTCCCTGCTGGCGAATGGTATCTTCCACTTCCAGCGCCGTTTGGGCATTTTGCGGGAAAGGCATTCCGTGGGAAATAATGGTCGACTCCAGTGCGACAACCGGCTGGTTATTATTTAAGGCGTCCTGGACTTCAGGAGAAATTTGCAGTAACTGAGCAGATATTTTTAAATCAGACATTTTCTCTCTCCATTAATGTCTTAACGTTTGCAGACGATAAATCAGGGTTATTGGTATAAACAGAAGCCAGCGCCAGGGAAGAACACCCCTGCGCAAAGCGAACGGAATGATTAAAGGTGGCGTTTTCCAGCCAGCAGAATGCGAGGCCTGCCATCATCGCGTCACCGGCACCGGTGACGTTGACGACCTGCGTTTTAAATGGCGTTGACCAGCCGCTTTCGCCCGCTTTCTCGCTGTAATACACACCGTCACCGCCCATGCTCAGCACCAGCCGGAACAGGCCATGCTGGTGAAACCAGGCTGCCACTTTTGGCGCATCTGCCGCGCAGGTCAAGGGGATACCGCTCAGGGTTTCCGCCTCAAGGCGGTTGGGTTTCAGAGTATGGATATGCCCGAGCCAGTCGCGGATTTTGCTGCATTTCCAGGCCGAGACAGGATCGACAAAAACTGGCGTCTGGCCTGCATTTTCAAATAGCCAGCCCAGTGCGGACTCGCTGATATTACAGTCAATCACTACCGCTTTTGCTGCACGGATAAACGCCCTGTGTTGGTCAAGATACGCCGGGTTAATATGCTCTGAAATAGCCATGTCATTAATCGCCACCAGCATTTCCCCGGTATTATCAAGCAGCGATAAATAGCTGGAGGTACCCTCATTGGCAATCACCAGACATTTATCAATTTGCACACCGGAGGAGTGTGTTTGCGACAGCAACGACTGACCGTAAAAATCATCGCCAACGGCTGAAAGCAGCCAGACATTGATATCCAGCAACGCAAGGTTTTGCGCAATATTCCGGCCTACGCCACCGGGGGTAAATTTTATTTTGCCTGGATTGGAATCTGCGTAATTGAGCGAAGCATGAGAATAACCCGCCACATCCATATTCGCAGAACCAATAACCACGATATAATCCTTTTCACGCATAGAACATCCCCTGGCCGTTATGCCATCGCAATGATAATTAAGCGTTGTAGTAATGATAAAGATTATTAGAGCACATGTTTATTTACAAACACGTGTTCATAGTAGGCGTGAAAAAAGGAAAGTAAAGCGATCGGGGAGAGGATCATCAAGCGAATATGAACAGAATCACATTTTTTTGTAGATACAGTTTTTGTCTCAACAAAACTGTGCGAGCGGCTGCACGTTTAAATGCAAAAAAAAGGGCAGAGTCGCCTCTGCCCTTTTCAGATGAAGTGTACTTATGCCGCTTTAGCGACGACCTCGGCTTCCGGGCGCTTCAGCACCGCGTAAGAGAGACCGGCCACCAGCGTACCGGCGATAATCGCGAACAGGTAACCCAGCACCGGGGTGATAGCGCCTGGGATCAGCAGCACGAACAGACCGCCGTGCGGCGCCATCAGTTTTGCGCCAATCGCCATCGACATTGCACCGGTCACCGCGCCGCCGACGATACAGCATGGCAGGACGCGCATCGGGTCACGGGCCGCGAACGGGATTGCCCCTTCGGTGATAAAGCACAGGCCCAGAACCAGCGCCGCTTTACCGCCTTCCTGCTGCGCTTTGTCGAACTTACGACGGGCAATGATGGTCGCCAGGCCGAGGGCCAGTGGAGGCACCATACCGGCCGCCATGATGGCCGCCATCGGAGCGTACGTCTGGGTACTCAGCAGGCCAACACCGAAGGCGTAAGCCGCTTTGTTCACCGGGCCACCCATGTCGGTACACATCATGCCGCCCAGGATTGCACCCAGCAGAACCGCGTTAGCCGTGCCCATGGTTTGCAGCCAGTGGGTCAGGCCTTCAAGGATGCCCGCAACCGGTTTGCCGATCAGGTAGATCATGCCGAGGCCAACCACCAGGCTGGAGAACAGCGGAATGATCAGGATCGGTTTCAGTGCTTCCATACTCTGCGGCAGCTTAAGCTTCGAGCTGATCAGCTTCGCCACATAACCGGCAAGGAAGCCCGCAATGATACCGCCGATAAAGCCCGAACCGGTGCTTACCGCCAGCATCCCGCCGATCAGACCTGGTGTCAGGCCCGGACGATCCGCGATGGAAAACGCAATGTAACCTGCCAGCACCGGCACCATCAGCGCGAACGCCGAACCGCCACCAATCTGCATCAACGCAGCTGCCAGCGTGCCCTGCTCTTTAAAGGCTTCGATACCAAAGGCGAACGAGAGCGCGATACACAGACCACCGGCTACCACCATCGGCAGCATGTAGGAGACGCCCGTCAGCAGGTGACGATAGGCGCCCGCAGACTCTTTCTTGCCTTCGCTGGCAGAGGATGCCGTGTTGCCCGCAGGCTGATACGGCTTCGCTTCTGCCTGCGCTTTATCCAGCTCCTGCGCGGTTTTCTTCAGCGCCAGGCCGGTAGACGTGCGGTACATCGGCTTACCGGCAAACTTCGCCAGGTCCACTTCGATATCTGCCGCGACGATCACCAGATCGGCTGCAGCCACTTCTTCCGGGGTGATAGCATTGCCGGCACCCACTGAACCGCGGGTTTCGACTTTGACCCACCAGCCGCGTTTTTTGGCTTCGGTTTCAATGGCTTCAGCCGCCATAAAGGTATGCGCTACGCCCGTTGGGCAAGCGGTGATCGCGACCACGCGCTTTGGACCACTGGCAACTGCCGGGGCAGCGGCTGCAGCAGGTGCGCTGTACACCGCCGCATGGCCTTTCGCTTCGCTGAGGAACAGTTCCGGGTGTGCTACGGCGCGATTGATATCGCCCAGCCACACTTTTTTGCCGTTCAGCGCGCTGTCCGCCGGGATACTGTCAGCCAGCACGATGACCAGTTCGGCATCGCCCGGGTTGTCGATGAAATCAAGGTGTGCTTTATGTCCTGCCGAAGTCAGCAACGTTTTCGCCATATAGGCGCGCGCCTGTCCGAGGGCAGAGTCAATAATCAGCAGCGTTTTCATTATGCCTCTCCTGCTGTTAGTTAAAGGGTTTCAAGTCAACGCGCGCCATCATCGCGGCCAACTGGGTACGATCGGTAATCCCGACATTGCTCTGGCTAACGGCCAGGGCAGCAACGGCGGTGGCAAGACGTAAAGTATGCTCACTGGACTCACGCATCAGCAGGCCATAAATCAGCCCGCCAACCATTGAATCCCCTGCGCCAACGGTGCTAACCACTTCCACCGACGGCGGCTTGGCGATCCATTCGCCAGACGCGTTAACCCACAGCGCGCCTTCAGCACCCAGCGAAATCACCACATGAGCGATACCCTGCTCGCGCAGTGCATGGGCGGCTTCAATCACATCCTTTAATTCTGGCAGCTTACGGCCAGCCCAGATCTCAAGTTCGCGACGATTGGGTTTCACCAGCCACGGCGCGGCTTTCAGACCGGCCACCAGCGCATCGCGGCTGCTGTCAAAAATGATGCAAGGACACTGGCTGCGCAGGCGCGTCATCCAGTCGGTAAAGGCTTCAGGGCTGACGCCGGACGGCAGGCTGCCGCTGACGCACACCATGTCGAACTGACCCAGCCAGGTCAGGGAGTCAGTAACAAAACGCTCCCAGTCGGACGGGGTGACTTCAAAACCGGAGAAGTTCAGGTCGGTCACTTCGCCGTCTTTTTCGGTCATTTTCACGTTGATGCGGGTACGGCCCTGTACAACCTGAAAACGGTTGGCGATCCCCAGCTCGCTGAACAGTTGCTGAAAACCATCCTGATTATCTTTACCGAGGAAGCCGCCTACCGTGACGTCGATACCGAGATCTTTGAGCACTTTCGCGACGTTAATCCCTTTACCTGCAGCATGCAGGCCAGTGGTACGCACGAGGTTGACTTCACCGCGCTCAATTTCCGGGCAAAAACCCACCAGGTCGTAAGCCGGGTTCAGCGTAATAGTTGCAACACGTCTGCTCATTATGCGCCCTCCCCCAGACCTGCCGCGATGGCATCGCCAATCGCTTTCAGCGCCTGTTCGGCATCAGCACCTTGCGCGGTGAAGCGCAGGCGATGGCCTTTCTTCACGCCCAGCGCGACGACTTTCATCAGGCTGCGGCCGTTAGCCGGTTTCCCGCTGCCGTCGAGGTTGGTGACGGTCACGTCGCTGCTAAATTGCTTGATGGTGTTCACCAGCATGGTGCCAGGACGGGCGTGCAGGCCGTGTTCGTTACGCACCACAAACTCGGCGCTCAGCAGATCGTCCAGCGAAACATCGTCGCTGGTCAGCAGCGCCAGCAGGGTCGCGGCATCGGCGGTCAGCAGTTTTTCAGCTTTGTTGTTCAACAGCAGGTCGCTCAGGCGCTTAAGCACCTCAACCGGCTGTTCATCGGCCATGGCGACGGTGACCAGCAGTGCGGTTTTTTCGCCTGCGGTATCAAAAGCGGTGGCCGCGCGGCTGACTGCGATGGCGCTACGCAGGTTGCCCTGGGCGCTGTCGTTCAGCCAGATGCCCTGACCGAGGTTCAGCGGCGTATCGTTAATGGCGTGGGCCACGAAGGCGGTATCGACCGCACCCGCTTCTTTCAGGCGACCGGCGTTGAGCGCCTGCAGGGTCACCAGATCGGAGGCGGTAACGTCCAGCGTCAGCGTTTCGTTATCCAGCTTCAGCGCGTCGCTCTGCTTTTCGCCCATCAGCAACGCACGCAGCTCTTCAGCGGTGGTCGCGGATTTAAGCTGTTCAGCCACGGCGTCGTCGCTCAGGACGTGCGTCAGCTGACGCAGCAGGCCGAGGTGTTCATCGCTGCTGGCGGCAATGCCGATAGCGACATAGGCGACCTGGCCTTCGCCCCACAGGACACCCTGCGGGAACTGATAGACCTGAACGCCGGTTTTCAGCACCTGATCGCGGGTATCGGTGGTGCCATGCGGAATGGCGATGCCATTGCCAAGAAATGTTGAGGTTTGCAGCTCGCGTGCCAGCATGCCGTCAACGTAGCCGTCGGCGACGTTGCCTGCCTGCACCAGCGCGGCGGCCACCTGACGGATGGCCTCTTCTTTCGTACCGGCCTGTTCGCCCGGATGGATGTCCTGCACGGATAACTGGAACATGGTTCTCCACTCCTGCTGAAATTGAATCGTTTCAGCTAACATGAAAAAAAATACGCTATTCCGGTGAGACTGATTGATACCCGATAGCGCTGAAACGTTTCAAGAAGTCTTGCTCTTTCTACAAAACCTTGCAAGTAAAGTTACAATTCAGCATGCAGAATTTAGATATGCAGCACATTTTCTTTGCAGGCCATTCACTTTAGCTTATCTATTTTGCTTTTTACCGCTGCGTTTCAGCAACTTCAGCAACGGCGAATTTTATTCTGAAACGGGCTTTTGATTTATTGTGGGGGAATTGTTCCGGGCACCTGTTCATTTTCTGACAAGCGGCGTAAACTCCGCGTCTCTTCACTATCACTGATACAGAAACATGCACACAACCCCCGCTGCCGCCTCACCAAAGTCATTTGATTTGACGTCATCGGCGTTTTTGATTGTTGCCTTCCTCACCGGTATCGCCGGTGCGTTACAAACACCTACGCTGAGTCTGTTCCTCACCAACGAGGTTCATGCCCGTCCGGCGATGGTGGGCTTCTTTTTTACCGGAAGCGCCATTATCGGCATCCTCGTCAGCCAGTTTCTGGCGGGTCGTTCGGATAAGAAAGGCGATCGCAAATCGCTGATTGTCTTTTGCTGCCTGCTGGGCGTCTTTGCCTGCCTGCTGTTCGCCTGGAACCGTAACTACTTCGTACTGCTGTTTGTCGGCGTGTTTCTCAGCAGCTTTGGCTCGACCGCTAACCCGCAGATGTTTGCCCTTGCCCGGGAACATGCCGACCATACCGGCCGCGAGGCGGTGATGTTCAGCTCGATCCTGCGTGCGCAGGTGTCGCTGGCGTGGGTTATCGGCCCGCCGCTGGCCTATGCGCTGGCGATGGGGTTTGGCTTTGCGGTGATGTATATCAGCGCGGCGGTAGCGTTTGTGGTCTGCGGCGTGATGGTGTGGTTTTTCCTGCCGTCGATGCGTAAAGAGCCGAAGCTGGCGACCGGCGTGCTGGAGTCTCCGCGCCGCAACCGACGCGACGCGCTGCTGCTGTTTACGGTTTGCACCTTGATGTGGGGCACTAACAGCCTGTACATCATTAATATGCCGCTGTTCATTATTAACGAGCTGCAGCTGTCGGAAAAACTGGCGGGGGTGATGATGGGCACGGCGGCCGGGCTGGAAATTCCGACCATGCTGATTGCGGGCTATTACGCTAAACGCTTCGGCAAACGCTTCCTGATGCGCATTGCCGCCGTTGCGGGCCTGCTGTTCTATCTGGGGATGCTGACCGCGCATTCGCCGGTGGTGCTGCTGGGGTTACAGCTGCTGAACGCCATCTATATTGGCATCCTCGCCGGGATTGGCATGCTTTACTTCCAGGATTTGATGCCGGGTCAGGCGGGCGCGGCCACGACGCTGTACACCAATACCACCCGCGTGGGCTGGATTATCGCCGGATCGGTGGCCGGAGTGGTGGCTGAGTTCTGGAGCTATCACGCCGTGTTCTGGATTGCGCTGGGGATGTGCATCCTCACCACCCTCTGCCTGACACGGATAAAAGATATTTAAGGCGCGGTGAGCGCTTCGAGTTCCAGCAGCCAGGTCATGGCCTGGGTGCGCGAGGTGCTGCACATCTCCCGCGTCGGCTGCAGGCCTGCGCAGACTTTCGGGCGCAAGGGTGAGCTGAAGATTTTGCAGTGCTGCTGCGCATCAAGCTGGATACAGGGCGTGTTGGCTACCGCCGTATCTGGCAGTTACTGCGCCGTGAACGCCTTCATGTTAATCATAAGCGCGCGTACCGCCTTTATCATCTAAGTGGGCTGGGCTTAAAACGCAGACCGGATTTATTGAGAGCTTTAACGGACGATTTCGCGATGAATGTCTGAATGAGCGCGGGTTCAGCGATATCGTTTATGCAAGGAAAATCATTAATAACTGGCGGCAGGATTATAACGAGTGTCGTCCACATTTAGCACTGAATTATCAGACGCCATCAGAGTTTGCAGCGCGGTGGCGGAAAGAAAAATGTGAAGGTAAAGAAAACGACATTACTAACTGACGGTTGTATCTAACACTGGGGGCAGGTCACTGCCGACAGCATATGCAACTTTATTTTCATCTTGTTCAATCTGATATCCTCCAACCGTGCTGTCACCTGAAGCATAATGAATGACACTGCCGGGACCAACGACTGCATACCGGGAAAAACAGGTTAATGGTTGCTGCTGCGTCATATGGTATGGTTCGAAGCGGCTGATCTGATTGTTAAAGGCATGGAAGGCACTATCGAAGCTAAGGCCGTAACCTATGACTTCGAACGTCTATTGGAAGGCGCTAACCTGCTGAAATGTTCAGAGTTTGGCGACGCGATTATCGCGAATATTAAATAAAATAGCGTAAAGCCCCGCTCTTTACTTAAAGGCGGGGCTTTATTATCACTTAGGTTCAGAGCGAGATTGCTGTAACCTCACCTTTATCGATGGGCGCGTAGTACCAGAATTGTTGGTTAATTTCTGCCTGTTTTATCTTTTCAGGCTGAATCATCTTCTTCACGCCATCGACAGTTACCGTCATCTGCAAGGAGAGTGGGATCAGGCTAATAACGACTAAATCACCTTCCGTATTACTGTAGGCCACAGTCTCGTTAGCGAGTTTATGCTGCTGCCCATCAGCAACCACTGAATAGTCAAACTTCACTTTCTCATTGATAATTGTCTGAACACCATAATAGTCGCCGTAGACTGCGGGATCGTGGAAGAATCCAAAGTGACCACCACTGTTTTGCAATTTGACAAAATAGTAATCAGGGATGGTAAACGCCTGCTTTCCTGTCGCAAGCTGCTGGCTAATAACTTTTTGCCTGACCACTTCCTGACGGGCTATTTTTCCATACGCGTTGTACATCATGGGATAAGACCATAAGAAAGTTACCCCACATAGAGCGGTAACGGCAGCCGTACCGATGACTCCCGCTCTAACACCGCTGGTTAATATGCCATGAGCCAGGAAAGAAATGGCCAGCAGAAAGAACATAAAGGTCCCGTTCATTACCCGGTCAGGGTAGGAGGGGGAGGCAAACATGATTAATGATGTGCCCAGACCTATGCAAACCACCAGCGCTGCGGTAACAAGATGGCTCTTTTGAATGTTTGCGCGAATGTTCTTATTGAAGATAACCAATAGCACCAGCAGAAACAATACGACATAACCAATCCAGATAAGTGCCAGATGATTATGCACGCGTTCAGTCAGGTGAATGAAAATACGTTCAAAAATGGATTTCCCATACCAAAAGTCTTTTCCGCTGGCGCGGATAAAGTTACCCGGAGAGAGAATTAAAACACATGATCCCAGGATTGCACTGATGCTGTAGATAATCTTATTGACTGAAACTGACTTTGTACGCCACAACTCGTACGCGATGGTGAGCACAGAAAGCAAGGAGACAAAAGGCGAGACGCTTTCATTAGAACAACCCGCCATAAAACTCAGCAAAGCGATTAATAGGTTGATCGTTTTTATATTTTTGGTCGTGATATGGTAGATATAAAACAACCATGCCGCGACGAAAAGGTTAGTCCAAAGATAGTTTGCCGCGCCCACAATCCAGAAGGTGGTTTCCCCTAAATTTGGGTTCGAAATCCAATAAGTGAAAAAAATCAGCGGGAACAAAATATAATCAACTTTCGTCCAACTTAGCGTGCCAGATGGCGTTTTAACAATGAAGTAGCAGAACGCAACCGTAGAGAAGCCCGCGGCAACGGAATAGACAATTTGTGATTGTGTATAGAGAATCAGCGAACTGGCATAATCGGCAATGATCCTGCCGCTCCAGGTCATATAATGATGTAAATGAAACTCCGGCGAGATCCCCAAAAGATAGTAGCGATAGTCGTCTGAGTGAATTGGTGTGAACCACTCAATGAGAAATATAGCCAAAAAAGCCAGCAGCAAAATCGCCGCTTTGGGTAGTAACTTTAGCATGGTCGTAATTATTCCATCGTCCTGTTTTTACTCTTCAAGATGTAACGAGGTCTTTGCTTAACCTCCGTGTAAACGCGGCCAATATACTCCCCGAGAATACCGATGCCAATAAGCTGAATGCCGCCGAGAAACAGAATAGCAGTCATGAGTGAGGGGTAGCCAGGAACAGGATTGCCCCATAGCAGCTTATCAAGGATCAACCACGCGGCATAAAAGAGAGAGAGGGCGGAAACGCTAACGCCAATGTAGGTCCAGATCCGCAGGGGAAAGGAGGAAAAGCTGGTGATGCCTTCCAGCGCCAGGTTCCAGAGTTTCCAGCCGTTGAATTTCGAATCGCCAGCAACGCGATCTGCCCGCGCGTATTCAACAACATCGGTGCTGCCGCCTACCCAGGAAAGTACGCCTTTCATAAAAAGATTTCGTTCAGGCAATAATTTGATATTTTCCACGACATCGCGGGACATTAGTCTGAAATCACCCACATTTTCTTCAATCTTGGGCGTGCTGATTTTATTGTGTAATTTGTAAAACCACTCAGCGGTCTTGCGTTTCAGCCGGCCATCATTCGAACGATCGGTACGCTTCGCCAGCACCATGTCAGCGCCTGCTTGCCATTTTTGAATAAGATGTGGAATCACCTCGATCGGGTCCTGTAAATCCACATCAATAGGGATTACCGCATCACCGGTTGCATGATCCAGACCGGCAAAGAGCGCTGGCTCTTTGCCAAAATTACGCGTAAATGAGAGCGGTACGACCAGAGGATCGGCGACAGCCAGGGCGCTGATAATTGATTCGGTGGCATCATGACTACCATCGTTGATAAAGATGATCTCGACATCTAACGGCTTTAATGCCTCAAATTCTCTTACCGTCTTATAAAAAATTGGGATCGAGTCCTCTTCATTAAAGACGGGAACCACTAATGAAATTTTCATTACATCTTCCTGAAAACAATGAACCTGGAATAAAAGAATCCGCAAATCAGGCTGATTGCAGAGAAGATAACAAGCGTAATAATTGGTACCATTGCGCACTCATCGGCTATCCAACCTACAATACCGCTCAATGCCCCCATAAAGCCGACATACAGCAAATAGCGAGTGGTTGATATAGTGGATTTGAAGGTAAATCGTGCGTTAGCAAAGAAACTAAAACTAACGGCCACAGCAAACCCGACCACATTAGCCAGCGCCTGGCTTGTGTGGAAGGCATAGACACATATGGAGAAAATGATCCAATGCATGGCAGTATTAAGTACGCCAATTGACGCGTACTTTGTGAATAATTTGAACATTACCAAAATCAACAGGTTGAGATTCTGCAAAGCCTATCAAGCTTTGTTGTATAAATCGAACCTTTACTGAGTTGAAGGATTAGATCACACATCCTCTAACATCACAGGCAGCCCCATGGCAAAGCAAAACTATCAACTGATCTTTATTGCAGAAAAAATCAAAAACGCTATACAGAACAGTTGCAAAGTGGCTCATAAACAATCAACGCCTACTCTAATCAGTAGGAGCAGTTCCCTCTTCCAACTGTAAGAGATAGATCATGGCTTCTTCACGGCTTGCATAACACATATCAAGTGATGGTCTCAAACTACCGCAAACTTGAGGACGCATATCAGACCCAAAAATATTACATAAGTTATCTTCTGATAGTTGGACGCATCTAACATTCGCTGGTTTTCCATGAGGCATACCAGGAATTGGACTCGATATCGAAGGCGCAATGCAACATGCGCCACAATTTATACGACATTGCATCTACCTCTCCCATGACCTTCGTTTTGCTTATGACACGAACAGGATACCAAGCATGACGATAGCCTGATTTTTATCTTAAAAAATTAAACCATATACAATTGACAATTAGGCTTGCCGTCAGGCGTCCCGGGAATGGGGCTGGAAATGGATGGTGCGGTGCAGCAGGCTCCGCAGTCTGGACGACAATCCATATACGCTCTCCGGGTTGACTGAAACCCGCATCAGCGGGGGTGTCGCGCACAGTAACACCTTTTGTGTATTGATAGCAAAACCCGCGGATTCCGCTTGCCTGAAATGCCGCGCGCGAGTAATTTGACGCGATATTTTTGACCTTCCCGTTAACAGGATTAAAGCAATGCCAAGAGCGAACGAAATTAAGAAAGGTATGGTGCTGAATTACAACAGCAAACTGCTGATTGTTAAAGACATCGACATTCAGGCACCCAGCGCCCGTGGCGCAGCAACGCTGTACAAAATGCGTTTTGCCGATGTGCGTACCGGCCTGAAAGTGGAAGAACGTTTTAAAGGCGACGATATCGTGGATACCGTTACCCTGACCCGCCGCTATGTTGATTTCTCCTATATTGACGGCAACGAATACGTCTTTATGGATAAAGAAGACTACACCCCGTACATCTTCACCAAAGATCAGATTGAAGAAGAGCTGCTGTTTATTCCGGAAGGCGGGATGCCGGACATGCAGGTTCTGACCTGGGACGGCGTGCTGCTGGCGCTGGAACTGCCGCAGACGGTTGACCTGGAAATCGTCGAAACGGCACCGGGCATCAAAGGTGCATCCGCTTCTGCGCGTAACAAACCGGCGACCCTGACCACCGGTCTGGTGGTACAAGTTCCGGAATATCTCTCCGCAGGCGAGAAAATCCGTATCCATATTGAAGAAAAACGCTATATGGGTCGCGCTGACTGATCGTGCGGCTACAAAAAAACCGGCCACTGAGCCGGTTTTTTTATATTTGCCGCAATACCGCTTACAGCAGGTCAGGATATTTGGTCATCTTCAGCGCCAGCTCTACGCCGCGCACTTCCGCCATCCCTTTCAGCCGCCCAATCGCCGAGTAACCTGGGTTGGTTTTCTTACGCAGGTCATCCAGCATCTGGTGGCCGTGATCCGGACGGAACGGGATCGGACGCAAATCGCCCGCCTGTTTACGGCGCAGCTCTTCACTCAGGATCGCATCCACTACCGCGACCATATTGACGTCGCCGCCCAGGTGCGCAGCTTCATGGAAGGTCTTCGGATTCTCTTCCCGGCAGGTGGCGCGCAGGTGGGTAAAGTGAATACGGTCGCCGAAGGTTTCGATCATCTGCACCAGGTCGTTATCGGCACGCACGCCGTAAGAACCCGTACACATAGTAAAGCCGTTATGGATGCTGTCGACGGCGTCTTTCAGCCACTGCATATCTTCTATAGTCGAGACGATGCGCGGCAGGCCGAGGATGGGACGCGGTGGATCGTCCGGGTGAACCGCCAGGCGCACGCCTGCTTCTTCAGCAACCGGAACGATAGCGCGCAGGAAGTGGGCCATATTCTGCTGCAGCTGCGCTTTATCAATATTGCCATACTCCGCCAGACGCGCGCGGAACTGGTCGAGGGTATAGCCCTCTTCCGCACCCGGCAGACCGGCGATGATATTACGGGTCAGTTTTTCGATGTCGGCGTCGCTGGCGGCATTAAACCACGCCTGCGCCTGCTGCTGTTCTTCTGCGCTGTAATCCGCCGCAGCGCCGTCGCGCTTGAGGATGTGCAGCTCAAAAGCGGCAAAGGCAATCTGGTCAAACCGCAGCGCTTTGGAGCCGTCCGGCAGTTGGTACTCCAGATCGGTACGCGTCCAGTCGAGGATCGGCATAAAGTTGTAGCACACGGTATCAATCCCGCAGGCCGCCAGGTTACGAATGCTCTGCTGATAGTTGGCGATCCAGGTCGCGCAGTCGCCCGAATGCGTTTTGATCTCTTCGTGAACCGGGATACTTTCGACCACTGACCAGGTCAGTCCTTTCTCCGCCAGCAGCGCCTGACGCTGCTTTATCTCGTCTACCGGCCACACCTGCCCGTTAGGAATATGGTGCAGCGCCGTAACAACGCCGGTTGCGCCAGCCTGACGCACATCATCAAGAGAAACCGGATCTTTTGGCCCGTACCAACGCCATGTTTGTTCCATTGCTTCACCCTCTAAAGTTGTTATACCAATATGAATAACTGCGATGACGACTACCATACAGGCTTGCAAGGAAGGGTCAACGCGCCTCGCCAGATTGATTGATCTACCTCACAGATCCCGGATAATTCCGGCTTACCAATTCAATTTGCTGTCATATAACTTTACACTGGAATTGTTAATTAACGGTTAATCAGGTGTTTATTTCATGAAGACAATTGCCTCCGCCACGCTACCCGCTCACGTATTGCAGCCGCAGTACGATCGCCAGAAACTGCGCTCCCGTATTGTGCATTTCGGCTTTGGTGCCTTTCATCGCGCCCATCAGGCGTTACTGACTGACCGGGTGCTGAACGCCAAGGGCGGCGACTGGGGGATATGTGAGATTAGCCTGTTTAGCGGCGATACGCTGATGAGCCAGCTGCGGGCGCAGGACCATTTGTTTACGGTGCTGGAGAAAGGTGCCGACGGAAATCAGCCGATTATTGTCGGGGCGGTACATGAGTGCCTGAACGCGAAGCTGGATTCACTGGCGGCGATCATTGAAAAGTTTTGCGAACCGCAGGTGGCAATTGTCTCCCTGACGATCACCGAAAAAGGCTATTGCATTGATCCGGCCACCGGCGCGCTGGATACCACTAATGAACGCATTATTCACGATCTGGAAAACCCGGACCAGCCGCACTCGGCGCCGGGGATCCTGGTTGAAGCGTTACACCGTCGCCGCGAGCGAGGTCTGTCGCCGTTCAGTGTACTCTCCTGCGATAACATTCCCGATAACGGCCACGTGGTGAAAAACGCGGTGCTGGGGATGGCCCACAAGCGATCCCCGGAGCTGGCAGCGTGGATTGCGGAGCATGTCAGCTTCCCCGGCACCATGGTCGATCGCATCGTGCCGGCCGCGACCGACGCGACGCTGGCTGAAATTGCCCGTGAAGTGGGCGTCGAGGATCCATGCGCCATCAGCTGCGAGCCGTTTGTGCAGTGGGTTATCGAAGACAACTTTGTCGCCGGTCGCCCGGAGTGGGAAGCCGCTGGCGTGCAGATGGTGCAGGACGTCCTGCCGTGGGAGCAAATGAAGCTGCGGATGCTTAACGGCAGCCACTCCTTCCTGGCGTACTTAGGTTATCTGGCCGGGTTCGCCCACATCAACGACTGCATGGCCGACGCCAGCCTGCGCGACGCCGCCCGCCGTCTGATGCTGAACGAGCAGGCCCCGACCCTGCGTATCACCGGGGTGGATCTCACCGCCTATGCCGACAGCCTGATTGACCGTTTTGCCAATCCGGCCCTGCAGCATCGCACCTGGCAGATTGCGATGGACGGTAGCCAGAAACTGCCTCAGCGGATGCTGGAAGGTATTCGTATCCATCGTCAGCAGGGAACCGCCTGGCCGCTGCTGGCGCTCGGCGTAGCCGGCTGGATGCGCTACGTCAGCGGTGTGGACGACGCGGGCAATGCCATTGACGTGCGCGATCCGCTCAGCGACAAAATCCGCGCCCTTGTTGAGACCAGCAGCGAGCAGGAACGCGTCACCGCCCTGCTGACGCTAAGCGAAATCTTCGGCAACGATTTGCCGCAGGATCCGCAGTTTGTCGACGCCGTCACTCAGGCCTGGCAGCGCATCAGCCAGACGGGTGCACGGCAGGCCGTTATTGATACGCTGAATCTTTAACGATCGGTGCCTGATACGCGAGCGGGGGGTTCTCTCCGTTCGCCTCTCCCCTTCTCAGCACTGTTCTTTTACGCCAGGATTACTGATAATTGTTATAGCATTACATTTATCACTCCTGGAGCACATGTGACTAAAACCAACCTGATCACCGGTTTTCTCGGCAGCGGAAAAACCACGTCGATTTTGCACCTGCTGGCCAACAAAGATCCTGACGAAAAATGGGCCGTGCTGGTCAATGAGTTTGGCGAGGTCGGTATCGACGGTGCGCTGCTGGCGGATAGCGGAGCCCTGATTAAGGAAATCCCAGGCGGATGCATGTGCTGCGTCAATGGTTTACCGATGCAGGTGGGGCTCAACACCCTGCTGCGTCAGGGCAAACCAGACCGTTTACTGATTGAGCCCACGGGCCTCGGCCATCCGAAACAGATCCTCGACCTGCTGACCGCCCCGGTGTATGAGCCGTGGATCGACCTGCGCGCCACCCTGTGCCTGCTCGACCCGCGCCAGCTGCTGGATGAGAAAAGCGTCCAGAACGATAACTTCCGCGATCAGCTTGCCGCCGCCGACATCATCATTGCTAATAAAGAAGACCGCGCCACCCTCGAAAGCGCGGCCGCGCTGACACTCTGGTGGCAGCACTTCGGCGGCGATCGCCAACTGCTGCACACCACCCAAGGCGCTATTGATAATACCCTTCTCGACCTGCCGCGGCGTAATGTCGCCGAGCTGCCTGTCAGCGCGGAGCATGCGCACAGTCATGGCGAGAAACAGGGCCTGGCGGCGCTGAGCCTGCCCGCGAACCAGCGCTGGCGTCGCAACCTGAACAGCGGCCAGGGGCACCAGGCCTGCGGCTGGGTATTCGATGCCGACACCTGCTTCGACACCATCGGCCTGCTGGAGTGGGCGCGCCTTGCGCCGGTCGAGCGGGTAAAAGGGGTAATGCGCATTCCCGAGGGGCTGCTGCGCGTCAATCGTCAGGGAACGGATTTCCATATTGAAACGCAAAGCGTCGCGCCGCCGGACAGTCGTATAGAGTTAATTAGTGCGGTTAACACCGACTGGAATGCGCTTCAGTCCAGCCTGTTGAAGCTTCGTTTAACCTCGGGCGACTAACGTTGCCCCCGTTTTAACTGCTGACGACATAATGATGACAACCCGAATACCGCTTATTTTACTGCTCAACATCGCCGGTCTGGCGCTCTTTTTATCCTGGTATCTGCCGGTGAACCACGGTTTCTGGTTCCCGCTCGACAGCGGGATTTTCCACTTCTTTAACCAGGAGCTGGTGAAAAGCCGCACCGTCTTATGGCTGGTGGCGATCACCAACAACCGCGCATTTGACGCCTGCTCGCTGCTGGCGATGGGCTATCTGATGCTGACCTTCTGGCGTCAGGAGAACGCGGCTGGACGTCGACGCATTGTGATGATCGGTTTGACGATGCTGCTGGCCGCGGTGGTGATCAATCAGCTGGCGCAGGCCATTATCCCGGTTAAGCGTTCAAGCCCAACGCTGTTCTTCCCGGATATTTACCGCGTCAGCGAACTGCTGAACATTTCGACCAAAGATGCCTCCAGGGACAGTTTCCCGGGCGATCACGGCATGATGCTGCTTATTTTTTCGGCATTTATGTGGCGTTATTTTGGGCCTAAGACTTTCGCATTAGCCCTGATTATTTTTATGGTTTTTGCCTTCCCTCGGGTAATGATAGGCGCGCACTGGTTCAGTGATATTGCCGTGGGATCGGTGTCGGTTGCGTTGATTGGTCTTCCGTGGTGCCTGATGACCCCGTTAAGCGATCGGGTTATTGCGTTGTTCGATCGTTACCTGCCCGGTTAATACAACAAACTTAAAACAAATAACGCACCGTTATTAACAATATCCATCACCGATTATTTAGTGACCACAGGTAATTTTCAGCCTTTTCATTTCCGAAATGTCCTATTGCGACAAAAATAATTCCGTGAAAAATGAACGAGTTGCACAATTATTAACCAGCATAATGGTTGTGTTTCTCTTTCCCATCTGGCGACTTTAGGTATCACTTTTTCTTATAAAAAAAGGATATTTTCGCTCGCAATGGCCCGCACGATGGGGTAATCTCAGACTCGTTTTACCTCAGTACGGTTATTATTTTTTAATGTAAATAAATTTGTGCGGCTCGCCACAGATTTGACCATAAAGAATTGTCTCATTGTGCGCAGGTATTTAGTCTCGTCTCGCTTGGCATTTTTTATAACGATATTTGTCGTTAAGGACTTCAAGGGAAAATAAACAACATGGTCAAATCTCAACCGATTTTGAGATACATCTCACGCGTGATCCCGGCGATAGCAGTAGCGGTTCTGCTTTCAGCTTGTACAACTAATACCGCAAAGAATATGCATCCTGAGACGCGTGTTGTGGGTTCGGAAGACGCCTCTTCACTGCAAGCCTCTCAGGATGAATTTGAAAAGATGGTCAGTAATTTGGATATCAAATCCAAACTTATGAACCAGTACGCCAGCTGGCAAGGCGTGCGCTACCGCCTGGGCGGCAGCACTAAAAAGGGAATTGATTGTTCCGGTTTCGTACAGCGTACATTCCGTGAGCAGTTTGGTTTAGAACTTCCGCGTTCAACTTATGAACAACAGGAAATGGGCAAATCTATCTCGCGTACCAGCTTACGTACGGGTGATTTAGTGCTCTTCCGCGCAGGTTCAACCGGCCGTCATGTCGGCATCTACATTGGTAACGACCAGTTTGTACACGCATCCACCAGCAGCGGTGTGACAATCTCCAGCATGAACGAGCCATACTGGAAAAAGCGCTACAACGAAGCGCGTCGTGTTCTGACCCGTAGTTAATCCTGATGCTGTCGGTTTCCCTTGGCTGACAGCTCAGCACAAAAGCACTGCCCCGGCAGTGCTTTTTTTGTTTTACGACCGGCGACGCTTATCCCTCTGGCGCGGGTCTGGCTGTTCCAGGCTATAGTCTTGTTGGTACATGCAGTTATGTGAGTTCAGCCGTCAAAATGACGCGAGCGGCATATCAGGATCTTAAACGTTTATGTTCACCCGCCATTTATCTTCCCGTCGAAAAGCGCTGTTCCTCAGCCTGATTGTCGGTTTGCTTGTCGCCCTGCTCTGCGGGGGTTCGCAGTTTTTGATGAGCCACCATAAACAGGAAGTCAGATACGATAGCCTGATGCGCGGTCTTGCTGGCTATATGAACAAATACTTCGCCGAACTGCGCCGTTCCATTGATATGTTGCAGCCCCTCACGCTAAGTCAGTGTCACGATATCCGTTCTGAACTGACCTCCCGCGCCTCATTTAGCCTCAACGTTCGTGCCTTTCTGCTGGTCAAAGACAAAGTCGCCTTTTGCTCCTCGGCAACCGGACCGATGCAAATGCCGATCCCGGAGCTGGTGCCGGCTATCGACATGAGTAAAGAGGTGGACATGGCCCTGCTCCCGGGTACGCCGATGATGCCGATGAAACCAGCCATTTTGCTGTGGATCAGTAATCCGCTGCTGGGTAACAGTGGCGTATTTACGTCGATTAACGTCAATCTGATGCCCTATATTCTGGATACCACCCGCCAGAATCAATTTACCGGCGTGGCGCTGGTGATCGGCAATATGGCGTATACCAGCTATTCGGATCAGTTACTTCTGACTATTGATTTGCCAGGCCTGCCCGTACGCTCCGTGCAACTGGAGGGGCTGCCGCTGCAAATCTATCTGTATGCCGACACCTGGATGCTGGAAGAGGTGCAATTTGCTCTGCTCTTTGGTCTGATGTGCGGGATCCTGGCCAGCGTGCTCTGCTACTACCTGATCGTTACGCGCGCCAATCCGCGCAAAGAGATCCTCACCGCCATCAAGCAGAATCAATTTTACGTGGTTTACCAGCCGGTGGTGGATGCCCACGATTTACAGATGCGCGGCGTGGAAGTGCTGATGCGCTGGCACCATCCCGGGGCCGGGGAGATCCCGCCGGATGCGTTTATTAACTTTGCCGAAGCGCAGAAGCTGATCGTGCCTTTGACGTTGCACCTTTTCGACCTGATCCGCCGCGATGCACCGATGCTGAAGAAGCGGCTGCCGCCGGGGGCTAAGCTTGGGATCAACATCGCCCCGGGCCATTTGCACGCCGACAGTTTCAAAGACGATATGCGCCAGTTCGCCGCCTCGCTGCCGCCGGATCATTTTCAGCTGGTGCTTGAAATTACCGAGCGCGACATGCTCAACCAGAGGGAAGCGACCAAACTGTTTGAATGGCTGCATCTGGAAGGATTTGAAGTGGCGGTGGATGATTTTGGTACCGGGCACAGCGCGCTGATCTATCTGGAGCGCTTTACCATGGACTACCTCAAAATCGACCGGGGGTTCGTCAACACTATCGGCATGGAAACGGTCACCTCCCCGGTGCTGGATGCCGTTTTGACCTTGGCCCGCCGCCTGAATATGGTGACGGTAGCAGAAGGGGTCGAGACGCCCGAGCAGGCAAAATGGCTGCGGGAGCACGGCGTCAACCTGCTGCAGGGGTTCTGGATCAGCCGCCCGATGCGCCTGGAGCAGCTGATGGTCTGGGAACCTGACGTTCAGCTCGACGGGGAATAATTTCACAACCTCGGCGACCTCACTTATTATTCAGATAACCAACCGGTCCGCTGCCTGCGGGTCAGAACAAAAAAGGAATACGTAGCGGAATGATAGTGCGCGCGGTGGTGCTGCTGATTGCGATGATAAGTGGACTTTGTCAGGCGCAAACCATAAAAGAGAGCTTCGCCTTTGCGGTTATTGGCGAACCGAAATACGCCATTAACTTCAGCCATTACGACTATGTAAATCCGGCAGCACCGAAGGGCGGCAGCGTAACCCTGTCGGCCAACGGTACCTTCGACAACTTCAACCGCTATGCCCTGCGCGGCGTGGCGGCCGAGCGTACCGACGCGCTCTACGACACCCTCTTCACCACCTCTGACGACGAGCCGGGCAGCTACTACCCCCTGGTGGCCGAGATGGCGCGCTACGCCGATGACTTTTCCTGGATGGAGCTGACCCTCAATCCGCTGGCGCGCTTTCATGACGGCACCCCGGTAAAGGCCAGCGACGTCGCCTTTACCTTTAACAAGTTTATGACCGAAGGCGTGCCGCAATTTCGTCTGGTGTATAAAGGGGCCGCAGTCACCGCCATTGCTCCGCTGACCGTGCGCATCACCCTCACCCACCCGAATAAAGAGGACATGCTGAGCCTGCTGACGCTGCCGGTGATGCCTGAAAAGTTCTGGAAGGATCATAAGCTCAGCGACCCGTTATCCACCCCGCCGCTGGCAGGCGGGCCGTATCGCATCACCCACTGGCGGATGGGTCAGTATCTGATTTACTCCCGGGTCAAAGATTACTGGGCGGCCAATCTGCCGGTGAACCGCGGGCGCTGGAACTTTGACACCCTGCGCTACGACTATTACCTCGATGACAACGTGGCGTTCGAAGCCTTTAAAGCGGGCGCGTTTGATATGCGCTTAGAGAGCAGCGCCAAGAACTGGGCGACGCGCTATAACGGGAAGAACTTCACCCGCGGCTATATCGTCAAAGAGGCGTTTAAGAATGACTCCGCCCAGGATACCCGCTGGCTGGCGTTTAATACTCAGCGTCCGGTATTTAGCGACAGCCGCGTGCGCCAGGCGATTACCCTCGCCTTCGATTTCGAGTGGATGAATAAGGCACTGTTCTACGGGGCCTATAGCCGGGTGAACAGCTATTTCCAGAACACTGAATATGCCGCGCACGGCTACCCGGATGCCGCCGAGCTGACGCTGCTTGCGCCGCTCAAAGGGACAGTGCCTCCTGAGGTGTTCACCACAATCTATCAGCCTCCGCGCTCGACAGGCGACGGCTTTGACCGGGATAACCTGCTGCAGGCCAGCAAACTGCTGGATGAAGCCGGATGGGAAATCAAAAACCAGAAGCGGATCAACAAACACACCGGCAAGCCGCTGAGCTTTGAACTGCTGCTCCCCTCCGGGGGCAACAACCAGTGGGTACTGCCGTTCCAGCACAATCTTGAACGGCTGGGCATTAGCCTGGAGATCCGCCAGGTGGATAATTCGCAAATCACCAACCGGATGCGTAACCGCGATTACGACATGATGCCGCGCCTGTGGCGGGCCATGCCGTGGCCGAGTACCGATCTGCAGATCTCATGGGCCTCGCAATACATAGATTCCACCTATAACGCGCCGGGGGTGAAAAACCCGGCGGTCGATGCCCTGATCGCTCAAATCGTCGCCGCCCAGGGCAATAAAGAAAAACTGCTGCCGCTGGGACGCGCGCTCGACCGGGTGCTGACCTGGAACCATTACATGCTGCCGATGTGGTTTATGGGGCAGGACAGAGTCGCCCACTGGGATAAATTCTCGCTTCCCGCCCAGCGCCCGGTGTACTCGCTGGGGTTTGAAAACTGGTGGTATGACGTTAACAAAGCGGCGAAATTACCCGCCGAACGGCGTTAAGGAATCACAATGGGCGCTTATTTACTTCGTCGCTTGCTGCTGGTGATCCCCACCTTGTGGGCCATTATCACCATCAACTTTTTTATTGTGCAGATTGCCCCGGGCGGACCGGTCGATCAGGCTATTGCCGCCATCGAATTCGGCAACAGCGGGACGATGCCCGGCGGTGGCGGCGAAGGGTTGCGCGCCAGTCACGCCCGCACCGGGGTCGGCAATATTAATGAGAGCCAGTATCGCGGCGGACGCGGCCTCGATCCCGAGGTGATCGCCGAGATCACCCAGCGTTACGGGTTCGATAAGCCGCTGCATGAGCGCTACTTCAAAATGCTGTGGGACTATCTGCGCTTCGATTTTGGCGACAGCCTGTTCCGCAGCGCCTCGGTGCTACATCTGATCAAAGAGAGCCTGCCGGTGTCGATTACGCTGGGGCTGTGGGGGACGTTGATTATCTACATGGTCTCGATCCCGCTCGGCATCCGTAAAGCGGTGGATAACGGCAGCCGGTTCGATATCTGGAGCAGCACGTTTATTATTGTTGGCTATGCGATCCCGGCGTTTCTGTTCGCCGTGCTGCTGATCGTCTTTTTTGCCGGCGGGAGCTATCTGGATCTCTTCCCGCTGCGCGGATTGGTATCGACCGATTTCAGCAGCCTGCCGTGGTACAAAAAAATTACCGACTACCTGTGGCACATCACCCTGCCGGTACTGGCGACGGTGATCGGTGGCTTTGCCGCGCTGACCATGTTGACCAAAAACGCCTTCCTCGACGAGATCCGCAAACAGTATGTGGTGACCGCCCGCGCCAAAGGGGTGAGCGAACGGCGCATTCTGTGGACGCATATTTTCCGCAACGCGATGCTGCTGGTGATTGCCGGTTTCCCCGCCACCTTTATCAGCATGTTCTTTACCGGCTCGCTGTTAATCGAGGTGATGTTCTCACTTAACGGCCTGGGCCTGCTCGGCTACGAGGCGACCGTCTCGCGTGACTATCCGGTGATGTTTGGCACGCTCTATATTTTCACTTTGATTGGCCTGCTGCTGAATATCCTCAGTGATATTTGCTATACGCTGGTCGATCCACGTATCGACTTTGAGGGCCGCTGATGCCGCGTTTAAGCCCTGTTAACCAGGCCCGCTGGGCACGTTTTCGCCATAACCGCCGTGGCTTCTGGTCGCTGTGGATTTTTGCCCTTTTTTTCGCTCTGAGCCTGTGCGCGGAAATTGTGGCCAACGATAAGCCGCTGCTGGTGCATTTTGACGATCGCTGGTACGTGCCGGTGGTGAACGATTACAGCGAGCAAGATTTTGGCGGCCCGTTTGCCACCGCGGCAGATTACCAGGACCCGTGGCTGCGCGAACAGCTGAACGCACGGGGCTGGGTGCTGTGGGCGCCGGTGCGCTTTGGCGCCAACAGCATTAACTTTGCCACCGACATCCCCTTCCCGTCGCCACCTTCGGCGCAGAACTGGCTGGGCACCGATGCCAACGGCGGCGATGTGCTGGCGCGCATTCTGTACGGCACCCGGATTTCAATCCTGTTCGGCCTGATGCTGACCCTTTTCTCCAGCGTGATGGGGGTACTGGCGGGGGCAATCCAGGGTTATTACGGCGGCAAAATCGACCTCTGGGGGCAGCGCTTTATTGAGGTCTGGTCCGGGATGCCGACGCTGTTTTTAATCATTTTGCTCTCAAGCGTGGTGCAGCCTAACTTCTGGTGGCTGCTGGGCATTACGGTGTTGTTTGGCTGGATGGCGCTGGTGGGCGTGGTGCGGGCGGAGTTTTTACGCACCCGTAACTTCGACTATATTCGCGCGGCGCAGGCGCTGGGGGTCGGCGATCGCGGGATTATTTTCCGCCACATGCTGCCTAATGCAATGGTGGCGACGCTGACCTTCCTGCCGTTTATTCTGTGCAGCTCGATTACCACCCTCACCTCGCTCGATTTTCTCGGCTTTGGTCTGCCGCTGGGCTCCCCTTCGCTGGGCGAGCTGCTGCTGCAGGGCAAGAACAATTTGCAGGCGCCGTGGCTCGGGATCACCGCCTTCCTCTCGGTGGCCGTGCTGCTGTCGCTGCTGATTTTTATTGGCGAAGCGGTACGCGATGCCTTTGATCCTAACAAGGCGGTTTAAGATGACGCAGCCCCTTCTTCACATCGACGCGCTCTCCATCGCCTTTCGTCAGCAGGATGAAACCCGCACCGTGGTGAGCGATATCTCCCTGCAGATTGCCGAAGGCGAAACCCTGGCGCTGGTGGGTGAATCCGGCTCGGGTAAGAGCGTGACGGCGCTGTCGGTGCTGCGCCTGCTCCCTGCTCCGCCGGTGCTCTATCCGCAGGGCGATATCCTGTTTCGCGGCCAGTCGCTGCTGCATGCCGATGAGCGCACGCTACGCGGCGTGCGCGGCAACAAGATCGCGATGATTTTCCAGGAACCGATGGTGTCGCTTAACCCGCTGCATACCCTGGAAAAACAGCTCTACGAGGTGCTGTCCCTGCACCGCGGAATGCGTAAAGAGGCGGCGCGCGGCGAGATGCTCGACTGCCTGGAACGCACCGGGATCCGCAATGCGGCAAAACGGCTCGGTGATTTTCCGCATCAGCTTTCCGGCGGTGAACGCCAGCGGGTGATGATCGCCATGGCGTTACTCACCCGCCCGGAACTGCTGATTGCCGATGAGCCAACGACCGCACTGGACGTGACGGTGCAGGCGCAGATCCTGCAGCTGCTGCGTGAGCTGCGCGACGAGCTGAACATGAGTCTGCTGTTTATCACCCACAACCTCGGCATTGTGAAAAAGCTCGCCGACCGGGTGGCGGTGATGCAGAACGGGCGCTGCGTGGAGCAGAACACCACCTCGTCGCTGTTTGCGGCCCCACAGCACCCTTACACCCAGCGGCTGCTCGACAGCGAGCCCGCAGGCGATCCGGTGCCGCTGGCGCAGGATGCCGAGCCGCTGCTGCGGGTGGACGATCTCTCGGTGGCGTTCCCGGTCCGTAAGGGCCTGCTGCGCCGGGTGGTGGAGAATAAGCAGGTGCTGAACAACGTCAGCTTTACCTTGCGCCCGGGCGAAACCCTGGGGCTGGTGGGCGAGTCAGGCTCCGGGAAGAGCACCACCGGGCTGGCGCTACTGCGCCTGATTGCCTCCCGGGGAACGATTCTGTTTGACGGTCAGCCGCTGCACAGCTGGGATCGCCGACAGATGCTGCCGGTCCGTCACCGGATGCAGGTGGTTTTTCAGGATCCCAACTCCTCGCTCAACCCGCGCCTTAACGTGCAGCAAATTATCGAAGAGGGTCTGCGCGTGCATCAGCCCGGCCTCAGCCTGCAGGCGCGTGAAGACGAAGTGATTACCGTGATGCGCGAAGTGGGACTCGACCCCGAGACCCGCCATCGCTATCCGGCGGCTTTCTCCGGTGGGCAGCGTCAGCGCATCGCCATCGCCAGGGCGTTGATCCTGCGCCCGGAGCTGATCATTCTGGACGAGCCGACGTCGTCGCTCGACAAAACGGTGCAGGCGCAAATTCTGGCCTTGCTGAAGGATTTACAGGAAAAGCACCGGCTGGCTTATATCTTTATCAGCCATGACCTGCAGGTTGTACGCGCGCTTTGCCATCAGGTGATTGTGTTGCGTCAGGGAGAGGTGGTCGAGCAGGGGGAATGCCAGCGCGTGTTTGCTGCGCCGACGCAGGCGTATACGCGTCAGCTGTTAGCGTTGCGCTGACGCTCAGGCAGAGTTCTGGCCGGAGAATGGCTCGGCAATCGCTACACCAAAATTCTTCAGTCGGCAGGTCGCCGCAAACTCGTCCTGGCTTTTCACGAACAGGCACGGCTCGCCTTCACACTCCAGCACCGAGCTGTAGAGTTCAATGTCGGTCAGCGCCTGACTCAGTCGCTCCATTACCGGCCACGCGTTGCCCTCTTCAGGACTCAGCAGTTTAAGCGCCACCAGACAGTTCTCACAGTTCGGGGTGCTTTGCGGAATCGGTTCAACCTTCGAACCTGCAAAACCCGCCGACCAGCGATAGCTCTGCGGCAAGCGATGGACAATGGAGTGCTGTAATGTATTCACGTTCGTTCCCCGGAAGAAAATATACTTCACAATTCATTTACATTTATAGTAACACATCGCTACTGACCTGCTCTGTTTTTAGAAAGAAAACGCTTACAGCCAGAATCCATCGGCGTTGGCGTCTACTTTGTCAGGGCTTTTTGTAAGCGTTTCAGGTCGCAGTCGGCGCTATATTTACCCGTTTTTGCGATCTAACTCAACCTTTTTAACTACAAGGTTGTGACTATTTACATAAATAGATTTTACATAAAAGAAACAAAACAGGCGGGAATGAACAGCATCTTGGTTGACATGTATCAAAAAAGGGTCCCATCGGGACCCTTTTTTGTGATTCAGCTCACCGATTTTTTGGGTCGACTCGCGTAAAGGCAGAACAGAATCGAGCCGGTGGCGCACAGGGCGATTGACCACAGCATCGGCCAGGCGCTGGTAAAGGTGGCTAACGAGAGCAGCGCGCCAACGATAGCACCGATCCCAAAGCGGAAGGTCCCCGCCAGCGACGAGGCCGTGCCGGCCATGTGCGGGAATTCGTCGAGGATCACCGCCATCGCATTGGACGAAACCATTGAGATACAGCCCACAAACGCCGCAATACCGAACACCAGTGCCCAGAACCCCACATCGAAGTAAGCGGTCACCACCATCCACACCGCCATCACGAACTGGATCCACAGCCCGATGCGGAACATGTTCAGCGCTCCCACCCGACGCACAAAGCGGCTGTTAATCATCGTCAGCACAAAGATGAACACCACGTTCAGCGCAAAGTAGTAGCCAAAGTGCTGCGGCGACACATGGTTAAGCTCGATGTAGACAAATGGCCCGGCGCTGAGGAAGGAGAACATCCCGGCAAAGCTGAAACCGCTGGCCAGCATATAGCTCAGCACGCGCTTATGGCGAAACAGCGAGGCAAAGTTGCCGAGCGTGGTGCGAATGTGGAACTTCTGCCGCCGTTCTACCGGCAGCGTTTCTTTTATAAAGAAGAAGATCATCGCCGAGGCCAGCAGCGCCGCCAGCGCCAGGATCCAGAAAATCGCGTGCCAGCTAAACCACACCAGTACCGCGCCCCCGACCATCGGCGCTACCAGCGGCGCAACGGTGGTGACCAGCATGACAAAGGACATCATGCGGGAGAACTCTTCCTTCGGGTAGATATCGCGCATCAGGGCATTGATGACCACGCTGGCCGCCGCGGCCGCCAGGCCGTGGAAGAAACGCATCACAATCAGCTGATCGATGGTCTGCGACAGGGCACAGGCCATCGCCGCACCGGCAAACACCAGCGTGCCACCGAGGATCACCGGCTTACGCCCGATACTGTCCGCCATAGGGCCATACAGCAGCTGTCCCACAGCAAACCCCAGAATATAGGTGCTGAGGGTCATCTGCGTGCTGCCCGCCGGCACGCCGAACTGCTCGGAAATCACCGGCAGCGCGGGCAGATACATATCGATGGACAACGGCATCAGCATGGCCAGCAGGCCAAGGATAAACACGATGCTGTACGACGAGTGTGGCCTGGTGGTCACAATGTGCTCCTGAGATTAGCGTGAAAGCAGGCCAACGCTGGCAATTTCTTCTTCCGTCAGCGGACGGTATTCGCCAGGCTCAAGGTCCGGGTCAAGTGCAATCGCCCCGATACGTTCGCGATGCAGGCCGACCACGTGATTACCGACGGCGGCAAACATGCGCTTCACCTGGTGGTAACGCCCTTCGCTGATGGTCAGACGCACCTCGGTCGGGGTGATCACTTCCAGCACCGCAGGCTTGGTCAGATCTTTCTCATTGTGCAGCTGAACACCGTGAGCAAATTGCTCGGCCGTGCTGTCACTGACCGGCGAGTCCAGCATCACCCGATAGGTCTTCTCGCAGTCGTTGCGCGGGGAGGTGATGCGATGCGACCATTGGCCGTCGTCGGTCATCAGCACCAGACCGGTCGTATCGATATCCAGACGCCCGGCAGCGTGCAGCTTGTAGGCGACCGGCTCGTCGATGAAATAGAGCACCGTCGGGTGATCGGGATCGTCGGTTGAACAGACGTATCCTTCGGGTTTGTTGAGCATGAAGTAGCGCGGGCCATTCTGCTGCGCCAGCGGGTTGCCTTCGTATTCCACCTGATGGTCAGGCTGGAGTTTGAACGCGCTGTCTCGCACAATGTCGCCATCCACAGTCACGTGGCTGCCGCGGATCAGACGCCCGGCAATAGCGCGGCTTACGCCGAGTTGCTGAGCGATAAACTTATCAAGTCGCATGAAATATTTTAAGCCTTAAGGGTGCCAGAAGCCGGACCACAGGTCCGAAAGAAGCAGTGAGAACAGCCCAGTATAGCGGGCTATCTGCGCCACTCAAGGGAAAAAGTTTCGTGGCATACTATGTGCGAGATAACCAAACCGAGAAACCATGACTTTTACACTTCGCCCCTATCAGCAGGAAGCCGTCGACGCCACCCTCGCCCACTTTCGCCAGCATAAAGAACCGGCGGCCATTGTCCTGCCCACCGGCGCGGGCAAAAGTCTGGTGATTGCCGAACTGGCGCGGCTGGCGCGCGGGCGCGTGCTGGTGCTGGCGCACGTCAAAGAGCTGGTGGCGCAAAACCATGCCAAGTACCTGGCGCTGGGCCTCGAGGCCGACATTTTCGCTGCCGGACTCCAGCGTAAAGAGAGCCACGGCAAGGTGGTATTTGGCAGCGTGCAGTCGGTGGCGCGTAATCTGGAACAGTTTCGCAGCGAATTTTCACTGCTGATTGTCGATGAGTGTCACCGTATCAGCGACGATGACGACAGCCAGTATCAGCAGATCCTCGCGCACCTGAAGAGCGTTAACCCGCACATTCGCCTGCTGGGGCTGACCGCCACGCCGTTTCGGCTCGGCAAGGGCTGGATCTATCGCTTCCACTATCACGGCATGGTGCGCGGCAATGAAAAGGCGCTGTTTCGCGACTGTATTTACGAGCTGCCACTGCGCTATATGATCAAGCACGGCTACCTCACGCCGCCGGAGCGGCTCGATATGCCGGTGGTGCAGTACGATTTCAGTCGCCTGCAGGTTCAGAGCAACGGCCTGTTCAGCGAGGCGGATCTTAATCTGGAGCTGAAAAAGCAGGATCGCATTACCCCGCACATCATCAGCCAGATCATGGAGTTCGCCGAGGCGCGCAAAGGGGTAATGATTTTTGCTGCTACCGTGGAACATGCCCGGGAGGTCACCGGCCTGCTGCCCGCCAATGACGCCCGGCTTATCACCGGCGCTACGCCTGGCCCGGAGCGCGACCGGCTGATTGCAGATTTTAAGGCGCAGCAGTTTCGCTATCTGGTCAACGTCTCGGTACTGACCACTGGCTTTGATGCGCCGCATGTGGATCTGATTGCGATCCTGCGCCCGACCGAATCCGTCAGCCTTTATCAGCAGATTGTCGGTCGCGGGTTGCGCCTGGCACCCGGTAAAACCGATTGCCTGATTCTGGATTACGCCGGCAATCCGCACGATCTCTATGCCCCGGAAGTGGGCGCCCCTAAAGGCAAAAGCGACAACGTGCCGGTGCAGGTGTTTTGCCCGGCCTGCGGGTTTGCCAATACCTTCTGGGGGAAAACCACCGCCGACGGCAGCTTAATTGAGCACTTTGGCCGCCGCTGTCAGGGCTGGTTTGAGGATGATGAAGGCCATCGGGAGCAGTGCGACTTTCGCTTCCGCTTTAAAAACTGCCCGCAGTGCAACGCCGAAAATGACATTGCCGCCCGCCGCTGCCGCACCTGCGATACGGTGCTGGTCGACCCGGACGATATGCTGAAAGCCGCTCTCAAGCTGAAAGACGCGCTGGTGCTGCGCTGCAGCGGTATGGCGCTGGCGCACGGTGCAGATGAAAAAGGCGAGTGGCTGAAAATCACCTATTACGACGAAGACGGTGCCGACGTGAGTGAGCGCTTCCGTCTGCAGACGCCCGCCCAGCGCACCGCCTTTGAGCAGCTGTTTATTCGCCCGCATACCCGCACGCCCGGCGTGCCGCTGCGCTGGATCACCGCCGCCGATATCGTTCATCAGCAGCCGTTATTACGCCATCCCGACTTTGTGGTGGCACGCAAAAAAGGCCAGTTCTGGCAGGTACGTGAGAAGGTTTTTGATTACGAAGGCCGCTATCGCCGGGCCAACGAATTGTGGGGATAATGGGACTTTTCATTGAAGCGAGGCTCATTTAAGTATAAAATGCCGCCCGCTTCACATCCGTGAGGCAGAACACTTACCTGTTGCTGGGTCGCCTGTAGCAGGACTAATTTACAGAGAGTAATCAATGTTCACTATCAATGCAGAAGCACGTGCAGTGCAGGGTAAGGGTGCGAGCCGCCGCCTGCGCACAGCCAACAAGTTCCCGGCTATCGTTTACGGTGGCGAAGCTGCTCCAGTAGCAATCGAACTGGATCACGACCATGTCTGGAACCTGCAGACTAAAGAAGGGTTCTACACTGAAGTTCTGACCGTCGTGTTCGATGGTAAAGAAGAAAAAGTGAAAGTTCAGGCTGTTCAGCGTCACCCGTTCAAGCCAAAACTGACTCACATCGACTTCGTTCGCGCGTAATCGCCAACTCGTCGAGAAAAAACCCCGCATCGCGGGGTTTTTTTATGGCTGTTATTTACCGCCAGAGCTGCGACGCTGGAGCTGATCGCGCAGGTTCGGCGGGGTGCCTTTAATGGTCAGCGTGTCGGTCGCCGGATCCCAGAAAATGCGCTCGCCCAGCAGCATGGCGTCGAAGTTAATGGTTAACCCACCGCCGCTACCGGCAAATTTCGTCAGCTGACGCAGCGTGCTGCGATCCGCCGGGAAGCTCTCTTCCAGCTCGTAGCCTTTCTCTGCGGTAAAGTCCTGGAAACTCACCTCGCTGACGCCCGCCAGCTCTTTTGACAGCGACTCCAGCTCGATCTCTTCTCCGGCCTGCAGCTGTTCGTTGCAGTAGGCGTAAACCTGCTGACGCACGTTCTGACGCTCGGATTTATCCAGCTCCGCCTCTGCCGTGAAATCATCCACCGCCTGCAGCAGACCTTTGTTCTGCGCTTTGGCATTCAGGCCTTCGCTGGCGCCAAGGAAATCCATAAAGAAATCGGCAACCTTGCGCCCTACCCGCCCTTTCAGGAACGTCAGGTAGCGGGTCGATTCCGGATTGGTTTCCCATTCGGTCAAATCAATACGCGCCACGATATCCGCGTGGTTGATGTCCAGATAGTGCGTTGGGTTGATATCCAGCTGTTCGTTGACGCGCATGCTGCTTAAGTTATTCAGCACCGTCACCAGCAGGTATTCAACCGCCAGATAGCGGTAGTGGCAGAACAGGACGATCCCGCCGTCAGCAAACGGGTATTTCGCCAGCTCATCGCGCAGGCGTCCGGTTGCCGCCCGGCTGAAGGCGAGGAAATCCTCTTCACCCTGACGCTGCAGGCGCAGCGCTTGCGCCAGCTCACTCTCTTCGCTGAACAGGCCATAGGCTTTGTTTTTGGCGCTATATACCCGATGCAGCTCCGCCATCATGTCAACAACGGTAGCTGTCGGTTCTAGTAACGAATCGCGCAGCACCAGCTCAAGGGTTTGCTCATCGCGCTTGATAAGCTGGTGCAGGGCAATCTGGTGGATATCCAGACTCATGATAAACTCTCCTTTTAGACCGGGCCGTATTCAACCACCCCCCAGTCATCTGTGCAACAGAAGATAAAAAAGGGGAAAAAAAGCTGTTGCTACGGTAATATGTTGCCCTTTCCTCCACAAACAGATTTCGATTTATGCCACAACTCTCCCGCTACAGTGATGAACACGTTGAACAAATGCTCAGTGAGCTGCTCAACGTACTGGAAAAACATAAGGCACCGACCGATCTTTCCCTGATGGTTCTGGGAAATATGGTGACGAACCTGATCAATACCAGCGTTGCGCCGGCCCAGCGCCAGGCAATCGCAAAATCTTTCGCTCAGGCCTTACAGTCTTCGGTTAACGACGACCAGGCGCACTAAGGGAAACGAACGACAGTTTATGGTGACGAATCGTCAGCGCTATCGTGAAAAAGTCTCCCAGATGGTTAGCTGGGGGCACTGGTTTGCCCTGTTCAACATTTTGTTGGCGATGGTGCTGGGCAGTCGCTATCTGTTTGTTGCCGACTGGCCAACAACGCTTGTCGGGCGCGTCTACTCGTGGATTAGCGTCATTGGCCACTTTAGCTTTCTGGTCTTCGCCACCTATTTACTGATCCTCTTTCCGCTGACGTTTGTCGTCATGTCGCAGCGGCTGATGCGGTTTGTCTCCGCAATCCTCGCCACTGTGGGCATGACGCTGCTGCTTATCGACAGCGAAGTCTTTACCCGCTTCCACCTGCATCTCAACCCCATCGTCTGGGAACTGGTGATCAATCCCGACCAGAACGAAACCGCACGCGACTGGCAGCTGATGTTTATCAGCGTGCCGATAATCCTGCTGATTGAGATGCTGTTTGCTACCTGGAGCTGGCAGAAGCTGCGCAGCCTGACGCGTCGTCGTCACTATGCCCGGCCTGTCGCCGCCCTCTTTTTTGTCGCCTTTATCAGCTCGCACGTGATGTACATCTGGGCCGATGCCAACTTCTATCGTCCGGTGACCATGCAGCGTGCGAACCTGCCGCTCTCCTATCCGATGACGGCACGTCGTTTCCTCGAAAAACACGGTCTGCTGGATGCGCAGGAGTACCAGCGTCGTCTGGTTGAACAGGGCGATCCCGAGGCGGTTTCGGTGCAATACCCACTTAGCGAGTTGCGCTATCGCGATATGGGTCAGGGGCAGAACGTCCTGCTGATCACCGTCGACGGCCTGAACTACTCGCGCTACGAGAAGCAGATGCCCGCCCTGGCGGAGTTTGCTGACAAGAACATCAACTTTACCCAACACATGAGTTCCGGCAACGCGACCGATGCCGGGATCTTTGGCCTGTTCTACGGTATTTCGCCGGGGTATATGGACGGGGTGCTGTCATCGCGCACCCCTGCCGCGCTGATTACCAGCCTAAATCAACAGGGCTATCAGCTGGGGCTGTTCTCCTCCGATGGTTTCACCAGCCCGCTGTATCGCCAGGCGCTGCTGTCCGACTTCTCGCTGCCTGCGGCGAAAAGCCAGTCAGACGAGCAAACCGCCGGTCAGTGGATCAGCTGGCTTAACCGCTATGCGCAGGATGACAACCGCTGGTTCTCCTGGGTTGCGCTTAATGGTACGTCGCTGGATGACGGCAACCAGAAAACCTTTGCCCGCCGCTATGCGCAGGCCGCAGGTGACGTTGATGCCCAGATTGCGCGCGTGCTGAACGCCCTGCGCGAATCCGGCAAGCTGGAAAACACAGTGGTGGTGATTACCGCCGGTCACGGCGTCCCGCTGGGCAGCGAGCGCAGTAACGTCGAGTGGTCGCGCCCTCGCCTGCAGGTTCCGCTGGTGATCCACTGGCCTGGCACGCCGTCGCAGCGCATCAACACCCTGACCGATCATAAAGACGTGATGACGACCCTGATGCAGCGTCTGCTGCACGTCAGCACGCCTGCCAATGAGTATTCGCAGGGTCAGGATCTGTTCAGCGCGACGCGTCGCCATTACTGGGTCACCGCCGCCAGCAGCAACACGCTGGCCGTAACCACTCCGGCGCTGACGCTGGTGCTGAACAGCAATGGCAGCTACAGAACTTATAACCTGCAGGGTGAGAAGCTCAATGACCACACGCCGCAGCTGAGCCTGCTGCTGCAGGTGCTGACGGACGAGAAACGGTTCATCGCTAACTGATTAATATTAAATCAGTTAGCCGGAGCTATTGTTGCATTACACGCGGAAATGAGTAGTATAAATTCCCATGTGTCGGCACGTAGCGCAGCCTGGTAGCGCATCGTCATGGGGTGGCGAGGGTCGAGAGTTCAAATCTCTCCGTGCCGACCAACTCAATCAAAAAAGGGATGAACTCATCGAGTTCATCCCTTTTGTTTTGTCTGAAATCAGTCTGCAATCAGCGAGCGGATGTCGCGCTCGTCACGACGTCAGCACTGTTCACTTTCAATGTGACCTTTTGCTTCCCTTTGACCCAGATCAGAGGCTCATTATTTTTGAAACCATATCCCTCAAGCGCACTGTAAGCATCATCCGTTTTCTGTCCACGAACGCTGTCACGCAGAAAGTTTTCCAGCTCAGCACGATCGCCTGAGGTCGCGGCAGACGCTTTCGCTGCTTTCTGGTTTTCCGCTTTGGTTTTATGGATGTTGCAGGTACCGTCCAGCTCGGTTTGCTGCGTACAGCCGGAGCGCTCAAGCTGCGCGCGATAGTTGGCGCTGATCGCAAATGCCGGAGCGGCCACGAAAGAAGAGAGCACAACAGAGATAATCAATTTCTTAAACATACCCGTCACCACCACAATAAAGAAAAATGAGGATTAACAGCCTGTATAAACATGCATTGTTAATTCGCCCTGAAAATTAGCATTGCGTGCTGTGATTCACAAACGAAAATATTACGTAAGTAAACTAATAAAAATTTGATATAAGTCAGAGTAAAAAGATAGCGTATTATTTTGATTGAGAAAAAGCACGACGTTAACGCCGGGAATGGGGGTTTCGAATGAAATAATCCTGGGTGCACATTAACTGTAAATAACTGATATAAATAATGTTTACAGCCATCTGCTACAAGTGTAAATAATTGTAATACAAAAAAGCCAGTCAATGTCCTGACTGGCTTATGCCTTACGACTCACTTATGTCATCAAATTTCCGGCGTGGTTTTGAACCCCGTCAGCATCAGCAGCAGGCTCTCTTTTGAGGATGCCGGGCTGAACTGGTAATGGTTGCCCTGACGGTCACCGCCAATGTACCAGGAGATCTCCGTTTTGCCTGCCGCCAGCGCTTTACGCACCGCTTTGTCGACGTCGACCATCCGGTATTCACGTTTATTGTTGAGATACAGCACCGCATCCGAGTTGTAGTTGCAGGATGGGCGTTTTTTCCAGTTTACCGTGGCCGGATCCCAGTCGTTGCTGGCCGGATAGAAGAAGATCTGGTCGGCACCGTTGGCCTCGACTTTCCCGCCATAGATACGCACCTTGTACTTGAACAGGGACGGATCCTGGCCCGTCGGCAGCGCCGGGATTTTAAATTTGACCAGGCTCATGGTCTCCGCGTTACGGGTCCGGCCGCCGTTTTTCCAGTTATCCTGAATCAACAGCATCTGCGCGTCAGGCACGGGAACGGTCGGCGTCTCGCTGCTCACCCAGACGTTGGCCTGCGCTTTCGAATAGCCGTAAGGAATGGTGGTCCCGCAGTCAGTGCCCTCGTTCATACACATATCGGTCATAAACTGCGCGCCCTGCTCCGTCCAGCCATTCATAAAATCGGCATGAGCGGTATACAGGCTGCCCCAGTGCTCTTCGCGCGCATCGCCATTCATGGTGGGATCGAGAGAGAGCTGCGCTTTGGTGGTATCGAGAGAGGTGATGCCCTTAAGCACATACGCCACGTTCATATTGACGGTCGGGATTTTCACCGGGAAACCGGACGGGCACTGCCCTTTCACATCGTAAGTGGCGTTCTGCATGCCGTGCATCGGCTGCAGATGGATACCGTCCCAGCAGTTTGGGAACTGGATGCCGATATTAAACTGCACCCCATCTTTGGCTTTTCTCAGGCCGCAGACCTCACCCACTTTATTGCTGTAGCCTTTGCCGTTGGCGCACAGGAAGGTAATACGGGAGTTAGGCTGCGTGCCGTGGTGATCGCCCGCCAGCAGCGCCAGTCCGGCCGGGAACGGACTGAGGGGAAACTGCTCAACGTTAGATGCCTGGTAATAGGTTTTCTGGTAGGCGGGTTGCACCACCGTCCCGTCCGGCAGGCGCAGCGAAGGTGCCCAGTACGCCGAGCTGTCGGCTTTGTTATCGCAGGTGGTTTCCGACTGCTGACGCAGCGACTGATAGGTGGAATGGGCATCGGTGCGGGTGTTGCCAAAAAAATCATGCCACATCGCCTGATTGGGTTTGCCGAACATCATAATGGCATCGTCGCCCAGGGTGTGGTTGTAGGCGCAGACAACGTGCGCCTGCGGGCCGGCGTGCGCATACAGTGATGGCAACAACAGAGCAGACGCCAGGGCGGTGTATAGTGCGGTCCTTTTCATAACTATCTCCTGAAATAAAGGACCACATTGGTAACAAAAGTGCGCTAACCCGCCGAATGGTTTACGGAATAATTTTCTTCTGCGGCATGCTTTACAGCGCCGCCGGGCGCTTCAACAGATACACCAGCGTCAGCAGGCAGATCGCGGCGCCGGTCCAGAAGGTGTATTCCGCGCCCCAGGTTTCCCAGATAATGCCCGCCCCGAGGCTGGCAATCAGCAGCGCCACGCCGCTCACCATGCTGAACAGGCCAAACGCCGTACCGCGCAGATCCGCAGGTGCCGTTCGAGCGATCATCGCCGCCAGCAGCCCTTGGGTCATTCCCATATGGATACCCCACAGCGCCACGCCTGCAATGATCCCCGCCCAGTGCGTACTCAGCGCCAGCACGATATCCGCCGCAATCAACACCCCCAGTCCCCACTGCAGCAGCCGGGTGTGGCTCATGGAGTCGGATAATTTGCCGAAGGGATAGGCCGAGAACGCATACAGCAGGTTCATGGCGACCATCACCAGCGGGATCAGCGCCAGCGTAATGCCGGACTGCTGGGCGCGCAGCACCAGGAAGGCTTCGCTGAATCGCGCCAGGGTAAAGACTGCGCCCAGGCCAATCACCCACCAGCAGCTGGCGCCGAGGCGTTTCAGGTTCTCTTTTTTGATGGGGTTAGTGCGCTTGTGGGCAATTGGGGTCGCGGGCTCATGCAGACCGAAAAACAGCAGCGCAACGGCCAGCACGCCGGGAATGACGGCCACCCAGAAGATGGTGCGGAAGTCGTCATTCCACAGCAGCATCATGCCAACCGCCAGCAACGGGCCAAGAAAAGCGCCGATGGTGTCCATCGACTGACGCAGCCCAAAGGCCGCGCCGCGCATCTCGGGCGGCGTGACGTCGGCCACCAGCGCATCGCGAGGCGCGCCACGAATGCCCTTGCCTACCCGGTCAATCAACCGCGCCCCGAGGATCATCCCGGAAGAAGACGCGAGCGCAAACAGCGGTTTGCTTGCCGCCCCGAGCCCGTAGCCCAGCAGCGCCAGCCCTTTTCGCTTACCCAGATAGTCGCTGATCGCCCCTGAAAACACCTTGATGAACAGCGCCGTGGCTTCCGCCAGCCCTTCGATGAGGCCGATAAAGATGACGCTGGCGCCGAGGGTGGTGACCATAAACAGCGGCAGCAGGCTATGGATAATCTCCGAGGAAATATCCATCAGCATACTGACGCCGCCCACCACCCAGACCCCCTTCGGGATCCGGCTAAGGGTAGAAAAGCGGGAGATCAACGTGAAAACTTAGCGTTTATCGCTGCCACCGAGGAAAAAGATCCCCAGCGGAATCGCCAGCAGGACGGTAAACACCGTGCTGTAGACCAGCACCATCGCCGACTGCAGGAAGTACATGCTGGTGGTCCACTGCGTCAGCGGAATGTTGTACTGTTCAACCACGCCGATAATGGTGACGCGCCCCACGCCCGCGACCGCAATGAGAAAAACCGTCAGCAGCGCCAGCAGAAATTTGCGCCCCGCCGGGGTGTTAAGTTTTTCACGTACCATGGTTTTTTCCTTCACAGATGAATAACAATGATTGCCGCTCACCCTACCACGATCCCCTTCACGGCACCAATCCAGTATTTAAAACTATTAACCGGCTAATTATTCAGTGATATAAACCTGTTAAAAATAAATTTAAGGCAAAAACCTCTGTCATGATAGGCTTAAGACGAACGGATCGACATAAAGGAATAACTGTGAAAAACACATCGAAAAGTGTCATTGCCCTGCTGGCGCTGACCTGTCTTAACGCGTACGCCAGTGATGCTCTCCAGCCATTAAGCAAAACGGCACCTTATCCGCAGGCCGAACAGGGGATGAAACGCCAGGTTATCGACCTGCCCGCCCAGCGTGAGGAATCAAATTTCAACGTCGAGCTGCTGATTGGTCAGACGCTGGAGGTGGACTGCAATCGCCATCGGCTTGGTGGCCAGTTAACCCGCAAAACGCTGGAAGGCTGGGGTTACGACTATTACGTCTTCGATAAGGTGACGTCACCGGTCTCCACCATGATGGCATGCCCGGAAGGGAAAAAATCTAAGCAGTTTGTGACGGCGAATCTGGGAGAGAACAGTCTGCTGCGCTACAACAGCACGTTGCCGATTGTGGTCTATACCCCGGCGAATATCGAGGTGAAGTACCGTATCTGGAAGGCCGACGAGAAGGTTGAAAACGCCGTCGTGCGTTAAAGCCATAATGCCCGGCAGCGTGCGCCGCCGGGCAAATAGTGTTACAGGGCGATATCAGCGACCGGTTTGCTTTCCGGCTTCGCCTGCAGTTGAGCCTGCGGTGCCACGTCAGGGGCCTGCGGCTTGTCATAGTTCAGCTGCAGGACGCGGCTGGTGAACTCCAGTTCCTGTTCGGTGGCTTCTACGTTGCCGTTCAGCGCCGTACCGTAAGACGGGATGATGGTCTTCAGCTTGGCCTGCCATTGTGGGCTGGCGACTTTGTCTTTGAACACTTTTTCCATCAGATGCAGCATGATGGGCGCCGCGGTCGAAGCACCCGGAGAAGCCCCCAGCAGCGCAGCGATGGTGCCTTCTTTATCGTTCACCACTTCGGTGCCCAGACGCAGCACGCCGCCTTTATCCGCATCGCGCTTGATGATCTGCACGCGCTGACCCGCCTGCCACAAACGCCAGTCTTCTTTCTTCGCTTGCGGATAGTACTCTTTCAGCGCCTCGAAACGATCGTCGTCAGAGAGCAGCACCTGGCTAATCAGGTATTTCACCAGATCGAAGTTATCCAGCCCGACGTTCATCATCGGCACCACGTTGGAGGTGGTGGTTGAACTCAGCAGATCCCACAGGGAGCCGTTTTTCAGGAACTTCGTCGAGAAGGTGGCGAACGGGCCAAACAGCACCACGCGCTTTCCGTCCAGCATGCGGGTATCGATGTGCGGAACCGACATTGGCGGTGCGCCTACCGAGGCCTGGCCGTACACTTTCGCCAGATGGCGATTCACCACTTCCGGGTTTTCCGATACCAGGAACTGCCCGCCAACCGGGAAGCCACCATAGTTGTCAGCTTGTGGAATACCGGTTTCCTGCAGCAGCTTCAGCGCCGCGCCGCCTGCGCCAATAAAGACAAACTTCGCTTTAATCACGCGCTCTGCGTCGTTGTTTTTCAGATCGGCAACGGTCACGTTCCAGGAGTTGTCCGCGTTGCGGGTAAAGCCGCGCACCTCGGTGTTCACGGACAGGCTGAAGTTCTCTTTCTTCTGCAGCCCGCTCACCAGCTGACGGGTGATTTCGCCGTAGTTGACGTCAGTACCAATGTCGGTACGGGTCGCGGCCACTTTCTGGTTCGGGTCGCGTCCTTCCATCACCAGCGGTGCCCAGGCTTTAATCTGCGCATGATCTTCGGAATACTTCATCCCGCGGAACAGGGTGCTTTGTTGCAGGGCAGCGTAACGCGCGCGCAGGAAGTTAACGTTCTCATCACCCCAGACGAAGCTCATGTGCGGCACGGTGTTAATAAAGGAGTGCGGATCATGCATCACGCCGCTGTTCACCTGGTGAGACCAGAACTGGCGCGAAATCTGGAACGCTTCGTTGATTTCAACGGCTTTCTCAATACTGATGGTGCCGTCTTTCTTCTGCGGCGTGTAGTTGAGTTCCATTAAGGCCGAGTGACCGGTACCGGCGTTATTCCAGCCGTTGGAGCTCTCTTTTGCCACGCCGTCGAGGCGTTCGACCATGGTCATTGACCAGTCTGGCTCAAGCTCTTGCAGATAGGTCCCCAGCGTGGCGCTCATGATACCGCCGCCAATTAAAAGAACGTCTGTTTCCTGCGCCTGCGGGGCCTGCGCCTGTGCCGCCATTGGGGCAGCGCTGAGGCTTACGGCCACGGACAAGAGCATGGCAGTCATTTTTTTCATCATTAATGCCTTCGTGATAAGCGTATTTTTTGCTGTTAATACTGGAAGTGGAGTGCGGCACCAACGGTAGCAACATTTAAATATTGTTTAAAGGTTAAATAATTATTGTAATTATGATAATTAATGTTGCGCAAATTGTAGGGTTATCGAATTGGGCGGGCTGGCAAAGCGCGCGCTTACCCGCTACTATGCTGCCCTTTGTGATCTATCGCACAGAACCCCTTGTCCTGCTGGCACCACTAACCTGCGAAAAACTATGTCCCAGACACCTGTCTCTCCCCGGATCGTAACGGTCCTGCGTTCTCCGTCGCTGTTCATGCGTGAAACCCTGGCGGGGGTGATCACCGCCCTGGCCCTGATCCCGGAAGTGATCTCTTTTTCAGTGGTCGCGGGCGTTGATCCCAAAGTCAGCCTGTTTGCCTCGGTGGTGCTGTGCCTGGCGCTGTCGGTGATGGGTGGACGTCCGGCAATGGTGACCGCCGCGGCCGGTTCCGTGGCGCTGGTGATTGGGCCGATGGTTCATCAGCACGGCGCGCAGTACATTCTGCCGGCGGTTCTGCTTGCGGGTCTGATCCAGATCCTGTTTGGTGCGCTGGGGATGGCGCGCCTGATGCGCTTTATACCGCAGGCGGTGATGACCGGGTTTGTTAACGCGCTGGGGATATTGATTTTCTTTGCCCAGGTGCCGCATTTCTGGAGCACAAGCCCGCTGATTGTCGGCCTGTTTGTCCTGACGCTGCTGATTGTACTGTGGGCTCCCCGCTACATTAAAAGCGTACCTTCCCCGCTGATTGCAATTGTGGTCCTGACGTTGTTTACCGTCACCAGCGGCCAGCTGCTGCCAACCGTCGGGGATGAAGGCTCGATTGGCGGCGGCCTGCCGGGCATCAGCCAGATGCTGGTCCCGCTTAACCTGCACACTCTGAGCATCATCTGGCCCTGCGCATTAAGCATCGCCTTCGTCGGGCTGATGGAATCCCTGCTGACCGCTAAGCTGGTGGATGAGCTGACCGCCACCCCGTCCAGCAAGCGCCGGGAGAGCATGGGTCTGGGCGTGGCAAATATCATGGCGGGCTTTTTTGGCGGGATCGCGGGCTGCGCGATGATCGGTCAGACCATCGTCAACGTCGAGATGGGCAAAGGCCGCAGCCGCGTCTCTACGCTGGCCGCCGGGCTGGTGCTGCTGCTGTTGGTAACGGCGCTCAGCGAAGTGATGGCAAAAATCCCGATGGCGGTGCTGGCGGGCATTATGGCGATTGTGGCGGTCAAAACCTTCAACTGGCACAGCATTCAACCGGCCAGCGTAAAAGGCGCGCCAATCGCCGAAACGCTGGTGATGCTGGTGACCGTTGCGGCCACCGTCTCAACCGGTAATCTGGCGATTGGCGTGTTGGGCGGCATTATTGCGATGGCAATTATGCCGGCACGCATCAAGCATCGTCCTGCCGCTACAGCAGAAACACCGTCGCTAGACCCAGAAAAATAAAGAAACCGCCGGTATCGGTGATGGCGGTGATCATCACGCTCGACCCCACTGCGGGGTCGCGCCCGAGGCGGGTCATGGTCAGCGGAATAATCACCCCCATCATCGCCGCCACCAGCAGATTGAGTACCATCGCCAGGGTCATCACCCCACCCAGCGCCATATCGTCGTACAGCCACCAGGTCACGCCGCCCATAATCCCGCCCCACACCAGGCCATTGATCAGCGCCACGCCCAGCTCGCGCAGGATCAGGAAGGTAAAGTTACCCGGCTGAATGTGCTGAAGCGCCAGCGCGCGCACGATCATGGTGATGGTCTGGTTACCGGTGTTGCCGCCAATCCCCGCGACAATCGGCATCAGCGAGGCCAGCGCCACCAGCTGCGAAATGGTATGTTCAAATCCGTCGATCACCCTGGAGGCGATAAAGGCGGTACAGAGGTTGATCGCCAGCCATGCCCAGCGGGTTTTGACCGCTTTACTCACCGGGGCGTAGACATCCTCTTCGGCGCTTAGCCCCCCGAGGGCGCGCATATCGTTGTCGGTCTCTTCATAGACCACATCGACGATCTCATCGATGGTCACACGCCCCATCAGCTTGCCCACCGAGTCCACCACCGCGGCGCTGATCAGGTTGTCACGCTCAAAGGTACGGGCCGCTTTTTCGGCATCATCTTCCGGGGAGAAGATCATCGGCTGGGTTTCCATCACTTCACTGACCCGCCGCTGGGCGCTGTTCAGCAGGATGGTCTGCAGCGCCAGCTCGCCGAGCAGGATTTTATCGCGCGAAGTGACAAACAGCTTGTCGGTGTTCTCCGGCATTTTGCCCAGCCGACGCAGGTAGCGCTGCACGGTGCCCAGGGTCACGTCCGGGCGCACCATAATGACGCCAAACTCCATGATCGCGCCGACGCGGTTCTTTTCGTAGTGCATCACCTGACGAACGCGGGCACGTTCGCTGGCGGGCAGCGAGGCCAGCAGGCGGCCGGTCAGGTTACGCGGCAAATGCTGAACCAGGTAAATCTGCTCGTCGATATCCAGTGTCCGCAGGGCGTCAAGAATATCGTGATCGCTCATCTCGTCGATCAGATCTTCCCAGACGTTTTCCGAGGCTTCTAGCAGTACCTGACCGCGCTCGTGATCCTGCACCAGTCGCCACAGGGCGTGGCGCTCCTCCGAGGGTAGCGCTTCGAGAGTATCGGCGAGATCCGGCGGCGGCAAATGGGCGACCAGCGCCCCTACCTCAGCAATATCGTCGGCTAAGGTTCCGACATCATATTGCTCAGCCAGGGTCAGCTTGCCCAGCAGGCTGGAGGTGAGCGCTTTGTCGGTGGTCATCAGCCAGATGAGACGCGCACGCTCTTGATCGCGCAACCTTGCGCTGTTTTTTGATAATCCAGGCATCAATCACTATTCCATGAAATGAGTTGGCATTAAGAATAGCGTGGGGATATGTAAATAAGAATAAACAACGGGACGGGATGGATAAAAAATCGCCATATTGTGCAAATCATTTTGCCCGGCGGCGCTGCACTTGCACGGGCCTGCAAAATCGCAGGCCCGGACATGTCTACTCAGGCAGTACGCGCTACCGCATCACGCGACGCAGCGTCACGCTCGGCACCGGTCAGTTCGCTCAACTGGCCGCTGCGCATCTCAAGCAGACGATCGGCGTGAATAAAGTAGTGATCGTCATGGCTGATGGCAAAGATGGTTTTGCCCATCTGCTGCATCAGCGGCAGCAGCACCTGATAAAACTCGCGGCGGAAATGCGGGTCCTGATCGGCGGCCCACTCATCCAGCAGGATGATGTCACGCTCTTCCGCCAGCGCCAGCAGCAGCGCCACGCGTTTTTTCTGCCCTTTCGACAGCTTCAGGTTCAGGATTTTGCCATCCTGCAGCTCCAGCTTGTGCGACATTTGCAGATGCGCCAGCCACTTCTCCACCAGCGCCGGGTCAGCCTGTTTGCCTTCCGGGCCCAGCAGCTGATCGAACAGCCAGACGTCGGTAAACACGGCGGAAAACAGCTTGCGGTAATCTTCCGGCTTTTCTGCGCTCAGCGGTTTGCCGTCCAGCAGAATGTCGCCCGACTGGGGCTGATACAGCCCGGTCAGCAGCATTGCCAGCGTCGATTTACCGCTGCCGTTGCCGCCAATCAGGAACAGCAGTTCGCCGCGGTTGATGGTGAGATTCACCGGCCCGACGGAGAAGGTGTTGTCCTGATAGGTGAAGGTCACGTTGCGCAGTTCCAGCGTTTGCCAGTTCGGGAAGGCCTCAGGTCGTGGGAATTCGGCTTTATACGGCGCGAGGTCAAACTTTCTCAGCTTGTTAAACGCCACCTGGGCGCTGAGCAAGGTTGGCAACGCGCCAACGGCCGAGAGCAGCGGCGTGCGCAAGAACAGCAAGGTCAGCGAGTAGGTCGCCGCCACGTTGGTATCCGCCCAGCCGAGGCTGTTTGCCATCCAGAACACCAAGCCAATCGCGCCCAGCATCATAATATTTGACCAGTTCACCGCACTTAGGTGGTAGGTGTCGGCGCGCACAATATGGTGGCGATACTCGCGGGCATCGGGCACATACAGATTGTTGAAGATATGCTCGGCGCGCTCGCGGTTGAGGGTCAGCTCTTTGCGCCCTTCCAGCACGGTCTGATAGTCGTTGTAGAGCTTGTCTTCGGTTTCACGCAGCACGGCCATGTGGCGGTAAACCCGCGCCACCAGCATGTAGCCACCCCAGATAGTGATCACAATCCACAGGGCAGTGATCGCCAGCATTTTGGTCGACAGCCAGGCCAGATAGGCGGCCGAGCCGAAGGTCAGGATAATCCCCTGCACCAGCTCCGGCAGACGGACAAAGGCGATGGTAATGGCACGCACATCGCTGGTCAGCCCCGCCAGCAGCGAGGCGCTGCCCAGCTGCTCCACACGTTCAACCTGGGTATCCAGAATGCGTTTAATAAACTCGCTGCGCAGGCGATAGACGAAGTGATGCCCGAGAGTCGTCAGCGCCAGCTGTGAACCGAGGGTCACGGCCATCAGCAGCAACAGCAGTCCAAGAAATTCCGGCAGCACCATCAGGGTGGTGTCGACCGTTTCAATTAAGCGCAGGTTGATAAAGGCGATCAGGCCAATACCCAACGCGGCGCTGAGCAGGCTTAACGCCATCACCGCGATAAACGGCCAGCGGTATTGACGCCAGACCAGTAACAGGAGTTCCATGCAGAGCAATCCAGACAAGAAAAAACAGCCAGCAGTGTAAACTGCCCGCCGCTTACAGCAAGAATAATTCTTATTTTTATTCGTTATTCGCTGCCCGGCGGAACGTGAGGTTGTAGCGACCGTCGCCGGTCAGAGGATGCGTGCCGGCTTTTAGCGGCTGGATGCCGTGGTAAAACAGGCGCGAAGGCCCGCCCCACACCACTACGTCGCCGTGTTCCAGCAGCAGGCGCTTAAGCGGATCGCTGCGGCGCAGCCCGCCAAACTGGAAGACGGCAGGCAGGCCGAGCGATACCGAGACAATCGGTGCCCGCAGGTCAGCTTCATCTTTATCCTGATGCAAAGACAGCTTCGCCCCGATGCCATAGCGATTAATCAGACAAGCGTCAGGCTGAAAATCGGGGTAGCCCGCAGCGGTTGCCGCCCCCTGGCACAGGTCAGCAAACGCCTGCGGCATCGGCGGCCAGGGTGCGCAGGTCAGCGGATCGGTGGGTGAATAAAGGTAGCCGCGCGCATCGGTGGTCCAGCCCAGCGCCCCGCAGTTGGTCATCGCCACCGACATGGTGTATCCCCCCGGGGTGATCATCTGGCGAAACGGCGATTGTCCGGCAACCCGCTCGATGTCCTGCATCAGCGCAGGCGCACGCGCCAGTGCAAAGCGGCGCAGGATCAGCGCCCCGGGAGCCAGAGGTTCGTGCCAGGGTTCGGCATCGGCAAACAGATCGAGCATTATTCCTCCTGCTTGTTGGCTTCGCGTTTAAGCAGTGCGGCTTTACGTACGGTCCCCCAGCGATAGCCAGAGAGCCCGCCGTCGCTGCGGACCACCCGGTGACAGGGAATGATAATTGCCAGTGTGTTGGCGGCGCAGGCCCGGGCAACGGCTCGCACCGCGCCAGGATTGCCAATCGCGTTGGCCACCTGCTGGTAGCTCGCCGTCTCGCCGCTACGTATGGCGCGCAGCGCCTGCCAGACCTGCTGCTGAAAGGCGGTCCCGCGAATATCCAGAGGCAGCGTCAGCGCCAGGGCGTGGTTATCGACGCTGGCAATCACCTGATTGACCCGGGCTGTAAAGGCCGCGTCGGCCTGCTCGCGTCGGGCGTGGGGGAACAGCGTTTCCAGCTCGGCAATCAGGGCGCGGTCGTCGTCGCCGGGCAAAATCGCGCAGATGCCACGCGCGCTTTCCGCCACCAGGCAGCGGCCCAGCGCGCAGTTACTCAGGGCGTACTGCACGGTAGTGGATTCCCCGCCGCGGCGGTACTGCTTCGCGGTCATCCCAAGCGCGGCATCGGCCTTGCGGTAATAGCTGCTGCTGTCGGGGAAACCTGCTCCCAGCACCGAATCGGTGACCGTGTCGCCCTGCGCCAGCGCCTGGCGAAGGCGCTTCGCCCGCGCCGCCTGCTGCCAGGCTTTTGGCGTCATGCCGGTCGCGGCTTTAAACAGGCGATGAAGATGATACGGGCTTACCGCCACCGCCTGCGCCAGCTGATGCAAAGTCAGGGGCTGATCCTGCTCCAGTAAACGGCAGGCTTTCCCGATGGTGGCAACCCGCTGTGCATCGGGATCGCGCTGATCGGGTCGGCAGCGTTTACAGGGACGAAAACCGGCCAGCGCCGCCTGATGGGCATCAGGATAAAAGCGGACATTTTCACGCAGGGCGTGGCGGGCCCGACAGGAGGGGCGGCAGAAGATACCGGTGGTCTGCACGGCAAACACAAACAGACCGTCGGCATGGGGATCGCGGGCCAGCACCGCCAGCCAGCGCAGATCGTCGTTATTCAGGTTCGGGTTTTTCATGATCGGCTCCTTCTTTAAGCATACTCATACCCTGCCTGAGCGCCACCGAAGAAAAACCCGCAACCTTGCTTTTTAAATCGGGCCGTTGACCATAAAGCTGGCGAACTGCGGGGACATCCAGGTTTTGAAGCCCTCCCCTTCCCGGGTGATCATATAGACCGCCAGACCCTGCTCACGCACAATCTCCCGGGCTTTATCGGTCCCCAGCACCATCAGGCCGGTATCCCAGGCATCCGCTTCCAGGGCGGTGGGGGCAATCACCGTTACCGACACCAGATTATGCGTGATCGGGCGACCGGTCTGCGGATCGATCACGTGCGAGATACGCTTTCCGTCCAGCTCGTAATAGTTCCGATAGCTGCCGGAGGTGCTGATGCCATGACCGTTGATATCGACAATCGCCTGCACCGCATTCTGCTGGTCAGTCGGTTTCTGGATCGCCACCCGCCACGGCTTATCGCTGGCGTTCATGCCCCGGCTGACCAGCGCCCCGCCGACCGACACCAGATAGCGGGAGATCCCCTCTTCGGCCATCAGCGTCGCCAGATGATCCGCCGCATAGCCTTCGCCCACGGTGGAGAGATCGACAAACAGATCCGGGATGTTTTTTTCCAGATACTGCTGACCGGACTGATTGATCACCATCAGGTGCTGCAGCCCCGTTTGCGCCCGCGCATCGTCAATCTGCGCCTGATCGGGGGTTTTCACCGGCTGCTTACTGGGGCCAAAACCCCACAAATTCACCAGCGGGCCGACGGTGATATCCATCGCACCCTGGGTTTTATGACCCACCCGCAGCGCTTCGGTGACGATATCCGCCATCGCTTCGCTCACCGGCCACGGCGACGTGCTGTGCGACTGGTTAAAGCGCATCAAGGCTGAATCAGGTTTATAGGTGGACATCAGCTGGTCGTCTGCATCCAGCTGGGATTGAATTTTTCCGCGCAGCTCGTCGGCCCGGGAAGCGGGGATATCCATGACGCTGACGCGCCAGAACGTGCCCATGGTTTTGCCTTCCAGCATCGTCGCGGCGGCCGTTTCGGCCTTTACCGGAGGGGGAGAATTGTCACATGCTGCCAGCATAAAAAGTGTCGCCAGGAAGCCGACACGAAGAAAACTAATTTCCATTCGTTATTATCCTCAAGCCTGAGAGCGGCAAGAGTACACCAAACCCTGATGTGGATGCCAAAAAAAGGGGCCGATTGGCCCCTTATACAATACTGCGTGCGACTTAGAACTGGTAAACCAGACCCAGTGCTACGATGTCATCAGTACCGATACCCGCCTGGCGAGTGAAGTTGTTGTCATCCAGCAGGTTGATTTTGTAATCCACGTAGGTGGACATGTTTTTGTTGAAGTAGTAAGTCGCGCCAACATCAACATATTTCAGCAGATCCTGGTCGCCGAAGTTGTTGGTGCCGTTGCTCACGTCCTTACCTTTAGACTGCAGGTAAGCCACGGATGGACGCAGACCGAAGTCGAACTGGTACTGCGCAACCACTTCAAAGTTCTGCGCTTTGTCAGCAAAACCGTAAACGGTGCTGTCGTTCTGCGAGTTACCAAAACGGGTCGCGTTGTAAGTCTGGGAGTACTGCGCCGCCAGGTAGAGGTTGTTCGCGTCATATTTCAGACCGCCGCTGTACACGTCAGCACGATCGCCATGACCGTACACGTCTGCACCGTTCTGATCGGCAGTACGCTTAGACGATGCCGCTGCTGCACCTACGCTGAAGCCTTCGCCCAGATCGTAAGTTACGGAGCCGCCGAACGCGTCGCCGTTCTGTTTCAGCAGGCTACGGCCGGTGTCGTTTTCACCGCTGGCGCTGCCGTTTTTACCCTGATACTGCAGAGCAAAGTTCAGGCCGTCAACCAGACCGAAGAAGTCCTGGTTACGGTAGGTTGCAACACCGTTAGCACGGGATTGCAGGAAGTTATCGGAACCGTAGGTGTCGCCGCCGAATTCTGGCAGCACGTCGGTCCAGGAGGTGACGTCGTAAACAACGCCGTAGTTACGACCGTAGTCGAAAGAACCCGCGTCAGCGAATTTCAGACCGGCGAAGGCAACACGCGTCCAGGACTGGTTGTCGCTCTCGGTGGTGTTACCCTGCACCTGGTATTCCCACTGACCGTAGCCGGTGACTTGATCGTTGACCTGGGTTTCGCCTTTAAAGCCGATACGCATGTAGGTCTGATCGCCATCGCTGCCTTTATCATCAGAGAAATAGTGCAGACCATCAACTTTACCGTACAGATCTAATTTGTTGCCGTCTTTGTTATAAATTTCAGCCGCATTTGCTGCGCCCGCTACCAGCAGTGCTGGTACCAGGAGGGACAGGACTTTAACTTTCATTATTTTAACCCTCTGTTATATGTCTTTTATTTATTGCCACTGCTTACTGGTTAACCCTCTTAACCAGTCGGCAACTTCATTCTCCGCAAAAATACAGAATAATCCAACACGAATATGATACGAAAACTTTTAAGATGTTTCATTTTGCCATATAGGTGTTTCATTTTGTAAATTCAAGGGAACTTTTTGATAGCACAATAAGTTAAAAAATAAAGCACCAAAAATCAAAAAATAATAAATTACCATATAAAACAACAGGTTAAACAAAAATTTATTATAGCACTGATTGACAAAACAAATTCCGCCCTCACGACTAAAATATCTCTCGCTATCATCATTAACTTTATTTATTACCGTCATTCATATTTGAATGTCTGTTTATCCTTTATTGAGCCGAATGCACTCTGCATTCGGTTTTTTTTTACCCTTCTTTACGCAAATTTAATTATTTGTGCTACCCCATCGAAACTATAACTTCTATTAACCATCATGCCGGTGAACATTTACAAGGCTTGTAAATATACGATTCAATTTAATTTCTTGTTTATTCGTGCTATTTACCCGGCGCTATTGCGGGCAATTTGTACAATAGGGTTCTCTTCGTACAGATTTAAAACAAACGCGCAAACTCGGGTGCCGGGGATAAAAAGTCAGCCCCGCCGGTGGCGAGACGCTGGAAATTCGAATATTACTCTTTATACTGCCCTATTCGTCGCCAGCGCAGCCATCACGGGTCAAACACAGCAATGAGTCAGTCAGAAACCACCGCCGCGAACAAATTTTCCCTGCTTCCGGGCAGCATCACCCGTTTCTTTCTTCTATTGATCGTTGTGCTGTTAGTGACCATGGGCGTGATGGTGCAAAGCGCGGTTAACACCTGGTTAAAAGACAGAAGCTATCAGATTGTCGACATCAGCCACGCGCTGCATAAGCGCATCGATACGTGGCGCTACGCCACCTGGCAGATTTACGACAACATTGCGGCGACGCCAACCACCTCTTCCGCCGCCGGTTTGCAGGAAACGCGCCTGAAGCAGGACGTTTACTATCTTGAGAAAACCCGACGTAAAACCGAAGCGCTGATCTTCGGCTCGCACGACAGCGCCACGCTTGAGATGACCCAGCGCATGTCGTCTTATCTGGATACCCTGTGGGGCGCCGAGACCGTCCCCTGGTCGATGTACTATCTCAACGGCCAGGACAACAGCATGATCCTGATCTCGACGCTGCCGCTGAAAGATCTCTCTTCGGGCTTCAAAGAATCGACGGTAGGCACAGTTGTCGACTCCCGTCGCGCCGAGATGCTGCAGCAAGCTAATGCCCTGGATGAGCGTGAAAGCTTCTCTTCCCTGCGCCGTCTGGCCTGGCAAAACGGCCACTACTTTACCCTGCGCACCACCTTCAATCAGCCAGGGCATCTGGCGACGGTGGTCGCCTTTGATCTGCCGATCAACGATCTGATCCCGCCGGATATGCCGCTGGAGAGCTTCCGCCTGGAGCCGGATACCGCCGTCCAGAACCTGCGCTCGCCCACCGATAAAGAGAGCCCGGACAGCGTAGCGATCTCCTTTAATGGGTCGAAAATTGAGATTGCCTCCTCGCTGAACACCACGGGGATGCGACTGGTCTGGCAGGTGCCGTTCGGTACCCTCCTGCTGGATACGCTGCAAAACATCCTGTTGCCGCTGCTGCTTAACATCGGCCTGCTGGCCCTGGCGCTGTTTGGCTACAGCACCTTCCGCACACAGCCTGGCCGTCAGAGCGATCTCCCGGCCACCACCGCCTCCAGCAACGAGCTGCGGGTGCTGCGAGCATTAAACGAAGAGATCGTCTCTGTGCTGCCGCTCGGCCTGCTGGTGCACGATCAGGAAGCGAACCGGACGATTATCAGCAATAAGATTGCCGACCACCTGCTGCCGCACCTGAATCTGCAAAACATCACCAGCATGGCGGATCAGCACCAGGGGGTGATTCAGGCCACCATCAATAATGAACTGTATGAGATCCGCCAGTTCCGCAGCCAGGTGGCCTCCCGGACGCAGATATTCATCATTCGCGATCAGGATCGCGAAGTGCTGGTGAACAAAAAGCTCAAGCAGGCGCAAAGACTGTACGAGAAGAACCAGCAGGGCCGGGCCGCATTTATGCAGAATATTGGCGAGGCGTTTAAGCTGCCGCTGAAGGCGCTGGCCAGCGAAGCGGCGCATTTAACCAGCCCGGAGAGCCTGCAGCTGTCGGGTCACGCCGATACGCTGGTGCGCCTGGTGGATGAGATCCAGCTCGCCAATATGCTCGAAAATGAGAGCTGGAAGAGCACCGCTACGCTGTTCTCTATCCAGGATCTGATCGACGAAGTGGTGCCGGAAGTACTGCCGGTGATTAAGCGCAAAGGGCTGCAGCTGCTGATTAATAATCCGCTCCCCGCCAATGATGAGCGTCACGGCGATCGCGACGCGCTGCGCCGGATCCTGCTGATGCTGATCCAGTATGCGGTCACTACCACCCAAATCGGTAAAATTACCCTTGAGGTAAGCAACGACGAATCTGCCGACGATCGTCTGACGTTCCGTATCCTCGATACCGGAGAAGGGGTCACGACCAGCGAGATCGACAATCTGCACTTCCCGTTCCTCAACGATACGCAGAACGATAATTACGGCAAAGCCAACGCCCTCACCTTCTGGCTGTGCGATCAGCTGGCGCGCAAGCTCGGCGGTCATCTGAATATTAAAGCGCGCGAATCGCTTGGCACCCGTTACTCATTGCATGTCAAAATGCCTGCCAGCCCGCAGGAAGCAGAGGATGACGAGCGCCTGCTGGATGAGGTGGTCGCGATGGTGGACGTGACCTCAAATGAGATCCGCAGCATCGTGGTACGTCAGCTGGAAAACTGGGGAGCAACCTGCATCTCGCCGGATGAAAGGTTGGCAAGTCAAGAATATGATCTCTTTATCACTGATAATCCGTCTAATCTTACTGCCTCAGGCTTGCTTTTAAGCGATGATGAGTCTGGCGTGCGCAAAATAGGTCCTGGCCAGGTGCGCGTTAACTTTAATATGAGCAATGCTATGCAGGAAGCTGTACTACAACTAATAGAGGAGCAGCTGGCGCAGGAAGCGACCCCGGAATCCCCACTGGGCGGCAACGAAAACGCCGAACTTCAGGCCAGCGGTTATTATTCGCTCTTTGTAGACACAGTACCAGATGATGTTAAGAGGTTGTATACTGAGTCGGCCGCGAACGATTTTGCGGCGCTGGCTCAGACAGCACACCGGCTTAAAGGGGTGTTTGCCATGCTTAATCTGGTTCCAGGCAAGCAATTATGTGAAACGCTGGAACATCTTATTCGCGAGAAAGATGCCGCCAGCATAGAAAAATACATCAGCGACATTGACGCCTATGTCAAAAGCTTGCTGTAGCAAGGTAGCCCTATACATGAACAATATGAACGTAATTATTGCCGATGACCATCCGATTGTACTGTTCGGTATTCGCAAATCACTTGAACAGATCGAATGGGTGAACGTTGTCGGTGAATTTGAAGATTCCACAGCACTGATTAACAATCTGCCTAAACTTGATGCCCACGTACTCATCACCGACCTTTCCATGCCTGGAGACAAGTACGGTGACGGGATTACGCTGATCAAGTACATCAAGCGCCATTTCCCAAGCATTTCGATTATCGTGCTGACCATGAACAACAACCCGGCCATCTTAAGCGCCGTGCTGGAACTCGATATCGAAGGGATCGTTCTGAAACAGGGCGCGCCAACCGATCTGCCAAAAGCGCTGGCCGCGCTGCAGAAAGGGAAGAAATTCACCCCGGAAAGCGTCTCTCGCCTGCTGGAAAAAATCAGCGCGGGCGGTTACGGCGACAAACGTCTGTCACCGAAAGAGAGCGAAGTGCTGCGCCTGTTCGCCGAAGGCTTCCTGGTCACCGAGATTGCCAAAAAGCTGAACCGCAGCATCAAGACCATCAGTAGCCAGAAGAAATCTGCCATGATGAAGCTGGGCGTGGAAAACGATATCGCCCTGCTGAACTATCTCTCTTCCGTGACGCTGAGCCCGGCTGATAAAGATTGATTGTTGCTCACAATGCCGGGTGGCGCTGACGCTTACCCGGCCTACCCGTCCCGTAGGCCTGCGCAAGCGAAGCGCCGCCGGGCAATAAAAAAGCCCAGAAATGGGCTTTTTTTTATACCCGCGTTTTCCTCACCCGCTCGGCGTACACCGTTAGCGTCTGCTTTAACACGTCCAGCGTCACGGGTTTGGACAGACAACTGTCCATTCCCGACTCCAGACAGCGCTGCTTTTCTTCTGCCAGGGCGTTAGCGGTAACGCCTACCACCGGCAGCGTCAGGCCAAGCTGGCGAATGCGCTGGGTCAGGCGATAACCGTCCATATTCGGCATGTTGACGTCGCTCAGGACAATGTCGATATGGTTTTTGCTCAGCACGTTCAGCGCGTCAACCCCATCATTGGCGGTTTTACACTGATAGCCCAACGACCCGAGCTGGTCGGCCAGCAGGCGGCGATTGATCGGATGGTCATCGACCACCAGGATCATCATGTCTTCGTTCAGCGACTGGGCCGACTCCGGCGACGGCAGCGCGTTGCTGGCGTCTCCGGTCTCCATTTCGACACGATAGATGCGCGCCAGCAGGGCGATCAGCTCATGCGGCGATGCCACGCTGTTCACCCACTCCCCGTGAGCACGCTCCAGCGGGATGCCAATATGGCGACGGCAGAAGATCACCGCCGCTTTGCCCTGCCACGGCTGCGCCAGTTCGTCGTCCGTAATCAACATATCTTCCGCATCCGGCGTTTGCCCGGCGTAGCGCGCCACCCGAATACCGCTTTGCGTCAGCAGTGATTCCAGGAAGGTAAACAGCGAGGCGTTATTAACCGCCAGCCAGCAGCGCTTGTCGCTCAGACCTTCAGGGGATGGGTTATCCGAAGACTGCGCGGCATACAGCGGAATCCGGATGGTGAACTGGCTGCCCATACCCGGCTCGGTATCCACCGAGATATCGCCGTCCATCATGCTGATCAGTTTTTCACAAATCGCCAGCCCCAGCCCGGTGCCCTGGAAGTTACGCTGCACCCCGGTTCCCACCTGGAAGAAGGGATCGAACAGTTTAACCACCTCTTTTGCCGGAATGCCCACCCCGGTGTCGCGCACCCGGATGCTCAGGTAGTCCCCTGCCCTTGACACATGCATCACAATGCAGCCCATGTCGGTGAATTTAATCGCATTGCTGAGCAGGTTTGAAATCACCTGCTGGAGGCGCATCGGGTCACCCTCCAGCGCCACCGGTACATCCGGTTCAATAAAGCAGTACAGCCCCAGCTGCTTACGCACCACCAGCGGCAGGTAGTTGGCGCTGATATGGCTCATCACCTCGCGCGGGGAGAATTCCCGTGGTTCGATTTTCAGCTGCTCCGACTCGATTTTCGAGAAGTCGAGAATATCGCTGATGATTTTCAGCAGCAGGCTGGAGGAGTTGTTCATCGCCGTCACCAGACGATCGACGCCACGCGGCAGCTCTTTGGTTTGCAGCAGATCGAGGTTCCCGATAATGCCGTACAGCGGCGTACGCAACTCATGGCTGACGGTGGCGAGGAACATCGATTTCGACTGGCTGGCCTGTTCAGCGGCCTGCGCCATGTCCTGCAGCGACTCTTCCATTTTGACGCGCGCAGAGACGTCTACCAGCACGCAGATGGCCACGTTCTCGTTGCGATAGCGCGAATGGACAAAGCTGATTTGCAGATTGGTGTTGTTGCTGGTCAGCACATCGACAAAGTTGACCTGCTGACCGCAGATAATTTGCGTCAGCCGCTGTCGATCTTCATGCGTCAGCATATTCAGGTAATTGTGTGCCAGCTCGTTACTCAGGATATTGGTCCCGTCGAGGGTGCGCAGAATACAGATCCCGACCGGCGCAGAGGCGACAATCTTGCGGTTGAACTGCTCATGCTCTTCGAGGCGCTGGGCGTCGATCTCCGCCGGGATAAAGATTTTACGCTCGTACATTCGTGCCAGGGTGAACAGCGCCACCCCTACCAGCACGTTGAGCAGAACCGAGTTGAGGATCAGCATGCGGATCCGTTCCAGCACCATATCCACCGGTACAGAGTAGACGACACTCAACGATGACGGCGGCAGGCTTTTTTTCAGTACCAGCTCGCGGAACCCGGACGTGTAGCCAAAGAACGCGCGTTCCTGCATCCAGCGCGGATCGACCTTCAGGCGGCTTTCCGGCCCCACCAGCGAGATCAGGGTATGGCCGTTTTCATCGAGGATGGTCACCCCCATCGGCAGCGTGCCGGGGGTGAAAAAGTTTTCCATGCGGATGGTTTGCTCGGTACCGAGCATCGCCTGCAGGCGGTTGCCCAGATAGACCGGCGTCAGAGCATAGAAATACCCAACGCCCGGACGCGGCCCCTGGCTTATCCAGAACAGGTTATTGCCGCGCTCGTCCTGCGGGGCATTGCGGTATTTGACGATCCGCTCATGCAGGCTTTTCAGCGCAGTGTCGCGCTCCACCGGCATATCGCGCAGACCAAAGTCGGCCATGCACAGGTTTTCGCTGCCAATCAGGAAGACGCGGTTAAGATCGTAGGCGGCCGAGAAATTATCGCGCCAGTAGCGCATAAACCAGGCCAGCGACTCGAGCGAACCGCGCCAGGCATTGCCCATCACCGAGCAGTCGGAATCCGGGAACAGCGGCTCAAAGTTGGGTACATCGGCTTTGCTGTCGCGTCCGCGCGTCGCCAGAATGCCGTTCTCCGCCGTCAGGCGGTTCTCGGCGATGTACTTGAGTTCCTTCATCACGTCCGAGGTGCGCTGGATATAGCGCTGGGACTGATCGAAGCTAAGGTTAAATTCCTGACGGATCTCCGATTCCTTCTGGTGCAGCGCATTGACGATGTAAAACACCGAAAACAGTGCAATCAGCAGCCAGATCAGGAGCGCCAGCGCCCGAAAAAGATAACGAGAAACTTTCAGCGTGGTTCGAAAGGAGACGAGGTATTTCAAGGGGGCGAGGCTCCGCCGTCAGGGTCATAAGGAATGGGGTTAAGGTAGCGGTAAATCACCGCCGTCGCAATGTTCGGTTGTCTGCAATTGGGCGTCGCAGCTAAAGAAAAGGGCCGGAAACCGGCCCTTTATCGTCAGGAGACATTACTCTTCGGCGTCGTCTGCCGCATCGTCGTCGGTTTCGGCTTCTGGCGCGATTTCATCGTCGCCTTCTGCCGCACTGCCGTCGATGGAGTCGAGCTCTTCGTCATCCACCGGCTCAGCGACACGCTGCAGACCCACTACGTTTTCGTCTTCCGCCGTACGGATGAGGATCACGCCCTGAGTATTACGGCCCACCACGCTGATTTCCGATACGCGCGTACGCACCAGCGTACCGGCATCGGTGATCATCATGATCTGGTCGGTATCCGTCACCTGCACCGCACCTACCACGGAGCCGTTACGCTCGGTGACTTTGATCGAGATAACGCCCTGAGTGCCACGAGACTTGGTTGGATACTCGGTCTCAGCGGTACGTTTACCGTAACCATTCTGCGTTACGGTCAGGATCGCGCCGTCACCACGCGGAACAATCAGGGAGACAACGCTGTCTTCACCCGCCAGCTTGATGCCGCGCACGCCGGTCGCGGTACGACCCATTGCGCGCACTGCGCCCTCTTTGAAGCGCACCACTTTACCGGCGGCAGAGAACAGCATCACTTCGTCGGAACCGGAAGTCAGGTCCACGCCAATCAGTTCGTCGCCTTCGTTCAGGTTGACGGCGATAATACCGGCAGAACGCGGACGGCTGAACTCGGTCAGGGCGGTTTTCTTCACGGTACCGCTGGCGGTCGCCATAAAGACGTTCACGCCTTCAGCATATTCACGAACCGGCAGGATCGCGGTGATACGCTCGTTCTGCTCCAGCGGCAGCAGGTTGACGATTGGACGTCCACGCGCGCCACGGCTCGCTTCCGGCAGCTGATAAACCTTCATCCAGTACAGACGACCGCGGCTTGAGAAGCAGAGGATCGTATCGTGCGTGTTGGCCACCAGCAGGCGGTCGATAAAGTCTTCTTCTTTAATACGTGCCGCAGATTTGCCTTTCCCGCCACGACGCTGTGCTTCGTAGTCGGTCAACGGCTGATACTTCACGTAGCCCTGGTGAGACAGGGTGACAACAACGTCTTCCTGATTGATCAGGTCTTCGATGTTGATATCCGCGGTGTTAGCCGTGATTTCGGTGCGACGCTCATCGCCAAACTGATCGCGGACCAGCTCCAGCTCTTCACGGATCACTTCCATCAGACGATCGGCGCTGCCGAGGATATGCAGCAGCTCGGCAATCTGTTCCAGCAGCTCTTTGTACTCGTCGAGCAGTTTTTCGTGCTCAAGACCGGTCAGTTTCTGCAGACGCAGATCCAGAATCGCCTGGGCCTGCTGTTCGGTCAGGTAATATTGACCGTCACGCACGCCAAACTCGGGCTCCAGCCACTCCGGACGCGCAGCGTCGTCGCCCGCACGTTCCAGCATTGCAGAGACGTTGCCCAGCGCCCATGGCTGAGCCACTAACGCCGCTTTCGCTTCTGCAGGGGTTGGCGCACGACGGATCAGCTCGATGATCGGATCGATGTTAGCCAGCGCAACGGCCAGCGCTTCAAGGATGTGCGCACGGTCGCGCGCTTTGCGCAGTTCGAAAATAGTTCGGCGGGTCACCACTTCACGGCGGTGACGCACGAACGCGCCCAGAATATCTTTCAGGTTCATGATCTTCGGCTGACCATGGTGCAGTGCCACCATGTTAATACCGAAGGAGACCTGAAGCTGGGTCAGGGAGTACAGGTTATTGAGTACCACCTCCCCTACCGCGTCACGTTTGATTTCAATGACGATGCGCATGCCGTCTTTATCAGACTCATCGCGCAGGGCACTGATACCTTCAATGCGTTTCTCTTTGACCAGCTCGGCAATTTTCTCGATCAGACGTGCTTTGTTCACCTGATACGGAATTTCGTGGACGATGATCGTCTCACGGCCGGTTTTGGCGTCAGCTTCGACTTCGGCGCGGGCACGAATATAAATTTTGCCGCGACCGGTGCGGTACGCTTCTTCGATGCCACGACGGCCATTAATAATGGCGGCGGTCGGGAAGTCCGGACCCGGGATGTGTTCCATCAGCCCTTCAATGCTGATGTCTTCATCGTCGATATAGGCCAGACAGCCGTTGATCACTTCCGTGATGTTGTGCGGCGGAATGTTGGTCGCCATCCCTACGGCGATGCCGGACGAACCGTTCACCAGCAGGTTAGGGATCTTGGTTGGCATCACTTCAGGAATTTTTTCCGTGCCGTCGTAGTTATCGACGAAATCCACGGTCTCTTTTTCCAGGTCGGCCATCAGCTCGTGAGCGATTTTCGACATACGGATTTCCGTATAACGCATCGCCGCAGCGGAGTCGCCGTCGACCGAACCGAAGTTACCCTGACCATCAACCAGCATGTAACGCAGTGAGAATGGCTGCGCCATACGTACGATGGTGTCGTACACCGCGGAATCACCATGAGGATGGTATTTACCGATTACGTCACCAACGACACGGGCAGATTTTTTGTAGGCTTTATTCCAGTCATTGCCCAATACGTTCATGGCGTATAGTACGCGACGGTGTACCGGCTTAAGTCCATCGCGGACATCCGGCAGCGCACGGCCAACAATGACCGACATCGCATAATCCAGATAGGAGCTCTTAAGCTCTTCCTCGATGTTAACCGGTGTAATTTCTCTCGCAAGGTCGCTCATCTAACCGCTATCCCTCTACTGTATCCCGGATTCAAAGGTCGCAAATTATAACACAGCCATAGTGATAGAGGTAAACCAATACGGTTTATTCACGCCAGCCAACTGATATACTCGCGGGTCTGAACAAAAAAGGAGTAAATGCGCCCATGAATGCCGAAAAAACGCCGGTGGTTCACAACGTTGACCATGAAGAGATCGCCAAATTCGAAGCCGTCGCCTCGCGCTGGTGGGACCTTGAAGGTGAGTTTAAACCGCTGCACCGCATTAACCCGCTGCGTCTGCGCTATATCGCTGAACGCTCCGGCGGCCTGTTCGGTAAAAAGGTGCTTGATGTGGGCTGCGGTGGCGGCATCCTGGCTGAGAGCATGGCGCGCGAAGGCGCCACCGTCACCGGGCTGGATATGGGCTTCGAGCCGCTGCAGGTGGCGCGTCTGCATGCGCTGGAAAGCGGGATTCAGGTTGAGTATGTTCAGGAGACGGTCGAAGCGCACGCCGAGAAATTCGCCCATCAGTATGACGTTGTCACCTGCATGGAGATGCTTGAGCACGTTCCTGATCCGCAATCGGTGGTGAAAGCCTGTGCGGCGCTGGTAAAACCGGGTGGACAGGTGTTCTTCTCAACCATCAACCGTAACGGTAAGGCGTGGCTGATGGCGGTCGTCGGTGCGGAGTATGTGCTGCGCATGGTGCCGAAAGGGACCCACGACGTGAAGAAGTTCATTAAACCGGCGGAACTGCTGAGCTGGGTTGACGGAACATGGCTCAAGGAGCAGCACATGACCGGCCTGCATTACAATCCATTGACCGACACGTTCAAACTGGCACCGGGTGTAGATGTTAACTACATGCTGCACACAACCGCAAAAAAAGACTAACGTCATTCCTATTTCTTATAAAGATTGCGCAGCAACCGTTGCGCAATTTTAGCCACTCGTTGAAGAAATCAGCACTCGATCAAATTTTCGATTTTTTTTCTAGAATATTGACATGACGTCCAGGCCTTACGGTACGAGGACTTAGGCTTTTTTACCCTTTCACAACCTGAATTTAACCTCAAAATCAACTCTTGTACTGAAAAGAATCCTTACTAGAATACTCACCATCTTGCGTTATTCTTATCGCAAACCCCCTATATATAGTATTTATCCACAGGAGTCTGTGGATAAGCGGGGGATATTTTTTCTTTTCACGGACAGGTAAAAACCCACATGAATCAGAGTCTGCTGGTCACAAAGCGCGACGGTGCTACCGAGCGTATCAATCTGGACAAAATCCATCGTGTTCTCGACTGGGCAGCAGAAGGACTGAATAACGTATCGATTTCTCAGGTTGAACTGCGCTCCCACATCCAGTTCTATGACGGCATCAGAACCTCTGATATCCACGAGACCATCATCAAAGCCGCAGCGGATCTGATCTCCCGTGATGCACCGGACTATCAGTACCTCGCTGCCCGTCTGGCGATTTTCCACCTGCGTAAAAAAGCGTACGGTCAGTTTGAGCCGCCAGCGCTGTTCGATCATGTGGTGAAAATGGTTGAGTTGGGGAAATACGACACGCATCTGCTGGAAGACTACACGGAAGAAGAGTTCAAGCAGATGGACGGGTTTATCGATCACTGGCGTGATATGAACTTCTCCTACGCAGCGGTGAAGCAGCTCGAAGGCAAATACCTGGTGCAGAACCGCGTCACCGGCGAAATCTACGAAAGCGCCCAGTTCCTGTATATTCTGGTTGCGGCCTGCCTGTTCTCTGGCTACCCGCGCGACACCCGTCTGAGCTATGTGAAGCGTTTCTATGACGCGGTTTCTACCTTTAAAATTTCGCTGCCGACGCCGATCATGTCCGGTGTGCGTACCCCAACCCGTCAGTTCAGCTCGTGCGTGCTGATCGAGTGCGGCGACAGCCTGGACTCCATCAACGCCACCTCCAGCGCGATCGTGAAATACGTTTCTCAGCGTGCCGGGATCGGCATTAACGCCGGCCGCATTCGTGCGCTGGGCAGCCCGATCCGTGGCGGTGAAGCGTTCCACACCGGCTGTATTCCGTTCTACAAACACTTCCAGACCGCGGTCAAGTCCTGCTCTCAGGGCGGCGTGCGCGGCGGTGCTGCGACCCTGTTCTACCCGATGTGGCATCTGGAAGTTGAAAGCCTGCTGGTGCTGAAAAACAACCGTGGCGTAGAAGGCAACCGCGTACGTCACATGGACTACGGCGTGCAGATCAACAAGCTGATGTACACCCGCCTGCTGAAAGGCGGCGACATCACCCTGTTCAGCCCGTCCGACGTGCCGGGCCTGTACGACGCCTTCTTTGCCGATCAGGACGCGTTCGAACGCCTGTACGTGCAGTATGAAAACGACGACAGCATCCGCAAACAGCGCGTGAAGGCCGTGGAGCTGTTCTCCCTGATGATGCAGGAACGTGCGTCAACCGGCCGTATCTACATTCAGAACGTCGACCACTGCAACACCCACAGCCCGTTCGATCCGGCTGTAGCGCCGGTGCGCCAGTCCAACCTGTGTCTGGAAATCGCCCTGCCAACCAAACCGCTGGACGATGTCAACGACGAGAGCGGCGAAATCGCGCTCTGTACCCTGTCGGCCTTTAACCTGGGCGCGATTAAGAGCCTGGATGAGCTGGAAGAGCTGGCGGTGCTGGCAGTCCGTGCGCTGGATGCTCTGCTGGATTATCAAGATTACCCAATCCCGGCGGCAAAACGTGGGGCGATGGGTCGTCGTACGCTGGGTATTGGCGTGATCAACTATGCCTACTGGCTGGCGAAAAACGGCAAGCGTTATTCCGACGGCAGCGCCAACAATCTGACGCACCAGACCTTTGAAGCCATTCAGTATTACCTGCTGAAAGCCTCTAACGAGCTGGCAAAAGAGCAAGGCGCGTGCCCGTGGTTCAATGAAACCACCTACGCCAAAGGCGTGATGCCGATCGACACCTACAAGAAAGACCTGGATGCGATCGTCAACGAGCCGCTGCATCTTGACTGGAATGGCCTGCGTGAATCGATCCAGACTCACGGTCTGCGTAACTCCACGCTCTCTGCCCTGATGCCGTCTGAGACCTCTTCGCAGATCTCCAACGCCACCAACGGTATCGAACCACCGCGCGGTCACGTCAGCATCAAAGCGTCGAAAGACGGGATCCTGCGTCAGGTTGTTCCGGACTATGAACTGCTGAAGAACAACTATGAACTGCTGTGGGAGATGCCAAATAACGACGGCTATCTGCAGCTGGTTGGCATCATGCAGAAATTTATCGACCAGTCGATTTCGGCCAACACTAACTACGATCCGTCCCGCTTCCCGTCTGGCAAAGTGCCGATGCAGCAGCTGTTGAAAGACCTGCTCACCGCCTATAAGTTTGGCGTGAAGACCCTGTACTATCAAAACACCCGCGACGGTGCGGAAGATGCGCAGGACGATCTGGCGCCTTCGATTCAGGACGACGGCTGCGAAAGCGGCGCATGTAAGATTTAATATCAATGCCCGGCGGCGCTTCGCTTGCCGGGCCTACGGTCTATTGTAGGCCGGGTTAGCGAAGCGCCACCCGGCGTATAATTTCAGGACAGGATCCCCACTCATGGCATACACCACCTTTTCACAGACGAAAAACGACCAGCTCAAAGAGCCGATGTTCTTCGGCCAGCCGGTTAACGTGGCGCGCTACGATCAGCAAAAATATGACATCTTCGAAAAGCTGATTGAAAAGCAACTCTCCTTCTTCTGGCGTCCGGAAGAAGTTGACGTTTCTCGCGACCGCATCGACTTCCAGGCCTTGCCGGAACATGAAAAGCATATCTTCCTCAGCAACCTGAAGTACCAGACGCTGCTGGACTCTATTCAAGGACGTAGCCCGAACGTGGCGCTGCTGCCGCTGATCTCCATTCCAGAGCTGGAAACCTGGGTTGAAACCTGGGCGTTCTCAGAGACCATCCACTCCCGCTCTTACACCCATATCATCCGTAATATCGTCAACGATCCGGCGATCGTGTTTGATGATATCGTGACCAACGAACAGATCCTGAAGCGTGCGCAGGGTATCGCGCACTACTATGACGATCTGATCGAGATGACCAGCTACTGGCATCTGCTGGGTGAAGGCACGCATACCGTTAACGGCAAAACCGTGACCGTCAACCTGCGTGAGCTGAAGAAAAAGCTGTACCTGTGCCTGATGAGCGTCAACGCGCTGGAAGCGATTCGCTTCTATGTCAGCTTCGCCTGCTCCTTCGCCTTTGCAGAACGCGAGCTGATGGAAGGTAATGCCAAAATTATCCGCCTCATCGCCCGCGATGAAGCCCTGCACCTGACCGGCACCCAGCATATGCTGAACCTGCTGCGCAGCGGCGTGGATGACCCGGAAATGGCTGAAATCGCCGAAGAGTGCAAACAGGCCAGCTATGACCTGTTCGTTGAAGCTGCCGTACAGGAAAAAGAGTGGGCGGAATACCTGTTCCAGGACGGTTCAATGATCGGCCTGAATAAAGATATTCTCTGCCAGTACATTGATTACATCACCAATATCCGCATGCAGGCGGTAGGGCTGGATCTGCCGTTCCAGACCCGCTCCAACCCGATCCCGTGGATCAATACCTGGCTGGTGTCGGATAACGTGCAGGTGGCGCCGCAGGAAGTGGAAGTGAGCTCTTACCTGGTTGGTCAGATTGATGCAGAAGTCAACACTGACGATCTGAGCAGCTTCGAGCTCTGATGAGCCGCGTGACCCTTCGTCTTTCTGGCACAGAACTCCTGTGCCAGGAAGAACATCCCTCTCTGCTGATTGCGCTCGAATCCCATCAGGTGGAAGTCGAATACCAGTGCCGCGAGGGCTACTGCGGATCCTGTCGCTGCCGTCTGGTGGCAGGCCAGGTCGACTGGCTTACCGAACCGCTGGCGTTTATCCGCGAGGGGGAAATTTTGCCCTGCTGCTGCCGGGCAAAAGGCGATATCGAAATCGAGATGTAATCTCGTGTTTCACGGCAGGAACAGCGTGTCGACCACGTTGATCCAGCCATGCTCACTGGCAACCGGCTTGCCGTTCAGCCAGCGACGCAGCATATTCAGCGCCATCATGGCGCACACCTCCTGACGTACCACCCTGCTGTGACGCGTTGTGCTCATTTTCACCCGCAAAGCGTGGGTCCCTTCCGGCGTTGAAAGCGCAACGTTGAGATGCTCCTCTTCCAGACCCGATACCGCCAGCGCCAGTCCGGCAAAATGTTTCACCCGTCGTTCCGCAGTCCAGTGAGCCGTTTGCGCCAGCGTCTCATCCTGGGACGGTACCACTTCGCTTGCCAGCAGCGGCGCAGCGGCTCTTGAGAGCTGCAGAGCCAGCAGTCCACCGGTGAGCTGTTCGCTTAAAGTCAGACTTAGCTGTCGGGCCTGCAGCTCGCGGGCAATTTGCGAGGGCAAGCCTTCGGTCCCTTCGAAAATTAAACTCTCGCCCGCCACGCGCTGCACTTCAGGCCACAACGCCAGCATGGCGGCCTTCTCGGTTGCCGGGCCGGTTAATTTCAGTTCGATAATCGGCATGGAGGAGCGATAGCCCATCGAGACGCCTGCCGGCAGCTGCAGATGCTCGAGGCTCTGCGCTAAATCACTTTCTGAACGACCAAAGGTGGTCAAACGTAAGCAGAGCGGCGGTTCAGGCAGGGTAAAGCGCGCCCGCAGACGAGGCAGGATCTCTTTTTCAACCATTACCTTAAATTCCGACGGCACGCCGGGGGTGAAGAACATCAGGCAGCGATTAAGCTGAAGGGCAAACCCGCAGGCGGTGCCCACCGGGTTATCGACCAGCTCAGCGCTGGCAGGAATCTCTGCCTGTTTGCGGTTGCTGGGTGCCATCACCCTGCCGCGCTCGCTGAAAAATTGCTCCATATGGCTGAGCCACTCGGCATGCAGCACCAACCCTTCACCTTTGGCCGTAGCGGCAGCCAGCGCGCTCAGGTCGTCGCTGGTCGGGCCGAGACCGCCATTGACGATCAGCACATCCGCATGCTCGCTGCGCTCGCGCAGGACGTTCACCAGCGCCTCCAGCGAGTCGCCGACGGTGTTGCGTCGCGTTAAGGGTAATCCTTGCTCAAAGAAAATATCTGCCAGCCAGGCTGCATTGGTATCGGTAATTTGCCCGTGCAGTACTTCATCGCCGGTGGACAGCATCTCCACGTTTATCATTGTGTTCTCCCGCTTATGTGGTGAAAACACTATAACGCAATCGGATACCGGAGGAAGAGAGAAACAGGCGCGGCAGAAGACCGCGCCAGAGGATCAGAAACCAGCGCTCACGCCAACGTACGGGCCATCAGCAATCGCGCTATCGCGGTCGCCATCTTTACCCGACAGGTTGACGTAACGGTAGCCTGCTTCAAGGGTGATTGGGCGCATGATGGTCCAGCGTGCACCGGCATTCGCTTCTTCGTAGCTATCAATGCCGCTGGAGAGTGAGTCCGGAGAGTAGTAATACTCGCCAAACAGGCCGAAGCTGTCGCCAATTTTCCACTGCAGGCCGCCGCCTACCGCTGCGGCATAGCCTTCATCGCCTGCCTTCGGATTGGTGTAGATACCTTTCCCACCGACGGTCGCGAGGAACGGACCGAGAGGAATATTCAGACCCAGACCCAGGCTTGCGATGTCACCTTCATCATCGTTATTGGTCCAGTTACCGCTCAGCGCCAGACCCGACGTTTCAGTACCAAAACCGAAACCAAGGTTGGTGTAGTCCTCACCGGCCTGACCGCTGATAGAAATCGCGTTCGCCGCTGCAGAAACAAACATCAGGCCGCCCAGGCCCAGTAATGCCACTTTTTTCATTGTCGTGATCCCACACAATTATTTATCGAAAGTCCCAAACCGCGTGATTTTAACGTGAGTTCGCCAGCGATCAATGCTGATGTGAAGCAATAAATAATTAGATTGTAACGAGTTGATACTTACAGGTTTTAACAATGTTAAATCGGGGGACACAGCTTTGCGCCGCAAAAATTGCGCCGGATCAATAACGTCCGTAACTAATTTATTTAGATTAATTCGCGTTCAAAAAGGAAATTCATCGCTTAAACACGCACTATCAGGGAGATAACAATGAGTAAAAAAGGTCTAACCACGCTATCTGGCGCACCGGTCGTCGACAATAACAATGTTGCTACTGCAGGGCCACGCGGACCGATGCTTTTACAGGACGTCTGGTTCCTTGAAAAACTGGCGCATTTCGACAGAGAAGTGATCCCGGAACGTCGCATGCATGCCAAAGGATCGGGTGCATACGGCACATTCACCGTCTCTCAGGACATCACCGCCTTCACCCGGGCAAAGCTGTTTTCTGCTGTGGGTAAAAAAACCGATCTTTTCGTCCGTTTTTCCACCGTCGCCGGGGAGCGCGGGGCTGCCGATGCTGAACGTGATATCCGCGGCTTCTCCATCAAGTTTTATACCGAAGAAGGTAACTGGGATCTGGTCGGTAACAATACGCCGATCTTCTATCTGCGCGACCCGCTGAAGTTCCCGGATCTTAACCACGTTGTTAAACGCGATCCGCGTACCAACCTACGCAATCCAACCTATAAATGGGATTTCTTCTCACTGCTGCCAGAAACGCTGCACCAGCTGACAATCGACTTCAGCGATCGCGGTCTGCCGCGCTCGTATCGCAACATGCACGGCTTCGGCAGCCATGCATTTAGTTTTATCAACCACAACAACGAGCGCTTCTGGGTCAAGTTCCACCTGAAATCGCAGCAGGGTATCGATAACCTGCAGGACGAGGAAGCGAAACGTCTGGTAGCGGAAGACCGTGAAAGCTCCCAGCGCGATCTGTTTACCTCAATTGAAAAAGGCGATTTCCCGCGCTGGACGTTTTATGTGCAGATCATGCCGGAAGCGGACGCCGCGAAGGTGCCTTACAATCCGTTCGATCTAACCAAAATCTGGCCGCACGGCGACTATCCGCTGATTGAGGTGGGTGAACTGGAGCTGAACCGTAATCCGGATAACTACTTTGCAGAAGTGGAGCAGGTGGCGATGTCGCCTGCCAACGTGGTGCCGGGGATTGGTTTCTCGCCGGATCGCATGCTGCAGGGGCGCTTGTTCTCCTACGGCGATGCCCACCGCTATCGCCTGGGCGTCAATCACCAGCAAATCCCGGTTAACGCCCCGCGCTGTCCGTTCCATAACTACCATCGTGACGGCGCGATGCGCGTGGACGGCAACAGCGGTAACGGTGCAACCTATGAGCCTAACAGCTTTGGTGTGTTCCAGGAGCAGCCTGACTTTAGCGAACCGCCGCTGTCGCTGGAAGGCGCTGCCGACCACTGGAATCATCGCGAAGATAACGATTATTTCAGCCAGCCCCGCAAGCTGTTTGAGCTGCTGAGCGCCGAGGAGCATCAGCGCATGTTTGAACGTATCGCCGGGGACATGAAGGATGTGCCCGCGTTTATTCAGGAACGCCAGATTGCCCTGTTCAGTGAAGTCCATCCGCAGTACGGTGCAGGTGTTCAGGAAGCACTGAGACGCCTGACTGAAGGGAAGTAAATACGACAACGGGAGCTAAGGCTCCCGTTTTTAGTGGCACGCTTAATGTCTGGCCTGCTCGACAATCTCAGGTGCCAGACCGGTCAATTTTGTTACCATTTCTGGCGCTAAACCGTTACTCAGCATCGCTTTCGCAATGCGAAGTGCCTCCTGCTCAATACCTTCGGCTCTGCCCTGACTCAGGCCCTGACTAATACCCTGTGCCTTGCCCTCTTCCCGGAGAAATTGCGCGATATTCATTAACGTCTCCTTATGCTGATGATCGTTCGTCCTGTGTGCTAATGCATGCAAAAACGCTGCAGGATCGGCGGTATGTCCGGCCTGGAGAAGGTAATTCAGCAACGTTTTGAGCTGTGCGCTGCTAGTGTATCCCAGCGCCAGTAGCCTGACCAGTTGCTCCTGGAGTTCCAGCATATCCCGCTGACGAACGTGCTTTTGCAACAGTTCAAGCATCGCCACCCGACGGTGCTGCATGATGGCTTCATCGGGCAGGCAGGTGATATCAATTAGCGGAAACGCGCCGGTATAGAGAGACTCGGCCTGCGCCGACTGTTGAAAACCGTCCAGCCAGCGTAATGACCATGGATAGGGCGAGATCTTGCCATGATAGAAAAGCAGCGGGATCACCAGCGGCAGCTCCCGGTGGCCCTTTTCCAGATGACGCTGCATGGCAGCGATACAATAGCGCATCAGGCGAAAGGCCATATTTCGGTCCGGAGAACTTTGATGCTCAATCAGCGCGTACACATAGCCTGTGCCAGCGTTGGTATTTACGGAATAGAGGATGTCGGAATAGCTGAGCCGAAGATCCTCTTCGACAAAACTGCCTGATTCCAGGCGCAGCGACGACAGATCGCACAGCGCACGCAGAGGCTCAGGCAGATGAATGGCTAAAAAATCACGTGCGGTATCGACCTGCGACAGGAGGTGACGAAAGACCGCGTCATGCGGTGTCGGTGAAGATGGGCTGTGCATATTTTCCCTTGCGCCAGTGACATTGGCCGCAACATAGCACAGCGTGAGCAAGGGGGAAGTCTGGTGATTCCCTTCCCCGAGCCCGCTCGCAAATCAGCCCTTCAATGACTGATGAACCCACTGTTGCAAGGCGCGGCGGGAAATTTTAATGCCACCATTTTTCAGTTCAGCAGGTAGCACCAGCCAGTGTACCGGCTGCTGAAAACGCGCCAGCTTGTCGCTGAGCCAGTGAGGAAGCTGGGCAATATCGGCCCCACTGTCACACTCAACCACCGCCACCGGCCGTTGACCAAACTCGGCATCGTCGAGAGGCACCACAAACACCTGACTGACCTGAGGGTGGGTGCCGATCACGCGCTCGACCTCTTCCGGCTGGATCCCTTCCCCGCCGCTGAAAAAGAGATTGTCCATCCGCCCGAGGATCGTCAGACGCCCGTCCGTCATCTCACCGCGATCGCGCGTGGCAAACCAGCCCTGCGCATTGCCGATCGGAATCAGTTTGCCGTCACGCCAGTAGCCGCTGGCCATACTGGCGGCCTTAATCCACACTTCGCCCTCGACCAGTTGCACGTCGCGACCGAACAACACCCAGCCAACATCGGCTTTGCCATCCGCCTCTTTGGCACACACCGTTGAGGCAAATTCCGTCAGGCCATACCCGCACCAGCTGCGAATGCCGCGGCTCGCCGCCCGACGCGTCAGGTCGACCGGGATCGCCGCCCCGCCTAACAGCACCGCTTTTAACGCCACCTCGACCCCGGAATTAAGCAGTCTCCAGAGCTGAGTGGGTACCAGCGAAGCATGGGTACACCCCTGCAGCATCTGTTCCAGAGGTTGTTTTTCGCAGACTGTCAGCCTGCCACCGGCCACCAGCCAGCGCCATAAAATGCCCTGCCCGGAAACGTGGAACAGCGGCAGAGAGAGCAGCCAGTCGTCATCCGCGCCGTAGGGCAGAAGCGTCAGCACGCCGTCAGCGCTGGCAATATGTGCCGCACAAGTATGAACCGCCGCTTTCGGCAGCCCGGTCGAGCCCGACGTTAAGGTCATGGTCGCCATCCGCGCCGGCTGCCAGCCCGCCCCTGCACTGCCGTGCTGGTTCACCATCCCCAAGGGCGAGAGGTCGGAATAACCGCCCTCACCGTTGAGCACCAGCGCATAACGCAGCGTTAAGGACGGCAGGAGGGTTTCGAGCAACGGACGCGGCAGCTGCGGGTTCACCGGCAGGATGCGCGCCCCGCACTGTAACAGCGCCAGCCACGCCAGCAGCGTGTGGGGATGATTGTGCGCCTGCAGCATCACCCCATCACCTTCACGCACGCCCTGCTGCACAAAACCGCTCGCCAGCCTGTCAATACGCTGGCAGAGCAGGTCCCAGCTCAGACACTCCCCATTGAGTCGCAGCGCCGGTTTGTCGGCATGCTGCGCACGCCAGTGTCGCCACGGCCAGTCGGTAAAGGTCATAGCAGCGGCTCCAGCGCCTCATAACCGCGCTGCGGCAGGGTATTGCCCGGCCAGGCTCGCAGCAGCTGCGCCTGCATCAGATTCAGGGTATCCAGTCCGGGAACGGTATCCGGCGTGAGCCAGGCCGCGATGCGCGCCAGCTGGGTCAGGCCAAGACTCGACTCAATCGACGAGCTGATTACCGCCGTCAGCCCCTGCGCCTGCGCGGCGTTCACCTGCTCACGCACCGTTGCGATACTGCCGGTCAGCGTCGGTTTAATCACCACGGCGCGCACGCCCGGCTGGGCAACAAACCGGAAGTCGTCTTCGCGCAGGCTTTCATCCCAGGCGATGGCAATCCCGGTCTCGCGGGCAAACGCCAGCGAGTCCGCACGGGTTTTGCACGGCTCCTCGAGAAAGGCAATCCGATCCCGGTACGCCGGGTTGACGTATTTCGCAAACTGCTGCGCTTTCAGCGGCGTCCAGGCGCGATTGGCATCAAGGCGCAGGTACAGATCAGGGATAGCTTCCAGCAGCAGATTAGCTACCATTCCGTCGCGGACCGCTTCATACAGGCCAACCTTGATTTTTGCCACCTTCTCGCCCGGCATGGCGGCGAGCACGGCAAACAGTTCGTCCGGATCGCCGGTACAGAGCGGCGCAGCACGATAGTCCGCCGCGTCCGGCAACGTTCCGCTGAGCTCCGCCAGCGCACAGCTGATGCCAAAATCCACCGACGGCAGGCCCGGCAGCGGCGGCTCGCCGCCGTCACGCCAGGCAAGACTCCACGCCCGCAGCGCTGCTTCGGCGTCATCCAGCGATTCGCGGCTAAAGCCCGGCAAAGGGGCGATTTCACCCCACCCTTCCCGTTCGGCGATTTGCAGATGAACAAACAGCCCGTCCCGGGTTTTTAACCGCCTGTCGCGCAGTACCACGCCCGCGTCCATCGGTATCTGCCAGCGGTAAACCTGCGCGCGGCGCATTACGGATTCCGTTTGTATTTGCTGAAGTCTGGCTGACGCTTCTCATTGAAGGCGTTGCGTCCTTCCTGGCCCTCTTCGGTCATGTAGAACAGCATGGTGGCGTTACCTGCCAGCTCCTGCAAACCAGCCTGACCGTCGCAGTCTGCGTTCAGCGCCGCTTTCAGGCAGCGCAGCGCCATCGGGCTGTTCTGCAGCATTTCACGGCACCAGCGCACTGTCTCTTTTTCGAGTTCCGCAACCGGCACGACGGTGTTAACCAGGCCCATGTCCAGCGCTTCCTGGGCAGTGTACTGACGGCACAGGAACCAGATTTCACGCGCTTTTTTCTGCCCGACGATGCGCGCCATGTAGGATGCGCCCCAGCCGCCGTCGAAGGAGCCGACTTTCGGACCGGTCTGGCCGAAGATGGCGTTTTCTGCCGCAATCGTCAGGTCACACATCATGTGCAGCACGTGGCCGCCGCCGATAGAGTAGCCCGCAACCATCGCCACCACCGGTTTCGGGCAGGTACGGATTTGACGCTGGAAGTCGAGTACGTTGAGGTGATGCACTCCGGAATCGTCCTGATAGCCGCCGTAGTCGCCGCGAACCTTCTGATCGCCACCGGCGCAGAAGGCCTGTTCACCTTCCCCGGTCAGGACGATCACGCCGATATTGTCGTCATAGCGCGCATCCGCCAGTGCCTGGATCATCTCTTTAACGGTGATCGGGCGAAACGCATTGCGTACCTGTGGGCGGTTGATGGTGATTTTGGCGATCCCGTCTGCCGATTTATGGTAGCGAATGTCGGAATAACCTTCGGAACAGTCCTGCCATTCCACCGGGGCGTACAGCATGTTTTCATCAGGGTAGATCATAGAGTGTCCTTAATGGGAAGACGGAGTATCTGAGCCAGACGCTCGGCCACCGCACCGGGGTTTTCCCGGTGGGCGTTATGTCCGGCATGCGGAATTTCATGGCAAATGGCAGCAAGTTCACGCGCGATACACCTGAACTTGTCGTCACGCTCGCCATAAAGAAAGTAAAACGGGACCGCGCACTCAGCGAGTGCAGGCCGTAAATCAGGTTGTTCAGCCAGCGAGGTGGCCTGCAGCATAGCGGCAAGGGTTACGCCGTTATTGCGGCTGCGCAGCGCGACCAGCTGCTGACGTTGTTCATCCGTTAAAGGAGCAAATACGGGCTGTTGATACCAGTCGGCAAACACAGCCTCAAGGGGCTCATGGCAGAAGCGGGCCGCCCAGCGGCCGTCAGAGGCCCGTCGGTTTATGCGTTGATTGTCATCGCCGAGCCCCGGATGTGCCCCTTCGACGATCAGCCCCAGTAGCCCATTCGGGCGCTGGCAGGCGTGATATAGGGCAATACGGCCGCCGAGGGAGTACCCCACCAGCCAGTATTTAAGTATGTTGTAACTAACAAGGGTAGCATTCAGCAGCGCGTTGACTGCGGGGAAATCATTCACGGCGATGTGCGCCGAATCGCCGTGACCCGGCAGATCCAGATACAGCCGGGGCCAGGCGTCAAAGCCCTCGCCGACCTGCTGCCATTCGCGGCGATCGCCGGAAAAACCGTGCAGGAATACCAGCCAGGGCTGTTCCACACTGCCTGCCTGCGGTTCGCCAGCGAGGATCATAGGTGGCTGACCTGCGCCAGCAGGTTTTGCAGCATCTGCGCCCCGTCGCTGTCGTTAACCACCACTTCGATCAGCGTGGTTCTCGGCTTGCTCCACGCCGCCTTCAGCGCGCTCTCCAGCTCCGCCCAGCTTTGCGGACGCTGATAGCGCAGGCTGAACATCGCCGCCGCGTGTTCAAACTGCACGTTTTGCGGCATCAGATAAAAGCGCTCGCGCTTGCTCTGCGGGGTCGGCAGCAGGGAGAAGATCTGCCCGCCGTTATTGTTGACAACCATCAGCACAAACGGCGCAGAGGTTTGTCGCAGCAGCGCCAGCGCGTTAAGGTCGTACAAGGCCGACAGATCGCCGACGATGGCCAGCGTAGGGCGGGCGTTGGCGCGCTGGACGCCGGCGGCGGTCGAGATCAGGCCGTCAATGCCGCTGGCTCCCCGGTTGCTGAAGACCGGATAACCCGCCGGGAGCCGGGAAAGAGCATCAATCAGGCGCACCACCAGGCTGTTGCCAACAAACAGCTGCCCCTGCTCGGGCAGATAGCGACGAATATGGTGCGCCAGCTGCGCTTCACCGAAGTCTTCACTGTGCTCTGCGGTGAGTTGCCACGCCTGACGAGAAAGTGCGGGGATCGCCGTGGCCCAAGGGGCGCGCCTCTCTGCCGGGTGCTGTTCCAGCCAGTCGGCAACGGTCGAAATCAGCCGACGACCGCGATGATGCGCTGGATCCAGCCGCCCTTCCTGCGTATCCACCAGCCAGTATTCTTCCGGGGTACAGCTGGCCTGCCACTGCAGGAGCCGTTTACCGGTCAGGCTGGCGCCAAGCTGAATCACAATCTGCGCATCCTGCAATTCGGTTGTCGCTTTTGCATTACCCAGCCACAGGTCGGCACAGGGCAGCGGCTGCCCGGTCTGGGAGAGCACATCGCCAATCAGCGGCCAGCCCAGGGTTTGCGCCCACTCTGCCGCCAGCTTGCCTTCGGCAGCGCTCATTCTGCCAGCCACCACCACGCCGCGCTTCTGCCGCCAGAAGAACCAGTCACGCTGTTTCGGGCTTTCAAGCTTAACCGGCGTCCGAAGCCAGGGTTTATCACTCTGCCACCAGTCGCCCAGCGCCTGATGCCAGTCAAGATCGGCATCATCCATTTCGCCATACAGCGGCTCGGCAAACGGACAGTTGATGTGCAGTGCCCCGGCGCGCAGGGCAGAAAGCGCGTTATCCACCGTCGACACCAGCCAACGGGCGGGGATATCGCGGGTTGGTCGCGGCAGCGAAAGCGTGTCGGAAGGATGTGAGGCAAAGATACCCGGCTGACGGATGGCCTGGTTAGCACCGCAGTCAATCAGCTCCGGCGGGCGATCCGCGGTCAGCAGCACCAGCTTTTCGCCGGTCAACCCGGCTTCAATCAGCGCCGGATAAAGATTCGCCACCGCGGTGCCCGAGGTCACAATCACCGCCACCGGCGCATTGCTGGCTTTTGCCAGCCCAAGCGCCAGGTGGCCGAGACCGCGTTCATCAAAATGGGTGTGATGAATAAAGGCGCGGTTTTCAGCGGCGGCCAGCGTCAGCGGCGTTGAGCGCGAACCCGGTGCGATGCAAATATGCCTGACGCCGTGGCGGGTCAGGGCTTCAAGGATCACCGCCGCCCAGCGTCGGTTAAAAGAACTCACTGACATGGAATTGTCCGGTATCAATATTGCGACTAAGTATAAATAATAGAAAAAGATGTAATTTTGATATGAATCGGGAAAGGACGACTCAGTATTAATCCTTTAGGAGGAGAGTGCGCAGTCCGGCGGCCTTATTTTCGATCTCCTGCCACTCCTGCTCGGGATCGGAACCGCTGACGATCCCTGCCCCGGCGTACAGGCGTACACCGGTTTCCCGCACCCGGGCCGAGCGCAGCGCCACGCAGAATTCACTCTGCGCCAGCGAAAGATAGCCTGCCGACCCGGCATACCCCTCCCGGTCGAACGGTTCATTGCGGGCGATAAAATCCCACGCCGCTTGACGCGGCAGACCGGCCACCGCCGCCGTCGGCTGCAGCAGCATCAGGCACTGTTCATCGTCGGGCTGTTGCAGCGCCGTCCAGATGCAGCGACGCAAATGCTGGACCTTACGCAGGCGCACAATTTGCGGCGGGAGCACATCCAGCACGCCGCTGTCGCGCTGCAGGCGCTGGCAAATATCCTCTACCACCAGTATGTTTTCACGCTGGTTCTTGTCGTCGTTCATCAGCCAGTGACCCAGCCGGGCGGCGTGCGCGTCGTCGTGATGGCTGGCGACCGTGCCGGCCAGCGCTTCGGTGCGCAGCAGCGAACCCCGCCGCCGCCACAGTCGTTCCGGGGATGAACCCAGAAACGCGTTATCGGCATCGCTGCACATCAAAAAGTGGTAGCACTGAAAATTGACCTGACGGCTGGCTGCCATCAGTGCGGCCGGATTCACCCCACCGTCAAACTGCAGATCCGTGGCCCGGGCCAGCACCACTTTATCGAACTCGCCCTGCGCAATCGCCTCTGTCGCCCGGGTTATGAGATTCATCCAGCCGGTTTTGTCGGGCCGGTGCGTTTCACTCACCACCTGCTGGCAGAGCGGCGCAATCGGCATGATGTCACGCAGCGTCTGCAGAAAATCGCGCGCACGCTGTGCGTCATCGCTAAGCGAAGTGTCGCTCCAGAGCTGCAGGCGCAGCGTGGCGATCCCGCCGCAGCGCTGCCACAGCAGGCGCGGTAAAAACAGATCGCCCAGTTGGGGGTCAAACGCATTCACGCCGACGACGCGGGTATCGGGATTATGGGGGAAGTGCTGTAAGAACTGGCGGGCAGCGGATAAAGACGTAAAGCGGTTAACTGCCCCCAGCGCGGCATACTCTTCATCGCCGTTACGCTGTTGCCAGTAAAATTGCGGGTAGCTGACCTGGGCATTCAGCCAGGCGAGAGGATCGAACGCATCGTTAAGCGCGAAAGAGACATCAAGATGATGCAGGCCTGGTGCGTCGGGAAACGCGGCTGCCAGCTGTCCGGCAAGGCCTTCCAGCGCGATGGAAATCGAATGCACGTGAACCTCTCCCCGCTCAAAACCACACATTATACGGGGTACTGGCCTTAAAAAGCAGTACCCACGTTTTGGCAGGGAGAAGGTGACATGCAGATTAACGACGGGCGAGCAGAATACCCAGAACCAGACCGGCGGCAGCGCCTACCCCTATGCCCTGCCAGGGTTTTTCACGAACATAGTCGTCCGCGCGGTAGACCGCTTTTTTGGCCCGATAGTAATAGGTGTCAGACGCCTGGCTCACGCGCGTCTTCACATCGTGCAGCGCCTGTTCGGCACGCGCCTTCAGCTCAATGTACTTTTGATCGGCCGGGTCGCCTGAAGAACGGAGGACTTCTTCCAGCGTTTCACTTAACAGCGTCAGATCATCATCAACATGCGTTTCCGAGGATTGGAAGGACATAGTTTTCTCCATGTGGTTGCATCAGTCCGCTAACTATAGACAATGCCTGCCGATTTCGCCTGCGCCGTCCGCTACGCTTCTTTCGCCATTCCGATATGCGGGATGCCATCTTCGTCATAGATTTCAGTGACTGGCGCAAAGCCAAAGCGGGCATAAAACGGCTGTAAATGCGCCTGTGCGCCGAGGTATAACGCTTTGTCCGGCCAGTGTTTTTCGCACGATCTCAGGGTCTGCTCTAACAGCGCGTATCCCAGCTTTTCACCCCGCGCCTGCCCGCTGATAATCACCCGGCCAATCACCACCGGCGAAAAATCATCGTCGCTTTTCAGAATCCTCGCATACGCCACCAGCTGGTTATCTTTCCAGCCGAGGATATGCCGGTTCTCACCGATCAGGTCGTCACCGTCGATATCCTGATAGGGGCAGGTCTGCTCGACCACGAAGACTTCGCAGCGCAGCTTGAGTAAGGCGTACAGTCCGGGAACGGTCAGTTCGCTGTGGTGCAGGTCTTGCCACTGAATCATCGCTATCTCCTTATCGGCGGGTAGCCGTTATACTCATGACTTTTCGCGTCCGGCACAGAGGCCAATGCACTATGGAATTGCTGTTTTTGGGAACATCCGCTGGCGTGCCGACCCGTGCACGCAATGTTACGTCAATGTTGCTTGATTTGCAGCACCCGACCCGCGGCGGGCTGTGGCTGTTTGACTGCGGGGAAGGTACCCAGCATCAGATGCTGCGCACCGCCAGTCATCCTGGCAAGCTGGATAAAATTTTCATTACCCACCTGCATGGCGATCATCTTTTTGGCCTGCCGGGGCTGCTGTGCAGTCGCTCGATGGCCGGGAACGTTCACCCGCTGACAATTTATGGCCCGGCCGGGATCCGCGAGTTCGTCGAAACCAGCCTGCGCCTGAGCGGCTCGTGGACCGACTATCCGCTGGAGATTATCGAGATACGCGAAGGGGTGGTGTTCAGTGACGATGCCTGGACGGTGACCGCCGCCGCGCTGAATCATCCCGTCGAATGTTACGGCTTTCGCATTGAAGAGCACGATAAACCTGGCGCGCTGAATGGCGCAGCGCTTGCCGCTGCAGGCGTTTCTTCCGGGCCGCTGTACCAGCTGCTGAAACGAGGGGAAAGCGTCACCCTGCAAGATGGCCGGGTGATTAACGGTGCGGATTATCTCTCTCCCCCACGCCCCGGTAAAAAACTGGCGATTTTTGGTGATACCGCCCCCTGTGACGCTGCGCGAACCCTGGCGCAGGGCGTGGATCTGCTGGTGCATGAGGCGACGCTTGAAACGGCAATGGAGGAGAAAGCCAACAGCCGGGGCCACAGCTCGACGCGTCAGGCGGCTGGGCTTGCCCACGATGCGCAGGTCAAAAAGCTGGTCGTCACCCACGTCAGCTCGCGCTATGACGCTCAGGGCTGCGCCATGCTGCTGGCGGAGTGCCGCGCCGTGTTTGCCAACTGCGAGCTGGCGCACGATTTCACCCAGGTTCGCGTTTAACGCTCGATTTTTCCTCATCACTGCCGATAACGATCAGCAGGTCGGCATTTTCACATGAGGAAAAACATGGATAATTTCCAGAAAGACATTGATGACAGGGCAAATCTCACCCTGTCGAACCGTTTTGAGCTGTTGCTGTTCCGTCTCGGCAGCTCTTTGAATGACAACAAATCTGAGCTGTTCGGCATCAACGTCTTTAAGCTTCGCGAGATTGTGCCGATGCCCACCTTCACCAAACCGGCGGGCATGAAGTCGCCGTTGATGGGGATGGTGAATATTCGTGACCAGGTGATCCCGGTTATCGATCTGGCAGCGGTAGCGGGCTGTAAACCGACGACCGGGCTGAATATTCTGCTGATCACCGAGTATGCCCGCAGCGTGCAGGCCTTTGCGGTGGAGTCGGTCGAGAATATTATGCGTCTGGACTGGAAGCAGGTGCACGCGGCAGAAACCGCCGTCAGCGGACGCTATATCACCAGCATCGCCTGCCTCGACGAGAAGACCGATACCAACGATCTGGCCATGGTGCTGGACGTGGAACAGATCCTGTACGACATCACCCCCGCCAACCACGATCTGCACGCCAACAACCTGAACACCCCGAAATTCAACATCAAACCGGGTGCGGTCGCGATTGTGGCTGAAGACTCGAAAGTGGCGCGCTCAATGCTGGAAAAAGGGCTGCAGGCGATGGAGATCCCGGCGCTGATGCACATTACCGGCAAAGAGGCGTGGGAGAAGATCGGCGTGCTGGCCGCGCAGGCGCAGGCAGAAGGAGTGCCGATCACCGACAAGATTGCGCTGGTGCTGACCGACCTCGAAATGCCTGAGATGGACGGTTTTACCCTGACGCGTAAAATCAAAAGCGATGAGATCCTGAAAGCCATTCCGGTGGTGATCCACTCTTCCCTTTCCGGTAATGCCAACGAAGATCATATCCGCAAGGTGAAGGCCGATGGCTACGTGGCGAAGTTTGAGCTGAACGAGCTGTCCTCGGTGATTGAGGAAGTGCTGGAGCGGGCAACAAAGCAGATTGATGGGCCGTTGATCAGCCGTAAGCAGCTGGCGTAAGTTCAGTGCGGGCTGGAGCCCTCAACCTCTCCCACCGGGAGAGGATACAAAAAAAAACCCGCCGAGGCGGGTTTTTTGTTTTTTACATCAGCGGCATCGCGTGCTGCACGAGGCTTATCAGCGGCTGCGGATAGATACCGAAGATCAGTACCAGCAGGGCTGAAATCAGCACCACAATCCCGCCTGCGCTGTACTGCCAGTTGGTCGGTGCATCGCGGTTAAGCTGCTGCGGCGCATTCAGATACAGGCTCACCGCAACGCGCAGGTAGTAGTACAAACCGATCGCGGAACCGACAACCACGGCCCCGGTCAGCCACCACAGGTTCGCCTGCACACCAACGGCCAGGATGTAGAACTTACCGATAAAGCCGAGCGTCATCGGGATACCCGCCAGCGACAGCATCATCACGGTCATCACTGCCGACAGGATTGGACGGTGCCAGAACAGGCCACGGTAAGAGTACAGAGAGTCGGCATCCGGGCCACGGTACGGGCTGGACATCAGGCTCACCACGCCGAACGCGCCGAGGCTGCTGAACAGATAACCCGCCAGGTAAACACCGACGGACTCCATCGACATCTGGCCGCTCTGCAGTGCGATCAGCGCAACCATCAGGTAGCCCAGGTGTGAGATGGAGGAGTAACCGAGCAGACGCTTAATGTTGGTCTGGCTCAGCGCCATCAGGTTACCGAAGATAATCGACACGAAGGCGATAATGCCCAGCACTACGCGCACGGCTTCGCTTTCGCTAACCGGTGCGTACAGGAACAGACGCATCACCACGCCGAAGATTGCGATTTTACTCGCCGTCGCCAGGAAAGTGGAGACCGGTGCTGGCGCACCCTGGTAAACGTCTGGCGTCCACAGATGGAACGGTACCAGCGACAGTTTAAAGCCCAGACCGACGATCATCATACCCAGACCCGCCAGCAGCAGCGGTTCATGCAGCATACCGTCGCCAAGGCTCTTGCCGAGGGCAATGAACGAGAGGTTACCGGACTGAGCATAGACCAGCGCAATACCAAACAGCAGGAAGGACGATGCAGCAGCAGACAGGATCGTATACTTGATACTCGCTTCCAGAGAGCGCTTCTGGCGGAAGGCGTAACCAATCAGGCCGAACAGCGGCAGAGAGATCAGCTCAATACCGAGGAACAGCGCTGCCAGATGGTTAGCATTCGCAAGCAGAATGCCGCCCAGCGCGGCAATCAGAACCAGCAGGTAAAACTCTTCTTTATTGTCGTAGTACCCTTCCAGCCACGGGTAGGCAAAGGTACAGGTCGCGAGGCTCGCCAGCAGAACCAGCCCGGTGTAGAGCATGGCAAAGCCGTCGACGCGCATCAGCGGCGTCACGTCCATCGCCCCCGCCTGGCCAACAAACCAGAGGGAGACCAGTGCGGCGTTAAGGCCCAGAACCGACAGCGTGGCATTCAGGAAGTGATTGCGTCGCCACGCAATGGAGAGCATCACTACCACCACCGTCAATCCGACGATCAGCAGCGGTAGCAGCGCAATCAGGTGTTGTGGAGTTAAAGTCATGGCGATTTACGGCCTTGTAGTAGAAGCAGAATTAACAAACCACTGCTGGATATTGCCCATCGCGGAATGCGAGGTATCCAGAATCGGCTGCGGATAGAAGCCAAGCAGTACCAGAAGCACAACCAGCAACAGAATGATAAACAGCTCGCGCAGTGACATCCCCGGCAGCTCTTTTGCTGCGATTTCGCTCTTCGCTTTACCGAAGTAGGCGCGATGCAGCATCGCCAGAGAGTAAACGGACGCGAATACCAGACCGAAGGTTGATACCACCGTAATGACCGGCACCACTTTAAAGCTGCCGAACAGGATCATAAATTCGCCAACGAAGTTACCGGTACCCGGCATCCCCAGCGTGGCCACAGCGAAGAACATCGACATCGCTGGCAGCCATTTGATTTTGCTCCACAGTCCGCCCATCTGACGCATATCACGAGTATGCAGACGTTCGTACAGCTGGCCGCACAGGATGAAGAGACCTGCCGCCGACAGACCGTGCGCGATCATCTGAATGATTGCGCCCTGGTATGCCAGCTGGCTGCCGGTGTAGATAGCAATCAGCACGAAGCCCATGTGGGAGACGGAGGTGTACGCGATCAGACGTTTGATGTCGTACTGCGTGAAGGCCATCCAGGCACCGTAGAAGATACCGATCACACCGAGCCACATGGCAATCGGCGCAAACTCTGCGGACGCGTTCGGGAACAGCGGCAGCGCAAAGCGCAGCAGACCGTAGGCTGCGGTTTTCAGCAAGATGCCTGCCAGGTCAACGGAACCCGCCGTTGGTGCCTGGGAGTGCGCATCCGGCAGCCAGCCGTGCAGCGGAACCACTGGCATTTTCACCGCAAAGGCGATGAAGAAGCCCAGCATCAGCAGGTATTCCACGCCGTGCGACATTGGCGTTTTCAGCAGGTCCTGATAGTTGAAGGTCCAGACACCGGTCGCGTTATAGTGCACGAACACCAGCGCCAGGATGGCAATCAACATCACCAGACCGCTCGCCTGGGTATAGATGAAGAACTTGGTTGCCGCCGTGATACGCGTTTTACCGTCAGAGGCCTTGTGGCCCCACAGCGCGATCAGGAAGTACATCGGCACCAGCATCATCTCCCAGAAGAAGAAGAACAGGAACATGTCGATGGCAAGGAACACGCCGATCACGCCGCCGAGGATCCACATCAGGTTCAGGTGGAAGAAGCCCTGGTATTTTTGAATTTCTTGCCAGGAGCACAGTACCGCCAGAACGCCGAGCAGACCGGTCAGCACCACCATCAGCAGCGACAGACCATCAATCGCCAGGTGAATGGTGATGCCGAAACGCGGGATCCACGGCAGGATAAATTCAGACTGCCACTGCGGAAGGCCCGCAGACTGGGTCAGTGAATAGCCGCCCTGCAACCAGAGTTGCAGGCCAAGCGCAAGCGTCAATCCCATGGTGATCAGCGCAATCCAGCGCGGCATCTTCACGCCAAAGCGTTCGGTCTGCCAGCACAGGAACCCACCAATGAAGGGAATTAAGATTAGCCAGGGTAATAACATGGCGATTTTTATTCCTTTTTAAGGCCCCCACAGGGGCCTGATTTTCAACGAATTCTTATAAATTCACTTATGAATCAACGCAGAACCATCAGCAGCGCCAGTACGACCACCGCGCCAATGCTCATTGATGCCACATACCAGCGCAGATAGCCGTTCTCGCTGAACAGCAGGCCTTTGCCTGCAAAGCGGGACAGGATCGCCGGGATGTTCATCATCGCGTTCAGCGGATCGCGTTTGATAAGCCACGCAATGCCGAGGAACGGTTTCACGAAGATCATGTCATACAGCCAGTCGAAGCCCCACGCGTTGTACCACCAGGTCCCCAGCAGACGGCCTGGCGCACTGTTGGCCACGGCAGTGACCAGCGTACGTTTACCCAGCCACAGCCAGGCGGCAATCAGGATGCCCGCGATAGCGACCACGCCAGAGGTGATTTCAAGCGTCAGCACGCGACCGTGCTCAAGCTCGGTGGTACCCGGCAGAACACCCTGCAGCGGCGGCACAATCAGCGCGCCAACGAAGGTGGACAGGATCATCAGCACAATCAGCGGCAGATGGTGGGTAATCCCCTTCCCTGCATGCGCGTGAATTTGTTCTTTTCCGTGGAAGACGATGAAAATCATACGGAAGGTATACAGAGAGGTCATAAACGCACCGACCAGACCGGCAACCATCAGATTGATATGGCCATTCGCCATCGCTCCCGCCAGGATTTCGTCCTTACTGAAGAAGCCCGCGGTGATCAGCGGCAGTGCCGCCAGCGCCGCGCCGCCTACCAGGAAGCAGACGTAAACCAGCGGAATGGACTTACGCAGTCCGCCCATCTTGAAGATGTTCTGCTCGTGGTGGCAGGCGAGGATCACCGAACCGGACGAGAGGAACAGCAGCGCTTTAAAGAACGCATGCGTCATCAGATGGAAAATCGCCGCATCCCACGCCTGGACGCCCAGCGCCAGGAACATGTAGCCAATCTGGCTCATGGTGGAGTAAGCGAGAACGCGTTTGATGTCGGTCTGTACCAGCGCGGCAAAGCCTGCCAGCACCAGGGTTACCGCGCCAACGATCCCCACCAGATGCAGGATCTCCGGGGTCATCAGGAACAGGCCGTGGGTACGGGCAATCAGGTAAACACCCGCGGTCACCATGGTCGCGGCGTGGATCAGCGCGGAGACAGGCGTTGGGCCCGCCATCGCGTCTGCAAGCCAGGTCTGCAACGGCAGCTGTGCGGATTTACCTACCGCGCCGCCCAGCAGCATCAGGGTTGCCCACGTCAGCATGTTGTTACCGGCTTCGAAGTGTGCAGGCGCCAGTTCCACCATTTCGCGGAAGTTCAGCGTGCCCAGCTCGTTGTAGAGGATGAACAGCGCGAACGCGAGGAACACATCACCCACACGGGTGACGACGAAGGCTTTCATCGCTGCGGCGCCATTCTTCGGATCGGTGTAGTAGAACCCGATCAGCAGATAGGAGCACAGGCCCACGCCTTCCCAGCCGAGATACATCAGCAGCAGGTTGTCGCCCAGGACCAGAATCACCATGCTGGCGATAAACAGGTTGGTGTAGGCGAAGAAGCGGGAGTAACCCTCTTCACCGCGCATATACCAGGAGGCGAACATGTGGATCAGGAAGCCGACGCCGGTGACCACAGAGAGCATGGTCAGGGAGAGGCCGTCCAGCACCAGGCTGAAACCGATGTTGAAATCGCCAACCGACATCCAGTTCCACAGCGGCAGGGTATACGCCTGCTTGCCGTTGTTAAGGAAGTCGATACCCGCATAGGCGGTAACCAGCGCTGCCAGACCGATGGAGCCAATGCCCACGGTCGCAGAGAGGTTTTCCGACCAACGACCGCGCGAGAAGGCCAACAGCAGGAAGCCAATCAACGGGAAAATAATGGTTAAGGCAAGCATGTTCATCCACGCAACTCACTTACTGAATCGATGTTCAGGTTCTGGCGGCGACGATGGAGCTGCAGCAACAGCGCCAGGCCAATACTCGCTTCTGCAGCCGCAAGGGTGATGGCGAGGATGTACATTACCTGACCGTCGGTCTGGCCCCAGTAGCTACCGGCGACCACGAAGGCCAGCGCAGCAGCGTTGATCATGATTTCCAGGCTAATCAGCATGAACAGCAGATTGCGACGGATAACCAGACCGGTTAAGCCCAGCACGAATAAAATCGCGGCGAGGATCAGTCCATGTTGTAAAGGGATCATGCGCGATCCTCCGTTTTTCTTTTCGCACGGTCGTCAGAACGGTTGCTCAGCACCTCGCCAGCACGCTCTTCGCGGCCCACGTGGAAAGCAACAACCAGGCCTGCCAGCAGCAGCATGGAGGCCAGTTCAACCGCCAGAACGTAAGGCCCGAACAGGGAGATACCTACCGCTTTGGCGCTGATTGGCGTCCCGTCGATGCCCTGGTCGTTAACGCCCAGAATGGCGTACACGATCACCGCCAGCATGATGGCCGACAAAATTGCCGGACCCACCCACACCTGCGGTTTTAACCACTGACGTTCTTGCTCGATTTCCGACCCGCCGAGGTTCAGCATCATCACCACGAACACGAACAGCACCATGATGGCCCCGGCGTAGACGATGATTTCAAGTGCACCGGCGAAGTGCGCGCCCAGCGCAAAGAACACCCCAGAAATAGCCAGCAGCGAGATGATTAAATACAGCAGCGCATGCACCGGGTTGGTGTGCGTAACCACTCGCAGCGTAGCCAGGATGGCGATCAGGCCACAGATATAAAAAGCGAATTCCATTGCCCCTCTCCTTACGGTAACAGGCTCTTGACGTCGATAGGCTTAGCTTCGTTCTCTGCTTCGCCCTTATCTTTGCCGTCGATTGCCATACCCGCCATCCGGTAGAAGTTATATTCCGGGTATTTGCCCGGACCGGAAATCAGCAGATCCTCTTTCTCGTACACCAGGTCCTGACGCTTGTATTCGCCCAGCTCGAAGTCCGGGGTCAACTGAATCGCCGTGGTCGGGCACGCTTCTTCACACAGACCGCAGAAGATGCAGCGTGAGAAGTTGATGCGGAAGAACTCCGGGTACCAGCGACCGTCTTTCGTCTCGGCTTTTTGCAGAGAGATACAGCCGACCGGACAGGCTACCGCACACAGGTTACAGGCAACGCAGCGCTCCGAACCGTCCGGATCGCGCGTCAGCACGATACGGCCACGGTAGCGCGGCGGCAGATATACCGGCTCTTCCGGATACATCTGGGTTTCGCGTTTTGCAAACGCGTGCAGGCCGATCATCCAGATACTGCGTACCTGGGTGCCGAAGCCTACCAATAATTCTTTTAAGGTCATGGTCTAAAGCCCCTTATGGCTGCTGCCAGAGAATGACAGCCGCCGTTACCAACAAGTTGACGAGCGTCAGCGGCAGGCATACTTTCCAGCCGAAGGACATTACCTGGTCATAACGCGGACGCGGTAAGGACGCACGAATCAAAATGAACATCATCATAAAGAACGCGGTTTTCAGCGCGAACCAGATGAATGGCGGTAATAACGGGCCATGCCAGCCACCAAAGAACAGCGTTACCATCAACGCGGAAATGGTGACGATACCGATGTACTCGCCCACGAAGAACAGACCGAACTTCATGCCGGAATATTCAACGTGATACCCGTCGGCCAGTTCCTGCTCGGCTTCCGGTTGGTCAAACGGGTGACGGTGACACACCGCCACGCCCGCGATGGCGAAGGTAATAAAACCAAAGAACTGCGGGATCACGTTCCAGATGTCGGCCTGGTTGTTGACGATGTCGGTCATGTTGAATGAACCGGCCTGCGCCACCACGCCCATCAGGGAGAGACCCAGGAACACTTCATAGCTCAGCGTCTGGGCCGACGCACGCATCGCGCCCAGAAGGGAGTATTTGTTGTTACTGGACCAGCCTGCGAACAGCACCGCATACACCGCGAGGCCTGCCATCATCAGGAAGAACAGGATCCCGATGTTCAGATCCGCGACCACCCACGACGGGCTGACCGGCACGATAGCAAAGGCCAGCAGCAGTGAGGTAAAAGCGATCATCGGCGCCAGGGTAAAGATGACGCGATCCGAGAATTTCGGGATCCAGTCTTCTTTAAAGAACATCTTGATCATGTCCGCGACCAGCTGAAGTGAACCACCCCAGCCCACGCGGTTCGGTCCATAACGGTTCTGGAACAGACCGAGCAGACGACGTTCACCAAAGCTCATGAACGCGCCGCAGGTGACCACCACCAGCAGAATAACAATCGCCTTCAGGATGCTCAGCAGAATGTCGATAAGATCCGGCGTTAACCAACTCATGCTTGTGCCTCCTGCAGATTATCGAGACGCGCGCCCGCCAGCACCGGTGCAATGCCCGGTAATCCCATCGGCAGACCCACCTGCCCTGCACTCAGACCGTCGGCGATAATCAGCGGCAGGCTGATCGTCTGGCCTTCGTAGCTAAAGGAGATGCGGGTGCCTGCGTTCACGCCAAGCTTCGCGGCATCGGCCGGGTTGAGCTTGATGTAAGGCTGCGGCATGCGCGTCTGGAACACCGGAGAACGCTGAGACATCTCGTCACTACCAAACAGATGGTAGTAAGGCGCGATACGCCAGTTGCCTTCCTGCGCTTCAAAGCTCGCCGGCACGGAGGTGAAGTACTCCAGACCGTTCGCGCTTGCTTCAATCAGGCGCACACCCGGATCGCCATGACGCAGAGAACCGCCCACTTCGGCCTGGAACTTGTTCCATGCCTGCGGGGAGTTCCAGCCTGGTGCCCAAGCAAACGGAACCTGTGAACGTGGTGCAGACGGCTGGTTGTTCCCTTCCATTGAGAAGGCGAACATAGTGTCTTTATCCTGCGGCTGACGCGGTTCGTGCACGCTGATGTTAGCGCGCATCGCGGTACGGCCACTGTAGCGGTGCGGTTCACGGGCCAGCTTCTGACCGCGAATGCGGAAGGAAGCATCCGGCGCCGCATCTTTGATGCCCGCCAGCTGCGGCAGGGCAGCAACAGCTGCGTCGATCACGTCGTCGAGCTGAGTCCAGTCCACTTCACGGCTCTGAACGGTGCTGTGCAGAGAGTGCAGCCAGCGCCAGCTTTCCAGCATCACGATGTTGGCATCGTAATAGGACGGATCGTAAACCTGGAAGAAACGCTGTGCGCGGCCTTCGTTGTTGATAACCGTACCGTCACTTTCTGCGAAGCTTGCCGCAGAAAGCACCAGATGCGCTTTGTCCATGATCGCCGTGCGCTGATGGTCAATCACCATCACCAGCGGCGCTTTGGACAGGGCAGCGTCCACGCGAGCCGCAGAAGCATGACGATGCAGGTCGTTTTCCAGCACGATAACGGCATCAGCTGCACCGGATTCGAGTTCGCTCAGCGCCGCTTCCAGAGAACCGCCGCCAATCATACCCAGACCCATGCTGTTAACCGCGCGGGCAATCATGGTCACACCGACGTCAGCGCCACGCCCTTTCAGGGCTTTCGCCACGTTGGCTGCCGCTTGCACGACGTCAACGCTACCGGCGTTAGTGCCGGTAACAATCAGCGGTTTTTTCGCACCGGCCAGCGCCTGTACGATTACGTCGATCTTGTTCTGCAGGTCTCTGTCCAGGCCTTCAACCGCCGGGGCGCTGTTGTCCAGCGCGTGGGCAATCGCAAAGCCAAGACGCGCCTGATCTTCAACCGGGGCGCAGTAGGTCCACGCCGCGATATCATCCAGACGGGTGTTATCAACGTTGGTGACAAACAGCGGGTGTTTGGCACGCTGACCGATGTTCATGATCGCCGCAATCTGCCAGTCAGCCACTTTCTGGGCCGCGGCCATTTCGCGCGCTTTACCTTTCACCGCCTGACGAACCGCCAGCGCAACGCGGGCACCGGTCTGGGTAATATCTTCGCCCAGCACCAGCACCGCATCGTAGGATTCGATTTCGCGCAGCGCCGGAGTATGTACACCGCCTTCACGCAGCACTTTCAGCACCAGCTGCAGACGTTCCTGCTCGGCTTTCGCAATCCCGGTGTAGAAGTTGTCCGCGCCCACCAGCTCACGCAACGCAAAGTTGCTTTCAACGCTGGCGCGCGGGGAACCGATACCGATCACTTTCTTCGACTGGCGCAGAATATCTGCCGCACCCTGCATCGCCTGCTCGGCGTTGAGGGCGATCAGATCATCGCCACGGCGCTGAACCGGCTGACGCGGACGGTCTTTCAGGTTCACATAGCCATAGCCAAAACGACCACGGTCGCAGAGGAAGTAGTGGTTTACGGTACCGTTGTAACGGTTTTCGATACGACGCAGTTCGCCGTAGCGCTCACCCGGGCTGGTGTTACAGCCGATGGAACACTGCTGGCAGATGCTTGGCGCAAACTGCATGTCCCACTTACGGTTATAACGCTCGGAGTGCGTTTTATCGGTGAAGACGCCGGTCGGGCAGATTTCGACCAGGTTGCCGGAGAACTCGCTCTCCAGCACGCCGTCTTCCGGACGACCGAAGTAGACGTTGTCATGTGCGCCGTACACGCCCAGATCTTCGCCGTCGGCGTAATCTTTGTAATAACGCACGCAGCGGTAGCAGGCGATGCAGCGGTTCATTTCATGCGAGATGAACGGCCCCAGATCCTGATTGCGGTGGGTACGTTTGGTAAAGCGATAGCGACGGAAGCTGTGCCCGGTCATCACGGTCATATCCTGAAGATGGCAGTTACCGCCCTCTTCACAAACCGGACAATCGTGCGGGTGGTTGGTCATCAACCACTCCACCACGCTTTCACGGAACTGTTTTGCTTCCGCGTCGTCGATAGAAATAAAGGTTCCTTCGGTGGCTGGTGTCATACAGGACATTACCAGGCGACCACGCGTGTCTTCCGCGTTTTGATATTGCTTCACCGCACACTGGCGGCAAGCACCGACGCTCCCCAGCGCCGGATGCCAGCAAAAGTACGGAATATCAAGGCCGAGGGACAAACAAGCTTCTAGCAGGTTGTCCGCGCCGTTGACTTCGTATTCTTTGCCGTCTACATGAATCGTAGCCATTAGCATGCTTCCAGTTGGCTCGAATTAACTTCGAGCGTTAATCAAAATTCTTCGTCGTTACCAGCGCGCTTTTAGCAGGTTCGGCTGAATACCGTTAATTGCATGGGTATTGCTGAACGGCTGCTTGATGCCTGCTTCGAATTCGTCGCGGAAATATTTAATCGCGCTTTGCAGTGGCTCAACGGCACCTGGCGCATGCGCACAGAAGGTTTTGCCCGGCCCTAAGAATCGACACAGTTGCTCAAGTGTCTCGATATCGCCAGGCTGGCCTTCGCCACGCTCAATAGCTCGCAGGATCTTCACGCTCCACGGCAGACCGTCACGGCATGGCGTACACCAGCCGCAGGACTCACGGGCGAAGAACTCTTCCAGGTTACGCACCAGCGATACCATGCCGATCTCGTGGTCGACAGCCATCGCCAGCGCCGTACCCAGACGGCTACCTGCTTTACCAATGCTTTCGAATTCCATCGGCAGGTCAAGGTGGGCTTCGGTCAGGAAGTCTGTCCCTGCCCCACCCGGCTGCCAGGCTTTGAATTTCAGGCCATCGCGCATGCCGCCCGCGTAGTCTTCAAGAATTTCGCGTGCGGTGGTGCCGAACGGCAGTTCCCAGAGGCCCGGGTTTTTCACGCGGCCCGAGAAGCCCATCAGCTTGGTGCCCGCATCTTTACTGGACGAGATGCCCTGGTACCACTCCACGCCGTTATCAAGGATAGCCGGTACGTTGCACAGGGTTTCGACGTTGTTCACGCAGGTCGGTTTACCCCACACGCCGGAGCTCGCCGGGAACGGCGGCTTGGAACGTGGGTTCGCACGGCGGCCTTCAAGGGAGTTAATCAGCGCGGTCTCTTCACCGCAGATGTAACGCCCAGCGCCGGTGTGCACGAACAGTTCGAAGTCAAAACCGGTGCCCAGAATATTTTTACCCAACAAGCCCGCTTCGGTTGCTTCGGCAATCGCGCGGCGCAGGTTTTCTGCTGCTTCGATGTACTCGCCGCGCAGGAAGATGTAACCGCGGTAGGCTTTCAGCGCGAAGGCGGAGATCAGCATGCCTTCCACCAGCAGGTGCGGCAACTGCTCCATCAGCAGGCGGTCTTTGTAGGTGCCCGGCTCCATTTCATCGGCGTTACACAGCAGGTAACGGATGTTCATGGATTCGTCTTTTGGCATCAGGCTCCACTTCAGACCGGTGGAAAAGCCCGCGCCGCCGCGCCCTTTCAGGCCAGCGTCTTTAACAGCGTTGACGATCTCATCAGGCGCCATGCCGCCCAGCGCTTTACGCGCGCCGGAATAGCCGTTTTTGCTCTGATATTCATCAAGCCATACCGGCTGTTTGTCATCGCGCAGACGCCAGGTCAGCGGATGAGTTTCAGCAGTACGAATTACGGTTTTCATTTGTACTGCTCCAGCAGGTCAGGAATCGCTTCCGGCGTCACATGAACGTGAGTATCCTCATCGATCATCATCGCCGGCCCCTTGTCGCAGTTGCCCAGGCAGCAGGTTGGCAGCAGGGTAAAACGACCATCAAAAGTGGTCTGTCCCGGCTTGATATCGAGTTTTTTCTCGATAGCGGCCTGAATCCCCTGATAACCGGTGATATGACACACCACGCTGTCGCAATAGCGAATCACGTGACGGCCAACCGGCTGGCGGAAGATCTGGCTGTAGAACGTTGCCACACCTTCGACGTCACTTGCCGGGATACCCAGCACGTCCGCGATGGCGTAGATTGCTCCGTCTGGCACCCAACCACGCTGTTTCTGAACGATTTTCAGCGCTTCAATGGACGCCGCACGCGGGTCTTCGTAGTGGTGCATCTCGTGCTCAATCGCTGCACGTTCTGCGGCACTCAGCTCAAAAGCCTCGGTTTGTGGTTGTTGATTCTCGTGCATAATTAGCGGTCCACATCTGACATAACAAAATCGATACTACCCAGATACACAATCAGGTCAGAGACCAGACTGCCGCGAATGGCGGACGGGATTTGCTGCAGGTGCGCAAAGCTCGGGGTACGGATACGCGTACGGTAGCTCATGGTGCTGCCGTCGCTGGTCAGGTAGTAACTGTTGATCCCCTTGGTCGCTTCAATCATCTGGAAGGATTCGTTGGCCGGCATCACCGGACCCCAGGAAACCTGCAGGAAGTGCGTGATCAAGGTTTCGATATGTTGCAGCGTGCGCTCTTTCGGTGGCGGCGTCGTCAGCGGGTGATCCGCCTTGAACGGGCCTTCCGGCATGTTGTTGAGGCACTGCTCAAGGATGCGCAGACTCTGGCGCAGCTCTTCCACTTTCAGCATCACGCGGGTATAGCAGTCGGACACGCCGCCGCCAACCGGCACTTCAAAGTCGAAGTTTTCGTAGCCAGAGTAAGGGCGGGCTTTACGCACGTCGAAATCAATACCGGTCGCACGCAGGCCAGCACCGGTGGTGCCCCACTCGAGCGCTTCTTTCGCGCCATAAGCGGCAACGCCTTTCGAACGGCCAATCAGGATCGAGTTACGCAGTGCGGCTTTCTCGTAGGACGCCAGACGTTTTGGCATCCAGTCGAGGAACTCACGCAGCAGACGATCCCAGCCGCGTGGCAGGTCGTGTGCGACCCCGCCGATACGGAACCAGGCCGGGTGCATACGGAAGCCTGTAATCGCTTCCACCAGATCATAAATTTTCTGACGGTCGGTAAAGGCGAAGAACACCGGCGTCATCGCACCAACGTCCTGGATGAACGTGGAGATGTACAGCAGGTGGCTGTTGATACGGAACAGTTCAGACAGCATCACGCGGATCACGTCAACGCGTTCCGGCACTTTAATGCCTGCCAGTTTTTCAACCGCCAGCACGTAAGGCATTTCGTTCACGCAGCCGCCGAGGTACTCGATACGGTCGGTGTACGGAATGTAGCTGTGCCAGGACTGACGTTCGCCCATTTTCTCTGCGCCACGGTGGTGATAGCCCACGTCTGGCACACAGTCGACAATCTCTTCGCCGTCGAGCTGCAGAATAATACGGAATGCACCGTGCGCAGACGGGTGGTTTGGACCGAGGTTGAGGAACATGAAGTCCTCGTTTTCGGTGCCGCGCTTCATGCCCCAGTCTTCCGGTTTGAAGGTCAGCGCTTCCATCTCCAGATCCTGCTTGGCTTTGGTCAGCTCAAACGGATCGAATTCGGTGGCGCGTGCCGGATAGTCTTTACGCAGCGGGTGGCCGGTCCACGTTGGCGGCATCATGATGCGCGTCAGGTGCGGGTGGCCATCGAAGGTCATGCCAAACATTTCCCAGGTCTCACGCTCATACCAGTTAGCGTTCGGGAACAGTTTGGTGATGGTCGGCAGATGCATGTCGTTTTCAGACAATGCCACCTTGAGCATGATATCCGTATTACGGTCTATTGAGATCAGGTGGTAGAAAACGGAAAAATCCGCCGCGGGTAAACCGTGGCGGTGCGTACGCAGACGCTCATCCATGCCGTGCAGGTCAAACAGCATGACGTAAGGTTTAGGCAGTTTCTTTAAGAAATCAACCACTTCCAGTAATTGCTCACGCTTCACCCAAACAACGGGTACCCCGGTGCGGGTGGCCTGAACAGTAAAGGCATCCGGCCCAAAACGGTTGCGCATTTCGCCAATGACCGGGTCATCGAGATGATCCCGTGTTTGCCAGGCAGCGTCTTGCGCGGTTAAGTCGGTCATAGTGTTCACCATTGCAAATGGTCCGTGGTGACTGTCGGGCGTGGCTTCGCGCTATTTGAATAGTGATATGCGAAGGTTATCTCCAGCCCACAGGCGCAAATTAAATTTCGTCTGGTGTACGCAGGTTTGTGACTGCAATACGTTCGCCGCGTTTACGCTCGCGCTCAGACTGCATGTTAGCGCGGTACACGCCCTGGTCGCCCACAACCCAGGAGAGCGGACGGCGTTCTTTGCCAATCGACTCCTGCAGCAGCATCAGGGCCTGCATGTAGGCCTCTGGACGCGGTGGGCAGCCCGGGATGTAAACGTCCACCGGGATGAACTTGTCTACGCCCTGCACGACGGAATAGATGTCGTACATGCCACCAGAGTTGGCACAAGCGCCCATGGAGATAACCCATTTTGGCTCAAGCATCTGGTCGTAAAGACGCTGAATGACCGGCGCCATTTTGGTAAAGCAGGTCCCCGCCACCACCATCAGGTCAGCCTGACGCGGGGAGGCACGCAGTACTTCTGCACCAAAACGCGCAACGTCATGCACCGCAGTGAATGACGTCACCATTTCAACGTAGCAGCAAGAAAGACCGAAGTTATACGGCCAGATTGAGTTCTTGCGTCCCCAGTTGACCATATCGTGCATGGCATTCTCGAGCTTGCCCATGTACACGCTTTTGTTGACTTCTTGCTCCAGGGGGTCGGTTACGATCTCCTGCTTTTGCAGGGGGTAACGGTCATTCTCACCGTTAGGATCTATGCGGGTGAGCGTATAATCCATCTTATTGCCTCGCTGTTACTGCTGACGATTAGAGATACTGTTTTCCGGGTTGGCACGTTCACGGCGTGAGCGTACAGGTGTCCAGTCCAGCGCGCCGATACGCACCAGATAAACCAGACCGGCCAGTAACACTAAAATGAAAATTGCGGCCTCGACAAAGCCTACCCAACCACTTTCGCGGATAGAGACAGACCATGCGAACAGGTAAAGCGCTTCCACGTCGAAGATGACGAAGAACATGGCCACCAGATAGAATTTGGCAGACAGGCGTAAACGCGCGGTACCTACCGAATCGATACCCGATTCGAATGGCGTGTTTTTGTGCCTTGCGCGGGCGCGACCGCCCAGGAACCAGCCGCCGACAAGCATCAGGCAGCACAGGCCAATGGCAACGATAAGAAAGATTGCGAATGCCCAGTGATGAGCGATGACTTCTGTGGATGTTGACATACTCATTGCTTACTCATCAAAAGTGATACCGGTAAACCCTGCTCTTACTGGCAGATGGGCATCACATCGATTCATGGGGAGGAACAAATAACCGTACACTAACTGTCGAAAATGAGACATAGACAGCAAAATGATGAGGTTTTTTACTCCTTTCTATAACCTTTTGTCAACTTTAACAAAAGTTTCTTCACATTAAATTACATCGTTCGATCTTCATTAACATTTAATGCCCTTTTCCCCTCACGAGGCGTGAGGCGTGTTCCTGCGTTAGGGTGTTGAATCGTGTCCGTAATGTATTAATGCCAAGATTACCCGCTTAGTTTGACAGGATTTGCCGCTGATTCCTCCCCCCAAATAGGAGTATTTTCTTGATCTGTGACACGCTTTTGTTAATTCAATCAAAAAAACGGCAACATCTTTGCTGCTTTTTTAACATGCCCATTGACATTGAACGGAGAGAAGCGCGTGGGGGAGCCCAGGCAGGGATAATGACCATGCCATTGATAAACATGATTATTAATAGCAACTTAAGCTAAACCGCTGGGATCGGATGATAAAAAAAGAACCACTGGGCCGAAAATGGGCCTCAGTGATTCTTTTTATGCAGAAGCAATTTGTTACCGAAATATTAGCGATTCGTTTACTCGAAATCGCGCTCGATCACGAGGGAATCATCCCCCCCTTCCGGGGTAACATTATTGTACTGCCACGGATTATGGTAGTTATCCATCGCCGTGAAAATGGTCTGCGCCAGCTCGTTGTTGCTCAACGGGTTATGGCAGAGCATGTACTCCGTATCCGGCAGCTGTGGTAATCCGTCCGCCTTGCCTAAGACGCGTAAGTCTGGACTCATCATCTCTACCGGGCGAGCGGTCACCCCAAGCCCCGCTTTCACTGCGGCGCGCACGGCTGGCAACGTGGAGGCCACATACGCCAGTCGCCAGGGGATATTGGCGGCAGTGAGCGTGGATAACACGATATCGCGGAACGGGCTGGGATCGTCCAGCAGAACCAGCGGTACGGGCTCACCGCGCTGTAACACAAACTCAGCAGCACAGTACCAGTGGGTCGGCGAGGTGCGCAGTGTCAGGCAATCAAACTGCCCGGCACGGTGCGTGGTCACCACCAGATCGACTTCCTGTTCCTGAAGCATCTCCACCATAAACGCGTTGCGCTTTACCCTGACATCCAGCGCAAGTTTCGGATAAACCGAACTGATGCGGTTGAGCAGGAACGGCAGAATGGTATCGGCCGACTCATCCGAAGCGCCTAAGGTTAAGACACCCTGCAGATTACTAAACATTAATGACGTACATGCTTCGTCATTGAAACGAAGAATTTTTCGGGCATAGCCCAGCAGCTGAATACCGTGTTCAGTTAACAACTTATTGCGGCCATGACGGGCAAAAAGCTCTTTACCGACCAGTTGCTCCAGTCGTTGCATTTGTTGACTGACCGCAGATTGGGTACGGCAAACTGCCGCCGCCGCAGCAGCAAAGGTGTTCAGATCGGCGACCGCAACAAAGGTTCTCAGCAGATCGAGGTCGAGATTCAGTATCGGACGATTTGCATTATTCATGTCTTTTCACTTACAGGTTACTCGCGCGGAGCTGCCCCGAGGTTAAGCTGTGTGCGTAAAAGTAAAACAGTTCCTTCTGAACAAAACCCTCTGACGTCCCGGTCTGGCAGTGTGCCTGCATAAAGTAATCGTGCTGGGTATATCAGCGGTCAGAAACAACTTATCTGACGATATTTTTATTCTCAACAACACTCGAGATAAATAGATGCTTGCTGGATAATGTAAATGCCATAAAAGGAACAGCATTTCCAGCGCCAACTTTATCGCAGTAAAGGCTACGCAGCAATGGTATTGCTTAACTTAGCAAGGCAGAGATAATTCTAGCAATAACAAGAAACTAATAAAAGGAACGACAGCGAGACCAGCAACGGCTTCTTTCCTCGCCTGTCCTTGTGCGACATCTTAACCCAAATCCCTTTTGTTTATAAGTCTTATCGCATCTTATCTGATTTAACCTGATTGATAACTGGCTAAACTAATTTAATTTATATTAACGAAAGTTGCGAATTCATATTTATTAAGAAATAAATAATATTTTAATCAGGACTTATTGATTAATAATGCTTAACATTATTTTCAAACACGTAACGTTTATATAAAACGCGTTTTTAGATTACGCGTCACGCTCGCCTCAGCTTTTACGAAAGATTGCTACAAGAAACTGTAGCACCGCCGCGGTAAATCGCCCGGCGCGGCGCTTTTTCACAGTGAAAAATCCACAATAAACTGCATAAATCAAAACATTCAACCATAAAATCGTCACGACCCGGCATGGGAAATACATGTTAACGAAAAATATAGATAAAAATATTCCCTGTGGTTTAACCGCATGCACAAAATGTTCTCCTGTTTACGCTTCAAAACCGGGCGATGCAGGAGTACATTGTTTCGTGCTGACTTCCACGGCAGGAAGTAGCAATAACAGCGAAAAGGTTAAAGGTTCATGTCACCCATCGAAAAATCCAGTAAGTTAGATAACGTTTGTTACGACATTCGTGGCCCGGTTCTTAAAGAGGCAAAGCGTCTCGAAGAAGAAGGCAATAAAGTTCTTAAACTTAATATCGGCAACCCGGCGCCATTTGGTTTTGATGCACCGGATGAAATTCTGGTTGATGTGATCCGCAACCTGCCGACGGCGCAAGGCTACAGCGACTCGAAAGGTCTCTATACTGCGCGTAAAGCGATCATGCAGCACTATCAGGCGCGCGGCATGCGTGATGTGACGGTTGAAGATATCTATATCGGTAACGGTGTCTCTGAGCTGATCGTCCAGTCGATGCAAGCCCTCCTGAACAGCGGCGACGAAATGCTGGTGCCGGCGCCCGATTATCCCCTGTGGACAGCTGCGGTATCGCTCTCCAGCGGTAAAGCGGTGCATTATCTGTGCGATGAATCGGCCGGCTGGTTCCCTGACCTGGACGATATCCGCGCCAAAATCACCCCGCGAACCCGCGGTATTGTGATCATTAACCCCAACAACCCTACCGGTGCCGTCTATTCCAAAGAGCTGCTGCTGGAGATCGTCGAGCTGGCCCGCCAGCATAATCTGATCATTTTTGCTGATGAGATTTACGACAAGATCCTGTATGACGCTGCGCAGCACCACTCTATTGCCGCTCTGGCACCGGATCTGCTGACGATTACCTTTAACGGTCTGTCCAAAACCTATCGTGTCGCGGGTTTCCGCCAGGGCTGGATGGTGCTGAACGGGCCGAAGAAACACGCAAAAGGCTATATTGAAGGGCTGGAAATGCTCTCCTCTATGCGCCTGTGCGCGAACGTCCCGGCACAGCACGCCATCCAGACGGCGCTGGGCGGGTATCAGAGCATCAGTGAATTTATCGTACCTGGCGGGCGTCTGTATGAGCAGCGTAACCGTGCGTGGGAACTGATTAACGATATTCCAGGCGTCTCCTGCGTGAAGCCAAACGGCGCGCTGTACATGTTCCCGAAAATCGACATCAAACGCTTTAACATCTTTGATGATCAGAAGCTGGTGCTTGACTTCCTGCTGCAGGAAAAAGTGCTGCTGGTGCAGGGAACCGCCTTTAACTGGCCGTGGCCGGACCATGTTCGCATCGTCACCCTGCCGCGCGAAGATGAGCTGGAAATGGCCATCAGCCGGTTTGGCCGCTTCCTCGGTGGATACCACCAGTAACACGATAATCGGGCTGCCACGGGCAGCCCGATTTGCATCTCGCTTCCCCTCCCCTCACAATCAAACCTCGCCGTGCATGACAAAAGGTAACTTATGAGTCAGAGTCATTTTTTCGCCCATCTTTCCCGCCTGAAACTCATCAACCGCTGGCCGCTGATGCGCAACGTGCGCACCGAGAACGTGTCTGAACACAGCCTGCAGGTGGCGATGGTGGCCCACGCGCTGGCGGCAATCAAAAACCGCAAGTTCAACGGTCAGGCCAACGCCGAACGTATTGCCCTGCTGGCGATGTACCACGATGCCTCTGAAGTGCTGACCGGCGATCTGCCGACCCCGGTCAAATACTTCAATTCGCAAATTGCGCAGGAGTACAAAGCGATCGAAAAAATCGCCCAGCAGAAACTGGTGGAGATGGTGCCTGAAGAGCTGCGCGATATCTTTGAGCCGCTGATTGATGAAAACAGCTACAGCGAGGAAGAGCGCTCGATTGTTAAGCAGGCCGATGCCCTGTGCGCCTATCTGAAATGTCTGGAAGAGCTCTCCGCCGGTAATCACGAATTTTTACTGGCCAAAAGCCGGCTGGAAAAAACGCTCGACGCCCGCCGCAGCGAAGAGATGGACTATTTTATGCAGGTGTTTGTTCCGAGCTTCCAGCTGTCGCTGGATGAGATCAGCCAGGATTCACCTTTATAGGGTGTTGCCCGGCACGCAACGCGCCGCCGGGCAACACACTTAAAACGGGAACAGGACCGGAATCAAGATGACGCATACCACCATCACCAGGAAGGTGAAAGGTACGCCGAGCTTCACGAAATCGCTAAAGGTATATTTCCCCGGTCCCAGTACCAGCGTATTGACGGGCGATGAGACCGGCGTCATAAAGGCGGCAGACGCGGCCATCGCCACCATCATGGCAAACGGATAAGGCGAGACGCCCATGGATTTCGCCATCGCCAGCGCGATGGGCGCCATCAACACCGCGGTCGCCGTATTCGAGATGAACAGCCCAATGGTGGCGCACATCACGAACAGGCAGATGAGCATCATATAAGGGCCATAGCCGCCGCCCAGATCCATCAATCCCTTCACCACCAAATCCACGCCGCCGGTTTTTTGTAGCGCCAGCGCAAAAGGCATCATGCCGACAATCAGAATGATGCTTGGCCAGTGGATCGCCTTATAGGCGCTTTCGGCATCGATACAGCGAAACTTGCCCATCAGCAGACAGGCAATAATAGCGGCGACGGGATTGGGAATTTCATCCGTCAGCATCAGAGCGACCATCAGCACCAGACAAAAAATGGCGTGCGGTGCCTGGCTGTGGGCCGGAGAGGCATCGCTCACTTCAATGGGTAAATTGAGCACCACAAAGTCGCGTCCCGCCTGCCCCAGCTGGCTGATCAGCTTCCAGTTACCGACCACGAGGAAAATGTCGCCCAGCTGCAGCGGCTCATCGACCACCGCGCCATCGAGCGCCACGCCGTCACGTTTTAACCCCACCACGTTCAGGCCATAGCGGGTACGAAAACCGATTTCGCGCATCGTCTTGCCGAGCAGTTCCGATTCGGGGATCAGCGAGACTTCAGCCATGCCGACGTCCAGCGCCTGATCGGAAAAATACTCGCCGCGCAGCACCATCGGTTCCAGAAGCTGCTCGCTGCAAAATTCGCGCAGATCGACATCCGCCGATGACATATCAATCAGCAGCACGTCCCGGGCACGGAACTCAGAAACGCCGTTCACGTTGACGATCACCCGGCGGAACCGACGCCAGCGCTCGACGCCAATAACGTTAGCGCCGTAGCGTTCGCGCAGCTTGAGATCGTCCAGCCGCTGACCAATCAACGGTGAGCCTGGGCGGATCGCCAGCCGGCGGGCTCTCCCCGTCAGGCGGTACTCTTTAATCAAATCGCGGAAGGTGCGGCGCTTCCAGCCGTCGCGGGATTTATCCTGCCCTTCGCTTTTCAGGGCAAAGCGGGTCAGCAGCATATAGACAATGCCCATCACCAGAATCACCAGCCCCAGCGGGGTGACGCTAAAGAAGCTGAATCCCGTCAGGCCTTCGCGCAGCAGCTCGCTGTTGACCACCAGGTTCGGCGGCGTCGCCACCAGAGTCATCATGCCGCTGATGAGTCCGGCGAAGCTGAGCGGCATCATCAGGCGTGACGGCGAAATTTGCATCCGCATCGAAACGCTCAGCACCACCGGAATAAAGATCGCCACGACGCCGGTGGAGCTCATAAAGGCCCCCAGCCCGGCGACGGTCAGCATCAGATAAACCAACATTTTGGTTTCGCTGCTGCCCGCCACCTTCACCAGCCAGGCACCCATGCTGGTTGCGACGCCGGTACGCACCAGTCCGTCGCCGATAATAAACAGCGCAGCAATGAGAATAACGTTGGGATCGCTAAAACCGGAAAAGGCTTCCGGGAGCGTCAGGGTGCCGCTGAGGACAAAGGCCACGATCACCAGCAGCGCCACGGCGTCCATGCGCACTTTGCCGGTCGCAAAAAGGAGGATGGCGATGAGGAGCAGGCTCAACACCCAGGTAAGTTCACCGTTCAAAACAGGTCCTTGTCAGAAAAGAGTGCGAGAAATAGTGCCATAAAAAAGCCCCAGCAATGTGGGGCTACATCATGTGATTACACTTTTCGCGTGACGGTTACATTCCCGTCGGCGGAACGGCTTACCGCCAGCGCCTCCAGCGTTGTCAGCACAAAGTCGGCTTCATCCAGACGCGGTGAATCGGCGGGCACGTTAACGGCGATAACGTGGCTTCCGGCATTGAGGCCTGCCAGCACCCCGGCAGCGGCATCTTCGACGACGACGCACGCTTCAGGGGCCAGCCCCAGTAGCTCGGCACCCAGTAAAAAGGCGTCCGGCTCAGGCTTGCCGCGCTTTACGCGTTCGGCGGTCACAAAGACTTCTGGCATCGGCAACCCTGCGGCTTTGTGGCGCGCATGGGCCACAGGAACAGAGCCGGAAGTGACGATGGCCCACGGGATCGCGCTTTCATTGAGGTGTCTGAGCAGCGCCAGCGCCCCCGGCAGCGCGGTAATGCCGTCGGTATCGGTAGCCTCTATTTGCTCCAGCCAGCGAAACTCTGCCTGGATATCTGCTTCACTCCGTCCGGATAAGAAGTGCCGTAAAGAGGTTATGGCCTGTTTGCCATGGATAAAATTCAGCACGTCCTGATGGTCGATGCCATGTCTGTCGGCCCAGTGGCACCAGGAGCGTTCTACAACCGGCAGGGAATCCACCAGCGTACCGTCCAGATCAAACAGAAAACCTTTACACTGCACATCAACCTCCGTCAGGCATTAATAATTTGTTGGATCTCATTGCTGCTCAAATGGTACTGGCGCGGACAGGCGTGCCATGCGCTGAGCATGCGCTGATACTTATCCCACATCGGCGTCTGGGCATTAAAGCCATGCGTACCGGCATCAAAATGGGTATAGCGCCCTTCCACGTTCACCATAAAGCGCACGTAGCTCAGGTAGCGGGATTCGGTAGCGGCGTCATAGCCGAGGAAGGTGACGCGACGTTCATCAATGGTCTGGGTATCTTTCAGGTTCGCCCAGGACACATGCAGCGCGTGATACATCTCCATAATGTCGATCACGGTGCGACAGGTCTCTTCTTTCAGCTCACCAAACTCACGATCCAGCTCGCGCATCTGTAAGCCAAAGCCACGTTCGACGATAGTCTGCAGGCGGCGATAGCGCTCGGCGTTGTCGGGATCAAGCATAGTCATCATTTTGTACTGATTAGACAAAATCAGACGTTGAGCGTGGGTCATTTCCATCTTTCGACTCCTGTTGCGCAATGCAGCATTAAAAAAAAGACACGGTAACGGTTTGTTACTGTGCCTTTTTTTTGTGACCGTTTCGATGATCAATCACAAGTCATCGAGGAATGTTTTATCAAGTTGGTTAAATGCCCGCTTAAGGGTGTCGGCCAGCGCCTGGTAATCCGGTTTGCCTTCTACCGGCGCGAGGGCCTGGCCTGCATCCTGCAACCGGCCACGGACTTCATAAAACCAACTTAAAACGGTAGGCGGCAACGGGGTGACGGAGCGTTTACCCAGCCACCACAATCCCTGCATCGGCAGACTCAGGGCAAACAAGGCGGTGGCGACCGCAGGCCCCAGCTGTCCGCCCAGCGCGATCTGCCAGCACAACGTAAAGATGGCGATCGGCGGCATCAGGCGAATCGCATAGCGAGTGGCGCGAATGGCGCGGTTTTCAATAAAGACGGGCGCCAGGCGCTTTTCCATTGGCCACGTCTTCGAATAGTGCTGTCCTCGACGAAACAGACTAAAGAAGCTCACGGAAGGGTTCACGGGTGTCGACATGGCTTACCTCAACTTCACATATAAAAATTAAAAAATTCGTGCAAATCCACAACTGGTCATGACAACGTTCAAAAACTTTTGTCAGCGCTACCCAGTATCGGGTATCCTGTGCCGGTCTGCAAAGGCCTTAGGCGAGAATCGTTAACTCGTCAAATTATCGCACATTATGCCATTGCCGGAAAAATGCGCAAAATGGCATAAAATCATATGTATTCCTTTCGTCATGCCGAAATGTACTTCCGGCATGATGTTAATCATAAATGTCAGCCGGATCTTGCGTTACGCTTTAAGACTCACTGACGTTTTTTTAGCCACGTATCAATAATAGGTACTTCCATGTCGAGTAAGTTAGTACTGGTTCTGAACTGCGGTAGCTCCTCACTGAAATTCGCCATCATCGATGCGCTCAACGGTGAAGAGTACCTCTCTGGTTTGGCCGAATGTTTCCATCTTCCTGAAGCACGTCTTAAGTGGAAAATGGACGGCAGCAAACAAGAAGCGGCTTTAGGTGCAGGCGCCGCTCACAGTGAAGCGCTGAACTTTATCGTTAACACTATTCTGGCACAAAAACCAGAACTGTCCGCTCAGCTGACCTCTATCGGTCATCGTATCGTTCATGGTGGCGAGAAGTACACCAAATCTGTAATCATCGATGAAACCGTGATTCAGGGTATCAAAGATGCAGCGCCATTTGCACCGCTGCACAACCCGGCTCACCTGATCGGTATCACCGAAGCTCTGAAATCCTTCCCGCATTTAAAAGACAAAAACGTGGCCGTGTTTGACACTGCGTTCCACCAGACTATGCCGGAAGAGTCTTACCTGTACGCCCTGCCGTACAACCTGTACAAAGAGCACGGCGTGCGCCGCTACGGCTTCCACGGCACCAGTCACTACTATGTGACTCAGGAAGCCGCGAAAATGCTGAACAAGCCAGTTGAAGAAGTGAACATCATCACTTGTCACCTGGGTAACGGCGGTTCCGTTTCTGCTATCCGTAACGGCGAATGTGTAGATACCTCCATGGGTCTGACCCCGCTGGAAGGCCTGGTTATGGGCACCCGTACCGGTGACATCGATCCAGCGATCATCTTCTTCCTGCACGACAACCTGGGCATGAGCGTTGACCAGATCAACACCATGCTGACCAAAGAGTCTGGCCTGCTGGGTCTGACCGAAGTCACCAGCGATTGCCGTTACGTTGAAGACAACTACGCGTCTAAAGAAGATGCGAAGCGTGCAATGGACGTTTACTGTCACCGCCTGGCGAAATACATCGGCTCTTACACTGCGCTGATGGACGGTCGTCTGGACGGGATTGTGTTCACCGGTGGTATCGGCGAGAACGCAGCAATGGTACGCGAACTGTCCCTGGGCAAACTGGGCGTGCTGGGCTTTGATGTTGACCACGAACGTAACCTGGCTGCGCGCTTCGGTAAGTCTGGCTTCATCAACAAAGAAGGTACCCGCCTCGCGATGGTTATCCCAACCAACGAAGAGCTGGTTATCGCGCAAGACGCAAACCGTCTGACTGCCTGATTCCACACCGCCAGCCATGCTGGCGGTGCTGTTTTGTAGCCCGCCCGTTTTGGGCGGTAACGAAAGAGGATAAATCGTGTCCCGTACTATTATGCTAATCCCGACCGGAACCAGCGTAGGCCTGACCAGCGTCAGCCTCGGTGTGATCCGTGCGATGGAACGCAAAGGCGTTCGTCTGAGCGTGTTTAAGCCGATTGCGCAACCACGTGCTGGTGGCGATGCCCCAGACCAGACCACCGCGATTATTCGTGCAAACTCGACTCTGCCAGCCGCTGAACCGCTGAAAATGAGCCACGTTGAGTCTCTGCTCTCCAGCAACCAGCAAGACGTGCTGATGGAAGAGATCATCGCTAACTATCACGCTAACGCTCAGGATGCGGAAGTGGTGCTGGTTGAAGGCCTGGTTCCGACACGCAAGCATCAGTTTGCCCAGTCTCTGAACTTTGAAATTGCCAAGACGCTGAACGCAGAAATCGTGTTCGTGATGTCCCAGGGTACCGATACCCCGGAACAGCTGAAAGAGCGTATTGAGCTGACCCGCAGCAGCTTCGGCGGCGCGAAAAATGCCAACATCACCGGCGTTATCGTGAACAAGCTGAACGCACCGGTTGATGAGCAAGGCCGCACCCGTCCAGACCTGTCCGAAATTTTCGACGACTCTTCCAAAGCGAAAGTCGTGAAAATTGATCCGGCTAAACTGCAGGAATACAGTTCTCTGCCAGTGCTGGGCGCAGTGCAGTGGAGCTTCGACCTGATCGCGACCCGTGCTATCGACATGGCGCGTCACCTGAATGCGACTGTGGTTAACGAAGGCGACATCCATACCCGTCGCGTGAAGTCTGTAACCTTCTGTGCGCGTAGCATCCCGCACATGCTGGAACACTTCCGCGCAGGTTCTCTGCTGGTGACCTCTGCTGACCGTCCAGACGTGCTGGTTGCAGCGTGCCTGGCGGCGATGAACGGCGTAGAAATCGGCGCGATCCTGCTGACCGGTGCCTACGAAATGGACCCACGCGTCAGCAAGCTGTGCGAGCGCGCGTTTGAGACTGGCCTGCCAGTATTCATGGTCAACACCAACACCTGGCAGACCTCTCTGAGCCTGCAGAGCTTCAACCTGGAAGTGCCGGTTGATGACCACCAGCGTATCGAGAAAGTGCAGGAATACGTTGCCGGTTGCATCAACGCCGACTGGATTGAATCCCTGACCGCGACCTCCGAGCGCAGCCGTCGTCTCTCTCCGCCAGCCTTCCGTTACCAGCTCACCGAGCTGGCGCGTAAAGCCGGCAAGCGTGTTGTTCTGCCAGAAGGCGACGAACCACGTACCGTTAAAGCAGCGGCTATTTGTGCAGAGCGCGGTATCGCGACCTGTGTGCTGCTGGGTAACCCGGATGAGATCACCCGCGTTGCAGCGTCTCAGGGCGTTGAACTGGGTTCTGGTATCGAAATCGTGGATCCGGAAGTGGTTCGCGAAAGCTATGTTGCCCGTCTGGTTGAGCTGCGTAAGAGCAAAGGCATGACCGAAGCCGTTGCCCGCGAACAGCTGGAAGACAACGTGGTTCTGGGTACGCTGATGCTGGAGCAGGACGAAGTTGACGGTCTGGTTTCCGGAGCGGTGCACACCACGGCGAACACCATCCGTCCACCGCTGCAGCTGATCAAAACAGCGCCAGGCAGCTCGCTGGTTTCTTCTGTGTTCTTCATGCTGCTGCCTGAACAGGTTTACGTTTACGGCGACTGCGCGATCAACCCGGATCCAACGGCTGAACAGCTGGCCGAGATCGCCATTCAGTCTGCGGACTCCGCGATTGCCTTCGGTATCGAACCACGCGTAGCAATGCTCTCCTACTCTACCGGTACTTCTGGTGCAGGTAGCGACGTTGAGAAAGTGCGTGAAGCGACGCGTCTGGCGCAGGAAAAACGCCCGGATCTGGTTATCGATGGCCCGCTGCAGTACGACGCCGCAGTGATGGCTGACGTAGCGAAATCCAAAGCGCCTAACTCCCCTGTTGCGGGCCGCGCTACCGTGTTCATCTTCCCGGATCTGAACACCGGTAACACCACCTACAAAGCGGTACAGCGTTCTGCCGACCTGATCTCCATCGGGCCGATGCTGCAGGGTATGCGCAAGCCGGTGAACGACCTGTCTCGTGGCGCGCTGGTTGACGATATCGTCTACACCATCGCCCTGACCGCGATCCAGTCTTCACAGCAGTAAGCAGCACCCCAACGTAAAAAGGCGACCTGATGGTCGCCTTTTTTATTATTGCTGCGGTTATGCTTCTTCGTGCTTAACCGGTTCGTTGCTGGCATTGCGGCTCATCCACAGGGCCAGCGCTTTCAGCGAGTCCGGGGTGAAATCGTCGCAGCGCGCGGTGATCTCCGCAGGCGTCATCCAGCTCACCTCACTCACCTCTTCTTCCTGCAGCGCAAACGGGCCGTGGGAGACGCAGCTAAAAAGTCCGCCCCAGACGCGACAGTGTTTGTCTTCAAAATAGAACTGCCCGTGCTCGGCGAACGGCACCCCGGCAATACCCAACTCCTCTTCCGCTTCCCGGCGGGCGGACTCGAGTAACTGCTCATCGGCCTGCACCACGCCCCCGGCGGTCGCATCGAGCATGCCAGGCATGAAGTCTTTCGTTTCTGTACGGCGCTGGACCAGAATTTTGCCCATGCCATCGTGCACCACGATATACGTTGCGCGATGACGCAGACGCTGCGCCCGCATTTGTTCGCGGCTCGCCTGCGCAATGACTTCATTGTCTTCGCTGACAATATCGACCCATTCAGTACTTGCCAAATGACTGTGCTCCACCATCGGGAAACCTTCTCTTTAAAGCGCTCTTGCGGCGCGTTTACTGTTGAGGAGTAAATTACGGATTAATCTCGGACTGCGCAATAACCTGGCCGTCATTCAGCGTCATAACGCACAAATGGTTCTCTTCCAGCATGCCGTAACTGGCGGGAAATCCACCTTTAGGCAGACTGACGGAACCGGGGTTGAAATGCATGATGTCGCCCCGCTTCCCGGCTACCGGAATATGAGTATGACCATAAACCAGCACATCGCCAGCGTTCAGCGCCGGCAGATTGTCCGGGCCGAACAGATGCCCGTGGGTCACAAACAGGCGGCATTTTTCCAACAGGATCTGCTGCCAGGGGGCGGTAATCGGAAAGTGCAGCAGCATCTGGTCAACTTCGCTGTCGCAGTTACCGCGCACGGCGATAATGCGCGACGCGAGGGTGTTCAGCCGCTCGGCGACCTGCGCAGGCGCATAGCCTTCGGGCAGCGGATTGCGTGGGCCATGATTCAGCACATCGCCGAGGATCACCAGCCATTGCGCACCGCTCTGATTAAACAGAGAAAGCACCCGTTCGGTCGCCGGAAGCGAACCGTGAATGTCCGATGCAAACATCAGTTTCATCAATGACTCCATGTAGAGAAAAGCGGCCTCATCATACCCGAATCAGCCGGGCTTATCAGCCACCTCGCTTCGCTGAGAGCGCCGCATAGCGCTGGACGGAGGCACGCTGCCACTGGAAGGTGGCGTAGTCCACCAGCTGCGGTGGAACATCGTCACCGTTAAGCACCAGGCGGTTGAGCATCAGGGCCAGATCGGCATCCGCAATGCACCATTCACCGAACAAATTAGGGTTCCCGTGAGCAAGCAACGCCGCCGCCGTGTCGCACAGTTGGCTGGCCGCGCGCTGCCCGGCTTCGCTCAGGGCGGGTTTCTTCGCACCGCCAAACACCACATCGGTTGAGCGCTCTTGCCGGACAGGTATCAGGTCGCTGCGCAGCCACGCCTGGATCTGGCGCGCGCGGGCGCGTTTTTGCAGATCCAGAGGATAGATCCGCTCCCACTCCGGCGGGGCAAAGCGCTCCTCCAGATACTCCGCAATGGCGGAAGATTCGCTGAGTTCGAAGCCTTCAATTTCCAGCACCGGCACACGGCGGGTCAGCGCATAGCCGCGCCAATCGGGTTGAAGATGCTCGCCACGGCTAAGGTCAACGCTCTTCAGGGTAAAGGGCAATCCTTTCTCGGCCAGCGCGACATACACGCTCATGACGTACGGGGAGTAAAAATCGGCATCTGACCACAGGGTAATCGCAGGTTGGCTCATAGCATCCTCATTGAGTGATGGGTGTGTAATCAAAATATAACCTCCAGGGCCGACTGTCACTTGATGAAAACTCACGATTTATCACCACCACCTATACTCGATCCTATGTCGGGAAAACAGTCACCACTGGAGATGAAATGATTGACCTTTATTATGCCCCTACCGCAAATGGCCATAAGATCACGCTCTTTCTGGAAGAGGCCCAGCTGGACTACCGCATCCTGCGCGTCGATATCAGCAAAGGCGACCAGTTTCGTCCCGACTTTCTCGCCATTTCGCCGAACAATAAAATCCCCGCCATTGTCGACACTCAGCCCGACGACGGCGGTGCGCCGCTGAGTTTGTTTGAATCTGGCGAGATTTTGCTGTACCTGGCGGAAAAAACAGGCAAGTTGCTCAGCGGTGAGCTGCGCGAGCGCCATGTGACGCTGCAGTGGCTGGTCTGGCAGGTGAGCGAACTGGGCCCGATGATCGCGCAGAATTACCACTTCAATCACGCGGCGCCGCAGCCCATCCCCTACGCCATCGAACGCTTTCAGGTGGAGACGCAGCGGCTGTATAACGTACTGAATAAGCGCCTGGAAAAATCCCCCTGGCTCGGCGGGGATCACTACAGCATTGCCGATATCGCCTGCTGGCCGTGGGTCAATACCCATGTCAGCCATCGCGTCGATTTAGCCTCGTGGCCAGCGGTGAATAATTGGTTTGAGCGGATTCGTACCCGCCCGGCGACGGATCGCGCGCTGCAAAAAGCCCAGCAAATTTAAGCGTGTGCTGGCGGTTTCCTCATGTATCATGATGGCAAAAATGACACAGAGGAAGCCTGCAATGTCCCGACACAACGCTGTTATTCGCATTAAGAATTTACGCCTGCGCACCTATATCGGTATCAAGGATGAAGAGCGCGCCAACAAGCAGGATATTGTCGTCAATGTGGCGATCCACTATCCGGCTGACAAAGCCCGCGCCAGCGAAGATATCAATGACGCGCTCAACTATCGCACCATCACCAAGAACATCATTAACCATGTTGAGAGTAACCGGTTCTCTTTACTGGAAAAATTAACTCAGGATGTGCTGGATATCGCATGCGATCATCACTGGGTCACCTATGCTGAAGTAGAGATCGATAAACTTCACGCGCTGCGCTATGCCGACTCCGTCTCGATGACGTTAAGCTGGGAGCGCCAGGCGTAACCCTGGAGGCAGTATGAAGATCCTGGTAACCGGTGGCACCGGCCTGATTGGCCGTCATCTTATCCCGCGCCTGCAGGTGCTGGGCCACGAGGTCACGGTAGTCACGCGCAGCCCGGAGAAGGCACGTCAGGTACTCGGGGCTGGTCTCGACATCTGGAAAGGGCTGACCGAGCATCAGGATCTTAACGGCTTTGGCGCCGTCATTAACCTCGCCGGCGAGCCCATCGCCGACAAGCGCTGGACCGAAGAGCAAAAGCAGCGGCTGTGCAACAGCCGCTGGAACATCACCCAGCGGCTGGTCGAGATGTTTCAGGCCAGCAGCGAGCCACCATCGGTTTTTATCTCAGGTTCAGCGGCAGGGTATTACGGTGATTTAGGGGAAGTGGTGGTGACCGAAGAGGAGCCGCCGCACAACGAGTTTACCCATAAGCTGTGCGCCCGCTGGGAGCAAATCGCCTGTGGCGCGCAGAGCGAACACACCCGCGTGTGCCTGCTGCGCACCGGCGTGGTGCTGGCGCCCAAAGGCGGTATTCTGGCGAAGATGCTGCCGGTGTTTAAGCTGGGGCTCGGCGGTCCCATGGGTACCGGCCGCCAGTATCTGGCGTGGATCCACATCGACGACATGGTGAATGGCATTCTCTGGCTGCTGGATAACGACCTGCGCGGCCCGTTCAATATGGTGTCACCTTACCCGGTCCGCAACGAACAATTCGCCCATGCGTTGGGTCACGCCCTGCATCGCCCTGCCCTGGTCCGCGCGCCAGCTACCGCTATCCGCCTGATGATGGGGGAATCGTCGGTGCTGGTGCTGGGTGGACAGCGCGCCCTGCCAAAGCGGCTGGAAGCGTCCGGGTTTGCGTTTCGCTGGTTTGATTTAGAAGAAGCCCTGGGAGATGTGGTAGGTTAAATTTCCCCGTGTGGCTATGTTAAATTGATGCATCTGAACCACGGAAAAGGCGTCACGATGACAACCATAACCACTCCCCGGCTTTCTCTCTCCCCTTTCGAGCCCTCTGACTGGGCTTTCTTTCGCCGACTTCGTGAAGCGCCAGAAATCATGCGCTATATGGCTGCTATCGCTTCAGAAAAAGAGACCCGACGCCTGTTTGCCGCCCGCCTGACGGCGCAGCATACCTTTGTTATTCGCCGCCATGATGATGCCACGCCGCTGGGGGACATCGGGCTGCAAATCAGCGCTGGCTACCCTGAAGAAGCCGATATTGGTTACACCGTGATCCCCGCAGCGCAGGGTCAGGGCATCGCCAGCGAGGCGCTGCGCGCCATCTGCGACTACGCCTTTATCCGGGCGGGCGTCACGGCAGTGAATGCCTATGTGCTGGCCGATAACGGCGGGTCGGTGCGGGTGTTAGAGAAAGCCGGATTTGTGCGTACCCAGGTGCTGGAAAAGGCGTATGAGATTAACGGCGTGCGCTATGACGACTGGGTGTACCGACTTGAGAGTGGTGCGGTCTGAGTGCCGGGCGGCACTGCGTTTGCCCGGCCTACAAAACCCGTAGGCCCGGTAAGCGTAGCGCCACCGGGCGGTTTGCAGCAGTAGTGCGGTCTGACACCCTCTCCCACAGGGAGTGAAACTACTTCAACGACCCTTTCAGGAATTGCTGCAGACGCGCACTTTTCGGATTGGCTAACACTTCATCCGGATGCCCCTGCTCTTCGATTTTACCCTGATGCAGGAAGATAACGTGGTTCGAGACGTTACGGGCAAAGCCCATCTCGTGAGTGACCACCACCATCGTTTTCCCCTCTTCGGCAAGCTGCTGCATAATGCGCAGCACTTCACCCACCAGCTCCGGGTCCAGCGCAGATGTCGGTTCGTCGAACAGCAGCACTTCCGGCTCCATCGCCAGCGCGCGGGCGATGGAGACACGCTGCTGCTGACCGCCGGACAGATGCACCGGGTATTTAATCTGCTGGCGCTCGTCGATACCCACTTTCGCCAGATATTTTTCCGCACGCGCCCGGGCTTCCTGCTTACTTAAGCCCAGCACCTGCACCGGGGCTTCCATCACGTTCTCCAGCACCGTCATGTGGCTCCAGAGGTTAAAGTGCTGGAACACCATGGTCAGACGGGTGCGCAGCATCCGCAGCTGATGTTTGTCTGCCACCTTCAGCTGACCATCTTTGTCACGCACCAGATTGATGTTCTCACCGCTGACCACAATCGAACCTTCGCTCGGTTTTTCGAGGAAGTTAATGCAGCGCAGGAAGGTACTTTTACCGGAACCCGACGAGCCGATAATACTGATCACATCGCCCGCATTAGCCTGCAGCGACACCCCTTTCAGCACTTCATGTTCGCCGTAGCGTTTGTGCAAATCGATAACGTTTAGTTTGTTCTCAGCCATCATAATTCTCAGTGCGTCGAAGGTTTGACATGCTGCAACCAGCGTTTTTCCGCTTTCCGGAAAAGGCTAATCAGGACATAGGAAATAATTAAATACAGCACCGCGGCAATGCCGAAGGCGGTAAACGGCTGATAGGTCGCCGAGTTAATATCACGGGCAATTTTCAGCAGATCCGGCACGGTGGCGGTAAAGGCCAGCGCGGTGGAGTGCAGCATTAAAATCACTTCGTTGCTATAGGCAGGCAGCGCGATGCGCAGCGCCGACGGCAAAATGATGCAGCGATAAAGTTTCACCGAAGAGAAGCCGTACGCGCGCGCCGCCTCAATTTCACCGTGCGGTACAGAGCGGATGGCGCCGGCGAAGATCTCGGTGGTGTAGGCGCAGGTATTCAGCGTCAGCGCCAGCACGGTACAGTTCAGCCCGCTGCGGAAAAAGGCGTTTAGCAGATCGGTGCCTTTGACAATCTCCAGCGTGTACATGCCGGAATAGAACACCAGCAGCTGCACGTACAGCGGCGTACCGCGAAAAATATAGGTGAACAGCCAGATGGGAAAGCGAATGTAGTTGTTGCTGGAGACGCGGCCAATGGCGAGAAATATCGCCAGAACACCGCCCATCACCACCGAGGAGATCAACAGCCAGAGGGTGATCGCCACGCCGGTAAAGCGGTAGCCGTCGGTCCACAGCAGTGATTTCCAGTACTCCTGAATAATCTCGATCACAGGTCAGCCCTCTTCACACCCACGGAATAGCGACGTTCAAGCAGCATCAGCACACCATTGGAGGCGGTGGTAAACACCAGATAAATCACCCCACAAACGATGGCGAAGTAGAACGGCTCCCAGGTACTTTTGCCCGCCAGCTGCGTGGCTTTGACCACGTCTTCCAGTCCCAGAAGCGAGACCAGTGCGGTGGCTTTGAGGATAACCTGCCAGTTATTACCAATCCCCGGCAGCGCAAAGCGCATCATGGCCGGAAACATGATTCGACGAAAGGTTTGCGAGGAGGTAAAACCGAAGGCGGTAGCCGCTTCGATATGCCCTCTCGGCACGGCGAGATACGCGCCGCGAAAGGTTTCGGTGAAATAGGCCCCGTAGATAAAGCCCAGGGTGATAATACCGGCCACCATTGGGTCGATATCAATCTGCGACATCCCGATGGCATCGGTCAGGCCGTTGAGTGCGATTTGCAGACCATAAAAAATCAGCAGCATCAGTACCAGGTCAGGCACGCCACGAATAAGCGTGGTGTACCCTTCAAACAGCAGCGCCATCGCCCGGTTGGCCGACAGTTTAGCCCCTGCACCCGCAAGGCCGATGAGCACCGCCAGCACCACAGAACTGAGAGCCAGCTCGAGGGTGACGACTGCGCCTTGTAAAATAACGCCAGAAAATCCGTACAGCATACCGCCTGCCCTGTCGTGAGTGGTGAAACCGTGTCTTTTCCCCTCCCGCAACAGGAGGGGTCGCACGTTATTTTGCCGGGCTTTTAGCCGCCGTAAACATCAAAGTCGAAGTACTTCTTCGCCAGTTTTTCGTACGTGCCATCGGCGCGCATCTCGGCAAACGCCTTGTTCAGCGCTTCGCGCAGTTCGTTATCTTCTTTACGCAGGCCCATACCCGTCCCTACGCCGAAGAGCTTCTCATCCTTGATGGACGGGCCGCCGAACTTGTAATCTTTACCGACCGGCTGCTTCAGGAAGCCTTCGCTGGCAGCGACTTCGTCCTGGAACGCGGCGTCAATACGGCCTGCGGTCAGGTCGGCGTAAATATTTTCCTGGCCCTGATAGGAGACGATTTCGATCCCCTTCGGTGCCCAGTGTTCATTGCCGAAGGTTTCCTGGGTGGTACCCTGCAGCACGCCCACACGCTTACCTTTCAGCGACTCCAGCGTCGGTTGAATGTCAGCCGATTTCGCTACCACCAGACGCGAGTCTGCTGCATAGAGTTTGTCGGTGAAGGCAATCTCCTGCTGGCGTTTTTCAGTGATGGAGAGAGAAGACATGATGGCGTCGATTTTTTTCGCTTTCAGCGACGGGATCAGCGCATCCAGTGGGTTTTCGACGAAGGTACACTCGGTTTTGATACGTTTGCACAGCTCTTTTGCCAAATCGATATCAAAACCCACCAGTTCGCCCTGCGCGTTCTTCGATTCGAAGGGGGCATAAGTGGGGTCAGTACCAATACGAACTTTTTGCGGAATCGCTGCGAATGCCGCAGTAGCGCTGGAAAATGCCAGAGCCAGAGAAAGTGACAAAACCAATTTTTTCATATCTATCCTCAACAGACTGTCTTCTTACGGGATTTTTACGCCGACGGGGGTAGGGGTAATGTGCCATTAATCGCGCCAGCAAGGCAAAAGATAATGCCCGACAAACGCAAAAAAGTGCATCATCCGTGCTTAACTATTCACTTTATAAGCAGAATGGCGCACACGCTGCACCATCCTGGTTCATAGTCAGCAGGATCGCACCATAACAGTGAGTCATTATGGTGCGCACCGCTCAGCCGTTGTTAGTCACCGTACACATTGAAATCGAAATATTTCTTCGCCAGTTTGTCGTAGGTGCCATCTTTACGCAGTTCGGTAAACGCTTTATCAAACGCCGCTTTCAGCTCGGTGTCATCTTTACGCAGACCAATCCCGGTACCGTCCCCGAAGTATTTTTTGTCTTTCACGGCCGGGCCGGCAAAGGCAAATTCTTTGCCCGCAGGCTGTTTCAGGAAGCCTTCGCTGGCAGCGACTTCATCCTGGAATGCCGCATCCAGACGACCGGCGGACAGATCGGAATAGATCAGATCCTGGTTCTGGTACGCCACCACATCGATGCCCTTCTCACGCCAGTTGGCGTTGGCATAGCCTTCCTGGGTGGAGCCCTGCAGCACGCCCACGTGTTTACCTTTCAGCGAATCAATCGTCGGCTGGATTGGAGAGCCTTTGGCGGCAATCAGACGTGAGTTCGCGGCGTACAGGGTCTCAGAGAAGGCAATCTCCTGCTGACGCTTTTCGGTAATCGAGAGCGAAGAGATAATCGCATCAATTTTCTTGGCTTTCAGGGACGGGATCAGCGCGTCAAAGTCGCTGCCCACCCAGGTACATTTCACAGAGATGCGTTTGCACATCTCATTTCCCAGGTCGATATCAAAACCAACGAAGTCACCCTTCGCATCTTTCGATGAGAATGGCGCATAGGTTGCGTCAGTACCGATACGTACGGTCTGTGGGAGCGCGGCATAGCTGCTTGCCGCGGTACTTAATCCCACCAGCAAAGACAGAGCCAGAACCGTCTTCTTCATACATTACCCTCAAGTGTCATGATTTTATTATGTAATAGGTTGTGTTGTGTGTTGCAGGCGATCTCTTGCAGGTCTTATGCCAGATTGCGATCATCGCAAAATTACGGCGTTAAATATGTTAACGAAAGGTTGCAAGATTGCCTTAATGGTGAAAGATAGCAGGTCTGCCAAACGAACCGCAGTAGTCAGAAAGGAAAAAACGAATTAAATGTTGAGGATATGATCGCGGTTGCAGAATTGCCCTGAAACAGGGCAGCTTGCGGTTTTATGCACTCAGGCGGCGCACACCGGGGCTCAGATGCCCTGCCAGCGGGCGAAAAGATCGGCTGGCAGCTGAATGTCAAACTGGTCGGTCACCCGATTAACGGTCTGATTAATCACATCATCCAGCGTCTGCGGACGGTGATAAAACGCCGGGACGGGAGGCATGATTACCGCGCCCAGCTCCGCGGCCTGGGTCATCAGGCGCAGATGGCCTAAGTGCAGCGGCGTTTCACGCACGCACAGCACCAGCTGGCGGCGCTCTTTTAGTACCACGTCGGCGGCACGCGTTACCAGGGTGTCGGTGTAGCTGTGGACGATGCCGGAGAGGGTTTTAATCGAACAGGGCAAGATCACCATGCCCGCGGTTTTAAACGAGCCAGAAGAGATGCTGGCGGCGATATCCCGCGCATCATGCACCACGTCCGCTAACGACTGAACATCACGCAGAGAATAATCGGTTTCGAGGGAGAGGGTCTGACGCGCCGCCTGGCTCATCACCAGATGGGTTTCAACGTCGGTGACGTCACGCAATACCTGCAGCAAACGCACGCCGTAAATCGCGCCGCTGGCCCCTGAGATCCCTACTATCAGTCGTTTCATGATTATCGCCCTTTCCATAACTGGGCAGACTGTGCAGGATTTTGGCGGGAGTTGCAAGCGAGGGCGGACGCCCTCGCTTGTTATCGCGATTAACCTTCGTTGTGCATCTCTAAGCTTTCGAGATCGTTCGCCATCTGCACGGCTTTCGCATCGTCGTTACGCAGGGAGTCGAGATAATCGAGATACTGCTGATCCACATCTTTGGTGACGTAGATGCCGTTAAACACCGAGCACTCAAACTGCTGAATATCCGGGTTCTCGGCGCGTACCGCGTCGATCAGATCGTTCAGATCCTGGAAAATCAGCCCGTCAGCGCCGATGATCTGGCGGATCTCGTCCACTTCACGACCGTGTGCGATAAGCTCAGTGGCGGTTGGCATATCAATACCGTACACGTTCGGGAAACGAATTTCCGGTGCCGCAGAGGCCAGATAGACCTTCTTAGCACCCGCTTCACGGGCCATCTCGATAATCTGCTCTGAAGTGGTGCCACGCACGATGGAGTCATCCACCAGCAGTACGTTCTTATCACGGAACTCAGCGCGGTTGGCGTTCAGCTTACGGCGCACTGACTTACGGCGCAGCTGCTGGCCCGGCATGATAAAGGTACGGCCAACGTAGCGGTTTTTCACAAAGCCCTGACGATACGGTTTACCCAGAATCCGGGCCATCTCCAGTGCGATATCGCAGGAGGTCTCCGGGATCGGGATGACCACGTCGATATCCAGATCTTCCCACTCGCGGGCAATCTTCTGACCCAGCTTGGTGCCCATGTTGACGCGGGCGCTGTAGACAGAGATTTTGTCGATGAAGGAGTCCGGACGGGCAAAGTACACATACTCGAACAGGCACGGGTTGCTGACCGGGTTTTCTGAACACTGACGGGTAAACAGCTGGCCTTTCTCAGTGATATAGACCGCTTCGCCAGGGGCGACGTCACGCAGGAACTCAAAGCCCAGCGTATCCAGCGCCACGCTTTCAGAAGCCACCATATACTCGGTACGACCGTCGCCAATATCGCGCTTGCCCAGCACCAGCGGGCGAATACCGTTCGGATCGCGGAAGGCGACCATACCGTGGCCGATAATCATCGCTACGCAGGCATAGGCCCCGCGGATCTGACGATTGGTGGCGGCAACGGCAGCAAAAATGTTGTCTGCTTCCAGCGGATAGTGACGGAAGTTATCCAGTTCGCTGGCAAAGATATTAAGCAGAATTTCAGAATCAGACGTGGTGTTAATGTGGCGACGCTTCTCTTCAAACAGCTTCTGACGCAGCTCATGCGCGTTGGTCAGGTTGCCATTATGGGCCAGCGTAATGCCATATGGTGAGTTAACGTAAAACGGCTGAGCTTCAGAGGCGCTGGAACTGCCAGCGGTAGGGTAACGGACGTGACCAATACCCATGTTACCTTGCAGACGCTGCATGTGGCGGGCTTCAAACACATCATTTACCAGGCCGTTGGCCTTACGTAAACGGAAGCAGTTGTGTGCATCAATAGTGATGATACCCGCAGCATCCTGCCCACGGTGCTGAAGCACCGATAATGCGTCATAAATAGACTGGTTTACCGGCATGAAACCGGCGATACCGACAATACCGCACATTCGACATTTCCTCGTTAAGCCACATCTCAGAACAGGTTACGTTCTGGGCAAAAAACTCGACGAGCTTTGCAGATAGTCAAAGAACCATCTGATGATAAAGCTGAACTGCGGGATCAGCTGTGATGTCTGCCAGTCTGCGCTCTTCGAGAACCCGGTAAAGGTATCAAGGAAGAACAGTATCGCGGCAACAATCAGCACACCTCGCAATGCACCAAAACAGATCCCCAGAACCCTGTCGGTTCCTGACAGACCGGTTTTTTCAACCAGCTGGCCAATCACGTAGTTAACGATGGCGCCAACCAGCAGCGTCGCGATAAACAGCACCGCGATGGCAATCCCATTTCGTACCAGTTCATCTTCAAAGCCCGTGAACCAGACAGACAGGTAAGTGTAGTAATGACTGGCAACAAAGAAAGCACAACCCCATGTCACCAGCGATAACGCTTCACGAACAAAGCCACGGATCAGGCTAACCAGACAGGAAAAACCTATCACCGCAATGATGGCGTAATCAATCCAGACCATATATGTCCCACGATTAAACGCCCTGTCATCCAGTTCGGGGCGAATTCTAACAGAAAAAGAAAACGTTTGCGTAGGGATTTCCTTCCCCCGCGTAAATAAAAAAAGCGCTGAAAAAATGCTCAGCGCCGTTGGCCGGTTGCGTCTCTCTGGACGCCTGCCTCTCCCTCACACCGGCCTTCTCCTGCCGGAGAAGGGGATATCAGTTCACGCTATAGTTCATCACTACGCCGCTCAGACCGGAGAGCTGGTTCAGCTCGCCGAGCGACCCTTTCAACTTATCCCGGGAGGCATCCGGGCCGACGAGGATACGGGTGATTTTACCCTGTACCGGGGTCGAAGGCGACGTGTAAACGCGGTATCCGGCTCCACGTAATTTCGCCACCACCTCGTTGACTTTATCGGCATTTTTGAGCGCACCGAGCTGAACCACATAGGCTTTGCCGGTAGGTGCAGGCTTCTCTTCCTGAACCGGCTTCGCAGGCGGTGTTTCAGCGGCAGCAGCAAGCTGTTCGCTGGCTCGGGTCTGCGGTTTTTCGACCGGTTTTGGCTTCGCAACGGGTTTGGCCTGTTGGGCAGGCTTCGGTTGTTCTGCCGGGAGCGTATCCATGTCGCGATTACTGTTCGCCGCGAAGCGCGCAGGATCTAACGATGGTGCAGCGGCATCGCCTGCCTGCACCTCTTCTGCTGCCCCTTCAGGCGGCTGGACCGGCAGCGCCTGAGCTGCAGCGGGCATCATATCGGGCTCATCGCGATCGCCAGGTTTTGGCACCAGCGGGATCGCCGCGAACTCATCCTGGTAATGTTTTTTCTGCCCGTCAAGCAGCCCCGGGAGAATAATCACCCCCAGCGCCACCAGCACAATGGTGCCTGCTAAACGGTTCTGAAACTTACTTGCCACCGGTTCTCCCCGCATCCATTACGTCCATGACATGTGCCACCGTATGGAAGGATCCACACACCAGCACGGTATCTTCTGGTCTGGCGTCCGCCATTGCGGCGCGCCATGCCTGCTCCACGTTGGTGAAGACTGCGCCCGTGCCGAGGTGTTCCATCAGCTGTTGGGCAGTCGCCCCGCGTGGGCCTTCCAGAGGTGCACAATACCAGCTATCGACCACACTCTCCATGCAGGCCAGCGTGCCGCCAATATCTTTATCATGAAGCATACCGATAACCGCCAGCACGCGCCCGGTTTTTGGCAGGGATTTGAGACGTCCCGCGAGGTATGCCGCGGCATGGGGGTTATGCGCCACATCCAGAATCAGACGCGGCGACTCGCTGACAATCTGAAAGCGTCCAGGCAGGCGCGCATCCTGAATGCCGTCGCGAATGGCCTGTTCTTTCACCGTAAGGCCGCTGGCCCGCAGCGCAGCCAGCGCCGTCGCCGCATTCGGCTGTGGCACCTGAGGCAGCGGCAGGTTATCCAACCGGCCCTTTGCATCTTCGAAGCACCAGCCGTTGTCAGAAACGCTATAGCGCCAGTCTACGTCGCGACGCAGCAGGTTCGCGCCCTTCTCCTGCGCGACATCGCCGATGGTGTGCGGCATATCAGGCTCGCCGACAATCGCCGGTTTACCCGCGCGGAAAATCCCCGCTTTTTCACGGCCAATGCTTTCGCGATCCGGCCCCAGCCAGTCGGTATGATCCAGTGCGATGCTGGTGACCACGGCGACATCGGCATCCACCATATTGGTGGCGTCCAGACGCCCGCCCAAGCCCACTTCGAGGATCACCACGTCCAGCTGCGCCTGCTTAAACAGCCACAGCGCCGACAGGGTGCCGTATTCAAAATAGGTCAGGGAAATATCCCCGCGCGCGGCTTCGATTTCCGCAAACGACGCCGTGTGCGCGGATTCCGCCAGCTCCGTATTCTGCACGCGCACACGCTCGGTGTAGCGCACCAGGTGCGGAGAACTGTAGACACCTACTTTGTAGCCTGCGGCCATCAGCACCGCTTCCAGCGTCCGGCAGGTGGTGCCTTTGCCGTTGGTGCCCGCGACGGTGAAGACAAACGGAGCCGGTTTCAGGACATCGAGGCGCGCCGCAACCTTGCTGATGCGCGCAAGTCCCATGTCGATGGTTTTGCTGTGCAGGTTTTCCAGATAAGAAAGCCACGTGGCAAGGGGCGACGTGGCTTGGGGAAGAGTGTTGTTTTCCATGTTGCGCGCTTTTCAGTTACGGTTAGAAAGCAAAAGGGCAGCGCCATCTGGCCCTGCCCTTTTCAGTTATCAGGCCTCGGGTTCCTGATCCGGTACCACCACGGCTTCGCGTGGCTCATCCGGACTCGGCGACGGCAGATTCATCAGCTTCGCCAGAACGCTTGCCAGTTTCAGGCGCAGCTCCGGACGGCGGACGATCATGTCGATAGCGCCTTTCTCAATGAGGAACTCACTGCGCTGGAAGCCCGGCGGCAGTTTCTCACGAACCGTTTGTTCGATAACGCGCGGGCCAGCAAAACCGATCAGCGCTTTAGGTTCAGCGATGTTCAGATCGCCCAGCATCGCAAAACTTGCCGATACGCCGCCCATGGTCGGGTCAGTCAGTACGGAGATGTACGGCAGACCGCGCTCCTGCATTTTTGCCAGCGCAGCAGAGGTTTTCGCCATCTGCATCAGCGACATCAGCGCTTCCTGCATACGAGCACCGCCGGACGCAGAGAAGCAGATCAGCGGACAGTTATCTTCCAGCGCCTGCTCAACCGCACGCACGAAGCGCGCACCAACAACGGAACCCATTGAACCGCCCATAAAGGCGAACTCAAACGCGGCTGCGACGACCGGCATCTCATGCAGAGTGCCTTTCATCACCACCAGGGCGTCTTTCTCGCTGGTCTCTTTTTGCGCAGAGGCCAGACGATCTTTGTATTTCTTGGAATCACGAAACTTCAGCAGATCTTTCGGCTCAAGTTCGCTACCCAGCTCAACCATGGAGCCTTCGTCCAGCAGACTGTGCAGGCGATTACGCGCCGACATGCGCATGTGGTGATCGCATTTCGGGCACACTTCAAGATTACGCTCCAGCTCGGCGCGGTACAGGACCTGGCCGCAGCTGTCACACTTGGTCCACACCCCTTCAGGAATACTCGCCTTACGGGTTGGGGTAATGTTGCTTTTAATTCGTTCAATCCAGCTCATTGATAACCTTTCTGCCTGAACCTGGTTCTATGCCAGCTTTGCTGTAAGGGGCGCATAATGCCATTTTTGCCCCCGACAGACCATGAATGTTGCACATTAAAACATAACAGCCCGAAACTTTGGACAAAAAAGTGGTCGAACCGCGGATGTGCTTTTATTTTGCCTGTTTTGCCGCCGCACGCCGATGACGAATAATTTCGATCACCCCCGGCAAAATGGAGACCACAATAATCCCTACGATCAGCAACTTAAGGTTTTCCTGGATCATCGGGATGGTCCCGAAGAAATAGCCTGCGTAGGTAAAGCTGAGCACCCATAACAGCGCGCCGGTCACGTTATAGAGGGCGAACTGACGGTAGGACATGTGACCCATCCCCGCAACAAACGGGGCGAAGGTTCTGACGATCGGCACGAAGCGCGCGAGAATAATCGTTTTGCCGCCATGCTTCTCATAAAACGCATGGGTTTTATCCAGATAGCTACGACGGAAAATCTTCGAGTCCGGGTTACTGAATAACCGCTCGCCAAACAGCCGACCTATAGTGTAGTTCACCGCATCGCCGAGGATCGCCGCAATGATCATCAGCACCACCATCAGGTGGACGTTGATATCGTTGGTTTCCAGCGATGCCAGCGCACCCGCCACGAACAGCAGGGAATCACCCGGTAAAAACGGCGTCACCACCAGCCCGGTTTCGCAAAACAGGATCAGGAACAGAATGGCATACACCCAGACGCCGTAATCAGCGACCAGCTCTGCCAGGTGAACATCGATATGCAGAATGAAATCAATCAGAAAGCGAATTAAATCCATATTGTCTAAACCTTTATTACCACGATTGCACAGCTATCAGTCCGCTAAAAACAGCGGGCCCATTGGCGGTTTCGGAAGGTTGAAACGATCCGGGTAATCCACCGAGACCAGATATAACCCTTCCGCTTTCGCCGTTGCTGCCGCCAGCGTTCTGTCCTTCGCTGCCAGCAACTCTGCAATCCAGCTCTCCGGCTGGTGTCCGGCGCCCACTTCCATCAGGCTGCCTACGATATTCCTGACCATATGATGTACAAAAGCATTCGCTTTGATATCGACCACCACGTATGCACCGTAACGCGTGACGTTAATGTGCATCACGTTACGCCACGGGGTGCGTGACTGGCACTGAACCGCACGAAACGAGGTAAAATCATTTTCACCAATCAGCGCCTGGGCCGCACGCTGCATGCGGTCTGCATCCAGCGGCGCGTAATAATGCGTCACACCCTGGCCCAGTACTGCCGGGCGAAGGCGCTGATTATAGATGATGTAGCGGTAGCGGCGCGCAGTGGCGCTGAAACGCGCATGAAAATCATCCGGCACATCTTTGACCCAACGCACCGCGATGTCACCAGGCAAATTCGCATTTACACCCAGCGTCCAGGCCGCGTCTTTGCGCACGGCGGTGGTGGTGAAATGCACAACCTGCCCGGTGCCGTGGACACCGGCATCGGTACGACCGGCGCACAATACGCCGATCGGTTCGTTCGCCACCTGAGAGAGCGCTTTTTCCAGCTTCTCCTGGACGCTGCGCACTTCATTCTGACGCTGCCAGCCATAATATTTGCTGCCGTCGTATTCGATCCCGAGAGCAATTTTATAGACGGGCTTTTGTTCCACGTCGGACATTAGTACAGGTACTCCTGCACCAGCTTCTCGGCAATTTTCACCGCCATCAGCGCGCCGCCGAAACGGACGTTATCAGCCACTGACCAGAACTGGACCTGCTCCGGCATGCCGTAATCGTTACGCACGCAGCCGACAGAAAGATGGGTGCTACCCGTCGCGTCACCCACCTGCGTCGGGAATTCGCGCTCTTCAGACAGCACAATGTCTTCGCCGCGCGCAAAAGCGTCACGCGCCTCTTCGGCGGCCAGCGGGCGCATCGCTTCAAAGTTGACCATCTGCGCGTGGCCGTAGAAGACCGGGGATTGCACGCAGCTTGCGGAGATCATCAGCCCTTCATCCTGCAGGATCTTACGTACCTGATCGACGATACGGCGCTCTTCGCGCACGCTACCTTCGCGATCCGGCAGCAGCGGCAGCATGTTGAACGCCAGCTGACGACCAAAGAAGTCCTCTTCATCAACCGGGATGCCGTTCAGCAGCTTCGCACTCTGCCCTGCCAGCGCATCCACCGCTTTTTTGCCGTGGGCAGAAGCCGACAGCAGGCTGGTGACGCTGATGCGAGAGAGTCCACCGTCATCGATCAATGGCTTCAGGGCCACCAGCAGCTGGCTGGTCAGGCTGTCCGCGACGGCGATGATGTTGCGGTTGCGGTAATCGGCCAGCACGAACGGGTTGACGTCCGGCACCACCAGCGGCACGTCCGGCTCAAGAGCAAACAGACCGCTCAAATCAATAACCAGGCAGCCCGCGTTGGTGGCTTCTTCAATATAGGTGGCAGAGGCTTCTGCACCGGCGGCGAAAAAGGCCAGCTGCGCCTGCGTCCAGTCGAACGCGGTGGCATCCTGAACCCTTACGGATTTGCCTTCAAAACGCAGATGCTCACCGGCGCTCTCGTTCCGCGCCAGGGCATAAATATCCCCCACCGGAAACTGACGCTCGGCAAGCGTTTCGAGCAGGGCTTCACCCACGGCGCCCGTAGCGCCCAGTATGGCAATGTTCCAGCCTTCAGACATGGTGGTTTACTCCAGCAATAAAAAAGCGTCCCCGCCGGGTTATCCGACAGGGAGCATTAAGAAGATATTAACGTACCGGGTGATGAACGGCGTTGAAACCCAGCTTATGCAGTAATGATGCCGCCTCAGCGTCATCACACATCACATACAGGGAGGACCATTCGCGGCGCTCAAGATAGTGCTTACGCAGTTTGTCGAATTCACCGGGTTTACCCGCCACTTTTCGCAGCAGTGCGTCGTCGCGGCGCACATCATACACTAAATGCACCAGTCGTTTCAGCGTTCCCTGATCGAGCGGGCCGTGCAGCGTAATGCGGCCAAAATCCGGGGTCGGCAGCAAGGTATCGAGCGCCACCTGCTGAGACTTGCCAATAAAGGTGCTGTAAGCCTCGAACACCTGGGTGGTGCCGCGCGCTTTGCCTTCCAGCGTGTAGCCCGCGATATGCGCGGTGCCGATATCGATTTTATCCAGCAGGGCGACGTTGAGATCCGGCTCGGGCTCCCAGACGTCCAGCACCACGCTGAGATCCTGTCCTGCTTCCAGGCGCTGAAGCAGTGCGGCGTTGTCGACCACCGGGCCGCGGCAGGCGTTGATCAAAATGGTGCCCGGTTTCAGGCGGGTGATCAGCGCGTCGTCGGCCAGATGCAGGGATTTATACGGCCCGTCCTTGAACAATGGCGTGTGGAAAGTCAGTACATCACACTCGGCCACCAGCTGATCCAGGGTACGGAAATCGCCCTCGTCGCCGCGATCCGCGCGCGGGGGATCGCACAGCAGTGTGCGAATGCCTAACGCCTCAAGGCGCTTCTGCAGACGCCCGCCAACGTTACCGACGCCGATAATCCCCACGGTACGATCGGCCAGCGTAAATCCATCGCGCTCGGCCAGCATCAGCAGTGAGGAGAACACATACTCGACGACGGCGATGGCGTTACAGCCCGGCGCGGCAGAAAAACCAATCCCCGCCTGTTTGAGCCACGCGTCATCCACATGATCGGTACCTGCGGTGGCCGTGCCAACAAACTTCACCGCTTTACCCGCCAGCAGCGCTTCATTCACTTTGGTCACGGAGCGCACCATCAGTGCGTCGGCGTCGTCCAGCTCATCAAGCGGAATCGGGCGGCCAGGGACAGCCTTAACCTCACCCAGGCGGCTAAACAGCTCACGGGCGTAAGGCATATTTTCATCAACGAGGATTTTCACGACTGAGTACCTGTTTGAGAGGAAGAAAACCTGTCAAGTGTGCCATAATCTGGCCGCCAGGCATATATGTAACCTGGTTTACGATGAGTAACGACTTTAAGGATTTTTTGACGATGCAGCCCATTTCAGGTACGCCGCCGCGCCCTCCGGGTGAAGGCCCCGTAACGTCCAGCGTTGCGGGCGAACAGCCCCTCTCTACGCAGCAGCGCACCGTGCTGGAGCGCCTGATTACCCGGCTGATCGCCCTGACGTCGCAGCAAAATGCGGAAGTGTGGGCCGGGGTCAAACACGACCTGGGGTTGAAGAGCGATGCACCGTTCCTGTCGCGCCACTTCCCTGCGGCTGAGCAGAACCTGAACCAGCGCCTGAGCAGTGCGCAGCAAAACCACACCAGCCGACAGGTAGTCTCCCGGTTGACGGAGCTGCTGAGTCAGGGCAATAACCGCCAGGCGGTCAGCGATTTTATTCGCCAGCAGTACGGGCAGACCGCGCTGAGCCAGCTGACGCCGGACCAGCTCAGGAACGTGCTGACGCTGCTGCAGAATAATCAGCTGTCGATTCCGCAGCCGCAGCTGCGCCCGGCCACCGAGCGCCCGCTGCTGCCTGCCGAGCACAACACGCTGAAGCAGATGGTGACCAAGCTTGCCGCCGCAACGGGGGAGCCGACCAAACTGATCTGGCAGTCGATGCTGGAGCTGTCAGGTGTGAAGGCGGGCGAGCTGATCCCGGCCAGGCAGTTTACCCATCTCGCCACCTGGCTGCAGGCGCGACAGACATTGAGCACCCAGAGCGCACCCACGCTGCACACGCTGCAGGCGGCGTTAAAACAGCCGCTGGAAGCACGCGAGTGGGACAATATTCAGGATTATGCCCGCCAGAACTGGCAGGCCACGCCGCAGACGGTGTTGACCACCGCACAGGTTCAGAGCCTGCTGGGGGAGATTTTCCTGCGCCGCGCCGAGCGCGAAAATACCACGCTGGAAGTTCGCAATATCCAGCCGATCTACAGCCCGCTGTTTGCCCCGGTGGTCGACTCACTGAAATCGATGTCGGCCCGCCCTGGGCTGATGTTTGTCGCGCTGCTGGTAGTGATGGTCGTCATCTGGATAGTCATCTGACAAACAAAAAGGAGCCCTGAGGCTCCTTTTTTTCATCCGGCGTAAAAATTACGCGTTCAGCTTACGCATTACCAGCGTGGCGTTGGTGCCGCCGAAGCCAAAGCTGTTGGACATGACGGTAGTCAGTTCACGCTCGGTTGGCTCGGTGACGATGTTCAGGCCAGCAGCCTGCTCGTCCAGCTCTTCAACGTTGATGCTTGGGGCGATAAAGCCGTGTTCCAGCATCAGCAGAGAGTAGATGGCTTCCTGTACGCCAGCGGCGCCCAGTGAGTGACCGGTCATGGCTTTGGTCGCAGAGATGGCCGGGCTGTTGTCGCCGAACACTTCGCGGATCGCACCCAGCTCTTTCACGTCGCCTACCGGAGTAGAAGTACCGTGGGAGTTCAGGTAGTCGATTGGGGTGTCGAGACCCTGCATCGCCATCTTCATGCAACGCACTGCGCCTTCACCTGATGGAGCAACCATGTCTGCGCCGTCGGAGGTTGCGCCGTAGCCCACGATCTCAGCATAGATGTGCGCGCCACGGGCCAGAGCGTGCTCCAGCTCTTCAACCACAACCATACCGCCGCCGCCTGCGATGATAAAACCGTCGCGTTTGGAATCATAAGTACGGGACGCTTTTTCCGGGGTTTCGTTGTATTTGGTGGACAGTGCGCCCATCGCGTCGAATTCACAGGCCATTTCCCAGCCCAGCTCTTCACCGCCGCCCGCAAACACGATGTCCTGTTTGCCCAGCTGGATCTGCTCTACTGCGTTACCGATACAGTGTGCGGAGGTCGCACAGGCGGAACTGATGGAGTAGTTTACGCCGTGGATTTTGAACGGCGTCGCGAGGCACGCGGATACCGCTGAACCCATCGCTTTGGTCACAACGTACGGACCGACTGCTTTCAGGCCACGCGGGCTACGCATGGCGTCCGCACCGAAGACCTGTGCTTTAGACGAACCGCCGGAGCCTGCAATCAGGCCAACACGTGGGTTGTTCTGATAAACGTCTTCGCTCAGACCGGCATCAGCAATCGCTTCCTGCATGGAGAGATAGGCGTAAATGGAGGCATCGTTCATGAAACGGACCACTTTGCGATCAATCAGACCGGTGGTGTCCAGTTTGACGTTGCCCCAGACGTGGCTACGCATACCAGAATCAAGAAACTCCTGAGAGAAGGTGATTCCCGAGCGTCCTTCACGCAGAGATGACAGGACTTCCTGCTGGTTGTTACCGATGCTGGAAACGATGCCCAGGCCAGTAATCACTGCACGTTTCATTCAATACCTCTGTAAGTCGCACTATGTAAGTTTCGAGTCGCACAATAGCGTACACTTGTACGCCGAACAAGTCCGATCAGCAATTTCTGCGGAAATTTGCACCAGCAGACGTACATCGTTAAGATCGCGGCACAGCCAGTCAGACGAGTAACTTACGTGAAACATAACGCCATACAACCTGCCAACCTCGAATTCAACGCTGAGGGTACACCTGTTTCCCGAGATTTTGATGATGTCTACTTCTCTAATGATAATGGACTGGAAGAAACACGTTATGTTTTCCTCGATGGAAACCAGTTAAATTCCCGTTTTCCCGTCCATTCCCGCAGCCTGTTTGTGGTGGCGGAGAGCGGTTTTGGTACCGGTTTGAACTTTCTCACGCTCTGGCAGGCCTTCGATCGCTTCCGTCGCGAATACCCCGAGGCTACGCTGCAAAGATTACATTTCATCAGTTTTGAAAAATTTCCACTGTCCGCTGAGGATCTGCGTCTGGCGCACCAGCACTGGCCGGAACTGGCCCCGTGGGCCGCGCAGCTGCAGGAACAGTGGCCGCTGCCGCTGGCGGGCTGCCATCGCCTGCTGCTGGATGACGGGCGCGTCACCCTCGATTTATGGCTCGGCGATATCAATGACCTGACCGACCAGCTGGATGATTCTCTCAATCAGCAGGTCGACGCATGGTTCCTCGACGGCTTTGCGCCTTCAAAAAACCCGGAGATGTGGAGCGCCAATCTGTTTGCCGCGATGGCCCGACTGGCACGGCCTGGCGCCACGCTCGCCACCTTTACCTGCGCCGGGTTTGTGCGCCGTGGTTTGCAGGAAGCCGGTTTCACGGTGCAAAAAACGAAAGGTTTTGGCCGCAAACGCGAAATGCTCGTCGGGGTGATGGAACAGGATCTGCCCTCCCCTGCCCGCGCCCCGTGGTTTGCCCGCCCTGCAAGCGAGGTGCGTGAAACGGCGGTCATCGGCGGCGGGATCGCCAGCGCCCTGCTGTCGCTGGCGCTGCTGCGTCGCGGCTGGCAGGTCACGCTTTACTGCGCCGACGACGCGCCTGCGACGGGTGCCTCTGGCAATCGTCAGGGCGCGCTCTATCCGCTGCTAAGCGCCCAGGATGCTGCCCTGAGCCAGTTTTTCCCGACGGCGTTTACCTTTGCGCGTCGCCTGTACGATACCCTGCCGGTGGCGTTTGACCATGACTGGTGCGGTGTCACCCAGCTTGGCTGGGATGAGAAGAGTCAGCACAAAATTAACCAGATGCTGTTACTGGGCCTGCCCGCACAGATCGCCGCAGAGGTGAATGCCCAGCAGATCGCAGACAGCATCGGGGTCGACACCGGCTGCGGCGGGATCCAGTACCCGCTCGGCGGCTGGCTGTGCCCGGCGGAGCTGACCGCAGCGGTCATCGCCCTGGCGCAGTCGCGCGGATTAACGGTGCACTATGGCCGCCAGGTCGCGTCGCTGGATAGCAGCGAGGGGCAGTGGACGCTGCAGTTTAGCGAAGGCCCGCAGGCGCAGCATGCCAGCGTGGTTCTGGCGAACGGACATCGCATCAGCCAGTTTACCCAGACGGCACACCTGCCTGTCTACCCGGTGGGTGGACAGGTAAGCCATATCCCGGCCGCCCCGCAGCTGAGCCAGCTACGTCAGGTGCTCTGTTATGACGGCTATCTGACCCCGCAAAATCCGGCCAACGGCCATCACTGCATCGGCGCGAGCTACCACCGTGGGCAAACGGAGGCGCAGTACAGCGAAGACGATCAGCAGCAAAATCGCCAGCGCCTGCTCAACTGCCTGCCGCAGGCGGCATGGGCCAAAGAGGTGGACGTCAGCGCGGGTGAGGCCCGGAACGGCATTCGCTGCGCCACCCGCGATCATCTGCCGATGACCGGCGCGGTGCCGGATTACGACGCGACGCTAACGGCTTATCAGGATCTAGTGAACAACCGGGAGCAGGCGGTGAGCGCGCCGGTGTATCCGAATCTGTTTATGCTGGGTGGACTGGGCTCGCGTGGACTGTGCTCGGCGCCGTTAACTGCCGAGATCCTTGCTGCACAAATGAGCCACGAGCCGATCCCGCTGGATGGCAACACGCTGGCTGGGCTGAACCCGAATCGGTTATGGGTGAGGAAGTTGTTGAAGGGAAAAAGGGTCAAATAGGAAATTGTAGGCCCGGTAAGCGCAGCGCCACCGGGCAAAACAGGTTATTTCAGTTTAGCCTGCTGGAACAGTGTATCCCACATGCCCAGCACTAACGTCTGGTCGCGGGGAGAGAGTTCACCGGCGAGGATTGCTTTTTCCAGGCTGCGGGTCACTTCTACATGAACCGCTTCAGGCGAGTGGTCGTCACCGGCTTCAAGCTCGGCAACGGCCAGCGTCAGGTGACCACGCAAATAACCGCTGGCAAACAGTTCATCGTCACTGGCGTGTTCAACCATGTCATCAATTAATGCCAGAATGCGTGATTCAAATTCTGCGATCATCTTCTTTCCTCAGTTAAGATCTTCCGGCCACGGGAAGTGTTCCGCCGTGATGTCCGGCGTGTGGTAATACTGTTGTAACGCACGCATAAAGCGCGCCGGGCGTTCCGGGATGCCCTTCTCGAGATACTCCATCACCTGAGCATGGACGCGGCGCTGAAACACGATACGGTCCGGCTCGCAGTCCCCTTCCAGATTGTCGCAGCTGACGTTAAACGGATAACCCGCCGCCACGCAAAACAGCCAGTCAAAAGCCTGCGGCTTGACTTCGACATCCTCAAACTGCCCCTGGGTTGCCGCGTCGCGGCCATCCGGGCAGTACCAGTAGCCAAAATCCACCAGCTCGCGACGTGCTTTCCCGGCAATGCACCAGTGGGAAATCTCGTGCAGGGCGCTGGCGTAGTAGCCGTGCGCAAAGACAATCCGGTGATACGGCGTTTCGACATCAGCAGGAAGATAGATCGGTTCGTCGTCGCCTTTAATCAGACGGGTATTAAAATCGTCGGCGAAGCAGCCGTCGAAAACCGCAATCAGCTGCTCGTATTTATGCGTACTGTTCATTAGTTCATCCCCAACCAGTGGAGGATCTCCTGTCCGTGGCTGTCATAAAGAAGTTTGGCACTCATCACCGCCGAGACAATCACAATCATCGGCCGGATCAGCTGTTGCCCTTTGCTTAATACCAGACGCGAGCCCAACCGCGCGCCCATAAACTGTCCGGCCATCATCACGAAGCCGGTGGCCCAAATCACCTTACCGCCGATGATAAACAGCAGCAGACCGCCCAGGTTCGAGGTGGCGTTAAGCACCTTCGCGTGAGCGGTGGATTTGGCGAGATTAAAACCGGCCAGCGTGACAAACGCCAGCGCGTAAAACGACCCGGCGCCGGGGCCGAAAAAGCCGTCATAAAAACCGACGCAGCCGCCCGCGATCAGGGCGAAGGGTAACCCGTGCAGGCGACGCTGCCGGTCTTCTTCGCCAAGCTTTGGCATCAGCAAAAAGTAGAGGCCAATACAGATAACAAGGATCGGCAAAATCTGGCGCAGGATGTCGGACTGCACGTGCTGCACCAGCAGCGCACCGGTGGTCGAGCCGATAAAGGTCATCAGAATATTGAGCTTCTGGTCGGCGAGGCTCACCACTTTGCGCCGCACAAAATAGATCGAAGCCGATAACGATCCGCCACACGCCTGCAGCTTGTTGGTCGCCAGCGCCTGCGCCGGGGTCATGCCGACAGCCAGCAGCGCCGGAACGGTTAACAATCCGCCGCCACCGGCTAAGGCATCGATAAAACCAGCCAGCATGGCGATAAAGAAAAGTCCCGCCAACAGCAGCGGCGACACCATAAACAACTCAGTAAATTGGTCCATTACAGGGCATGCTCATCCAGTAGCGCCTGGCAAGAAGGCGGCAGCGGAGGCGGTGTCTTCTTCTCAGGCTTCGTCGTTCCAGGTTTTGCGGGTTCAAACCAGCTTTGCAGCTCCGCGCCGCAACCATCGCCCGGCGGCGGTAACGGTTGATCTTCGCACTCCATGCTGTTCGCCGGGCAGCGCAGACGCACGTGCATATGTGCGCGGTGCTGGAACCACGGGCGCACTTTACGCAGCCAGTCGCGATCGGTTCCGGCATCCAGACACAGCTGCTGCTTGATGGCCGGGTTAACGAAGATCCGCGTCACGTCGTTGTCTTCTGCCGCCAGCTTAATCATGCTCGAGACGTCGCGTGACCACAGCGACGGCACCACGCGCTTGCCGTCACTGGCAACCAGGTCGAGCGCCTGCGGCTTCAGCAGCTGTGACGATGACCAGCGGGTTTTCGGCAATTGCAGGAAAATATCCACATCCAGCCCGGTCTGATGACTGGCATGGCCGCCGTTAAAGCGCCCGCCGGCCGGCATCCCCATATCGCCAATCAGCATGGTGCCCAGCCCCAGGTTTTGCACCTGATTACCCAGACGCTGGATAAACAGCACCAGATCCGGGTGACCAAAGTAGCGGCGCTGATCGGTGCGCATCACCTGGTAAGCGGTGGACTGCTGCGGCAGCGCCTGTGCACCCACGATACAGCCATTCGAGAAGGCGCCAATCGACTGGGCGCTGCCCGTCACCGGGTGGGTGATTTTCTGCCAGGGCGTTGCTGCCACTGTGCCCCCGCTGGCGAGCAGCGCCAGCAGTGCAATTGCGGTTTTTTTCATGGTTACCAGCGTGGAAGAGGGCTTGTTACATCCGCATTCTGCGCGCGCTGGCGCAGGAAGTGATCCATCAGCACGATCGCCAGCATTGCTTCGGCAATCGGTACGGCGCGGATCCCGACGCACGGGTCGTGACGCCCTTTGGTGATCATTTCAACTTCTTCGCCATCGCGATTGAGGGTGTGCCCCGGCACGGTAATGCTGGAGGTCGGTTTCAGCGCAATGTTAGTTACAATTTGCTGGCCGCTGCTGATCCCGCCGAGAACGCCGCCCGCGTGATTGCTCTGGAAGCCTTGTTTGGTGATTTCGTCGCGGTTCTGGCTGCCGCGAAGCTGAACCACGCCAAAACCGTCGCCAATCTCCACGCCTTTCACCGCGTTGATGCTCATCATCGCATGGGCGATATCGGCATCCAGACGATCAAAGACCGGCTCGCCCCAGCCCGGCGGTACGCCGTCGGCCACCACCGTCACTTTGGCACCAATGGAGTCGCCCTCTTTCTTCAGGCCGCGCATCAGTTCGTCCAGCGCCTCCAGCTTTGAGGCATCCGCGCAGAAGAACGGGTTCTGTTCGACCTGATCCCAGTCTTCGATCGCCAGCGGGATATCGCCCATCTGGGTCAGACAGCCGCGGATGTTGATGCCGAATTTTTGCGCCAGATATTTTTTGGCGATGGCACCTGCGGCGACGCGCATAGCGGTTTCACGGGCGGAAGAGCGTCCGCCGCCGCGATAGTCGCGAAAACCGTATTTTTGTTCGTAGGTGTAATCGGCGTGTCCCGGACGGAACACATCTTTGATGGCGCCGTAATCCTGGGAGCGCTGATCGGTGTTCTCAATCAGCAGGCCAATGCTGGTGCCGGTAGTGCGGCCTTCGAAGACGCCTGACAGGATTTTGACCTGATCCGGCTCGCGACGCTGGGTGGTGTAGCGCGACGTGCCCGGACGACGACGGTCGAGATCGTGCTGTAAATCGGCTTCGGTCAGTTCAATGCCTGGCGGAACGCCATCAACGATGCAGCCCAGCGCCAGCCCGTGCGACTCACCAAACGTCGTTACACGGAATAATTGTCCAATACTGTTTCCTGCCATCACGGCTCCGTTTTCGTTGTTCTGTGTTTGAGCAATGTGAAACGGGCCGAAGCCCGTTTGATTAATCTTTGTAGATGCTGAAGTGTTCGCGTGCGTCGATAAGCTGCGCTTTGGTCAGCATGAAGACGCCGTCGCCACCGTTGTCGAACTCGAGCCAGGTGAACGGAACATCCGGATATTGCTCCATCAGATGTACCATGCTGTTACCGACTTCACAAATCAGAATACCGTTATCGGTCAGATAATCCGGGGCGCAGGCCAGGATGCGGCGGGTCAGCTTCAGGCCGTCAGATCCGGACGCCAGACCCAGTTCAGGTTCATGACGATATTCGTTCGGCAGATCGGACATATCTTCGGCGTCAACGTACGGCGGGTTGGTGACGATCAGGTCGTACTGCACTTTTGGCAGCTCGCGGAAAAGATCCGAGCGGATCGGCGTCACCTGATGGATCAGGCCGTGCTCTTCAATATTGTGCTCGGTCACCGCCAGCGCGTCGGTGGAAATGTCCACCGCGTCCACTTCCGCTTCCGGGAAGGCGTACGCGCAGGCGATCGCGATGCAGCCGCTGCCGGTACACATATCCAGAATATGCTGCGGCTGATGGTCAACCAGGCCAGAGAACTGGTTGTTGATAAGTTCGCCAATCGGCGAGCGCGGCACCAGCACGCGTTCATCGACAAAGAACTCATGGCCACAGAACCAGGCTTTGTTGGTGAGGTACGCGACCGGGATGCGTTCGTTAACGCGACGGATCACACGCTCAACGATGCGGTGTTTTTCGCTTGAGGTCAGGCGCGCAGCGCGCATGTCTTCCGGAATATCCAGCGGCAGATAGAGTGATGGCAGCACCAGCTGCACCGCCTCATCCCACGGGTTATCGGTGCCGTGACCGTACCAGATGTTGGCCGCGCTGAAACGGCTGACCGCCCAACGCAACATGTCCTGAATGGTTTGCAGTTCATTTACCGCTTCATCGACAAAAATTTTATCCACTATTTTCTCCAGGGCATGCTCGCTAATTTTTCGGCCGCTAGTTTGCCACGAAGACGGCGATAAATCAGCACTGTCGCTTACTGCCTGCGGTTAAAAAATGCGTTTTGCCGTACGACGAGTCAGGTACACTGTCGGAAAATTGAGATGAGACAGGCCCATGAAAAAGAAAACATCGCTGAGCGAGGAGGATCAAACGCTGTTTCGTCAGCTCATGACCGGAACGCGCAAAATCGCCCAGGACACCATTGTTCATCGTCCGTTACGCAAAAAAGTGAGTGAAGTACCGGCCAAACGGCTGATGCAGGAGCAGGTCGATGCGAGCCACTATTTTTCTGATGAGTTTCAGCCGCTGCTGAATACCGAAGGGGCGATGAAATACGTGCGCGCGGACGTCAGCCATTTCGAGCTGAAAAAATTACGTCGCGGGGATTATTCGCCGGAGCTGTTTCTCGATCTGCACGGGCTGACGCAGCTGCAGGCGAAACAAGAGTTGGGCGCGCTGATTGCCGCCTGCCGTCGGGAACATCTGTTCTGCGCCTGCGTGATGCACGGCCATGGAAAGCACATTCTCAAGCAGCAAACGCCGCTGTGGCTGGCTCAACATCCGCACGTGATGGCTTTTCATCAGTCACCTAAAGAGTACGGCGGAGATGCCGCCTTGCTGGTGCTGATTGAAATAGAAGAGTGGCAACCGCCTGAGCTGCCCTGACAGGCTGGCGGGTGGCTTACGCTACCCGCCATGTCGTGCGTCACGTCAGATGGCTTTCGCCATCTTTAGATTGCAGGGGCTCATCTGCCAGTTGAATACGCCCTTACCGGTTTCGTCGAGGGTGACGTTGGCAATGGCGGAGGTGCTGAACATCGGCGGCGTTTCGCCCGGGCAGAGTTCAGACACCAGGTAGCCGACCAGCGGCAGGTGAGAAATCACCAGCGCAGAGGCGACACCTTCACTGCTCAGTGCCTGAAGATAGGCGCTGACAAGGCCCACATCGCCGCAAGGGGTGAGCTCGGGCAGGATATCGACACCGACAGGCAGGTTCATACACTCCCCTACCACATCCAGCGTCTGTTCAGCGCGTAAAAACGGGCTGACGAGGACACGCTCAATATCCACTTTTTGCCCTTTCAACCAGGTTGCCATTTGACGAGACTCGTCGCAGCCACAAGGCGTAAGAGGACGTACAGAGTCACTGGCAGCATCGAGTGCCGCGTCACCGTGACGCATGATAAAAACTTGCATATTGCACCGCTTTTGTTGACCAGGATCACCAGCGTTACTACCTGCGTGAACCAAAAACGAGGTAGAAAACCTGATGGCCGGGCATTGTGCCTGATCCATCCGTTGAATGAAACGCTGTTTTTTACCTCAACGGCGTAAGTATAGTCAATGTCCGTTTATAAATTAGACAAGACCGGGTCATTCAACGGTGGATTTACTCTTCTTTGACCTTAACTTACGAGGTCATGTTCCTTTGCTGGCCAAAATCGCAGCCCCTGATCCGCCATTTGCAATAAAGTGTCACACGGCGTAAAGCGCGGACCATATTGCACAGCCAGTCGCTGCAAAATCGCAACAACTTCACCCGCGCCCAGACTATCCATATAGCGGAACGGGCCACCCAGGAAAGGTGGAAAACCAATGCCAAAGACGGCACCAATGTCACCATCACGAGCACTTTTAATCACATGCTCATCAAAGCAGCGTGCCGCTTCGTTAAGCATCATCATTACGCAGCGTTCTGCGCACTGTGCCGCAGTGAGTTTGCTCTCGCCGACCGGCTTAATAAGCCCATAGATCGCCGGGTCAACCTGCTTCTTGCTTTTACGCCCTTTTGGATCGTAAAGATAGAAACCGCGTCCATTTTTTCTGCCTTTGCGATCGTCATTCAAAATCGCTGCAACGATATTTGCAGGGGCGCTAAAGCGTTCACCGTAAGCGCTTTCCAGCACAGGTATAATTTTAGTGCCGGTGTCGATTCCCACCTCATCCAAAAGTTGGATTGGGCCAACCGGGAAACCAAACTTCACCAGCGCATTATCAATGTGATCGACTTTCTCACCTTCGGTCAGCAGACGCATGGCTTCATTAATATAGGGAGCCAGGATGCGGTTAACGTAGAACCCGGCTTTGTCTGCCACCACCACCGGCGTTTTGCCCTGCAGCTTGGCCAGTTTGACGATAGTCGCCACGGTTTGCGGGTTGGTGCCCGCATGCGGAATCACCTCCACCAGCGGCATTTTTTCTACCGGGCTGAAGAAATGCAGCCCAATCACCTGCTCCGGTCGCGCGGCCTGGGCCGCAATATCCCCGATCGGCAGTGAAGAAGTGTTAGAGGCAAAAATGGTGTGCGGCGCGCAGTGCGTCTCGACCTCGGCCACCATCTTCTGTTTAAGGGCCAAATCTTCAAATACTGCTTCAATCACCACATCGCGATGGCGGAATCCGCTGTAGTCGGTCGCGCCGGAGATCAGCGCCAGCTCCCGGTCGCGCTCGCTGGCTTTGATATGGCGGCGCTTGACCTTCTTATCAAGCAACTGCCAGCTGTACTGCAGCGCGTGGTTGATGCCTTTCGGGTTGATGTCTTTGATGCGCACCGGCAACTTGCCTTTGCTGGCGGTCACGAAAGCGATCCCACCGCCCATCAATCCGCCGCCCAGCACGCCAACCGTCCGTAGCGGGGCCGGTTCGGCGTCGCTGCCGGGATCTTTCTTCACCTCGGTGCTGGCAAAGAAGATGCTGCGCAGCGCCTGCGACTGAGGCGTCATCGCCAGCTCGCCAAAGGCTTTGGCTTCTGCTGCGTAACCGCTGCTGCTGCCCTGCGCCAGACCGGTTTGCACCACGTCGAGAATACGGGTTGTTGCTGGATAATTGCCCAGCGTTTTGTGTTCGGTTTTTTTGCCGACCATCGGGAACAGCAGTGCGCGCCCGAGCGGGCCTGCCAGCACGCGCTCGCGCACCGGTAAGCGACGGCGAGCCGGTTTATCCTGCTGGGCCATTTTAACGGCAGCCTGCAGCAAAATGGCCTGCGGTACGATTTCGTCCACCAGCCCGACCTTCAGGGCCTGACGCGGACGCAGCTGCTTGCCGGTCAGGATCATCTCCAGCGCGGTGCTGACCCCCACCAGACGCGGCAGACGCTGCGTACCGCCGGAACCCGGGAGTAACCCCAGCTGAACTTCAGGCAGGCCCAGCACCGTTTTGCCATCGTCGGTACAGATTCGCCCATGACAGGCCAGCGCCAGCTCCAGGCCACCGCCCAGACAGGCGCCATGAATCGCCGCAATCACCGGGACGGGCAGCGCATGGATTTCCGCCATGATCTGCTGCCCCTGACGGGCCAGATCTTCGGCCTCTTGCGCGCTGGTAGCGCGGGCAATCATATTGATATCCGCCCCGGCAATGAAGTTGTCCGGTTTGGCAGAGATAAACACCAGCCCACGAATATCTTTGTTCTCGCGAACCTGCTTAAGGATCGCCCGCACCTGCGCGCCAAATTCGGCTTTCAGGGTATTCATTTTTTCGCCCGGCGCGTCGATGGTGACCACCGCCACGTTGTCGAGGCGAACATGCAGGGTAAACGCCGTTGTCATCTCCATTATTCTGCCTCCAGAACCATTGCGGCACCCAGGCCACCCGCCGCACAGGCGGTGACGAGGCCAAAGCCGCCGCCACGACGGCGCAGCTCATGCAGTGTCTGGGTGATCATCCGCGCCCCGGTCGCGGCAAACGGGTGTCCGTAAGCAATAGAGCCCCCCAGCACGTTAAATTTACTGTCATCCACTTCACCGGTGGCATGGGCGCGGCCCAGCACATCGCGGGCAAAGCGCTCGCTGGCCAGCAGCTGCAGGTTTGCCAGGGTCTGCGCGGCAAAGGCTTCGTGCATGTCGATAAGCGTCAGATCGCCCAGCGTCAGCCCGGCGCGCTCCAGCGCCAGCGGCGTGGACCAGGCGGGCCCAAGTAGCATGTCCTGCCAGACGTCTATCGCGGTAAAGGCGTAGCTGCGCAGATAGCCGAGCGGCGTCAGGCCTAATTCTTTGGCGCGGGATTCGGTCATCATGATCACCGCTGCCGCGCCGTCGGTGAGCGGTGTACTGTTTGCGGCGGTCACCGTGCCGTGCTTGCGGTCAAATGCCGGGCGCAGTTTGGCGTAATCCGCCAGCGTCGAGGTGCCGCGGATATTATTGTCTTCACTTAAAGGTTCGCGGTATGGCGGGGTATAAGCCGTCATCACCTCGCCCGCCAGCTTGCCTTCGGCCCAGGCCTGGGCCGCGCGCTGATGCGAACGGTGCGCCAGCGCATCCTGCTGTTCGCGGGTGATGCCGTAGGTTTTCGCCATCTGTTCGGCGGTATCGCCCATCCGTAAGCCGGTGGAGTATTCCGCGACGGCCGGTGGCACCGGGAGTAAATCGCGCAAGCGCAGGCGTGAAAAGAGCGACAGGCGCTGCCCGGTGGTGCGGGCTTTGTTGACGTCAACCAGCACGCGAGCAAGCTTTTTACTGACGCCTATCGGCAATACGGAGGAGGAGTCGGCGCCCCCGGCGATCCCGGCGCGAATGGTGCCAGTTATCAGGCTTTCTGCCACGTTGGCAACCGCCTGGAAGCTGGTGGCACAGGCGCGGCTGACGCTGTAGGCATCGGTATGCACGTTCATGCCGGTGCCCAGCACAATCTCACGGGCGATGTTTGGTGCTTCCGGCATCTGGACCACCTGGCCAAAGACCAGCTGTTCAATCACCTCGGGAGGTATTTCGCTGCGCGCCAGCATCTCCCCCACGACCATTTTGCCCAGATCGACGGCCGGTATGCCATGAAAGGCCGTTGCCTGACGGGCAAATGGCGTACGTAATCCACTGACAATGGCAATGCGATCGCCCTGACGGGTGATTAGCGGTAATGCCTGACTCATAACGCTCCCCTGTGTCTAACAAATGCGCAAAGTGGTCTGACCTGATAACAGTCTTAACCAAATTTTTACATTAGCCAATCAGGGAGAAGAAAAATTGCGAGCGAACACACAAGAGAGCAAAAGAAACGCCTCTGGAATCAGAGGCGTTAAAGGGAATTAGCGCAGGCCAAGCTGGAAAATAAGCGATTCAGCTTCGCAGGAGAACGCGAAGTCGATATCCAGGCGAACGCCGCCGTCCACTTCGGTGAAGGTCGAGGTGATCTCGCACGGCTCGGACTCCACGCCACGCGCCTTCGCGGTCAGCGCTGCCAGCGTTTCTTCTGCTTCTGCACGGCTTGCGAACTCACGGCTGTAAGAGGCGGTGCAATCGGTGTTGTCCACGATGGTGCCCACATCCATACAGCAGCAAACCGGGGTTTCATCAGCACTGCATTTACTCATAGTAGATTTCCTCTGTAGTCGCGCTCGGCGCGAGATAAAAACAATGCTGATATTTTACGCGCCGACCGAAGGGGGCTCCAGTCGTTAATGACGTAAAAAGAGGTAAGTGAGTAATATCACGCTTAAAAATGATCTAAAACAAAAATCACCCATCTGCATTACGCAATCTGGTCACATTTTTGCCAGCCAGATCCCGTTTCGATAAACAGATTAGAAAAAATTAATAAACATACTTGCAACATTCCATCTGGTCCGACCTATAATCTCGCCACTGGTCTGATTTCTAAGTGTTACAACAGACCCTACACTTCGCGCTCCTGTTACTCCGTGTAACAAAGATTGAATAAAAATAACTCAATGAGGTTATGGTCATGAGCCAAAAAACCCTGTTTAAAAAAACTGCGCTGGCAGTCGCAGTGGCAATCGTCTCCACCTCCGCCATGTCAGCGGGTTTTCAGCTTAACGAATTCTCTTCCTCTGGCCTGGGCCGTGCCTACTCCGGGGAAGGTGCAATTGCTGATGACGCAGGGAACGCAAGCCGTAACCCAGCACTGATCACCATGTTTGACCGCCCGACCTTCTCTGGCGGTGCCGTCTTTATCGATCCAGACGTAGACGTTTCCGGCCGCTCGCCGTTCAGTGGCCGTAGCCTGGACGCAGACAATATCGCGCCAACCGCATGGGTACCTAACCTGCACTTTGTTGCGCCGATTAACGAACAGTTTGGTTGGGGGGCTTCTGTCACCTCTAACTACGGTCTGGCGACCGAATTCAACACCAATTACCCTGCTGGCGAATACGCCGGCAAAACCGATCTGACCACCGTTAACCTCAACCTGAGCGGCGCTTATCGTCTGAACGAAAACTTCAGCTTCGGTCTGGGTGTTAACGCCGTTTACGCCGATGCGAAGATTGAGCGTTATGCCGGTGAACTCACCACGCCGCTGCCAAAAACCAGCAACAAAATCGCCAGCATGAAAGGCGACGAATGGGGCTTTGGCTGGAACGCGGGTATTTTGTATGAAGTGGATAAAAATAACCGCTACGGCTTAACCTACCGTTCAGAGGTCAAAATTGATTTCGACGGCGATTACAAAAGCGGCCTCGTGACTGCCGTAAACGCCCGACCTGGTGCGGGTGTCTCCGTACCATGGGGAACATCCGGCCAGACCGTTCCGGGTGCGCTGACCCTGAATCTGCCAGAAATGTGGGAGATCTCGGGTTACAACCGCATTGCGCCGCAGTGGGCTATTCACTACAGCATGGCGTACACCAGCTGGAGCCAGTTCCAGGAGCTGAAAGCCACGGGCAATAACGGTCAGACCTTGTTCTATAAAGAAGAGAGCTTCCACGACGCGTACCGTATCGCGCTGGGTACCACTTACTATATGGATGATAGCTGGACGTTCCGTACCGGTATCGCGTTTGATGACAGCCCGGTTCCGGCTGACAATCGCTCAATCTCCATCCCGGATCAGGATCGCTTCTGGCTGAGCGCCGGTACCACCTACGCGTTCAATAAAGATGCATCTGTGGACGTGGGCGTGTCTTACATGCACGGTCAGAAAGTCACCTTCAACGAAGGCCCGTACGAATTCACGTCAGAAGGTAAAGCCTGGCTTTACGGCATGAACTTCAACTACGCGTTCTGATAGCGTCGTAATATGAAAAAGGTGAGCTGAGCTCACCTTTTTTATTTATTCCGCATCAATCTCGGAAAGATTATTCTCGATAGCCTTCGCGTTCGGGTTTTCTTCCGGTTTCAGCTTACCGCCGTTGGCAATAAAGTCGTGGTTCTGGAAGTAGGCTTCACGCACCAGGATGTACGGATCGGAAGACTGACGCAGCAGCCCGTCGGAGTCCAGCAATTGCGCGCGCGATTCGACCCCTTCCAGGGTCCATTTACCCACCGACAGCGGCCAGGTCAGCCATGACAGCACCGGGTAAAGGGTATCGACCATATCGCCGCCGTCGTCACGCACGGTGAAGCTGCCATAGAACGGCAGATGCACATACGGGCCGTAACCCACATTGTAATGACCCAGCGTACTGCCGAAGCGGTGCGGTTGTTCGCGCTGCAGCTTCGGATTCGCCATCCCGGCCACGTCAATAAAGCCGCCCATCCCCAGCAGGGTGTTCAGGAAGAAGCGCGTAAAATGCACCATCCCCTGGTACGGATCCCCCTGCAGGAAGAAGTTGGCCATCACCGCAGGCTCTTCGAGGTTGCTGGTGAAGTTGCTTAAACCGTTACGGGCAGGCTGGGGAACATAATCACGCCATGCAACCGCAACCGGGCGCACCAGATACGGATCCAGCACGTTGTAGTTGAAGTTGTACATGGAGCGGTTAAATCCTTCCAAAGGATCGGAGCGCCCCTGTTGCTCGCCGGAGCTGGCACAGCCCACAAGCAGTGTGGTGCCCAGCGCAAGCGCCGACAGCCGAAGTTTCATATCTTTCTCCCTGTTAAGTATGGCTCTCTGCAAAGCCATCCGTAACGGAGCTTTTGCGCTCCGCCTGTAAACATGCAAGTGATTGTATCAGCACGCTTAGTGATGTTCACGAACACAATCGCGGGCAGCCTTCGCCGCTTCTATGATCTCAGAATAGCCTGGCTTACCGTTTTCGGTTGGCCGGCTATTTTATACGCGCTTTGTAACAGGTGTATCGCCTTTGTTGCCTTATGAAGAATTTAAGAGCATCCCCAAGGGAGACGGGAGAAAAACCGCTACGCTTAAAGGTATCTGCCCCCTGTGGAATACCGTAATGGACGAACTAAAAGAAGAGAAGATCGATAAGCACACCGAAGAGCTGGAAGTGGAAAGTGATGAGAAACGCCGGGGCAAGAAAATAGAAGTGGATGAGGATCGCCTCCCCTCGCGCGCCATGGCTATTCATGAACATATTCGCCAGGACGGTGAGAAAGAGCTGGAACGCGATGCGATGGCGCTGTTCTGGTCGGCCATTGCCGCCGGGCTATCGATGAGCGCCTCTTTTCTGGCGAAAGGCATTTTTCACGTCCAGTTTGAAGGCATCCCCGGCGGGCTGGTGCTGGAAAATCTGGGTTATACGTTTGGCTTTGTGATCGTAATTATGGCGCGCCAGCAGCTGTTTACCGAGAATACCGTCACTGCCGTGCTGCCGGTGATGCAGAGCCCGACGTGGGGCAATTTTGGCCTGCTGATGCGCCTGTGGGGCGTGGTGCTGCTGGGCAATATTATCGGCACGGGCGTCGCGGCATGGGCTTTTGCGTATATGCCTATTTTTGACGAGCCCACCCGCGATGCATTTGTGAAAATCGGGATGGGGGTGATGGAGAACAGTCCGTCAGAGATGTTCTCTAACGCGATTATCTCCGGCTGGATCGTCGCCACCATGGTATGGATGTTCCCGGCCGCCGGTTCGGCAAAAATCGTGGTCATCATTTTGATGACCTGGCTTATCGCGCTGGCCGATACCACCCATATCGTGGTGGGAACGGTAGAAATTTTATATCTGGTGTTTACCGGCACCCTGCACTGGAGCGAGTTCTTCTGGCCGTTTGCGATCCCCACCCTGGCGGGCAACATCTGCGGCGGGACCTTTATTTTTGCCCTTCTCAGCCATGCGCAGATCCGCAACGACATGTCGAACAAGCGTAAAGCAGAAATGAAAGCCAATGAGCAGGCCCGGCTCGAGCAGGAGAAAGACGAGAAAAAAGCGGGCTGAATGGCGACTCTTTAAGCAGTCAGGCGGCCATGCGCTTAACGCACTGTCTAAATGGCGTTATACTCGTGCCGCTTCGTCCCCTTAGTTAAATGGATATAACGAGCCCCTCCTAAGGGCTAGTTGCAGGTTCGATTCCTGCAGGGGACAAATCCCGAGCGCGTTATCCTGTCATTTCCATCCAATAGCATTCCCGGCTACGACCCTAAGTCTCTCTTTTCGCTACTCTCCGGCCCACAAGCACGTTAAAGAAAAATCATCGGAGAAAGTAAATGAAGAGATTCCTGATCGTTATGGCCTTAATCGCTCCTTGCTCAGCGTTTGCCGGGGTTGTCTTTCACCCGGTAGAGCGCGCTGCCGTGGTCGCCAATTCCGCCCACCCGGTAGCGGCAGCCACCGTCACCGCGCAGGCAAGAAACCACCGTGCAGCGCGAGTGGATGCCGTGAGCTGTAACGATGGTCGCTGCGTACAGCACGGTAACGTTGTTCGGTGACATCATGGAGCTCCAGAATTCTGGGGCTCAATTTAACTGCTCACAGGCCTGACGACAGAGTCACTCTAAGTCTGTCACTACAACTGAATCATCCATGTTACTGTTTCCCGTGTTGGCCATCAGCACCTGAGCCATGGCTGTGCTGTCGACGCTAAATATCTGATCCGGCAGCGTGAAGCCACGCAATCCCAGTAACGCCAGTGGACCACTGCCCAGTTGTGAGCGCAGCGCCCACTGCAGGGTTCGACCATCAGGAGCGGTGAAGCTCATCATCCACTGACTGCGATCAAGCTGCTGACGTTTACCCTGCTCCAGCCAGCGAATAAAGCCCCAGGTTCCGCTGTAATCCCCGAACAGACGTGCTCCGGCATTAACGGTGCTCCAGGTCAGCATGGTCCCTGGCCTGTAAGTGTCCCCCGGCCAGCGGAAGGACTGCCAGTCAGCCATCTGGTTAAAGTAGTGCAGCTTTTGTCCATCAATGGTTAGCTGCGTTTCCACCACCTGCGGCACAGGACGCGCCTGCAGCTCAAAGCTGATGCCCTGACTGCCGTCGGTAAACAGGATATCCGACAGCTGACTCAGCTGGTTAATGGCCCGCAGGAAGGCCGGGGTAAAGCTCAGCCCCTGGCTGTTGACCTTATCCGGCACCCACTGACTGCCCTCTTTGTGTAGCACACCGCTAAGTTCCGTCGCCAGAAAGCGCTCAATGCGCCCGCTGTCCTTACGCACAAATTCAGCCAGCATCGGCAAAGAGGCATCACTTTTACTCACCGCAAACGGGAAACGTCCGTCAAATGCCGTGTGCCAGTTCGCCACGACCGAGCGGCGCCATTTATCATTCAGACTGGCTGCCGACGGCTGAAGCACGGTCTCCCAGGCCTGGGTCAGGGGCTGCACAAACATCGTGCTGCCAAACCCACTCCACTCTTCTCCAAGACTTGCCGAAATCAGACTGCCGTACTGCTGGGTGTCAGTCAGATCCACGCTTTTGCCCTGGAACACGGTCTGCGCCAGGGTCTGCATCATCTCCTGCGGATCGGAGGCACTGGCTACCTGTTGCAGGCGCAGACGCACGCGGGTGATACGGGTCAGGTACGTCTGCAGGCTCAGTGAATTGTCAGCCGACATGACGTTGCTGCCTTTGTTTTTGCCTATCAGGGTCAGCAACGGACCAAAGGTTTCATCCAGCGGCCCCTGCGGCCCTGACGCGGATTGATCAATCGCGGGCTTGTCTTTCCCACCCACCAGCTCTTTGGCCGATTTGATGATGGATTCTGAAATACCGTCGTTCTGCTGCCCGGTCTGCCCCTGCCAGGCGAGGGTATTCATCAGGGCAATCAGCGGCGACTGGCGGACATCACTCATCAGCGTCAGCTGGTCGGCGACGTCAGCAATGTTGTTTGCCGGATTAAGTCGCAGGCTGTTGAGGAAGCCCAGCCAGCTGCCGGCAAAGTCGGTGAAGTAACGCTGCGTCAGGCGCGCTTTTAGTGCTTCCGGCGACAGGTCTGAAGAGACAGCTTTTCGGCTCTCGCTCAACACCCAGTCGATTTCATCCCGGCGGGAACTGGCCGCCTTTTCGATAGCCTGCTGAACGCCACCTTCCCAGGCCTGGCGGGTGAACATGCCCGGTATAACTTCCTCGGTGATAAACAGTCGACGCGCATCGGTACCGCTGGTCATATCTTCCAGAGACACATCGGCAAAGTTACGGCGCACGGATTTGAGCATGTTCTCATACAGGGTGCTTTCGGCGTTACGCCGGCCAATTTGCTGCAACAGCACCTGACGGCTCTGGCTGACGAGTTGCGCATCCGGCGTGATTTTCTGCTGTGGCTGCTCAGGCAGTTCGGAGATGTAGAAGGCCCACAAATCCGGCGACAGGCTTTGCCACAGACCGGTTGAAATGCCCATCCGTGTCGGCTGCACGATTTTCAGGGTTTGTGCGTAAAACACGCCGTCGACTTTGTCCGGATGGGCCATCATCAGCCAGGCTTTCAGCTGGTCATAGCCGGGCTTTGCAAGCTGAGCGCGCCGATCGCTGTTCGGTTCGGAATTAGCCAGTGCATTGAGTTTTTGAGTCAGCGCAGCATTGGCCGGATCGCGGATCAGACGGTTATTCGCCACACCGTACCAGGGCAGCATCGCGTTGAGCAGCTGATGGTTATGGTCAAGACCGAAGCGCTGATACCAGGGCGCACCGTCCTGAATACGGTGCTGCAGGCGGCCGGCATCGTTACGCAGGGTATGCAGGGCCGTCAGTTGGTAATCCGATACGGAAGGATGCTCCACCAGGGCACGAGCCTGCTCAGCAACAGAGACTATCTGCAGGCGGTTGACCGCAAACGACAGCAGCGTTCCCGCCCCACAGATAGCGATAATGGCCATCAACGCCCAGGCGAGCGTCTGTTCCCACGCCATACCGACACGGCGGCCACGCACGCGGGTACACTCATCAACGATACCCTGCCAGGTCACCGGCAGGGCCAGCGCATGACGTTGGGATTCCGGGATATAGTTCTCAGCGCCGGCGGTTCCCTCTGACGTATCAGAGGATTTATTCACTGGCAGGCTAAACATCAGGCCACGCAGTGGAACGCGCTGCTGGGAGACTGAGAGCCATGGCAGCAGTTGTTGAGCCCAACGGGTTATACCGCCCTCTTTGAGGGACTGTCCCAGGCGCAGCAGGAAGTCGTGGCTGTTGTTCCGAGCGACCTGACTCATTCCCTGTGAACGCAGTATCGGCAGCATCAGTTCAAGCTGACGGGTAATATCGTCTTCTTTGGCGCGCAGTGGGAAGTTTACGCCTACCGCCTGTTCAACGCGTGTCGCCTGCGACCAGTCACTGCCGCACAGTTGCCACAGCCAGACCGGGGCGGAATAGCGCAGCAGTTCGCTGATTTTTTCCAGCCCGCGTAAATCGTTATCACTGATTTGTGGTGTCAGGTTAAAAGACTGAGGCATGACGCGAACAATCCCGTCCAGCGGACGCCCGCGACGCAGTTTACGCAGCGCGATGTATTTTTCAGGGTCGGGCTCCGATGTCAGGCTCCCGCCGTAAATCAGAACGGTACGGTTGCCTTCAAGCCACTGGCTTTTCTGCAGGCCGGGAACCAGTTGCTCAATCGCGAATTCGTCGCCAGTGACCAGCAGCAGGCGGACTTTGTGGCGCCAGAAGAGGTGGTAACGACGGCGGAGGCAGGTTCTGAGAGTCAAAAATTCGGTCCGGTATGAATTATCCTTTTTCTTTTCAGACTGAGCCGTTGATTTTTTTCCGGTTGAAGCGGCCTTAACGGCTTTATAGTTCTTATGACCGAACAAGCGAGTGGCAATAAAAAAGAGAATAATAAATAACACCAAACCGCCAGTAAGCAGCGCACAGGTGAAAAGCCAATATCCTTGCTGCACAGAGCCTTCAATCACTCCCAGCGTTTCGGGAGAGAAATTAAGTAGACAGAAAACCGTCATTCCTACTACAAAAAGAAACAACAGAATCAGCCATAGCTGGAACGTAGAATTTTTAAATATTGCAAAAAGATGCGTCACTTCAGTGCACTCCGCTCTAGAAGCTGATGGCCGTTTTATCAGTCATGGGAAAACAGGAACCGGAAGGGAACTTACCGGTTTATTGACAATGAATAATGCTGGGGAGTTATTTCGCTACAGGGCAAACAATCATAAACCAGGGAAATGTGCTTTCGTCGGGAACGTACATAACAAGCTGTGATGATTCAGACTGTCCAGCCTGGTCAGCAGCGAGAGCTATCGCAAGCCAGGGTGAAACATTCCCCGTCAGTCCCGTTTTTAAATCGATATCACAAGGTTGCCCGGCGAAAGGGAATCGAACACCAGCGGTTGAGAGTAAAGAAGTTGCATTATTGCTGGTGCCCGTGCCCGTTAACCAGATACGTTTTATCTCTTCTGGCATTGTCTCTCCCCAGTGCAACGCCTGCATAAGCGCGCTATTCATTTCCTGCGTAGTCTTCATCTGTTCAGGTCGGTGGATCTGAGCCACAACGTTCCGGGTAACTTCTGGTGTTTCAGGTGAATTCATCAATACGGCTACCGCCGCTTCCCCGGTACCATCGATGATTGTTCCCAAAAGATTCAGGGTAATGACCAGCAGGGTCTGCATCATATCTGGTCTATCGAGCCATGTATCAACGGCTTGTAACCCCTCTCCATTGATAAAGGTAAAACTGAAAGGGAAACCAATGCTGTTTTGCACCCATTGCTGTAACGAACTGAGTTCTTCGGGTGATAAAAATATATCCGGGTTGAACTGAAATAACACAGCAAGAGGGGACTTTTGGGGCATGCGTTGAAACGCGTTTTGTAACGAAGCCTCCGACAGCAATGAATTTATCCGTTCTTTCACTCTCACCAGCACAGGTAATCCAACATCGCTAAAACTGGCGTGGTGGATAAGCAACTCTCCAGTCTCATCCACCTTTGTAGGTAATGTAATACCTTCGGGTATCTGCATCTGTTGCGAAATGGATTCAGTCAAAATGACATGCGGCAGGTGAACAACGGAACCTAACATGCCGAGACTACGCTGACCGTACCGAATATCCTGAGCAAGATCCCATTCTCTGGCCGCATCCCAACCATCTGCCAGCCATTCTCCGACAAGATAAATCAGCCAGCGAAACGCAAATGCTACTCCCCCGACAGTCGAGGGGATTCCAAGAAAACAAACCCAGAACGTGGCCGTATGAGTGGGTGTGCTGGTAGGCCAGATATAAGCCGTGATACCTCCCCCCGCCACAATAAGCAAAATCAGGAACATCACCCAGCGCTTAATGGAAGGTGCGGCTTGTCGTTTCGCATAGGCTGGAATACAGGAGAGATCAATGGGCATTATTTACTCGTGGTTGCATTACTTAAAGAAGCGATCAGTGTGCACCCGCAGGTACATTTATACCCGTGAAACGCAACAGGTACGCCATTATCTTTCATCGTTGGATGCCCTTCAGCGATAAAAGAAGGGCTGTGACCTAATATCGGGCAACTAACCGGGTCATCTTTACGTGCCACAGCAATACCGAAAAATTTCATTTTTTTTGAGCCGTCAATAACCTGACCGCCGCCGGTGGTTTTGTCACCGATACGAATGATACCTTTCATCTTGATTCCCTATGATGAGTGGATGGTTTTTTGAAAAGATTTCGCCATGGATGTTTTGGATTACGAGAAGCATCAACCAGATAAGGATCATCTTTATCGACCTGACACTGCAACTCAATACTCTCAGGCCAGACGGGCACTCTGCTTGTCACCATGGCCAGATAGCGCGGAATACTGAAGATAAATGCCAGCACAAACAGGAACGGAAACAGAAATAACGGCGCACCATTAAACCCTGATAATAAATAGAGCAGACCAAAGCGATAACCTTCACGCTTTTTAGCTATGGGGAGACAAAAATCAACCACGCCAATCACTGACTCAGGCCCCTCTTCCATATAGCGGCGGACAAACTCCCAGTGCCTTTCAAGTTGTTTTCTGTCGGAATGCGTGGCGGGCAGACAGAAGGTGTCAATCACGGTTTCACCATCATCCGCCAGCACATGCCCGCTGATGTAATAGTCTTTATTGGCATCTTTTCTATGGTTCAAACCGGAAGTGAAAAATACGCTATTCCAGGGAACGCTGTAGGTTGAACCATTCAGTCTGAAAACATGTACCAGCCTGTTTTTTCTGTCAAAACGAACGGGGTAGTGTGTCCAGGCAAACCATTCTGTTTTAAGGACTTTGAATGTCATTATTATGGTTGGTATACAAATCATACTCATCGATAGAAACATTTTTTCACGGGTCGTAAAGTTCCAGTCAATATAGGGGATACTTTTAATCAGCACGGTAACATAGAGTAATGAAAACCCAAAAAATCCAACTGCACCGATCAACCCAAGAAACCCTTTCGCTGAGAAATACTTATCTACCAGCTCAAGGTAATGAGAGTTCACTGAGATAATTTTAGCATCAGGCACTATTGACTGGCCATTAAGTTCAGTAACATTCATTTGTTTTAACTGATATTCTCTTTCAACATCGCTAAGAGAACGATTAAGTTTAAACTTAGGTAGAAGCCCGTAATAGTCCATTTTATCCTTCCACTCCCAGAGCTAACTTAAGTTCATCCATTTCCATCTTCATGGTTGGCCATACAGGCAGTTCGACGGCCTCTGTCTTTTTATATTCATCTTGTTCCACCTTCGTATCATTTATGTCTACAGGTATTCTTCTCCATAAACACTGCACCAGCCATTTTTGAATGTTATCGCGATTTTTAAACGCCAGATAAATTGCTGTGCCTATTAAAATCGCAACCGCAATAAACGTTCCTATAACAGGAATAGCGGCAACGACTGCAACACCCAACCAAATACCAGCAACTGCAGAAAGACCGTAAGCAATAGCAAGCCCGATATGTCCTTTATTAAATTCACCATAAGCATGATATACATCATATCCCACAGCAATCACCCCAGCCACTACCCCTAATGCTTTCCCCGCATAGCCAACCCATCGAAGAAAGGTTTCAGAACTGAAAACTCGTAGCCTTGATGCAGCACTGGTAAATAGCCTAAATTGTTTTATACCAGTTTCAATGATGCCTAATGTAGTGCTTCCAAGGCCAATAACCCCTGCCCAAAATCGGGAGTGCGCTTCTTTTTGATCGGCAGTCAGTGTTTTTTTATTGTGGATATCAGCAGAAATAAAAAGTGCAGCAACCTGAAGTACTCCAGAAAATACGCCCAATGTAAACGGCATTGCCTCCCCGACTTTTCTGACTCCGCGCTGGACTGCGCCTTGCCAGCGGCTGAATTGCTGTGCTTCAACATCAGCCGACGTTCGGAGTAATTTACCCACTGCAATCGTGCGCTCTTTAGGTGGCAACGCTGCCATCTCGTGAACTTTGTCGATATCAACCATAACCAGAAATTTTTTTGTTTCCTCAGCTTCTATTGGTAATCCGTCAACCCTGAGTCGCCTCAGTTCTCGCCTGACATAATGCCGTAAGCTGTCTTTATTTGCTTTGCTATCAAGTCCACTTTCTTTAGCCAGCTGGGTGACAACTTCGGAAACAAATTCTTTGTATTTACCTGTTTTTTCTAAAGGAACCAAGGCCCTATCTGTCATTGCTCCCATGGCGACTAAACAACCATATACTTTGTTTGACTCCAGTGCCTGAGTAATTTTTCTGGTTAGGATTCCTGAGAGCAATCCGATGAATATTGCAGCTACGCCAGCTGCATTATCACGCATTTTTTCGATGCCATCTTTGTACGCATCGGCTATCCCATTCCAGGGAATAGTAAACCAGTCCGAAAACCCTTCTGTAGCTTCTGCTAGCTTTTCAGCCAGAATATCCTGATTTAATACCAGTGCCCGGGCCAGAATATTATTTACATCCATCGATGTGCCTGATAGCAAATCAGTGAAATGGCGGATGACTCCAACTTTATCCTGCATACCCGAGATGCAGTAATTTAGAGTCTGAACATATTCAATACCGCTTTTCAATTCTTGCATATCAAAATTATGCTTAAAATATCCCAGCAACACACTGCCCTTCATGCACTCAAGATACATATCAGTACGTGGGCTTACAACACTGTCATTATACTGCTGTAAAATTTGATTAAATTTTTCCTGAAAGCCAGCCACTTTTGAAGGGTCATAATATTGTTCATATTCCGCCCATTTGCTGGCAGCATCAGATTTCATTTTTCGATCACCGATCGAGGTAAACATATTATCCGGTACATCACTATTCACTGTGTAACCAAAGGGGCCGTAAATCGCATTTCGTTCTTCACTTTCGCTTTTCTCAATAGAGTCACGTTCAAACTGACGATTCATCGCTTCCTTAAGACCAGTAATTGCAGAAGCAAGAGCCAGCTCCCGTTGATATTCGGCCTTGTTATATACGTTTTTTTGCAATTCATAATCTATAACAGCAGAAAGATCCTGCAATATCGCAGGCGGATCCTGCAACACGATCATTGCACCTTTATTTGCACAAAGCTTGTCTGCTGTTTGTTTGAGTAAATGACCTTCAAAGGTCGAGGCAGCTTTCCATGGTGCAGGGGACCACATCCTGGCGCTGCTGTTTTTTCCTTCGCTGCTGTATTCCGCCACAGTTACAGTCAATGCCGATATTGCAATAACCTGGTCAGCCTTACCGCTTTTAACCCATGCATCCATATCAAAACGTTGCATATGCTGGATGCGATAAGACGCTTTTTCATGCCTTGTACGGACCGCTGGTGTCCATTCCACTTCGGACCAGCAGAACCAGAATATACCGTTTTTCTCGCCTGAGGGTTTTACTGGCAGCGTAATCAGTGACGCACTCGCCAGCTCTTCTGGCTGAGTAACACATGGCTTAACTTTGCCATTTGCAATGTCAGGCGGCACATCTCCGTTTTCAGGCAGCGGGTAATAATATCCCTCGCTGGTTACGAAATAATTTATCCAGCGGTTGCCTGACTCAGACCAGATGTATAAATAACCTTCACGCAGCAGGCGCCCCGTCCATGCGGTTTCGCCCCATGCTTCTGCTGGTACAGTAATACTTTCTGGCAATAAAGGTAACGCATCGTCCTTTGCCACAACCGCCGGTCGAACGGGTAAAATTGGCAACCCATAGCGAATACAGAATTTACAACCTTTTTGTGTGCTCATATTACTTGTTCCATCCAGTATTATGGGGCTGCATCTGGGTCATCTCCTGCCAGAGATGTTCACCCCAGTTACTGGTTACATCACGATAATAGTCAGGGGCCTGCCGGGACTGAGCCAGGAATACCGCCATCTTAGGAGCCATCCAAAAGCCTTCTGGCTGCATCAATCCATGCAGCGCAAATGCTATACGATCTTCCTGGGTGGGCAGTCCACATGTCAGCGCCTGCACAAGCAAAGCATCTATTTTTCGACTGCTTTCCTGGCGCTGCGCCATATCAACATTGCGTGGCAGTTTTTCCAGGGTAAGGTTTATCTGCCCACTACGCTGTAATTGCGCCAGCGGAATTTCTGTATGGTCTCCGGGCTGGCAAGAAACTCGAGCCGGGAATGCCAGTGTGTGCCACTCCCCCTCCAGCCAAAATGTCCAGTACGGTATGTCCTGGGCGGGTAGATGGTTAAACAACTGCCATGGACTCAACATCCAGTGCAAATGAAACAACACGCGAGGATCGTAATAACGCAGGATATGTCCCTTTTGGTGTGCATCCTTAAAAAACAGGGCATTGACCAGCAGATTGTGTACGATCTTAATCGGTCGCGGACTGGACAATAAAAGGGCGCACGTCGGAGGTGAAGTAGGATCTGCACACCGTGAAAGGTCTGCCATAAGTGCCCTCCACTCACCAGATGACAGCTCATGCAATGGTATCAGCCACGGGTATAGGTGGGCTTGTGGTGCCAGCATCGGCGAAACCAGTTCGATATGCGGCCAGCATTCCGGCAGTTCCGGCACCCGCATGCGGTCAATTACTGCATACTGGTGGTCCGCCAGTTGCAAAGGATGCTCCAGGTAATTAATCATCAGTCGTCCTTAACTCAATGGTATGGTTGCATCGCCCCGGCTTGCAGCATCTGAAGCCGTGGATTCGCAGGCGGTAAATTTCGGGTAGGGAACGTCCATTTTCGTTGGACCCGCATAGTCAAAATCAGCACTTTTTACTTTAAAGTCACCTTGGGTGCCGTGTTCAATTTTTGTCGGATCAATCGTCAGATAAGAACCGCCACACTGTAGGATGATTTTCTTTTTTGCCGTGATGAGGATTTCATCTTCTGTGCTGGTGATGGTTAAGCCTTTCACAGCGGTGATATCAATCCTGCCAGTCTGGGCCTGCATTTCAATTTTTCCGGCAGCAGCGACCAGTTTCATCCCCATCTCATGGGCGAACACCACCACCGCTTTTTTCGCGACAAGGGCAATACGTTTCAGTGCCGATATTTCAGTGTATCCGCCTGCGGTTAGTATCTGGTTCTGGTTAGCGCTGAGTTGAATATGCTGAGGCGTGGAAAGGGCGATTCCCGCAGGTGCGCCTGCCACAATTACCGGCTGCTGCAGGGTATCCACGCTCTGCTGGAGGAAACCTTGCTGCGTGCTGTTATCCAGAGGATCAATTTTTGCCGTTTCCAGGACTTTTGACAGAGCTTCAGCCAGGGACAGAGCGTCGGTTAACTGGCGCTTAACCGCGACCATATCAAGAACCTGCCCCTGCGCCTTTGCCTGCCCGTCAGCGCTGATAAACATCCCTTTCTGCGCCCGTATCGCACCCCAGCTGTCAGTCCTTAGCTCAAAACCCTCCCCGCGCTTCTGCTTCTCAGCATCCACTAAATGCCCAAGATTCAGCTGACTCTTGCCGCCGTACTCTGTGGAGATCTTGATATGCTCTTTCCCGCGATCGTCGTCGAGGCGAATTTTGTTGTTCGCCGGGGTGCGCAGGACATTGCGTTTGTAGTTGCGGATGGTGACATGGTCGCCGTGGGCCGAGTCATGCAGCACCCCAGAGATGTACGGTCTGTCCGGGTTACCGTCTTCAAAGCCAATCGCCACTTCGGTACCCGCCAGCAGCGGCAGGTGCAGGCCGTAAGTGTCGCCTGCATACGGTCGGGACTGACGGACCCACAGACTCTCGAACCCGGTCTCCCGGTTGTCCCGGTCAAACAGCATGTTGACGCGATAGCGACCGTCTTTATCAATATGGCCGTAGGTGTCATTTTCGGTGGTGCTGGTGACGCGGGCCGGTAATGTACCGGCCATCACCGGGCGTGAACCTGGCTCCGGGCGGAAACTAAAATCAGTGCTGTCCGGAATACCCTCAAACCTGACGCCGAAATCTTCATCCCGTCGCGCATGGCTGTGCATCGCTGTGATGACTACGCCATGAGCAAACACGTCTGCCACTTCGTACCCGCCGGTGACTTTGAGTACCTGACCCGGAGAGAGGGTCGGACAGTTGGTGATGGCATGAATCTGCGTCTGGCCATTCAGGTAGCGCTCGTGACGAATGCGTGCATAAAACGCCCCAGACTCCAGGGCCGGATTGCGGTCATACGCGCTGCCCGGCGTCAGGTAGTTATCGGCATAGTGATAGGCATCCCCGTAGGTGGTGGCATCCCCGCGGGTCGCATCAACCCGGGTGCTCATGTCGTCCGTGGCCTGGCGGTAGTTGTAGTCGCGGGTGCTGACCTGCTTCTGCACCACATTGTGATGGCTCGCCATCTCCCATACTGCGTCCACACCTTCAGAGTGCTGGCCCGAAGGCGGAACCGACGGCAACGTCAGGCCTTTCTCATACCCCTGCTGGCCGTCGTAAAACTCCACCACGTCGATGTTCAGGCGCGTATCAGTGGTGAAACGGAACCAGATGCCGACTTCGCCCAACAGGCGGGTGATAAAGTGCAGGTCGTCCTCGCCGTACTGCATCACCTGCTCACGGCGCGGGTACTCTTTGCTCAGTGAGAACAGAAAATCCTGACCGCGCATGCTGTGGCGCTCGCGCAGGATTTTTTCCACGATTTGTGGGACCGACATGTCCTGGTAAATGGCGTTCTGGTGCGAACGGTCAAGCAGCGCCAGGCGTGGCCGGAGCGTCAGGGCGTAGTGGGTTTCATCCTTTGAGGTATTGAGCCGTTCAAAGCCGCTTACTACACCCTGAAGGGTGCGTACGGCCTGCTGGATTCTGATGCCGTAGCCCTGGTCAACCGGGGCCTGCAGTGTCAGGGCGGCCGCTTTCATCAGCATCATTTCTTTGCTGATGGCATGGTTATCGCTGGTGAATTCAATATGGTAACTGAACGGCGTGCTCAAGGCCTCATCGCCTTCGAAGGCCAGTACATCGAGCTCTGCTTCACATCCCTTCACCGCCAACTGGTGATGGTTGTGGCTGAATCTTATCGTGGGAATTGTGGTCATGGTAACGTCCTGTAAAACCCATCGTTTGAACCTGACCGGGACATGCTACCGCCCTTCGCCGACACCCCAGGCGCATCAGGTCATCTCTCTAACCCGACAAGCGTTATGCCTGCGTGCCGGGTGTTGTGAACAGCGCAACCTAGCCCCGTAGGGTCGTCAGGGCTGCAGGGTTATTTTTAATATCTGGTAAAAGCGGACTGACAATCTCTAATAAGTCATCAATACTATTTGCCTGAATGATATTTCTGCCAAATACAAATAACTTCCATCCAAACAAAGAGACTCGCCAAATAACTCCCTACAATAAAAATAAACATTGCCAAGCTTATTCATTTTTAAAAACAGATCAATACAATTGGAAGTAACAATCCAGGCTCAGACAAGTGAAATCCTTGCCAGTTGGTGCCATGGCTGATTTTTTTAATTAGCATTACGTCTCATCAATTTTAATCATGCTCAGATCGTAAGATAAATAAGTTCAAGCAATGAATATAATTCATCATGATTTATTCATTATTTATATATTTGCGGATAAACCCTTTAGCACCGATATACTGAACCTTCTGTCAACACCCCCATCGACTCTCATCAATTATCATTATCGCGACATTCATTGCCCACCTGTTTTTACTATATCCACACCATGTATTCCTTACATACTGCTGTAATACCTCGCTCCCCCTGCAGGACACGACTATGAAACCGCTGCCCCCCATCGAACCACCGCGCCGGACCCTCCTCAAACAAACTTTTGCCGTTTCTGCCCTTGCTGTCAGCGGACTGGCCGGTTTATCAATGACCTCGGTTTCGTTTGCGGCGTCATTAAGCAAAGAACAGCGCGACAATATGACCCCGGAATCGGTGATCGAACATTTTAAAGAAGGTAATTTGCGCTTCCGGGAAAATCGTCCGGTAAAACATGATTATCTGGCGCAGAAGCGCAGCAGTCTCACAGGTCAGTATCCGATGGCGGTGATCCTGAGCTGTATTGACTCGCGCGCACCGGCAGAAATAATTCTCGATACCGGTATTGGCGAAACCTTTAATACCCGTATCGCCGGAAATATCAGCAGCCGCGATGTCCTGGCAAGTATGGAGTTTGCCTGCGCGGTTGAGGGGGCGAAAGTGGTTCTGGTGATGGGGCATACTCGCTGCGGTGCGATCCGTGGGGCGATAGATAATGCGGAGTTAGGTAACCTGACGGGGCTGTTAGAAGAAATCAAACCGGCGATCGAAAAGACGCAATACAGCGGCGAACGTAAGGGCAGCAATTATGATTTTGTCGATGCCGTTGCGAAGACGAATGTCGAACAGACCATCGACAACATCCGCAACAACAGCCCGGTATTAAAAGAGATGGAGGATCAGAAGAAAATCAAAATCGTTGGCAGCCTGTACCATCTTGATGGCGGCAAGGTCGACTTTTTTGCATCCTGAGCAATAGTCTGTGTTGCTGAAAAAACGCACATCACCGCTTTATGCCGATGTACTCACACTCCCGCTACTCAGCATTAACGCGGAATATCGCTGCGATTAGCGCTTCCCAAACAGCGTTTTTAATGTATATTTATGCACAAATACCGCATATTGAATTACGCCACTGCCTTAACTCTCGTGTTTAACACCGTGAAAACACCGCAATGACGCATATTTAACCAGACAACAACTTCCGTTTCAGAAAAGACAATGAATAAACAATCATCACAGCCTCGCGCCATTTATTACATCGTTGCGCTACAAATCTGGGAATACTTTAGCTTTTACGGCATGCGTGCCCTGCTGATCCTGTATCTCACCAATCAGCTCAAGTTCGACGATACCCACGCCTACGCCTTGTTTAGTGCCTACTGTTCGCTGGTGTATGTCACTCCGATTCTGGGCGGCTACCTGGCTGACAAAGTCCTCGGCAACCGCATGGCGGTGATGATCGGTGCCCTGCTGATGGCGCTTGGGCATCTGGTGCTGGGGGCCAGCGAGATCGCCCCGGCGTTCCTGTATCTGTCGCTGGCGATCATCGTCTGCGGTTACGGCCTGTTTAAATCCAACGTCAGCTGCCTGCTGGGCGAGCTGTACCACAAAGACGATCCGCGCCGCGACGGGGGCTTCTCGCTGCTGTATGCCGCAGGCAACGTGGGCTCGATTGTGGCCCCTATTGCCTGCGGGTATGTGCAGCAGGAGTACAGCTGGGCGATGGGCTTTGCGCTGGCGGCCATCGGGATGTTTGCTGGGCTTATCATCTTTATGTGCGGTAATCGCCACTTTGCACACACCACCGGGGTCAACAAAGAGCTGCTATGCGCCAAAAAAATGCTGATGCCGGTCTGGGCGTGGCTGTTAGTACTGCTGGTGACCGCCCCGCTGCTGATCACGGTGTTGTTCTGGAAAGAGTGGGCCGTATACGCGCTGATTATCGCCACCGTCGTTGGGCTGGCGGTACTGTTAAAAATCTACCGTCAGGCCGAGACCCACGAGCAGCGTAAATCCCTGCAGCTGATTGTGGTGATGACCTTCTTCAGCCTGCTGTTCTGGGCGTTCGCCCAACAGGGCGGCAGCTCCATCAGCCTGTATATCGACCGCTTCGTTAACCGCAATATCCTCGGGTATGCGGTTCCGACCGCCATGTTCCAGTCAATCAATGCCTTTGCAGTAATGCTTTGCGGCGTGGTGCTGGCCTGGCTGGTGAAAGAGGGCGTGAGCGGCAATCGGGTTATCCGCCTGTGGGGTAAGTTCGCCCTCGGGCTGGGCTTGATGAGCGCGGGATTCTGCATACTCACCTTGAGCGCGCACTGGTCGGCGGCCCACGGCCAATCCTCGATGCCGTTGATGGTGCTGGGCCTGGCGGTGATGGGGTTTGCGGAGCTGTTTATCGATCCGGTGGCGATGTCACAAATAACGCGCATTACGATCCCGGGCGTTACCGGGGTGCTGACCGGCATCTATATGCTGCTTTCCGGGGCGATTGCCAACTATCTGGCCGGGGTGATTGCCGATCAAACTTCGCAGAGTGCCTTTGATGCCTCCGGGGCAATCAACTACTCCATCAATGCCTATATTGATGTTTTCAGCGCCATCACCTGGGGAGCGTTAGGGTGTGTCGCCGCCGTGCTGGCAATCTGGCTGTACCAGACCTTTAAAGTCAGAACGCGGCCACTGACTGCCTGATTGATTACGCCTGCCTTCAGCCCAACAAAACGCATTAGCCGTTTTGTTGGGCCACGCCAGCCTGATCCTGCTTTATTTTTGTACGTATTCCGCTAATTCTTAAAAGCTTGTTAACACCTTTATTACACGGCCCGCACAACTGCCAAACACAGTAATGAAACAATATTTCAAAATATTGCAAATCGTATTTCTTTTGTGATTCAGCTATCAGATACCCCTTAAGTAGCAGTGCTAACATGCAGCCGTCTTAATTAATGACGCTAATAACAAAGCACCAGATGATGTATAGCACTCTTAAGGAAAATTTATGGATATCTTGTTAGGGTTGGTTAAAACGCCAGCGGTCATTATTGCGATCGTTGCGTTCCTCGGTTTACTTTTTCAAAAGGCGTCTGTTTCCCGATTAATTACAGGAACTGCTCTCTCTTTTATTGGTTTCACGATGATAAAAGTCGGCGGCAGTATTCTGATGAAAGTATTGACCGCCTTTAGTTCATTATTCTCGAAAGCCTTTGATATTGTCGGGGTGGTTCCGAGCAACGAAGCGATCATGGCGGCCACCATCGATAAACTGGGGGCCACCGCTGCACTGATCCTGTTGTTCTCGATGATTTTGAACATTATTTTGGCTCGCCTGACAAGATTCAAATTTATTTATCTGTCATTGCATCTGGTTTTATTTATGGCGTTTGCGTTAACCGCCGTACTGATGCAATTTGGTTTCAGCAATTACGAGATGGTTATTATCTCCTCGCTGCTGATCGGAACCTATATGGCGGTTTCCCCTTGGGTTCTTAATCGCTTTAGCCGTCAGATTATCGGTTCAGATGAGTACGCTATTTCTCACGCAGCGATCTCTTCTTATATTATCGGATCTTACATGGGGAAATGGTTCGGTAATAAAAGCACCGATACCGAACACCTGAATATCAGTAATAAGTTCGACTTTATCCGTGAGCCGAACATCGCCACCCTGCTCACCATGCTGGTGCTGCTGCTGATCTCTTGTATTTTTGCGACGCAGCCGCAGGTAAAAGATGCCATGACCATGGTATATGGCGCAGGTGCGGGCGATAAAAATGTGGTGATCTTTGTTCTTGAGCAGTCCGCGATTTTTGCCTGCGGCCTGTACCTTGCCAAAGCGGGTGTAAACCTGTTTACCGCTGAAATCGTTCCGGCCTTTAAAGGTTTTGCCCGGGTCTTTGCACCGGGTGCCGTTCCTGCCGTTGACGTGATGGTACTGTTCACCAAAGCGCCAAACGCCACGCTGATTGGCTTCCTGATAAGCTTCGTGGTTGAACTGGTCTGTATCCTGATCTTCCCGTTTATTGGTCTGCCAATCATTGTTCCGGGGATCATGGCAAGCTTCATCACCGGCGGCGCAGCAGCCATCTTTGGTAACGCCACCGGCGGATTCCGCGGGGCGGTTATTGCCAGCGGCATCAACGGGTTACTGTTGTGCGTTCTACCCGCGCTGACGCTGCCTATCTTCTCTCAGCTCGGTGCCCATGGGGTGACCTTCGCCGACCCGGACTTCACCATCCCGTCGCTGATTCTGGATTACATCCTCAGACTCTTCAGCTAAGCGAACAAACCCAAACCCAGCCCGGGTGCCGTTACGGCCCCGGGTTTTGCATTTTCAGTCGCTCACAAATCCGGGTCTGCCTGGCACAACCCCGCACGGAAAGGGTATAATCCTGACTATCATTTGATGGATCCCAGAAGCGACAATGACAAAACTCACATTACAAGAGCAGATGCTGAAAGCCGGCCTGGTCAGCAGTAAAAAAGTGGCGAAGGTGCAGCGCACCGCCAAGAAATCACGCGTGCAGGCGCGCGAGGCCAGAGAAGCGGTAGAAGTGAACAAACAGGCGCAGATCGAACGTGATAAAGCGTTGAGCGAGCAGCAAAAACAGGCCAGCCTGGCAAAAGAATATAAGGCTCAGATCAAGCAGCTTATTGAGATGAACCGGATTGTGATTGCCCGGGGCGATATCGGGTTCAACTTCACCGATAACAATCTGATTAAAAAAATCTACGTCGACAAGCAGACACAAACGCAGCTGATCAACGGCCGTCTTGCCATCGCGCGTCTGGTTGCTGATGCGGGCCGCGAGAGCGAATACGCCATCATCCCGGCGGTGGTGGCCAGTAAAATTGCCCAGCGTGATGCGAGCTATATCGTGTTGAGCAGCGAACTGAGTCAGGAAGCGCAGGAAGAAGACGATCCGTATGCCGATTTTGTCGTACCGGATGATTTGATGTGGTAAGCAGTTAACCACATTGCCTGGCGGTGCTTCGCTTGCACAGGCCTATTAATATCGCAGCGTTTTGTAGGCCGGGTAAGCGCAGCGCCACCCGGCAGAAATGCCGCACACCACCTCCATTGGAGGTGGTTTTTTTATCCCCTTATCGCTCGCGGAACGCCTCCGCCTTCGCGCGCAGGATCGGTTTCAGCAGATAGGCCAGCACCGTTTTCTTGCCGGTAATGATATCCACCGACGCCACCATCCCCGGAATAATCAACAGCGGTTTCTCATCCGTGCCGAGGTGATTTTTGTCGGTCCGCAGCCGGATAATATAGAAACTTTTCCCGTCTTTGTCCGTCACCGTATCGGGGCTAATCTGTTCCAGTTTGCCCTTCAGCCCGCCGTAGATCGTGTAGTCATAGGCGGTGAACTTCACCGTTGCTTCCAGTCCCGGTCGTAAAAACGCGATGTCCTGCGGGCGAATTTTGGCCTCCACCAGCAGCTGATCGTCGAGCGGGACAATTTCCACCAGGTCGTTCCCCGGCTGGATCACGCCGCCGATGGTGTTCACCAGCAATTGCTGCACCACGCCCCGCACCGGTGAGGTCACCAGGGTGCGGTTGACCCGGTCGGTGATGGCCTTGCCCGAAGCTTGAATTTTGCTGAGATCGGTCCGGGCCTCGTTGAGCTGGCCCAGCGCCTCGCTGCGGTAGCGACCGCGCGTTTCACCCACCTTACTTTCAATCTCTTTAATGGCGGCCTGCGCACGCGGGATCGCCAGAATCACCGAGTCCAGCTGCCCCTGAGTTTCAACCACCCCGCGACGCAGACGCAGCATCTCCACTTTGGAAATCGCGCCTTTGGACACCAGCGGCTCAGACATGCTGACCTCCTGCTGCTGCAGCGCCAGGCTACGACGGTACTGGTTGATTTTACTCTGGAAGTCGAGCAGTTCCTGCTGCTTCTGCACCAGCTGTTCGTTCAGCCCGGACAACTCACTCTGTATGCGCTTGTTAACGCTGGTAAACAGCTCCAGCTCACCGTTGGCAATATCCGGTGCCTGTTGAACGATCTCCGGCGTCAGGGTCAGCGAAGTCGCATCGTCAAGCTGGGCGGTCAGACGCAGGATCCGCGCCTGGAGCGCCAGCTTGTCGGCCTCGGTCTCCCCGGCGTTGGAGCGAAAGCGGGTATCATCCAGCCGCAGCAGCGGCGCCCCGGCTTTAACCACTTCCCCTTCGTGAACGAAGACCTCAGCGACAATCCCCCCTTCGAGGTTCTGCACTTTTTGCAGCCGGGACGACGGAATCGCTCGCCCTTCCCCGCGCGTCACCTCATCAATACGGGCCAGCGAGGCCCAGATAATCATCGCAATAAAGAAGGCAAAGATTGCCCACAAGGTGACGCGAACCACGCGCGGGGCGTCATCCAGCAGGGCTTTGTTGACCTCATTGGTGGTGAAGGGTGCGGGCTGTTTATCTCCTGACAGCCAGCTCATCAGGCGGCTAAGCGCATCAACGATTCGCATGAATTTGTCCCTTCTTCAGCGCACTCATCACGCTCTCTTTCGGCCCGTCGGCAATGATTTTGCCGTTGTCGACGATAATCAGACGGTCCACCAGCGACAGCAGCGACGCACGGTGAGTGACCATCAGCAGCGTTTTGTTGGCAATCACCGGTGCCAGCGCCTTTTTGATCAGATCTTCGCTGGTGTTATCCATCGAGCTGGTCGGTTCGTCCATCAGCAGCACCGGAGGGTCGAGCAGCAGCGCCCGCGCCAGCGCCACAGCCTGCCGCTGGCCGCCGGAGAGACTCATCCCCCGCTCGCCCACCTGCATGTTGTAGCCGGACGGATGGCGACGGGCAAACTCGTGTACCCCGGTCAGGGTCGCGGCCCGCAGCATGGTCTCATCGTCCACGTAGCTGGCACCGTAGACCAGGTTTTCGCGCAGGGTGCCGCTGAACAGGTGAATATCCTGCGGGGCATAGCCGATGTTATGCCGTAGGTCGTGAACATCCAGCTGGCGAATATCAATCCCGTCGATCAGCACATTGCCGCCGTCGGGCTGGTAAAAGCCAACCAGCAGCTTCGCCAGCGAGCTTTTGCCGGAGCCGCTGCGCCCGATAATTCCCACCTTTTCGCCGGGCTGGATCGTCAGCGAGACGTTGGTGAGCGAGGTGTACTGATTCCCCGGATAGCAGAAGGTGACGTCGCGCAGCTCAATGGCACCGGAGAGGGTTTCGCGCTTCAGCGGCACTTCGCCGTCCTGCACTTCCTGCTCCAGATCCATCATTCTGTCGATGGTGGCTTTGGTCATCCGCGCGCGCTGGTAGCGGGTGATCAGGCTGCACAGCTGGCCGATGGGCATCATGGCGCGGCGGTGCAGCAGGTAGCAGGCAATCAGCCCGCCCATGCTCAGGTTGCCGCCAATAATGATGTACACCCCGGCCACGATAATCGCCACGCCGCTGGCCTGCTGCAGCCACGAGGTAAAGTTCACCGCCACATAGGAGAGCGATTTCACCCGCAGCTCCAGCTTGCTGAGCTGGCCGGTGAGGTGCTCCCACTGATACTGACGCTCGCTCTGGGCGTTATTAATCTTAATGGCATCGAGGCCGGTCAGCGTTTCGACCAGCATCGCCTGACGCTCGTTAGACAGCTGGTAGGTTTTTTTGACCCGCGACATCAGCGGACGCTGGATCAGCCAGTTCACCCCCAGCGCCAGCGGATAGCAGAGCACCGGGATCCACACCAGCGGACCACCGATTACCGCGATCACCACCAGAATCAGCAGCGTAAAGGGGAAGTCGATAAAGGCCGTCAGGGTCAGCGATGAGAGAAACTCACGAATCGACTGGAACTCCTGGAAGTTCTGCGCAAAGCTGCCCACCCGCGGCGGACGCAGCTTCATCTTCATCCCCAGCAGCCGCTCGAACAGCGCCGAGGAGACCACCAGATCGGTTTTCTTGCCCGCCAGATCGAGGCAAATCCCGCGTAGAATTTTCAGTACAAAGTCGAACACGTAGGCAATCAGGATGCCGATGGACATCACCCACAGGGTCGCGGTGGCCTGGTTTGGCACCACCCGGTCGTAAACGTTCATCACGAACAGCGGGGCTCCGAGCGCCACCAGGTTGACCAGGAAACTGGCGACCACCGCATCAAGATACAGGGACTTCGACAGCTTGAGCGTGTCCTGGAACCAGGCTTTGGTACGCGGTAGCGTCGCCGTCGGCTGGGCATCGAATTCGTGTTCCGGCGAGATAAAAATCGCCCTGCCGCTGTAATGCTCCGCCAGGGTTTCAGGTGAGAGCGTAATTTCGCCGCCTTCGGTTTCGCTCGGCAGCAGACGCGCCTGCTGCTCTGCATCCCAGCCAATCAGCACCGCGGTCTGGTTGTTTTTCAGCAGCAGAATGGCGGGAAGCGACAGCGCGGTGATGTGCTCCAGCGGACGTTGCACCACCCGCGCCTTGAGCCCTGCCCGTCCGGCGGCGCGCGGGAAAGCGTCCAGCGTCAGGGTGTGGGATCCCAGCGGCAACCCCGTCGTCAGGACGTTGCGGCTGGTGGCAATGTTATGCAGTTTGCAGACGATCATCAGCGCGTCGAGCAGCGGATCGTCATGCATTTGCCGGGGATCCTGTCTGAGCGGGGCCTGCACAGGCGTGTCGGCACGATCCGGGGCGGTTATATCAGGCGTCATTCTGTGCCTCAGTGTTCTGCAGACCGAGGCTGCAGATAAAAAAAGAGAGGGGCGTTACCGGAACCGGAAACACCCCCGTCAGCCTTCGAAGGGCCTATTTTAACTCAGGTAGCTCTGCCTGCGCACGCTGTGCCTGATCGAGCGGCTGCGCGGCAGACGGCGCCTGAATGTTCAGGCTTTTGAGCAGCTCGCCGGTACGGGCGCTGATGCGGTAGGTGGTGAACATGTCGACGAACTGCAGCTCAACGTAGCGGCGCTGGGCGCTGAACACTTCGTTTTCGCTGTCCAGCATATCCAGCAAGGTACGGTCACCGAGGCTGAACTGCTCCTGGTAAGCGCTGCGCACCGTCACGCTGCGATCGGCGTACTCTTTGGCGATCGGCACCTGTTTGTTGGCGTTGTTGAGGGCGTTCCAGGCCAGGCGCAGCTCTTCATTCAGCTGGCGCTGGGCGTTGTTTTTCACATCCTGGGCCTCTTTCATTTTGTAGGCATAGGAGGTAAGGATCGCCTGATCGCTGCCGCCGTTGTACAGGTTGTAGCGCATGCGCAGCATGGCCTGCCACTCCTGGCTGTGTCCGCGCGTCCCGTCGATGTTGTTGTCCATCGTGCGGCCCACTTCAACGTTCACGTCCGGGTAAAAGCGCGATTTTGCCGCCTCGTACTGCTGGCGGGTGGCTTCCACGTCGGCATCAGCCTGTTTCAGCAGCGGGCTGTTTTCCTTCATCACCGAACGCGCCGCCTCAAGCGAGGCCGGAACCGCGATCTTCGCCGGCATCACCAGGGTGTCGGCCTCTTTGCCGGTGACGCTTTCATAGTTGGCGCGGGAGTCTTCGAGATTGGTTTGCTCGGTCAGCAGGTTGTTGCGCGCCTGCGCCAGGCGGGCTTCTGCCTGGTCGAAGTCGGCCTGACGACCTACGCCCTGCTCGGTGCGCAGGCGAATCTGATCGAACACCCGTTCGTGGTTCTTCAGGTTATCTTCGGCAAGCTTGACCATCTGCTGGCGCATCAGCACGTCGAGATAGCTCTGGATCGCCTTCAGGGCGGTATTTTCGCTGGTATTTAGCACCGTCCAGGCGCGGGAGTTTACCGTCGCTTTCTGGCGGTCGACTTCACTGCTGGTCGCAAAGCCGTTAAAGACGTTCTGGCGCAGGTTGATGGCGGATTCGCTGCGGTGCAGGTCGCGCAGATGATCGCCTGCCGCCCGGGTGCTGGCGTTATCGGTCTGTTCCCAACCGGTACCGGCCGTGACGTCCAGCGTCGGCAGGTAACCCCCTTTGGCGGCACGCAGATCCTGATCGGCGGAATAACGGCTGTTGACCGTGGCGTTCACTTCCGGGTGCCACAGCAGGCTGTCTTTTACCGCCTGCTCAAGCGTGGTTGCCTGGCTCTGTGTTGCCACCAGCGCCAGCGCTGCACCCATAAAAATCTGACTGTACTGTTTCATCTTGTCGTTTTTTCCTTCATATCCCTTGATTGTTGGTCAATATCCACCAGAGAAAATCCCATGCGACCGAGGGGAAAATGCATCCTGCGATTTTTACGATCGGACGCGATCCTTCGTCTGACCTGAAATAATCTGGCTGGGGTACGCCGCGCAGTTTCCTGCGCGGCAACCCGGTCAGGAAACTTCTTCCGGTTTAGCGATCAGGCTATCTACCATCGCTTCGTGACCCGCATCGTAGCTGTCCGCCCCCACCGTCTCACCGCCTTCAGCAGGAACATGCGCGATCTCCGTCGGTCCGTCAGCGCTGTCGCTCTGCGGCCCCGCCTGGATCAGGCTACTGAGATCGTTATGTTCCTCGTCATGGATGATGTCGCTGAAGTGCAGCGGTTGATCCTGCTCTTCCCCTGACAGCGTGCTGCTGGCGCTATCCGCCTGCGCCGTCTGGATGTCAGCATGGCTTTGCTCAGTATCGGCAGCCGTGGTGCTGAACATCAGGTTATCGTCATCTAATAACGATGCGCTGTGTGGCTCGGTATCGTGATTATCCGTATGCACGTCATCGATGCTGTGGCTGGTCGCCAGCGCACTGTTATCGTCGTGATCTGACGCACTGTCGTCGGCGTGGTGTTCGCTGACCAGGGTTCCGCCCTTCTCGCCATCGAAGGTAAATTCGCTGTCGTGATGCTCGGATGCCGAGGAATCCACTTTCAGCGTGATGTCGTCGAAATCACCCTTAGCGTCCGGGAACTTAACGCTGACCTGCCCGGTATAGTGGGTGGTGTCGTTATCAAAGGTCAGGGTATAGACCTTGGTTTCCTGGTCGTAGATAAGGCCAGTATGGTTGCCCGTAAAGGTCGCGTCCTCAGGAATACCGCTCAGGGTAATAGTCTTCAGGTGATCGCTACTGTCTGAACTTTCGAGGTTAACATCCAGGTTCAGCGTTACCGTGGTGCTGGAGGTGGTATTGCCGCCGAGACTGGAAGATGGCCCGTCACCAAAAACAACCCCTTCAATGCCGTTGGCGTTCTGGAAGGGTCCATTCCAGGTGCCCTTTTCATAAACGTGAAGGTTATCGATATCGTTGTTCTGGTGGTTCTGCGGATGATCAACACCGGTGACGGTGTAATCCTTCTCGTTACCCTGAACAAAGATGTAATCCTTGCCTGTATCGCTTTCCGGCAAGCCCTGGTTACCGGTAATGCCGTTCAGCGGTCTGAAGTCATAACGATCGTTCGACCAGTCGCCCTGCTGGTAATAGCCACCCGTATGGTCGCCGACCACAAAGATATCGGTGTGCCCTTTACTGCTGTCACCCGCATTGGCATTGCCACTGCTGGTGTAGTAGTGGATCTGATCCGGGCTGGCGGACTTCGGCACCAAATCGCCCTGGATCTTGCCATCCGGGCTGTCCGGAGTCAGCCAGACGTGCACGTTACTGCCGATCGCCACGATGACACCGTTCTGGATATCGTAGCCGTTCGGATCCCCGCTACCGCCATTGATGTGGATGACCTTGTCATCTGACGTTTCGGTCGTTTTGCTGCCAGGGGTGACGGTGACGGTCAGTTTTATATCGGCATCGGCATCGGCATCCGCATCGGCATCGGCATCGGCATCGGCATCGGCATCGGCATCGGCGTCCGCGTCTGCATCGGCATCGGCATCTGCATCTGCATCGGAATCAGCGTCAGCATCAGAATCCGCATCGGCGTCGGCATCGGAATCAGCATCGGCATCGGCATCTGCGTCGGAATCAGCATCCGCATCGGAATCAGCGTCTGCGTCGGCATCCGCATCGGCATCGGCATCGGCATCGGCATCTGAATCGGCATCAGCGTCGGCATCGGCATCTGAATCCGCATCGGCATCGGCATCGGCATCGGCGTCCGCGTCTGCATCGGCATCCGTATCGGCGTCTGCATCGGCATCGGCGTCTGCATCTGAATCGGCATCAGCGTCCGCATCAGCATCAGAATCGGCATCAGAATCGGCATCGGCATCCGCATCAGCATCTGCATCGGAATCAGTGTCGGCATCTGCATCAGCGTCAGCGTCAGCGTCAGCATCAGAATCCGCATCGGCGTCGGCATCGGCATCCGCATCGGAATCAGCATCGGCATCGGCATCGGCATCGGCATCAGCATCAGCATCAGCATCAGCATCAGCATCAGCATCAGCGTCAGAATCCGCATCGGCATCGGCATCTGCATCTGCATCAGCATCGGAATCAGCGTCGGCATCTGCATCCGCATCAGCGTCTGCATCAGCGTCAGCGTCGGCATCTGCATCCGCATCAGCGTCTGCATCAGCGTCAGCATCGGCATCTGCATCCGCATCCGCATCAGCGTCAGAATCCGCATCGGCATCGGCATCGGCATCCGCATCCGCATCCGCATCCGCATCCGCATCGGCATCGGCATCGGCATCGGCATCGGCATCAGCATCAGCATCAGCATCCGCATCCGCATCCGCATCCGCATCGGAATCGGCATCCGCATCGGAATCGGAATCGGCATCCGCATCGGCGTCTGCATCTGAATCGGCATCAGAATCCGCATCCGCATCGGCATCGGCATCGGCATCAGAATCCGCATCGGCATCGGCATCTGCATCCGCATCTGAATCGGCATCAGCATCAGCGTCGGAATCAGCGTCCGCATCGGCATCAGAATCCGCATCCGCATCCGCATCCGCATCCGCATCTGCATCGGAATCGGCATCCGCATCCGCATCGGCGTCTGCATCTGAATCGGCATCAGCGTCCGCATCGGCGTCTGCATCTGAATCGGCATCAGCGTCCGCATCGGCATCTGCGTCCGCATCGGCGTCTGCATCTGAATCGGCATCAGAATCCGCATCGGCATCGGCATCGGCGTCTGCATCTGCATCCGCATCCGCATCTGAATCAGCATCAGCATCAGCGTCGGCGTCGGAATCAGCGTCCGCATCGGCATCAGAATCCGCATCTGCATCGGAATCGGCATCCGCATCCGCATCGGCGTCTGCATCTGAATCGGCATCGGCATCGGCATCGGCATCGGCATCGGCATCAGCGTCGGCATCCGCATCCGCATCGGCATCGGCATCGGCATCGGCATCGGCATCGGCATCGGCATCAGAATCCGCATCGGCGTCTGCATCTGCATCTGAATCGGCATCAGCATCAGCGTCGGCGTCGGCGTCGGCGTCGGAATCAGCGTCCGCATCGGCATCAGAATCCGCATCTGCATCCGCATCCGCATCTGCATCTGCATCGGAATCGGAATCGGAATCGGCATCCGCGTCTGCATCAGCATCCGCATCTGCATCTGCATCTGCATCGGAATCGGAATCGGAATCGGAATCGGCATCCGCGTCTGCATCAGCATCCGAATCCGCGTCCGCATCAGAATCGGCATCTGCATCTGCATCCGCATCGGCATCTGCATCTGCATCCGCATCGGCATCGGCGTCGGCGTCGGCATCTGAATCCGCGTCCGCGTCTGCATCTGCATCTGCATCAGAATCCGCATCGGCGTCTGCATCTGCATCTGCATCTGAATCCGCATCGGCATCGGCATCTGCATCAGAATCGGCATCTGCATCGGCGTCGGCATCTGCATCGGCGTCGGCATCGGCATCGGCATCGGCATCTGAATCCGCATCGGCATCCGCATCCGCATCGGCATCCGCATCGGCATCAGAGTCGGCATCGGCATCTGCGTCGGCATCGGCATCGGCATCGGCATCAGCGTCAGCGTCAGCATCCGCGTCGGAATCCGCGTCGGCATCCGCATCGGCATCAGAGTCAGCATCTGCATCTGCATCTGCGTCGGCATCTGCGTCGGCATCGGCATCGGCATCAGCGTCAGCATCCGCGTCGGAATCAGCGTCGGCATCCGCATCGGCATCGGCATCCGCATCCGCATCGGCGTCTGCATCTGAATCGGCATCAGCGTCCGCATCGGCGTCCGCATCGGCGTCTGCATCTGAATCGGCATCAGCGTCCGCATCTGCGTCGGCATCCGAATCTGCGTCCGCGTCCGCATCAGAATCGGCATCGGAATCAGCGTCGGCATCCGCATCGGCGTCTGCATCTGAATCCGCATCGGCATCGGCATCGGCATCGGCATCAGCATCTGAATCGGCATCCGCGTCTGCATCAGCATCCGAATCCGCGTCCGCATCAGAATCGGCATCTGCATCCGCATCGGCATCCGAATCCGCGTCTGCATCTGCATCTGCATCTGAATCCGCATCGGCATCAGCATCTGAATCGGCATCCGAATCCGCGTCCGCATCAGAATCCGCATCTGCATCTGAATCGGCATCTGAATCGGCATCAGCGTCAGCATCTGCGTCAGCGTCAGAATCCGCATCTGCATCTGAATCGGCATCTGAATCGGCATCAGCATCAGCGTCAGCGTCCGCATCGGCATCAGAATCCGCGTCGGCATCGGCATCGGCATCAGAATCGGCATCTGCATCGGAGTCAGCATCCGAGTCTGAATCAGAATCCGAGTCGGAATCGGAGTCGGAGTCGGAGTCAGCATCTGCATCGGCGTCAGCATCCGAGTCAGAATCGGAATCGGAATCGGAATCGGAGTCGGAGTCGGAATCGGAGTCGGAGTCGGAGTCGGAGTCGGAGTCGGAGTCGGAGTCAGCATCCGCATCTGCGTCGGCATCGGCATCGGCATCAGCGTCAGAATCCGCATCGGCATCGGCATCAGCGTCAGCATCTGCATCCGCGTCGGCATCTGCATCTGAATCGGCATCAGCGTCCGCATCAGCATCCGCATCCGCGTCGGAATCCGCATCGGCATCAGAGTCAGCATCTGCATCTGCATCTGCATCTGCGTCGGCGTCGGCATCGGCATCGGCATCGGCATCAGCATCCGCGTCGGAATCAGCGTCGGCATCTGCATCTGCGTCCGCATCTGCGTCGGCATCCGCATCGGCATCGGCATCAGAATCCGCATCAGCATCAGCATCAGCATCAGCATCAGCATCAGCATCAGCATCAGCATCAGCATCAGAATCTGCATCTGCATCTGCATCGGAGTCAGCATCCGAGTCGGAATCAGAATCGGAGTCGGAGTCGGAGTCGGAGTCAGAATCGGAATCGGAATCGGAGTCGGAGTCGGAGTCGGAGTCAGCCTCCGCATCTGCGTCGGCATCGGCATCGGCATCAGCGTCAGAATCCGCATCGGCATCGGCATCAGCGTCAGCATCCGCGTCGGAATCCGCGTCCGCGTCCGCATCGGAATCGGCATCAGCATCCGCGTCGGCATCTGCATCTGAATCGGCATCCGCATCGGCATCCGAATCGTCGGTATCAAGCAGCGTTAGTTCTTCCGGGCGTTCGTCATCAGGGAAGTCAAGGCCGATCGTCGGGTAGCCTGCATTGGGGTCAACAATTTCACCGGTTAAATCGAGCACCACGTGGGTGTGGGATCCCCCGCCGCTGCCGCCGGGCTCGCCGCCTGTCGACGCAGGCTGTGGACCTGCCGCGGTCGCTTCCAGGGTTTGGGTTGGATCCTGACCGTCGGCAATGGCCTGCTGGAGGGCAGCAACATCTTGCTGCTGTGCAGCCGTCGCGTCAGTCGTGACGCTGCCGCCGCCATCCCACTGGCTGTCACGCCCCAGATCAAGATGTTTGCCATCCGCAAGCGTCAGTGTGATCGCGCCAGACGTGCCGGTCTGAACCTGTTCCCCTTCGAGGATCCTGTCGCCTTCAACCAGTAAACGCCTGCTACCATCAGGGCCTACTGCAAAAACTTCTCCAATAACTGCTTTGACGATCCCAGATACGCCACTCATAGTTTGTTTCCCTCAATCCTTTTCTCGCCCAATTCATCCGCTGTTCAGGCCTAGAATGCTAAAAGAGAATTTATTAAATATTTTTAATTCGCTGTGTAACAAAAACGACAATACGCGCCTCAGCAGAAATGTTTTTTGACGCTGGCGTAAGTCGGGGGACATATAATAATTGATGTTATGAATGAAAAGTAGTGCGGTGAGGATTACCTGATAGAAATAGGGGGCGAGATCAATAACCCCCTGAATTATTGCAGTGATACATAATGCGTATTAATGCAGAAAAAAGGCTTAAATAAGCCCTTCATCCTCATCCGCAATTAATCCTTCCAGACCACTCAACGAGCGTCGCGCCTGCGCGCGGTTGGTGAGTTTGGCCTGTGCGGCAGGCGGCAGATCGGTAATGCTGATCACCCCTTTACTCATCAGGACTTCAATCAAATCTTCCAGCACGCGAACCATCTCAAGGTCGCTCTGGCGCAGCTGGGTGAGCGTGGCTTCGCGCGTCTCCCGCTGGCGTAACCAGTCGTCAATCTCAGGTGTGCTCGCGTCATGCTGTTGCGTCATGCCGCGAAACGGCGTCAGCTCTACCTGAATAATTCGCCCTTCCACGTCGCGTTGTATGTAGTACATATTCGGCCTCATTGTCGTCTGCGAGGTTAATTTACACCTAAGGTACTGGCATCCGCAAAATAGCGACCCATTGCACCATACAAGCCTATTTGTTCGAGAACCGCCAGTTCCCCCGCCGTTTCTACGCGCTCGGCAATTAACGGCAAATTAATCTGACGGGTTGCCCAGTAGATGGCCTCAATAAATAGTTTTTTATCTTCTTCGCTGTCGATATCGCGAATATAGCTGCCATCAACCTTAATCCAGGCCAGCCCCCACTGCGGTAAATTGCCGATAAGGTGGAAGCGACCACCAAAGTGCTGGATCCCCAGACGGCAGCCCAGCTCATTCAGTCGGCTGACCAGAATACTGACGCGCTCGGCATCAGGCAGTTCATTTTCGTCCAGCTCCAGCGTCAGGCGGGCAGCCAGCTGCGGGACGTTTTTCAGCGGCTGCAGCAGCGCGTTCAGGCTCTGATCGTCGGCAACGCTGGCACCGCTGATGCTCAGGGCCAGCGGTCGGGTGGATTTTGCCATTTCGCGCAGCGTCTGCTGCAGCATCACGATGTCCATTCTGCGGCTGAGATCGAGGCGATGGATCCACGGCATAAAGCGTCCGGCAGGCACCAGTTCGCCCTCCGGGGTGCGGATACGGGCGAGGATCTTGTGGTGCAGCACCACGTGCGCATTGTTGCACTCATACACCGGCTGGGAGAAAAGCTCGAAGGCGCCGTGGGTCAGCACCGTATCCAGCCGGGTGTACCAGCTGTGATGATCCGCTTCGCTGTCGCTGGCGGACGGGGTTTCAGGGCTGACGAAGAAGCGCATGTCGGTTTCGGCCATCGCCAGCGCCTGGTCCGCCTGCATCAGCACCGCCTGCGGCGTATCGCCAACCTGGAACGGCACCAGCGCAAAGTGGGCCACCGGCGAGACGTCGCTCATGCCCGTTTCCGCCAGCGCCTTCAGCTGGGTGCTGAGGGTCTGAGTCAGGTTCTCGATCTCCTGTGGCAGGATCTGCGGGGCGATAATCGCGAACTCCCCGCCGCGCACGCGGGATAAGAAACCTTCGTTGTGGAAATAGTTGCGCTGCAGGCCGGTCAGGATCGTGGCCACGCTGGTTAGCAGCTGATCGGTTTTAGCCCCGCCAAGACGCTGGTTCATCCCGGTAAGATCCTGCACCCGCAGCAGCATCAGATGGCCGGAAGCGTTCTCTTCATCGCTGAGACGCGACTGGAGCTGCATATCAAACGCGCGGCGATTGCTCAGGCCGGTCAGGCTGTCGTGATAGGCCTCTCTGCGCAGGGTTTCGGTGCGCTGGGCCTGCTCGCTGAACAGCACCTTAAGCTGGGTGACCATCATGTTGGTGGCTTCCACCACCCGGCGCAGCTCCGGGGTCTTCGGCAGCGCCGGAACGTTCAGGAACTCGCGGCGGCAGATAGCCATCGCCTGGCCAACAATATAGTTGAGCGGGCGCAGCATCCGACGCAGCAGCAGGGTGACGCCGAGGATAAACAGCAGGCTGCAGCCGGTGAGCCACCAGAAGCTGGCCACCATCCCGTCCCACAGACGTGCCAGCGCAAACATCGGATGGCTGACTACTTCAACGCGGGCCACCTGGCTCCAGCCGCGCATCACAATGGCGTCGCCTTCCCCCGGGCTTAAGTTGACCAGCCGCACAAACCACTGCGGAACACGGGTGTCCTGCGGCACATCGCTGCGCTCGATGATCGGCTTATTGGTGTTAATGTCGACCACCCGAATGCGATAGAAATACCCGCTGTCGAAGATCGAGTTCACCATCAGCTCGGTCATGGTCGGGTCGTCGATATGGGTGGTGAGCGACAGCCCCAGCGCGGTCGCCGCGTCCTGCGCGTGGGCGCTGAGCTGATTACGGTACTGTTCGCGCGACGTTTCCAGGGTGACGACAAAGTTGCCGCAGAAAATGACGAACGTAAATAAACAGATGCCGATCAGTAGCTGTTTATAAAGTGACATGGTCTTTCCTATTCATTAATTTCAAATCCCTCTGCACGCATGCGGGTGAGAAGATCCTGCCAGCGGGAGAGCCGTTTGCTGTCGCCCACGCGCTTATTGCCGCCAGATTGCGGCAGCCACAGCCCTTCGCCGTTAAACGCGTATACCGGTAGCAGGTCAGTACGTTGGGTGGCGGGCAGGATGGTTGTTTTCAGGTTGTCCAGCACCAGCGGGATGGCATCCGGCGTGGCATACCACGTCACAACCATATGCGCCTGATTCAGCTGGAGCGCTTTAACATAGGTAATGCGCAGCTGGTTGGCGGGCACCCCAAGTTCGCGCAAGGTGAAGTATTTCGCCAGGGCATAATCTTCGCAGTCCCCCGCCCCTTTGCGTAAAAACTCAATTGGCGTGGCCCAGTAATCCTGTTGATTCCAGACGACAATATCATCCCGGAACGCCATCCGGGCGTTAAAAAACTGATTCACCGCGTTCAGCTTCTGCTGAATGGTCCCCTGCGGCGGGTTCTTGAGCAACGCCGCCCACTCGTCGATCCGCTGCCTGGCGGCTGGCGTCGCCGGGCCGTACAGCCGCTCGGTGCGGGTACTGATGGCGCTGAAATCCCACCCGGCACCCAGGCCAGATGAGAAAACAAGCAGCACCAGCAGCCAGGCACTCAGCGAGAAGAATACGCGTCGGCGGGTCATTCGTCAGTCTGTCCGGGCCAGAAGCCAGCGTTTACGGTACGCCACATAGCCGGAAAGATAGTGCTCAACGTCATCGATTCGCACCCGGTAGCTGTGGTGACGAATAAAGAAACTGCCGACGATGCTGGCCGGATTTTTGAAGAACATCGCCACCTCCGGCCAGAAAAAGCCATTGGCCAGATAGCGGGCGCGGGTCTCCAGCGCCAGGGTGAAGGCGTCCATATCAAAGTCGGCCATCAGGTGCGCGTGCGGTGAGGCGGCAAGACGCTCAATCATCCGCGAGGCCGCCATCATTAACTCCAACAGCGTCGGATAGGTGGTGACGCGATTCTGGACAAAGTCGAGATGGTCGCGCACGTTGTCCAGCCCAAACTGGTAATAGCGCTCCAGTGGGCGGTACAGGGTCAGCTCGTTGACGCAGTAGCTGAGCCAGTGGTCGTGCGCCTGCCAGTGCTTTTGCTCGATAAAATGATCCATCGCCCGCTCGACCCTCTCAAGCCAGCGCGGGTTCTTCGTCAGGCCGTACAGGCGCATCAGGGCGAACGCCGCTTCCCCGTCGTAATAGATAATGCGGTGCGCCGCCTTCAGCGACAGATCTCCGGCGTTAAGCACGTGGACAAAACCGCCGCTGTGCGGATCCTGCATAAAGCCGATCCCGTTGGCCAGCCGCTCCATCTGCGCCACGTAGCGGCTGTCGCCGGTAAGCTCGCTGTATTTGCTCATCGCCAGGATGCACACCGCATTGCCGCCGAGCTTGATCTCATCCCCGGTATCCACCAGAAAATCGGCTTCACTGCCGTCCGGGAGCGCGTAAGTACGAATAAAAGTGGTGCAGAGATCCGCCAGCGCCCGCTCTATTGCCGCAAAGTGCGCCGGCTGCTGGGTCACTTCCCAGCCTTCGAGCAGCGCATAGGTCGAGCTGGCATGACGCAGGGCGTTATAGGTGGGGATCGCCCGGTCAAAACAGGGGAACCAGCCGTACTGATAGCGCCCGGACGGCGTAACCTGACGGGCCAGATAGTCGGTTGCCGAGGCGATCATCGGCGTAAGCGCCGTCTCCTGCCAGTCGGGCAGCTGGCGGTAGCCGCTGTTACGCCCGGTCGATTCGACAGGCAGCACCTGTTCGCCGTCGCAGAACAGTGATCGGGTGGTGAAACGCCAGACGGTCTGGTCCGGTTGTTCAGGCCAGGTCAGCACCGCCCCGAAGCGACGACGGGAAAAGTGGGCAAGGTTGTTGGCGTTGGGCGTGGCGACGCCGTGGTCGCCGTGGTACAGCAGCGCGTTGGCGCCAATCTCCTGCTCCAGCATCGCGTAGCGAAACGCCGGATCCAGGCTCAGGCCAAAGCGAAAATAGTTACGTTTGGTTTGCGCTAAACGGGCTTCGAGCGCGTCCCAGCGCAGCACCTGCACCTTATCGACGAGGTCGACCCGCAGCCAGCAGACGTCGGCATTGCTCTTTTTCTGCCACTGCTCTACAGCCTGCTTTCCCTGCGCCCAGGCCTGCTCGCAGGTCTCGCCGCTGCTCTGGATCACCTGCGCACGACTTTTACTGTCCGAGACGCTAAAAAAAATAACCCATGCCGGGCACGGAGCAGGTTTTGGCGCAAGCGACAGCGTATCCAGTGCGGGACGGATCTCTGCAAGTAAGTGGCTGAGCGACATGTTTACTCCTGTTTGCGCCAGAGAGACCCCTGCCGTAAAATTCCTTAATATATAATAACATTATGCATCATCTGTTGTGTATTCTGTGCATCTATAGGTTTCCCTGAGGCGGTGTTGTGAGGCGATGTTGTGCACTGTTCGTTCTGCTGCTGGTCGGCCTGGCGGCGCACGCCAATACGCCGCTGCTGTGGAACCAACCAGCCAGCAAGCAAAACTGTCCGCTCGGGGATGACGCCGCGTGGGTAGAATACCCTGGTGGCGAGGCCTGCATCCGCTATTTTAGCGCAGGCAATCTGCACGCCGCTCCGCTGGCGCTGGTGATGTTTAAAGGCGACCGGGTATCGCTCATTACGCGCCCGCCGCAGACCATTCCCGCAAATACCGCTGAAGCCCAGCGCCGTCAGGCTCAGGCGATCCTGCGCAAGACCGGTTTGCCCACCGTGATTATCGCCCGACCGGGTACCTATGGCTCGAGCGGCAATCACTACCGCCGCCGCCAGCCGGAAGAGTTTCTCGCCATTAATGCTGCGGTTGACGCCATCAAAACGCGCTACGGCATCCAGCACTTTATCCTCAGTGGACACAGCGGCGGCGCAACCGCCGCGTCGGCTCTGCTCGCCAGGGGCCGCCGGGACATTGACTGCGCGGTACTGACCTCCGGCGCATGGGGATTGCTGGAACGGGCGCAACGTATGCGCCAGCAGCGCGGCGAGGCGCCCGCCCCCGCGCTGGACGGCACCGGGCTGCCCAACCCCTGGGATCCGCTTGAACACATCAACGGTGTCGCCACCGATCCCCGGCGGCTGATCCTGGTGATCGGCAACCCGCAGGATCGCAATACCCCGTTCGATCTGCAGGCGCTCTACGCCCGGGCGCTGAGCGAACAGGGCCATCAGGTACAACTGCTCGAACGCCCCGCCGCGCCGCCGGAATATCACGATCTGCTGGGCAATCCGGGTATTAACGCTATTGAGCTGTGTCCGCGTCGCGGGCACGCCGTAAAACAGTAAGGACACCGCTATGAGTCACCCCCCGCGCCTGGCAGGCTGGACCGCTTTCGACCTCGAACAGCTGCCCGGCAGCGTCTGGCACAATCGTCCGGCTACCGACTGGGTGGCGGGCGACATCGCGATCCTGCACGACAATACGGCCTGCTCTCGCCCCTGCCTGTTTGTCGCCATCGACCCCGACACCTGGCAGCGCGGCTCCGGCAATACCGGGCTTTACGCGGGCTGGAACGATACCCATCTTGCGCTTTCGCACCACGCTGAGCGCTACTGCGGAGCCATCGTCCAGCGCCACCTGGCGGATCTGCCGCCCGACTTCCCGCAGCTGGTGGTGGGCGACAGCTATCAGGCGCTGCTGCTCCTCGGCGAAGAGGCACGGCGGCGGCTGAACGGCAAGGTGGTGGCGATCACCGGGACGGTAGGGAAAACCTCAACCAAAGAGATGCTGGACAGGATCCTTGCCAGCGCTATGCCGGTGGTAGCCAGCCGTGGGAATCACAACACCCGTACCGGCGCCTCGGTCACGCTGGCGCGGGCGGTCTGGGATCCGGCGGCGGTGGTGATGGAGGTGGCGATCTCCGCTCTGTGGATGCGTAACGGCGGCATCGGCCCGCGCATCAAGCCGCATATCGTGATCATTACCGAAATTGGCATGACCCAGGTGGGCAAGAGCATCACCTCCCTCGACGACGTGGCGCGGTTTAAGTCCCGCATCAGCCACGGCCTGATCCCCGGCGGCTACGCTGTCCTGAATCGCGAGATGGCCGGATACGCAACGGTGGCGGCCGGGGTCGCGCGCGACGGAGCGCGGATCATCAGCTACGGCTTCGACGCCGCCGCGGACGTGCGGATTGTCGACTTTACCCCCGACGATCGCGGGAGCCACATCACCCTCGCCTTCCGCGAGCAGACTCTGCGCTACCGGCTGGCGGTCCCTGGCCGGGGCGGCGCGCTCAATTCGGTGGCGTCGCTGATCGCCGCCGATCTGCTGGGCGTCAGTCTGGAGAAGATTATCACCGGCCTTGAAGGCTATCGCGGCGATGGACAGCATATGTGCATCACCGCGCTGGCGCTGCCGGACGGCGGCTCAGCGACGCTTATCGACGACAGCTACAACGCAGAATACCTGTCGATGCTCAACGCCTTTGGGGTAGCCCGGGACACCGGGGGCCGGGTTGTGGCCCTGCTGGGGCGGATCGTCAATCTTGGTGACCAGAGCGCGGCGATCCACCGGGCGCTGGCAGAGCCGCTGCTGGACGCGGGCTGCCAGCGGGCCTTCCTGCACGGCGAAGAGATGGCCGCCCTGCACAATGCCCTGCCGCACGGCGTGCGCGGCGGGCATTTTACGTCGGCACAGGCGCTGGTTAACGCTGCCGCCCCTGCCCTGCGCGACGGGGACGTGGTGCTGGTCAAAGGTAGCGTGCGCAATTCCGACTTTAAGCAGGTCGTCGGCCTGCTGAAAGCCCGGCTCGCCGCCCCGCCCGTACTGGCGAAAGGACAAACGGCACGCCTGCTGGTTAATCTGTCTACCGGCGAACAGCGGGTAGCCGAGCAGGCCGGAAGCACCTTCGCCCCTGCTTATCTCAGCCAGCTGCTGCTGGCCTGCTGCTTTGCCGATCGCCTGCTGCAGAAAAAAATCACCCTCGAGACGGCCGTTGCCGTGCGCGGTATTTCGCCAGATATCGCCAAAGGCAACCCGGTGCTCGGGCTCCGGCGGGGCAGCACATTGCCCCTGAAATCACTCCTGCAGGGGATGCTGATCCACACGGCCTGCGATGCCGCCATTAACCTTGCGGAACAGCTGGCGGGCAGCAGCGCCGGGGCGCTTACCCTGCTCCGGCAGCTGGCCGCAGATCTCAACATGCGCCATACCCGGATCAATAACGTCTCGGGGCGCGCCCGTCCCGGACAAAGCACCACGCTTTCGGACATCGCCCGGCTGATGTGTCATTTCCACCAGCGCTATCCGCACCTGCTGGCGTGGTTTAGCGAGCATGAGGCGGCAATCGGCGAGCGCGTGTACCGCAAAACCAGCAACCTGCACGACAACGGCAGCGCATGGGGGCAATTCAGCGCCGGACGGTGGGGATTCGCCCTGCAGTGGGTCGAAGGCGAGCTGTGGCTGGCCTGCATCGCCGGGGCGGATGACGCGTTCCATCTCGACTATCAGCTCGATGCACTGCTGGCCGGAGTCGACATTCTTACCGACGCTGTTGATGAGCGGCAGTTCGACTCGCCTGTGGCGACCGTCACCCTGCTGGGGGATACCTACTTTGGCGAGTGGTATACCCGTCAGCGGCAGGCGCGCGGGATCGATGATGCCCTGCAGCGCCACGGGTACGATCACAGCTTCGCGGCTATCGCCCCGCTGTTGCAGGGCAGCGACTTTACCCTCGCCAACTTTGAAGCCGCGCTGACCACCGACCTGAGCGCCAGCCTCGAAGGGCGAAAACCCTTCTGCCTGACGGGCGATCCGACGGCCTCGGTTGCGGCGCTGCGCAAACAGGGCATCGACGCGGTGGCGCTGGGCAACAATCACGCCATGGATGCCGGACTGTCGGGGCTGCACAGCACCCTGGCGGCGTTTCGCGAAGGTGGCATCGCCTGCCTCGGTGCCGGAGTGAATGCCCACCAGGCGGAAGCGCCGCTGGTGCTGACGGTGGACGGACGGCGGTATACGATTTTCAGCGCCTACTGGTATCGACGCTATATGGAGCAGGAGTGTGCCTTTTACGCCCGCCCTCGCCGCGCGGGCGTCGCCTGTCTGAGCGGCGGGCTGGTCGAACAGCTGCGTCAGGAGAAAGCCCGTGCTAATCCGGCGACGACGATTGTCCTTGCCCACTGGGGGCTGGACTACCGCTGGACCACCCCCGGCCAGCGGGCGCAGGCGCAGCGTCTGAGCGAGGCTGGGGCAGATCTGATTATCGGCTCCGGCCCCCATATGGCGGGAAACGCGGCCCAGCTCGGGCAAAGCCTGGTGGTCTACAGCATTGGTAACGCGGTCTTCAACAGTAACGGCGAGTACCAGACGCGCGGGGTGCCCGCCTACGGGTTTATCGTCCGCCTGCGGCTCGGCGGTCGTGAGCCGCAGATTCAGCTACTGCCGATTTTTACCGACAACAAGCGCACCTTCTGGCAGCCCCGCCCGGTCAATGAGAGCGAGTTTGCCGATCTGCTGACCCAGCTGGCGGCCCAGGGCATGGTTATTGTTCGGGAAGGGGAAAATGCGCCAGGCTGGCGTGCCGTCAGCGTTAACCATGAGTATATGCTGAGCCTGGCGCTGGATGGTCGCTTCGGCGCAGGCTAAGCGGTGGATATTTAACCCGTCTGGCCCGTATCATTTTTTTGAAACAGGATAATACTTACACTATCGAAATTACGCGGCAATCGCGGGCAGCTATGCTACATTACGCCGCCCCGCGACAATCCCCTTTTTTCAGACAAGGCTATAGGTGACGTAACCGTCTGGAACCATTAGCATAGAGGCGAGTCAAAAATCAGTACGGCGTATCGCCAGTCTGGCGCTACCTCCACACTCTTCATAAAGGTCGTTTTATCTTGTCTCAATGCAAATTCACACGCGCACTGTTGCATCCCCGTTACTGGTTTACCTGGTTTGGGTTGGGGATTTTGTGGCTGCTGGTTCAGCTTCCCTATCCTGCCCTGTGCTGGCTGGGTGCCACCCTCGGGAGCCTCTCGCGGCGTTTTCTAAAACGCAGAGAGTCTATTGCGCGAAGAAACCTTGAGCTGTGCTTTCCGGCGTTATCGACCGAAGAGCGCGAACGCCTGATCGACGAAAACTTTAAGTCCATTGGCATGGCGCTGCTGGAAACCGGGATGGCCTGGTACTGGCCGGACGCGCGGGTGCGCAAGTGGTTTGAAGTCGAAGGCCTGGAAAATTTACAACGTGCGCAGGCCAAAAACCGCGGCGTGATGGTGATTGGCGTGCACTTTATGTCGCTGGAGCTGGGCGGGCGCGTGATGGGGCTCTGTCAGCCGATGATGGCGACCTACCGTCCGCACAACAGCCCGCTGATGGAGTGGGTGCAGACGCGCGGTCGCATGCGTTCCAATAAAGCGATGATCAGCCGTAATAACCTGCGTGGCCTGGTCGGTGCCCTGAAAAAAGGCGAAGCGGTGTGGTTTGCCCCTGACCAGGATTATGGTCGTAAAGGCAGCAGCTTCGCGCCGTTCTTTGCGGTAAAAGACGTTGCCACCACTAACGGGACGTTTGTGATTTCACGCCTGTCCAAAGCCGCGATGCTGACCGTCACCATGATCCGCAAAACGGACAACAGCGGCTATCGCCTGTTTATTTCGCCAGAACTGGAAAATTACCCGCAGGATGAGACCGAAGCCGCGGCCTACATCAACAAGGTTATCGAAAGCGAAATTCTGCGCGCGCCCGAGCAGTATCTGTGGGTGCATCGCCGCTTCAAAACCCGTCCCGTCGGCGAAGCCTCCCTCTACCGTTAAGCGTCGTGCGCGCCTGCTGATTTAAAGAGCGTTACCGGAACACTCTTATAAGCAGGCGTCAGACTCTCTTCGTCCACCGCATCCAGCGACAGCAGCACGTTCGCCTCGGGCAAATACGCCGCAATCGATTTTGTGCCCATCGGCACGATGTGTACCGTCTGGCGGTGCATCATCCGCGCTCGACAAACCTGCCCGCTGTCGTCGAGCGCCGCAATATCCACCACGTCCCCCTGCTTAAGCTGGCGCTGGCTGGCCTCTTGCGGGCTGAGGAAAATCACGTCCCGACGCCCGGTCACGCCGCGATAGCGATCGTCCAGGCCATAAATGGTGGTGTTGTACTGATCGTGGCTGCGGATGGTCGCCAGAATCAGCTCCCCGCCGCTCAGGCATGCGTCAGCAATGGCTTCAATAGTGCAGACGTGGAAGGTCGCTTTGCCTGACGCCGTACGGTATTCCCCCCGCGAGGCCGGGTTATCCAGACGGAAACCGCCGGGCGCTTCGATGCGCGCGTTGTAGTGATAAAACTCCGGGATCACCGCCTCGATCGCATGACGGATCAGGCGATAGTCGCCAACCATTGCTTCCCACTTCACCGGGCTGTTCGGCAGCGTGGCGCGTGCCAGACCGGCCACGATGGCCGGTTCGGACATCAGCCAGCGCGACGCGGGCTTCAGGCTCCCGGTGGACGCATGGACCATGCTCATGGAGTCTTCCACCGTCACCGACTGCACGCCAGAGGACTGAACATCCCGCTCGCTGCGCCCCAGCGCCGGCAGGATCCAGCTGTCTTTGCACACCAGCAGGTGCGAGCGGTTGAGTTTGGTTGCCACGTGGACCTGCAGATCCAGTTTGCGCATCGCCGGGAAGGTGCGCTGCGGTTCCGGCATCGCCACCGCCAGGTTGCCGCCCATGCAGATCAGCGCGCGTGATTCGCCGCTCTCGATGGCTTTGATGCTCTCAACCGAGGCACGACCGTGGGCGCGAGGCACCGTGATGCCAAAATGCTGCTCAAGGCGCAGGTTAAAGTCTTCCGTTGGCGCTTCGTTAATGCCCACGCTGCGGTCGCCCTGCACGTTCGAGTGGCCGCGCAGGGGGCAGATCCCCGCCCCTTCGCGCCCCATATTACCGCGCATCAGCAGCAGGTTAATCAGCTGCTGGACGTTTTGCGTCCCGTTGCGGTGCTGGGTGATCCCAAGGCCGTAGCTGATAATCACCCGTTCGTGGCGGGCGTAGATCTCAGCGAAAGAGACAATCGTCTGGCGATCGAGTCCGGCACCGCGTTCGATATCCGCCCACGCGAGACGATGCAGATCGTCAGCCAGCTCGCTGAATCCGGAGGTGTGATTGGCGATAAAGTCGGTATCGATGACCCCAGGCTGTTGGGCGTCGAGCGCCAGCAGGGCTTTCATTACCCCGCGGAAGAACCAGGCATCCCCCCCAATACGTATCTGGAAGTAATCCTCAGAGAGTTCAGTGTGCCCGCCGGTGAGCATCTCTTTTGGTGACTGCGGGAAGCTAAAGCGCTCCAGGCCCCGTTCACGCATCGGGTTCACGGACATAATTCTGCCGCCGCGCTGTGCAACTTCGCGCAGCGTCGCCAGCATCCGCGGGTGGTTAGTGCCCGGGTTATGCCCGACGCAGATCACCAGATCGGCGGCTTCAAAGTCGCTGAGTTCGACGGTGCCTTTCCCGATGCCAATCGACGATCCCAGCCCGGTGCCGGTTGGGCTGTGGCACATATTGGAGCAGTCGGGAAAATTATTGCTGCCGTATTCACGGGCATACAGCTGATATAAAAAGGCGGCTTCATTCGAGGTGCGCCCGGAAGTATAAAACTCAACCTGCTCAGGCGCGAAGCCGCGCATTAAGCCGCCGATTTCCGCAAAGGCCTGCTCCCATTCAACCGGCTGGAAGGTGTCGGTAATAATGTCGTATTTCATGGGGTGCGTAAGGCGGCCCTGATTTTCCAGCGCGTAGTCACTCCAACCCAATAATGCTTTTACCGTATGGCGGGCAAAAAATTCGGGTGACGCTTTTTTCTTTGTTGTTTCCCATGACACGGCTTTTACGCCATTTTCACACAGCTCCATGGGTGAACGATGTTCTGGATCGGGCCAGGCACATCCGGGGCAGTCAAATCCTTTATCCTGATTCATTTTGAACAGCGCGATAGTGTCGCGCAGAGGAGACTTTTGGGTCATTACGTAAGACGCGCAAGCCTTGACTGCGCCCCAGCCACCTGCGGCACCCTCATAATGGTCCAGACCCTGAATGTTCTTTTTCATTTAATTGCCATTGATAAACACGTTAAATTCTATACCTGGAAATCATTCTCAGAATTAACAGTATAGAGGTATAAATCACCCTCTTAATAAAAGAGTGATGTAACTAATAAGAGGTATTATTTAAAGCAAATATTCCTGACCACAATTTAAGGCGCAATGTAATTATTAATGTGAGTATATATATAATCACAATAAGGTAGTGCGTTGTATATTTGTAGTCATAGTCTGTAGACCAGTAATAAACTGGCAAACGCAATCTACAACGCTTAAGGATATAAATTCAACTACCCGTTTATTTAAATATATTAATCGCAAGCCGTGACGGAATTAAAATCGTGTGAAACCTTCCTGTTACTGGTGCTGTTACCCCGGGTAATCACCCTAAATTATCGTTAGCCTGCTATGTTGCTCAGCACCAATTTATTACCAGATGAAATTAAACTGTCGCCGTTCCACGACAGTGCTAAGTGACGGAAAACGCTTAAAAAAATCACGCTTGTCACTCCTCATTTTTAGGCGTACATTAGCGCCGTCTGGCAATCTAAAAGCACAGAATTCTGAGCTGGAGTTGAGGCTAAACCGGGATAATTCTCATTTCCGCCCTCGCCTGACTTCACCTCTCTATACTCAGTTGGACTCTGAAATTAATGCGTATCATGAGATGCGCGGAGCGATGAACGTGAAATATTTCTTTATGGGTTTTTCTGTAATTGTTTTCGCCTGGGTCGGTACGTTTGCCCTGATGATGAACTGAGCAAAGAAATTGCAGTTAAAAAAACAGGCGCCTCAGGCGCCTGTTTTTTTTAGCTTTACTGACCGCCCTGCTCCGGCGGACTTTTTGCCGCCAGCGGCAACAGCCCGTCGGCGCGGAACATACTTTTAATGCCCCTGATCGCCTGGCGAATACGGTCGCTGTTCTCAATCAGCGCAAAGCGCACGTGGGTATCGCCGTAATCACCAAAGCCAATGCCCGGTGAGACGCAAACCTTGGCGTCCTGCAGCAGCTTCTTGGCAAACTCCAGCGAACCCATCGCGGCGTAAGCTTCCGGGATCTTCGCCCAGACGTACATTGACGCTTTCGGCATGTCGACCATCCAGCCCGCCTCGTGCAGCCCTTTGACCAACACATCGCGACGGCGCTTATACTGCGCGGCGATATCCTGCACGCACTGCTGATCGCCTTCGAGCGCTGCAATCGCCGCGACCTGCAGCGGAGTAAAGGTGCCGTAGTCATGGTAACTCTTGATTCGCGCCAGCGCATTCACCAGCGTTTTGTTACCCACCATAAAGCCAATACGCCAGCCGGCCATGTTGTAGCTTTTCGACAGGGTGAAGAACTCCACCGCCACATCGCGGGCACCGGGAACCTGCATAATTGACGGCGCTTTCCAGCCGTCGTAGACGATGTCGGCATACGCCAGGTCATGTATCACCAGCACATCGTACTGCTTCGCCAGCGCGACCACCTTTTCAAAGAAATCGAGTTCAACGCACTGCGCCGTCGGGTTGGACGGGAAGCCGAGGATCATCATCTTCGGCTTCGGATAGCTTTCGCGAATGGCGCGTTCCAGCTCGTTAAAAAAGTCGACGCCTTCCACCAGCGGAACAGAGCGTACCTGCGCCCCGGCGATAACCGCACCGTAGATATGAATCGGGTAGCTGGGGTTAGGCACCAGCACCGTATCGCCATGATCCAGCGTTGCCAGCATCAGGTGCGCCAGCCCCTCTTTGGAGCCGATGGTGACGATGGCTTCGCTCTCGGGGTCGATCTCCACCTGATAGCGGTCCTGATACCAGCGCGAAATGGCGCGACGTAAGCGCGGGATCCCTTTCGAGGTGGAGTAGCCGTGCGTATCCGGGCGCTGGGCGACGGTGCACAGTTTTTCGACGATATGCGGCGGCGTGGGGCCGTCCGGGTTGCCCATGCTGAAATCGATAATATCTTCGCCGCGCCGACGCGCAGCCATTTTCAGCTCAGCAGTAATATTGAACACATACGGGGGAAGACGATCGATACGCGAAAAACGACGTTCAGGGCGGGAGTCAGCCATAGATACCTCAGATAACGTTAGCGCCCGGACCATCCGAGCGACGTCGCCACGATGGTGGCGTGCTTAGAAAATAACCTGAAGAAAAACGGCTTGTCGAGAGGGAAAATTAAAAATAATTCACAGCGCTAAAACAGGAACTCTGCTGCGGCTAAACGGGGATGACAAGTGGCAAACAGGTATTACAGATATCAATTAAATAACATTTTGATATCAATAGATTTACCACTGCGGCCAACGGCGTGACACAGCCCTGATAACCATTGGCAAGCGCCATAATCCCCTTTGAAGATTATGGTTTATCCTCATTTGATAAAACGGACAGATGGCTGGTCATTGGGCGTCAGGTTTTTTATCATGGTTGTTTCCCGCTTCTTCAGGTTCACTCGTGCACGAAATATTCGATATGCTGCTGGCGGTTTTTGATCGCGCGGCATTGATGCTGATTTGTCTGTTCTTTTTAATCCGCATTCGCCTGTTCCGCGAGCTTCTGCATAAATCTGCCCACTCGCCAAAAGAGCTGCTGGCGGTGACGGCCATTTTCTCGCTGTTCGCCCTGTTCAGCACCTGGTCCGGCGTGCCGGTAGAAGGTTCGCTGGTTAACGTGCGCGTGATCGCGGTGATGTCCGGCGGGATCCTGTTTGGCCCGTGGGTCGGGATCATCACCGGCCTGATTGCCGGGATGCACCGCTACCTGATCGATATCGGCGGCGTAACCGCGATCCCCTGCCTTATCACCAGCATTATCGCCGGGATCCTCGCGGGCTGGATTAACCGCAAAATCCCGAAAAAACAGCACTGGCGCGCCGGGATCATCGCGGGAATGATCTGCGAAACCCTGACCATGGTTCTGGTCGTGGTCTGGGCACCGACCATTTCGCTCGGGCTGGATATTGTCTCTAAAATCGGTATTCCGATGATCCTCGGCAGCGTCTGCGTGGGGTTTATCGTGCTGCTGGTGCAGAGCGTGGAGGGCGAAAAAGAGGCCAGCGCCGCCCGTCAGGCCAAGCTGGCGCTGGATATTGCCAATAAAACGCTGCCGCTGTTTCGCGATATTAACGTCGAATCGCTGCGCCAGGTGTGCGACATCATCCGCCGCGATATTGATGCCGATGCGGTCGCCATCACCAATATCGACCGGGTGCTGGCCTACGTCGGCGTGGGTGAACACAACTATCAGGACAATAACGACACCATCAGCCCCACCACCCAGCAGGCCATCGACGACGGCAAAATCATCATTAAGAATAATGACGAAGCGCACCGCACGCCGGAAATTCACTCGATGCTGGTGATCCCGCTGTGGGAAAAAGGGGTTGTCACCGGGACGCTGAAAATCTATTACTGCCACGCGCACCAGATCACCTCCTCGCTGCAGGAGATGGCGGTGGGTCTGTCACAAATTATCTCGACTCAGCTGGAAGTATCCCGCGCCGAGCAGCTGCGGGAAATGGCAAATAAGGCAGAGCTGCGCGCCCTGCAAAGTAAAATCAATCCTCATTTTCTGTTCAACGCGCTGAATGCGATCTCGTCCTCTATCCGTCTCAATCCGGACACCGCCCGCCAGCTGATTTTTAATCTGTCGCGCTATTTGCGCTACAACATTGAGCTCAAGGATGATGAGCACATTGATATCAAGAAAGAGCTGTATCAGATCAAGGACTACATTGCGATTGAGCAGGCCCGCTTTGGCGATAAGCTGACGGTGATTTACGACATTGATGAAGAGGTCAACTGCGTGATCCCGAGCCTGCTGATCCAGCCGCTGGTCGAGAATGCCATCGTTCACGGCATTCAGCCGCGCAAGGGCAAGGGCGTGGTGACGATCAGCGTCGCCGAATGCGGCAACCGGGTGCGGGTTTCAGTGCGCGACACCGGACACGGCATCGATCCGCTGGTGATTGAGCGCGTGGAGTCGAACGAGATGCCCGGCAATAAAATTGGCCTGCTGAATGTTCATCACCGCGTTAAGCTGCTGTATGGCGAAGGGCTGCATATCCGCCGCCTGGAGCCGGGCACCGAAATCGCGTTTTACGTGCCCAATGAACGGTCCGCTGTTCACGCACAGACGTTGTTGTTGCCCTAGTCGGAGGAACGCATGAAAGTCATCATTGTGGAAGATGAAATACTGGCTCAGCAGGAGTTAAGCTGGCTGATAAAAGAGCACAGCAAGATGGAGATCGTCGGCACCTTTGAAGACGGGCTGGACGTGCTGAAGTTTTTGCAGCACAACAAGGTCGACGCCATTTTTCTGGATATCAATATTCCGTCGCTGGACGGGGTGCTGCTGGCGCAAAACATCAGCCAGTTTGCCAGCAAGCCGTTTATCGTTTTTGTTACCGCCTGGAAAGAGCACGCGGTGGAGGCCTTCGAGCTGGAAGCCTTCGACTACATTCTGAAGCCGTATCAGGAATCGCGCATTGTCAGCATGCTGCAAAAGCTGGAGCAAGCCTGGCAGCAGCAGTCCTCCTCCGGGCAAAACACCGCCCAGCCCGTGACGCGCGAAAACGACACCATCAATTTAATCAAAGATGAACGGATCATCGTGACGCCGATGGACGATATTTATTATGCCGAAGCGCATGAGAAGATGACGTTTGTCTATACCCGCCGCGATTCGTTCGTGATGCCGATGAACATCACCGAATTTTGCAGTAAGCTGCCCGCGAGCCACTTCTTTCGCTGTCACCGCTCGTTCTGCGTCAACCTGAACAAAATCCGCGAGATTGAGCCCTGGTTCAACAACACCTATATTCTGCGGCTAAAAGATCTGGATTTTCAGGTGCCGGTCAGTCGCAGCCGGGTGAAAGAGTTTCGCCAGCTGATGCACCTGTGAGGGAAGTGCCCCGGTGAACGGATGTCACCGGGGCGGGATATTACAGAACCTGGCCAAGCGTCTGACGCAGGTGTGCGCCCGAGCCCAGCAGGCCTGGGTTGTCGTGAACGATCAGGTAGACCGGGATATCCTGCACGTAGGCCCGGAAGCGGCCTTTGTCTTCAAACCCACCGCGGAAGCCGGACGCTTTAAAGAACTCAAGGAAGCGTGGCACGATGCCCCCGGCAATATAGACCCCGCCAAAGGTGCCCAGATTCAGCGCCAGGTTGCCGCCAAAGCGCCCCATGATGACGCAGAACAGCGACAGGGCGCGACGGCAGTCAGTGCAGCTGTCTTCCAGCGCGCGTTCGGTCACATCCTTCGGCTGCAGATTTTCCGGCAGACGGCCATCGGATTTGACAATCGCACGATACAGATTCACCAGCCCCGGGCCGGACAGCACGCGTTCCGCCGACACGTGGCCGATCTCGGCGCGCAGCTCTTCAAGAATGATGCCCTCTTCTTCGCTGTTGGGCGCGAAGTCGACGTGGCCGCCCTCACCCGGCAGGTTGATCCAGCGCTGGTCAATGTGCACCAGATGCGAGACGCCAAGGCCGGTGCCCGCGCCATAGACGGCAATCGGCTTGCCTTCGACCGGCTGGGTGCCGCCGAACTGAGTCAGATGCTCCGGCTTTAACATCGGGATCGCCATCGCCACCGCAGTAAAGTCGTTAATAATTTCCAGATGCGCGAACCCGAGGTTCTTTTTCATCTCGGCGACAGAGAAGGCCCAGGTATGGTTAGTCATCGCCACCCAGTCGCCCGTCACCGGGCAGGCAATGGCAATACAGCCATCCTCGACGCTGACATCGTGCTCCGTCAGATAGACACGCATTACCGCCTCGAGGCTGGGATAATCCAGCCCGGAATAGGTCTTAGCGCGGGAAATTTCCCCGGTGGTAACGTCACATAAAGCCAGACGCGCGTTCGTGCCCCCTACATCACCTACCAAAGCATACTTTGTCATTCTTCAACTGCTCCGCTAAAGTCAAAATAACTCTTTGGCACACTCTAAATTCAAGGCTCGAGAACAACAACGCCTGAATCAAGGCACCCCAGGATTATCGATCTATATCACAGAATTACGGTTCCGTTTCAGCACCATTTGCACTGTTCACGCCAGGCTGAATGGGCAAAGTAAAGCAAGTCATTTTCTACAAGGAAATCATCATGCTCCATCCGCGAGCCAGAACGATGCTGCTGTTGGCCCCTCCCGCTCTGATTATTGGCGTGGCGTCCAGCCTGATCCTGATTGTTATTATGAAAGTCGCCTCGGTCCTGCAGACCTTTTTATGGTCGTCGCTGCCTGCGACCTTCGGGATCGGCATGACCTCCCCGACCTGGATTATCGTGATGCTGACGCTCACTGGCATTGCCGTGGGGCTGGTGATCCGCTTTAGCCCGGGCCATGCCGGGCCGGACCCTGCCACCGAGCCGCTGATCGGTGCCCCGGTGGACGCCGCCGCCCTGCCTGGGCTAGTGATGGCGCTGATTATCGGGCTGGCGGGCGGCGTCAGCCTTGGCCCGGAGCACCCGGTGATGGCGGTGAATATCGCGCTGGCCGTCGCCGTGGGATCGCGTGTCTTCCCCCGGGTGGCAACTCTCGACTGGACGATCCTGGCTTCGGCCGGCACCATCGGCGCCCTGTTCGGTACGCCTGTGGCGGCGGCGCTCATTTTTTCTCAGACCTTGAATAGCAACAATGATATCCCGCTGTGGGACAAGCTTTTCGCCCCGCTACTGGCCGCCGCGGCGGGTGCGCTGACCACCAGCCTGTTTTTCCACCCACATTTCTCTTTGCCGATTGCGCCCTACGGCCAGATGCATCTGGCGGATCTGTTCAGCGGCGCGATTGTGGCCGCCATTGCTATCGCACTTGGGATGGTGGCGGTGTGGTGTCTGCCGCGTCTGCACCGGCTGATGCATCGCCTGAAACACCCGGTGCTGATCCTCGGCGCGGGCGGGCTGATTCTGGGGATCCTCGGGGCCATTGGCGGTAGCATTACCCTGTTTAAAGGCCTGGATGAGATGCAGCAGCTGGCCTTCAGCCAGACGTTTAGCGTCTCTGATTATCTGCTCATTGCCCTGATTAAGCTGGCGGCGCTGGTCGTAGCGGCGGCGTGTGGTTTTCGCGGGGGGCGCATTTTCCCGGCGGTGTTTATTGGCGTTGCCTTAGGATTGATGCTGCATGAGCACGTCGAGGCGGTCCCGGCGGCGATCACTATCTCCTGTTCCATTCTGGGGCTGGTGCTGGTGGTGACGCGGGATGCCTGGCTGAGCCTGTTTATGGCGGCAGTGGTGGTGCCTGACACCACCCTGATGCCGCTGCTGTGCATTGTGATGCTGCCCGCCTGGCTCCTGCTGGCGGGCAGACCGGTGATGATCGCCTGGCGCGAGGACAAATAATCAGGCGCTTCTTCGCGCCTCCAGCGCCTGAATAATGTCGTTCAACAGCGGCGGCAGATCGGCTTTCGGCAGCATGACCTCAATCAGCGAAAGCCGCTCGCAATGTGCCACTTTCTCCAGTACCTCCTCAAGCTGAACCGCCTCACTCACCCGCCAGCTCTCGGCCTGACAGTTCAGGCTGAGCGCCTGCGGGATCTGCGTCCAGTTCCACAGCGCGATGTCGTTATAGCGCTGGTTCGGGCCGTGGATCGCCCGCTCGACCGTATAGCCTTCGTTATTCAGCACCATGATGATCGGGCACTGCTGGTCGCGCAACATCGAGCCCAGCTCCTGAATCGTGAGCTGCGCTGCGCCGTCGCCGGTGATGGCAATCACCCGACGATCCGGGCAGGCGGTCTGTGCGCCATAGGCGGCGGCAAGGGTATAGCCAATCGATCCCCAGATTGGCTGGACGATAAAATTCACCCCTTCAGGCAGACGCAGCGCGGCGGCACCAAAGGCCGAGGTCCCCTGATCGGCAAGAATAATATCGCCGGGGCGAATAAAGGTTTGCAGCGTTTTCCAGAAACTGTCGTGCGTCAGCGAACCCGGGTGGATAGCGTGTAGCGGTCGCGTCGGACGCTGTGCTGCGGCGGGGCTGGCATACTGATGACTCAGGCTGGAGAGCACCTCAATAGCCTGCGCCATCGGGATCCCGGTATACCAGACGTCTCCCACTCGGGACGCGTGCGGCTGAACGTCGATGGTCTGCTGCTGCGTGAGCTTGTGGGTAAATCCGGCGGTAAGCGTGTCGGTAAATCGGGTGCCGACGCAGATCACGGTGTCGGCGCCTTCAATGGCGTCGTTGGTGGCGCCAACGCTCGCAGAGCCACTGTAGGTGCCCGCAAAGCCCGGCTTGCGCTCATCAAAAATCCCTTTACCCATCAGCAGGGTGGCGTGTGCCATCGGGGTTTGCTCCATCCAGCGCTGAAGCTGGTTTTGCAGGCCGTAGCGCAGCACCAGAAAATCAGCCAGCAGCGCGGTACGTTCGCTGGCGGCCAGTCGTTTCTCCGCCGCCTCGCGGAAGGCGTCCAGCCGGAAGCTGTCGCTCTCATACAGACGGTCAATGAGAGCGTTTACAGGCGGGGTGGCAGGTTTTTTTGCCACATCGGCAGGTAGCATCAGGTAGCCGGGGCGGCGCTCTCGCAGCATTTCGGTCAACACCCGGTCGATTTCATAGCAGGCGTTCTGTTCGGTCAGCTGCGCCTGGGCGACGGTTATCGGCGCGCTCATTTTGAAAAAGTGACGAAACTCGCCGTCACCGAGGGTATGGTGCAGCAGCTCCCCTTTTTTCTGCGAGGCAATCCCCGGCGCGCCGACGATATGCAGAACCGGAACATGCTCGGCAAAACTGCCCGCAATCCCATTGATGGCACTCAGTTCGCCCACCCCAAAGGTCGTCAGCAGCGCGGCAAAGCCCTTGCAGCGCGCATAACCATCGGCGGCATAAGCCGCGTTCAGCTCGTTGGCACAACCCACCCAGCCAATATCCTGGCTGGCGATAACGTGATCGAGAAACTGCAGGTTGTAGTCACCCGGCACACCAAACAGATGATCGGCACCGCAGTCGGTAAGTCGGTCTAACAAGTAATCGGCGACGCAGTAGGGGGAATGCATGACAGTTATCCTTATGATGTTGACCTCAATTTGAGTATTGAAGAAGCGTGATAGCTGTCCAGGAATGGCGATATTCAGATCATGGAACAAATGCTTTACAAATTGTGGCGAGGTAATCTGTCCCACTCAGTTAGTGTGTAAACGTATACATTGGCATTTTTCGCAGAAAGAGGAACAATAGATATGGTTTATCAGCCGGACAAAAATCGTTATCAGTCAATGGTGTATCAGTGCTGCGGGCAAAGCGGCCTTAAGCTGCCGGCCATCTCCCTTGGACTGTGGCATAACTTTGGCGATACCACGCTGATTGAAAACAGCCGTCAACTTTTACATCGCGCCTTCGATAGCGGGATTACGCATTTCGACCTGGCTAACAACTATGGTCCACCGCCGGGATCGGCAGAGCGTAACTTTGGGCGGATCCTGCAGGAGGATTTTCACGGCCTGCGCGATGAGCTGATCATCTCGTCCAAAGCGGGCTATACCATGTGGGAAGGGCCGTACGGTGACTGGGGTTCACGTAAATACCTGATCGCCAGCCTCGACCAGAGCCTGAAGCGCATGGGGCTGGAGTATGTCGATATCTTCTACCACCATCGCCCGGACCCGGAAACGCCGCTGCGCGAGACGATGCGCGCGCTTGACCATATTGTGCGTCAGGGGAAAGCGCTGTACGTCGCCCTGTCCAACTATCCGGCAGAGCAGGCCCGGGAGGCTATCGCCATTCTCGAAGACCTGGGCACGCCGTGCCTTATCCATCAGCCAAAATTCTCCATGTTTGAGCGCGCCCCCGAAGCGGGACTGCTGGATGTGCTGCAGCAGAACGGCGTGGGGTGCATTGCTTTCTCACCGCTGGCGGGCGGCCAGCTAACCGACCGCTACCTGAACGGCATTCCGGCCGATTCTCGTGCTGCAAGCGGCAGTCGTTTCCTCAATCCGGATCAGCTCACCGAAGAGACGCTGGCTAAAGTCCGCCAGCTCAACGCCCTGGCGGAACGCCGCGGGCAAAAGCTGTCGCAGATGGCGCTGGCCTGGGTGCTGCAGCACGACGCAGTGACCTCGGTGCTGATCGGCGCCAGCAAGACCGCGCAGATTGACGATGCGGTGGGCATGCTGGCGAACCGTCACTTCTCTGCTGCTGAACTGAGCGAAATAGAAGCGATCCTGGGCGATGCCCGTTAACCGCGCCATTAGCAAAAAGTGCTATGCCTTCTGATTTAGGAGTTAAGGCGATTAAACAGGGCTTTACCGCCCATTAATATTGCGTTAACAAGCCGATTACGGCTCCGATCGTGAAGGAGAATAACAATGTTCAGGTCCCTGATTCTGGCAGCTGTCTTAATAGCTTCAGCCCCGCTGGTCGCTACTGCTGGCGAAATCACCCTGCTGCCATCTGTAAAATTACAAATTGGCGATCGGGATAACTCTGGTAATTACTGGGACGGCGGCGGCTGGCGCGACCGCGGTTACTGGCACCGTAATTACGAATGGCGCGACAAGCACTGGCGTAAACATAATAACGGCTACCATCGTGGCTGGGATAAACGTAACGCCTACGAGCGCGGCTACCGTGAAGGCTGGAGCGACCGTGACGACCGCCGGGGCAAAGGCCGCGGTCATGGACATGGTCACGGCGGACATGGTCATCGCCACTGATACTAAAAAAGGCGCCGCAAGGCGCCTTTTTTATGGCTGAAAATACATTGCCCGGCGGCGCTTCGCTTGCACGGGCCTACGGGTTTTGTAGGCCGGGTAAGCGCAGCGCCACCCGGCATAAATGCAAGCACATGCTCTTCTTTACAGGCCCAGCGCCGTGCCAATTAACAGCCACAGGTTCAGCGCCACCACCAGCACCACAATCGCCCAGCCAATGCGTTTCACGGTCACCGTATTGACCAGATCGCCCATCAGCGTTTTGTCGCTGGTAAAAATCAGCAGCGGCACCAGCGCCAGCGCGATGCCAAAGCTCAGCAGAACCTGGCTCATCACCAGAATGCGGGTCGGATCGAGCCCCATCAGGATCACGATAAACGACGGCATCATGGTGACAGAGCGACGCACCCACAGCGGGATATGGAACCGGACAAACCCTTGCATCACCACCTGCCCTGCCAGGGTGCCGACTACGGTCGAAGAGAGACCTGCAGCCACCAGACTCAGGCCAAAAATGGTCGCCGCCGCATGGCTCAGCAAGGGTTCCAGCGTCAGGTAAGCCTGATCGAGATCGGCGATGCCGGTATGACCGTTGAAGTGGAAGGCCGCCGCCGCGGTCGCCATCATCGCCAGATTCACAAATCCGGCAATGGTCATCGCGATGGCCACGTCCCATTTTGTCGCCGAGTAGCGCTCATGGCGCGAGCCCTCGTGCAGATTCTGGGTCAGCGAAGAGTGCAGATAAATAACGTGCGGCATAATCGTCGCCCCCAGCACCCCGGCGGCGAGGAATACCGCTTCGGACGTTGGCAGGTTGGGGATCGCCATTCCTTTCCCTAACTGCACCAGGTCAGGCCGGGAGAAGACCAGCTCCACAATGTAGGCTGCCGCGACGAACAGCAGCAGGCCGCCGATGACTTTTTCGAGCGGTTTTTGCCCGCGGCGTTGCAGCATCAGGATCAGGAAGGTGGCGATACCGGTTAATACGGCCCCCTGCAGAAGCGAGACGCCCAGAATGAGCTTAAAGCCGATGGCGGCGCCGATAAATTCCGCGAGATCGGTCGCCATCGCGATAATTTCGGCCTGCACCCAGTAAAACCAGACCATCGGGCGCGGGTAGCGATCGCGGATGTGCTCCGCAAGGTTTTTGCTGGTCGCGATGCCCAGTTTTGCCGACAGCACCTGGATCATCATCGCCATCAGGTTTGCCCACACCACCACCCACAGCAATTTGTAGCCAAAGCTGGCCCCGGCCTGGATGTTGGTCGCAAAATTACCCGGATCGATATAGCCAATGGCGGCAATAAACGCCGGTCCCATTAATGCAAAGCGCATCTTGCGTGCCGCTCTGCCAGTGCTAGTCTCAACGCGACTGTTAGTCATCTCTGCCTCTGAAATATAGCCTTTGCTATGTTTAATGCTATCAAAATGCGAATGATTATCAAGTTCATTTGTGTAGGTTTAATCGATTACTGTAATAATGAAGAGCAATAAACAGGCTGGAAAGGTGGATGCACGACGGACTAAAACGCGTGCAGTCTTTTGTGAAGCGTAGCACACAAACTTAACTTTGAACTCATTTACATAACATAACAAAAATGTATCTTTTATCCCTAATTATGAGTTTCGTCACAGGATGTGACTATAGTGTGGCTTTGATCTCGTTTTCTTTACTCTTGTTTCATAGAATGTGCACGGAAATTAAACCTGCCTCATATTTGGAGCAAATATGGACCGCGTCCTGCATTTTGTCCTGGCACTTGTTGTTGTTGCTACGCTTGCGCTGCTGGTCAGCAGCGATCGTAAAAAGATCCGCATTCGCTATGTTGTTCAGTTACTCGTCATTGAAGTGTTACTTGCCTGGTTCTTCCTGAACTCCAACGTGGGCCTCGGCTTCGTGAAAGGCTTCTCCGAGATGTTCGAAAGCCTGCTCGGGTTCGCCAATGAAGGGACCAACTTCGTCTTCGGTAAAATGAACGATGAAGGTCTGGCATTCTTCTTCCTGAAAGTGCTGTGCCCTATCGTCTTCATCTCTGCTCTGATCGGTATTCTGCAGCACATCCGTATTCTGCCGATTGTGATCCGCGCCATCGGTACCGTGCTGTCGAAAGTGAACGGCATGGGCAAACTGGAATCTTTCAACGCCGTCAGTTCCCTGATCCTCGGTCAGTCTGAGAACTTTATCGCGTATAAAGATATCCTCGGCAAAATGTCCCGCAACCGCATGTACACCATGGCGGCCACCGCAATGTCTACCGTTTCCATGTCTATCGTGGGCGCGTATATGACGATGCTGGAGCCAAAATACGTGGTTGCTGCGCTGGTTCTGAACATGTTCAGCACCTTTATCGTTCTGTCACTGATCAACCCGTACCGCGTGGATGAGAGTGAAGAGAACCTGCAGATGGCTAACCTGCACGAAGGCCAGAGCTTCTTTGAAATGCTGGGTGAGTACATTCTGGCAGGCTTCAAAGTGGCGGTAATCGTTGCGGCCATGCTGATCGGCTTTATCGCTCTGATCTCTGCGCTGAACGCCCTGTTTGCTGCCGTACTGGGTATCTCCTTCCAGGGCATCCTGGGCTACATCTTCTACCCGATTGCCTGGGTGATGGGTGTGCCAGCCAGCGAAGCACTGCAGGTGGGCAGTATCATGGCGACCAAACTGGTGTCTAACGAATTCGTTGCGATGATGGATCTGCAGAAAATCGCCGGTACGCTCTCCCCGCGCGCCGAAGGTATTCTCTCCGTGTTCCTGGTGTCCTTCGCTAACTTCTCGTCCATCGGTATTATCGCGGGCGCGATTAAAGGCCTGAACGAAGAGCAGGGTAACGTGGTTTCCCGCTTCGGTCTGAAACTGGTTTACGGTTCTACGCTGGTCAGCGTCCTGTCTGCGTCTATCGCCGCACTGGTACTGTAATCTGCTTAAAAAAACCGGGGAACTCCCCGGTTTTTTTACGCCTGTAGATCGCCCAGCGGCTGCGGTTTACCGATCAGATAGCCCTGCAGGTAATCCACGCCACAGGCCAGCAGGATCTCGCGCTGCTGCGGGTTTTCAACATACTCGGCCACCACGCTCAGCGAACGGGCCTTCGCCAGATTGCAGATAGATTTCACGATCATCGCATCCATGCTGTCGCGACAGATGTCTTTCACAAAGCAACCGTCAATCTTCACGATATCGGCCTGCAGGCGCTTCAGCCGCTCAAAGTTGGCATAGCCAGTACCGAAATCATCAATGGCAATTTTGAAGCCGTAGTCGCGCAGCTGCTGAATGTTCAGAATGCTGACTTCCGAATCCGAGAAAGCCTGCTCTTCCGTCACTTCGATGATCACCGCGTGCGGCGCGACAGCGTAGTCTTCAAACAGGGCAATGATCTCGGGCGCAACCTCCTTTTGCATCAAGGTTAGCGGCATCAGGTTTACCGAAAAACGTGCGCAGGGTTGGTTCAAAGGATACGCGCGCAGCCATGCCAGCAGCGCTTCGACCACGCTGATATCAAACCGCCGGCTCAGGTTAAACTGCGCCACCAGCGGCAGAAACTTATCCGGCGTGAGGATTTCGCCGTCGCTCTCCAGCCGGGACAGGATTTCGTGATAGCCGGTTCCGTCCGCTTTCTGGATCGGCTGGGCATACAAGCGCAGCCCGCCTTCATCCAGCGCCCTTTTAACCCGTCCCAGCATCAGAACGCGATCTGTGGTTTGCCCCGAAACGGTCTCCAGGCTGTTAGTCAGCGACAGCACCTGATGCGATGAGCAAGCCTGTTCAGCCAGCCAGCTGAGCTGGCCCAGCGTATGATGCAGACTCTCACCGCGGCTGTATGCCACCCCACCCCAGGCGGCACCAAACTCAATGTCCAACCCGGTATTGTTCCAGTAGATTTTGCGGCTGTTCAGACAATCGACAATGTGTTGCAGCCGAGCCCCCGCTTCTGGACCGCGCAGCACCAGCGCCAGTTCATTACCGGGGATCTGAAAAAGCTGCTCATTCTGAATCAACAGAGGCTGCGTTTCATGAATGATGGCGCGCTTACACTGCACGCGCATCAGCAGGCCATAGTGACGGCTGAGAAACTCCAGGTTATGCATTCGCAGGCAGCACAGGCTGACATCCGCATTCTCAGCCAGAAAAATCTCCAGCGATCGCAGGTTGGGTAGCCCGGTCAGCGGGTCGGTCAACGCCCTCTCCTTCCAGCCCTGTTTAAGCCATTCGCTGTGCTGGAAAATTCGCGCCATGTAAACCAGGCAAATCGAAAAAGAGATCAGCACCGACAATACAAATGCCAGCGAGTACCCGTTTTGTACGCCATGCAGAAAATTTTGGCTATAGGTCAGCAGCAGGCATGCGCTCGCCGCCCAGCCTAGCGAGATTATCCCATAGCGGAACCTGCTGATACCGAGGGTAAACAGAATAAAAATAACCGGTACCAGGTAGCCTGCAATAATATTCGCCCTGAAGGGCAAACAGAGCAGAAGGAGGATCACAATAAGACTGATTATAATGGCTGGCGTAAAAGCAGGATGCTGTGTTGACGACCAGGGGCGTAAATTACGCCGCCAGAACGCGCGGGCATAATGGGGGTTAAGGATCATTCTTAAAGGGTAATAGAACATCATGGTAAAGATCAGCACGGCACAGATTAGGCTCTGAATATCCACAATATTATAGATGGCCGTACCTTCCCCATAGAAGGTCGCCAGGGCGACAGGGTAATGCCATACATACCCGGATAAATACATGGACGTTTTCATGCCCAGCGGGATAACCAACCCCAACCAGAATATGCGCCCGCCAATGAAGCGACTGGGTATGTTGTAGCGCCAGCGCGGCCCCAGTTGCCATCTGACGATGCCACAGACCGCAAATGTACTGAAGAGCTGACAAAATAATAATATCGCGGCCTCAATGAGAGGCAGTTGAAAATTCCATTCGTTAATTACAGCAAAACTGATAACAACAGGAATAACAGCCTGGCGTCCAAAGAGGAAAATAATGGCCAGCATGACGCTGAGTGGCATCCACGCAAGATAAACGTTAAAGCCATCGACAACCGCACGCGGTGAAATAAGGCGTGAGAACGGCACGAATACCATACATAACATCAGGGCAAGCGTAAAACTTCGCAAATTAACAGACGTCGCGCTTTTCATTGAATGATATTAATTATTGTTCCTGGCGATTTTGTGAGCGCAATTATAGTAAATTTTTTAAATGTGCGAATCAAACATTCAGGACGTAAAAGAGCGCTTAGTTTGTATGGATTTATGTTCTGTTCAGAATTGAGGCAGTTTTGTAATGAGGAGGTAAATGAAAGGCATAAAAAAACCCTCGCCATTGGCGAGGGTCTGAATTTTGGTGGAGCTAAGCGGGATCGAACCGCTGACCTCTTGCATGCCATGCAAGCGCTCTCCCAGCTGAGCTATAGCCCCACAGTTTTGTTTACGCACCAGACTCTGTTGGGTTCAGAGTTTGGTGGAGCTAAGCGGGATCGAACCGCTGACCTCTTGCATGCCATGCAAGCGCTCTCCCAGCTGAGCTATAGCCCCATCGCGTAAAGCGTGTCGTGTTGACGGGCGGCATAATATGAATTCCATTGCAGAGTGTCAACGGCAAATTGCCCCACTCTCGTTCAACCGCTGAAAATTCATGCAAATAAATCACATTGCGAGGATGCTCGCAGGCATACGTTAAACTTGTCACGTCTTCGCGTAAAACGATGTTATAAAATGAATCACTAATTAACCCTACTCTTCCTCAGGAAATTGCATGATCAAGGAACGAATGACGCCAGAAGAGTTGGCCCGACTCACTGGCTATAGCCGACAGACCATCAATAAATGGGTACGTAAAGAGGGGTGGTCCACGTCGCCAAAACCCGGCGTCCAGGGTGGAAAGGCCCGTCTGGTTCATGTGAATGAAAAGGTGCGGGATTTTATCCGCAACGCGCGCAGGGCGCCGGATGCACAGCCACTGCCCGACCTGTCTGCCGATAACTCGCTACAGGCCCTGCTGCTGACGCTGGCCAGTGAAATGACCCAAAAAGAACAGAAGCAACTTGCCTCACTGTTACTGCGGGAAGGGATTACCGGATTGTTGCAACGCTTAGGGATTCGCGAGCAGAACGATTATGAAAAAATTACCGAATAAAATGACCACCGAAGAGCTGGCCGATACCCTCGGTGTCGCCAGACAAACAGTCAACCGCTGGGTACGCAAGAATGGCTGGAAGACGGAAGGTATTAATGGTGTGAAAGGCGGTCGGGCGCGCCTGATCCATATTGACGCTCAGGTGCGTGACCACATCATGAACATTCCGGCCATTCGAAAACGTCAGATGATTTACCAGCTGGCGGAAACCGCGGCCAGCTACGGCGACGCAACGCCTGCTGGGCCAATGCGACGAATCGTTAATACGCTGGAGAGCATGACGGGAGCGGAACAACAGCGTCTCGATAAGCTGCTGACTCGAATTGGACTACAGGGATTTCTCGTTCGGCTTGATATCGCCGAGCCAGAGGAATAGCAAAACGGCAGGAGACCCTGCCGTTTTTTACTGCATGATTACTGCTGGCTTTCGCGTTCAGCAATAAAACCCAGCGCTCTGTTGATGCGCGCAATACTGCGGGTTTTACCAATCGCGTGTACCGTGACGTCCAGACCTGGAGACTGACCGGCACCGGTCACCGCAACGCGCAGCGGCATGCCGACTTTACCCATTCCGACTTCCAGCTCATCTGCTGTGGCCTGAATGGCATGGTGCACGTTCTCAGCGTTCCAGTCGGTGATGGCAGACAGTTTATCGCGAACCACTTCCAGCGGCTGGCGCGCAACCGGGCGCAGGTGTTTCTTCGCCGCGTCGGCATCAAACGCTTCGTACTCTTCATAGAAGTAGCGGCAGCTCTCCGCCATCTCTTTCAGCGTTTTGCAGCGCTCACCCAGCAGTTTCACCAGATCGGCCAGCTCCGGGCCATTACGGGTATCAATGTTAGCCTGCTCAATGTGCCACTGCAGATAGGTTGCCACGTACTCCGGCTGCATGGTGTTGATGTAGTGATGGTTCAGCCACTGCAGTTTTTCGGTATTGAATGCACTGGCAGACTTACCCACTGCATCCAGCGAGAAGAGCTGAATCATCTCTTCGCGGCTGAAGATCTCCTGGTCACCATGGGACCAGCCCAGACGCACCAGGTAGTTCAGCAGCGCTTCCGGCAGGTAGCCATCGTCCCGGTACTGCATCACGCTGACTGCGCCATGACGTTTGGACAGTTTTTTGCCGTCGTCACCGTTGATCATCGAAACGTGCGCATACACCGGTACCGGTGCGTTCAGCGCTTTCAGGATGTTGATCTGACGCGGGGTGTTGTTGATATGGTCTTCGCCACGCACAACGTGGGTGATCGCCATATCCCAGTCATCCACCACGACGCAGAAGTTATAGGTCGGTGCACCGTCGGTGCGGCGAATAATCAGATCGTCCAGCTCCTGGTTGCTGAATTCGATCGGGCCGCGGATCTGGTCGTCAAAAATCACCGAACCTTCCTGCGGGTTAGCAAAACGCACCACGCACGGCTCGTCATCCGCATGATGCTCATGACCGTGACGGCAGCGACCGTCGTAGCGCGGCTTTTCGTTATTCGCCATCTGCTCTTCACGCAGCGCTTCCAGACGCTCTTTTGAGCAGTAACACTTATAGGCGGTGCCCGCGACCAGCATGTCATCAATTACCGCGTTGTAGCGATCAAAACGTTTAGTCTGGAAATACGGACCTTCATCCCACTCCAGATTCAGCCAGTTCATGCCATCCATAATGGCTTCGATTGCTTCCGGCGTTGAGCGTTCGAGATCGGTGTCTTCAATACGCAGCACAAACTCACCGCCCTGGTTACGTGCGAACAGCCATGAATAGAGAGCAGTGCGCGCACCGCCGACGTGCAGATAGCCGGTCGGGCTTGGCGCGAAGCGAGTTTTGATTTTCATGAAATGGCCTTACAGTGATAAAGATGCCGACAACCGGCATATCCTGGAAACTAAAGTGGGCAATATTCTATCACTCCAGTCTGATTCCTCAATCTTGTTGCAGTGAGATCCTTGTTGCTGGCCGTTTTTGTTTAGAAATCATGCGCCATTGCCGCTTTCGCGATCGTTTTGTTTAATTTTACGACGAACAAACAAAAACTTGAGAAAAGGCGTTGACTCATTTTCAACTCTCCCTATAATGCGACTCCACACAGCGGGGGTGATTAGCTCAGTTGGTAGAGCACCTCCTTTACACGGAGGGGGTCGGCGGTTCGAGCCCGTCATCACCCACCATCTACTTCACGTAGATACCGCAGTGTAGATAAGAATTTGAGAATGGGCGATTAGCTCAGTTGGTAGAGCATCTCCTTTACACGGAGGGGGTCGGCGGTTCGAGCCCGTCATCGCCCACCATTCTCAACGCGATGTCTTATCAAAGAAGTACCGAAATGGGTGATTAGCTCAGTTGGTAGAGCACCTCCTTTACACGGAGGGGGTCGGCGGTTCGAGCCCGTCATCACCCACCATTCGGGTCGTTAGCTCAGTTGGTAGAGCAGTTGACTTTTAATCAATTGGTCGCAGGTTCGAATCCTGCACGACCCACCAATGTAAAAAAGCGCCCTAAAGGCGCTTTTTTGCTATCTGCGATTCCTACCAGTTCAGGTAGGCATCCTCAAGTCCTTCAATTTCTTGCCGATATCTCTTTTTTGGCAAGAGGTTTTCAGCATGACCACAATACAAACATCCACCGCATCGGTACAAACCCAGAGCAGCGGCAGCAGTCGCAATACGGGCAACGACCTTTCTTCACAGATCGGCCGTCTGACGTCGCAAATAACCAAACTGACCCAGCAACTGAAAGATGTTGCCAACGGCAGCGGCACCACCGAAGACAAGAAAAAGCAGCAGGAGTTACTGCAGGCGCAAATCAAAATGTTGCAGGCCCAGCTGGCGCAGCTCCAGCGCCGTCAGGCAGAAGAAGCCCAGCAGAAGCAGGAACAGCAGCAGGGCAAAGTGGAAGGTGTGAACTCCCCTTCCGATGAGCATAAGATTGATATCTACGTCTGATGCGTCGCGTATGCGGGCCAGATTTCCTCGCTGCGCCTGCATCCTCCCTTCATACCCGGTTTAAATGCGTCAGCGCCTCAACCAGCTTAACCATTGCAGGCGTTGCCTGCTGCTCTTCATAGACGATATACAGATCCGCCGGAATACGCGCTTCCAGGGGACGAAACACCACGCCGGGCCAGTTCATTTGCGCATAGCTGTCCGCGATTAACGTAATTCCAATCCCCATGCTGACCATCGCCAGCACTGTTTGCGGTTCCATGACCTCACGAACAATCAGCGGTGAAAAACCGGCACTCTGACAAACGCGTTGCAAGAAGGCCCAGTCGGTGTGCATCGACGGCATGGTGACGAAATATTCATTGCGCAGTGCCTCAAGCGGTATGGCATCACAAGCCGTCAGGGGATGATCCTGCGGCATCGCGACCAGAAATGACGATTCATGTAGGCGTAAGCGGGTAAACCCCGGCATCGGTTCCGTCGCCATCCGCCAGATCCCTGCATCCAGTTCACGTCGCTCCAGCAGCGCCATCTGCGTGGTGGGCATGTTCTCGCGGAACATCACCTCAACGTTGGGATTCTCTTTCAGGAAACGGCGCATCACAGGCCGCATCTTTCCCCACATGGCAGTTCCTACCACGCCAAGCTCAATGCGCCCTGCCTCACCGCGGCCAATCTGCTCGACGCGCGCCATGGCCTGGCTGGCACTGGCCAGCAAACGGCGCGACTCCTCCATCAGGATTTTACCCGCGTGGGTTAACGCGACGCTGCGCGAGTGGCGGACAAACAGCAAGGTACCGAGCTGTTGCTCCAGCTCTTTGACGTGAATACTTAACGGGGGCTGCGACATGTTCAAACGGGCCGCAGCCCGTCCGAAATGCAGTTCTTCTGCAACCGCGAGAAAGTAACGCAATAATTTCAGATCGATACGGTGGGCTCGTTCCATCCCAACTGCGCTCCATGAATTAAAGAGTGATGCAGGGAATTTACCACAGGGCCCACCGTAACAATAACGTAAGCGCCAGGACTAATGTGCCAGCGATTTGGCCGCCATTTTTTCTGGCTGATGCTGATATTTAAAGAACAGGGCAAAAATAACCGCCAGCGCCAGCGAGTAGGCGGCAAACAGCAGCCAGATGGTTTGCCAGTCCTTCACCCCATCCACCGAGAAGTAATCCACCGCCATTCCGCTCAGAATCGAGCCAACCCATGCGCCCACGCCATTCACCATGGTCATAAATAGCCCTTGCGCGCTGGCACGAATGCTGGAATCTACCTCCTGCTCGACGAACACCGATCCTGAAATATTGAAGAAGTCGAAGGCGCAGCCATAGACAATCATCGACATCAGCAGCAGCACAAAACCGAACGGAGAAGGATCGCCGAACGCGAAGAAGCCGAAGCGCAGCGTCCACGCCAGCATGCTCATTAGCATCACCGTTTTGATGCCATAACGCTTAAGGAAGTACGGGATGGTCAGGATGAAGCCCACTTCCGCCATCTGCGAAACGGAAAGCAAAATAGAGGGATAGCTGACCACAAAGCTGCCAGCAAACGCCGGGTTGCGGGCAAAATCATGCAGGAACGGATTGCCAAAGACGTTGGTAATTTGCAGCACCGCCCCCAGCATCATCGCAAATCCAAAGAAGATGGCCATCCGCGGATTTTTGAACAGCACGAACGCATCGAGGCCCAGCTTGCTGGCGAGCGTGGTGCAGGCTTTCTTTTGCGCCACCGGGATTTTCGGCAGCGTGATGGCGTACATCGCTAACAGCAATGATGCGCCGGAGGCGATATACAACTGCGCGCTGCTTAATTCCAGCCCCATCAGACTGACCGTCCACATAGCCACAATAAAGCCTATCGTGCCAAACACGCGAATGGGTGGGAAAGCGGTGACCGGATCCTGGCCCGACTGGGCAAGGCAGGAGTAAGACACGCTGTTGGACAAGGCGATGGTCGGCATATAGGCCATCGCATTGATCAGCATCACCCAGAACATTGTGTCCGGGTCGGTGACGGTGGTGGCGTAGAGCAGCACGCCGGCGCACACCAGATGACAGAACATATAAGCGCGTTCGGCGCGCAGCCATTTGTCGGCAATTATCCCCATAATACCGGGCATGATGATCGCCGCCAGGCCTTTGGAGCTGTACACCATGCCGACGTTGGCACCGGTAAAATCGAGGGTGTTAATCATGTAAGAGCCCAGGGTCACCAGCCAGCTACCCCAGATGAAATACTGTAAAAACGACATGACCTTTAATCGGGATGCAATACCCATATTCTGTTCCTTGCCGCAAAATCTGACCCCGCACGCGGGGTCATTATTATTATGAGTGTCAGGCTAACTTGCGTAAGAACCCGCAGATCAGGTCAATAAAGTTTTGCCGGGACAGTTCCGCCGCGGCCAGCGTTTGCGCATGGGACAACTTGATGTCGCCCAACCCTTCCGCCAGATTGGTGATCGCCGATACGGCCACCACCTTCAGCCCGCAGTGGCGGGCTGCGATCACTTCCGGCACGACCGACATCCCGACTACGTCGCCGCCAATAATCTGCATCATGCGGATCTCGGCCACCGTTTCAAAGTTTGGCCCCGGATAAGAGACGAAGACCCCTTCTGTCAGCGGAAAACCGGCCTCTGCCGCCACCGTCTGGAGCACTGCGCGGTACTCGGCGTCATAGGCATTCGCCAGCGAGAAGAAGCGATCGCCGAAACGTTCATCGTTCAGCCCGACCATCGGCGTACCCGGCATGGTATTGATGTGATCGTTTAAGGCAACAAGGCTGCCTGGCCCCACTTCCGGTCGCAGCGAGCCCGCCGCATTGGTGCTGAACAGCAGTTCACAGCCCAGCAGCTTCAGAGTGCGAACCGCATCGGTCATCACGCTCATGCCGCGGCCTTCATAAAAATGCCCGCGCCCCTTCATGCACGCCACCGGGACACCGGCCAGATGGCCAAGCACCAGCTCTCCGGCATGTCCGTGGACGGTACTGACCGGGAAACCCGGCAGCTTCTCGTAAGAGATCGCCACCGCGTCTTCAATTTGTTCTGCCAGAGCGCCTAAACCGGAGCCAAGAATAAAGGCCACGCGCGGGGTAAAGTCGGGTTTGTAACCACGGATAATGTCGGCGCTATACCAGGGATTCTGGGAAAAAAGAGAGTGGCTCATGCGAAATCCTTTAAGCTGAATAATTGGAATAATGTTGAGTACCTCTTTCTTATAGCGAGAGTGGCTAACCCTTTACCAATACACTTTCCCGGGCCGATCGATAGGCGTTTCGAATGGATTAAGCTGCTACTTCTGATACAGCGGATCCTGCACCCGGCCTGCGGTCAGCTCGCTGGCCTGCAGGCGAACCACGTCCCACAGCGCCTGGGCCGCGGTCGATAGCGAGCGATTTTTACGTCGTACCAGCATCAGTTGCCGATCAACCACCGGGGTGAGCCTCAGGACCTGCAGATGATTGCCCTGCGGCAGCGGCAGCGCCAGTGCGGGCAACACGCTGATGCCAATGCCCGACTCAACCATCGGATACAGCGTCGCCGGATGACCAATCTCCTGCACAATGTTGGCCTCGACCGAAAAGCCCGCCAGCGCGGCGTCGATAAGCGGTCGGCTGCCGGAGGCATAATCCTGTAGCACCAGCCGCTGCCCCTCAAGCTCGTGCCAGCTCACCGAATCCCGTCCGGCAAAAGGGTGATCGTCGCGGCACAACAGCAGGAAGGGTTCCGACAGCACCGTTTCGCACTCTAAATCGGTTGCCGCACCGGGGTCGATCACAATGCCAAAATCCACCTCCCCCTGGCGAATGCTCTCCAGCACCCACTGCTGCGGGCGGTCATGCAGGACAAATTTAATCTCTGGATAGTGATGATTACTGTGAGCAATACAGTGTGGAATGAGATGCGCCGAAATGGTCTGGCTGGCCGCCACGCGCACCGTCCCGGACAGCTGTTGTCCGACCCGGCCGACGTCGCGCAGAGTGGTCGATAGCTCATCCAGAATGCGCTCCAGACGCGCCGCCAGCTGCTGGCCCGCCTCGGTCAACACCACCTCACGCGTGGTTCTGTCCAGCAATCGAACCCCGGTCTGCAGTTCCAGCTCCTTCACGCTGTGACTCACCGCCGACTGGCTCAGGCCGATGATCTCCCCTGCCCGGCTAAAACTTTTTGCCTGCGCGACGGTGACAAAAACGCGCAGCTGACGCAGCGAGTAATTCATCTGTTTCCCTCATATATTGATGCAATAAATCAATTTTATTTCTCAAAGGGAAGGCAGCACAATAGCGCCATCTGTTTTCAGGAGTATTTATGAAACTTTTTCGCATCCTCGATCCGTTCACCCTCACGCTTATCAGCGTTGTTTTACTGGCTTCACTGTTCCCGGCCCGCGGGGAATTTGTGCCTTTCTTTGAAGGGCTGACAACCGCCGCCATTGCGCTGCTGTTCTTTATGCACGGGGCTAAGCTTTCCCGCGAGGCGATTGTCGCAGGCGGCAGCCACTGGCGACTGCATCTGTGGGTGATGTGCAGCACCTTTGTCATCTTCCCGGTGTTAGGCGTGCTGTTTGCCTGGTGGGCCCCGGTCAATGTCGATCCGGCGCTGTATACCGGCTTCCTCTATCTGTGCATTTTGCCGGCTACCGTGCAGTCGGCGATTGCCTTTACCTCGATGGCGGGCGGTAACGTGGCGGCGGCGGTGTGTTCTGCATCGGCCTCCAGCCTGTTGGGGATTTTTGTTTCGCCGTTGCTGGTAGGGCTGGTAATGAATATGCACGGAGCGGAAGGCAACCTGGATCAGGTCGGGAAGATCATGCTTCAGCTGCTGCTGCCGTTTGTGCTCGGCCATCTCTCCCGCCCGTGGACCGGGGCGTTTGTGGCGAAGCATAAGAAATGGATTGGCAAAACCGATCAGACATCGATTCTGTTAGTGGTCTATTCCGCCTTCAGTGAAGCGGTAGTCAACGGCATCTGGAATAAAGTCGGGGTCGGGTCGCTGTTGTTTATCGTGGTGGTGAGTCTGGTGCTGCTGGCAATTATCATTGCGATCAACGTGTTTGCCGCGCGCAGCTTCGGCTTTAATAAAGCCGATGAAATTACCATTGTCTTCTGTGGTTCGAAAAAGAGCCTGGCAAACGGGATCCCGATGGCCAATATTCTGTTTCCGACCTCGGTGATTGGGATGATGGTGCTGCCGCTGATGATCTTCCACCAGCTGCAGCTGATGATCTGCTCGGTGCTGGCGCGCCGCTACCAGCGCCAGACCGAGAAACTGCAGGCGCAGGAGAAGGCCCGCGCCGCCAAAGCTTAAGGCCGTTTCAGGGGCTGAACCAGCTGGGTCAGCCCCTCGGTTTGGATCAGTAACGTCAGCGCCATCAGCTCGCCAAGATGCCCGGCAGGAAATCCATCCTTACGGGCAAACCACAGCAAATACTCTTCCGGCACGTCAATCAGCCTGCGGCCTTTATACTTGCCGAACGGCATCTCGGTGTTGGCGATCTCAATAAGCTGCGCTTTATCCACGTTACTCTCCTAACAGACGCAGCATCTCTGCTTCATCAATCACGTCAATGCCCAGCTCCTGCGCTTTGGCGAGCTTCGAGCCCGCTGCTTCACCGGCGATCACCAGGTCGGTTTTCTTCGACACGCTGCCCGCGACTTTCGCCCCCTGCGCCACCAGGCGCGCTTTGGCATCATCGCGGGAAAGCTGGCTCAGACTGCCGGTCAACACCACCGTTTTACCGGCAAACGGGCTGTCGATCTCTTCGGCATTGATCACCACCGGCGCAGGCCAACGCACGCCTTCGTTGAGCAACTGACCGATGACGTCGCGATTGCTCTCTTCTGCGAAGAAGTTAAACACGTGAGTGGCGACGACAATGCCCACATCCGCAACTTTTTGCAGCTCCTCAATGGATGCGTTCTGGAGCGCATCGAGCGTCCCGAAATACGCCGCCAGGTTGGCGGCTGTCGCCTCGCCCACTTCGCGGATACCCAGCGCGTACAGGAAGCGGGCAAAGGTGGTGTCTTTAGCCTTATCCAGCGCATTAAAAACGTTTTGCGCCGATTTTGGCCCCATTCGATCCAGACCGGTCAGCTTGCCTGGCGTCAGGCGGAACAGATCGGCGGGGGTATGGACATACTCTTTCTCAACCAGCTGGTCGATGATCTTGTCGCCCATGCCGTCCACGTCCAGCGCCCGACGGGAGACAAAATGTTTCAACGCCTCTTTGCGCTGGGCCCCGCAGACCAGGCCGCCGGTGCAGCGCGTCACGACTTCACCTTCGACACGTTCTACGTCCGAGCCGCAGACCGGACAGTGGGCCGGGAATTCAATGGCGCGGGTATCCGCAGGGCGTTCAGATTCCACGACGTTGACCACCTGCGGGATCACATCCCCCGCACGGCGAATCACCACTTTGTCACCAATACGCAGCCCCAGACGGTCAATCTCATCGGCGTTGTGCAGCGTGGCGTTGCTGACCAGCACCCCGGCCACCTGAACCGGTTCAAGACGCGCCACCGGCGTTATCGCCCCGGTGCGCCCTACCTGGAACTCAACGTCGCGTACAAAGGTCATCTGCTCCTGGGCCGGAAACTTAAAGGCCACCGCCCAGCGGGGCGCACGGGCAACAAAGCCCAGCTGCTCCTGCAGGGCAAGGGCGTTGACTTTGATCACCACCCCGTCGATATCAAACCCGAGCGATGGACGATCGACTTCAACCTGACGGTAAAAGGCCAGCACCGCCTCCGGTGAGTCGCACAGCTGCACGCGGTTACTCACCGGCAGTCCCCAGGCTTTAAACTGCAGCAGCCTGCCCAGATGGGTGTCCGGTAACTCGCCCCCCTCCAGGATCCCCACGCCATAGCAGAAGAAAGTGAGTGGTCGCTTCGCGGTTATGCGCGGGTCGAGCTGACGCAGCGATCCTGCGGCGGCATTACGCGGATTAGCGAAGATTTTGCCCCCGGTACGGCGCGCCTCGTCGTTGATTTTTTCAAAGCCCGCCTGCGGCAGGAACACTTCACCCCGCACCTCCAGCCGTGCGGGGATATTCTCGCCGCGCAGCTTAAGCGGGATGGCGCGGATGGTGCGCACATTGGCGGTAATGTCCTCGCCGGTCGTGCCGTCACCGCGAGTGGCGGCGCGGATCATCACCCCGTTTTCGTACAGGATGCTGACCGCCAGGCCGTCCAGCTTTAGCTCGCAGCACCAGCTCAGCGCTTCGGCGCTTTTCAGCCGGTCCTGCACGCGTTTGTTAAAGGCGAGGAAGCTCTCTTCGTCGAAGACGTTATCCAGCGACAGCATCGGCACTTCGTGGCGGATTTGGCTGAACGAGGCCAGCGGCGCGGCACCGACGCGCTGGGTTGGCGAATCCGGGGTGATTAAATCCGGATGCCGGGCTTCCAGCTCGCGAAGCTCGCGCATCAGACGGTCATACTCCGCGTCAGGCACTTCTGGCGCGTCCATCACATGATAAAGGTATTCATGATGGCGAAGCGTGGTTCGCAGTTCAGTGAGTTGTTGTTCGATTGAGTCCATGGCGCACCATCAATGAGAAAAACCCCCGACAGGCGGGGGTTGAGGAGGAGTGAAACACACGCAGACTGTTATGCGTTAGCTTCTTTAACTTCGCGGATGCGGTCCTGATATTCGCGCAACTTCTGCGGCGTCATCATACGACGCTGATCGTCGAGCACCATACCGCCGACTTCATCGGCGATGTACTGAGCAGACTGCAGCATCAGCTTAAAGTTTTGCAGTTCATCGCCGTAAGACGGCACCTGCATAAAGATCGTAATGCCCGGCGTTGTGAAATCACCGGTCATCTCCGGATCGAAGGTTCCCGGATTCACCATATTGGCTAGGCTGAACAGGGAAGGACCGCTGCCGTCCGGGCTCAGGTGACGATGGAAGATGTTCATGTCGCCAAACTTAAAGCCCGCCTGCTCGATGCTGTTGAGCAGCACTTCACCATTGATGGCGGTGCCCTGATGGGCGGCAACGCTCATGACGATCACCGTCTCTTTGCGCTGGGGTTTTTCAACCACTGGCGCGGCTTCGACCACCGGCTCCGGCTCTACGACAGGCGCAGGTGCGGGTTGCGGCGCGACAGGCTGCGGCGCCTGCTGCACGACTGGCTGAGGCTGAGGTTCAGGCTGAGCGGCATACGGAGGTTGCTGCACCGGCTGCTGGCGCACAGGCTCCTGCTGCTGCGGTTGCGGCGGCTGTACCGGCACGTCCGCAGGCTGCTGCGGCGCAGGACGTGGCTGCGCGGAGGCGTACGGTGGCTGATACTGATGCTGCGGAGACTGACGAGGCGCTTCATGCTCCCCATGGCCTGCACCGGGTGCCGTATTGTTGCGATGAACGCGAACTTCACCCACACCGTCATCTTCCGTTTCATCGATATCGTCATCGCTATCGTCTTCACGGGTCGACTTCATGCGCTTCAATGGGCGATCGCGAAACATAGAAGAGCGCTCTTTACGGCTGGTCCAGAAACCATGTACCAGTAAAGCGATTATGGCGATCGCGCCAACAATGATTAATATCAGACGCAAATCCTGCATCATTATATTCTCTGTTGTTCTAACACCTTGCCACCACGGCAAACATTTACTCACTAAGAGTATTTGCCGATTACCTCAAGTGCAAGTGCGTGCAGAGCATTCGCAGCATAAAGATGAACGAAATCGTGCTTTTTGCTGTTTTTTCGAACATTTCTTAACTGGTCAACGCGCCACACCTGGCTAATATAGGCGGGCAATTTCACTGGTTGTGATAAAAGGAGCTCCACCTGGTTATGGTTTCATCAACTTCTTCTCCCCCACGCAGCGGCGTCTGGTACTTTTCTCAAGGCTGGAAACTGGTTTCACTGCCAGGCATCCGACGCTTTGTCATTTTGCCCCTGCTGATCAACATTCTGTTGATGGGGGGTGCGTTCTGGTGGCTCTTCACACAGCTGGACAGCTGGATCCCGGCCATCATGAGCCATGTCCCCGACTGGCTGCAGTGGCTGAGCTACGTATTGTGGCCGCTGGTGGTGCTCTCGGTTTTGCTGGTGTTTGGCTATCTCTTTTCGACGATTGCCAACTGGATTGCGGCCCCGTTTAACGGCCTGCTGGCCGAACAGCTCGAAGCGCGACTGACCGGCGCAACCCCACCGGATACCGGTGTGCTGGGGATCATGAAAGATGTCCCGCGGATCATGAAGCGCGAGTGGCAAAAGCTTGCCTGGTATCTGCCGCGCGCGCTGGTGCTGCTGGTGCTCTATTTTATTCCGGGCATCGGGCAGACTGTCGCCCCGGTGGTGTGGTTCCTGTTCAGCGCCTGGATGCTGGCGATCCAGTATTGCGATTACCCGTTTGATAATCACAAGGTGCCGTTTAAAGAGATGCGCACCGCCCTGCGCAGTCGCAAGATGACCAATATGCAGTTTGGTGCCCTGACCAGCCTGTTTACCCTGATCCCGGTACTGAATCTGTTCATTATGCCGGTTGCGGTTTGCGGTGCGACGGCAATGTGGGTCGACTGTTATCGTGATAAACACGCACTGTGGAAATAGAAAGCACACCTGCCTAAATCATTTACGTCGCAGGAAGGCGGCAAGTGAGTGAATCCCCGGGAGCTTACACAGGTAAGTGACCGGGGTGAACGAACGCAGCCAACGCGCCTGGGGCGTGAAGGATGACGGCCAGGCTTATGCCACTCCTTATTCCATACTGATCCCCATTATTTCTTTGCAGCATATAGATATGCGAATTCCTTACTTCCCCATCGCCGCCTTGTAGGTATGCTGATGCGGTATCCCAAATTCAAACAGTTAAGGACAGGCCATGAGTAAGATTTTTGAAGACAACTCGCTGACTATCGGTCACACGCCCCTGGTTCGACTGAACCGCATCGGTAATGGACGCATTCTGGCGAAGGTAGAATCTCGTAACCCAAGCTTCAGCGTAAAATGCCGTATCGGTGCCAATATGATTTGGGATGCGGAAAAACGCGGCGTGCTGAAACCGGGCGTTGAGCTGGTTGAGCCAACCAGCGGTAACACCGGCATTGCGCTGGCCTACGTGGCCGCAGCGCGCGGCTACAAGCTGACGCTGACCATGCCAGAAACCATGAGCATCGAACGCCGTAAGCTGCTTAAAGCGCTGGGCGCGAACCTGGTGCTGACCGAAGGCGCGAAAGGCATGAAAGGCGCGATCCAGAAGGCAGAAGAAATTGTTGCCAGCGATCCGGCTAAATATCTGCTGCTGCAGCAGTTCAGTAACCCGGCCAACCCGGAAATCCACGAAAAAACCACCGGTCCGGAAATCTGGGAAGATACCGACGGTCAGGTTGACGTGTTTATTTCAGGCGTGGGGACTGGCGGTACGCTGACCGGCGTCAGCCGCTACATTAAAGGCACAAAAGGCAAAAAGGATCTGATTACCGTTGCCGTAGAGCCAACCGACTCCCCTGTTATCGCCCAGGCGCTGGCCGGTGTTGAGCTGAAACCGGGCCCGCATAAAATTCAGGGCATCGGCGCAGGCTTTATTCCAGGTAACCTGGATCTGAAACTGATTGATAAAGTGGTTGCTATCACTAATGATGAGGCGATCTCGACGGCACGCCGTCTGATGGAAGAAGAAGGTATTCTGGCGGGCATCTCTTCGGGTGCGGCGGTTGCTGCGGCACTGCAGCTGCTCGAAGATGAAACCTTTACCAACAAGAATATTGTGGTTATCCTTCCTTCCTCGGGTGAGCGTTATTTAAGCACGGCCCTGTTTGCAGATCTCTTCACTGAGAAAGAATTGCAACAGTAGTGCCAAAATGTAAATAGCGCGTAAAAAAGCACCCTTCAGGGTGCTTTTTTGTGGCCTGCTTCAAAGTTTTACCTCTACCGGCATTGCTTCACCCCGTTGGCTCTGGTATTTAAGCTGACAATTATTTTGATGCGCGAAATTAATCGGATCACGAAATCCGCTTGCTGAATCGATTTTATGATTTGGTTCAAGTATTGCTTTCGCGGCATAATGTTTAATGTCGAACGAAACGTCAGCAGCCTGACATGCCAGCATCGGAATGCGTTTGACACAAGCTGCGCTACGTACCGTTAAGCCGGTGCTAACAATACAGGCTAAAGTCCAACCGCCAGGCTAGACTTTAGTTCCACAACACTAAACCAATAAGTTGGGGAAATACAATGTTCCAGCAAGAAGTTACCATTACCGCTCCGAACGGTCTGCACACCCGCCCTGCTGCTCAGTTTGTTAAAGAAGCGAAAGGCTTCACTTCTGAGATCACTGTGACTTCCAACGGCAAAAGCGCAAGCGCCAAAAGCCTGTTCAAACTGCAGACTCTGGGCCTGACTCAGGGTACCGTTGTTACTATCTCCGCTGAAGGCGAAGACGAGCAGAAAGCAGTTGAGCATCTGGTTAAACTGATGGCTGAGCTCGAGTAAGTATCCGGGTTCTTTTCAATATCAGTCACAAGTAAGGTAGGGTTATGATTTCAGGCATTTTAGCATCCCCGGGTATCGCTTTCGGCAAAGCACTTCTGCTGAAGGAAGACGAGATCGTCATCGACCGGAAAAAGATTTCTGCCGATAAGGTTAGTCAGGAAGTTGAACGTTTTCTGAGTGGTCGTGCAAAAGCATCTGCGCAGCTGGAAACAATCAAGACTAAAGCCGGCGAAACTTTCGGTGAAGAAAAAGAAGCCATCTTCGAAGGCCACATCATGTTGCTCGAAGATGAGGAGCTGGAGCAGGAAATCATAGCCCTCATTAAAGATAAGAACATGACAGCTGACGCGGCTGCACATGAGATTATCGAAGGTCAGGCTACGGCTCTGGAAGAGCTAGACGATGAATACCTGAAAGAGCGTGCGGCGGACGTACGTGACATCGGTAAGCGCCTGCTGCGCAACATCCTCGGCCTGGCTATCATCGACCTGAGCTCCATTCAGGACGAAGTTATCCTGGTTGCTGCTGACCTGACCCCATCAGAAACCGCACAGCTGAACCTGAACAAGGTGCTGGGTTTCATCACTGATGCGGGCGGCCGTACTTCCCACACCTCGATCATGGCGCGTTCTCTGGAGCTGCCAGCCATCGTGGGAACCGGTAGCGTCACCGCTCAGGTTAAAAACAACGACTATCTGATTCTGGATGCCGTAAACAATCTGGTTTACGTCAATCCGACCAACGAAGAAATCGACAAGCTGCGTGCCGTTCAGGAGCAGGTTGCTTCTGAGAAAGCCGAACTGGCTAAACTGAAAGATCTGCCAGCGATTACGCTGGACGGCCATCAGGTTGAAGTCTGCGCCAACATCGGTACCGTTCGTGACGTTGACGGCGCTGAGCGCAATGGCGCGGAAGGTGTCGGCCTGTACCGTACCGAATTCCTGTTCATGGACCGTGACGCCCTGCCAACCGAAGAAGAGCAGTTTGCGGCGTACAAAGCCGTTGCTCTGGCTTGCGGCTCCCAGGCGGTTATCGTACGTACCATGGATATCGGTGGCGACAAAGAGCTGCCGTACATGAACTTCCCGAAAGAAGAGAACCCGTTCCTGGGCTGGCGTGCAGTGCGTATCGCCATGGATCGTAAAGAGATCCTGCGTGACCAGGTCCGCGCTATCCTGCGTGCTTCCGCTTTCGGTAAACTGCGCATTATGTTCCCGATGATCATCTCTGTTGAAGAAGTGCGTGCACTGAAGAAAGAGATCGAAATCTACAAACAGGAACTGCGTGACGAAGGTAAAGACTTTGACGAAACCATCGAAGTCGGCGTAATGGTGGAAACCCCTGCCGCGGCAACGATTGCCCGTCATTTAGCCAAAGAAGTCGATTTCTTTAGTATTGGTACCAACGACTTAACCCAGTACACCCTGGCAGTTGACCGTGGTAATGATATGATTGCGCATCTCTACCAGCCAATGTCCCCATCGGTACTGACACTGATCAAGCAAGTTATTGATGCTTCTCATGCTGAAGGCAAATGGACAGGCATGTGTGGTGAGCTTGCAGGCGATGAACGTGCTACACTTCTGTTGCTGGGTATGGGTCTGGACGAATTCTCTATGAGCGCCATTTCCATCCCGCGCATTAAGAAGATTATCCGTAACACGAACTTCGAAGATGCGAAGGTGTTAGCAGAGCAGGCTCTTGCTCAACCGACAACGGACGAGTTAATGACGCTGGTTAACAAGTTCATTGAAGAAAAAACAATCTGCTAATCCACGAGATGCGGCCCAAATTACTGCTTAGGAGAAGATCATGGGTTTGTTCGATAAACTGAAATCTCTGGTTTCTGATGATAAAAAAGACTCCGGAACTATTGAGATTATTGCTCCGCTTTCTGGCGAAATCGTCAACATTGAAGACGTGCCAGATGTCGTGTTTGCTGAGAAAATCGTTGGTGATGGCATTGCTATCAAACCAACCGGTAACAAAATGGTTGCACCGGTTGACGGCACAATTGGTAAAATTTTTGAAACCAACCATGCATTCTCTATCGAATCCGATAGCGGTATTGAACTGTTCGTTCACTTCGGTATCGACACTGTCGAGCTGAAAGGCGAAGGCTTCAAGCGTATCGCTGAAGAAGGCCAGCGTGTTAAAGTTGGCGACCCGGTCATTGAATTCGATCTGCCACTGCTGGAAGAGAAAGCCAAGTCTACCCTGACGCCGGTTGTTATCTCCAACATGGACGAAATCAAAGAACTGATCAAACTGTCTGGCAGCGTCACTGTGGGTGAAACCCCGGTTATTCGCATCAAGAAGTAATTCTTGCCGCACAGAAAAATGGCGCCTTCGGGCGCCATTTTTGTTTGTCAGGCCGGTAGCACCAGCTCGTCGTAACCCTTCTCCTGAGTGAACTTCATCACCTGCGTCACCCGATCCCCCGCGCGCGCTATCGCCGCCGCTACGTTTTCGCCCTGCACCAGCGCACTCGCCAGCTCAGAACAGAACAGATCGCCGGTGCCTTTCAGGTCGGTCTTAATCCGCGGGTGAGCGCTTACCGTCACGTTGTCATGGGACACCAGCACCACGTGGATGCTGTCAGCGTCCCCTTCAACCGGCGCGCTGGTGATCGCCACCCATTGCAGCGTCTGCGAAAGCAGCCCTTTCGCGGCCGCAATGGCGCTGGCGATATCACGGCACGGCTGGCGGCTTAACACTTCCAGCTCAAACACATTCGGGGTAATGCCCTGCGCCAGCGGCAGCAGGTGCTGGCAATAGGCGTCGGGGATTTCCGGCTTCACGTAGATGCCGCTGTCGGTATCGCCGATAACCGGATCGACCAGCACCAGCAGTTCCGGATGCTGTTGCTTGATGGCCTTCAGCCACTCCGCAAGGATTGCAATCTGGCTGGCGCTGCCCATGTACCCGGTGGTGACCGCTTTCAGCTCGCGCAGCACATCACGCTCTTCCAGCGCCTTCAGGTAGCCGCTGAACCACTCGTCGGGGATCACGCCGCCGTAGAAGGTGTCATAGTGCGGGGTATTACTGAACAGCACCGTCGGTACCGCCGTTACGTTGAGGTGATGCTGACGAATATTAGGCACCGCGATGCTGTTACCGACGCTGCCATAAACCACCTGCGATTGCACTGCCACAATGTCGGTCTGCTGCGCCCGGGTTTTGTCGCGGAATAAGATCATGTCCATGCTGTTAAATCCCTGCGCCCTGACTGAAATGTTCTTCACCAAAGACCCCGGTAGAAAGGTAGCGATCGCCACGATCGCAGATGATCGCTACCACTACCGCACCAGGATTCTGCTCAGCAATGCGCCGTGCGCCCGCTACCGCGCCGCCGGAGCTGACCCCGCAGAAGATACCTTCGCGTACGGCCAGCTCACGCATGGTATTTTCCGCATCACGCTGATGAACATCCAGCACCTGATCAACCAGGCTCGCATTAAAAATCCCCGGCATATACTCCGCGGGCCAGCGGCGAATGCCCGGAATACTGCTTCCCTCTTCCGGCTGGAGCCCAACGATGCTTACCGCTTTATCCTGCTCGCGCAGAAAACGTGAGACCCCGGTAATGGTGCCCGTGGTACCCATACTGGAGACAAAATGGGTGATCCGCCCCTCGGTCTGCTGCCAGATTTCCGGGCCGGTGGTGGTGTAGTGCGCAAGCGGGTTATCGGGGTTGTTGAACTGATCCAGCAACGTGCCTTCACCGTGCTCAGACATCGATAGCGCTAAATCTCGCGCCCCTTCCATACCGCCCTGCTCTGGCGTCACCAGAATCAGCTCTGCGCCGTAGGCCAGCATCGCGGCGCGGCGCTCCTGGCTCATGTTGTCCGGCATCAGCAGCTTCATGCGATAGCCTTTCAGCGCGGCGATCATCGCCAGCGCGATACCGGTGTTGCCGCTGGTCGCTTCAATCAGCACATCGCCGGGCTGGATTTCACCGCGTTTTTCCGCCTGCACAATCATCGACAGCGCGGCGCGGTCTTTGACCGATCCGGCCGGATTATTGCCTTCCAGTTTGACCCAGATTTCGCTGCCGTTGTCCGGCCCCATGCGTTGTAATTTGATTAGTGGGGTATTACCGATGGTTTGTTCGAGTGTGTTCACGATCGCTGTCCAATAAAAAGCCCGGTGGCGCTATGCTTACCGGGCCTACATCCGTGCTTTAGCAGGCCCGATCGCTGCGCGCCACCGGGCGATAAACATACCGATTAACCTATCAGGCTGACTCCGCCAGAGCAAGAACCCCAGGCGTCTCGATACGATCCTTACCGTGATAAATGCGGGCGTGCTGCAGGCCAACAAACAGGCGCTCGCCGCGGTGCGGTGGCTCGTCGTCGCGCATCACCACGGTCAGCGGTTCGTCGTACCAGCCCAGCGGCTGGACTACCAGATGGGTGTAATGCCCTTTCGGGCTGGCTTCCAGCACCTGTACCGGCAGCGGCGAATCGAGGCTGGTGCGGCGGCTGACGTCCACTTCCCACGGACGCAGGAACAGATCGACCGGGCCTTGATACGCCGGGGTGTAACCCAGCGGCCAGCGATGGGCACCCACGTGGAACTGACCGCCGCGAATATTGCCATGCAGACGGTTCACTTCCCCCATAAATTCGAGCACGAAGCGGGTGGCGGGTTCACGCCAGAGCTGTTCTGGCTCATCCACCTGCTCAATATTCCCCTGACTCATCACCACCACCCGGTCGGCCACTTCCATCGCCTCTTCCTGATCGTGGGTGACGAAGACGCTGGTGAACTTCAGCTCTTCATGCAGCTGACGCAGCCAGCGACGCAGCTCTTTACGCACCTGCGCATCCAGCGCGCCGAAGGGTTCATCCAGCAGCAGGATCTGGGGTTCCACCGCCAGGGCGCGAGCCAGCGCCACGCGCTGTTTCTGCCCGCCGGAAAGCTGCGCCGGGAAACGGTCTGCCAGATGGGCCAGCTGCACCATCTCCAGCAGTTTAGTCACTTTCGCTTTAATCGCGGCGGCATTCGGACGCTCGCGACGCGGCAGCACCGTCAGGCCAAAGGCGATGTTGTCGAACACCGTCATATGGCGGAACAGGGCGTAGTGCTGGAATACAAAGCCCACTTTGCGATCGCGCGCGTGAAGGCGGCTGACGTCGGTACCGTGAAAGCGAATGTGTCCGCTGGTCTGATGCTCCAGACCGGCGATAATACGCAGCAGCGTGGTTTTACCGGAGCCGGACGGTCCCAGAAGCGCCACCATTTGTCCGGAGGGGATATCCAGCGAGATATCATTCAGCACCTGGGTGCGACCAAAGGACTTCTTAATATTGGCAATCTCAATGCTCATGATTTCCCTCCTGATGCTGACGTTTTTCCTGATTCTCCAAACGCCACTGCACCACACTCTTTAAAAATAGGGTCAAAATAGCCATCAGCGTCAACAGCGCTGCGGCGGTAAAGGAGCCGACGGTGTTGTAGTCCTGCTCCAGTAATTCAATCTGCAACGGCAGCGACAGCGTTTCGCCGCGGATAGAACCCGACACCACCGATACCGCGCCAAACTCGCCAATCGCGCGGGCATTGGTCAGTACCACGCCGTACAGCAGCGCCCAGCGAATGTTCGGCAACGTTACGCGGCGGAACATCTGCCAGCCCGACGCGCCCAGCAATACGGCGGCTTCGTCTTCGTGACTGCCCTGGCTCAGCATCACCGGCACCAGCTCGCGCACCACAAACGGACAGGTGACGAAGATGGTTACCAGCACCATCCCTGGCCAGGCAAACATGATCTGCAGGTTATGTTCATCCAGCCAGCCGCCCAGCGGGCCGTTGGAGCCGTAGAACAGCAGATACACCAGACCGGCGACCACCGGCGAGACCGCGAACGGAATATCCAACAGGGTCAGCAGCAGCTGGCGTCCCGGGAAGTTAAAGCGCGTTACCAGCCAGGCCAGCAGCGTACCAAACACCAGGTTTACCGGCACGGTAATCAGGGCAATCATCACCGTCAGCCAGATGGCATGCAGCATGTCCGGGTCGGCCAGGTTTTGCAGCGCAGGCATAATACCTTTGCTGAAGGCCTGCACAAAGATGTACACCATCGGCACGATAAGAATAAAGATCGAGACCAGCACGCCCGTGCCGATCAGGAACCATTTACCCCAGTTAATGCGGGGGGCGTCGTAGCGTTTCAACTGAGTAACTTCCGCCATTAGTGACCTACCACGCGTCGACCAAAGCGACTTTGCAGAGTATTAATTGAGAACAGCAGCAGCAGCGAGGCGGCAAGGATCACCGAGGCAATCGCGCTGGCGGCCGGATAGTCAAACTCCTGCAGACGGACAAAAATCATCAGCGAGGTGACTTCGGTTTTCCACGCGATGTTCCCGGCGATAAAAATCACCGCACCAAACTCACCGAGGCTGCGGGTAAACGACAGCGCGATGCCAGCCAGCAGCGCCGGAGACAGCTCGGGAAGCACCACTTTGCGAAAACTCTGCAAACGGGTTGCACCCAGCGTTTCTGCCGCTTCTTCGTATTCCGGGCCTAACTCTTCCAGCACCGGCTGCACGGTACGCACCACAAACGGGATGCTGGTAAAGGCCATTGCCACCGCGATACCCAGCCAGGTGTAGGTCACTTTAATGTCGAACTGCGCCAGCCACTCGCCGTAAAAGCCGTTCACCGAGAACAGCGACGCCAGCGTTAAGCCCGCCACCGCCGTTGGCAGGGCGAAAGGTAAATCGATCAGTGCATCCAGCAGCGTGCGGCCCGGAAAGCGATAGCGGGTTAAGATCCACGCCATCAGCAGGCCAAACACGCCGTTGAAGATCGAGGCAACAAACGCCGACAGCAGCGTCACTTTATAAGCCGCCACCACCTGCGGGTTGCTGATCACTTCCCAGTACTGGGACCAGCTCATCTCAGAGAGCTGAACCACCAGCGCGCTGAGCGGTAACAATAAAATCAGACAGACGAACAGCAGGCTGGTCCCGAGGCTTAAGGTAAAGCCCGGCAGCACACGTCTGGAGGACACTGCAAACATTACTTACGCCCCGTCGCCAACAGTTTGTCGAACTCACCGCCGCTGATGAAATGGGTTTTCATCACTTCAGGCCAGGAGCCGAACTGGTCTTCCACGCGGAACAGATCGGTCTGCGGGAATTTGTCTTTCAGTTTGTTCATCACCTCCGGGTTATTCACCCGGTAGTAGTAATCAGTAATGATGGTCTGTGCCTGCGGGCTGTAGAGATAGTTCAGGTACGCCTTCGCCACCTTCTCTGTGCCATTGGCCTGCACGTTTTTATCGACCCACGCGACCGGGAATTCGGCGAGGATGTTGGTTTTCGGGATCACCACCTCAAAGCCCTGTGCTTCATACTGCTTGCGGATATTGTTCACTTCCGATTCGAAGCTTATCAGCACATCGCCCAGACCGCGTTCGGCGAAGGTGGTGGTGGCTCCGCGACCGCCGGTATCAAACACTTCGACGTTTTTCAGGAACTGGGTCATGAACTGTTCGGTTTTGGCTTTATCGCCGCCGTCCGCTTTATCTGCTGCACCCCAGGCGGCGAGATAGGTATAACGCGCGTTGCCGGAGGTTTTCGGGTTCGGGAAAATCAGCTTCACGTCTGAACGCACAAGGTCATTCCAGTCGTGGATATTCTTTGGGTTCCCCTTGCGCACCAGGAAGCCCATCGTGGAGTAGAACGGCGAGCTGTTATTCGGCAGGCGGCTCTGCCAGTCGGCCGGGAGCAGCTTGCCTTTGTCATGCAGGATCTGCACGTCGGTAATCTGGTTATAGGTGACAACGTCGGCTTTCAGCCCCTGCAAAATCGCCAGCGCCTGCTTCGAGGAGCCCGCATGCGATTGCTTGATAGTCAGCTTGTCGCCGTTGTTATCTTTCGCCCACTGCTGTTCAAACGGCGGGTTAAGGGCGGCAAACAGCTCGCGGGAGACATCGTACGAGCTGTTGAGCAGCTCCGTTGCCTGCGCCTGCGCCACCAGCAGCAAACCAGCCAGCGCCAGAGTTCCTTTTTTCAGTACAGTAACGGCCATTGCGCACCCTTTTAGATGTGATGTTTTTCTTAGGGTCATCATATTTATAACGAGTACTAAAGGAGTAACGGTTTTATATACCGTTTGGTGATTTGGAAGCAGAAAAGGGAATAAGGGTACGGACTGATACCCTCTCCCACGGGGAGAGGGCGAAGGTGATTACAGCGCCAGCAGGCGCTCGACGGACGGGGCGAAGTAATAGCCGCCGGTCACCGGTTTGGTGAAGCGCAGCATCGCGTCACGCTTGCCGTCGGTGTCGCCAAACATGCTCAGCAGCTGCTGTTCAATGTTATACAGGCGCGCGCAGTAAGCGCAGAAGTACAGACCGTGCGTGCCGCTGGCGGTGCCGTACGGCAGGCTCTGACGGACAATCTTCAGCCCTTTGCCGTCTTCTTTCAGATCCACACGGCTCAGGTGCGAGGTCACCGGACGTTGGTCGCCGTCGATCTCTTCATTGGCCTCTTTGGTGCGGCCAATCATCATCTCCTGATCCGGCACGCTCATGCGGTTCAGCTGCTTAAGGTTGTGCTCCCAGCGCTGCACGAACACATAGCTGCCGCCGGCATCCACACCGTCCGGAATCACCGCCACCGCGCGACGGGTCTCATCGCCTGCCGGGTTTTCGGTGCCGTCGACAAAGCCGCTCAGGTCCCTGTCTTCTACCCAGCGGAAGCCGTGGGTCTCTTCCTGCACCTCAATGCAGTCGCCGAAGGCAGCCAGCGCCGCCTGGGCAATGGAAAAGTTAACGTCATGACGCAACGAGAGAATATGGATCAGCACGTCGTGCTGGGTGGCCGGAGCCAGACCTTTTCCGTAGGGGATAAAGTCTTTCAGCTCGGCAGCCCCTTCGCCGCCGCTCAGCTGATGCCAGACGGTGTGACCAAAGGCCACCGCTGCGCCGCAGTTGGCATCAGGAAATTTGGCCTGGAACGTGGCCAGTTTATCGATAAAAATTTTGCTGGCCGCACGCAGGGCATCCACATCCCCTTTCACGCTGGCTTCGATCCAAATCGCCGCCCGGCAATGTTCTGGCAAAATGCCACTCTGAACCTGAGACATCGCTCCTCCTGAAACAAAAGATGCCACGACAGCGTGGCATTGTTGGCGGCGATTATACCCGTTTTTTCAACGGGGCAGCTTGTTCAGGCGCAATTTACTGCTGCCAGATAATTTTGCTGACTTTCCAGTTTTTCAGCGCGTCGTCAGAAGGCATCAACCCTTCTGGACCGCTCCAGCTGCCGCTGAACAGATAGCTGATGTGCTGACTGCCTTCGGCCTTACACTCCACCGCGATCCCGTCGTCTGCCGCCGCGCTGACGCAGTTGCCAAAGGCTTTCTGGTACAGGTCACTGAACGGGGTGCCAATTTTGACGCCGCTGTCGGTTTCGATTTCACTGTCCAGCACCTCGATGCGTCCGATGCTGTTTTTATCGCCGTTAATCACCAGCGCCAGCTGGTCATCCTTCAGCGCTTCGAAATAGTGCACGATGTTGCCGTTCTGAGTTTTCATGCCGCTGCGCAGGCGGTAGTCGCCGCTCAGCGCTGACGAAATGGCCTCCTGGTCCAGTGGGGTGGCGGCCGTGAGGTTGCCCACGCCCTGTTCAGTCACTTCGGTGGACGCGCCAAACCAGTTCCAGGGATAAGCCGCAGACCAGTTCACGGCAGAGAGCGTTGAACAGCCGGTTAAGACAAGGGGAAGCGCGCATAACAGTAAACGCAGCGATTTCATCGGGAGTTCCTTTCTGGTTAATTCGACGCTTGTTGGAGTGCAGCATCGCTAAAAAGTGCCGTTTAATCTTTCTCTGGCGTAAAACAGGCGCGCAGGCGGGGATGGGTCAGCAGCCACAGCAACGCCACGATATCGGCCACCACCAGCGTAATACCGATGCCGCTCAGCGCCTCGCCGTTCAGCCACAGCAGCGGCTGCCAGCCAAGCAGGATCAACTGAGCCAGAATCAGCAGCCAGCGCAGCGCCTGCCACAGGCGCGGCACGAGATGCCGCCGCCCGCTGAGTAAAAATGCCAGCACCGCCGGGAGCCCCGGCAGCAGCCCGATCCAGAAGTTATCGTGATCGGGATAAAACAGATTCAGCAGGGTATTGCCCTGATCGCGTGAGGCTCCTGCCACCACGAATACCACCCAGGTGCGCGCCTGCAGCAGTAATACGCACCAGAACAGAAACGGCAGACGAACCCGGCCCTGGCTGTCATAGTCGCCGGGATGGAATTCAGTACTCTTCATCTTCAATCAGGCGTTTACCCAGCGTCATCACGTCCGCGTGTTCATAGTTGAGGCGCTCATACATGCCCATTACCAGCTCATTCTCTTCGCGCACCATGATCTGAATTTTTGGACAACCGCGGGCGATCAGCTTCTTTTCCAGACGATTGAGCAGCGCATTGGCAATGCCGCGACCACGATATTCCGGGTGAACGCCCAGGTAATAGGCCGAGCCGCGATGGCCGTCATAACCGCCCATGACGGTCCCCACCACTTCACCGTTCACTTCCGCCACCAGAAACAGGCTGACGTCATGATTCACTTTGCGCTCGATGTCCATTTCCGGATCGTTCCACGGTCGCAGTAGATCGCAGCGCTCCCAAAGGGTGATGACCTCTTCGAAGTCTGCCTGGCGAAAAACGCGTATCTCCATGGTATTAACCGCCTTTTTGGGTTCAAAAACAGTGATTATGACGCGAACGCCCTCTTTCGCCAATATCCAGCGAAAAACGTCAGGAAATTTGGCATAATGGCACTCTGTCACGTATTGAAATGAAAAGTAAAACAAATCACAACATGGACTGTCGTAACGTAAAAGACGATACGATATAACACCAGGACACCTAATTTTTACACTTCAGGCCGCATGAGCACATTCAAACTCTTAAAAACACTCACATCGCGTCGTCAGGTTCTTAAAGCGGGGCTGGCGGCATTAACATTAACCGGTATGGCCAGTGCACAGGCAAAAGAAGAATCCACGCTGAAAACCAGCAACGGCCACAGTAAACCGAAAGCCAAAAAGAGCGGCGCAAAGCGGGTGGTGGTGCTGGATCCCGGCCACGGTGGCATTGATACTGGCGCCATTGGTCGCAACGGCTCTAAAGAAAAACACGTCGTGCTGGCGATTGCAAAAAACGTGCGGTCAATTTTACGCAGTAACGGGATTGACGCCCGCCTGACCCGCTCCGGCGATACCTTTATCCCGCTGTACGATCGGGTAGAGATTGCCCATCAGCACGGCGCCGACCTGTTTATGTCAATCCACGCGGACGGCTTTACCAACCCGGATGCCGCCGGGGCGTCGGTCTTTGCCCTCTCCAATCGCGGCGCCAGTAGCGCGATGGCCAAATACCTTTCCGAACGCGAGAACCGCGCCGATGAAGTGGCCGGAAAAAAAGCCACCGCCAAAGACCATTTGCTCCAGCAGGTGCTGTTTGACCTGGTGCAAACCGACACTATCAAGAACAGCCTGACGCTCGGCTCGCATATTCTGAAAAAAATTAAGCCGGTGCATAAGCTGCACAGCAAAGGCACAGAGCAGGCGGCGTTTGTGGTGCTGAAGTCACCGTCGATCCCGTCCGTGCTGGTAGAAACCTCCTTTATTACCAATCCCAACGAAGAGCGCTTGCTCGGTACCACCGCGTTCCGCCAGAAAATTGCCAACGCGATTGCCTCCGGGATCATCAGTTACTTTAACTGGTTCGATAATCAAAAAGCCCACGCGAAGAGACGCTGATGAAACCCAACGCCCAAACGGTCAAAACCTTTCTTCTGCAGCTGCAGGATTCCATTTGCCAGCAGCTCGCCGCTGTGGATGGCGCTGAATTCCAGCAGGACGAGTGGCAGCGCGAAGCCGGTGGCGGCGGGCGCAGCCGGGTGCTGCGTAACGGCGGCATCTTCGAGCAGGCCGGGGTTAACTTCTCCCACGTCTACGGCGAGGCGATGCCGGCCTCGGCTACCGCGCACCGTCCGGAGCTGGCGGGGCGCAGCTTTGAGGCGATGGGCGTCTCGCTGGTGGTGCATCCGCATAACCCGTTTGTCCCCACCAGCCATGCCAACGTGCGCTTTTTTATCGCCGAAAAACCAGGGGCCGATCCGGTGTGGTGGTTTGGCGGCGGCTTTGACCTGACGCCGTTTTATGGTTTCGAGGAAGATGCGGTTCACTGGCACCAGACCGCGCATGACCTGTGTCAGCCGTTTGGTGACGACGTCTACCCTCGCTATAAAAAGTGGTGCGACGACTATTTCCATCTCAAACACCGTAACGAGCAGCGCGGCATCGGCGGGCTGTTCTTCGACGATTTGAATGCGCCGGATTTTGATACCGCGTTTAACTTTATGCAGGCAGTTGGCGAAGGCTTTACCGACGCCTATCTGCCGATTGTGGCGCGACGTAAACATCTCGATTACGGGGTGCGCGAGCGTGAGTTCCAGCTCTATCGTCGGGGGCGTTACGTGGAGTTCAACCTGGTGTGGGATCGCGGGACGCTCTTCGGCCTGCAAACCGGCGGGCGCACGGAGTCGATTTTAATGTCGATGCCGCCGCTGGTGCGCTGGGAGTATGGCTTTGAAGCAAAAGAAGGCAGCCGGGAGGCTGCCTTGAGTGAGTTTATTAAAGTCCGCGACTGGATTTAACGCCAGGCGACAAATCCCGCTTATAACGGCTGGGTCTGCGCCTCAACCACCGCCAGCGCCACCATGTTGACGATGCGGCGCACTGAGGCAATCGGTGTCAACACGTGCACCGGTTTTGCCACCCCCATCAGCACCGGCCCGACGGTCACCCCTTCTGAACTGGAGACGCGCAGCAGGTTGTAGCTGATACGCGCGGCTTCCACGTTCGGCATGATCAGCACGTTAGCAGAGCCTTTCAGCGGGCTGTCCGGCATCCGTTCATTACGGATGCTTTCCACCAGCGCGGCATCACCGTGCATCTCACCGTCGATCATCAGTTCCGGGGCGCGCTCGCGCACCAGCTCAAGGGTCTGGCGCATTTTGCAGGCGGCAGCCGACTGGGATGAACCAAAGTTCGAGTGCGACAGCAGGGCCACTTTCGGCTCGATACCAAAGCGACGCACGGTTTCCGCCGCCATCACCGTGATTTCAGCCAGCTGTTCCGGGGTTGGATCGTCGTTGACGTAGGTGTCAGCAATAAAGGTGTTACCGCTTGGCAGCAGCAGCGCGTTCATCGCCCCCGCCGTGTGCACGCCTTCGCGATGGCCGAAGATCTCCTGCACCACGCTGAAGTGTTCGTGATAATCACCGATGGTGCCGCAGATCAGCGCGTCGGCTTCCCCGCGATGCACCATGATCGCCCCGATCACCGTGGTGTTGCTGATCACCGCTCGCTGGGCCTGCTCCTGAGTGATCCCCCGGCGCTTCATGATGCTGTAGTACTCGCTCCAGTACTCTTTAAAGCGCGGATCGGATTCGTTGTTGACGATCTCAAAGTCCACGCCCGGCTTGATCTGCAGACCCAGCTTCTGAATACGCATCTCGATGACGCTCGGACGACCAATCAGGATCGGCTTCGCCAGACCGAGGGTAATCAGCTCCTGGGTGGCGTGCAGGACGCGCGCCTCTTCCCCTTCGGCCATCACCACGCGTTTTGCATCCGTGCGGGCCTGGGAGAAGATCGGCTTCATAAACAGGTTGGTTTTATAGACAAACTCGCTCAGCTTATCGACATAGGCGTCAAAGTCAGCAATGGGTCGCGTCGCCACCCCGGAGTCCATCGCCGCTTTGGCTACAGCTGGGGCAATTTTGACAATCAGGCGCGGATCGAAGGGTTTCGGAATGATGTATTCCGGGCCGAAGCTCAGGTCCTGATCGCCATACGCCGACGCCACCACTTCGCTCTGTTCAGCGTGCGCCAGCTCGGCAATGGCGTGGACCGCTGCCAGCTTCATCTCTTCGTTGATAGCGGTAGCGCCCACGTCCAGCGCGCCGCGGAAGATGAACGGGAAGCACAGGACGTTGTTCACCTGGTTCGGGTAGTCTGAGCGACCGGTACAGATAATCGCGTCCGGGCGCACCGCTTTCGCCAGCGGCGGCAGGATCTCCGGCTCCGGGTTCGCCAGGGCGAGGATCAGCGGCGCGCGGGCCATCTTCAGCACCATCTCTTCGTTGAGCACTTTCGGGCCCGAGCAGCCGAGGAAGATATCCGCCCCGTCCATCACGTCCGCCAGGCTGCGCTTGCCATCGTCCTCTACCGCATAGGCCGCTTTGGTCTCGGCCATGTTGGCTTCGCGGCCTTTGTAGATCACCCCTTTGGAGTCGCAGACCACGATGTTGTGCTTCTGCATTCCCAGCGCCACCAGCAGGTTCATACAGGCAATGGCTGCCGCGCCTGCGCCGGAGACTACCATCCGCACGTCGGAGAGGGTTTTCTCAACCACCCGCAGGCCATTCAGAATGGCGGCGGTACTGATGATCGCCGTGCCGTGCTGGTCATCATGGAACACGGGAATGTTCATACGCTCACGCAGCTTCTGCTCGATGTAAAAACATTCCGGCGCTTTGATGTCTTCGAGGTTGATGCCGCCAAAAGTCGGCTCCAGGGCGGCCACCACGTTGATGAATTTGTCCGGGTCGAGCTCGTCCACCTCAATATCGAACACGTCGATACCGGCAAATTTCTTGAATAATACGCCCTTCCCTTCCATCACCGGTTTACCCGCCAGCGCGCCGATATTGCCCAGCCCCAGCACCGCGGTGCCGTTGGAGATCACCGCCACCAGGTTGCCGCGCGCGGTGTATTTGTAGGCCGCCAGCGGATCTTTTTCGATTTCGAGGCACGGGGCGGCCACGCCTGGCGAGTAGGCTAACGCCAGGTCACGCTGGGTCGCGAGGGGCTTGGTGGGGGAGACCTGAATTTTGCCGGGAACGGGGAATTCATGAAAATCGAGGGCACTTTGTCTCAACTGCTCGTCCATTGTAGGGTTCCTTTCACGTAGTGTACAAAAAGGGTGATGTTGTTATGGTCTGATGTTCACCCTGGGTGGCGGATAGTATCGCGCCTGACCGCCGTTCAAACTTTGAAGGCTGCCAAACTCTCACCATCAAAAAGCAAAAATTGTTATCAATTTATAACAATCATGTTACCCGCCAGACAAAGCAAGACCTTACCTGTCTGCTATGCTTTTTTGTTAAGTACGTCGCGAAATTGACAGAAGTGTGATCAAACACACTCAACCAACTCTTTTATTTTCAAGGAGTCATTTCTTATGAACCAACTAGACGGCATCAAACAATTCACCACCGTGGTCGCCGACAGCGGCGATATCGAATCGATCCGCCACTATCAGCCGGAAGATGCGACCACCAACCCGTCGCTGCTGCTCAAAGCCGCCGGGCTCGACAGTTACGCCCACCTGATCGACGACGCCATCAGCTATGGTACAGCCCGGGGAAAAACCAAAGATCAGCAGGTCGCCGAGGCCAGCGACAAGCTGGCGGTTAACTTCGGCTGCGAAATTCTGAAAAGCGTCCCGGGGCGCGTCTCCACCGAAGTGGACGCCCGAATTTCGTTCGATCAGGAGAAAAGTATCGCCAAAGCGCGTCACCTGGTGCAGCTGTATCAGGATCAGGATGTCGATAAGTCGCGCATTCTGATCAAGCTGGCCTCCACCTGGGAGGGGATCCGCGCCGCTGAAGTGCTGGAAAAAGAGGGGATCAACTGCAACCTGACGCTGCTGTTCTCCTTTGCTCAGGCACGCGCCTGCGCCGAAGCCGGGGTGTTCCTGGTGTCACCGTTCGTCGGGCGTATCTACGACTGGTATCAGGCCCGCAAGCCGATGGACCCCTACGTGGTAGAAGAAGATCCCGGCGTCAAATCGGTACGCAATATCTACGATTACTTTAAACAGCACCGCTACGAAACCATCGTGATGGGCGCCAGCTTCCGCCGCACCGAGCAGATCCTTGCCCTGTCCGGCTGCGACCGGCTGACCATCTCCCCTAACCTGCTAAAAGAGCTGCAGGAGAAAGAGGAACCGGTGATCCGTCGCCTGGTGCCCTCCTCCACCGTCCTGCCAAAACCGAAACCGCTGACCGAGGCCGAATTCCGCTGGGAGCATAATCAGGACGCTATGGCGGTTGATAAGCTGTCAGAGGGGATCCGCCTTTTCGCGGTCGACCAGCGCAAACTTGAAGATCTGCTCGCCGCCAAACTTTAACCCTGCCATGGAGTGAACTATGTCCCGTAAAGAGTTAGCCAATGCCATTCGCGCCCTCAGCATGGATGCCGTGCAAAAAGCCAATTCCGGTCATCCAGGCGCACCGATGGGCATGGCCGATATCGCCGAAGTGCTGTGGAACGACTTCCTGAGACACAACCCGAACGATCCAACGTGGTATGACCGCGACCGCTTTATTCTCTCTAACGGTCACGCCTCGATGCTGCTGTACAGCCTGCTGCACCTGTCCGGCTATAACCTGCCGCTCGAAGAGCTGAAAAACTTCCGCCAGCTGCACTCGAAAACGCCGGGACACCCGGAGCTGGGCTATACGCCGGGCGTCGAGACCACCACCGGACCGCTGGGTCAGGGGCTGGCGAACGCGGTCGGGCTGGCGATTGCCGAACGCACGCTGGCGGCGCAGTTCAACCAGCCGGGACATGAAATTGTCGATCACTTCACCTATGTGTTTATGGGCGATGGCTGCCTGATGGAGGGGATTTCGCACGAGGTCTCGTCCCTGGCGGGCACGCTGGGGCTGGGCAAGCTGATTGGCTTCTACGATCACAACGGTATCTCCATCGACGGCGAGACCGAGGGCTGGTTCACTGACGACACGGCCAAACGCTTTGAAGCCTACCACTGGCACGTGGTGCATGAGATTGACGGTCACGATCCGCAGGCGCTGAAAGCCGCGATTCAGGAAGCGCAAAGCGTCACCGATAAGCCGTCGCTGATTATCTGTCGCACGGTCATCGGATTTGGTTCCCCGAACAAAGCCGGGAAGGAAGAGGCCCACGGCGCGGCGCTGGGTGAAGAGGAAGTGGCCCTGACCCGCCAGAAGCTGGGCTGGAAATACCCGGCCTTTGAGATCCCGAAAGAGATCTACAAGGCGTGGGATGCCCGTGAATCCGGCGAAAAAGCGCAGGCCGAATGGAACGATAAATTTGCCGCCTACCAGAAAGCCCACCCTGAGCTGGCGGCCGAGTTCAGCCGTCGCATGAGCGGCGGGCTGCCGGAGGAGTGGGAAGAGACCACCCAGGCGCTGATTGAGAATTTACAGGCCAACCCGGCGAAAATCGCCACCCGTAAAGCCTCGCACAATACCCTGAACGCCATTGGCCCGATCCTGCCTGAACTGCTCGGCGGTTCTGCCGACCTGGCCCCGAGTAACCTGACCATCTGGTCGGGCTCAACCTCGATTAAAGAGGATCTCGCCGGGAATTACATTCACTACGGGGTGCGCGAATTTGGCATGACCGCCATTGCCAACGGTATCGCCCATCACGGCGGATTTGTGCCCTATACCGCCACCTTCCTGATGTTCGTCGAGTACGCCCGCAACGCGGCGCGGATGGCGGCGCTGATGAAGGCCCGGCAGATCATGGTCTATACCCACGATTCCATTGGGCTTGGCGAAGATGGTCCCACCCACCAGGCGGTGGAACAGCTCGCCAGCCTGCGCCTGACGCCCAACTTCAGCACCTGGCGGCCGTGCGATCAGGTGGAAGCGGCGGTCGGCTGGAAGCTGGCGGTAGAACGTCACCACGGCCCGACGGCGCTGATCCTTTCAAGGCAGAATCTGGCCCAGATGGAACGCACGCCGGATCAGGTTAAGGCCATCGCCCGCGGGGGGTATATCCTCAAAGACAGCGGCGGCAAGCCGGATGTGATTTTGATTGCCACCGGTTCGGAAATGGAAATCACCGTTAAGGCCGCCGAGAAGCTGACGGCGGAAGGTCATGCTGTGCGGGTGGTATCGCTGCCGTCTACGGATATCTTTGATGCCCAGGACGAGGCGTACCGGGAATCCGTGCTGCCTTCCGATGTGACAGCGCGCGTGGCGGTGGAAGCGGGGATCGCCGACTACTGGTACAAATATGTCGGCCTGAAGGGGGCGATTGTCGGGATGACCCGCTATGGCGAATCGGCACCTGCCGACAAGCTGTTCCCGTTCTTCGGCTTTACGGTTGAGAACGTAGTAGAGAAGGCACAGAAATTGCTTTGAGTGCTTTGCCCGGCGGCGCTACGCTTGCACGGGCCTACAGGGTCAACGTCATCCCGTAGGCCGGGCAAACGCAGTGCCGCCCGGCACAATCACCTTGTGATCCACAACGTGGGCCAGGCGTCTGGCCCATGCCAGTTATCACAGCTCGGCTCTTCGGCGTAGCGCACCAGGCGAAAACGCTGGCCGGTAAAGCGCCAGCGCGTCTGAATGCCGCAGTCGGCAATCCCGCGCCCCAGCGCCAGCGTGGTCAGCTCGCGGCTCTTCTCATCAAAGCTGGCGTTCATCAGCTCCATGTCGCTGCTTTCGCTGGAGGCAACAAACGGCAGGCGCAGGCGCACCGCATGGGACGCGAACGGTTTTTGGCGCGACACCAGCCAGGCTAAGTCCACCGTGTTGTAGGCACCCGCCTCGCAGCTGATCATCAGCAGCGCTTTGTCATCCGTTAACGCCGTCACCCGCACTTCCCGACGCGTGGGATCGAGGGAGCACTGGCTGTTGTTCATCCGCCAGGTGCCGTAATCAACCAGATCGCTGCGCTCCTCGCGCGACAGCGGCGTCGGCGTCGGATTGACTACCGCCACCTCTTTCAGCGCAGGCGCGGGCGGCACGCTCAGCGGCGGTTCGTCGCCTTTATTACTCCACGCGGTTTCACTCCCGCCGCGTTTTTGCTGGGCATCAATAAACTGGATCGCCTCTTTCAGCCCGTTCAGCGAGAGCGTCTGCTTGCCCTTATCAAGGGTGATCGCTTTTTTCTGCTGGAGCGTGGTCAACAGGCTCGTGATGATAGCGGGATCGTCAGTGGTCAGACGCCAGGACGTTATCTGCCAGTGCGGGATATCCAGCGCAAGGGGTTCGCCGTCGAGGCGTAAGCGGGATGCGATGGCAGGCTCTTTCGGGTCGGGCGTCGACAGTCCGCCAAGATCGATACGCAGTACCGCATCAGCTTTGGCCCCTGCACTGCGGCTCAGAGTCATCACCAGCCCGTTATGCTCACCGGTATTGCGTGCGATGCAAAAATTCTGGTTGTTGCAGGTAACCTGCCAGTCAGTAAACGACTGCTGTGCCGGTGCCGCCTGAACAAATGACGCGGGCAGCACGCAGAGCATGAGAATAAGAAAAACGCAGTGACGCATGAATAACACGATCCTGAAAGCATACGGGGCAGACAGACGCTATCTTCCTGCTCAGGACGGGGCTGCTCAATCGGATTTATCGGATAGATTTATCCAAAATGCATCTTTTTAAGCTTAATAAGATCAAGCCATTAGCCCGGAGCCCTGCAAATATTGTAATAATATCACCGTTTTGCCGTCGCGTATTTCACCCGTTTGTATCATCGTTAATGCCTGAGCGAAAGGCAGCTCCAGCACCTCGATATCTTCATCTTCTACGCCGCCGCCCGCGCTGGTGCGCTGCGCCTCGCTGTATTCCGCAATAAAGAAATGCACGATTTCCGTCACGCCGCCAGGCGACATATACAGCTCAAAGACCTTACGCACCTCGCCCACTTCGAACCCGGTCTCTTCGACGGCCTCTTTGCGAATGCAGACTTCGGGCTCGTCGTCATCCAGCAGCCCGGCGCAGGTTTCAATGAGTCGACCCTCAAGGTTGCCATTGACCCAGGTGGCGACGCGGAACTGACGGATCAGCACCACGCTCTTTTTCTCGCGGTTGTACAGCAGGATAGTGGCACCGTTACCCCGGTCGTACACTTCACGCTTGTGGCGGATCACCTCGCCATTGCTGCGGGTCAGATCGTAGGTCACGTTGCGCAGAACAAAATAGTTTTCAGACAGGACTTTATCTTTAATCAGGTCGATTTTCAGGGACATACGGGCTCCATAGCGCAAGACATTAACGCCATACTACGCGGTGAAGCCCGCTTTGTCGTCCGCCGGATTAATGGGCGGCGGGTGCTTTTACCCCCAGCCAGTCGGCGATCCCCTGCGCGGCGTGCCGCCCTTCTGCCATGGCGGTCACCACCAGATCCGCCCCGCGTACCGCGTCGCCACCAGCAAAAATCTGCGGGTTACTGGTCTGATAGCGGAAGCGGCTGTCGACGCTGGCGGCAATCCGCCCCCAGTCATCGACTTCGACGCCCTGCGCCTGCAGCCAGGGCATCGCGTGCGGGTTAAAGCCAAAGGCCATGATCACCGCATCGGCCGGCATCACAAACTCGCTGCCGGGGATCGGTTGCGGGCGGCGTCGGCCCTGTGCATCAGCCTCCCCCAGACGGGTCCGCAGCAGACGGATGCCGTTGACGCGCCCGGCATCGTCGAGCACCAGCTCCACCGGCTGGACGTTAAATTCAAACGCCGCCCCCTCTTCTTTGGCGTTTTTGACCTCTTTTTTCGAGCCCGGCATGTTGGCTTCATCCCGACGATAGGCGCAGGTGACGTTCGCCGCCCCGTGACGCAGCGCGGTGCGCACGCAGTCCATCGCCGTGTCGCCGCCCCCCAGCACCACCACGTTCAGCCCGGCGGTATCGACAAAGGGTTCGTCAGCCGTGGAGACCAGCCCCATCAGCTGGCGGGTATTGCCCACCAGGAACGGCAGCGCATCGTACACGCCCGGCGCGTCCTCATGCGGGATCCCGGCTTTCATCGACCGGTAGGTGCCCACCCCGACAAACAGCGCATCGTAGTCGTGAAGAAGCTGCGCGAGCGGAATGTCTTTCCCCACTTCGCAGTTCAGTTCGAAGCGGATGCCCATCGCGGTAAAGATCTCCCGACGACGGGCCAGCAGGGATTTATCCAGCTTAAACGCCGGAATACCGAAGGTGAGCAGGCCGCCGATCTCCGGGTGACGGTCAAACACGGTAACGCTGACACCGCGCCGGATCAGCGCGTCGGCGCACGCCAGCCCGGCAGGCCCGGCGCCAATAATTGCCACGCGTTTATCCACCGGCTGCACATGGCTCAGATCCGGTCGCCAGCCTTTCGCCAGCGCCTGGTCGGAGATATAGCGCTCAATGTTGCCGATAGTGACCGAACCGGCGACGTCGCGCACCGTGCAGGCCCCTTCGCACAGCTTGTCCTGCGGGCAGACCCGGCCGGTTATTTCCGGCAGACAGTTAGTCTGATGAGAAAGCTCGACGGCGGCGTCGATGTTGCCGGCCTTCACTTGTTCAATCCACTGGGGAATGTGGTTATGCAGCGGGCAGGTCCATTCGCACACCGAATGTTCGCCGCACTTCAGGCAGCGTTCAGCCTCACGGTGCGCCTGCTCCGGGCGAAACGGCAGATAGATTTCGGCAAAGTTATTCGCCCGCGCCGCCGGGGAAAGCTTATCCGGTTCACCGCGCGGCGGCAGAGCAGACATCTGCTCGCGTTTGCTGATGCCTACCGGGCTGAGACCCGCGCGAGTCTGCCACGGCTGAGATTCATGACGGGCCGTGCGCAGACGGCGGGTACGGGCCAGCTGGTTGAGGCTCTCCGGGGTGACGCGCGACAGTGCATCCGCCGGGCAGTTTTCGACGCAGGCCGGGCCCTGGGGGCGGTCCAGGCACAAATCGCACTTCTGCGCGGTAGCCGCCTCGGCACGGGTGACAATCTCCATGGTGCCAAACGGGCAGGCCACCACGCAGGCTTTGCAGCCGATGCATTTTTGGCTGTCCACCTGCACGCTGTCGCGGGTTCTGGCAATTGCGCCATTCGGACAGCTTTGTGCGCAGGGGGCATTTTCACAGTGATGGCAGGCCACGGCGCTGTGCCTGTTACCTTCTTTAACCACCGTGATACGCGGAGTAAAATGGCGCGGGCTGAGAACGTGCTGCTCGTCATGATGGGCCATCACGCAAGCCACTTCGCAGGCACGACATCCAATACACTGCTGGCTGTTCGCCATGATAAAATGATTCATAAGATATCCGTCCTGGCTTCCATAACCTTATTCTTTATATGAATATTGTATTTACCGACCGCAACGGTATCAGGCAATGTTCAATTGCCCAGGAAAGCGATCTATTTCGCCTGAACCTGTGGCAGATCAATTAATTTCATTGCTGTTAAAATGACGTTTCGACGCCCGGCGACACGCTCGCCAGGACAGGACCGCACTCAGCTCAGGATGCTATTTGTGACCGTTAAACAGCCCGTATCACGAAGCCTCGCCCGGGCTTTGTTCTCGATTATTGTGTTGTCCCTGCTGACCGGGGCGATTGCGCTGTTTACCCTCGCCAGCAGCCAGCGCGACGCCGAAGCGATCAACCTCGCCGGCTCGCTGCGAATGCAGAGCTATCGGCTGGGTTATGAAATCCAGCGGGGCAACAACGATCTGGCGGCACATCGTCTGACCTGGCAGCAGACGCTAAACGCCCCTGCCCTGCAGAGCCTCGACAGCTGGTACGTGCCGAATGAAGTGAAGCAGCGCTATCGCCAGCTGCAGATTAGCTGGCAGACGGTAGATCAAAAGCTGGCCCAGGGGGATTACCGCTGGTATCAGAGCGCGATCGGCGAGTATGTGGGGCGTATCGATGCCTTTGTCCTCTCCCTGCAACACTACGCCGAGCATAAGATCCAGCTGGTGGTCGCCATTTCACTGGCGGGCGGGATCGGTATTTGTCTGCTGGCGTTTCTCACCCTGCGCCGCATCCGCCGACAGGTGGTCGCTCCACTCACGCATCTGGTCGCCGCCAGCCAGCAGATTGAACAGGGCCGCTTCGATCACCCGGTGCCAGACAGCGACCTGCCGAACGAGCTGGGCCTGCTGTCGCGTACCTTTAACCACATGTCGGCCGAGCTGCACACGCTGTACCGCTCGCTGGAAAGCTCAGTTGAGGAGAAAACCCGCCACCTGCATGAAGCCCACCAGCAGCTGGAGATGCTGTTTAAGTGCTCGCAGGCGATGAATACCAGCCAGATCGACAGCCACTGTTTTCGTCATGTTCTGCAAATCGTGCAGGAGTATTCCGGGATGCGCTATGTGGCGCTGCACGCCAGCGATGACTGGCAGCTGCAGGAAGGCAGCGCCTCTGACGAGCTTGAGATGCAGACCCTGCCGGTGGTGATGCTGGAGACCCGCTTCGGCGAGCTGCGCTGGCAGAGCGAGCAGAGCGCGGTGTCGCTGCCGCTGATGAAAAACGTCGCCATTCTGCTCGGGCGCGGGATCTACTTTAACCAGGCGCAGAAGCACTACCACCAGCTGCTGCTGATGGAAGAACGCGCCATCATCGCCCGGGAGCTGCACGACTCGCTGGCGCAGGTGCTCTCTTACCTGCGCATCCAGCTGACGCTGCTTAAGCATGCGGTTCCGCCGGAGAACCTCCCGGCGCAAAACATCATTACTGATTTTTCTCAGGCGCTGAACTCCGCCTATCAGCAGCTGCGCGAGCTGCTGGCCACCTTCCGCCTGACGCTGAACCAGGCCAACCTGCCCGCCGCGCTGCAGGAGACGATGGATAGCCTGCAGAACCAGACCCGCGCGAGGCTGCACCTCGACTGTCGGCTCTCAACCCTGGCGCTGGATGCGCACAAGCAGGTGCATTTACTGCAGATCGTGCGTGAGGCGGTGCTTAACGCGATTAAGCATGCGCAGGCCAGCGAGATCACCGTCAGCTGCGCCACCGCCCCGGAGGGCGTCCATACTGTGTACATCCGCGATAACGGGATTGGCATTGGCGATGCCAGCGAGCCGCCAGGCCACTACGGCCTGAACATCATGCGCGAGCGCGCCGGGCGGCTCGGGGGCACATTGCACTTCTCGCAGCCACCGGACGGCGGCACCCAGGTGAATGTCAGCTTTCGTTCGCCGGTAAATAACGGTAAAGACGCATGATAATTTACATTATCTCCTTTATTTCTCCACGTTTGACACCCGCGTTGCCGCTAGAGTGAGGCGGCAATCAATCATCGCGACGCGCAGCAAAACGAGGTCTCATTTTAATGGCGAATTTCTTCATCGATCGCCCCATTTTTGCCTGGGTGCTGGCAATTTTGTTATGCCTGACGGGCACGCTGGCTATTCTTTCTCTCCCCGTTGAGCAGTACCCGGATCTGGCCCCGCCAAACGTGCGCATCACGGCCAACTACCCGGGCGCCTCCGCGCAAACGCTGGAGAACACCGTCACCCAGGTGATTGAGCAGAACATGACCGGCCTCGATAACCTGATGTATATGTCGTCCCAGAGCAGCGCCACCGGCCAGGCCACGGTCACGCTGAGCTTTACTGCTGGCGCCGATCCCGATGAAGCGGTGCAGCAGGTGCAAAACCAGCTACAGTCCGCGATGCGCAAGCTGCCGCAGGCGGTGCAAAACCAGGGCGTGACGGTGCGTAAAACCGGTGATACCAACATCCTGACCATCGCCTTTGTCTCCACCGACGGCTCGATGGATAAGCAGGATATCGCCGACTACGTCGCCAGTAATATTCAGGATCCGCTGAGCCGCATTAACGGCGTGGGGGATATCGACGCCTACGGCTCGCAGTATTCGATGCGCATCTGGCTCGACCCGGCGAAGCTGAACAGTTTCCAGATGACGGCGAAAGACGTGACCGACGCCATCGAATCGCAAAATGCGCAGATTGCCGTCGGCCAGTTGGGCGGCACGCCGTCCGTCGATAAGCAGGCGCTGAACGCCACCATCAACTCCCAGTCGCTGCTGCAAACGCCGCAGCAGTTCCGCGATATCACCCTGCGCGTCAACCAGGACGGGTCGGAAGTACGCCTTGGCGATGTCGCCACGGTGGAAATGGGGGCAGAAAAATACGATTACCTGAGCCGCTTTAACGGCAAACAGGCCTCCGGACTGGGGGTTAAGCTGGCCTCCGGCGCCAACGAAATGGCAACGGCGGAGAAGGTCATCAGCCGCCTCGACGAACTGTCGCACTATTTCCCGCACGGGCTGGAATACAAAATCGCCTACGAAACCACCTCCTTCGTCAAAGCCTCCATCGAGGACGTGGTCAAAACCCTGCTTGAGGCCATCGCGCTGGTGTTCCTCGTGATGTACTTGTTCCTGCAAAACTTCCGCGCAACGCTGATCCCAACCATTGCCGTTCCGGTGGTACTGCTCGGCACCTTCACGGTGCTGTATGCTTTTGGCTACAGTATCAACACCCTCACCATGTTTGCGATGGTGCTGGCGATAGGCCTGCTGGTGGACGATGCCATCGTGGTGGTGGAGAACGTCGAGCGCATCATGAGCGAAGAGGGGCTCTCGCCGCGCGACGCCACGCGTAAGTCGATGGGGCAGATTCAGGGGGCGCTGGTGGGGATCGCGATGGTGCTGTCGGCGGTGTTTGTGCCGATGGCCTTCTTTGGCGGGACGACCGGCGCCATTTACCGCCAGTTCTCCATCACCATTGTCTCGGCGATGGTGCTGTCGGTGCTGGTGGCGATGATCCTCACTCCGGCGCTGTGCTCCACCCTGCTCAAACCGCTGCACAAAGGCGAGCAGCACGGGCAGAAAGGTTTCTTTGGCTGGTTCAACCGCATGTTCAATCGCAGCGCCGCGCGCTACGAGGCGGGCGTGGGCCGTATTCTGCAGCGCAGCCTGCGCTGGATATTTATCTACGTTCTGCTGCTTGGCGGGATGATCTTCCTGTTCCTGCGGCTGCCGACCTCGTTCCTGCCGCTGGAAGACCGGGGGATGTTTATCACCTCCGTGCAGCTGCCGAGCGGATCCACCCAGCAGCAGACCCTGAAAGTGGTCGAGCAGGTTGAGTCGTACTACTTCACCAAAGAGAAAGATACCGTGCTGTCGGTGTTCGCCACCGTGGGGTCGGGCCCTGGCGGCAACGGACAGAACGTGGCGCGCATGTTTGTGCGCCTGAAAGACTGGGATCAACGTGACCCGAATACCGGCACCTCGTTTGCTATTATCGAGCGCGCCACCAAAGCCTTTAGCCACATTAAAGAGGCACGGGTCTTTGCCAGCAGTCCGCCAGCGATTAGCGGACTCGGCAGCTCGGCAGGCTTTGATATGGAGCTGCAGGATCACGCCGGAGCCGGACACATCGCGCTAATGGCCGCGCGCGACCGGCTGCTGGAGCTGGCGGGTGAAGAGCCCTCCCTGACCCGCGTACGCCACAACGGTCTGGACGATAGCCCGCAGCTGCAGGTGGATATCGACCAGCGCAAAGCTCAGGCGCTGGGGGTGTCGATTGACGATATTAACGACACCCTGCAAACCGCCTGGGGCTCAAGCTACGTGAACGATTTTATGGACAGAGGGCGCGTGAAGAAGGTTTACGTGCAGGCTGATGCTAAATACCGCATGCTGCCGGACGATATCAACTTGTGGTACGTGCGCAACAAAGACGGCAGCATGGTGCCGTTCTCGGCCTTTGCCACCTCGCGCTGGGAGACCGGTTCACCGCGCATGGAGCGTTACAACGGCTATGCGGCGGTAGAGATAGTCGGGGAGGCCGCACCGGGGGTCAGTACCGGTACCGCGATGGACGTGATGGAAAATCTGGTGCAGCAGCTTCCGGCCGGGTTTGGCCTGGAGTGGACCGCGATGTCCTATCAGGAGCGTCTCTCCGGGGCGCAGGCACCGGCGCTGTATGCCCTGTCGCTGCTGGTGGTATTCCTCTGTCTGGCCGCACTGTATGAAAGCTGGTCTGTGCCGTTCTCGGTGATGCTGGTGGTGCCGCTGGGGGTGATCGGTGCCCTGCTCGCCACCTGGATGCGCGGCCTGGAGAATGACGTTTACTTCCAGGTGGGGCTGTTGACGGTTATTGGTCTGTCGGCGAAGAACGCCATTTTGATTGTGGAATTTGCCAACGAGCGGAATGAACAGGGCCAGGACCTGCTGTCGGCAACCCTTGAAGCCTGTCGTCAGCGTCTGCGCCCAATCCTGATGACCTCGCTGGCGTTTGTGTTTGGCGTCCTGCCAATGGCCACCAGCTCCGGCGCGGGCTCCAGCAGCCAGCACGCGGTTGGGACCGGCGTGATGGGCGGGATGATTTCCGCGACCCTCCTCGCCATTTACTTTGTCCCGCTGTTCTTTGTGCTGGTGCGCCGTCGTTTTCCGTTAAAAGAGCGGCCACAATAATCTTCGGCAAATAAAAAAGGCGCCCCTACCGGGCGCCTTTTTTGTGTGTTTATTTACACACTATCGTTATTTTGCTAATTAAGTGCTCTTGCAATTCTTCAAGAATGTCATTTACGAAGCATGACTTCGATAAAATCTTTCCAGTTCCCCAGTTCACGTTCAATCATAACTACCTCTCTTATTATTATCGGCATTCTACGAGAATATATCATCATTGTGAAGAGGTTTTAATCAGTGGTGGTCGCCTACCTCCCTTGGTACGACTGGCTTGTACTAACTATGCGTCTAAGCTCCTAAATTTTATGTGACGCACTGCAATATTTTGAAACAACCACCATTTAGGGTGAACACTTTAATTATCAACTGTTTTACAGGGTATTTTTGTGCCTGAGCAGCTATGCGTTTAAGATGAGAGAATATTCATAACAGGGGTGATTTCTGCATTAATCATGAATATTAAATAATGTTATAAAACAAATGTGTTATATTTTTGCCTCCCTGCATCATCGAAAACACTGAGCAATTCATCGCTATTTAAGACAAAAGGATTCACCATGATCACCCTCTACGGCATCAAAAACTGCGACACCATAAAAAAAGCCCGTCGCTGGCTTGAGGATAACCACGTTGATTACCGTTTTCACGACTATCGCGTTGACGGCCTTGATGCGGAACTCATGCAACAATTCATCGCCGAGCTGGGCTGGGAAGCATTGCTGAATACCCGCGGCACCACCTGGCGCAAACTGGAAGAGACGGTGCGCAGCAGCATCAATACTGCCGACAGCGCCGCAGCCTTGATGATGGAAATGCCGGCAATCATCAAACGCCCATTGCTCTGGGCGCCCGGTAAGCCTATGCTGCTGGGTTTCAAAGAATCCCAATACCAAACCTATTTTATTGAGGTGTAGTCTATGTCATGCCCGGTCATTGAGCTGACTCAGCAGCTTATTCGCCGCCCTTCCCTGAGCCCGGATGATGCGGGTTGTCAGGCTCTGATGATCGAACGCCTGCGGGCGATTGGTTTCACCGTCGAACCCATGGATTTTGGCGATACGCAAAACTTCTGGGCATGGCGCGGTCAGGGCGAAACGCTGGCGTTTGCCGGACATACTGATGTGGTGCCGGCAGGTGATGCCGACCGCTGGATCAATCCCCCTTTCGAACCGACGATCCGCGACGGCATGTTGTTTGGTCGCGGCGCGGCAGACATGAAAGGTTCGCTGGCAGCGATGGTGGTTGCCGCGGAACGTTTTGTTGAGCAAAACCCGAATCATAGAGGCCGTCTGGCGTTTTTGATCACCTCTGATGAAGAGGCTAGCGCCAAAAACGGCACGGTGAAAGTGGTCGAAACGCTGATGGCGCGCAACGAACGCCTCGACTACTGCCTGGTCGGCGAGCCGTCGAGCACCGAAGTGGTGGGTGACGTGGTGAAAAATGGCCGTCGCGGCTCGATCACCTGTAACCTGACCATTCATGGCGTGCAGGGTCACGTGGCCTATCCGCACCTCGCCGATAACCCGGTTCATCGCGCGGCCCCGATGCTCAACGAGCTGGTCGGGATCGAGTGGGATAAGGGTAATGAATACTTCCCACCTACCAGCATGCAGATTGCCAACATGCAGGCGGGCACCGGCAGTAACAACGTGATCCCCGGCGATCTGTTTGTGCAGTTTAACTTCCGCTTCAGCACCGAACTGACCGATGAGATGATCAAAGCCCGCGTGGCGGCGCTGCTCGAGAAGCATCAGCTGCGCTACAGCGTTGACTGGTGGTTATCCGGTCAGCCGTTCCTCACCGGACGCGGTAAGCTGGTGGATGCGGTGGTTAACGCTATCGCGCACTATAATGAAATTAAACCGCAACTGCTGACCACGGGCGGCACATCCGACGGGCGCTTTATTGCGCGCATGGGTGCGCAGGTGGTGGAACTTGGGCCGGTTAATGCCACGATTCATAAAATCAATGAATGCGTGAATGCAGCTGATTTGCAACTGCTGGCCCGTATGTATCAACGTATTATGGAGCAACTCGTCGCCTGACGATTGCCCTGAAGAAGGATAAGCGAATGGACTGGCTGGCTAAATACTGGTGGATTCTGGTACTGGTTTTTCTGGTAGGCGTACTGCTGAACGTGATCAAGGATCTCAAGCGCGTTGATCACAAGAAATTCCTCGCCAACAAACCTGAACTTCCCCCGCATCGTGATTTTAACGATAAATGGGACGATGAAGACGACTGGCCGAAGAAAGACCAGAAGAAGTAAGACGTTACCCCTCTCCCCTGCCGGGGAGAGGGTCATCCCCTACAAAAACTCGATAATATCGTCGTCCTTCGGCTTGCTGCCGCTAAGCGCTTCATCGAAGTAGTGCTTCGGCACGGTAAAATGCAGGTGATCCAGCGCAAACTGGATACTGCGATCGTCAATGGCATGGCCCAGCTCATCAACAATATCCAGCGTCACATCGCCACCTGCGCGGATAAGCGCGTCCTGCGCGGCCACCGCATGAGATAGCTCAATCACCCGGTCTTCACCGCCGTGAATCAGGTGGATAGTAGTCGCAGTCGTGGCGCGTTCAGGTAAGGTCGCGTAGCGGCCATTAAACGCAATTACGCGCGACACCAGTTCGGGCTCGGCCTTCACGCTCTCCAGCGCCATGATTGCACCCTGCGAAAAACCGATCAGCGCAGTCGCATTCGCTGGTACACCACTTTGCTGCTGCCAGTAACGTATCGTGTCAATAAACACCGGCATGATTGCATCCACACGCCCCTGACGGTTCTCTTCCGTTACGCCCTGTACTGAAAACCACTGGCGGCCCGTCGGCCCGCATGGCTCCACGCCGCCGATGCTCACTACCAGCGCATCCGGGAACTGAGGCGCAAACCAGCTGCCGATCTGCCCCATGTTGACCGGGTTATCGCCGACACCATGAAACAGCAACAGCAGCTGTTTGGCTGGTTGAGCGGGGCTCTGGACAATAAAATGGTCATGTTTCATGGCGATCTCCTTAATTGATAGGCTGAATTCTACGCCTGACAAACAGAATGAACATGCCGGTTTACTGATGAAGTCATTGAAAAAATTGCCATTGCAAAATAGCAGATTGCAGCTGCTGAGCGCGTCCAGCGTCGAGCTGCGCCAGTGCTGACCCCGTTTCGCGGCGCAAATGCGCCAGCAGCGCTTTACGTCCGCTCAGGTTCAGGGCGCGACTCAGGGTCGCATCGTTCAGGCCCGATTCGATTTTGCCGCGCAGGCCGGCCAGCGGCTGAGAGGTTGCCAGAAGCAGTCGCGTCAGGCTGGCGACCGCGGCGGAGAACGGACGGTGCGCAAAGGCAAACCCGGCCAGCTCCAGCCAGTCATCATCATTAAGGGTAGACGCCCCACCTGCCGCTACCGGGATCTTTTCACTGTTCCAGTGCGCAATAATCGCGGCATCGCGACAGAGCCGCTGATGCTCACGCTGACAAAGTGCCTGCCCCGCTTCGCTGAGCGGCAGCATCGCCATCGCCGTGTAGCACCCGCTGCTGGCCTCCCGGTGGCTGCCGATCCGCACCAGCACAAAACCGCAGCGCTGCCAGAAGCGCCACAGTTCGTCGGTATAGCCAAAGCTGACGGAAAGGTAGTCCGTTTGCGCCAGCTGACAGGCGCTGGCGACCAGCGCCTGGCCAATCCCTTCACGCTGGCGGGCAGGATGCACCGCCACGCGGGTTACCCGTCGGGCGGTGAGCGTGGCTGCCTGAGGTGAACCCCCGTGCGCGGCCAGCGACTGCGCCACCAGATTGCCGCGCGGACGGCGATAGCCCGCCCATACCGCCTGGCTGAGGGACGGGCTTAACCCGCCTTCTTCCACCAGCCACAGCGCACCGCAGACCGTCTCTCTGGCACGGGCGACGACGAAATGCTGCCCCGGCGCGTCCATCATCCGCCGCAGATCGAGCGGCGAGGTTCGATAGTGGGCCGCGCACAGCAGCTTATAGACCGCCGCTGGATGCGCGGGTGCCTGACGCCAGGCCTCCTGCTCAAGTGGCGTAAACTGAACCGCCCCCTGAGGCGTGGTGTCGTCGGGCTCGTCATCGAACAACAGCACCTCGGCGATAATGCGCTCCAGCGGGCATCCCGCCGCCCAGCGCACCGGCGCACAGAGAGTGAAGTAGCGTAGCCCGGCAAAGCGGGCACAGAATTTCAGTAAAAAGCCTCTGCCGGTCCCCTCATAGCCCTGCACCGTGGTAGTCAGCAGCACGCGAGGGAAGCGCGACACCAGCTGCGCCAGCAGTGGGCCAGGAATAGCGGCGGCTTCATCGACGATCAGCCAGTCGGCCAGCTGGGTCGAGGCCAGCAGCGCGTCGGGTGCCATAAAGTGATAGCGCTCGCCGGCAAAGCGGGCGATAACCTCCGTCGCGGCGCGGGCGGGTGCCGTCACAATGGCGTTGCCCGGGATGCGCTGCAGCAGCATACCCGCCAGCGCTGATTTACCGCGTCCGCGCGGGGCGGTCACCGCAGCCACGCCTTCGGGCATCTGGGTGAGCTTGTCGAGGATGGCGGCCTGCTCACTCTGCGGCTCGCCGCTGGCGGGCTGCCAGTCGGGCGCAGCAGGCGTGGGCAACAGCGTGAAAGGTTGACCCTGCTGGCATAGCAGCACCTGCGGGTCGCGGGCGATGTGGCGGCAGAAGTGATGAATAAAATGTGGGGTGGCGATGTGTTGTGGACTGTCGCTCCAGCGCAGTGAATCGTGGTCGGGCTGGTCAGCCCAGCGGGCAAAGTCAGGAACCAGCAACACCAGCAGGCTACCGGCCCGCAGCGTACCGCCTGCGGCGGCGAACGCCGAGACGTCAAAACCGTGGCGGGCATCGAAGATAGCGTGCAGAAACTCGCGGCCCAGCAGCTGATGCAGCGCCTGGGGCGAACAGGCATCGGCCACGGGGGCGTTATCACCCACCCATAGCCAGTCGCCGGGATGGGCATCGCGCAGCGCCAGCGCCTGCTGCTGGGTCCAGACGTCGTCCCCGCTCAGCACCAATAGCCGCCGATGCCCCTCACGTGCCAGTTGTTCAGGTAAACCCGATAATCTCATCCCTGACATTGCTGATTACAGCGCCTTACCGAAGGTGTTGCACTGGGCCGGATCGCCACCGTCAAAACCGCGTTTGAACCACTGATAGCGCTGTTCCGAGGTGCCGTGGGTGAAGCTGTCCGGCACTACACGCCCCTGGCTTTGCTGCTGCAGACGGTCATCGCCAATGGCGTGGGCGGCGTTAAGGGCTTCTTCCAGATCGCCCGCCTCCAGCACGCCCTGCTGCTGCATGCTGTGGCCCCAGACCCCGGCAAAGCAGTCTGCCTGCAGCTCCATGCGTACCGACAGCGCGTTCACTTCGGCCTCGCTGGCATTCTGCTGAAGCTGGCGTACTTTTGGCTCAATCCCGAGCAGCTTTTGCACGTGGTGCCCAACTTCGTGGGCAATGACATAACCCTGAGCAAAGTCGCCATCGGCGCCCAGTTTGCGTTTCATGTCATCGTAGAAGGAGAGATCGATATAGACGGTGGTGTCGGCAGGACAATAAAACGGCCCCATCACCGATTGCCCGGTGCCGCAGCCGGTACGGGTTGCACCGCGATACATCACCAGCTTCGGCTGCTGGTAGGCACGGCCCATTTTGTCGAACAGCTGTCCCCAGGTATCTTCGGTGGTGGCGAGCACCACGGAGGTAAATTTGGCGGCTTCGTCCTCGTTCGGACTGATGGAGCGCTGGGTCTGCTGCTGCTGTTGCTGCATCGGCTGTCCGGTCAGCAGGCCGCTCAGATCGACGCCGTAATAGCCCGCGACCACCACCACCAGCAGTAAGATAATACCGCCCTTTCCCCCCGGCAGACGAAAGCCGGGGCCGCCGCCCATTGATGGACCGCCGCCACTGCGTCTGTCTTCTACATTGTCGCTTTCGCGACGCCCTTGCCAACGCATAACCACCTCAAATATTATTTTGATAATGAGTATGATCGTAGGCGGTTCAGGGAAAGATTACCACAGGAAACAAGGATGAGATGCCAGAGAAACAGGGCTTTCTCTGGCAAAAAGCGCGGAATCAGGAATTAGTCAAGTTTGACGCCCAGACGGTGGGCAACGGCTTCATAGGCTTCAATCAGGCCACCCAGGCTCTGACGGAAACGGTCTTTGTCCATCTTATCCAGCGTCTCTTTGTCCCACAGGCGGCTACCGTCCGGGGAGAACTCATCGCCCAGCACCACTTCGCCGTTGAACAGACCGAATTCCAGTTTGAAATCGACCAGAATCAGACCCGCGTCATCAAACAGCTTTTTCAGCACGTCGTTGGCTTTAAAGGTCAGTTCCTGCATGCGCGCCAGGTTCTCTTTGCTCACCCAACCAAAGGTTTCGCAGTAAGATTCGTTAACCATCGGATCGTGCATGGCGTCGTTTTTCAGGAACAGGTCAAACAGCGGCGGATTAAGCTCGATACCTTCTTCGATACCCAGACGCTTCACCAGGGAGCCTGCGGCGCGGTTACGGACGACACATTCCACCGGAACCATCTCCAGCTTTTTCACCAGACATTCCGTATCGGACAGCAGCGCTTCCATCTGCGTAGGAATACCCGCTTCTTCCAGTTTGCTCATAATGAAGTGGTTGAACTTGTTGTTCACCATCCCCTTACGGTCGAACTGTTCAATGCGCGCGCCATCTCCTGCTGACGTATCATTGCGGAACTCGAGCACCAACAGATCGGGATTTTCCGTGCTGTATACGGTTTTCGCTTTGCCACGATACAACTCAGCTTGCTTCTGCATCTTCATTACTCCTGGTGTGATGATTTGTGTACAAAACCCGGCACATTATGCCACGCACACGTTTGCGTAGCACGAAAATAAAAAGGGCTGGATTAACCAGCCCCTTTTTTTTATTTGCTGAATGCGGCCTGGAAGGCAGCCACCAGCGCATCGTTCTGCGACTGGGTCAGCGTGTGACCTTTCGGGTCGATAAACTGCAGGCTGCTACGGTTGTCCAGATCGCCGACCTGAAGTTTGTAGTCGCCAGAGGACAGGCCCGGATCGCGAGCACCTAACGCTTCCCAGCCGCTGTCGGAAAGCGGTTTGTAGGTTACGGCGATGCTGCCGGTTGAGCGGGTGCTGTCGGTGACTTTCATGCCGACACGCTCAAGGGTAGCAGGCAGACGCTGCCAGACCTGGTTGAACGGACCGCGCACCACCAGCATTGGCAGACCGGTATCGTCGGCCGCGCTCTGCACGTCGAAGGTCGCACCATTACGGCTCTGCGCCGCATTGGCGGCATCGGTCGCGGTTTTATCGAGGCCCGCAGCAATGACGTTAAGCATCTCGGTGCTGTAGCGCTGCATGGAAGCGGCATCCGCCACTGGCTTGCCCGCCTGCTCCAGATTCAGCAGCTTAACCACCACCGCCTGCTGATAACCCTGAGGTTTAACAGAGACTTGATAACGGCCACGGTACTGTTGGTCCTCATCCAGACGGCTCCATTCGACCCAGTCTGTCGTCAGCGTCTGGCTGGCGTCGTCACGTTTATCAATCGCGTAGTTCTTCGACTGAATCACGCTGACCACCTGCGGCCACAGCGTTGCATTACGCGCGCTCTCAACCTGCAGCGTCGCGGTATCGCCCGTGAACTGAGTACGCGCCCCGCTCACCAGCGCCAAAGGCTGAGCTGGCGGACGAATATCAAGCGCCTTGCCTACCGCGCCACTGCCGTTGGTGACAGGAATGTTGTAGTCGCCATTCTGAACCGGCAGGATCATGCCAGCAGGTGCGTGAATTTCAGCAAGCGGCGCAGCATCCAGATAGGATTCGTCACCGCTCACCTGGCGCTTGTAGCGCGAATCTGAGCTACAGGCTGCGAGCAGCATCACAAGCGAAACACCCGCAACCTTCACCAGGCGCGATTTCTGTACTGAGTAAGCCATCAAATCTCCCTAAACTTTACAGCAAACCGGCATGCTTCAGCGCGCCAGTGACCGTTTCACGACCGTGGTCGGTAATCGGGGTCATCGGCAGGCGCAGCGTGTCGGTCGCTACAAGTCCCAATTCCTTACATGCCCATTTCACTGGGATCGGATTGGGCTCGACAAATAATTTGTTGTGCAGCGGCATCAGACGCTGGTTAATCACGCGTGCTTCATTGAAATGACCGGCCGCAGCCAGTTTACACATTTCGGCCATATCACGGGCTGCAACGTTGGTGGTCACGGAAATGACACCGTGGCCGCCGAGCTGCATAAAGTCCAGCGAGGTCGCATCATCACCACTCAGCAGCACAAAGTCATCTGAAACCAGCTCTTTGATCTGATGAACGCGACTTAAGTTCCCGGTCGCCTCTTTAATACCGATAATATTTTTAACTTTCGCGAGGCGGCCTACCGTTTCTGGCAGCATATCGCAGCCAGTACGCGACGGCACATTATACAGAATTTGCGGCAAGTCAGTATGTTCAGCGATGGCTTTGAAATGCTGGAACAGACCTTCCTGCGTCGGGCGGTTGTAGTACGGGGTTACCGTCAGGCAACCGACCACGCCGCTGTCGTTAAAACGCTGGGTCAGGCTGATGGCTTCAGCGGTGGCGTTGGCGCCCGTTCCGGCGATTACCGGAATACGTCCGTCAGCCAGCTCAAGGGTCATCATTACCACTTCGCCATGCTCTTCGTGGCTCAGCGTAGCAGATTCACCGGTAGTCCCTACCGAAACAATCGCCGAGGTTCCGCTGGCGACATGATAATCAATCAGTTTCTTCAGGCTTGACCGGCAGACATTACCTTTCTCATCCATCGGTGTAACAAGCGCAACAATACTTCCCGTGAACATGGGCCATCCTCTGTGCGTGCAAGAGCCTCAATGGTACGTTTGGTGCTGTAATAAAAGCAAGCGACGTGAGGCCTCCAGGTTATTGTATGCCGGTTTTTTTTATGCTTTCCTTAGAACACTTAACCACGCAAAGGAAGAACAGGTTTGACAACCTCATCACAACATTACCTGGTTATCACTGCGCTGGGTGCCGACAGGCCGGGTATCGTGAACACCATCACCCGCCATGTGAGTAGCTGCGGCTGTAACATTGAAGACAGCCGACTGGCGATGCTGGGGGAAGAGTTCACCTTCATTATGCTGCTGTCCGGGTCATGGAATGCCATCACCTTAATTGAATCGACCCTGCCGTTAAAAGGCGCGGAGCTGGATCTGCTAATCGTGATGAAGCGCACCAACGCGCGCCCGCGTCCGGCCATGCCCGCCACGGTCTGGGTGCAGGTTGAAGTGACCGATTCCCCCCATTTGATTGAACGCTTTACGGCACTGTTCGACAGCCATCAAATGAACGTTGCCGAGCTGGCTTCCCGTACGCAGCCCGGCGATGGCGATGCCGTACCGAAGCTGTTTATCCAGATCACCGCCCACAGTCCGGCGTCGCAGGATGCATCAAATATTGAGCAAGCGTTCAAAGCCCTCTGTACAGAATTACACGCGCAAGGCAGTATAAACGTCGTTAATTATTCCCAGCATGAACAAGATGGAGTTAAGTAATGAATCCACTGAAAGCCGGTGACATCGCACCGAAATTTAGCCTGCCCGATCAAGACGGCGAGCAAGTAAATTTAACCGACTTCCAGGGACAGCGTGTTCTGGTCTATTTCTACCCGAAAGCCATGACGCCAGGCTGCACCGTACAAGCGTGCGGTCTACGCGATAACATGGACGACTTGAAAGCGGCAGGCGTAGAAGTGTTGGGTATCAGCACCGATAAGCCAGAAAAACTGTCCCGCTTTGTCGAAAAAGAGCTGCTGAACTTTACGCTGCTCTCCGACGAAGACCATCAGGTCTGCGCCGAATTCGGCATCTGGGGTGAGAAGACCTTTATGGGTAAAACCTACGACGGCATTCACCGAATCAGCTTCCTGATCGATGCCGACGGTAAGGTTGAACACGTATTTGATGACTTCAAAACCAGCAACCACCACGACGTGGTGTTGAACTGGGTAAAAGCGAACGCCTGATTCCGCTTTTTGCCCGGCGGCGCTACGCTTGCACGGGCCTACGGGTTTTGTAGGCCGGGTAAGCGCAGTGCCACCCGGCAACCATTATTCTTCGACAGCAGGCACATCCGGCCAGGCGTGAACCACCGCTTTGATAAGCGTGGCCAGCGGGATGGCAAAGAACACCCCCCAGAACCCCCACAGCCCGCCGAAAATCACCACTGACAGAATAATAACGATCGGATGCAGGTTCACTGCTTCAGAGAACAGCACCGGCACCAGCAGGTTGCCGTCCAGCCCCTGGATAATCAGATAGACGACGAAACAGCTCCAGAACTCCGGGCCCAGCCCAAACTGGAACAGCGCCACGCCAATAACCGGAATGGTGACCACAAACGCCCCGATATAGGGGATCAGCACCGAGAACCCGACCAGCACCGCCAGCAGCAGAGAATAGTTCAGGCCGAAGACAAAGAAACCAATCCAGGTGGCGACGCCCACGACGATCATTTCCGTCACTTTGCCGCGAATGTAGTTGGTGATCTGCTGGTTCATCTCCTGCCACACCTGCCCCGCCAGCCCGCGATTGCGCGGCAGCACGCGACGCACCGCGTTCAGCATCTGCTCTTTGTCCTTCACCAGGAAGAAGACCATCAGCGGGACCAGCACCAGATAGACCGCCAGCGTCAGCAGGCCGACCAGCGATGCGAGGGAGAATTTTACCACCGTATCCCCCATCGTCATGATGCGGGTACGCACGTTTTCCGCCATCGCATCAATAATGCCCGCATCCATCAATGCCGGATAACGACGCGGCAGCGTGGCGGCAAAATCAGAGAGTTTGCTGAGCATCCCCGGCATATCGCGGATCAGGTTGATCCCCTGCTGCCAGGCAATCGGCAGCACCACAAACGACATTAACAGCAGAATACCGGCAAAGAAGACCAGCACGATGACGCTGGCCCAGCGGCGGGAACAGCCGATGTTTTGCAGGCGAACCGTGGGCCATTCCAGCAAATAGGCGAGCACAATGGCGACCAGCAGCGGTGCCAGCAGTCCGCTGAAGAAGAAGAGAATGCCAAATCCAGCGACCAGAATAACCAGCAAAGCAATGGCCTCCGGATCGCTAAAGCGTCGGCGGTACCACTGCATTAATAACTCGAGCATACATCCCTTCCCTGATTATGATGGCTGGATGAAAAGTGTGAATTGTATCGAAGTGTCACAGAAAAGACTTCGCTTTTTATCGCGCTGTCACAAAACGCAAAAGCCTGAAAAGGGGGATGTTCTTCTCGCCCTGACACGGCTACACTCGCAGAGCAGCAAGCGGTGAACGATATACAGGTTCATTGGTCAAAATAGCACACCCAAAAGACAGGACAGAGGTTATGTTCAGGCAGTTGAAAAAAACGCTGGTCGCGACGCTTATCGCTGCGCTGACCGCAGGCCAGATGATGCCTGCTTTCGCTGACTCTGCCGAATCATTGCCCGATATGGGCACCTCGGCAGGAAGCACGCTCTCCATTGGTCAGGAGATGCAGATGGGCGACTTTTATGTCCGCCAGCTGCGCGGCAGTGCGCCGCTGATTAACGACCCGCTGCTGGTGCAGTACATCAATTCACTGGGGATGCGTCTGGTCTCGCATGCGGACTCGGTGAAGACCCCGTTTCACTTCTTTTTAATCAATAACGATGAAATCAACGCCTTCGCCTTCTTCGGCGGCAACGTGGTGCTGCATTCAGCGTTATTCCGCTATTCCGATAACGAAAGCCAGCTGGCGTCGGTAATGGCGCACGAAATTTCTCACGTCACCCAGCGCCATCTGGCACGCGCAATGGAAGACCAGAAGCGCAATGCACCGCTGACCTGGGTGGGGGCACTGGGTTCCATTCTGCTGGCGATGGCCAGCCCCCAGGCGGGGATGGCGGCGCTGACCGGGACCCTGGCCGGTACGCGTCAAGGGATGATCAGCTTTACCCAACAAAACGAGCAGGAAGCCGACCGTATCGGCATCCAGGTGCTGCAACGCTCCGGCTTCGATCCGCAGGCGATGCCGGGCTTCCTCGAGAAATTACTCGATCAGGCGCGCTATTCCTCGCGTCCGCCGGAAATTTTGCTCACTCACCCGCTGCCTGAGAGCCGTCTCTCTGATGCCCGCAACCGTGCCAACCAGATGCGGCCGGTGGTGGTGCAGTCCTCAGAAGATTTCTACATGGCGAAGGTCAGAACCCTTGGAATGTACAATTCCGGGCGCAATCAGCTGACCAACGATCTGCTTGATGCGCTGAACAAAGGCAACGTGCGCGAACAGCGTGCGGCGCAGTATGGCCGGGCGCTGCAGGCGATGGAAACCAGCAACTACCCTGAAGCGCGCAAACAGCTGCAGCCGCTGCTGACGGCCGAGCCGGGCAATGCCTGGTACCTCGACCTGGCGACCGATATCGATCTGGGGCAGAAAAAGGCTCAGGATGCGATCAACCGTCTGAAAGGTGCCCGTGAGCTGCGCACCAACCCGGTATTGCAGCTCAACCTGGCGAATGCTTACTTACAGGGCGGACAGCCGCAGGACGCGACCACAATTCTTAATCGCTACACCTTCAGCAATAAAGATGATCCTAACGGCTGGGATCTGCTGGCCCAGGCTGAAGCCGCACTGGGCCATCGCGATCAGGAGCTGGCCGCACGCGCCGAAGGCTATGCCCTTGCCGGACGTCTGGATCAGGCTATTTCATTGCTGAGTAGCGCCAGTTCACAGGTGAAACTCGGTAGCCTGCAGCAGGCACGCTACGATGCCCGCATCGATCAGCTGCGCCAGCTGCAGGTGCGCTATCGCCCGTACGAAAAGATGTAACAAGGAGAAGAGATGTCTGAGGTCACGATCTACCATAACCCGCGTTGCTCCAAGAGCCGCGATACCCTGAGCCTGCTGAAATCCAACGGCATTGACCCGCAGGTGGTGCTTTATCTGGATACGCCACCGGACGCGCAGACCCTGCGCACGCTGCTGAGTCAGCTGGGAATGGTCAGCGCCAGAGAGTTAATGCGCCAGAAAGATGACCTGTATGCCTCTCTGGGTCTCGATGACAGTCATCTCAGCGAAGATGAACTGATTCAGGCGATGGTGAATAATCCTAAGCTGATTGAGCGCCCGATTGTGGTAGCTAACGGCAAAGCGCGCATTGGTCGCCCGCCTGAACAGGTGCTTGAGATTGTGAATTAAGCATGAAGTGGCCCGGTGGCGCGTGCTTGCCGGGCTACAGACTCAGGATTTCTTTAACGAAGGGAATGGTTAATTTACGCTGGGCGGTGATAGAAGCGCGATCCAGCTGATCGAGGGTCACAAACAGAGTGCGCATTTCGCGATCCAGACGTTTTAACAGAAAACGTCCCACGTCCTCCGGCAGTTCAAACCCGCGCAGTCGCGCCCGCAGCTGCAATGCCTGCAGTTTATCTTCATCGGAAAGCGGCTGTAATTTGTAGATTTGCCCCCAGTCGAGGCGCGAAGCCAGATCCGCCAGGCCCAGATTGAGCTGACGCGGTGGACGATCGCCGGTGATCAGCAGCCGGGTTTTGCCCGATTCCAGAATGCGATTATAGAGATCGAAAATCGCCATTTCCCACAGTGCGTCACCCGCCACGCATTCGATATTGTCGATACAGACCAGCGAGAGCTGTTCCATGCCATCGAGCACTTCCGGCACAAACCAGGTGCGTTTATCCAACGGCACATAGCCCACCGCATCGCCACGCGCGGAGAGTTCAGCACAGGCTGCGTGCAGCAAATGGCTGCGTCCCGCGCCTTCGCGCGACCAGATGTAGATGTAACCGCTGTGATCCTGGCGCAACACGTTTTGCAGTGCAGCCAGTAAAGAGGGGTTATCACCCGGCCAGAAACTCGCGAAAGTCTCGTCGTCGGGAAGATAAAGTGGCAAAGAGAGCTGTGCCGGTGCGTTCAGAAATACCTCAACCAGGTCTTACTCGGAATCGGCACCGAGTTTATCACGGAACACGCGAGGAGAGAACCGGGCGGATCGACCGCCCGGTCTGACGATCAATGCGAAACTTTTTCGCTCTCTTCCGCGTCCAGCACCGTCTCTTCCGGGCGCAGAACGGAGATCAGCTTGAAGATCAGGCTCAGGCTGATACCGACGATGGTCGCCAGCGCCATGCCCTTCAGCTCTGCGGCACCAATGTGCACCTTCGCGCCGCTGACGCCGATAATCAGGATCACCGAGGTGAGGATCAGGTTTTGCGCTTTGCTGTAATCCACTTTGGATTCGATCAGCACGCGGATACCGGATGCACCGATTACCCCGTACAGCAGCAGAGAGACACCGCCCATCACCGGAACCGGGATGATCTGGATTGCCGCCGCCAGCTTGCCGACGCAGGAGAGCAGAATGGCGATAATGGCCGCCCCGCCGATCACCCAGGTGCTGTATACGCGGGTGATCGCCATGACGCCGATGTTCTCACCGTAAGTGGTGTTCGGCGTGGAGCCAAAGAACCCGGAGATAATGGTCGAGAAACCGTTGGCAAACATCGAGCGGTGCAGGCCCGGGTCGCGGATCAGGTCACGCTTGACGATATTCGCCGTCACCACCAGGTGCCCGACGTGTTCGGCAATCACCACCAGCGCTGCAGGCAGAATAGTGAAGATCGCAAACCACTCAAAGCGCGGGGTGTAGAAGGTCGGCAGCGCAAACCAGTGCGCCTGCGCGATCGGGGCGGTATCGACTACGCCCATGGCGAAGGAGAGCGCATAACCCGCCAGCACGCCAATCAGGATCGGGATAATCGCCATAAAGCCGCGGAACAGCACGGAACCAAAGACGGTCACACCCAGCGTCACCAGCGAGATGATGATGGTTTTGGAATCCGGTGCCTGGCCATCGGCTGGCAGCAGACCCGCCATGCTCGCCGCAACGCCTGCCAGCTCAAGACCGATAACGGCAACGATTGCGCCCATTGCCGCAGGCGGGAAAATCACGTCCAGCCAGCCGGTACCCGCTTTCTTGACGATAAACGCCACGATGCAGAACAGCACGCCACACATGATAAATCCGCCCAGCGCCACTTCGTAGCCTAACGGCAGCAGCAGCAGAACCGGCGAGATAAATGCAAAGCTGGAGCCCAGGTAAGCCGGGATTTTTCCTTTACAGATAAAGAGATAAAGCAGCGTCCCGACACCGTTAAACAGCAGCACGGTGGCTGGGTTAATGTGGAACAGGATTGGCACCAGCACGGTTGCGCCAAACATGGCGAACAGGTGCTGCAAACTAAGCGGGATTGTCTGTAAAAGCGGCGGTCTTTCACTCACCCCGATAGCACGGCGCGTCATAGTGTCTTCCTCACGTGTTGTGTGTTTTTAGCGGTTGGTTTTTTATTCAAAAAAAAGCCGACTATCAAAGTCGGCTTCTTTTTTGTTATTCAATTATTTGGTACCAAAAATCTTATCGCCGGCATCGCCGAGACCCGGGATGATATACCCGTGCTCGTTCAGCCCCTGATCGACAGACGCGGTGTACACCTCAACGTCCGGATGCGCTTTCTCCAGCGCGGCAAGGCCTTCCGGTGCCGCGACCAGTACCAGCACCTTGATGCTGGTGCAGCCTGCATTTTTCAGCAAGTCGATGGTGGCGATCATTGAACCACCGGTAGCGAGCATCGGGTCAACAACCAGCGCCATACGCTCGTCGATGTTGGAGACCAGCTTCTGGAAATACGGAACCGGCTCCAGCGTCTCTTCGTTACGGTAGATACCGACCACGCTGATACGCGCGCTTGGCACGTGCTCCAGCACGCCTTCCATCATGCCCAGGCCTGCACGCAGGATTGGCACAACGGTAATTTTTTTGCCTTTGATCTGCTCAACCTGCACCGGGCCGTTCCAGCCTTCGATGGTGACCGTTTCGGTTTCCAGGTCGGACGTCGCTTCATAAGTCAGTAAGCTGCCAACTTCAGAGGCCAGTTCGCGAAAGCGCTTAGTGCTGATGTCATGCTCGCGCATCAGGCCCAGCTTGTGTTTAACGAGTGGGTGTTTCACTTCCACAATCTTCATTTTCATTCTCCTCTGAGGTGGCTACCGCAAAAAAAATCGCCGGATTATACCGCTTTTTACGGAGTGCGCCATACCCATCTTGCTTGACGTCGATCAAGCAAAGTGATTAACGGGCCGTTAGAGATTATAAAACAGACAAAAAAAACCGGAGGGGGAGCTCCGGTTTTTATGCCCGGCGGCGCTGCGCTTGCGCGGGCCTACGGGTGTTGTAGCGATGACACAGGGATTAAAGTGTTTCGCCGTTGCTGGCGATCACCTGCTGATACCAGGCAAACGACTTTTTCTTGCTGCGTTTCAGGGTACCGTTACCTTCGTTGTCTTTATCGACATAAATAAAGCCGTAACGTTTTTTCATTTCGCCGGTACCGGCAGACACCAGATCGATACAGCCCCACGGGGTGTAACCCATCAGATCAACGCCGTCCTCTTCCACGGCTTTTTTCATCTCGCTGATGTGCGCGGCGAGATAGTCAATGCGGTACTGGTCGTCCACCGTGCCGTCGCTCTCCTGAACGTCGATGGCGCCAAAACCGTTCTCGACAATAAACAGTGGCAGCTGATAGTGATCCCAGAACCAGTTCAGGGAGTAGCGCAGGCCCACCGGATCAATCTGCCAGCCCCAGTCGGATTTCTGCACGTACGGGTTGGAGACCAGGCTTTTGCTTTCGTCATAATCCAGCTGCGGGTTGTCTTCCGTGGCTTTAGTGGCAAACGACATGTAATAGCTGAAGCCGATGTAATCCACACAGCCCTGCTTCAGCGCCGCGCGGTCCTCATCGGTGATGTCCAGCTCAAAGCCGCGACGGGCAAAGTAGTTGAGCAGATGCTGCGGATACGCCCCGCGCACGTGCACGTCGGTGAACCAGTAGCGGCGGTGCATGGCGTTCATCGCCATCATGATGTCGTTCGGCGCGCAGCTCAGTGGATAGATCGGGCACATAGCAATCATGCAGCCAATCTGCAGCGACGGGTTGATCTCACGCCCGGCTTTCACCGCCAGCGCGCTGGCGACCAGCTCGTAGTGCGCTGCCTGGAACATCACCGGCTCGCGATCTTCCCCCGGCTGATACTTCAGCCCGGAGTTGGTGAACGGAGCGAAATCTTCATGGAAGTTAGCCTGGTTGTTAATCTCATTGAAGGTCATCCAGTACTTCACTTTGTGCTGGTAACGTTCAAACACCACGCTGGCAAAGCGTACAAAGAAGTCGATAAGCTTACGGTTGCGCCAGCCGCCGTATTCGCTGACCAGGTGATAAGGCATCTCGAAATGCGACAGGGTGATCACCGGCTCAATGCCGTGCTTACGGCACTCGTCGAACAGATCGTCGTAAAACTGCAGGCCCGCTTCGTTGGGCTGCTGTTCATCGCCGTTAGGGAAAATGCGCGTCCAGGCAATCGAGGTGCGAAAACATTTGAAGCCCAGTTCGGCAAACAGCTGGAGGTCTTCTTTGTAGCGGTGATAGAAATCGATGGCGTCGTGATTGGGGTAGTTCTTGCCCGGCAGTACGCCGTCAGTTATTTCGCGGGGGACGCCATGGGCGCCAGCGGTCATGACGTCCGCGACGCTCGCGCCCTTCCCACCCTCCTTCCAGCCGCCTTCAAGTTGATGCGCCGCCACCGCGCCGCCCCACAGAAAACCTTCTTTGAATCCTGACATGCGATATCCCTCATTCAGCGTTAATTATCGGCAAAAAAGAGCACAGAAACCGGTTTCAGTGGCATGATGTGCATTCGCTGCAAGGGTTGCAAGAATAAGAATGTACCCGGTTTCATTTTCGTGAACGGGTTCAAGTTTGTGCGGCAGCCTGCGATTTTAACGCCATTTTCAGCAGCGTGATTTTCTGTTGCAGAATGGGCTCGCAAACGTTTGCCTGGACTGTTAGAATTGCGCCGATTTTTCTTACTATCGCAATGCAATCGCGTGGGGACTCGAGCCGTGACCAACAAAACTTCTCTCAGCTACAAAGATGCCGGTGTTGATATTGACGCAGGTAATGCGCTGGTCGACCGTATCAAAGGTGTGGTGAAAAAGACCCGCCGCCCGGAAGTCATGGGAGGTCTGGGAGGATTCGGCGCACTGTGTGCACTGCCGCAAAAATATCGCGAACCGGTTCTGGTCTCGGGCACCGACGGCGTGGGTACCAAACTGCGTCTGGCTATGGATCTGAAACGCCACGACACCATCGGCGTTGACCTGGTGGCGATGTGCGTTAACGACCTGGTGGTTCAGGGCGCTGAGCCGCTGTTCTTCCTCGACTACTATGCGACCGGCAAGCTGGATGTGGACACCGCTGCCAGCGTGATCACCGGTATCGCCGAAGGCTGCCTGCAGTCTGGTTGTGCGCTGGTGGGTGGTGAAACCGCTGAAATGCCGGGGATGTATCACGGCGAAGATTACGACGTTGCAGGCTTCTGCGTTGGTGTTGTCGAAAAATCCGAAATCATCGACGGCAGCAAAGTGACCGACGGCGACGTGCTGATCGCGCTGGGCTCCAGCGGCCCGCACTCCAATGGCTATTCACTGGTGCGCAAAATTGTTGAAGTGAGCGGCTGCGACCCTCTTACTACCGATCTGGAAGGCAAACCGCTTGCTGACCACCTGCTCGAACCTACCCGCATCTATGTCAAATCGGTGCTGGACCTGATCGCCAACGTTGACGTTCATGCCATCGCCCACCTGACCGGCGGCGGTTTCTGGGAAAACATTCCGCGCGTATTACCGGATAATACCCAGGCCGTGATTGACGAATCCTCCTGGCAGTGGCCTGCCGTGTTTAACTGGCTGCAGGATGCCGGTAACGTCAGCGATCACGAGATGTATCGCACCTTCAACTGCGGCGTCGGGATGCTTATTGCCCTGCCTGCCAGCGAAGTTGAGAGCGCCCTCGCGCTGCTGAGTGCGAAAGGTGAAAACGCGTGGAAAATCGGTATTATCAAAGCATCTGATTCCGAAGAGCGTGTGGTCATTGCATGAAAAATATCGTGGTGCTTATTTCCGGTAACGGAAGTAATTTGCAGGCCATCATTGATGCCTGCAAACAGAAGAAAATCAGCGGCACCATTCGTGCAGTATTCAGTAACAAGGCCGAAGCATTCGGCCTTGAACGCGCCCGCGACGCCGGCATTGCCGCGCATGCGCTCGAAGCCTCCCAGTTTGTCAGCCGCGAAGCCTTCGATCGCGAGCTGGTGCAGGAGATCGACGCCTACGCGCCGGACGTGGTGGTGTTGGCCGGTTATATGCGGATCCTCAGTCCGGCGTTTGTCGCGCACTACGCCGGGCGCCTGTTAAATATCCACCCTTCCCTGTTGCCAAAATATCCCGGCCTGCATACCCATCGTCAGGTGCTGGAAAACGGCGATGAAGAGCACGGTACCTCCGTCCATTTTGTCACTGACGAACTGGACGGCGGCCCGGTGATCCTGCAGGCGAAGGTGCCGGTATTTGAAGGCGACAGCGAAGAGGACGTCACCGCCCGGGTACAAACCCAGGAGCATGCCATCTACCCGCTGGTGGTAGGCTGGTTTGTCGAAGGCCGTCTCGCGATGCGCGATGGCGCCGCCTGGCTGGATGGTGCCCCGTTACCCCCACAGGGCCACGCGTCCGAAGAGTAGTTTTTTGCCCGGCATCGCCGGGCAATCCCTTACCTCATTCCAACTGTTTAATAACCCTCATAAAATAATTTAACTGTCATACTTTTCTGACACAGTTGGACATATTGTGGAAATGCTCGCCATAATAAGGGCGAGACGGATTTACCACGTCCTGTGATTGAACTGGAGTGTGAGTAGTAATGGGTCAGGAAAAGTTATACATCGAGAAAGAGCTAAGCTGGTTAGCATTCAACGAGCGTGTACTTCAGGAAGCGGCTGACAAAAGTAACCCGCTGATTGAACGCATGCGTTTTTTGGGTATCTACTCCAATAACCTGGATGAGTTCTATAAAGTTCGCTTCGCGGAACTGAAACGTCGCATCATCATTAGCGAAGAGCAGGGTTTAAACTCGAATTCACGCCATTTGCTGGGCAAGATCCAGTCCCGCGTGCTGAAAGCCGATCAGGAATTCGACGGCCTGTATAACGAACTGCTGCTGGAGATGGCGCGTAATCAAATCTTCCTGATTAACGAACGTCAACTCTCCGTCAACCAACAGAGCTGGCTGCGCCACTACTTCAAACACTATCTGCGTCAGCACATCACCCCTATTCTGATTAACCGCGAAACCGACCTGGTGCAGTTCCTGAAGGATGATTACACCTATCTGGCGGTCGAGATTATCCGCGGCGACAGCATTCGCTACGCCCTGCTGGAGATCCCGTCGGATAAGGTGCCGCGCTTCGTCAATCTGCCGCCAGAGACGCCGCGTCGTCGCAAGCCGATGATCCTGCTGGATAACATCCTGCGCTACTGCCTGGACGATATCTTCCAGGGCTTCTTCGATTATGACGCGCTGAACGCCTACTCGATGAAGATGACCCGTGACGCCGAGTACGATCTGGTGCACGAGATGGAAGCCAGCCTGATGGAGCTGATGTCGTCGAGCCTGAAGCAACGCCTGACTGCGGAGCCGGTGCGCTTTGTTTATCAGCGCGATATGCCGGATGCGATGGTCGAGATGCTGCGTGAAAAGCTGACTATCTCTCGCTATGACTCCATTGTGCCGGGCGGTCGTTACCACAACTTTAAAGATTTTATTGGCTTCCCGAACGTGGGCAAAGCCAACCTGGTGAACAAGCCGCTGCCGCGCCTGCGTCATATCTGGTTCGATAAGTTCCGCAACGGTTTTGACGCGATTCGCGAACGTGATGTTCTGCTCTACTATCCGTACCACACCTTCGAGCACGTTCTGGAACTGATGCGTCAGGCATCGTTCGATCCCAACGTGCTGGCGATCAAAATCAATATTTACCGCGTGGCGAAAGATTCACGCATTATTGACGCCATGATCCACGCCGCGCATAACGGCAAGAAAGTGACCGTGGTGGTTGAGCTGCAGGCGCGCTTCGATGAAGCAGCAAACATCCACTGGGCTCGCCGTCTGACCGAAGCGGGTGTGCATGTTATCTTCTCGGCGCCTGGGCTGAAGATCCACGCCAAGCTGTTCCTTATCTCCCGTAAAGAGGGCGAAGATGTGGTGCGCTATGCCCACATCGGCACCGGTAACTTTAACGAAAAAACCGCGCGCATTTATACCGACTACTCGCTGCTTACCGCCGATGCGCGGATCACCAACGAGGTGCGTCGGGTGTTTAACTTTATCGAGAACCCGTATCGTCCGGTTAGCTTCGACTATCTGCTGGTCTCGCCGCAGAACTCGCGCCGCCTGCTGTACGATATGATCGATAAAGAGATCGCCAATGCGCAAAATGGCCGACCAGCCGGGATTACGCTGAAGATCAACAACCTGGTGGATAAAGGGCTGGTCGATCGCCTGTATGCGGCCTCCAGCTCCGGTGTGATCGTGAATTTACTGATCCGCGGCATGTGTTCGTTGATCCCCGATCTTGAAGGCATCAGTGAAAATATTCGCGTTATTAGCATCGTTGACCGTTATCTTGAGCACGATCGGATCTATATTTTTGAGAACGGTGGCGACAAGCGGGTGTACCTCTCTTCCGCCGACTGGATGACGCGCAATATCGACTACCGAATTGAAGTGGCGGCTCCGCTACTCGATCCGCGGCTTAAACAACAAATCCTTGATATTATTGATTTACTGTTAAGCGACACCGTGAAAGCACGCTATGTCGATAAAGAACTGAGTAACCGCTATGTGCCGCGCGGCAATCGCCGTAAAGTGCGGGCACAGCTGGCGATTTACGACTATATCAAATCACTCGAGCAACCCGATTAACCTATGCCGATAAACGATAAGACCCCACGACCGCAGGAGTTCGCCGCGGTCGACCTTGGTTCTAACAGCTTCCACATGGTCATTGCCCGTGAGGTGGATGGCGCAATGCAGATCATCGGTCGTCTGAAGCAGCGCGTGCACCTGGCCGATGGCCTGGGCGCTGACAACATGCTCAGCGAAGAGGCGATGGAGCGCGGGCTGAGCTGCCTGTCGCTGTTTGCCGAGCGTCTGCAGGGGTTCACCCCGTCGAGCGTCTGCATTGTTGGCACCCATACGCTGCGCCAGGCATCGAACGCGACCGAGTTTTTGAAGCGCGCGGAAAAAGTGATCCCCTACCCTATCGAGATCATTTCGGGCAATGAAGAAGCGCGTCTGATTTTTATGGGCGTGGAACACACCCAGCCGGAAAAAGGCCGCAAGCTGGTCATTGATATCGGCGGTGGCTCTACCGAGCTGGTGATTGGTGAAAACTTTGAACCGCATCTGGTCGAAAGCCGCCGGATGGGCTGCGTCAGCTTCGCCCAGATCTACTTCCCTGGCGGCGTCATCACCCGGGAGAACTTCCAGCGCGCACGTATGGCAGCGGTGCAGAAGCTGGAAACGCTCGCCTGGCAGTATCGTCTGCAGGGCTGGAACGTGGCGCTCGGCGCCTCCGGCACCATCAAGGCGGCGCATGAAGTGCTGGTCGAGATGGGCGAAAAAGACGGTTTTATTACCCCGGAACGTCTGGCGATGCTGCTGGAAGAGGTGCTCAAGCATAAAAACTTTGATGCCCTGAGCCTGCCGGGACTGTCAGAGGAGCGTAAGGCGGTGTTTGTACCGGGCCTGGCGATCCTCTGCGGCGTGTTTGATGCGCTGGCTATTCGCGAGCTGCGTCTGTCTGACGGTGCCCTGCGCGAAGGCGTGCTGTATGAGATGGAAGGTCGTTTCCGCCATCAGGATATTCGCAGCCGTACCGCACAAAGTCTGGCTAATCAGTACAACATCGACCGTGAGCAGGCGAAGCGCGTGCTGGAAACCACTACCCATATTTACGATCAGTGGGAAGCCCAGAATCCGAAACTGGCGCATCCGCAGCTGGCGGCGCTACTCAAATGGGCGGCGATGCTGCATGAAGTTGGGCTGAACATCAATCACAGTGGAATGCACCGCCATTCGGCGTACATTCTGCAGAACAGCGACCTGCCAGGCTTTAACCAGGAACAGCAAACGATGATGGCCTCGCTGGTGCGCTACCATCGTAAAGCCGTCAAGCTGGACGACATGCCGCGTTTTACGCTGTTCAAGAAAAAACAGTTTATGCCGCTGATTCAGCTGCTGCGTCTGGGCGTGCTGTTGAACAATCAGCGTCAGGCAACCACTACGCCGCCGACGCTGACGCTGACCACCGATGACAACCACTGGACCCTGAGCTTCCCGCACGACTGGTTCAGCCAGAACGCGCTGGTGCTGCTGGATCTGGAACGAGAGCAGCAATTCTGGAGCGCCGTTACCGGCTGGTGCTTAAAAATTGAAGAAGAGCGCTCCCCGGACGTGGCCGCATAACCTCCCGATCAGGCGCTCTTCGTGAGCGCCTCATTTTTTAGCAGCGTCTCCAGCGGTTCCGGTTTACCAATCAAATAGCCCTGCAGGTAATCGATCCCCAGCCCCAGTACGGCGGTACGGATCTCTTCGCTTTCGACATATTCCGCCACCACCTGCATCTTCTTCATCCGCGCCAGATGGCAAATCGAGGCGACAATCTGGTAATCCAGGCTGTTGCTGACGATGTTACGAATAAAGCTGCCGTCGATCTTGAGGATATCGGCATCCACGCTTTTCAAGCGTGCATAGCTGGCGTAGCCGGTACCAAAATCGTCAATTGCGATACGACAGCCCATCTGCTGCAGCTGGTTGACCGTCTGAGTCGCCAGCCCGGCGTTGCCAAAACTGCTGCACTCGGTGATCTCAAATACCAGTTGCCAGGGCTCAACCGCATATTTGTGCAACAGGCGGTTAACCTCCAGCGGCAGCTGCGCCCGGCAGATAGACGTGGGAGAAAGATTGATGGCAAAGCGCTGCGCCGGGAGGCTCTGCCGATTGGCGGCCATAAACTGCAGCGTTGTCTCCAGGACCCACAGATCAATCCGTGACGAGAGGCCAAACTCCTGCGCCACCGGCAAAAACGTATCGGGCGAGATTAACTCACCGTCGTCATTTTGCAGGCGGATCAGCACTTCATAATAGTTATCCCCCCGCACGCCCTGCACCCGCTGAGCCATCAGCGTAAACTGGTCTTTCTCCAGCGCTTGCTGCAGGCGGTTCATCATCGCCACTTTATCTTTCAGGCCGCGCTGCAAATTAATGGCGCCCCGCTGCTGCAGGTTTTCCGGGTGATTAGTCGACAAAGAGAGATCCGCAATCGTGCTTAGCTCGCCCAGCAGCAGATAAAGATGCACCACCGGGGAAGTGACATAGCAGTAGCTGACCCCCACCTGCGGCTGAAGCGGCATCCCGTCCCAGTAAAAGCGGAAGCGTTTGATGTGCTGATCCAGTTCATCCATCCGCGACTGATGCGCTTCGGTATTCAGCCGCAGCACCAGATCGTGCCCCGAAAGCTGGTAAACGCACTCGTCCGGCTGCAAATATTCACCCAGCCACGCTGCCAGCTTCTGCTTGTACTGAATGCGCAGCAGCACGCCATAGTTGCGCCCGAGCACTTCCAGTTCCGGGATGCGTAAGAAACAGAGCACTGACCAGGGCTTTTTGCCCAACGCGCGGCTAAGCGCGCGCAGGTTAGGCATATGCACCACCGGATCGAGAAACGCCAGCCGGCTGGCGCGAATAGTGATTGCCCGCTGACGCGTCGCCAGCACCGCCATGTAGACCACCACAAAGGTGAAGACCAGATAGCTGGATGAGGTGATCGTGAGCTGCAGGTCATAGCCCTGGGTCACGGGAATATAGCGGTAGAAGTAGTGGATCGAGATAATCAGTACCGGCGTCCAGATAAGCGACATCAGCCGGTAGCCAAAGCGCATCGAGCCCCAGAGCATCACCGGCATCAGGAGCGACAGCGTGTAGTTGGTGCTAAAGATGGTGCTGTTCTCGTTGATTGGCCACAGCAGCAAGGCCAGCAGCGCACCGGTCACCAGCGTCCAGACGCCCATTTCCACCAGCGTGACCTTGCGGTCTATCTGGAGGAGAATCTGCGACAGCAGGCTACGCAGGTAGCGCGGATGACGGATAATGCGGATCAGAAGATAGCAAAACGGCACCCCGGTCAGGCACCCGACCAGCAGCCCCTGGTAATTGATTAACGCGCGGATACCGGGCTCGCTGATGCCTGCCAGGTTAAAGCGTTTTTCGTAGACGCCAAGATACACGGCAAACTGGAACAGCAGCAGAAAAAGGGTCGCCGGGCAGAGCATCTGCCAGATCATCCGCTGCGCCATCAGTTGCCCATCGCCGTAGGAGATCATATTGCGCCGCGGGGCAAATACCCGGTATCCCCCCCAGCTGAGGATTATCGGGATCAGAAAATGGCCGATCGCCACCGCCGTTTCGTAACCGCCAATCGTAGGGTAGTAGTGCAGGAATAATGCAATAACGATGCCGGGGACCGCCGCCATTCCGTAGAACAACGTCAGCGACAGCAGCAACGCCAGTGGCATGTAATACAGCACCACCAGACTCCCCTGCATCTGTGTGTAGGTTGTGGCAGCGTGCGCCAGCGGCAACAGCGCACCGGGCAGGATCAGCGGAAGCGCCCACCAGCGATCTTTGTGTTTTTGGTAGAACGAAAAAATAGTCATAGATGCCATAGTTAACCCACTCATCCAGGGGTAGTTCAGACAGGCATCCAACCTGACGACGTTGCCGTGCAGACAAAAAATGATTACACGAATGTGGAGCAAAGATTTTAGTTAGCAACGGCAAGCAATAGTTGACTTAAATCAAACATATTAATAACGAGAAAGAATATTCACATTTTTTAACCATACTTTTGTGCTAATTATCAATGGCGTAAATAATCTAATTATTATACATAACATTAAACGCGTTATTCGTTGACGGAATTTTACATTACGAATAATTGACCCCCGTGCCCCCGTGTGCCTTAATGAGCCCATCGCCCGCAGGGTATTTCAGGAAATCCACAGTGAGTCAGGCCACACGTATGCGCAAACGACATCGGTTTAACACTCGAATGACGCGTATCATACTGCTAATCAGTTTATTCTTTTTCCTTGGCCGTTTTGTCTATTCCTCTATCGGCGCCTGGTATCACCATCAGGAAAAAAAACAGGCACAACAGTCTGGCCTGTCTGTCGATTATGTTGAACCTTCCTCGCCGAAAATTAATTAATGCATGAGTGAGTAACGCGTTCAATTATCTGACGTTATGTAATAGCCGAATCACTTCGCTAATGCCCTTGCTCAGAATTTTATCCTGCCGCATGACTATCGCCAGCTGACGCTGTAACACCGGCGTAAGCGAACGCACGCACAATCCCTGACGGTCTTGCTCGCTGCTGACGGCCATGCGGGGAATGATGCTGTAGCCCAGCCCAACGCATACCATCCGTTTGATGGCTTCGATACTGCCTGACTGCATGATCGGCACCGCCTGTACGCCGCTGGCCTGGAACCAACCGTCAATCATGATCCGGGTGCTGCTCCCGGCACTGAATGCGATCAAGGGCTGTTGGTGCAGATTATTGGCAGTCAGCGCATCGAACTGCGCCTGCTGATCCTCTGCAGCGATAAACACAAACTCTTCATCCAGCACCGGCGTAATGGCCAGCGCAGGCCCCGCCGCAGGTAACGTCACCAGCCCCAGATCGAGGCGGTTCTCCTCTATCGCACGAACAATCTCGAGGGTATTGCCGGTGGTGACCCCAATCCGCAACAGGGGGTGATCCTGACGCAACTGCTGCAACAGCGGCGGCAAAAGATGGATACAGGCGGTCGCCCCCATGCCAATCGCAAGGGTGCCGCTCACCTCATGACTGAACCCGGCCACCGAACGGATCGCTTCATCCACCGCCTGCTCAATGCGCTCACCGTGCGTCACCAGTGCCAGCCCGGCCGCCGTGGCTTTTATCCCCCGCCCGGTACGCTCAATTAAACGCGCCTGGAGAAACTGCTCCAGCTGACGGATCTGCAAACTGACCGCCGGCTGCGACAGGCCCAGCACGTCCGCAGCCGCAGAAAAACTGCCCCGCTGAACGACCAGTCGAAAGGTCGCCAGATGTCCCAGATTGAGCGTCGTCATTGCAAAGTTTCTCTTATAGGAGTCATAAACGTACAGGCCTGCCAGCACCATACCGCGCGGGCTATGCTCAGGACAACTCTCTAACGGAATGATAGATAATGAAATCCCCTGTCCTGTCTCGTGCGCTTCCCTTTACCATCGGTTGTAATCAGCTTATCAACTGGGGGATTTCATTTTATATGCCGGGAACATTGGCCCGGGCGATAACGGCCGACACCGGCTGGTCGTCACCAGCGATCTATTCAGGCCTGACGCTCGCTATGCTGGTGATGGCCGCCCTGTCACCGCTTGTCGCCCGCTTACTGGCGCTTATCGGCGGGCAGCGGACGGTGATGATCGGTACGCTGCTGATTTCAGTAAGCTGCGTGGCGATGGCGTATTCCCACTCGCTGGTGGGCTGGTACCTCGCCTGGCTGGTTACCGGTGTCGGCATGCGCCTGTCGCTGTATGACGCGCTGTTCGCCGCGCTGGTCAACCTCTACGGGCAGCAGGCACGGCGAACGATTTCCCGCGTGACGCTGGCGGGCGGGCTGGCCTCGGTGGTGTTCTGGCCGCTGGGCGAGGCGTTGCTGACGCTGATGAGCTGGCGAGAAACGCTGATGGTCTATGCCCTGTTTGGTTTGCTGAGCGCGGTGCTTACCCGCTCGCTGCCCAACCAGACCCTTCCTGCAGTGAGTAAGCGCCAACCGACTTCGTCTGCCGATGACAGGACGCGACGCAACGGCTGGCTGTATGCAGCGTTCATCGCGCTGATCACCTTTGTGTCTAACGGCACTTCCACGCACCTGCCAGAATTTATCGCAAGCGTTGGTCTGCCGGTTGCCGTTGGCATGTTATGGGGGATTGGGCAGACGGGGGCACGTTTTCTGGAGGTGGTAGCAGGCGCAGGACTCACCCCGCTGCGTTTGACCCTGATCACGGCCCTTGCTATGCCGGTCTGTTTTTTGCTCGGGCTGAGCAGCTCGCTTTACCTGTGGTCGGCAGCGGGTTTTGTGCTGGGCTATGGGGCGATTAACGGGCTGGTGACCATCGTCAAAGCCACCCTGCCGCTACAGCTGTTTGCGCCGGAAGAGTACGCGAGGCGTACCGGCGTACTGCTGATCCCCGCCCAGCTAATGGCAGCAGCTTCCCCGCTGGCGTATGCGTGGCTGAACAGGATGTTAGGGACGATCGGTGCGATGTGGGTGTCGTGGGGCCTGACGCTGGTGATTGCCGGGCTGGCGGTAACGCTGTTTAGCGGGCAGCGGGAAACAAAAAAGCCCCCGGAGGGTTCCGAGGGCTTTGTTTAGCGGTCAGGAGGGGGTTATTCCCACTCAATCGTCGCAGGTGGTTTACCGCTGATGTCATACACGACACGCGAGATGCCGTTGACTTCGTTGATGATGCGGTTAGACACGCGACCTAAGAAATCGTACGGCAGGTGCGCCCAGTGTGCGGTCATAAAGTCGATGGTCTCGACCGCACGCAGGGAGACAACCCAGTCGTACTTACGGCCATCGCCCATCACGCCCACGGAACGGACTGGCAGGAACACGGTGAACGCCTGGCTCACTTTGTTGTACAGGTCAGCTTTGTGCAGCTCTTCGATGAAGATCGCGTCCGCACGACGCAGCAGGTCGCAGTACTCTTTTTTCACTTCGCCCAGCACGCGCACGCCCAGACCTGGACCCGGGAACGGGTGACGGTACAGCATGTCGTACGGCAGGCCCAGCTCCAGACCGATCTTACGCACTTCGTCTTTGAACAGCTCACGCAGCGGCTCAACCAGACCCATCTTCATCTCTTTCGGCAGGCCGCCCACGTTGTGGTGAGATTTGATGACGTGCGCTTTACCGGTGGCAGAGGCCGCCGATTCGATCACGTCAGGGTAGATGGTGCCCTGTGCCAGCCACTTCACGTCTTCCAGACGCAGCGCTTGCTCGTCGAACACTTCGACGAACACGCGGCCAATGATTTTACGCTTCGCTTCCGGATCGTTCTCGCCTGCCAGCGCAGTCAGGAAACGCTCTTCGCCTTCAACGTGAACGATGTTCAGGCCGAAGTGGTCGCCAAACATGTCCATAACCTGTTCAGCTTCGTTCAGACGCAGCAGGCCGTTATCCACGAAGACGCAGGTCAGGTTTTTACCGATGGCGCGGTGCAGCAGCATCGCGGTCACGGAGGAGTCAACGCCGCCGGACAAGCCGAGAATGACTTTATCGTTACCCACCTGCTGGCGAATACGCTCGATGGCGTCGTCGATAATTTTTGCCGGAGTCCACAGGGCTTCACACTGGCAGATGTCACGCACGAAGCGGTCCAGCATGCGCATACCCTGACGGGTGTGGGTTACTTCCGGGTGGAACTGCACGCCGTAGAAGCGTTTTTCTTCGTTGGCCATAATCGCAAACGGGCAGGTCTCGGTGCTGGCAACGGTCACGAAGTCGGACGGGATCGCCGTCACTTTATCGCCGTGGCTCATCCACACGTCGAGCAGCGGTTTGCCGTCAGCGGTCAGGGAATCTTCGATACCGCGGATCAGGGCGCTGTCGGTCTGCACTTCAACCTGCGCGTAGCCGAACTCACGTTCGTTAGAGGCTTCAACGTGGCCACCCAGCTGCATCGCCATGGTCTGCATGCCGTAGCAGACGCCGAATACCGGCACACCGGCTTCGAACACGTACTGCGGTGCGCGCGGGCTGTTGTTCTCGGTGGTGCTTTCCGGGCCACCGGAAAGAATAATGCCGCTTGGATTGAATTCGCGAATTTGTGCTTCCGTGACATCCCACGCCCACAGCTCGCAATAAACGCCAAGTTCACGTACGCGACGTGCAACCAGCTGAGTGTACTGCGAACCAAAATCGAGGATAAGAATGCGATGTTTATGAATATTTTCCGTCATTGACGCTAATTCCGAGGCAAGTGAAACAAAATCGCCCGGCATAAAGCCGGGCGTGGAAATTATCAGGAGCCCATGCGGTAGTTCGGGGACTCTTTAGTGATGGTCACGTCGTGAACGTGACTTTCCTGAATACCCGCACCGCTGATACGTACGAATTCCGCTTTAGTACGCAGCAGGTCGATGGTACCACAGCCGGTCAGACCCATACAGGAACGCAGGCCGCCCATCTGCTGGTGAATGATCTCTTTCAGGTAGCCTTTATACGCCACGCGACCTTCGATCCCTTCCGGCACCAGTTTGTCAGCCGCGTTATCGGTCTGGAAGTAACGGTCAGACGACCCTTTGGACATCGCGCCCAGGGAGCCCATACCGCGATAGGATTTGTAAGAACGGCCCTGGAACAGTTCGATTTCGCCCGGGGATTCTTCGGTGCCGGCCAGCATGGAGCCAACCATCACCACGCTCGCCCCAGCAGCGATCGCTTTAGCGATGTCGCCCGAGAAGCGGATACCGCCGTCGGCAATAACCGGAATACCGGTGCCTTCCAGCGCTTCAACCGCGTCGGACACTGCGGTGATCTGCGGGACACCTACGCCGGTTACGATACGGGTGGTACAGATGGAGCCAGGGCCGATACCCACTTTCACCGCGCTGCAACCGGCTTCAGCCAGTGCGCGAGCGCCTGAGCCCGTCGCCACGTTGCCGCCGATGATTTGCAGATCCGGGTATTTCGCACGGGTTTCACGAATGCGCTGCAGCACGCCTTCGGAGTGGCCGTGGGAGGAGTCGATCAGCAGCACGTCAACGCCTGCTGCAACCAGCGCATCAACGCGCTCTTCGTTGCCCGCACCAGCGCCAACTGCAGCACCGACGCGTAGACGGCCATGCTCGTCTTTACAGGCGTTCGGTTTACGTTCTGCTTTCTGGAAGTCTTTCACGGTGATCATGCCGCGCAGGTGGAAGCTGCTGTCGACAACCAGTGCTTTCTCAACGCGCTTTTCGTGCATCTTCGCGAAGACAACGTCGCGGGACTCGCCTTCACGGACGGTCACCAGACGCTCTTTCGGGGTCATGTAGACGCTGACCGGCTGGCTGAGGTCGGTAACGAAACGCACGTCACGACCGGTAATGATGCCCACCAGTTCGTTATCAGCAGTCACAACCGGGTAGCCTGCAAAACCATTGCGCTCGGTCAGGGCTTTGACTTCCTGCAGCGTGGTGGTTGGCAGAACGGATTGTGGGTCGGAAACGATGCCAGATTCATGCTTCTTCACGCGGCGAACTTCTTCCGCCTGGCGCTCGATAGACATGTTTTTATGGATAAAGCCAATGCCGCCTTCCTGCGCCAGAGCGATAGCCAGACGCGCTTCAGTCACGGTGTCCATTGCCGCGGAGAGCATAGGAATGTTCAAACGAATGGTTTTAGTCAACTGCGTGCTGAGGTCGGCAGTATTCGGCAGAACGGTGGAGTGAGCGGGAACAAGGAGGACGTCGTCAAACGTCAGTGCTTCTTTAGCGATACGTAGCATGGGCAATATCTCTGACCTGGATGGTTAAATATTGCCGTGGCATTATACAGAGCGTAACCGATTGCATCTACACTTTTTTATAAAAAATGCTTGCGATCGTGTCTCAGCGGGTTACTATCGACTGAATAACTTGCTGATTTAAAATTTGATCTCGCTCACATGTTATCCTCTCAGACCCCCTCAATTTTTACCGTTAGCCGCCTTAATCAAACGGTTCGTTTGCTGCTTGAGCAGGAAATGGGACAGGTTTGGATCAGCGGTGAAATTTCCAATTTCACGCAGCCTTCGTCCGGCCATTGGTATTTTACGCTGAAGGATGACAACGCCCAGGTGCGCTGCGCAATGTTCCGCAACAGCAATCGTCGGGTGACGTTCCGCCCTCAACACGGGCAGCAGGTGCTGGTACGCGCCAATATCACCCTGTACGAGCCGCGCGGCGATTATCAAATCATTGTCGAAAGCATGCAGCCCGCGGGTGAAGGCCTGCTACAGCAGAAATACGAGCAGCTAAAGGCAACGCTGGCAGCAGAGGGTCTGTTCGATCAGCAGTACAAAAAACCCCTTCCCTCCCCTGCCCGCTGCATTGGGGTGATCACCTCCAAAACCGGTGCCGCGCTGCATGACATTCTGCACGTGCTGAAACGCCGCGACCCTTCCCTGCCGATCATCATCTACCCGACGGCGGTTCAGGGCGATGACGCTCCGGGACAAATCGTCCGCGCCATTGCGTTGGCTAACGCACGCAAGGAGTGTGATGTCCTGATCGTCGGACGCGGCGGCGGTTCACTGGAAGATCTGTGGAGTTTTAACGATGAGCGCGTGGCGCGGGCGATTTTCGCCAGCCAGATTCCTGTCGTCAGCGCCGTCGGGCACGAAACGGACGTCACCATCGCCGATTTTGTTGCCGACCTGCGCGCGCCCACACCATCAGCGGCCGCCGAAGTGGTGAGCCGCAACCAGCAGGAGTTGCTGCGTCAGATTCAGAACGGCCAGCAGCGCCTGGAAATGGCGATGGACTATTTTCTCGCCAACCGCACGCGGCGCTTTACCCAGCTCCACCATCGCCTGCAGCAGCAGCATCCCCAGCTGCGTCTGGCGCGTCAGCAAACGGTGCTGGAACGTCTGCGCCAGCGAATGAACCTCGCGGTGGACAATCAGCTTAAACGAGCGGGACAGCGCCAGCAGCGCACCACCCAGCGTCTGAATCAGCACAACCCACAGCCGCGCATTTATCGCGCGCAAACGCGGATCCAACAGCTGGAATATCGTCTTGCCGATAACCTGCGCGCGCGTCTTGGCGCCACGCGCGAGCGTTTTGGTAATGCGGTCACCCATCTGGAAGCCGTCAGCCCGCTCTCCACGCTGGCGCGCGGCTACAGCGTCACTACCGCTACCGACGGCAGCGTGCTGAAGCAGACCAAACAGGTTAAAGCCGGGGATGTGCTCACCACCCGGCTGGCCGACGGTTGGGTCGAGAGCGAAGTCAAAGGCGTCACCCCCGCCAAAAAAACGCGCAAGAAAAAGCCGGTTTAAACCGGCACAAATTCCACGCGCTTTTTCGAAATCAATCCGTGGCCGTTCTGGCAAAAGTAATCGACCGCACCGCAGGCTTTTAACACCTGGAGTGGCTTATGGCACTCCGGGCAGCGCGGCTCCAGGGGGATATCCTTATTGCAGGTATCGCAGTGAGCCAGGCCGTTTTGCGGCGTCAGCTGTGTCTGGCAGTCCGGACAGGTAATCGACATGATAACTCCTTCTCTGAAAACGCATTACTACTGTGATTTTACACGATGTGCTCAGTGCGGGCCACGCAGCTGCTGTTGTAAGCTCAGCAGCAGTTCGACCTCTTCCAGCCTGCGCCGGGTCATGCGCGGCACCTCCTGTGGATCGCGCTCAAACAGACTTTTCGCTCCCAGAATATGTTCCGCCAGACAGTGCGCGTAAATCGTGCCAGGGATGTGCCAGCGTTGAATGTCGTCGCCTTCAATCCGTTCCAGCACATCTTCTGCATCGCGTCGGTCGTGGCTGATGATTCGGCCATCGCGCAGATACAGCCGGAATCCTTTTTGCCCGCCTGACGGGCCCGCATATTTGTTCAGCCAGATATCCACCGGCACGCCGCTAATCCGACCTTGAAGGTGCGCCTCGCCTTCTGCTGTGATCAGGTCACCTTTCGCAATATCCTGCCCCAGCCGGTCTTTGGCGGTGATAACCTGCAGGCTCATCTCGTCGCTACCGCCCAGATAGCGCGTCGTTTCACGTAGCATTGCCAGCACATGCGTCCCGATATCCAGAATCACACCGTCAGGATGGCGAAGCGTCCGCGTATCCGGCTCGCCGGTGGCAAAGTTCAGGGCGATGGGCTCACCCGCGGCGTTAAACCCGCTCGGCTCCTGGAGAAACCCGTCGATTTTGACGATCCCGGATAAAGAATCGACCAGCGCCAGCTGCACCGCGCCGAGGCGCGCCATCCAGTGATCGAGAGCCAGCACGCGGCCTGCAACGTCGGGCGCTGCCAGCAGGGTTTTCAGTTGTGCAATCTGTGCAAGCGTGGCGACAATCGGTTTTTCCACCACAATGCGCGGAATCGACGTGCTGATTGCCTGCTCCAGCACCTCAAGGTGCTGCAGCGATGCGGTGGTGATAAACAGCGTATTCAGGGGCTGGGCAAACAGCTCGGCCAGCGAAGCGCAGCGCGTGATGCCCGCCAGCGTCCTCTCGGGCTGAATATCAAACCCAACGCAGCAAAGTGAAGGGCCGAAAGTGTTTTGTAATGCGGGTAAGTACGCCGTTTCCACCACCGCGCCCAGCCCGACAAAGCCAATCTGCATATGCTTACCTCGTTCGTTGCATTGCCGAAGCCATCATTATTTATCAGGTCCGGACATAAAAAAAGCCCGCGACAGGCGCGAGCTTTTCAGACAATCAGCAAAGATTACTTGCCTTTCTTAATGTGTTTAATCAAACGCTTACGCTTACGCATCTGGTTCGGCGTCAGGGTATTACGCTTACCAGCAAACGGGTTTTCCCCTTCCTTGAACTGGATGCGGATTGGCGTACCCATGACTTCCAGCGATTTACGGAAGTAGTTCATCAGATAGCGTTTGTAAGAATCCGGCAGATCCTTCACCTGGGTGCCGTGGATAACCACGATTGGCGGGTTATAACCCCCGGCGTGAGCATATTTCAGCTTCACGCGACGACCGCGCACCAGCGGTGGCTGATGGTCTTCTGCCGCCATGGTCATAATACGCGTCAGCATCGCGGTACCAACACGACGGGTCGAGCAGTCGTAGGCTTCGCGTACGGATTCAAACAGGTTACCCACGCCGCTGCCGTGCAGGGCAGAGATAAAGTGCACGCGGGCAAAGTCGATGAAGCCCAGACGGAAGTCCAGCATCTCTTTGACCTGCTCACGCACTTCATTGCTCAGGCCGTCCCACTTGTTGACGACGATGACCAGCGAGCGTCCGCTGTTGAGGATAAAGCCCAGCAGCGAGAGGTCCTGGTCAGAGATGCCTTCACGGGCGTCAATCACCAGCATCACCACGTTGGCGTCTTCAATCGCCTGCAGGGTTTTGATCACCGAGAATTTTTCTACCACATCGGTGATTTTGCCGCGCTTACGCACCCCGGCGGTATCGATCAGAACATATTCACGCTCGTCACGTTCCATCGGGATGTAGATGCTGTCGCGGGTGGTGCCCGGCATATCGTAAACAACGACGCGATCTTCACCGAGGATACGGTTAGTCAGCGTGGATTTACCCACGTTCGGACGACCGACAATAGCCAGCTTGATCGGCAGATCCTGCGGGTTGAAGTCGTCTTCAGGCTCTTCGATGCCCTCAGCGCCGGCTTGATCGGCTTCGAACTGCGCCCAATAGGCCGCATCTTCATCGACTTCTTCCGGTGGGTTGATTTCGTCCACGTACGGCAGCAATGCGGTTTCCAGCAGGCTGGTAACGCCACGACCGTGAGACGCGGCGATCGGGTAGATATCACCCAGACCCAGCGACCAGAAGTCCGCCATCGCCTGATCGGCATCGATGCCGTCAGTTTTGTTGGCGACCAGGAAGGTGGCTTTTTCACGCGAGCGCAGGTGCTTGGCGATAGCGGTATCCGCAGGCATCAGGCCCGCGCGCGCATCAACCATAAACAGCACAATGTCTGCCTCTTCAATCGCCAGCAGGGATTGTTCCGCCATGCGGGTTTCGACGCCGTCTTCTGTACCGTCGATACCACCGGTATCAATACAGATGAACTCGCGACCTTCCACTTCTGCACGACCGTACTTACGGTCACGCGTGAGCCCCGGGAAATCCGCAACCAGCGCATCTCGGGTGCGTGTTAAACGGTTAAACAGAGTGGATTTTCCAACGTTCGGGCGCCCGACAAGCGCGACCACAGGTACCATGATTAAAGCCTCATAAAATTCGATATCACGTCGCGTTTGCGGCGTTTTTTAAAAAATCAAAACGGCCCCTGAAGCAACAGGAGCCGTTGAGTATACTACAACCGCTGTGATTAACGCGTGATCGCGTACAGAGTGCCGTCTTTTGCCTGAATCAGCAGTTTGCCGTCAGCCACTACCGGATCGGTCAGGAAGCCAGAGCTGTCGACTTTTTCCTGTGCGACAAAGCGACCGTTGGTCGGGTCAACCCAGTGCATGTAGCCTTCGCTATCACCCACCACCAGGCTGCCGTTATACAGCACCGGTGCGGTCAGCAGGCGGTGCAGCAGATCGCTTTGCGTCCACAGCGTCACGCCACCGTCAGTGCTGAGCGCCAGCAGGCGATCGTTCTGGTCAACCAGGAAGATGCGGTTACCTTCAACCACGAAATCATTGACTGAACCCAGCTCGCGTTTCCACATAACCTGGCCGCTACGCAGATCCATCGCCGTCAGGTTGCCATTGTAGGCCAGCGCATACACCACGCCATTGGCAATGACCGGGGTGGTATCCACATCGCTCAGACGGTCGATTTCGGTCGGACCGGTTGCCTGAGAAATACGTTGCTGCCAAATCAGCTGCCCCTGCTGCATCAATACGGCGCTGACGCGACCGTTATCGCCACCCACAACAGCCGCACCAAACGCGGTAGCCGGGGCAGATTCGCCGCGCAGGGAGAGCGCTGGCATATCGAGGTTAACGGTCCACTTCACCGCACCGTCAGCTTCATTCAGCGCCTGCAGCTGACCGTTGGCGGTATGAATCAGCACCATACCGTCGCTGACAACCGGACGTGAAAGGGCTTCGCCTGCCACGCGGGTTTGCCACGCAACGGAGCCATCGCTGGTATTAAGGGCATATACCTGGGCCTTCTCGCTGCCCACGTACACATGGCCGCCAGCTACAGCCAGACCGCCGGAGAGCAGTGCAGGCGAGCGGGAGATCCAGCCGCTTTTTTCAGCGAGGTTAATCGACCACACTTCTTTGCCGTCATCCGCATTCACCGCTTTAACGGTGCCTTTACGGTCAGCAGCGTAGACTACGCTGTCCGCAAACGCCGGATGCAGGTTGGAATAAAAATCACCAATACCGCTGCCGACGGAAGTGCTCCAGGCAGTGGACGGTGCAAACTGATTTTCAACCGTTGGCAGCGGTGACATGGTGACAATATCTTCTTCGCCACTGAACAGTGAACAGCCACTCAATAACGTAACGGAAAGCAGTCCTGGCAGAAGTAATTTACGCAATTGCATTGGGTCCCTCTCAGACGGACAAATTATTTATTTTCATCTGCATCATTTCGCTCAGCGCGGGTGAGGCGTTGCTTTTCACGCCCGCTTCCCATGCGCTGCGCGCGCCTTGTTTGTCGCCCTTGCTGAGCAGTGCTTCACCGCGCAAGTCGGCCACAATAGAGGCAAAACCTTCACCTTTCACGGTCTCCAGCGTTTTCAGGGCTTCATCAGTCTTTTTCTGTTGAACCTGAATACGGGCGAGACGCAGGTTAATCACCGCTTTGAGGTTGGCGTCTTTCGTTGCGGCCAGCCCCTGCTGCAGCTGAGCTGCCGCTTTATCCAGCTCGTTTTTATCCACGAACTGCTGAGCCACTTCGAGCGAAGCCAGCGCACCATAGGTGTTTTTGGTTTCTGCCGCAAATTTCTCTGCCGCCGCCAGAGATTGTGGCTGATCGGCACGAATGGCGCTCACCGTATTTTCATACTGTAAAGAGGAACCGCGCGCCGAATCGACCTGATGACTGCTCCAGTAACGCCAGCCCATCAGCGCGCCAATACCTAAAACCACCCCGACAGCCAGCGCTTTGCCGTTTTCAGCAAAGAAGCGTTTAATCGCGTCGACCTGGTCGTTTTCGTTCTCGTACATTTCCACGCAGTCTTTCTCCTTAGCCCAGTAGAGTGCGCAAGTGCGCCGCAACGCCGTCCTGCGTTACCGTTGTTTGCTCACCAGAGCGCAGATCTTTCACTACTACTTCGCCGTTAGCCACTTCTGACTCGCCAAGTACCAGTGCGACACGCGCGCCCCATTTATCAGCACGCGCAAACTGTTTTTTAAAGTTGCCGCCGCCATGGTTGGTCATCAGCTTAGCGTCCGGCAGCGCATCGCGCACGCGTTCGGCAAGCTGCATTGCCGCAGACTGCGTTTCCGCGCCTGAGGCCACCAGGTATATATCGACAACAGGATCGGCTTTAAATTCCGGATTAACTGCCTGAACTAACAAAACAAGTCGTTCAAGACCCATCGCAAAGCCAACCGCCGGTGCAGCGCGACCGCCTAACTGTTCGACCAGACCGTCGTAACGACCGCCCGCACAGACCGTACCCTGCGAACCGAGGCTGGTGGTGACCCACTCAAACACGGTGCGGTTGTAGTAGTCCAGGCCACGTACCAGACGCTGGTTCACCGTATAGGCAATGCCCGCGGCTTCCAGCTGCTTGCACAGACCGGCGAAGTGTTCACGGGACTCTTCATCCAGATAATCGCCCAGCGCTGGCGCATCGTTCAGCAGTGCCTGCACGTCCGGGTTTTTGGAATCCAGCACGCGCAGCGGGTTGCTATACATGCGACGTTTGCAGTCTTCGTCCAGCTTGTCCTGATGCTGTTCCAGGAACGCAACCAGCGCATCACGGTAGTTCGCGCGCGCGTCCAGGGAACCGATGGAGTTCAGCTCCAGCGTAACGTGTTCAGAGATGCCCAGCGCACGCCACCAGCGGGCGGTGAGCATAATCAGCTCGGCGTCGATATCCGGTCCTTGCAGACCAAACACTTCCACACCCAGCTGGTTAAACTGACGATAGCGTCCTTTCTGCGGACGTTCGTGGCGGAACATCGGGCCGATATACCACAGGCGCTGCTCCTGATTGTACAGGAGACCATGCTCGATGCCGGCGCGTACACAGCCCGCCGTACCTTCCGGACGCAGGGTCAGGCTGTCGCCGTTGCGGTCCTCAAAGGTATACATCTCTTTTTCAACCACGTCGGTGACTTCACCGATAGCGCGTTTGAATAACGGGGTCTGCTCTACAATCGGCAAACGGATTTCGCTGTAACCGTAGCTGCCGAGCACCTGCTTGAGGGTGCCTTCAATGCGTTGCCAGATGGCGGTCTCGCCAGGCAGGTAATCGTTCATGCCGCGAATGGCTTGAATGTTCTTTGCCACGTTTGTTCTCTTTCTATAGACAAAAATGAACCCTGGGGTTCATTAACCGAAGGGTTCAATCATACACAGGAAGCACACCGCTTCCCATCACGTTATTTTTCGAGTTGTTGCACGCTGATGCGCTTCGCTTCATCCAGCATCGCTGCTTTGGCGCGAATGCGGGCTTCAAGCTGATCGATCATGTCGTTATTATCCAGACGATCTTTGCGGACGCCATCTTCATAGAGACCACTTTTCTTGTTGCCGCCGGTGACGCCCAGCGTCGAGACCAGCGCTTCACCCGGACCGTTCACCACACAACCGATAATCGAAATATCCATTGGGGTGATGATATCTTCCAGACGCTGCTCGAGAGCATTGACCGTACCGATCACGTCGAACTCCTGGCGTGAACAGGTCGGGCAGGCGATAAAGTTGATACCGCGGGCGCGAATACGCAGCGACTTCAGAATATCGAAACCGACTTTGATCTCTTCAACCGGATCGGCGGCCAGCGAAACGCGCAGGGTGTCGCCAATGCCTTCATTGAGCAGCAGACCGAGACCAATAGCCGATTTCACCGCACCGCTGCGAGCGCCACCGGCTTCGGTGATCCCCAGGTGCAGAGGCTGATCAATTTGCTTCGCCAGCAGACGATAGGATTCAACGGCCAGGAAGACATCAGAAGCTTTGACGCTGACTTTGAACTGATCGAAGTTCAGGCGATCGAGATGATCCACATGACGCATGGCGGATTCCAGCAGCGCCTGAGGCGTCGGTTCGCCGTACTTTTCCTGCAGATCTTTTTCCAGAGAACCGGCGTTCACGCCGATACGGATGGGAATATTTCTGTCGCGGGCACAATCGACGACCGCGCGGATACGCTCTTCACTGCCGATGTTGCCGGGATTGATACGCAGGCAATCTACACCGTATTCCGCCACTTTGAGCGCGATACGGTAGTCGAAGTGAATATCGGCAACCAGCGGAACAGAGACTTGCTGTTTGATGAGTTTAAACGCTTCTGCCGCATCCATTGTCGGCACGGAGACGCGCACGATGTCTGCACCAACGCGTTCTAACGCTTTGATCTGATTGACCGTCGCCGCCACATCGGTGGTACGGGTGTTGGTCATTGACTGAACGGCGATAGGGGCACCATCGCCAATCGGCACATTTCCGACGTAAATACGTTTCGATTTTCTACGTGGAATAGGAGCCTGGTTATGCATGAAAAATCTCCCGCGTTGCCTGACTGTTACTGTGCTGCTGATTGTTCGGCATTGAGGGTCAGACGCGCAACCTGGTTAGTTCTGATAAAACGGCTCAGATCGACAGGTTTTCCCTGAAACTGGATCTGGACCGCTGACGGAGCACCAATCTTGAGCTTGTATGGCGCCTGACCTGCCAGATTTAAACTGCCATCTTTACGCTGCAGGCCGCTGAACAGTTTTTTGCCGGTCGCGTCGGTCACTTCAAGCCAGCAATCGGCAGAGAAGTTCATCACCAGCGCGTTCGGATCGGTAGGAGCAGCAGACACGCCAGCCGGATCGGCTGGCAGTGGCTGAACGGCGTTATCCGCCGTGACCGCGGGGGCGGTCTCGACGTTAGCCTGAGAAGGTGAAACAACCGCGTTGTCGGCAGGCGCTTGCGCGGTCTGTCCGGCAACAGGCGCGCTATTCTGCGCCGTGGCCGCATCCGCTGTATCACCCGCAGGTGTTTGCGGTTCATTGGCGGTAACGGACTGGTCGGTATTCAGAGGGATGCTCTGAGCGCCATCGCCCGCAGTGCCATTCAGCTCGGCGGTGGACTGATCGGCCATAGTGGTGATCTCTTCCTGCTGCGCTTTGTGGTTTTGCCACCACCATGCGCCCGTCAGGCCAATCACCACAAACAGCACCAGCCAGGTAAAGCTCATCAGCCAGCCATCACGTTTTTTACGGCGTTTGCCCAGCGAAAAACTTTGCATCGGCGCAACTTTCGCCGGTCTGACAGGTGCCTGCTTTTCCATCATTGGCAGCAGTTCATTTTCAGGAATATGCACCAGTTTCGCATAAGAGCGGATATAACCACGTAGGAACGTCGAAGCAAGATCGGCAGGAGCCTTATCCTCTTCAATATCGCGGACCGTGGAAACCTTCAGGCACAAGCGTTCAGCAACAGTTTGCTGGCTCAGGCCGAGTTGTTCACGGGCGTTGCGAAGACGAACGCCAGTGGAAAGTGCTGCATTTTGGTCGTGAGTGGCTTCAGTATTCATTCGCTACAACTACTGGTACGTGAGAATTGAGGATCCAGGCGCCGGTGTATCACAATGCGCCTGCACCGCGAAACTTCTGGTCAGTTAACCTTAGTAAAGCAGCCAAAAACTGTCAGCTTTTCGTTTGACAGAACAGGCTTATTCGTGAGGCTAAACTGTTGTTGCGTCGTTACATACTGCCTTAAAGTCATAAAAAACGCACCGTAATTATTACCCATACCACAGTGCTTTGACTTTTTATTCGTGTAATCAGCAGCCAGGGTGCGGATAACGCACCACGGCTGCATAAAAATCACACGGTCTTGACGTCGATCGCCTCGCCCTGCATACGTTTACGCAGCGTACGCTTGGTACGGTCGATGACCTCACCCGCCAGCTGACCGCAGGCGGCATCAATATCGTCGCCACGGGTTTTACGCACGATAGTGGTAAAACCGTAATCCATCAGAACTTTGGAGAAGCGATCGATACGGCTGTTAGAGCTACGGCCATACGGCGCGCCCGGGAACGGGTTCCATGGGATCAGGTTGATCTTGCACGGCGTATCTTTTAACAGCGCGGCCAGCTCATGCGCGTGATCGGTGCCGTCATTAATATGATCCAGCATGACGTACTCAATGGTGACGCGACCCTGGTTGGCGTTGGACTTCGCAATGTAGCCCCGCACCGAGTTCAGGAAGGTCTCGATATTGTACTTCTTGTTGATTGGCACGATTTCATCACGAATCGCGTCATTCGGTGCATGCAGAGAGATCGCCAGCGCCACGTCAATCATGTCGCCCAGCTTATCCAGCGCAGGGACAACGCCCGAGGTGGACAGGGTCACGCGGCGTTTGGACAGACCAAAACCGAAGTCATCCAGCATGATTTCCATCGCCGGAACCACGTTCGTCAGGTTCAGCAGCGGCTCGCCCATCCCCATCATCACCACGTTGGTGATCGGACGGGTGCCGGTCACTTTCGCCGCACCGACGATTTTCGCCGCGCGCCAGACCTGGCCGATAATTTCCGAAACACGCAGGTTACGGTTAAAGCCCTGCTGCGCCGTCGAGCAGAATTTACACTCCAGCGCACAGCCTACCTGAGAGGAGACGCACAGCGTGGCGCGGTCTTCTTCCGGGATATAGACGGTTTCAACGCGCTGATCGCCCACGGCAATCGCCCATTTGATGGTGCCGTCAGCTGAACGCTGCTCTTCCACCACTTCCGGGGCGCGAATTTCAGCCACTTCTTTCAGCTTATTGCGCAGGACTTTGTTGATGTCAGTCATGTCATCAAAGTCATCGCTGCAATAGTGGTACATCCATTTCATCACCTGATCGGCACGAAACGGCTTCTCACCCATTTCGAGGAAGAACTCGCGCATCTGCTGACGGTTGAGATCCAGCAGGTTGATTTTACCGTTTTTATTGGCAACGACAGGAATGACGACTTCGGAGGTGTTTACTAATTCAGACATAATAGATTCCGGCCTCGTTGTTACACGTTATGGCCCCTGGAGGGTTAAAAAGAAACGCCCCGGAAAGCAGTTGGCTCATCCGGGGCGTTGCATTGTACAAAGTCTGGCGCAGGGATGCCACGTCTGCACGTGGCATTTACGAAATAAAGTGTAAACCCGCGCGATTAGCGCTTACGGGCACACACTTCGCCTTCAGCGAAGAAGAAAGCGATTTCGCGGGCAGCAGATTCCAGGGAGTCGGAACCGTGGGTGCCGTTCTCGGTGAAGCTGTCTGCGTAGTCAGCGCGCAGGGTACCCGCCAGGGCGTTAGCCGGGTTGGTTGCACCCAGCAGATCGCGGTGACGCTGAACGGCGTTTTCGCCTTCCAGAACGGATACCACGATTGGGCCAGAGGTCATGAACTCAACCAGGCCATCAAAGAAAGGACGACCGTCGTGTTCAGCATAGAAGCCGCGAGCCTGCTCAACGGTCAGATGCAACATTTTGGTACCGACAATCTGGAACCCTGCCGCTTCAAAGCGAGCAAAGATGCTGCCAATAACGTTTTTTGCCACCGCGTTTGGTTTGATGATGGAAAAAGTACGTTCAATAGCCATGATAACCTCTGTGATTTGTTCTGTTGTTTTGCATAACTGCGAAATATGGCGCGGATTATAATGAGCATTCCCGCCATTGCCTATGGATGTATGTAACATTTTTTTAAAATAAGACGATTATTAACAACAGATCGGCGCTGGATCGTGTTTTCTCTTATTCCGACGGGCTATTGCAGCAAAAAGTTCACCGTCGCCACCTGTCCCGCCTCATCCATTACCAGCAGTTGATACTCCCCTGCCCTGTCGAGCCGCAGCGTGTACGCCCGTCCCTGCCCGTTCAAGGGTTCGCCATTGAGGAACCACCAGCGCACGCCGTCGCTGCCGCTGGCGATCAGGGGTAAAGACACCTGCGATTCACCCGGCAGACGCCTGATGACCGCCCCTTCCCGAATCCCCGAGAGAATCAGCGGCGCCGGGAAAGCCTGACTCAGCGGTGGGCAGACCTGGGACGCGGGCGGGATCCGCGCCGCCCGCCTTTCTGTCTGCGGCAACCACGGCTCCAGCGGCAGCGGCCAGACCTCGACGGTGGTTTCTTTCGCCGCCGGGCAGTCGGGGGCGACACGTTGACCGGCGTTATCCAGCCAGACAGGAAAGCGAATGCCGCGAATGCCCTCCTGCTCCGGCAACAGTAAGGTCGGCGGCTGGCTGCCGTCCAGCAGCCAGGTCGCGAGCCGCCTGCGGCAGTTGGTATCGCCTTCCGGCAGCGATTGCCCGCCCGGCCAGCAAATCACGCCGCGCCCCACCGATGCCGGGCGCGGGTCGCGAGGCAGACGCGCCTCGTCCACCGCCGAACGCGACTGCAGCAGGTTGTTTACCTGATTAAGCAGCGGTACGGCGCTGGCAAAGCCAAACTGCCCGGCCACCGGCGTGCCGTCAGGCCTGCCGGTCCAGATGCCAATCACGTAGCGCGCATTCAGCCCTATCGCCCAGGCATCGCGATAGCCGTAGCTGGTTCCGGTTTTGATTGCCAGCGGGACCACCTGCGTCAGCGCGCTGTCCGGCAGCGGTTGCGCTTCGTTGGCAAGGATACGACGAATAATCCACGCCGCGCCCGGCGACAGCAGCGGGCGTTCAAGCAGGGGGTCATCGGGCTGCAGGCGCAGCTTGCCCGCCTTGCCGTGACGGGCGAAGGCGCTGTAGGCGGCAGCGATATTCTCCAGACGTGCCCCGGCACCGCCCAAAATCAGAGAGAGATTTGGCTGGGCACCCGGCGGAAGCAGCAGCGGCAGGCCTGCATTACGCAGCATGCCGGCAAATTTTTTCGGCCCGTAGGCCTCCAGCACCTGAACGGCGGGCAGGTTCAGCGAGCGCACCAGCGCTTCGCTCATGCCGACTGGCCCGTGAAAACCGCTGTCGAAATTGCCGGGACGGTAATCGCCCGTCCGCCGGGGCACATCCTGCAGCAGCGATGCCGGGTGGATCAGCCCGTCATCCATCGCCAGTCCATAGATAAACGGCTTTAGCACCGATCCCGGCGATCGGATCGCCGAGATCATATCCACATGACTGAACCGGGTGTCGTCGTGAATATCGACGGATCCGACCCAGCCGCGCACTTTCATGTTGGTGTGATCCACGACGATCATCGCCAGCGAGCTGCGTGGCGCTAAACGTGACTTCCAGTTAAGCGCCAGCTCTTCAAGCTGACGCTGCAGGGTGGCATCCAGGGTAGTGACCACTTTGCTGTCCCGGCTTTTCCCCAGCATCATGCGCGAGAACAGCGGGGCCAGCTGCGGCATTTGCCGGGGTGCCAGCCAGACCGGCTCTTCCCGCGACTCGCGAACCTGGCTGGCTTGCCAGACGCCCTGGGAGGCCATCCTGTCGAGTACTTTATTACGCGCCGCTTCTGCACGCTGTGCCCAGCGATCCGGGCGCAGGCGACTCGGCGCCTGCGGCAGAACAGCCAGCAGTGCGGCTTCGGAGTAGCTCAGCTGCGCGGGCGCTTTGCCCAGATAGACCCAGCTTGCCGCCCCTACCCCCTGCAAGGTGCCGCCAAACGGGGCGCGGTTGAGATAGAGGGTGAGGATCTCGCGTTTAGACAGGTGCCATTCCAGCTGCGCCGCCCGCCATAGCTGACGCACTTTGCCGCCAAGCGTGCGGGGATGGGGATCCAGCAGGCGAGCCACCTGCATGGTGAGGGTACTGCCGCCCGAAATCACCTTGCCGGCGCGCAGATCCTGCCAGGCAGCGCGCAGCACGGAGAACGGGTTAACCCCGGGATGCTGCCAGAACCAGCGATCTTCGTACTGTATCAACGCCTCAAGATAGCGAGGAGAGACCTCTTCGATGGTGACCGGATAGCGCCAGATGCCCTCCCGGTCGGCAAATCGCCACAGCGGGGTACCGTTTTCATCCACCACCACGCGAGCGGGATTGACCTCCTGCAACGGCAGCGGCCACAGGCGATCGGCCGCAACCACCAATCCCCCTAACATAAGCAGCGCGCCCACCAGCCACAGCCAGCGGGCGCGCTTCAGACGTAAACCCCGCACGTTACGGCACGACAATCAGCGGGCCGCTGGCCGCACCTGTTGCCCGCCACTGCGGAACGTACATCGATTCCACCATCGGCACCGGTACCGTATAGGTTCCCGGCGTGACGGCGCGCGCCAGATACACCAGCGTCACCGGCTGGCCTTCGTTCACCGGCACGGCTGCCACAAACCGATCGTCGCGGAACTCCATATGCTGGATATCCGCCTGCTGCATCTGGTTGAGCAGGTTCTGCACTTCAGCCCCGCTCTCCTGCAGGCTGGCGCTGCTGCTGGCGAGGTTCTGGTTTTCCAGTTCCAGTCCGGCAGGCAGCAGATCCACCACCAGTGCATCCGGCACGTTCTGGCTGGCCGTTACCTGCAGCCAGACCAACACCAACTCGCCGCTCTTCAGCGAGGAGAGCGACTTGCTGCTGCCGTCGGTGGCCAGGAGCTGACGGTCAATTTTCAGTACGTTGGACGCGGGCTGCGGCGCGTATTGCGGGTAGCCGCTGCTGTCGAGGCGCACCCACAGCGGCGCGGTGCCGGTATTAGTCACCTCCAGCGCGGCCAGCTGGTCGGCATTCAGGTTTTGCACCTGCGGTTTGTCACCGCGCAGCCCCACGTCCGCGAGGCTGGTCGTCGCCTGCCACGCCCCGGAAAGGGTCTGCAGGGAACGGCCCGCGAGGAACAGAGCATTGCTCTCCTGGGTTGATAGCCAGCGTTGGCTGAACGCCTGCTGCGACAGGGTATTCAGCAGTGTGTTTTGCGCATCCGGCAGCAGCTTGTTCTCTTCCAGCAGGCTGAGCATCATCGCGTTATCGCGAAGCGGGCTGCCGTAGTCGGCCATCCAGCCCTGCGATTCGCTGCGCGGGGTTTTGATCGCCAGCTCCAGCGCCTGCTGGCTGCGCGGCGCATCGCCCATCAGCTTCAGTGCCAGCCCCAGTTGCATCACTGGCAGGCCGGATTTGGCCTGGGCGTGTCGCTCCCAGATCTCGCGCAGCGCACCCAGAGGGGCTTTTTGCTGACGCGCCAGCACCAGCGCGGCATAGGCCTGCACGGCAAACTTGCTGGCCTGCGTCTCTTCGCTGTAGCGAACGGATATCATGCCGGGATCCTGCAGGTAGCGCAGCAGGCGGGTATTGGCATTGTTAATGGCCTCCGCAGGCACGCTGTAACCTTGCTCCCCCGCACGCACCAGGAAATCGGTAACGTAGGCGGTCAGCCAGTACTCTTCCGGACCGTTTTTATCCCACAGGGCAAATCCACCGTCGCTGCGCTGCATCTGCAGCAGGCGGGAGATGCCGATCTCCACCGCCGCCCGGCGCTTGTCGTCGCTGTCGCCTTTAATGCCAAGGGCAGCCAGCTGCGCGGCGTTGGTATAGAGCGACGGGAACAGGCCGCTGGCGGTTTGCTCCAGGCAGCCGTACGGGTAGGCCTGCAGTTCACGAATATAGCGGGCCAGGTTGAGTGGCGGCTTGCCGCTGAGCAGCAGTTGCCCCTGCAGCGTCGCTGGTGAGAAATCAGCGCTGTGCTGCACAGGCGCATGCCAGCTCTCCCCCGGGTTAAGCATCGTGCCGGTATTCACGGTCTGTGCCGGGAACGCCGGACGCACGCCAATTTTCCAGATCTTCTGCTGCACAGCAATGGTTTCCCCCGGCAGCGTGAGGCCGCTGACCTGGGCGGCAATTTCACCCTCGCCGTAGCCGTCCAGTGCACGCACCGGAATAAACAGCGTCCTGCGCTCGCCCGCAGCCAGCTTCACCGGCTGCGGCTGTGCCCCTTCCAGCGCCAGATTGCCCCCGGCAGTCAGGGCCACATTCAGGGTTTGCGGCTGGTCGGTAAGGTTGGTCAGATCCAGCGTCAGCCTGGCGTTATCACCGCTTGCCAGGAAGCGCGGAGTATTCAGCTCGGTGATGACCGGGGCGGCGACGATAATTTTGCTTTCGCTGCTGCCGAAATCATCCTCTGTCCAGGCCTGTGCCATCAGGCGCAGCTCGCCGTTGAAGTCGCCAATCGGTAACGAGACGGTGCCTTCGCCGTTGGCATCCAGCGTCACCGGCTGCGCCTGTTGCGCGATAATAGTGACATGATTCACCGGCGGTTTGCCGCCACGCTTGAGTTCATCACCATCGCCGCCAAAGCGCAGCGACGCCAGTCGGCCCTGGCCTTCAATCACCTGGCCGTAAATATCGTAGATATCCGCGCCGTAGCGCTTCTGGCCAAAGAATGCCTGCCACGGATCGGGCGTCACATAGTCAGTAATGTTCAACACCCCGCTGTCCACCGCCGACACCAGCACATTCACTTTTTGCGGCGCAGCGCCCTCTTTCACGCTGGCTTTCACTTTGACGGTCAGGGTCTGGTTCGGGCGCATTTTTGGCGGATTTTCCAGCGCCAGGCTCAGACGGCGATTTTCATCCCCCATCGGCAGGTGCAGTAAGCCCACCGCGCGTTTTGGCGTCGCCGATTTGGATTTGTCTCCCGGACGTACCACCAGCGTGGAGAGGTACAGATCGTGACGCTTCCAGGCTTTATCGACCGGGATAGTCATCTCCAGCCCTTCTGCCGGAACGTCGATCTCTTTCCACCACAGCGGTCCTTCGCTGGATTCAATCATCGCATAGCCTTTCCCTGCCGCCGGGGCGGCAATGTGCAGCTTGATGCTGTCCCCCGGCTGGTAGGTCGGTTTATCCAGCTTCAGGGTGACGCGATCCGGACGCGCCGCGCCCGTGCCGTCGCTGTTATCCTGCCAGCTGTAACCGGCCCAGAAGCGCAGGCTGCTGACCGTTTCGTTCGGGGCTTTGACCTCCAGACGATAAGAGCCCCACTCAACCGGGAAGCTCACTTTGCCGGTCTCGTCCGCGGCCAGATTCAGGATCTGCTCCCCTTCGACCAGATCTTTTTGATCGAACTGCGACTGCCAGCCGTCGCTCTCTGACCAGTTCCACGCGTAGTCACGGCGCTCGCGGATCAGACGCACCTGCAGATCCGACACCGCTTTTTTCGCGCCTTTCGCGTCGGCATAGACAATATCAAACCCCGCCTGACTGTTCTCTTCGACAATCGGCTGGTTAACGGTGGTATCGGTGCGGTAGTCATACACCGCTTTGCTGGCGAACTGCGCCCGGATACCCGGCAGCGTAGCCGCTGGCCATACTGCCTGCTCCACCCGGCGGGTAATCGGACGCCCGCCCGACTCCAGCAGGCTGGCCTGCAAAATCACCTGCAGCGGGGAGTGGGCCTCTTTCCACTGGCTTTCGGTCGTGATTTGCCCGCGCCCCTCTTCGTTCAGCGTCAGCTGCACTTCATCCAGGCTGCGGCTCAGGTTCTCTTCGGCGATGTCACCGAACTGGAAGCCCGGCAGCGCGGCCACGGCCTCACGCAGCGGGCGCAGGAACAGCTGCCCCTGCAGGCTGTTGCCGTTAGCGGGCGCGCCATACAGGTAGTAGCCGGTCACGTCGAAAGCGACGTTATCCGCAGGCGCAATCGGTGTTTTTTGCGCAGCCAGATTGAGCGCCATGCGCTCCGGCATAAAGTCTTCGACGTGGAAATCCCACAGCCGCTGCTGGTTATCGCCGGTGCTGGCGCGAACGTGCCACATGCCCGTTTGCGCCCCGCTCTCAAGCTGATAGTTAAAGCGGTAGAGGCCGTTATCCGGCTGGCTGACCACCGTACGCGCCACCTGCCCGTCCGGGCGCAGCACCTCCAGCTTGACCGGCTGATCCGGCAGCGGTTTGCCGTCGCTGTCGCGCAGCAGCCCGTTGAGGATCAAGGTTTCGCCCGGGCGATAGAGATCGCGCGGGCCGAACATAAAGAACTGCTTGCTGAAGCCTGGCGCACCGCTGATAGCAAACTCCGCCAGATCCAGCGCTGGCAGGGTGAGGTCCAGCAGCGTGGTCTGCCCGTCTTTGCGGGCCAGCAGCAGCGCGGCTTCTTTGTCGGTCTGCAGCGTGGCGTGACCCTCTGCGTCGCTGGTGGCCTGCGCCAGGGTCTGCCCTTTATCGTTGAGCAGCATCACATCGATGGCCGACTGCGCCGCGCCGTTTTCCAGGCTCTGGGTAAAGACATCCAGCCGGTTATGGTAGCGGTGCGCAGACAGACCAATATCGCTGAGGGTAAACAGCGTGGCGGCATTGCTGTAGTTGTAATGCCCGGCCTGATTCATCACCGCGATATAGACGCCCGCCTGCTGTAGCGGCTTGATGTCCCGCAGCGGCAGGAGCAGTTTTTCGCGGGTATTGCGCGCCGGGTTAAGATCGAAACGGCCGGTATACACCAGCTCCGCCAGCTTCAGCAGATTGTCGGATTCCCAGTTAGTAAGGGAACTGCGGTACTCCCACTGGCTGACGAAAGCCGCCAGCGACTCGGGTTTAACGCGGTAGAAATTCACATCGACGTTATTGACGTTCAGCGCCATCACCGGCAGCCCTTCGACCACCTTGCCCGGCAGCAGCGAGCCACGGCTGGCAAACCCGACGCTCGGTTCGATATCGCGGGTGGTGATGGTTTTTTCGTAGTCGATGCCAAAGGTATTTTTGTTCAGCCCCTGCAGGCCGCGCTCGACGGTCACCACCAGGTTACGGTTCGGCTCCAGATGACGCAGACGCAGCTCTTTCAGGTTGGGCGCCAGCTCCCATGCACCATCGACCTTGCCGCTTTTTTTGTCTACCACATGCACCGTGCGCGCGAAGTCCTGCGCGGGATCGAGCGGCACGGAGAAGGTCAGCACCAGCGCGGCCGCGCCGTCGAGCTGAATTTCCGACGCATCGAGCAGGGTCAGCGCTTTGCCCAGGCTTTGCGATGCCAGTTTCGCCAGCGTCGCGTCGTCCGGTTTTTTCACTTCAGGCTTGTTGGCAGTGGGTTCGGCAGCCGCAGCGGGCGCCTCTGAATGGGGTTTGTCGTCGCTGTTGTCACAGCCGACAAGTGCCATTGTGGTAAACAGCGCTAATGAAAGCGCGGCAAGGCGAAACGGTTTCATCCTTTATCCCTGGCCTCACGGGCCTGTTGGTCGTCGTCGGGTTAAGTATTATCCGCAAGTTTCATTAATACAAAAGTGCAATTTTAGATTCTGGAAAGCGCCTCGCAAACATCTGCGTCACGCGCGACAGGCCCTGTTACCCGGATCACAGCCTGAAACGTTACATGTTACCTTTAACGTCATTTGTTTTTAAAACAATAAGATAGCTGGATAAGGCACCGCTTGACCTGCTAATTTTAATGCTGAGACGCACCCTGAGTGCGCGGTTCACTAAGAGAGAACGTCATGAAACGAGCCGTGAACGCCCTACAAAATTTTGGAAAATCCCTGTACGGACCGGTACTTATTCTACCGATTGTCGGTCTGTTCATCGCCTTTGGTAACGTGCTGGGTAACGGCAACCTTGCCGGCTATCTGCCGTTTCTCGGTCATCCGCTAATACAGAGCCTCGGGCTGCTGATTTCAAAATCTGCCGTCTCGGTGCTGGTCAACCTGGCGCTGGTATTTGCCGTGGGGATCCCCATTGGCCTTGCCACGCGTGACAAAGGTTACGCCGCGCTGATCGGCCTGGTGACCTTTGTGGTGTTTATCAACGCCATGAACGTCACCCTGCAGCTGCAGGGGGCGCTTGCCCCGGCAGACCAGATGAAGGCCGCCGGGCAAAGCATGGTGCTGGGCGTGCAGGTGCTGGAGATGGGCGTGTTCGCCGGGATCCTCACCGGGGCGCTGTCAGGCTATCTGTATAACAAATACTCCAGCGTGCAGTTTAACGGGGCAATGGCGATCTACTCGGGCCACTGCTTTGTCGCCATCATTATGCTGCCGGTGTCGATGCTGCTGGGCGTGGTAATGAGCGAGCTGTGGCCGTTTGCTCAACAGGGTATCAGCGCCATGGCCCTCGCCATTAAAGGCTCCGGGCCGTTTGGGGTGGCGATTTACGGCTTCCTCGAGCGCATCCTGGTGCCGACCGGCCTGCATCATCTGGTCTATACCCCGTTCCTGTATACCGAGCTGGGCGGCACTCAGGACGTCTGCGGCGCAACCTATCAGGGCGCGCGCAATATCTACTTTGCCGAGATGGCCTGCCCGGACGTGAAGCAGCTCAGCAGCACCGTGGTCTGGGATGCGCGCGGCATCAGCAAAATGTTTGGCCTGCCTGCGGCGGCGCTGGCGATGTACGTCACCGCCAAACCGGAGCGTAAAGCCGCCGCCAAAGCGATTCTGATCCCGGCGGCGCTGACCTCGCTGCTGGTGGGCGTCACCGAGCCGATTGAGTTCTCGTTCCTGTTCGTCGCCCCGCTGCTGTTTGTGGTGCATGCGGTGCTAACCGGGATTGGCATGATGCTGTTCTCTCTGCTGGGCGTCCACGCCATCGGCGCTAACGGCATTATCGATTTCATTCTTTATAACCTGCCGCTGGGCACGGAAAAGTCCAACTGGCCGATGTACATCGTGGTCGGGCTGATCATGTCGGCGCTGTACTTCGTCATCTTCCGCTTCCTGATCCTCCATTTCCGGATGAAAACGCCGGGCCGCGAAGAGGACGACCAGGAGACGCGGCTGTACAGCAAGCAGGAGTACCAGGCGAAGGGCAGTAATGACGGATTAGGCGAGGCGATCGTCGTCGGCCTCGGCGGGCGCGACAACATCGAAGTGGTGGATAACTGCTACACCCGCCTGCGCGTCACGGTCAAAGATGTTGCGATCGTCGACGAGCCACGGCTCAAAGCGACGGGCGCGAAAGGCATTATCAAGCAAGGTAACAACGTTCAGGTGGTCTACGGGCTGCACGTCAAAAAAATGCGAGAAGCCGTTGAGACGATTCTCTGAAGGAGACAAACATGTTTACACCCCCATTCATTCTCTCTATCGCCGGTGGCGGCAGCACCTATACGCCGGGCATTGTGAAAAGCCTGATGGTGCAACTGGACAAGTTCCCGCTGGCTGAAATTCGCCTCTACGACATCGATGAAGCGCGGCAGAACACCATCGCGCCGGTGGTCGAAAAGGTCATTCGCGATCACAGCCAGAGCATCAAATTTACCGTCACCGGTGACCCGGAAGTGGCGTTCAGCGGGGCGCATTTCGTCTTCGCCCAGATGCGCGTCGGTCAGTACAAAATGCGCGAGCAGGATGAGAAGATCCCCCTGCGCCACGGCGTGGTCGGTCAGGAAACCTGCGGCCCCGGCGGGCTGGCGTACGGCTTGCGCACCATTCTGCCGATGGTCGAGCTTATTGATATGGTCGACCGCTACGCCCACGAGAAAGCGTGGATCGTTAACTACTCTAACCCGGCGGCGATTGTTGCTGAAGGCGTGCGCCGCCTGCGTCCTGACGCCCGGGTGCTGAACATTTGCGATATGCCGGTGGCGGCGATGCGTAATATGGGGGCCATTCTCGGGGTGGATCGCCACAAGCTGGAGGTGGATTACTTCGGCCTGAACCACTTCGGCTGGTTTACCCGCGTGCTGGTGGACGGCGTGGATCGCCTGCCGGAGCTGCGTCGTCATATCGCCAAATTCGGCCTGCTGACGGAAGATGCGGCCAAAACCGATCCGCAGCACTCGGATCCGTCGTGGGTGAAAACCTGGCGCAACATCAAGCCAATCATGGATAACTTCCCGGAGTACCTGCCGAACCCGTATCTGCAGTACTACCTGATGCCGAACCAGATTGTGGAGCATCAAAACCCGGATTACACCCGCGCCAACGAAGTGATGAATGGCCGCGAGAAGAAGCTGTTCGCGGCAGCGGAAGAGTATAAAAAGACCGGAATTCTGTCCGATGCGTTCCACGTGGGCGTCCACGGAGAGTTTATCGTCGACGTGGCCCGCTCGCTGGCCTTCAACCTGCGCCAGCGCCATCTGGTAATGGTCGAAAACCGCGGCGCGATTACCAATCTGCCGTATGACGCGATGGTCGAAGTCCCGGCGTATATCACAAGCGAAGGGCCAGAGCCTGTCCGCATCGGTCAGGTGCCGCTGTTCCATCAGACCTTGCTGCAGCAGCAGCTGGCTTCGGAGCAGCTGCTGGTGGAAGCCACCGTTGAGGGCAGCTACGAGAAAGCGTTACAGGCGTTCACCCTCAACCGTACCGTGCCGACGATGGAACATGCTAAAGCCATTCTCGATGAGATGATTGAGGCCAACCGTGATTACTGGCCTGCGCTGCAAAAAGCCTGGCAGGAGGGAGAAATAGCGAAAAATTAGAAGCCGGCTCGCGACCTGGACGTGGTTCGCTTGTCGATGTCAGAAAAAACATCGACAATCCATTAATGATTTCATTGCTGGAGGCAACCATGTCCACCTCATATTTTGTCGCAGCCGACTGGCTGATTGAACACGCTAACGATCCTGAAGTGCAGCTCCTCGACGCGCGCATGGCACCGCCAGGCCAGGAGCATCGTGACGTTCCCGCTGAATACCGCGCCGGGCATCTGCCGGGGGCGGTTTTTTTTGATATCGAAGCCCTCTCCGATCACACCTCGTCCCTGCCGCACATGATGCCGCGCCCGGAGTCGTTTGCCGTGGCAATGCGCGAGCTGGGTATCAGCCGCGATAAACATCTGGTTGTCTACGATGAGGGCAATTTGTTCTCCGCCCCGCGCGCCTGGTGGATGCTGAAAACTTTCGGCGTCGAAAACGTGTCGATTCTGGCGGGCGGGCTGGCAGGCTGGCAGCGCGCCGACCTGCCGCTCCAGCAGGGAAATGTCGACCTGCCGGAAGGGGATTTTGACCCCAGCATCGACGCCAGCGCGATCAAACGCCTGACCGACGTGCTGCTGGCCAGTCATGAAAAGACCGCGCAAATTATCGATGCCCGCCCTGCCCCGCGCTTTAACGCCGAGGCCGACGAGCCGCGCCCAGGCCTGAAGCGGGGCCATATTCCCGGCGCGCGTAACGTTCCATGGGGGGATTTGGTGTTTGACGGCGAGCTAAAAACCGCCGACGAATTGCGCGAGATTTTCGACCGTCAGGGCGTGGATCTGCATCAGCCGACCATTGCCAGCTGCGGCTCCGGCGTGACCGCCTGCGTGGTGATTCTGGCGCTGGCGACGCTCGGCAAAACCGACGTGACGCTGTACGACGGGGCATGGAGTGAATGGGGCGCACGCGACGATCTGCCGATTGAACCGGCGCGTTAATGGATAACCGTCTGGCGACCTTGCTGATGCGCGGGGAGTCCCTGACCCGCGCGGAGTATCGCGTGCTGGCGCATCTGACCGAGCATCCGCTGCTGGTGGGCAACATCACGGTGCGGGAGCTGGCGCAGGCCACGTTTGTTTCCACGGCCACCATCATGCGCCTGTGCCGCAAGCTGGGGTTCAGCGGCTTTAGCGAGTTCACCTGGCACTGTAAACAGCTGCTGAGCGATACGCCGCACATTGCCGCCGAAGCCAGCCCGTCCGCCGAATTACCGGCGCTGTTCAACCAGTTTATCGCCAACTATCAACAGACCCTGCAGTGGGCGACGGCGGAAAAGCGCCGCCGCTTTGCCGATCTGCTGCGTGAAAAAGAGCACTTTTTTCTCTACGGGGCGGGCTTTTCGTATCTGTTCGCTGAGTATCTGACGAAGAAATTGCAGGTGCTGGGCAAGACGGCGTTTATCTCCGGCCCCGGCGACAGCCGCAATATTTTTCTCAGCAACGCGTCACGCTATCAGGTGTTTATTGCGGTCTCGCGCAGCGGTGAAACGGAACAGGTGCTGGATAAGGCGCGCATCGCGAAGAACGTGGGGATGACGGTAGTCGCATTCACCCGCGCCTCGGCCAATACGCTGGCGGGCATGGCGGATCTGCATTTTGCGCTGTACGACGAAGCGGTGCATTTCGCCGCCGAAGCCGCCGGGGTGACATCGTTTGAGTCGAACCTGGTGTTACTGATGGATTTACTGCTGCTGGAAGCAACGGGGTGAACACTCACCCCGTCATCTTCAGATAATGCGGTTGTTTTTGAAATCGCGCAGGAAGCCACCCCAACGACGTTCATAGAACGGCGTGATGTGCTCGGTAAGAAAGTGGCTGACGCCCTTCTCGCCTTTAATCACCCGGCAGATATCAATCGGCTCATCGCCCGGCAGGGTGTCGGTTGCCACGCTGCCCGCCGCCTGAATGATCTCGTCGATCTCGCCATCCGCCTCAATGCCAATCAGCAGCACCGGCTGTTCGTCAGCCTGCTCTTTGATCGAGCACAGAAACGCGCGCTTCACCGGCTTGATGGTTTTAAAAAGCTGGGTCAGGGAGTCGATCATCTGCGCCGGGGGTTCGGCCACTTCCGACAGCAGCAGTGACGCCCCGCCCTCCAGCACCTCCTGCGTGCTGAGGGGATTGCCCTCTTCACCGATCAGATGGCTGATTTCACGCGGGGTGAACTCTTTACCGGTCGGCAGTTTGGCATTGAGAAACAGGGATTCGCCGAGCGTCATTTCAAACAGCGTGCGCACCGGCATCACCACGAAGGCCTGTTCATCTTCAACGGCTTCCTGCAGGGCCTCCAGCGAGGAGAAAAACGGGATCACCGAGGTGCCGTCGTCTTTTTCCCAGTGCAGCAGATCCAGCGCGCTGTCATCCACAACCTGCTCGCCCTCGGCCGCGGTGCCTGGCACCCAGACGGTAGACTCCAGCAGGGTGCGGAAAAATGCCGGACGATGGGCGGGCTCGGTCGCCGCTTTCTCCAGCAAGGTTTCTAATTCGTTTTTGGTTTCAGACATAATTTCGCTACTTCAAAATCGCCCGGCGGCGCTGCGCTTGCACGGGCCTACGGGAATTGTAGGCCGGGTAAGCGCAGCGCTACCCGGCAGGACAATTACTCAGCCGTCAACAGATTGGCGATGGTGCGCACGCCCAGACCGGTCGCGCCTGCTGACCACTGCTCGACGGCAGATTTGCGGTAGGTTGCTGAACAGTCGATGTGCAGCCAGCCTTCGCGGTAGTTCTCAACGAAATGCGACAGGAAGCCCGCTGCGGTGCTGGCACCCGCCGGATAGGTGGCGTTGGCGGTGTTGTTCAGTTCAGCAAAGTTAGACGGCAGCTGGCTGCGGTGGAACTCGGCCAGCGGCAGGCGCCAGAACGGCTCGTTTTCAGCTGCCGCGCTGGCCATCAGTTTAGCGGCCAGCTTGTCGTCGAAGCTGAACAGCGCATGATAGTCGTTGCCCAGCGCAGTTTTCGCCGCTCCGGTCAGGGTCGCCATGTCGATAATCAGCTCTGGCTTCTGCGCAGAGGCGTCAATCAGGCCATCGGCCAGCACCAGACGGCCTTCGGCATCGGTGTTCATCACTTCAACGTTTTTACCGTTGCGGTAGCGAATGATGTCGCCCAGCTTGAAGGCGTTGCCGCTGACCATGTTGTCCGCACAGCACAGGTACAGCTTCACGCGCTTGTTCAGGCCGCGGGTGATAGCAAACGCCAGCGCGCCGGTAATGGTGGCCGCGCCGCCCATATCGGATTTCATCGAATCCATAAAGGCGCTCTGCTTCAGGCTGTAGCCGCCGGTATCGAAGGTGATGCCCTTCCCGACCAGGCAGGCGTAAACCGGGGCCTGCTTGTCGCCGGTTGGGTTGTAATCCAGCGCCAGCAGGACCGGCGGACGCTCGGAACCGCGGCCCACGGTGTGCAGACCCAGGTAGTTCTGCTCGCGCAGATCTTCACCTTTGGTGATGCGGTAAGAGACCTTCTCGCCGCCCACGCCGTTCAGCAGATCCACTGCGCGCTGGGCCAGCTGCTCCGGGCCTAACTCTTCTGCCGGGGCGTTAATGGTGTCGCGCACCCAGTCGATAATTTTCAGACGGCTTTCCAGCTCTTTCTTCGCGTCTGCGTCCAAATCAGCCCACTCAACTTTGCGCGTGCCTTTCGGGCCTTTGTAACCGGCCCAGAACGCCCAGCTGGTGTCGGTATTCCAGCCGTCGCCGGCAAGCAGGACGTGCTTAATGCCTAAACCGTCGATTTTACGCGCCGCACGCTGAATTAAACCAATATCGTCGCTGCCGTTCAGGTGCAGGGTTATGCCGTCGTTATTAATGCTGTAGGTGGCTTTTTCACCCCAGCGCGCATCCGCAGGCTGAGTAGAGAGCGTAATCTTCATCGCTTCGGTCATTTTATTTATCCTTATTAGCAACAAGCAAACGGGCCGCCGAAGGCAGCCCGTTACATTATCTATTCTGCTTCATCTAACCAGACTAGCAGAATCGCCTCCAGAACTTTTTCATTGGACGCGTTCGGATCGTCATCAAACTCTTCCAGGTCGCAAATCCACTGATGCATATCGGTGAACCGTACGGTTTTCGGATCGAGATCCGGATTGGCGTCGTACAGCGCCTCGCCGATTTCACGGCTGTCTGTCCACTTCAGTCCCATATCAATGCTCGCGTGCGTGGTTGAGGGTGTAACGCGGAAGTTCGATCACCAGATCTTCATCGGTGACGAGCGCCTGACAGCTCAGACGGCTTTCCGGCTCCAGACCCCATGCTTTATCCAGCATGTCGTCTTCATCTTCCGTGCTCTCCACTAAGGAGTCGAACCCTTCGCGGACGATGCAGTGGCAGGTTGTGCAGGCACAGGATTTTTCACAGGCGTGTTCCACTTCGATACCGTTACGCAGGGCAACGTTAAGGATGGTTTCGCCGGTCTCAGCTTCCAGAACTGCGCCATCCGGACAGAGGTCCGCATGTGGCAGAAAAACAATCTTTGGCATATTAAACCTCGTCCACGGAGTGGCCTTTCAGCGCAGTGCGAACCGACTGGTCCATACGGCGAGCGGCAAACTCCTGGGTTTGTTTATCAACGTTTTTAATCGCTTGTTCTATGGCGTCAGCGTCATCGCCGTCCGCTACCGCGCGCAGTTGCGCAATGGCGTCGTCAATGGCCTGACGTTCAGCGGCGCTTAACAGCGCGGCATCGGCAGCGAGCGCGCTATGCAGACTTTCCAGCACGCGAGCCGCTTCGACTTTCTGTTCAGCCAGCATACGCGCCTTCACGTCCTGCGCGGCATAGCTCATTGAATCCTGGAGCATGGTGGCGATTTCACCGTCGGTCAGACCGTAGGACGGTTTGACCTGGATGGAAGATTCGACACCGGTTGATTTTTCCATTGCCGTGACGCTCAGCAGACCGTCCGCATCCACCTGGAAGGTGACGCGAATATGCGCTCCGCCCGCAGGCAGCGCCGGGATCCCGCGCAGCGCGAAACGCGCCAGCGAACGGCAGTCCTGCACCAGCTCACGCTCGCCCTGCAGCACGTGGATAGACATCGCCGTCTGACCGTCTTTGAAGGTGGTGAACTCCTGCGCGCGCGCCACCGGAATAGTAGTGTTACGCGGGATCACCTTCTCGACCAGCCCGCCCATGGTTTCCAGCCCCAGCGAGAGCGGGATGACATCGAGCAGCAGCATGTCGCTGTCCGGCTTGTTGCCGACCAGAATATCCGCCTGAATAGCAGCACCAATGGCCACCACTTTATCCGGATCGATCGCGGTCAGCGGCGTGCGACCAAAGAAGTCGCCCACGCGCTCACGCACCAGCGGAACGCGGGTTGAACCGCCAACCATTACCACTTCCAGCACCTCTTGTGCCTCGACGCCCGCATCTTTCAATGCGCGACGACAGGCCAGCAGGGTGCGTTTTACCAGAGGGGCGATCAGGTCATTAAACTGTTCGCGGGTGATGTCACCCTGCCAGCCCGCAACCGCCACGCTGACGGACTGCGCATCGCTGAGGGCGATTTTGGTGGCCACGGCGGCATCCAGCAGCTCGCGCTGCAGGCGTGCATCGCGGCTGCCGCCGATCCCGGCCTGCTCGCAGATATAATCCGCCAGCAGGTGGTCAAAGTCGTCGCCGCCGAGGGCAGAGTCGCCGCCGGTCGCCAGCACTTCAAACACCCCACGGCTTAAGCGCAGAATCGAAATATCAAAGGTGCCGCCGCCGAGGTCGAAGACCGCGATCGTCCCTTCTTTACCGGAGTCCAGCCCGTAGGCAATGGCGGCAGCCGTCGGTTCGTTCAGCAAGCGCAGCACGTGCAGGCCCGCCAGACGCGCCGCGTCTTTGGTGCCCTGACGCTGTGCATCATCAAAATAGGCCGGAACGGTGATCACCACGCCGTCGAGGTCGCCTTCCAGCGTCGAGGTGGCGCGTGCCGCCAGCGCTTTCAGGATATCGGCAGAGATGCGAATCGGGTTTAACAGCCCGGCAGCGGTGGCGATCATCGGCAGGCCGTTTTCGCTTGCCTGCAGCTGATACGGCAGGTGCGGATAGCGGTTCTGGATGTCCACCAGCGAGCGGCCCATCATTCGTTTTACCGAGCTGATGGTGTTGACCGGATCCTGTGCGGCATTGGCGCGGGCGTGATAGCCCACGCTGTGGCCCTGGGGCTGATAGTGGACCACGGACGGCAGCAGGTGCTGCCCGTCGGCGTCGGCCAGCGTTTCAGCCTGGCCGCTACGCACGGTCGCGACCAGCGAGTTGGTGGTGCCTAAGTCGATGCCCACCGCCAGACGACGCTGGTGCGGCGCGGCACTTAAGCCAGGCTCACTAATTTGTAATAAGGCCATAATTGCTTCCGAAATTAAAAATCGAGCAGCTTTTCTTCGAGTTGTTCAGCACTGCTTCGCAGTTTATCGAGAAAACGCAGCTTGCGCACACTGTCCGCAGCAACGTCCCACGTCTCGTTATTCAATTGGGTCACCATCTGCTGATGGCGGGAATCGAACATCCCTTTTACACGCTGGATAAAACCTTCAAGCCGCGCGTCGTCCTTCGCCTGTTCAATCTCATCGAGCTCTTCACGCAGTTCCAGCTGTTCCATCAGGAACGCGGTATCGCGGACGGTGTGCTGCTCGCTTGAGAGATCGAAACCGTGGCGCGACAGCAGATATTCTGCCCGGCTCAGCGGATTGCGCAGGGTTTGCCACGCCTGATTGATGGTCGCAGACTGCTGTACCGCAGCCAGCTGTTCCGCCTGCGTACCGCTGGCGAATTTATCCGGGTGATACTGACGTTGCAGATCCTGGAAACGGGTCGCCAGCGCCTGAATATCAATTTCATACCCGGCGGGTAACCCAAAGAGGGTGAAGTAATCCATAACAATCTCAGGGTTAGCTGATTAAAGCAAACCCCACACGCAGGCAGGCTGCGGTGGGGTTAACAGGTGATACGCAATTAAACCTGGAAGCTTTCGCCGCAACCGCACTCGTCTTTTACGTTCGGGTTAGTAAATTTAAACCCTTCGTTGAGGCCTTCTTTTACGAAGTCCAGCTCGGTGCCGTTCAGGAACTGCAGGCTCTTGCCATCGATCACGACCTTCACGCCTTTGTCTTCGAATACGGTATCTTCCGCCGCAGGTTCGTCAACAAATTCCAGTACGTAGGCCATACCAGAACAGCCGGAAGTACGCACACCAAGACGCAGGCCAAATCCTTTGCCACGGTTTGCCATAAAGGCATTTACTCGCGCGGCAGCGCTGTCGCTAAGGGTAATCGACATAACAACCTCAACTAATTATTTTGCGTCACGTTTGCTTTTGTAATCCGCAATTGCGGCTTTGATCGCATCTTCCGCCAGGATAGAGCAGTGAATTTTAACCGGCGGCAGTTCGAGCTCATCAGCAATATCGGTATTTTTGATGGCCTGCGCTTCGTCCAGGGATTTGCCCTTCACCCATTCGGTGACCAGGGAGCTGGACGCGATTGCGGAGCCGCAACCGTAAGTCTTGAAGCGGGCGTCTTCAATGATACCTTCATTGTTGACTTTAATCTGCAACTTCATCACGTCGCCACACGCCGGTGCGCCAACCATGCCGCTGCCTACGCTCACGTCGCTGTTGTCAAAAGAACCCACGTTACGTGGATTTTCGTAATGATCGATGACTTTTTCGCTGTATGCCATGTTGAATTCTCCTTACAAACCGATTAGTGATGTGACCATTCAATGCTGTTCAGATCCACGCCTTCTTTGAACATTTCCCACAGAGGAGAAAGGTCACGCAGACGGCCAATGGAGTTGCGAACCAGATTGATGGTGTAGTCAATCTCTTCATCGGTAGTAAAACGACCTAAAGAGAAACGGATAGAGCTGTGTGCCAGTTCGTCAGTCATGCCCAGGGCACGCAGAACGTAGGACGGCTCGAGGCTCGCGGAAGTACACGCAGAACCGGAAGAGACGGCCAGGTCTTTCAGCGCCATGATCAGCGACTCGCCTTCAACATAGTTGAAGCTGACGTTGAGGATATTAGGTGCGCCCTGCTCGAGGTCGCCGTTCAGGTAGACCTCTTCCATATCTTTCACGCCTTCCCACAGACGGTTGCGCAGCGTGCGCAGACGCGCCATCTCGCTTTCCATCTCTTCTTTGGCGATACGGTAGGCTTCACCCATGCCAACGATCTGGTGCACAGGCAGGGTGCCGGAACGCATACCGCGCTCGTGACCGCCGCCGTGCATCTGGGATTCGATACGGATACGTGGCTTACGACGCACGTACAGCGCACCAATGCCTTTCGGGCCATAGATTTTGTGGCCGGAGAAGGACATCAGGTCGACTTTCAGCTGGCTCAGATCGATAGGCAGTTTGCCCACGCTCTGGGTCGCATCAACGTGGTAGATGATGCCACGCGCACGGCACAGTTCGCCGATGGTCGCGATATCCTGCACTACGCCGATTTCGTTGTTCACGTGCATGATGGACACCAGAATGGTGTCGTCACGCATTGCAGCTTCGAGCTCTTTGAGGTCGATGATGCCGTTGCGCTGTGGGGCAAGATAGGTGATCTCAAAACCTTCACGCTCGAGCTGACGACAGGTGTCGAGCACGGCTTTGTGTTCGGTTTTGCTGGTGATGATGTGCTTGCCTTTTTTCTGATAGAAATTGGCCGCACCTTTAATCGCCAGGTTATCGGATTCGGTCGCGCCGGAGGTGAAAACAATTTCACGTGGGTCCGCGCCAACCAGCTCAGCAATCTGATTACGGGCGATATCTACCGCCTCTTCAGCATGCCAGCCAAAACGGTGAGAACGGGAAGCTGGGTTACCAAAGTTTCCGTCCAGGGTCAGACACTGCATCATTTTCTCGGCAACACGCGGGTCCACCGGCGTGGTTGCGGAGTAATCGAGATAGATCGGTAATTTCATTGCTCTATAGACTCCGTACATCGCTTCAATGCAAGGAACCAGGCGACGGGTCGGATGTACAACCGGGTCATCGGGGCGAAAAAACGCCCCGGCCTGATTCGAAAATTCTTATCGTTTTATTAAGCGCGTAACTTAACGTCGATTGCGTCTTGTGCGCGGGTATTGCGTTGGGACTCATGCGAATGCTGACGGCCAGAGACGTCCAGCACTTCCTGGTTGTTAACCAGCTCACCAATGGTGATGTTATTCAGGAAGCCGGTCAGACGGTCGCTCAGGTCGCGCCACAGCGCGTGGGTCAGGCATTTATCGCCGCCCTGACAGCCGCCTTTGCCCTGGCAACGGGTCGCGTCGACGGATTCGTCAACTGCGCTAATCACTTCGCCAACGGCAATACTGCCCGCATCTTTACCTAAAAGATAACCACCGCCAGGACCGCGGACGCTGGAAACCAGGCCATTTTTACGCAGTCGGGAGAACAGCTGTTCCAGATAAGAGAGGGAGATTCCCTGACGTTCAGAAATATCAGCCAACGGAACCGGGCCCGATTCGGAGTTGAGCGCAACGTCCAGCATCGCGGTCACGGCATAACGCCCTTTAGATGTCAGTCTCATGTCTTACTTAACCTCAAACTCGCCCCTGCCCGGGGTTTTTATTGTAAAGTGGGGGGTATTGCATAGCAGGGCCAAGTCTGACATTCCCGACTAAAATGGTCAACTATTTACTTGACTGTTTTAGTCAGGTATTTAACCTTCCGTGCGCTAATGTTATTACCGGGTGGCGCTTCGCTTAGGTGCGGTCTGATGCCCTCACCCCGGCCCTCTCCCGCAGGGAGAGGGAGAAAACAACACTACGGTTTATTCTTCTGCTCAATCGACGCCAGAATACCGCGCAGGATGTTCAGCTCCTGGCTTTCCGGGCGCGCGCGGGTAAACAGGCGACGCAGTCTGTTCATCACCTGCCCCGGATGATCGGCGCGGATAAAACCGGTGCTGAGCAGCGTCTGCTCCAGATGACCATAGAAACGCTCCAGGTCGTCCACCAGCGGATACGGCGTCTCTTCAGGTGCGGCTTGGGTCTCTTTTTCCTGCGTTGCCAGCCACGCCATACGCACTTCGTAGGCGATAACTTGCACGGCCATCGCCAGGTTCAGCGAGCTGTACTCCGGGTTGGCGGCAATCGCGACATGATAATGACACTTCTGCAGTTCATCATTGGTGAGCCCTACGCGTTCGCGGCCAAACACCAGCGCGACGGGCGCATGCTCGGCTTCGCCGACGCTTTTCAGCCCGCATTCACGCGGATCGAGCATCGGCCACGGCAGGGTGCGCGAGCGCGCACTGGTGCCGACCACCAGGCTACAGCCGGCTAAGGCTTCATCGAGGGTATCGACGATCTGGGCGTTGCCGATCACGTCGCTGGCGCCCGCCGCGAGGGCGATGGCCTGAGAGTCGGGTTTGACCAGCGGGTTAACCAGCCAGAGATTGGTTAAGCCCATGGTTTTCATAGCACGGGCGACGGAGCCCATGTTGCCAGTATGCGAGGTTTCGACCAGCACGATTCGGATATTTTGCAGCATAATTTTTCTGAGTTTGAAGAATATTCGGCCATGCTACCATAAACGGAAGACAGAATCCGATCCCACTGCTATACTCTGCGCCGTTTTCGTTTCCCTGTTCTTTAACATCCAGTGAGAGTAACCGATGCAACATCCTATGTTGACCATCGCCGTGCGCGCAGCGCGCAAGGCGGGTAATGTAATTGCCAAACACTACGAAACACCCGATTCTGTAGAAACCAGCCAGAAAGGCAGCAATGACTTTGTGACTAACGTCGATAAAGCCGCAGAAGCGATGATTATCGAAACCATTCGCAAATCTTACCCGCAGCACACCATCATCACCGAAGAAAGCGGTGAGCATGTAGGCGAAGATCAGGATGTTCAATGGGTTATTGATCCACTGGATGGCACCACCAACTTCGTTAAACGTCTGCCACACTTCTCTGTTTCTATCGCCGTACGCATCAAAGGCCGTACTGAAGTGGCGGTGGTTTACGATCCAATGCGTAACGAACTGTTCACCGCTTCCCGCGGTCAGGGCGCACAGCTGAACGGCTACCGTCTGCGCGGCACCAACGCTCGTGACCTCGACGGCACCATCCTGGCGACCGGTTTCCCGTTCAAAGCCAAACAGCACGCGCCTGCTTACATGAAAATCCTCGGCAAACTGTTCACCGAATGCGCGGACTTCCGTCGCACCGGTTCTGCTGCGCTGGATCTGGCCTACGTTGCCGCTGGCCGTGTGGATGGTTACTTTGAAATTGGCCTGAAGCCGTGGGACTTCGCTGCTGGCGAACTGATTGCCCGCGAAGCAGGCGCACTGGTGTGTGATTTCACCGGCGGCCACAACTACCTGCTGAGCGGCAACATCGTTGCAGGTAACCCACGTGTGGTGAAATCCATGCTGGCCAGCATGCGTGACGAACTGAGTGAAGCGCTGAAGCGTTAATTCCCGATACCGCACTGCGCGGTTCCCTCTCCCTGTGGGAGAGGGTCAGGATGAGGGCATCAGGCCGCATTGAACTAAAACGGCCGCAGCCCTCTTCCCACCGGCACCGCACTCATCCACAGGGTGATGGCCGCCACCAGCAAGACTATTCCCCCAGCCAGGGCAAGCGTTGCCCAGCCAACCTGCCGCCACAGTACCGGCGTTTTATTGCCGCTGAGTCTGACCGCCAGCCGCCGAAAACTGTGTACCAGCAGCGCCAGTGACGAAATGGTGAGCGCCGTACCAGACGCCATCGCCAGCGCCGAGGCCACGCCCCAGCTAAACACCCCGATAACCTTACTGAACAGCAGCACCATGATCGCCCCGGAACAGGGCCGCATCCCCATCGACAGAATAATCATCAGCCGCGCGCGCCAGTCGTTCCCGCGCTCCAGCTGCGCCGGCGTGGGCAGATGCTGATGACCACAGCCGCAATGTTCGTCATGAACATGTTGTGGGGTAAAAGATTTGAATGTGGGTTTGCGCAGAGCCGCGCGCAGTTTTTTCAGCGCCCTCACGCAGAGGATTAGCCCCAGCACGCCCACCAGCGCATAGCTGCCCTTCTCCAGCCAGAAACTGCTCATGTGCAGTTCCCGCGCCGGGAGCTGCAGCAGGGTAAGCACCACCACCACCAGCGCAACCGCCACGCAGCCTTGTAATAATGAAGAGGCCAGCGTCAGGCCAATACTCGACCTGAGCTTAGAAGGATGGGTGGCAAGCCAGGTGGTAATCACGATTTTGCCGTGCCCCGGTCCCAAGGCATGCAGCACGCCATACAGAAAGCTGAACATCAGCAGCGAACCGCCTGCAGCGGTGGGATTGGCGGCCACCGCTTTCAGTAAACCACTCATCTGCTGGTTCACGTCCCGCTGCCAGAGAATGCTCTGGCGCATCACCTGCGGCCACGCCTGCCAAAGCCACAGCGCACCCAACGCCGCGACCACTAAAAACAGCGCCAGCGGCCACAGATGCAGCCAGCGGCGGGAGCGATTTACGGGCATTGCAGCGTCACCGTCTGGGCAAACTGCTTGCCGAGATCCATGTCTTCCGGCGGGGCATCGTCTTTATCCAGCGCGCTGGCAAAGTTCAGCGTCTCATCGCTGGGCTCCGGGGTATCCACCTTAATCGAGCAGCTGGCGCTCAGCCCGGCAGGCAGCGACGCATCGTCATCTTCGGCGTAGCTCATGTCGACGTAGTACGAGGGATCGAACGTGGAAAAGGTGTATTTCTGCCCGGCCAGCGGCTGGGGTGCTGCCAGCGGCAACACAAAGGTCAGCACCGCCTGGTGCTCGTGGCGGGTCATCCCGTACTGGGTGGGCCGGTTGAGGAATTTCACCTTCTGCCCGTTATGCCAGACCTCGGTAAAATAGTGCTGACCAAGCACGTTGGCCATCACCTCTGCCGCCAGCTTTTTCCAGATCTCATCCCCCGGCTTCGCCTCTCCGGCGTCATAGAGCAAATCGGCGGAGGTCAGCTCATCCATCGTCCAGCGCATCTTCAGGCCGGTGAGCTGGTTATCTTTGACCATGATTTGCGTTTTCAGGGTGATAAAACTGTGAGGATGCGCGGCGGCGGCAAAAGATAAAACCGCCAAAAAAAGCGCGGTCGCGCTGTGTTTAACTATTTGCATCTGTTCCTCACGTCAAAAATTCTGTGATGTTCGCCAGCATTCCTGAAGGAAAGACCCTTCGGTGCGCTTTCTGGCGGGCATCCTTTAGCTATTCTTATCAGACACACTCACTGGAACCCGACAGATGATGATGACTCTCGAAATGCCATCTGCACTTTCCAGTTCGCAGCGTCGCTGCCAGGTTCTGTTGATGCTCTATATTCCGGGCTTTAGCGCGACCGTGCAACGCATCGGTGACATCAATAGGGTCGATGGTCCCCTGACCCGGCAGGACATCGCCGAGACGCGCATCGAGATCCAGCGCTATCACCGGCTCGACATTGCGACACACCCTGATGGCAGCTACCGGATTGAAGGCACCCACCTCGACCAACGCTTATGCCTGCTGCACTGGCTGCGCCGGGCGTTACGCCTGTGCCCCCACTTTGTCGCGCAGCAGTTTACCCCATCTCTGAAGACCACGCTAAAGCAACTCGGCATTGCGCGAACCTTATATGACGATACCAACCTGCGGGCGCTGATCAATTTCTGCGCCCGTCGCCTGCAGCGTCAGTTTGAGTGCCGCGACGTGCAGTTTTTGCAGCTCTATTTGCAGTACTGCCTGCTCCAGCACCATCTGGGCCAGACCCCGCAGTTTTCGCCGGTGCAGCGCAGCTGGACCGAGTCGCGCGGTGAATACCTGATGGCGCAGGAGATCGTGCGCCACTGGCAGCGCCGCGTGGTCCCCCTCCCCCACGTTGATGAACAACCGTTTCTGACCCTGCTATTTATGATGCTGCGCACGCCCGACCCCGTGCGCGACGCCCATCAGCAGGATGAACGCCTGCGCCGCGCCATTACCCGGATGATCGTCCGCTTTCGCGGGCAAACCGGAATGCACTTCAGCGACGAGCAGGGGCTGACCGACCAGCTGTATATTCATCTGGCCCAGGCGCTGGATCGCTCCCTGTTTGGCATTGGCATCGACAACAGCCTGCCGGAGGAGATCAACCGCCTCTACCCGCGGCTGATGCGCACCACCCGGGAGGTGATGTTTGAGCTGGAAGCGGAGTTTGGCCTGCGCTTTTCCGAAGAGGAGTCGAGCCTGGTGGCGGTTATCTTTGGCGCGTGGCTGATGCAGGAGAACGATCTGCATGAAAAGCAGGTGGTGTTACTGACCGGGGGGGATAAAGCCTGTGAAGAGCTGATTGAGCAGCAGCTGCGGGAGTTGACCCTGCTGCCGCTGAACATTCGCTATGTGACGTTACAGACCTTCCAGAAGGAGGGGGCGCCGCGCGAGGCCGCGCTGGTGATCACCCCCTACGCCACCGCCCTGCCGCTGTTCTCGCCGCCGCTCATTCATGCCGTTGAGACTCTGAATGCGCAGCAGCAGGAACATATTCGCGTGATGCTGGAGTCTTAGCGCGCGGCGATACGCGGGCGCAGCAGCATCGCGGGCAGCGCTACCAGCGCCATTACCCAGAAAACACCGTGACCGAGATGCTGGTACAGGAAGCCCGCAAAAACGGTCATGATCGCAATGCTGCCGCCCATTGCCACCGCCGAGTAGACCGCCTGCAGGCGGATCACGTCGCTGCCTTCCCGCGCGGAGATATAGCGCATCGCCGCCAGGTGGCACACGGTAAAGGTGCCGCAGTGCAGGATTTGCGCGACAATCAGCCACGGCAATTCATGCGTCCAGCCCATGATCCCCCAGCGGAGCACGCCGCAGACGGCAGACAGCAGGAGCAGATCCCGGGCGCTAAAGCGGCGGAACAAGCGATTGCTGAGGGCAAAAATAATCACTTCCGCCACCACGCCGAGCGACCACAGGTAGCCCACCGCCGAGGCGGAATAACCCACGCCCTGCCAGTAGATGGCGCTAAAGCCGTAGTAGGCCGCATGTGCGCCCTGCAGCAGGCAGACGCAGGCGAGAAAACGCCAGCTCTGCGACACCAGCGCGCGCCAGGCCGGCCAGCCTGCGCTCTCCTGCTGACGACTCTCTCCCTGCGGCATCACCGAGGGTCGCAGCAGCATCCCGAGCAGCATCGACACCAGCCCCACGCTCAGCAGCGCCAGAATAGCCTGATAGTCGTACAGGCTCACCAGCTTACCCACCAGCGCCGAACCAATCACAAAGGCAATTGAGCCCCACAGCCGCACCCGGCCATAGTCCATGGTGATCTGCTTTTGCCAGGTGTTAGCCAGCGCATCGGTCAGCGGGACCAGCGGCGAGAAAAAGAGGTTAAACCCGACCATCACCACCACCAGCCAGGCAAACTGCTGGCTGACCCAGAAGCCCGCCGCAAACACCAGCGTTAACAGCGCCAGCACGCGCACGGCTTTGATCAGTAACGCCGGGTCGCTGACGCGTGGGGCAATCAGCAGGCTACCGAGAAAACGCGCCACCAGGCCGGAGCCCAGCAAAATACCAATCATCTCTGGAGTGAGGCCGATTCCCGCGAGCCAGACGCTCCAGAAAGGCAGAAAAATACCGTAGCTGAAAAAATAGGTGAAGTAGCTGAGCGCCAGCCAGCGTGTGGAATGCAAAACCATGAATCCCTCCCGTTTTGGAGGCGCTAGTCTGGCGAGAAAGTGGCAATTAAGCAAGTAGATAGCCTGCTATAAATTAACCTTCAATTAACAAAAAAACAGAGCCGGATGGCTCATGGCGAGGGGGCAAAAACTGTATTACGGTTAAGTCACACTGCTTACAAAGGTCATATCGCCATGAACGCACTACGCTATTTCGATTTCGGCCAGTCCCGCCCGCTGATCCTGTTGATTGCCCGTATCGCCATTGTGGCACTGTTTATTATCTTCGGCCTGCCCAAAATGACCGGCTTTGACGGCACGGTGCAGTACATGGCGAAGCTGGGCACCCCGATGCCGATGCTGGCCGCCATTATTGCGGTGATTATGGAAGTCCCGGCAGCCATTTTGATCGTGCTGGGCTTTTTCACCCGTCCGCTGGCGGTGCTGTTTGTCTTTTATACGCTGGGTACGGCGGTGATTGGTCACCCGTACTGGGATATGAGTGGTGATGCGGTGATGCCGAACATGATTAATTTCTACAAGAACATCAGTATTGCCGGGGCGTTTCTGCTGCTGGCCGTCACCGGGCCGGGGGCGATTTCCATCGACCGACGCTAGATAGAACAAAGGCCGCTTGCGCGGCCTTTTTTTATTCTGTCGGGCAGAATTATGCGTAAACCGGGAAGCGTGCGCAGATATCCAGCACTTTGCCCTTCACGCGTTCAATAACCGCTTCATCGTTGATGTTGTCCAGCACATCACACATCCAGCCAGCCAGCTCTTTGACTTCCGCTTCTTTAAAGCCACGGCGCGTTACCGCTGGGGAGCCGATACGGATACCGGAGGTCACAAACGGGCTCTTCGGATCGTTTGGCACGCTGTTTTTGTTCACGGTGATGTTGGCGCGGCCCAGGGCAGCGTCAGCTTCTTTACCGGTCAGGTTTTTATCCACCAGGTCCAGCAGGAACAGGTGGTTCTCCGTACCGCCAGAGACCACTTTGTAGCCACGGTTCAGGAACACGTCCACCATCGCTTTGGCGTTTTTAGCAACCTGCTGCTGGTAAACTTTGAACTCTGGCTCCATCGCTTCTTTCAGCGCGACGGCTTTCGCGGCGATAACGTGCATCAGCGGGCCGCCCTGCGCGCTCGGGAACACAGCAGAGTTCAGTTTCTTGTACAGATCTTCGTCACCGCCTTTCGCCAGGATCAGGCCACCGCGTGGACCCGCCAGGGTTTTGTGGGTGGTGGTGGTCACAACGTGCGCATGTGGAACCGGGTTCGGGTAGACGTCTGCGGCAATCAGACCGGCAACGTGCGCCATGTCAACGAACAGGTAAGCACCGATGCTGTCTGCGATTTCACGCATTTTTGCCCAGTCAACTACGCCGGAGTAAGCAGAGAAGCCGCCGATGATCATCTTCGGTTTGTGGGTCTGAGCCTGCTTAGCCATGTCTTCGTAGTCAATTTTACCGGACTCATCAATACCGTAAGGAATGATGTTGTACAGCTTGCCGGAGAAGTTCACCGGGGAGCCGTGAGTCAGGTGACCGCCCTGCGCCAGGTTCATACCCAGAACGGTATCGCCCGGCTGCAGCAGCGCGGTGTAAACCGCGAAGTTAGCCTGGGAGCCAGAGTGCGGCTGCACGTTGGCGTAATCCGCGCCAAACAGTTCTTTGGCACGATCAATTGCCAGCTGTTCAACGATATCAACGTATTCGCAACCGCCGTAGTAGCGCTTGCCCGGATAACCTTCAGCGTATTTGTTGGTCAGCTGAGAACCCTGCGCCTGCATCACGCGCGGGCTGGTGTAGTTTTCGGAGGCGATCAGTTCGATGTGCTCTTCCTGACGTACTTTTTCCTGCTCCATAGCCTGCCACAGTTCGGCATCATAATCGGCAATGTTCATTTCACGCTTTAACATCCGCATCTCCTGACTCAGCTAACAAGTAAATTTTTGCCCTGAAAAAGGCAGTCCAGTTGGACGACGGGCAACAGTATAACTGATTAGCACAGTGATAACAGGTCTTGACAAACGATTTTACGCAAACGTTTACCTGCCCGTAGCGCAAGGGTTTGAGGAATAAAGAGCTGGCGATTTTACAACGGATTTCTTTTCAGGTTTGTGATGCAAATAATTCATGTTACAAAGAACCATTTACAATGCAGGGTTATTTTTTATAAGATGCATTTAAAATACATATTAAAAGTAACATCTAAAGGAAGCTGCCATGTTAGACGCCCAAACCATCGCTACGGTTAAAGCCACCATCCCCCTGCTGGTTGAAACTGGTCCTAAACTCACCGCCCATTTTTACGATCGCATGTTCACGCACAATCCGGAGCTCAAAGAGATTTTCAACATGAGCAACCAGCGTAACGGCGATCAGCGCGAAGCGTTATTCAACGCCATCGCCGCTTACGCCAGCAACATCGAAAACCTGGCGGTCCTGCTGCCCGCGGTGGAAAAAATTGCCCAGAAGCACACCAGCTTCCAGATCCAACCTGAGCAGTACAACATTGTCGGCGGCCACCTGCTGGCAACGCTGGATGAGATGTTCAGCCCGGGTCAGGAGGTGCTGGACGCGTGGGGCAAAGCCTATGGCGTGCTGGCAAATGTCTTTATTAACCGTGAAGCGCAAATCTACAGCGAGCATGCTGAAAAGGTCGGCGGCTGGGAAGGCACCCGCGCCTTCCGCATCGTAGAAAAAACGCCGCGCAGCGCCCTGATCACCAGCTTTGAGTTTGAGCCCGTCGACGGTAAGCCGGTGGCTGACTATCAGCCCGGCCAGTATCTCGGCGTGTGGCTGAAGCCGGAAGGCTTCCCGCATCAGGAAATTCGTCAGTACTCCCTGACCCGCAAGCCGAACGGCAAAGGCTACCGTATCGCGGTGAAACGCGAAGACGGCGGTCAGGTCTCCACCTGGCTGCATAACAGCGCCAACGTCGGTGACGTGGTGCACCTTGCCGCGCCGGCGGGCGACTTCTTTATGGCGGTAGACGCTAACACCCCGGTGACGCTGATCTCTGCCGGTGTGGGCCAGACCCCAATGCTGGCGATGCTGGACACGCTGGCGAAATCCGCGCACGGCGCGCAGGTGAACTGGTTCCACGCGGCGGAAAACGGTGAAGTGCATGCCTTTGACGACGAAGTGAAAACCGTTGCCGCCGCGCTGACGGACTTTCACGCTCATACCTGGTATCGTCTGCCGAGCGACAACGATCGTGCCCAGGCCCTGTTTGGCAGCGAAGGTCTGATGGATTTAGCGCAGTACAAAGCGCAGCTCAGCGCGCCGGAAATGCAGTTCTACGTCTGCGGCCCGGTGGCGTTTATGCAGTTCGCGGCGCAGCAGCTCGTTGAGCTGGGCGCAAATAAAGACAACATTCACTACGAATGCTTCGGCCCGCATAAGGTGCTGTAATGCAAAAAGCCCCTCTCTGTGGAGGGGCTTTTTCTTGCCCGGCGGCGCTTCGCTTGCGCGGGCCTACGGGTTTTGTGCTGTTAAATCGCTTCGTCGTCTTCTTCACCGGTACGGATACGGATCACGCGCGCGACGTCAAAGACGAAGATTTTGCCGTCACCGATTTTGCCGGTCTGCGCGGTACGGATAATAGTGTCCACGCAGGTATCCACGATGTCGTCCGACACCACGATCTCAATTTTCACTTTCGGCAGGAAGTCGACCATGTATTCCGCGCCACGGTACAGCTCCGTGTGGCCCTTCTGACGACCAAAGCCTTTCACTTCCGTCACCGTCATCCCGGTGATGCCGACTTCTGCCAGCGCTTCGCGTACATCATCCAGTTTGAAAGGTTTAATAATCGCATCAATCTTTTTCATGGGGGTCCTTCTTGCCTGTCTGCAGCCTCGTAATCGATTGCTCACAGTAGCATATCAATCGGATTTTACGGTATTACTCTTTAAAGTCGTTTGCTTCCAGCTCGTGTCGCGACAGCAGTTTATAAAACTCGGTGCGGTTGCGTCCGGCCATCCGCGCAGCGTGGGTGACATTGCCTTTGGTGATCTGCAAAAGCTTGCGCAGATAGTTGAGTTCAAACTGGTTACGCGCTTCGGCAAAGGTCGGTAAAGCGGTGTTTTCGCCTTCCAGCGCCTGCTCAACCAGCGCGTCGCTGATCACCGGTGAAGAGGTCAGCGCTACGCACTGCTCAATCACGTTCACCAGTTGACGCACGTTACCGGGCCAGCTGGCGGTCATCAGACGCTTCATCGCATCGGTGGAGAACGCCCGCACAAAGGGCTTGTGCCGCTCGGCAGACTGGCGCAGCAGCTGGGTGGCCAGCAGGGGGATATCTTCGGCTCGTTCCGCCAGCGCCGGAATTTTAAGGTTCACGACGTTCAGGCGATAGAAGAGGTCTTCGCGGAATTCGTTGCGCGCCATCGCTTTGGGCAGATCCCGGTGGGTGGCGGAGATAATACGCACGTTGATATCGATATCGCGATTGCTGCCCAGCGGCCTGACCTTACGCTCCTGAAGAACGCGCAGCAGTTTGACCTGCAGGGGGGCGGGCATGTCGCCAATTTCATCGAGGAACAATGTGCCGCCTTCCGCCGCCTGGAACAACCCTTCACGGCTGCTGACCGCCCCGGTAAAGGCTCCGCGCGCGTGACCAAACAGCTCCGACTCCAGCAGCTGTTCCGGCAATGCCCCGCAGTTAATAGCGATAAAGGCTTTTTTGCCGCGCGGGCTGGCGTTGTGAATGGCCTGGGCGAGGATCTCTTTCCCGGTGCCGCTGTGGCCGTTAATCAGCACGCTGACATCAGACTGCGCCACCATTCTGGCCTGCTCCAGCAGACGCAGCATGATGGGGCTGCGGGTGACTATCGCTTCCCGCCACTGGTCATCGCTGGACGGCGCGGCGTGCTCAAGGGCGTTATCGATCGCCTTGTACAGCGCGTCTTTGTCCACCGGTTTGGTGAGGAAGCTGAACACGCCCTGCTGGGTGGCCGCCACCGCATCCGGGATTGAGCCGTGGGCGGTGAGGATGATCACCGGCATCCCCGGCTGCAGTTTCTGGATCTCGGCAAACAGCTGCATGCCGTCCATTTCGTCCATCCGCAGGTCGCTGATCACCAGATCGACCTTCTCGCGTCCCAGCACTTTCAGCCCTTCCTGACCGCTTTCGGCGGTCACCACGCTGTAGCCCTCACTCACCAGGCGCATGCCCAGCAGTTTCAGCAGGCCGGGGTCGTCATCCACCAGCAAAAGATGCGCAGGTTTGCGGGTTGTCATGGCTTCACGTCCTCTGGTTTCGCGGGAGCGCTGTCCGGCTCCGCGGGTACGGCGTCAGCTTTTGCCGGTGCTGCCGCGCTTTTTGGCGCGTCCGGCAGATAGTTACTCGCTGGCTTGCGGGTTGAGAGCTGGCGTTCGATATCGGTCAGGTTCTCCAGCTTTCGGGTGGTGGTATCAAGCTGCGAGCGTAAATACTGCTGCTGCTGGCGCAGGGTGTCGAGCTGGGCATCGGCAGACTGCTGCAGTTTGCCGTAGCGGGAGCGCTCCTCTGCCAGCTGCAGCTGCGACACCTGCCCGTCACGCCACAGCTGATACAGCGGGCGCACCTGGGCGGGGATTTGCGCGCTCAGGGCATCGAGGCGGGTGGTCAGCAGTCGCCGCTCCACCGGGTTAATTTTGGCATTCGCCAGCAAAATGCCCCGCTTAAAGCGCGCCTGCCAGATGTCATCCGTCCACTGACGGGCCTCTGCCCGGGCGGCGGCAGGCGCCAGACGTTCTGCACAATCCATGCCGCGCAGCCAGTAAAGCGGGTTGCTCTCGGTTTCGTGGCCCTGCAGCTGCCAGATATTATTGCAGTCGGTCGCGAGGAAGTCCGCCAGCTGATGATCGGGTAATTTTTCATCCTGCTTATCGCTGATGGCGCTGGTCGGGGCATGCGAGACGCATCCCGCCAGCAGCAGACAGGACAAGGATAAACGGATTTTGGCGGAAAACACCGCGTTAATGGCGCGGGAAAAGACGTGTGACATACTCACCAGACTTAGATTCATTTCAGTGATTTTTCCGACTCAAGCGGCAGTTCGATGCGAAAACACACATCGGTACGGTCGTCAGTGACAAGATTCAGCTCTCCCTGCATACGGCGGATGCAGTCGCGGGCAATACTCAGCCCCAGACCACTCCCCTTAACCGCACCTTTTCGTTGATGACTCCCCTGGAAAAACGGTTCGAAGATCATCGTTTTTTCATCGTTCGGGATCGGGCTTCCGGTGTTGGCGACATCAATACAGACCCGCGAGCCTTGCGTAAAACTGCGAATATAAATGGTACCGGATTCAATACCATAGTGCACCGCATTGGAATAAAGATTATCCAGCACGCTCATCAGCAGCATTGGCTCGGCAAAACAGACGGGTGCCGCAAGCGTGAGTTCAGTATGCATCATTTTAGCGCGTGCAGGCAGGCTGTGGGCAGAGAGCACCATATCCACCAGCGGCGCAAGCTCTACCGTCTCCAGCTCGGGCGCACCGTCAGCCAGTTTACGGTTGTAGTCGAGCAGCTGCTCAATCAGTTTTTGCAGGTTGCGGCTGCTGGCATCAAGGATATCGACAATCTCCCGCTGTTCGGTGGTCAGCGGGCCAGCGACCTGGTCGGCCAGCAGTTCGGTGCCCTCGCGCATGCTGGCAAGAGGCGTTTTGAGTTCATGGGAGATGTGGCGCAGGAACTGGTGGCGCTGGGACTCCAGCCACGCCAGCCGCTCGGAGAGCCAGATGATGCGCTGCCCGACCGAGCGTAGCTCGCGCGGCCCGGTAAAGGCGACGGTATTGCCAAGCGAGCGCCCCTCCCCCAGCCGGTTAATCATCTGCTCAATGCCCTTTACCGGGCCGATGATCATGCGGGTAAACAGCAGGACTAACCCTAGGCTGACCAGAAAAAGCACCAGCGCCTGCCAGCCGAAGAACTGGCCGCGCTCGGCAATCTCCTGCTGGAGTTGCTGCCCGCGGGAGAAGATCACCGACCGGGTAGTCTGCACCATTTCGGTATTGGCGTTGGCGAAGGATTCCAGCCGCAGTGCGGCCTGAGCGTCGGGACCGCTGTTGTGACACTGCAGCTGCGCCAGGGCATTAATATCCTGACGCAGGGCCTGATAGAGCTTATCGTCCGGCAGCACGCCCGCGTGCGCATCGAGCATTTCGCTGTAGCGTTTACGCTGATTCTGATACACCCGCTCCAGCGTCCGGTCGTCGAGCACGCAGTACTGGCGGTAGCTGCGCTCCATCTCCAGCGCCGCGTTGGTCATCGCCTCGCTGCGCCGGGCATCAATCAGCGTGGTGCGGTTGGTGAGTGCCGCCTGGGCGCTGAGCGCGTTCAGGCTTTGCCAGGCCTGCCACGCCAGCACCAGCAGCGGGAGCAGGATCAGCAGAAAGGCCATCATGACTAACTGTCGTAACGAGCGAGGGAAAACTGACCAGCGTTTCAACGCGTGACTCTCTGTCGCAGGGGGAGTGTAGGAAGATGCTAACTGGACAATACGTTAGATACAACAAAGCCGGGTTAAAACCCGGCTTTGTTGTGAAATGAGGCGGTGCCTAACTCGACGTTTCGCCCGGAGGTCTGATAAAGCAATGCAATAATCAGTAGTTGGACGGCAGGCACCTTTTTGTGCGTCATTCGAAGTTTATGTAGCGCGTCCCGAAGGGGCTGACATAAGAGGGTGAATGAGCCACTGGGTATTATTATGCAACAGATATGCCACAATGCAAATATAAATTTTAATTATATGAAACATAAAGACATTTAATGAAATAGTTGTGGTTGTCTCGCGGTGCGTTTTTCACGCGATCTGTCGCCAATTAGCAACACCTTGATGGGCTTCTTGTCAGTGCTTTATAAATCAATAAGTTAAATGTCGCCATTTGGCGACATCGTATGATAGGGGTTGTCGTAAATTTGCGACACCGTCGTAGCGCCGGCCGGCACTACGACGGCAACATAACGCTTAACCCAACTGCTTACGCGCGTTGCGGAAGATACGCATCCACGGGCTATCCTCGCCCCAGTTTTCCGGGTGCCAGGAGTTGCTGACGGTACGGAACACGCGCTCAGGGTGCGGCATCATCACCGTTACGCGACCGCTTTCGCTGGTCACTGCGGTAATGCCGTTGGCCGAGCCGTTCGGGTTCGCCGGGTAGGTTTGCGTCACTTTGCCAAAGTTATCGACAAAGCGCAGCGCCACCAGACCTTTGCTCTCCAGCTCCGCCAGATGCGCGGCGTTACGCACTTCTACCTGCCCTTCACCGTGGGAAACAGCGATTGGCATCTGCGAGCCCACCATCCCCTGCAGCAGCAGAGACGGGCTTTGCGTCACTTCAACCAGGCTGAAACGCGCTTCGAAGCGGTCGGACTGGTTACGTACAAAGCGCGGCCAGGCTTCACTGCCCGGGATCAGCTCGCGCAGGTTCGACATCATCTGGCAGCCGTTACAGACGCCCAGCGCCAGGGTCTGCGGACGGTGGAAGAAGGTTTCGAACTCATCACGCACGCGGTCGTTAAAGAGAATCGACTTCGCCCAGCCCTCGCCTGCGCCCAGCACGTCCCCGTAAGAGAACCCGCCGCACGCCACCAGCGCCTGGAAGCTCTCCAGACCGGTACGTCCAGCCAGCAGATCGCTCATGTGTACGTCGATAGCGTCGAAGCCCGCACGGTGGAAGGCAGCTGCCATCTCCACGTGGGAGTTAACACCCTGCTCGCGCAGGACCGCCACTTTCGGACGCGCACCCTTCGCGATGTACGGCGCAGCCACGTCTTCGTTGATGTCGAACGAGAGCTTCACGTTCAGACCCGGATCGTTATCGTTGGCTTTCGCCTCGTGCTCCTGATCGGCGCACGCCGGGTTATCACGCAGACGCTGCATCTGCCAGGTGGTTTCTGCCCACCACATGCGCAGCGTGGCGCGGCTTTCGGCAAACACGGTCTGACCGTTGGATTCGATAACAAAACGATCCCCGGTCACCGCTTTACCCAGATAGTGCACGCAGTCGCCGAGGCCGTGTTGCGCCAGCAGGGCTTCAACCGCCTCGCGATCGGCCGCACGCACCTGAATCACCGCACCCAGCTCTTCGTTAAACAGCGCCGCCAGACGATCGTCGCCCAGCGTGGCAATGTTCGCCTCCACGCCGCAGTGGCCGGTAAAGGCCATCTCTGCCAGGGTCACCAGCAGGCCACCGTCGGAACGGTCGTGATAGGCCAGCAGTTTGCCCGCCGCCACCAGCGCCTGAATCGCATCGTAGAAGCCTTTCAGCTGCGCCACGTCGCGCACGTCCGCTGCGGTGTCGCCCAGCTGACGGTAAACCTGCGCCAGCGCGGTTGCGCCCAGTGCGTTATGCCCTTTGCCCAGATCAATCAGCAGCAGGGCGTTATCAACGGTCGCGAGCTGCGGGGTGATGGTGTGACGCACATCTTCCACGCGGGCAAAGGCGGTGATCACCAGCGACAGCGGAGAGGTCATCTCACGCTGCTCGGTGCCTTCCTGCCAGCGGGTTTTCATCGACATGGAGTCTTTGCCCACCGGAATGGTCAGGTCCAGCGCCGGACAGAGCTCTTCGCCCACCGCTTTCACCGCTTCATATAGCCCGGCGTCTTCGCCCGGGTGACCGGCTGCGGCCATCCAGTTTGCCGAAAGCTTGATGCGTTTGATGTCGCCAATCTGGGTGGCGGCAATGTTGGTCAGCGCTTCACCGACCGCCAGACGGGCCGAGGCCGCAAAGTCCAGCAGCGCAACCGGGGAGCGTTCGCCCAGCGCCATCGCTTCGCCGTAGTAGCTGTCGAGGCTGGCGGTGGTCACCGCGCAGTTCGCGACCGGGATCTGCCACGGGCCAACCATCTGATCGCGCGCAACCATGCCGGTCACGGTACGGTCGCCAATGGTGACGAGGAAGGTTTTCTCCGCCACCGCTGGCAGATGCAGAATACGGTTGACCGCATCGGCAACGGTGACCCCCTGCAGGTCAAGGGCTTTGCCGCTGGCCTTGCGGGTCTCGACGTCACGGGTCATCTTCGGCGTTTTGCCCAGCAGTACGTCCAGCGGCAGGTCAATCGGCTGGTTGTCAAAATGGGTGTCGCTTAAGGAGAGGTGCATCTCTTCGGTGGCTTCACCGATTACCGCGTACGGCGCGCGCTCGCGGCGGCACAGCTCATCAAACAGCGGGAGCTGATCCGGGGCAACGGCCAGCACGTAGCGTTCCTGGGATTCGTTACACCAGATCTCCAGCGGGCTCATCCCTGGCTCATCGCTGAGGATATCGCGCAGGTTGAAACGACCGCCGCGATTGCCATCGCTCACCAGCTCCGGCATGGCGTTAGACAGACCGCCCGCGCCGACGTCGTGAATAAAGAGGATAGGGTTGGCTTCACCCAGCTGCCAGCAACGGTCAATCACTTCCTGGCAGCGGCGTTCCATCTCCGGGTTATCGCGCTGGACCGAGGCAAAATCAAGGTCGGCGTCAGACTGGCCCGAAGCCATCGACGAAGCCGCCCCGCCGCCCAGACCGATATTCATCGCCGGGCCGCCGAGGACGATCAGCTTCGCGCCGACGACGATCTCGCCTTTCTGCACGTGATCGGCGCGGATGTTGCCGATCCCGCCTGCCAGCATGATCGGTTTGTGGTAGCCGCGCAGCTCTTCGCCGTTGTGGCTCTCGACTTTCTCTTCGTAGGTACGGAAGTAGCCGTTCAGCGCCGGACGACCAAATTCATTGTTGAATGCCGCGCCGCCCAGCGGGCCGTCGGTCATGATGTCGAGCGCGGTTACAATGCGCTCCGGCTTGCCGAAATCTTCTTCCCACGGCTGTTCAAAGCCCGGGATACGCAGGTTAGAGACCGAGAAGCCCACCAGACCGGCTTTCGGTTTTGCACCGCGGCCAGTGGCGCCTTCGTCACGAATTTCACCACCAGAACCGGTTGCCGCGCCCGGCCACGGGGAGATCGCCGTCGGGTGGTTATGGGTTTCGACCTTCATCAGAATGTGCGCGGCTTCCTGATGGAAGTCATAGCGCCCTGCTTCGCGATCGGCGAAGAAGCGGCCCACCTCAGAACCTTCCATCACCGCGGCGTTGTCTTTATAAGCAGACAGCACGTGGTCAGGGGTCTGTTCCATGGTGTTTTTGATCATTTTGAACAGCGACTTCGGCTGTTGCTCGCCGTCGATAATCCAGTCGGCGTTAAAAATCTTGTGGCGGCAGTGTTCAGAGTTAGCCTGCGCGAACATATACAGTTCGATATCGTTCGGATTGCGGTTGAGCTTAACAAACGCGTCCTGCAGGTAATCAATTTCATCCTCTGCCAGCGCCAGGCCTAAACGCAGGTTGGCGTCGATCAGCGCCTGACGGCCCTCACCCAGCAGATCCACGCTCTGTACTGGCGCAGGCTGGTGATGAGAGAAGAGCTTCTGCGCGTCGTCCAGAGAGGCAAACACGCTCTCCATCATGCGATCGTGAAGTTCGGTCGCCACGACCGCCCACTGTGCGTCAGTCAGGGTGGAGGCTTCAACGTAATACGCTACGCCGCGCTCAAGACGGCTTACCTGGCTCAGGCCGCAGTTGTGGGCGATGTCGGTTGCTTTAGAAGACCAGGGGGAGATGGTGCCCGGGCGAGGCGTGACCAGCAGGAGTTTACCGTTCGGGGTATGGCTGCTCAGGCTTGGGCCGTATTTCAGCAGGCGTTCAAGGCGGATCAGCTCCTCTGCCGTTAAGGGAGCGTTCAGGTCAGCAAAATGGACATACTCAGCGTAAATATTGCTTACCGGAAGGTCGGCCGCCTGGAAACGTGCCAGCAGTTTGTTGATACGGAAGGCAGACAGTGCAGGCGAACCACGCAGAATTTCCATCATAAGTCTCTCGTCTTCGAAGCGCCGGGGCGCTTACAGTGTGCGCAAGGGGGGAAAACGGGCGCTATTATAGTGGATCCTGAGCGCCGACGAAACCGTTTGCGTCGTAATAAAATCGACGCGGTTATTTAGCCATCGGTGTGGCGATTCCCGCTAATAAGTTGCCAAGTGGCGTAACTTTGCGCAAAATGCCGCGAAATCTTTGGCAATACTTGTTTTTACTATGGCCACTACAGACCGACATAACACCCAGCACATAGAATTAACTTATTGAAAAAATTAAAGATTAATTATCTGTTTATTGGCATCGTGACCCTGCTACTGGCAGCGGCGCTATGGCCTTCCATACCCTGGTTCGGCAAAGCCGACAACCGCATCGCCGCCATCCAGGCGCGGGGGGAGCTGCGCGTCAGTACGATCTCCTCGCCGCTGACCTATACCGCCATCAACGACAAAGTGATTGGGCTGGATTACGAACTGGCGCAGCAGTTTGCTGACTACCTGGGCGTGAAGCTCAAAATCACGGTACGCCAGAATATCAGCCAGCTGTTTGACGACCTAGATCATGACGAGGCCGACATGCTGGCCGCCGGTCTGGTCTATAACAGCGAACGCAGCAAAAACTACCAGCCGGGCCCGACCTATTACTCGGTTTCGCAGCAGCTGGTCTATCGCGTGGGCAAACTGCGCCCGCGTTCGCTTACCGGCCTTAGTGCAGACCAGCTCACCGTCGCCCCTGGACACGTGGTGATCGACGACCTGCGCGCGCTGAAAGAGAAAAAATACCCCGACCTCAGCTGGACGGTCGATGAGAAACTCGGCACTACGGCGCTGCTGGAGCAGGTTAAGGATGGTAAGCTGCCTTATACCATTGCCGACTCGGTCGCCATCAGCCTGTATCAGCGCGTCCACCCGGAGCTGGCGGTGGCGCTGGATGTCACCGACGAGCAGCCGGTCACCTGGTTCAGCCGGCTGGATGACGACCAGACCCTGTCCGCGGCGATGCTCGATTTCTTTAACGGCATGAATGAAGACGGCACCCTGGCGCGGCTGGAGGAGAAGTACCTCGGCCACGGCGGTGACTTTGATTATGTCGATACCCGCAGCTTCCTGCGGGCGGTGGATAACGTCCTGCCGGACCTGCAGCCGCTGTTTGAAAAGTACGCCCAGGAGATTGACTGGCGGTTGCTGGCGGCTATCTCGTATCAGGAATCCCACTGGGATGCGCAGGCCACCTCGCCTACCGGCGTGCGCGGTCTGATGATGCTGACCAAAAACACCGCCCAGAGCCTGGGCCTGACCGACCGTACCGATGCCGAACAGAGCATCAGCGGCGGCGCGCGCTATCTGCAGGACATGATGGATAAGGTGCCGGAGACGGTGCCGGAAGAGGAGCGGATCTGGTTTGCGCTGGCAGCGTATAACATGGGCTATGCCCACATGATCGACGCCCGCGCCCTGACGGCGAAGACCAAAGGCAACCCCGACAGCTGGTCAGACGTCAAACAGCGCCTGCCGCTGCTGAGCCAGAAGCCGTGGTATAACAAGCTGACCTATGGCTACGCGCGGGGTCACGAGGCTTACGCCTACGTGGAGAATATCCGCAAATATCAGATAAGCCTGGTCGGCTATCTGATGGAGAAAGAGAAAGAGGCGATGGCGGCAGAGCAGCTGGCGCAAAGTTATCCGGTGGTGGCACCGAATGAACTTACTCGCCCGATAACGCCAATCCTGCCTTTTGTTGCTTTTTCTGCTGACGCCGCATTCGAAAGAAGTCACTTAGCATCGCCGAACATGCTGGTGCCAGGACATCACCAATAACATTCACCTGGTGATTCATCCCGGGATGTCTGAGCACGTCCAGTAGCGAACCTGCCGCTCCGGTTTTTTCATCCCGCGCCCCGAACACCAGGGTACCAATCCGGCTATGGACCATCGCCCCGGAACACATCACGCAGGGCTCGAGGGTGACATACAGGGTGGTATCCAGCAGGCGGTAGTTTTGCAGCACCAGCCCGCCCTGGCGCAGGGCCATAATTTCGGCGTGAGCGGTGGGATCGTGACGGCCAATCGGGCGGTTCCAGCCTTCGCCAATCACCTGATTATTGTGTACCAGCACGGCGCCAACGGGCACTTCGCCCTCTTCCCAGGCGCGTCTGGCAAGCTGGAGTGCGTGCTGCATCCAGTATTCATGATTGTGTTCGAGGTCGGACAACGGTGATTACTCCAGTCTGAAAAGCGGGCGCATTATACACACCCGCTATGCATAATCACAAAATCATTCCAGTTGCTGAAGTTCGCCGAGCGGCGTGACCCGCCAGCGGTGCTGGCAGAAGTAGAGCAGCGGGTTGTCCTGCTTGCTGTCGCTGTAGCCGCTGTAGAGCCGCAGCGGGGTGCCGATTTGCTTCTCCAGCTGTACCACTTTTTCGTGCCCGAGGCAGCGCAGGGTCAGCACCCATCCGCCGTACGCGCGCCCCATCTGGGTAGCGATAAGATTGACCCGCGGCAGCCACGGGGTATCGAAGTAGACCTGCTCGACCAGCGACTGCGGCGAGCCGGTAATCAGCCAGATGTCAGCATCGCTGGCGTTAAGGTAATTAGTCAGCCTCTCCTGCACCACCGGAAACGCGGTAACGTGCCCGCGAAACCAGCGCGCAAAATCCTGCTCAAGCTGCTTAAGTCGCGCCTCGCTGTGGCCAAAGGTACATCCCCACAGCAGCAGGCTCATTGGCCAGCGGGCGGCGCGCCCTTTGATCAACAGCGCAACGCCCACAACCGGCAGAAGCGGCAACACGAGCAGCGCATTTAAGGGCTGTCGGCGCAGTAAATAGCGCATAAAGGTGCCGAACATATCCTGCTGATGCAGCGTTCCGTCTAAATCAAAAAAAACGACACGACGCTCGTGATTAACCAAACCTTACTCCTCTGGATCGTTGAACCCCAACAGCCAGGTAAACAGGAACCCGGCGATGACTGCTACTAAATAGCCTAACAGATAGAGCATGACTTTTCCGGTCACGATGGTTAATGCCAGCGGCAAACCGGAAATCCCGAAGGTGATCACCGTCGCCACTTTCCAGTAGCTGATCAGCGCCCCGCCGACCGCGCCACCCAGACAGGCACCGATAAAAGGCTTGCCCAGCGGCAGCGTAACGCCAAAGATCAGCGGCTCGCCAATCCCCAGCAGACCCACCGGCAGCGCGCCTTTGATGACTTTTTTCAGGCGTTGATTGCGGGTTTTCATCAGCACCGCAATGGCCGCCCCAACCTGACCGACGCCCGCCATCGACAGGATCGGCAGCAGCGCGTTGTAGCCGTGCGCCTGCACCAGCTCCACGTGGATCGGCACCAGTCCCTGGTGTAAACCGGTTAATACCAGCGGCAGGAAGGTCCCCGACAGCACCGCCCCCACCAGGAAACCACCGCGGTCGATAGCCCAGGAGGCTCCGTGGGCGATGGATTCAGAGATAACGCCGCCCAGCGGCTGCAGGGCAATAATCGCCACGCTGCCGGTGATGAGCGTGGTCAGCAGCGGATTGAGGATCAGCTCCAGCGAGCCCGGCAGGGCATTGCGCAGCTTTTTCTCAATCCAGCACATCAGCACCACCACCAGCAGCACGGCGATTACCCCACCGCGTCCCGGCTGCAGGGCTTCACCAAACAGGGTGATTTGCGCCAGCTGCGGGCTGGACAGAATCCCCGCCATCACCCCGCCCATTGCCAGCGAGCCGCCGAACACTTTGGCGGTGTTAACCCCCACCAGAATGTTCATGATGGCAAACACCGCGCTGCCGAAAATGCCGAGGATCCCCAGCAGATTGGGATAGTGGGTCGCAAAATCGCCGACGATGTCCGGGCGTTTAAGAATGTTGATAATGCCGGTGATCAGCCCCGAGGCGATAAAGGCCGGGATCAGCGGGATGAAAACGTTCGCCAGTTGGCGCAGCGCGTCGCTCATCGGGGCTTTATATTTGGCCTTGGCCTGCGTTTTTGTGCGCTCGGCGTCATCAACCACCGCGCCCCCCATCAGCGAGCGCATGGCGTCCACCACCTGCGCGGCTTTGCCGGGGCCGACAATCAGTTGGTGCTGCGCCCCCTGCTTAACATAGCCGCTGATGCCAGGCAGCTTTTTGAGCCGCGTCAGATCGAGCTTGTCGTCATCCTGCACTTCCACCCGCACCCGCGTCATGCAGTTTTCCAGACGCAGAATATTGTGCTCTCCGCCGATACCGGCAAGAATATCGCTGGCGAGCGCCGCTGTTTTTTCCATACACGCCTCTTTAGTTTTCTAATGCTGCCCGTAAGAATCCCTGATGCGCATCGAGTTTTGCGCGCGCTGCGGCGGCATCGAGCCCGCTGAGAATCATCAGAATGGCGGGTTTGACGTCATACCCGGTCTGCTGGAGCACCCTTTCGGCCTCTTCACGCGCCGCGCCGGTGGCCTCGACCACCATCCGACATGCACGGTCTATCAGCTTCACGTTGGTGGCTTTCATGTCCACCATCAGGTTCTGGTACACCTTGCCAAATTTCACCATCGCGCCGGTGGAGATCATGTTCAGCACCAGCTTCTGTGCGGTTCCGGATTTCATGCGCGTGGAGCCGGTCAGGGCTTCCGGCCCCACCACTGGCGAGATAGCAATCGCCGCCACCTGAGCTATTGGCGAACCCGGATTACAGGAGATTGCCACCGTGGTGCAGCCGATCTGGTTGGCATATTCCAGCCCGCCAATCACATACGGCGTGCGCCCGGAGGCCGCGAGCCCCACCACCAGATCGTTTGGAGTCAGGTTGAGGGCCTTGAGATCGTCTTCCCCGAGCTGTTTGCTGTCCTCTGCCCCTTCCACCGCCTTCAGCAGCGCACCGGGACCGCCGGCAATCAGGCCAACCACCAGACCGTGCGGGACGCCAAATGTCGGCGGGCATTCCGAGGCATCCAGCACCCCAAGACGCCCGCTGGTGCCGGCGCCCATGTAGATGATGCGCCCGCCCGCTTTCAGCGCACCTGCGGCGGCATCCACGGCTTTTGCCACTTCCGGCAATGTCTCTTTTACTGCCTGCGCGACCAGCGTATCCTGCTGATTAAAACGAGTAACAAGGTCGAACGTGGAGAGCGCGTCCAGATCCAGTGTTTGTGGGTTGCGGGATTCAGAAACGAGTGAGCCGAGATTCATCTTTTGTACCTCAAGAATTTTTAATTCATAATAGTCACACTATAATGGAATATAAAATTCATTCAGGCGAGAAGAATTCGCAATTGCTGTAGTCATCACATTTCGCCAGGAGTACTCATGAACTGTTTAATTCGGATCCGCCAGCGCTACGCGGGCCTGGCCCAGAGCGACAAAAAGCTGGCGGATTTTTTGCTCTCCCAGCCCGATCGCGCGCGCCATTTAAGCTCGCAGCAGCTGGCAAGCGAAGCGGGCGTCAGCCAGTCCAGCGTGGTTAAATTTGCCCAGAAGATGGGGTTTAAAGGCTTTCCGGCGCTGAAGCTGGCGATCAGCGAAGCGCTGGCCAGTAACCCTAACCCGCAGTCGATGCCGGTACATAATCAGATCCGCGGCGATGACCCGATGCGCCTTGTCGGCGAGAAGCTGATCAAAGAGAAGGTGGCAGCGATGCACGCCACGCTGGATGTGAACAGCGAGGAGAAACTGCTGGAAAGCGTCGGCATGCTGCGCGCGGCGCGGCGGGTGATCCTGACCGGAATTGGTGCCTCGGGGCTGGTGGCGCGTAATTTTGGCTGGAAGCTGAATAAAATTGGTCTGATCGCCATTGCGGAACAGGACATGCACGCCCTGCTGGCAACGGTGCAGGCGATGGCACCTGACGATCTGCTGCTGGCCATCTCGTATTCCGGGGAACGGCGTGAGATCAATCTGGCCGCCGATGAGGCGCTGCGCGTGGGCGGGAAGATCCTGGCGATCACCGGGTTTACCCCCAACGCCCTGCAGCAGCGGGCGACGCGCTGTCTGTATACCATCGCCGAAGAACAGGCCACCCGCAGCGCGGCGATTTCGTCCACCAGCGCGCAGATGTTGCTGACCGATCTGCTGTTTATGGCGCTGGTTCAGCAGGACCTGGAGCATGCCCCGGAGCGGATTCGTCACAGTGAGGCGCTGGTAAAAAAACTGGTTTGAGCAGGGAATGAGCGTATAATGCCCGCCCTGTTTGTGATGTTTCTGAGAATTTCCTGATGGCGCTGTTAATTACCAAAAAATGCATCAATTGCGATATGTGCGAGCCCGAATGCCCTAACCAGGCCATTTCGATGGGTGACCACATTTATGAGATTAACAGCGACCTCTGCACCGAATGCATCGGCCATTATGAAACGCCGACCTGCCAGAAGGTGTGCCCTATCCCCAATACAATCCTGAAAGACCCGGCACGTCCTGAATCCGAAGAGCAGCTGTGGGATAAGTTTGTCCTGATGCACCACGCGGACAAAATCTAGCTTTCGATAATCACCGTCGCGCAGGCGTAATGACGTTCATCCGCCAGCGTCACGTGCATGTGCGCCACGCCCAGCTTTTCTGCCAGCTTTAACGCCTCGCCCCACAACCGCAGACGCGGCTTGCCCAGCTCATCGTTAAACACTTCAAACTGATTAAACGCCAGACCGTTGCGGATCCCGGTGCCGAAAGCTTTGGCCGCCGCCTCTTTCACCGCAAAGCGTTTGGCAAGAAAACGCACCGGCTGCTGGTGCGTTTCCCAGATGGCCCATTCGTTATCGCTGAGCACCCGTCGCGCCAGGCGATCGCCGCTGCGGGAGATCACCGCTTCGATGCGGGTGATCTCAACGATATCGGTTCCTAAGCCAAGGATAGCCATTAGTTGCGCGCTTCCAGCATCAGGCGCTTCATCTCGGCGACGGCGTCTTTCAGGCCGCTCATTACCGCGCGACCGATAATGGCATGGCCGATATTCAGCTCGTGCATCTCCGGGATCGCCGCAATGGCTTTGACGTTATGGTAAGTCAGACCGTGACCGGCGTTGACCTTCAGGCCAAGGCCTGCCGCATAGGTGGCGGCTTTGGCGATGCGCGCCAGCTCTTTGGCCTGGGTGGCTTCGTCTTCGGCATCGGCGTAGCAGCCGGTGTGGATCTCAATGTACGGTGCGCCCACGTCCGCTGCGGCTTTGATCTGCGCCTCGTCAGCATCGATGAACAGCGACACCAGAATACCGGCATCGGCCAGACGTTTGCAGGCATCGCGCATTTTGTCCAGTTGCCCGGCGACGTCCAGCCCGCCTTCGGTGGTCACTTCCTGGCGCTTTTCCGGCACCAGGCAGCAGAAATGCGGTTTCGTCTCAACGGCAATCGCCAGCATCTCTTCGGTGACCGCCATCTCCAGGTTCATGCGCGTATCCAGGGTCTGACGCAGAATGCGCACGTCGCGATCGGTGATGTGGCGACGATCTTCACGCAGATGCACGGTAATGCCGTCTGCGCCCGCCTGCTCGGCGATAAATGCCGCCTGAACCGGATCCGGATACGCGGTGCCGCGCGCATTGCGCAGGGTGGCGATGTGGTCAATGTTGATGCCTAACAGTAATTCAGCCATGACAATCCTCGGTTTTCTTTTGATTCGTTAACGCTTCGGCAAAAACTGCCGGAATAATTCGCGGCTCTTTAAGGGCTTGCCACCAAGATACGGCTTGAGCGCAATGCGGGTAAAGCGTTTTGCCGCCCGCAGGGTGGTGGCATCAGGAAATTCGCGTTCCGCCAGCGCCCGGAGATCCCGTCCGGTAAAGGTGCTGTTATCGATGACAATACTCGCGATAAAGCCTTTCTCTTCGCGATAGCGGTAGGTCATGGTGTCATCCACGGGTTCGCCGCTGCCCGCACAGTGCAGAAAATCCACCCCGTATCCCAGATGGCCGAGCAGCGCCAGCTCAAAGCGACGCAGCGCAGGTTCCGGCGAGCCGGTGGTGCCCGCCAGGGCCTGGATACAGTACAGATAGTCGAAAAAGAGTTCAGAAAAGCGGGTCTCATGTTCCAGTACGCGTGAGACAAGCTCATTCACATACAGACCGCTATACAGGGTAATACCAGAGAGGGGGAGCGCCAGAGAGACGGCTTCAGCACTGCGCAGGGTTTTGACTTCTCCGCGTCCGCCAAAACGTACCAGCAGAGGTGTGAAGGGTTGCAGGGCCCCCTTCAGATTCGAGCGTTTGGAACGTGCGCCTTTGGCAACAAGGCGCACGCGGCCCGACTCTTCCGTGAAGACGTCCAGCATCAGGCTGGTTTCGCTCCAGGGACGACTATGCAGGACGAATGCGCGCTGCCAGCCTTCCACGTTTTAGTGGCTTAGACGTCGTCGCCGTAACCGAGGCTGCGCAGAGCGCGCTCGTCATCGGCCCAGCCGGATTTCACTTTCACCCACAGTTCGAGGTGAACCGGCGCTTCAAACATTTCCTGCATATCTTTGCGAGCTTCGATACCGATGGTTTTGATTTTGGTGCCTTTGTTGCCAATCACCATCTTCTTCTGCCCTTCGCGCTCAACGAGGATCAAGCCGTTGATGTCGTACCCGCCGCGCTCGTTGGTCTGGAAACGTTCGATTTCCACGGTAACGGAGTACGGCAGTTCAGCGCCGAGGAAACGCATCAGCTTTTCACGGATGATTTCAGACGCCATAAAGCGCTGAGAACGGTCAGTGATGTAATCTTCCGGGAAGTGATGAATGGCTTCCGGCAGATGTTTACGCACGATGCCCGCGAGGGTATCCACGTTCATCCCGGTTTCCGCAGACATCGGAACGATATCGAGGAAGTTCATCTGGCTGCCCAGGAACTGCAGATGCGGCAGCAGATCGGCTTTTTCCTGTACGTTATCCACTTTATTGACCGCGAGGATAACCGGTGCTTTACCGTCACGCAGCTTGTTCAGCACCATCTCGTCGTCCGCCGTCCAGCGGGTACCTTCGACCACGAAGATAATCAGCTCAACGTCACCGATAGAGCTGCTCGCCGCCTTGTTCATCAGACGGTTAATAGCGCGCTTCTCTTCGATGTGCAGACCCGGGGTATCAACATAGATAGCCTGATACTCACCTTCGGTATGAATACCGACAATACGGTGACGCGTGGTCTGCGCCTTACGCGAGGTGATGGAAATTTTCTGACCCAGCAGATTATTCAGCAGGGTTGATTTGCCAACGTTCGGACGTCCGACGATGGCAATAAAACCGCAGTAACTTTTTTCTTCGCTCATTCCAGCTCCAGTATTTTCAACGCCTGTTCGGCGGCAGCCTGTTCAGCCTTACGACGGCTTGAACCTGTGCCAACCACCGGTTCACTCAGGCCGCTAACCTGGCAATGGATGGTAAATTCTTGATCGTGTGCTTCACCACGAACCTGCACCACCAGATAGGATGGTAGCGGCAGATGGCGACCCTGCAGGTACTCCTGCAAACGGGTTTTTGGATCTTTCTGCTTATCACCGGGACTGATTTCATCCAGACGCGACTGGTACCAGTTCAGGATAAGCTGTTCAACCGTCTGGATGCCGCTGTCGAGGAAAACACCACCGATCAGAGCTTCAACCGTATCCGCGAGAATAGATTCACGACGGAAACCGCCGCTCTTCAGCTCGCCAGGACCGAGTCGCAGACATTCACCCAGTTCAAATTCGCGTGCAATTTCTGCAAGCGTATTGCCACGTACCAGCGTTGCACGCATGCGGCTCATATCACCTTCGTCCACCCGCGGGAAGCGATGATAAAGCGCATTGGCAATAACGTAACTCAATATGGAGTCGCCCAGAAACTCGAGACGCTCGTTGTGTTTGCTGCTGGCACTGCGGTGGGTTAATGCCTGTTGCAACAACTCCTGATGCTGAAAAGTGTAGCCCAGCTTTCGTTGAAGCCGATTTATTACGATGGGGTTCATGCGATACCAATAAATGAATGCGTCAAAAATGCAGCACACGAAACCGACCTGGGGAAGCCAACGCGGTTTCGTGTGCCGTGGCACTGAGTCAGCGCCAACCTTAAACTTCGGGGGAATATTCTATACGCAACGACAGGGGTTGTCGTTAGTCCGTAGGCATTTATCAGTTAAATAATTTACGTAGCCTCCAATAAAAGAGGCTACGTATTCATTTATCAGGAATTAATGGATGCCGCCGATACGATTTAAGCGTACGCCGGTAGGCCATTCGCCTTCCTGTTTCTCAAAACTCATCCAGATAGCGGTCGCTTTACCCACCAGATTCGCTTCCGGCACAAAGCCCCAGTAACGGCTGTCCGCGCTGTTATCACGGTTATCACCCATCATGAAGTAGTGTCCCGGTGGCACAATCCAGGTCGCCAGCTGTTGGCCCTGCTGCTGATAGTACATGCCAAGCTGATCCTGGGCGATTGAGACGGTCAGAATACGGTGGGTAACATCACCCAGCGTCTCTTTACGCTCGCTCAGGCGGATCCCGTTCTCCTTGCTCTCGCCTTTCGGCAGCTGGAAGAACCCGCTGGTCGCTTCGCCGCCGTTACGACGGGCAAAGGTCTGCACAAAATCGCTAGGCTCAACGCCGGAATAGGTCACTGCTAAGGCGCTGCCACAGGCGGTACCCGAACTGCAGCCTGGCTGAACCGTCACCTCTTTTGAAACCGGGTTATAAGTGACCTTATCGCCCGGTACGCCGACGGTGCGTTTGATGTAGTCCAGACGCGGATCGTCCGGGTACTTAAACACCACAATGTCGCCGCGTTTCGGATGACCGGTTTCGATCAGCGTTTTCTGGTAGATAGGATCTTTAATGCCGTAGGCAAACTTCTCCACCAAAATAAAATCACCGATCAGCAGCGTTGGCATCATCGAACCGGATGGGATCTGAAAAGGTTCATAGATGAACGAACGTACCACCAGCACAATCGCCAGCACCGGAAAGACCGACGCGCCCGTTTCCAGCCAGCCCGGTTTCGGGCTGACTTTTTTCAGGGTTTTCGGATCCAACTGGTCGCCCGTGGCCGCCTGTGCAGCGGCCTGACGTTCGCGACGTTTCGGGGCAAAAATAAACTTATCCAGACACCACAACAGCCCCGTCACCAGTGTGGCAATCACCAGGATCAGGGCAAACATGTTCGCCATGCCAACTCCTTAAGAATTATTTTCCGTCTTTACCCACGTGCAGAATGGCGAGGAACGCTTCCTGCGGCAGCTCGACGTTACCGACCTGCTTCATACGTTTCTTACCGTCTTTCTGCTTCTGGAGCAGCTTTTTCTTACGGCTGACGTCACCGCCATAGCATTTTGCCAGAACGTTTTTACGTAACTGTTTCACCGTCGCACGGGCGATGATGTGGTTACCGATCGCCGCCTGAATCGCAATGTCGAACTGCTGACGTGGGATGAGTTCTTTCATCTTCTCGACCAGCTCACGACCACGATACGGGGCATTGTCGTTGTGGGTGATCAGCGCCAGCGCATCGACGCGCTCACTGTTGATCAGCACATCCACACGCACCATGTTAGAGGCCTGGAAACGCTTGAAGTTGTAGTCCAGTGACGCATAGCCGCGCGACGTTGACTTCAGACGGTCGAAGAAGTCGAGCACCACTTCCGCCATTGGAATTTCATAGGTCAGCGCAACCTGGTTGCCGTGGTAAACCATGTTGGTCTGCACGCCACGCTTTTCGATACACAGGGTGATCACGTTGCCGAGGTACTCCTGCGGCAGCAGCATGTGACACTCTGCGATAGGCTCACGCAGCTCAGCAATGTTGTTCAGTGGCGGCAGCTTGGACGGGCTGTCGACGTAGATAACCTCTTTAGAGGTGGTTTCTACTTCGTAAACAACCGTTGGTGCCGTGGTGATCAGATCCAGATCGTATTCACGCTCCAGACGTTCCTGAATGATCTCCATGTGCAGCAGGCCGAGGAAGCCACAGCGGAAGCCGAAGCCCAGCGCCGTTGAGCTTTCTGGCTCATAGAACAGGGAGGCATCGTTCAGGCTCAGTTTACCGAGCGCATCACGGAAGTTTTCGTAGTCGTCAGAGCTCACCGGGAACAGACCGGCGTAAACCTGCGGCTTCACTTTTTTAAAGCCTGGCAGCGCTTTATCTGCCGGGTTACGTGCCTGAGTCAGGGTATCGCCAACCGGTGCGCCCAGGATGTCTTTAATCGCACACACCAGCCAGCCAACTTCACCGCACTTCAGTTCGGTACGGTCGAGCTGCTTCGGCGTGAAGATCCCCAGGCGATCGGCGTTATAGACCTGGCCGGTACTCATAACTTTGATCTTATCGCCTTTGCGCATGGTGCCGTTTTTAATACGCACCAGTGATACAACGCCCAGATAGTTATCGAACCAGGAGTCGATGATCAGCGCCTGCAGCGGGCCATCTGGATCACCTTCCGGGCCCGGAATTTCACGTACCAGACGTTCCAGAACGTCGGTCACGCCCACGCCGGTTTTCGCCGAGCAGCGCACCGCATCGGTGGCATCGATGCCAACGATGTCTTCAATCTCTTCCGCTACGCGCTCAGGATCGGCCGCAGGCAGGTCGATTTTATTAAGCACCGGCACCACCTGAAGATCCATTTCCAGCGCGGTATAGCAGTTAGCCAGCGTCTGGGCTTCTACGCCCTGCCCGGCATCAACCACCAGCAGCGCGCCTTCGCAGGCCGCCAGCGAACGGGAAACTTCATAAGAGAAGTCAACGTGGCCTGGGGTATCGATGAAATTCAGTTGATAAGTTTCGCCATCAGCAGATTTAAAGTCGAGCGTTACGCTCTGCGCTTTGATGGTGATACCACGTTCGCGTTCCAGGTCCATGGAGTCCAGAACCTGGGCTTCCATTTCACGATCAGACAGGCCACCGCAAATCTGGATAATACGGTCAGACAGCGTCGACTTACCGTGGTCAATGTGAGCAATGATCGAAAAGTTACGTATGTTCTTCATATAGTTAATAATTATGCCTTACGAATTCCTGGAGGCCGCTGTTCTTAGCCTGACGTTTTTCAGTGCGAAAACGCAGCATTCTACACTACATCTCCTTCACCAGGAAATGCTCTTCCCGCAAGCATAGCGTGAAGATTCAGCGTTTTCTTTTATGAGATGTAAATATAATAAAGCCCGGTTAAATTCACCGGGCTTCTGAGGAGAGCATTTCGACACGAAGCTCATCGGGCGGTAACCCGACGCTGAGGATTACGGGCTGCCATGCTTCACGCACCGCGAGCTTATGCGAAAAGCCACGCGCCAGTAAAAAGCCGCCAACGCCACCCAACGCCGCGCCGCACATGGCGGCCAGATCGGTGCCGAACAGCACCTGGAATACGCCGCCTAGCGTAAACAGGCCCACCAGCGGAGAGAGGTAGACCAGCATGGCAGAGCCCAGCAGGCTGCCTTCTGCAATACCTAATTCCACCTTTTGCCCTTCTACCAGCGGCTGAGAGCTAGGCACGGTGATAGTGTGCGTGGTCTGCGGGCCCAGCTTATTAAGGACCCGGCTTCCGCAGCCCGCGCGCGAGGCGCAGCTGTTACAGGAGGCTTTGACGTCACAGCTTACCTGCGCGACGCCGTCCTGCCATGAAACGACGGTTGCCCATTCTTTGATCATTGTCCGGCCTTGAATTTAATACTGTCGGCGATGCGTTTTGCCGTCGGTGGCGGCAGTTCACCGACGATGGTGATCTCTGCGTTATCGCGCACCGTAGTGCTCACCGTGCGACGCCCGGTGCGCAGCATCTGATCGGCGCTCACCGGGGTGGCGCGGTTGATATTGACCGAGAAGCTGAACAATCCGTCAGAATAAAGACGCGATTCAACCGGCGTATCAATGGTGGGCAGCTGACGTCGACTGCTGGACACTTCACTAAACCCTTGCGGGATCCAGTTTGGCGCCCAGTTGAAATTAACCGTATCGCCCGCAGGCACAGAGAGCAGCGGCGGCAGGTTGGCTTTTGCCAGATTCTGCATGCTGTTGCCGACCTGATTATCCACGGTGAAGGAAATCACCCGGAACTGTTCCAGCGTCTCGCCGTCGCGATCCAGCAGATCGACACGCATCGGCAGCTTGGTTTCTGCATCCATCCAGACGATATAGCTATAACGCGTACCGTCTCTTGCGACCACGCGCAGGACGTCGCACAGCCTGTCGGCAATACGGGTGCGGCCTACGGAGATAAAGTCGTAGTAAGGCGCAAGACGCTTGAAGTCGGTATAGATCAGCGAAGGCAGCGAATCAACGATGTAGTCGCCGTTTAGCGTAAAGGGTTCAAGCCCCGGCTCAAAATAGCTGATTTCATTGCCACGCTGCACCACTTCACGGCGCGGGCCATCCATCTGCAAGAGCTGGGCAAGCGGCTGTTTATCAAGTCGGGCATGGCGGTAGCGTAACGACTCTACACCTTGCTTGTTGATACTGATAAAAGCCAGTTCATAGTTGAGTGACTGGCTGGCCTGGTTCATTTGCTGCAACAACGCCCCGGATGAATTATCAGCCGAGGCGTTTACAGAGAAGAACAGGCTACCCGCCATCAGAGACATGGCGCACCAAAGTTGCTTCATTACTGCGATTGCGTTCCTAAGGTTTGGTTTCCGGGCACTTGCACAGCGGCTTGCTGAGTTTGCGCCTGCTCAAACTGGAGCTGTTCGGAATGCAGACGACGCTGCAATTCGTAATCCTGCAACATCGCATTAATGCGACGGCGCTGCTCTTGTACCTGCTGCTGCTGACCGGCTCCAGCCGACGATGCATCAGAAGGAATGCCCAAACTTACCGGGCTGGCTTTGCCCATCATCGGCAGCGTGTTAAACACTGGCGCTTCTGGCTGCTGGTTCGCTTCAGATTGGGTATTATACTGCTGGACGCCAACAATAACTGCAAGCGATACGCAAGCAGCCACTCCCATTTGAGTCAATTGACTCGCCCAGGGACGCACTTTGTTCCAGAACGGCATCTTCTGCCACAGGTGCGGTGCAGGTTGGGCTTCAGGAATAAGCGGAGTGGCCTGAGGAACAGGTTCGTTCTCAATGGCAGCCATTACGCGTGCTGAGATATCGAAATGGAGGACGTCGCCGGTATCACCGCGCAAAGTATCGCGGATGAGGTGATAACTCTCCCAGGTTTTTTGCATCTCAGGAGAGCGAGAGAGCTCGTTGAGCAGCTCACTGTCCAGCGTTTCACCATCCATTAAAGCGGAAAGTTTTTCTTTCTGCATGCCTAATACCTTTTCCAGTATCCCGCTAGAGTCAACGCCTGATTAGCGGTTGAACTTTATTATCAATAGCTTCTCGGGCACGAAAAATTCGTGAGCGAACCGTACCGACCGGGCAATCCATGATAGCGGCTATCTCTTCATAGCTCAGCCCATCCAGCTCCCGCAACGTAATTGCCATACGTAAATCTTCCGGGAGCGACTCGATGGTACGAAAAACTATTTGTCTCAGTTCTTCTGACAACATTAAGTTCTCAGGGTTCGAAATTTCTTTCAGCGCGCCGCCGCTTTCAAAATTCTCTGCGTCGATAGCGTCCACATCGCTTGAAGGCGGACGACGGCCCTGAGCAACCAGGTAATTTTTGGCCGTATTGACGGCAATACGGTACAGCCAGGTATAAAAAGCACTATCCCCCCGGAAAGATTCCAGCGCGCGATAGGCCTTAATAAAAGATTCTTGTACTACATCAGGGACATCCCCTGACGGTACATAGCGGGAAACCAGACTCGCCACTTTATGCTGGTAGCGCACCACCAGTAAGTTAAAGGCTTTCTGTTCTCCCTTCTGGACCCGTTCAACCAGGACCTGGTCCGTTAACTGCTCGCTCATCCGAGGTAATGTCTCCCCAAACCTAAAATCCACGCGTTATCGAAACGCCACTCCAAACACTGCACTGTGAGCAAGCAGTTGCTTTGAGGGTCTTTTTTTCAATTAGTTCCGTCACGCCTTTGTTTTTGTTAATCACGTCGCAGACTGTTCATTTTCTATCATTATAAGTCTGATACTGATACGCACCCAGTTTCTGATAAGAAATGGCATTTTCCGCCTGAAGGGTACCGCAAGACGGGCTTTATTTCATCACAAAATCTGAAGCTAACGATCTGCTTCGCAAAATATTTTCGTCTTTTTGGCGCTTCCCCGGGTTACCCCGCGTGTTTAGCCATTGCAACCCCACTCAAATAAAACGTGCGATTCATCGCATTCGGGTGCTATGCTGGCCCGACACTGTTTAGTAAATTAAACAAACATCATGAACGCAATGTCTGAACTTACCTGTGATGTACTGATTATCGGCAGCGGTGCCGCCGGGCTTTCCCTGGCGCTGCGACTCGCGCCACATCAAAAAGTGATTGTCCTCAGCAAAGGTCCTGTCAGCGAAGGCTCCACCTTCTATGCCCAGGGCGGGATTGCCGCGGTGTTTGATGAGACCGACAGCATCGACTCGCACGTGGACGATACCCTGATTGCCGGAGCCGGGATCGTTGATCCCCACGCGGCCAGATTCGTCGCCAGTAACGCCAGACAGTGCGTACAGTGGCTTATCGATCAGGGCGTGTTGTTTGATACCCACGTGCAGGCGAACGGTGAAGAGGGCTATCACCTGACGCGGGAAGGCGGGCATAGCCATCGCCGGATCCTGCATGCGGCGGACGCCACCGGTAAAGAAGTTGAAACCACGCTGGTCAGCCAGGCGCTGAATCACCCCAATATCCAGGTGCTGGAACGCAGCAATGCGGTCGACCTGATCATTTCCGATAAAATTGGCCTGTCGGGAACGCGTCGTGTCGTCGGTGCATGGGTCTGGAACCGGAATAAAGAAACGGTTGAAACCTGCCGGGCAAAATCCGTGGTGCTGGCGACCGGCGGCGCGTCCAAGGTTTATCAGTACACTACCAACCCGGATATCTCCTCCGGGGATGGCATTGCCATGGCCTGGCGTGCGGGCTGTCGCGTCGCCAATCTGGAATTTAATCAGTTCCACCCCACTGCATTGTTCCATCCGCAGGCGCGTAATTTCCTGCTCACCGAAGCCCTGCGTGGTGAAGGTGCGCACTTAAAACGCCCTGACGGGACACGCTTTATGCCGGACTTCGATGAACGTGGCGAACTGGCCCCGCGCGACATCGTCGCCCGCGCCATCGATCATGAAATGAAACGCCTGGGCGTGGATTGCATGTATCTGGATATCAGCCATAAGCCTGAAGAATTTGTGCGCCAGCATTTCCCGACAATTTATGAGAAGTTGTTGGGTTTAGGTATCGACCTCACGAAAGATCCGGTGCCTGTGGTGCCTGCCGCGCACTACACCTGCGGTGGCGTGATGGTGGACGATCATGGACGGACCGATGTTGATGGTCTGTACGCTATCGGCGAAGTGAGTTATACCGGCCTGCACGGCGCCAACCGCATGGCATCCAACTCTTTGCTGGAGTGTCTGGTGTACGGCTGGTCGGCGGCTGAGGATATTATCAAGCGCATGCCTTACGCCCGCCACGCAGAAAGCCTGCCGGCCTGGGACGAAAGCCGGGTGGAAAACCCGGACGAGCTGGTTGTTATCCAGCATAACTGGCACGAACTGCGCCTCTTTATGTGGGATTACGTCGGCATTGTGCGCACCAGCAAGCGTCTGGAGCGTGCCCTGCGCCGTATCACTATGCTGCAGCAGGAGATGGATGAGTATTACGCCAATTTCCGTGTCTCAAATAATCTGCTGGAATTACGTAATCTGGTACAGGTGGCGGAGCTGATCGTGCGCTGCGCCATGATGCGCAAAGAGAGCCGCGGTTTACATTACACGCTGGACTACCCGGAGCAACTTGAGCACTCCGGGCCATCCGTGCTTTCGCCACTGGCTCACATAAACAGATAAAACTCGCGGGTCAGCGCCGTGTAATCATCGGAATAACGCTGATCTGGCCCGCGGATCACCATCCTGTCGCTGAAGCACTCTCCCTCTTTCGGCGACAGCGCCAGCAGAACCCGATGCGGGAGTCTGCCATCGGTATCCGCGATATCGGTACGCAGGCGTAAAAACCAGCCCATCTCCAGCGCGTTTTTAACAAATGCGCTGCCCGTACTCTCCGGGAGCACCACGCAGAAAAACCCCTCTTCCGAGATAAGCTCAGCCGCACAGGTAAGTAGTGCACTGTGATCGAGCGAGCCCGTATAGCGGGCCTGATCGCGCTCAGGCGTTGCGCACTGAACGCCGGGTTCATAATAAGGAGGGTTGCTGACAATTAAGTCATAGCGTGCCGTTTGCTCTGGCGCCCAGCTGAGAACATCCGCACAATGAAGCGTAATGCGCGAGGCCCACGGCGATTCGACTACGTTTTCTGCCGCCTGCCCGGCCGCCTGGGGATCCAGTTCAACCGCGTCCAGGGTGACGGAGGGCTCGGTACGCTGGGCCAGCATCAGCGCTAACAATCCGCTACCGCTGCCGATATCGAGGATCCGTGTAACGCCAGCAACCGGCGCCCATGCGCCCAGTAAAATGCCATCCGTGCCCACTTTCATCGCACAGCGATCGTGCGCAACAAAGCACTGCTTAAAGGTAAAACCATCGCGGCGCAAATGCGCTTTGAGTTGAGACATATCAAAGCAACCTTCTTCTTCAAAACCGGAGTAGCATAGGGGAAAGCGAAGTGGTGGAAAAGGGATATCCATACAAACAGATGAAGATTGCAGCCATAACGTCTATAATCAGCGCCCCACACAGAGGTAGAACATGACTGTAACGACTTTTTCCGAACTTGAACTCGATGAAAGCCTGCTGGAAGCCCTCCAGAATAAAGGTTTCACACGCCCGACTGCCATCCAGGCGGCAGCCATTCCGCCTGCGTTAGAAGGCCGCGACGTACTCGGTTCAGCGCCGACAGGCACCGGTAAAACGGCGGCGTATCTGCTGCCCGTCTTGCAGCATCTGATTGATTTTCCACGCAAGAAATCCGGCCCACCGCGTATTCTTATTCTGACACCGACACGTGAGTTAGCCGTACAGGTTGCGGAGCATGCGCGTGAACTGGCCGCCAATACCCATCTGGATATTGCCACCATCACCGGTGGCGTAGCCTATATGAACCACGCCGAAGTGTTCAGTGAGAACCAGGATATCGTGGTCGCCACGACCGGGCGATTGATGCAGTACATCAAAGAAGAGAACTTTGACTGTCGTGCTGTAGAAACGCTGATTCTGGATGAAGCGGACCGCATGCTGGAGCTGGGCTTCGCGCAGGATATTGAACACATCGCAGGCGAAACGCGCTGGCGTAAACAGACGATGCTGTTCTCCGCAACGCTTGAAGGCGATGCGATCAAGGACTTTGCTGAGCGTCTGCTTGAAGAGCCGGTAGAAGTCTCTGCCACGCCGTCCACGCGTGAGCGCAAGAAAATTCATCAGTGGTATTACCGTGCTGATAATTATGAACATAAGTTCGAGTTACTCAAACACGTGCTGAAACAAGATGATACGACGCGTACTATCATCTTCGTTCGTAAACGTGAGCGTGTGCATGAGCTGGCCGCTCAGCTGCGTTCTGCAGGCATCGATAACTGTTATCTTGAAGGTGACATGCCGCAGGTGAAACGCACCGAAGGGATTAAACGTCTGACCGAAGGTCGCGTGAATGTCCTGGTGGCTACTGACGTGGCGGCGCGCGGTATCGACATTCCTGAAGTGAGCCATGTGATTAACTTCGACATGCCACGCAGCGGGGATACTTATCTCCACCGTATCGGTCGTACCGGACGTGCTGGCCTTAAAGGTACAGCTATTTCTCTGGTTGAAGCGCATGACTATCTGCTGCTGCAGAAAGTGGGTCGCTACATCGAAGAGCCAGTGAAAGCGCGCGTAATCGATGAACTGCGCCCGACGACGCGTCCACCAAGCGAGAAAATGACGGGTAAACCGTCCAAGAAAGTGCTCGCTAAGCGCGAAGAGCAGAAACAGAAAGACAAAGAGAAACCGCGTGTGAAGAAACGTCACCGCGACGCCAAGAATATTGGTAAACGCCGTAAGCCGAGTGGCACGACAGCGACTTCTGCGAAAGAAGAATAAAAAAACGCCGGGCTTATCACCCGGCGTTTTTATTTACAGCGAACCTTACAGGCTTGCGGTAAAGGTACGCGCAATAACGTCGCGCTGCTGTTCTGGCGTCAGCGAGTTAAAGCGAACGGCATAGCCAGAAACACGGATGGTCAGCTGCGGATATTTTTCCGGGTGTTTTACCGCATCTTCCAGCGTTTCACGGCGCAGCACGTTAACGTTCAGATGCTGACCACCTTCAACACGCACTTCCGGTTTGATTTCCATTGGGATTTCGCGATATTCGATTTCGCCCAGTTTGTTCACTGGTACAATTTCATCTTCAGCAAAACCGGCTTTCGCGACGACGCAACGCGCTTCGCCTTTTTCGCTGTCCAGCAGCCAGAAAGAGTTCAGCAGGTCGTCATTTGCAGCTTTAGTAATCTGGATACCAGTAATCATGTGATGCCTCCCTTAAACTACAGTATTAGGTGTCTGCCCTGTTCAGGGCAATTGGTAAAACCATTGTTGCTTGAGTGTATATATATCAGGCGACCACCCGCCATTCATTGACCTAAATCAATAAAAACCCCACCAGTAAAAGGGGGATAGCGGAATATTATTGTTTTATATCAATTTTCACCCCACCCAGATTTCAACTTTTTTAATAATTTTTAAATATTATTCAGCAAGATGGCGTTTTTAGTCTGCCGATTTTGCGTCGTCGCCATATGCAGTTAAGCTAGGGGCAGAGAAAATTCGCAGGAGAGCGAGATGACAACCCCTTTGACATGGCACGACGTACTGGCCGATGAAAAACAGCAGCCCTATTTTTTGAACACCCTGAATACCGTCGCCGCCGAACGCCAGGCAGACATCACCATTTACCCCCCACAGAAAGATGTTTTTAACGCCTTTCGCTTTACCGAACTGGGCGATGTAAAAGTGGTCATCCTCGGTCAGGATCCCTATCACGGCCCGGGGCAGGCCCACGGTCTGGCATTTTCCGTGCGTCCGGGAGTGGCAACGCCACCTTCATTGCTGAACATGTATAAAGAGCTGGAAGCGTCGATACCGGGCTTTAGCCGACCGGCGCATGGTTATCTGGAAAGCTGGGCACGACAGGGCGTATTGCTGCTGAACACCGTATTGACGGTACGTGCGGGACAAGCGCATTCGCATGCAAGCCTCGGTTGGGAAACCTTTACGGATAAAGTGATAAGCCTGATTAACCAGCACCGCGAAGGCGTGGTGTTCTTGCTGTGGGGTGCGCATGCGCAGAAGAAAGGGGCGATTATTGATACCCAGCGCCACCATGTGCTGAAAGCACCACACCCTTCACCGCTGTCAGCGCATCGCGGTTTTCTGGGATGTAATCATTTTACACTGGCGAATGAATGGCTGGAAAAACAGGGCGAAACGCCAATTGACTGGATGCCGGTGCTGCCGGCCGAAAGCGAATAAAGCTAAGAATTGTAGGCCCGGTAAGCATAGCGCCACCGGGCACAGTGCCGGGTGGCTGCTTCACCTGACCCGGCCTACAAAGACATGCAAAACAAAGCCTGATTACGCTTTGTTCTGACGCCACCACTCTGCCAGCAGTACGCCGGTCGCAACGGAGACGTTGAGGCTTTCTACTTTGCCAGTCCCATCGATAGAAACGCTCAGATCGGCGCTCTCCAGTGCCGCATCGGACAGACCATCACGCTCCTGACCCAGTACCAGTACCATTTTACGTGGCAGCGTCGCTTTAAACAGCGGCGTGGTACCTTTATGGCTGGAGGTGGTCACGATGGCGTAGCCCGCTTTACGGAACTGCTCAATTGCCTCAAGGACGCTATCACCGGTGATTGGCTGAACGTGTTCCGCTCCGCCTTCCGCAGTACGGATGGCCGCGCCGGATTCCAGCAGAGCAGCATCCTGCAGCAGGACACCTTTCACGCCGAAATGCGCACAGCTACGCATCATTGCACCGAGGTTGTGCGGATTGCCCACATCTTCCAGCGCCAGCACGCAGTCGTCTTCATCAGCCTGGCTGACCCACTGCTGAACGGTGGTACCATTACGTTTCTTGATGATGAAGCAAACACCACCATGGTGCTCGGTGCCGGACGCTTTGGCGATCTCAGCGTCATCCACAACGTGGTAGGCTTTGCGGTTAGCCGCCATCCAGCGCAGCGCTTCTTTGAAACGCGGCGTGACGCTCTGGATAAACCAGGCGCGGACGATGCAATCAGGGCGGCTCTGGAACAGGGCCTGACAGGCATTTTCGCCATACACACGGGTTTCTTCCGCACGTTGACGACGGATGACTTCAGGATCGATAACCGCTTTACCGCTCATGCCGCCATGATCGACAGGTGCCGTCGACTCATCGCCTGGTGCGCGAGACACAGTGCGCCATGGGGACGCGTCGCGACTAAAGTCATCACGTTTAAAATCATCGCGTTTACGATCGTCACGTTTGCGATCGTCGCTTCTGCGGTCATTACCGCGGCTACTTCTCTCATCGCGGGCGGGGCGACGGCCACCGTCTGCACGAGATGGCCCTGGACGCCCGCCACCTTTTCCGGTACGCGGATTTTCGGTGCGTTTATCAGAGTCATCATCACTGCGGACATACATCACTTTGACCTTGCCGCTTTTGTTTTTCAGTTCGTCGTTCATGCTTTTCTCCACCAGCGCTGCGCGAAGCGCGCAGATTACCCGATGTACAAGCGCATAGCCATTACTTCGTATAAAAGCCTATGACTATTGTTCTCATTGAATAAAACGCATTGTCGTTTCAAACAGGGTCGTTGATAATATGTAACATATTTGAAACATGATCGGCGCCATGCCGGTTTGCTCCCCCTGCACTACCTGAGGTTAGTTATGAATACCGTATGTGCCAACTGCCAGGCCCTTAACCGCATTCCAGACGATCGAATTGATGATGGAGCAAAATGCGGTCGCTGCGGTCAGGAATTGTTCGATGGTGATGTCATTAATGCTACCGGCGCAACTCTGGATAAACTCCTCAAGGACGATCTGCCCGTGGTTGTAGACTTCTGGGCTCCGTGGTGTGGTCCGTGCCGTAATTTTGCGCCGATCTTTGAAGATGTCGCCGAAGAGCGTAGCGGCAAAGTGCGTTTCGTTAAGGTCAACACCGAAGCTGAACCTGAGCTTAGCGCCCGCTTCCGTATTCGCAGTATTCCGACCATCATGATTTTCAAAAAGGGTGAAGTTGTCGATATGCTGAACGGCGCAGTGCCTAAAGCCCCCTTTGATAGCTGGCTGAACGAATCCATCTGACATTCCGGGGCACGTCACTTGTGCCCCGCTCTCGCCTCTGCGAGAATGACGTTTTTTCTGCGCCCTCCCCCCATGACTGATAACGCCGTACTGCAATTACGTGCCGAACGCCTGGCGCGTGCGACCCGCCCTTTTCTTGCCCGTGGTAATCGTGTTCGACGCTGCCAGCGCTGTCTGCTGCCGTTAAAGCAGTGCCTGTGCGCTACGCTGGCCCCCAGCCACGCCCAAAGCCGGTTCTGTCTGGTGATGTTTGATACTGAACCGATGAAGCCCAGCAATACCGGTCGTCTGATCGCCGATATTTTACCGGATACCGCCGCCTTCCAGTGGTCACGCACCGAGCCGCCGCAGGCATTACTGGATTTGGTCGCCAGCCCTGATTATCAGCCGATGGTCGTGTTCCCGGCATCCTATGCGGGTGGAGAACGTCAGGTTCTTGCTGCCCCACCATCAGGAAAGCCACCGCTATTTATCATGCTGGATGGCACCTGGACCGAAGCGCGCAAAATGTTCCGCAAAAGCCCTTATCTGGATGCACTGCCGGTTATCTCTGTTGACCTCTCCCGCGTGTCCGCTTACCGGCTGCGTGAAGCCCATGCAGAGGGACAGTATTGCACCGCCGAAGTGGCGATTGCCCTGTTGGATCTGGCGGGTGATATCCAGGCGGCAAACGCGCTGGGCGATCACTTCTCCTGTTTTCGCGAACGCTACCTGGCGGGAAAACCCATTCGTACGGGAAGCATCACAGCAGCGGAGCTGGAAAGCGTTTAAAATCATCAGGTCATTCGCCTTTTCAGGAGACTTGTATGAGCCAGCGCGGGTTAGAAGCGTTACTCCGCCCTAAATCCATCGCCGTCATTGGCGCGTCGATGAAACCCGATCGTGCCGGTTATCTGATGATGCGAAACCTGCTGGCAGGCGGTTTTAATGGCCCGGTGATGCCGGTGACGCCCGCGTATAAAGCCGTGCTCGGGGTTCTCGCCTGGCCCGATGTCGACAGCCTGCCCTTCATCCCCGATCTCGCTGTGCTCTGCGTTCATGCCAGACGCAACCTTGAGTTACTTGAATCATTAGGGCAAAAAGGCTGCAAAACCTGCATCATTCTCTCTTCGCCACCAGAACAGCAGGCCGCGTTGCTGGCCTGCGCCACGCGATACCAGATGCGCCTGCTGGGACCAAACAGTCTCGGGCTGCTGGCGCCGTGGCAAGGGCTGAATGCCAGTTTTTCTCCGGTTCCCATTCGCAAAGGCAAGCTGGCCTTTATCTCCCAGTCGGCAGCGGTCTCAAATACGATCCTCGACTGGGCCCAGCAGCGCGAAATGGGGTTTTCCTATTTCATCGCCTTGGGTGATGGGCTGGATATTGATGTTGATGAACTGCTGGATTTTCTGGCGAGGGATAGCAAAACCAGTGCCATCCTGCTGTATCTTGAGCATCTCAGCGACGCGCGACGTTTTGTCTCAGCCGCGCGCAGCGCTTCACGCAATAAGCCCATTCTGGTCATCAAAAGTGGACGTAGTCCGGCCGCCCAGCGTCTGCTGCATTCGCATTCCGGGATGGATCCGGCGTGGGATGCCGCCATCCAGCGTGCAGGGTTGCTGCGCGTGCAGGATACGCACGAACTCTTTTCAGCGGTAGAGACCCTCAGCCATATGCGTCCGCTGCGGGGTGAGCGACTGATGATTATCAGCAACGGTGCTGCACCCGCGGCACTGGCACTGGATGAGCTCTGGCTGCGCAATGGCAAACTCGCCACGCTCAGCGAAGCGACGCTTGCGCACCTGCGTGATGCTCTGCCGCCCGGCGTGGAGCCTGGCAATCCGCTCGATCTCCGCGATGACGCCAGCAGCGAGCACTATCTCAGCGCCCTGAATATCCTGCTGGATAGTCAGGATTTTGACGCTCTGATGGTGATCCACTCTCCGAGCGCCGTCGCGCCCGGTAGTGAAAGTGCCCGCTCGCTGATTGAGACAGTGAAGCAGCATCCGCGTGGGAAGTATGTCTCTCTGCTGACCAACTGGTGCGGGGAGTTCTCCTCGCAGGAGGCGCGTCGTCTGTTCAGCGAAGCAGGGCTGCCAACTTATCGAACCCCGGAAGGGACAATCACCGCCTTTATGCATATGGTGGAGTACCGGCGTAACCAGAAGCAGCTGCGGGAAACGCCTGCACTGCCGGGCAATCTGACAGCAAACACTGGCCACGTGCGTAACCTGTTGCAAAGCGCCATTGATGACGGCGTGCGTACGCTGGATACCCATGAAGTACAGCCGATCCTGAATGCTTATGGCATGCATACCCTGCCGACCTGGATTGCCAGCGACAGTGCCGAAGCAGTCCATATTGCCGAGCAAATCGGTTATCCGGTGGCGTTGAAACTGCGTTCACCCGATATCCCCCATAAATCTGAAGTTCAGGGGGTGATGCTGTATCTGCGGACCGCGGCGGAAGTTCAACAGGCTGCAGATGCGATTATCGATCGCGTAAAAATGGCCTGGCCCCGGGCGCGGATCCACGGCCTGCTGGTGCAAAGCATGGCAAACCGTGCGGGCGCACAAGAGCTACGGGTGGTGGTGGAACAGGATCCGGTCTTTGGTCCGCTGATCATGCTCGGCGAGGGGGGCGTGGAGTGGCATCCGGAAGAGCAGGCCGTCGTCGCCCTACCGCCGCTGAACATGAACCTGGCGCGCTATCTGGTGATTCAGGCTATCAAGAGTAAGAAGATCCGCGGGCGCAGCGCCCTACGACCGCTGGACATCGCCGGGCTGAGCCAGTTTCTCGTGCAGGTCTCGAACCTGATTATCGACAGCCCGGAAATTCAGCGCCTGGATATTCACCCTTTACTGGTATCGGGTAGCGAACTGACTGCGCTGGATGTGACGCTGGAGGTTGCCGCATTTACCGGCGATCGCGAAAGCCGACTCGCCATCCGCCCTTACCCTCACCAGCTTGAAGAGTGGGTCGAGATGAAAAATGGCGAATCGTCGCTGTTTCGCCCTATTCTTCCGGAAGATGAACCGCAGCTTCAGCGCTTTATTGCCCAGGTAACAAAGGAAGATTTGTACTATCGCTACTTTAGCGAAATCAACGAATTTACCCACGAAGATTTAGCCAATATGACGCAGATCGACTACGATCGGGAAATGGCTTTTGTTGCCGTCAGACGATCGGAGGCAGGCGATGAGATCCTGGGCGTCACGCGTGCGATCTCCGATCCGGATAATGTCGATGCGGAATTTGCCGTGCTTGTCCGCTCAGATCTTAAAGGTCTAGGGCTGGGTAGAAAACTGCTGGAAAAGCTTATCAGTTACACGCGCGATCACGGACTCATCCGCCTGAATGGCATTACTATGCCCAACAATCGCGGCATGGTCGCCCTGGCGCGGAAATTAGGCTTCACCGTTGATGTTCAGCTCGAAGAGGGCATTGTCGGGCTAACGCTGCAGCTAAAGGCAGCAGGTAAACAAGAGTAAGGTACTGGAAATGTTGACCACTTTAAACGGCACTGGTGGTATCATTGCCGGCTTATGTCGTCTGCATAGTACATATAATCCTTCAATGAACAGAGAAGAAACGCACTGTGATGTTGTCAAAATTTAAGCGTAATAAACATCAACAACACCTTGCTCAACTACCGAAGATTTCTCAGTCAGTTGATGATGTAGAGTTCTTTTACGCTCCCGCCCATTTTCGGGAGACGCTTCTGGAAAAAATTGCCAGCGCAACGCATCGTATCTGCATTATCGCCCTCTATCTTGAACAGGATGAGGGCGGCAGCGCCATTTTACGCGCACTGTACGACGCCAAACGCCAGCGACCGGAGCTGGACGTTCGCGTTCTGGTAGACTGGCACCGTGGCCAGCGCGGACGCATTGGCGCAGCAGCCTCCAACACCAATGCCGACTGGTACTGCCGCATGGCCCAGGAGAACCCGGGCGTTGAGGTACCTGTCTATGGCGTGCCGGTGAATACCCGCGAGGCGCTGGGCGTCCTTCATTTTAAAGGCTTCATTATTGATGACAGCGTGCTGTACAGCGGCGCCAGTCTGAATGATGTCTATCTGCATCAGCTAGATAAATACCGCTACGATCGCTATCACCTGGTGCGCAATGCCCGGATGGCTGACGTCATGTTCGAGTGGGTGGATCAGAACCTGATTCAAGGTCGCGGCGTGAATCGTCTGGACGATCCCCATCGGCCAAAAAGCCCGGAAATTAAAAATGACATTCGCGTTTTCCGTCAGGAACTGCGCGATGCCACATTCCATTTTCAGGGTGATGCGGATAACGAACAGCTTGCAGTGACCCCACTGGTGGGTCTCGGTAAATCGAGCCTGCTCAATAAAACTATCTTCCATCTGATGCCATGCACCGAGCATAAGCTGACGATTTGCACGCCGTACTTCAACCTGCCAGCGGTGCTGGTGCGCAATATAATTCAGCTTCTGCGCGACGGTAAAAAAGTAGAAATTATCGTTGGTGATAAAACCGCTAACGACTTCTTTATCCCGGAAGATCAGCCGTTTAAAATCATTGGCGCGCTGCCTTATCTGTACGAGATTAACCTGCGTCGTTTCCTGAGTCGCCTGCAATACTATGTTAATACCGATCAGCTGGTCGTGCGTCTGTGGAAAGATGAAGACAATAGCTATCACCTGAAAGGGATGTGGGTTGATGATGAATGGATGCTGCTAACAGGGAACAACCTTAACCCGCGCGCATGGCGTCTGGATCTTGAGAATGCTATTTTGATCCACGATCCACGTCAGGAGCTGGCAGCCCAGCGCGATCGTGAACTGGAATTGATCCGCACTCACACCACCGTGGTGCGTCACTATCGCGATCTGCAAAGTATCGCCGACTATCCGGTTAAAGTGCGTAAGCTGATTCGTCGTTTACGCCGCATTCGTATCGACCGCTTAATCAGCCGCATTCTGTAACCCACAGGCCCTGTCATTGACGGGGCTTTTTTTATGGAATTCGCCATGCGTTTAGCCCTTATCCTCACCGCTCTGCTTCTGACCGGCTGCAGCCATACGGCAAACGACCGTTGGCAGGGCCAGGATAAAGCGCAGCACTTTATTGCCTCGGCGATGTTATCTGCCGCAGGTAATGAGTATGCACAGCGCCAGGGTCATAGTCCCGACCGCAGTGCGGCTATTGGATTGATGTTTTCTGTTAGCCTTGGGGCAACGAAAGAGTTCTGGGACAGTCGCCCAAGCGGAAGCGGGTGGAGCTGGAAAGACTTTGCCTGGGACGTAGCAGGTGCAACAACCGGCTATGCTGTATGGCAGCTGGCAGAACAGTAACGCAGATAAGGTCGAGCTCATCCCCACTGCTTTTGATGTGCCTGTTTTCGTTGCAGATAATCCCGATCGGCGCGAATTTTATCCCACCACTTTTTAAAGATCCCAGCCGCTTCGGCTTTGACAGGATCGTGATCTAATGGACGGACATTCCCCTCTACATCATATTTTTTTCCACCTTTATGATTGGCATAGCGTCTTGCGCGGGTGTATCCCATCTGAATGAATTTTCGTGCCATATCCATTCCCACAAAATCGTTTTGCTGGCGGTATTGCTCAAATAGCGCATAGATTTCCTGCGCAGATGTTGTGGCAACTTCAGCATTTTTATATCGCCAGTGAGGCAAGATTTCGCTTTTATAGGGCTCTACTGACAGAACGCCTTGCTCTCCTCGCCCTACCTGGTAGCGCTCGGGATGGGTGCGAAAATTGGTATTAGCGAAATCCTGTTGATAATTGAAGGGTGGGTTCGGCAAAATAACCTCAAGATCAGGGTATGTCTCATTATTTTAGCCAGACATTGCCCGATTTGCCGTGTAGATCGGGCAAACGCAGTCGTTTTCCCGCCACAACGCAAAAAGCCCTGTACGTCAGTACAGGGCTTTTTACTTGTTTGATGCCTGGCAGTTCCCTACTCTCGCATGGGGAGACCCCACACTACCATCGGCGCTACGGCGTTTCACTTCTGAGTTCGGC
>JBAPXW010000009.1:0-172806 GCA_049284415.1 Leclercia sp.
TAACAGAATTTGCCTGGCGGCTGTAGCGCGGTGGTCCCACCTGACCCCATGCCGAACTCAGAAGTGAAACGCCGTAGCGCCGATGGTAGTGTGGGGTCTCCCCATGCGAGAGTAGGGAACTGCCAGGCATCAATTAAGTAAAAAGCCCTGTACTGACGTACAGGGCTTTTTGCGTTTTTTTCTTCGGCAAACATCGCTGCACGTAACGTCCTCGTTCGACAAAGATATCCCCTAATACCTGACATATACGGTAAACTATCCCGGTTTTTGCATCTGGATAGCGTCTATGAATCACTCCCTTAAGCCCTGGAATACCTTCGGTATTGACCGAAATGCCCATCAGATCGTACGGGCTGATGATGCCCAGCAGCTGCTGGCCGCATGGAATCACGCCACACAACACCAACAGCCCGTTCTCATTCTGGGCGAGGGAAGTAACGTTCTCTTTCTGGATGATTTTGCCGGAACGGTGATCGTCAATCGCATTCGCGGGATCGCGGTGCAGGAGGCGGAGGATGGCTGGCATTTGCACGTGGGTGCAGGTGAAAACTGGCATAGCCTGGTGCAATTTACCCTCGAAAACGGGATGCCCGGGCTGGAAAACCTGGCGCTGATCCCGGGCTGTGCGGGATCATCCCCGATACAAAATATCGGTGCCTATGGCATCGAGCTTAAGCATGTTTGCGAATACGTTGATTGTATCGAACTGGCAACCGGCCAGGCGGTACGTTTAAGCGCCGAAGAGTGTCAGTTTGGCTATCGCGACAGCGTGTTCAAGCATGATTATCAGGATAAATTTGTCATTGTTGCGGTGGGCCTGCGCCTAACCAAAAACTGGCAGCCGGTTCTCTCCTACGGTGATTTAACCCGTCTGGATCCCGCGACAGTGACTGCGCAAGAGATTTTTGCCGCAGTCTGCCATATGCGGATGAGTAAACTCCCCGATCCTAAAGTGAACGGCAATGCGGGGAGCTTCTTTAAAAACCCGGTCGTCACGGCAGAAACCGCGCAAGCCTTGCTCGCGCAATGGCCGCATGCGCCGCACTATCCGCAGGCCGATGGCAGCGTCAAACTGGCCGCGGGCTGGTTGATCGATCAATGCCAGCTCAAAGGTACCACCTTCGGCGGTGCCGCAGTCCATCGTCAGCAGGCACTGGTGCTGATCAATGAAAATAACGCTACCAGCCACGATGTCGTGCAACTGGCGCATCAGGTTCGACTGCGTGTCGGCGAGATGTTTAACGTCTGGCTCGAGCCCGAAGTGCGCTTTATCGGTTGTTGTGGCGAAGTGAATGCTGTGGAGGCTATCGCGTGAAGGACAATACTATTCCCCTGACGCTGATCTCTATCCTGTCGGATGGAGATTTTCATTCTGGTGAGCAGCTTGGTGAGCGGCTGGGTATGAGCCGCGCGGCGATTAATAAACATATTCAGACCTTGCGTGACTGGGGAGTAGACGTCTTTACCGTGCCGGGCAAAGGTTACAGCCTGCCGGAGCCTATCCAGCTGCTGAATGAAGCCATGATCCGCAGTCAGATCACCGACAATAATGTTGTCGTGTTGCCGGTGATTGATTCTACCAACCAGTATCTGCTCGACAGGCTCAATGCGTTACAGTCCGGTGACAGTTGCGTGGCGGAGTACCAGCAGGCCGGCCGTGGTCGACGTGGACGGAAATGGTTTTCACCTTTTGGCGCCAACCTGTATCTGTCCATGTACTGGCGACTTGAGCAAGGCCCCGCAGCGGCAATAGGACTCAGCCTGGTGATTGGGATTGTGCTAGCAGAAGTGCTGCAATCACTCGGTGCGGAAAAAGTGCGTGTGAAGTGGCCAAACGATCTCTATCTCAACGATCGTAAACTGGCGGGGATCCTGGTGGAACTAACGGGTAAAACCGGCGATGCAGCGCAGATCGTGATCGGCGCGGGGATCAACCTTGTCATGCGCAACGTGCAGGCTGATGTCATCAATCAGGGCTGGATCAACCTGCAGGAAGCCGGGATCACCATCGATCGTAATGTCCTTGCAGTGCGTATCATTAAAGAGTTGCGCGACGCCCTGCAAACTTTCGAGCAGGACGGATTAACGCCGTTCCTCGCGCGCTGGGAAAAGCTGGATAACTTTGTTCATCGCCCGGTGAAACTGATTATTGGCGATAAAGAAATCTACGGCACGTCGCGCGGCATCGATGCCCAAGGGGCGCTGTTGCTGGAGCAGGACGGGGTGATAAAACCGTGGGTAGGCGGGGAGATTTCGCTGCGCAGTGCCGAATAAGTTCTGGCACCAAAGGGGTAACCAGAATAATCCCTAAACAATTAGTTACCCTCTCTGAAACACTTTGTGATGGGGTATAATCTGAAAGCAGCGGGGTGACAGTTGATTACCCTGCGTTTCGCCCTTCTGGAGAGTCATTTTGCGCGTCAGCCGTTCTTTAACTATCAAACAAATGGCGATGGTTACAGCCGTCACTATGGTGTTTGTTTTCGTTTTTTGCGTCATTTTGCTGTTTCACGCTATCCAGCAAAATCGCTATAACACGGCTACGCAACTTGAAAGCATCGCTCGCTCAATACGTGAGCCTCTTTCTGCCGCCATTTTGAAAGGGGATATTCCCCAGGCGGAATCCATTATTAAGAACATTCAGCCGGGCGGCATTGTCAGCCAGGCGGATGTGGTCCTGCCGAATCAGTTCCAGGCGCTGCGCATGAACTTTATTCCCGAGCGCCCGGTGCCGGTGATGGTGAAGCGCCTGTTTGAACTGCCGGTACAAATCTCGCTGCCGGTGTATTCCCTCCAGCGCCCGGTTAATCCGCAGCCGCTGGCCTATCTGGTCCTGCAATCCGACTCCTGGCGAATGTACAAGTTCGTGCTCAGTTGGGTCTCCACGTTGGTGACCACTTACTTATTGCTCACGCTGATGCTCACCGTCGCGCTGACCTGGTGTATCAACCGCCTGATTGTCCATCCGCTGCGCCGCATTGCCCGGGAGCTGGATGCGCTCTCGCCGCCACAGCAGGTAGGGCATCAGCTCGCCCTGCCGCGTCGTCTGCATCATGATGACGAAATCGGCATGCTGGTGCGCAGCTACAATCTCAACCAGCAGCGGATCCTTCGCCAGCACGAAGAACTCAGCCACAACGCGACCCGTTTCCCGGTCTCTGACCTGCCGAACAAAGCGTTGTTGATGGTACTGCTGGAGCAGGCGATGAAGCGCCAGCAGTCCCTGGCGCTGATCGTGGTCGCCTGTGAAACGTTGCAGGATACCGCAGGCGTGCTGAAAGAGAGTCAGCGCGAAGTGCTGCTGCTGACGCTGGTCGAAAAGCTCAAATCCGCGATCGCGCCGCGTATGGTGTTGACCCAGGTGTCGGGCTATGACTTTGTTATTATCGCCAACGGTGTGACAGAGCCGTGGCACGCTATTACGCTAGGTCAGCAAGTACTCACTGTTATTAATGAGCGGCTACCGGTTCAGGGGATCCAGCTGCGGCCAAGCGCCAGCATCGGGATTGCCATGTACCACGGTAAACTGACGGCAGAACAACTCTACCGTCGGGCATTTTCTGCGGCCTTTACCGCCCGCCATAAGGGCAAGAATCACATTGAGTTCTTCGACCCTGAGCAGATGGAAAAAGCGCAGCAGAGGTTATCGGAAGAGAACGATATTCTGATGGCGCTGGACCGTAATGACTTTGCCATCTGGCTCCAGCCACAGGTAGAGCTGAGCACTGGCCGGGTGAAAAGCGCCGAAGCGTTGCTGCGAATGCGCCAGGCCGACGGCAGCTGGGAACTTCCCGAAGGGCTGATTGACCGCATTGAAAGCTGTGGTCTGATCGTCGCCGTGGGTCACTGGGTGCTGGAAGAGTCCTGCCGTTTACTGTCCGCCTGGCAGTCACGGGGGATCATGATGCCGCTGTCGGTGAACCTGTCGGCGCTGCAGCTGATGCACCCGACCATGGTTACAGAGCTGCTGGAGCTCATTCATCGCTACCGGATCCGACCGGACACGCTGTTCCTGGAAGTGACCGAGAGCCGTCGCATTGACGATCCCAACGAGGCGGTGGCTATTTTACGCCCGCTGCGTAATGCCGGGCTGCGCATTGCGCTGGACGATTTCGGCATGGGCTATGCCGGGCTGCGCCAGCTGCAGCATATGAAAGCCCTGCCGGTAGACGTGCTCAAAATCGATAAGACGTTTGTCGATGGGCTCCCTGAAGACAGCAGCATGGTGCAGGCGATTATCCAGATGGCGCACAGCCTGAAGCTGGGGATCATTGCCGAAGGCATTGAAACCGAAGCGCAGCGCGACTGGCTGACCACGGCCGGAGTCGAATATGGTCAGGGATACCTGTTTGCCAAAGCCGTTCCGGTTGATCTGTTTGAGCGACGTTACCTTCATCCCGATAGCCATCAGGGTAACGACTGAAATGTTGCTGGCTTGTACGAGTCAGCTCAAAGTTCTTAACATTTCCGTTTCAAAATGAGATCGCGATTCTATCTGTCCTGATTTATGGGTGCTATTTTAAGGCCGCAGGTGATTTTTACCCCTACAAATCCTGCGGCTTTTCTTCCCAAGGACATCTTATGAAAACCTCTCTCTTCAAAAGTCTCTACTTTCAGGTACTGACCGCCATCGCTATTGGTATTCTGCTGGGTCATTACTACCCTGAATTTGGCGCCCAAATGAAACCGCTTGGCGATGCCTTCGTTAAGCTGATTAAGATGGTGATCGCACCGGTTATTTTCTGCACCGTGGTGACCGGTATCGCAGGCATGGAAAGCATGAAAGCCGTTGGTCGCACAGGTGCGGTTGCGCTGCTCTATTTCGAAGTGGTCAGCACCATCGCCTTGATTATTGGCCTGGTGATTGTCAACGTGGTCCAGCCCGGTGCGGGAATGAACGTTGACCCGTCTACTCTGGATGCCAAAGCCGTCGCGATCTATGCCGAGCAGGCAAAAGACCAGGGCGTGACCGCTTTCCTGCTGGATGTGATCCCCGGTAGCGTGATCGGCGCATTCGCCAGCGGCAACATTCTGCAGGTGCTGCTGTTCGCCGTGCTGTTTGGCTTTGCCCTGCATCGCCTGGGCAGTAAAGGCCAGCTGATTTTCAACGTCATTGAAAGCTTCTCGCAGGTGATCTTCGGCATCATCAACATGATTATGCGTCTGGCACCGATTGGCGCCTTTGGCGCGATGGCGTTCACCATCGGCAAATACGGCGTCGGGTCGCTGGTGCAGCTGGGTCAGCTGATCATCTGCTTCTATATCACCTGTATTTTGTTTGTGGTGGTGGTGCTGGGCGGTATCGCGCGCGCAGCGGGCTTTAATATCTTCAAATTTATCCGCTACATCCGTGAAGAGCTGCTGATCGTGCTGGGCACGTCGTCATCCGAATCGGCGCTGCCGCGAATGCTCGATAAGATGGAAAAGCTGGGTTGCCGCAAATCGGTGGTGGGACTGGTCATTCCAACGGGGTATTCGTTTAACCTGGACGGTACCTCTATTTATCTGACGATGGCGGCGGTATTTATCGCCCAGGCCACCAACAGCCACATGGATATCTTCCATCAGATCACGCTGCTGGTGGTGTTGCTGCTTTCCTCCAAAGGGGCGGCGGGAGTGACGGGCAGCGGCTTTATCGTGCTGGCGGCCACTATCTCTGCGGTGGGCCATCTGCCGGTGGCCGGGCTGGCGCTGATCCTCGGTATTGACCGCTTTATGTCTGAGGCCCGTGCGCTGACCAACCTGGTGGGTAACGGCGTGGCGACGGTGGTGGTGGCGAAGTGGGTGAAGGAGCTGGACCACAAAAAACTCGACGATACGCTGAATAATCGTGCGCCAGATGGCAAAACACACGGTTTGTCCTCCTAAAATCTTGTCTCAGGCCCGCATTCCCTTGTCGGGGTGCGGGCTCCTGCGCATAATGACCCCTGCATACTTGTCATAATTCGATATGATTTATTTCAGGTAAATTTCACTTCTGCCGTGACGTTTCATTGAACGCGCGGTCTAATCGGAATGTTTTGAACATCATATTTAGAGTGCGACAGGGCGTGTGGCACTCTTTGTAACCAGGAATGTTGATCAGGGGTTCACATGCAGGGCACAAAAATTCGACTCTTAACCGGCGGTTTGCTGATGATGGCAGCAGCCAGTTACGTGCAGGCTGACGCGCTCCAGCCGGACCCGGCCTGGCAACAGGGTACACTGGCTAACGGTTTTCAGTGGCAGGTTTTAGCCACGCCGCAGCGCCCGAGCGATCGCGTTGAAATCCGCCTTTCCTTGAATACCGGTTCCCTGACCGAGAGCACCCAGCAAAGCGGTTTCAGCCACTTTCTACCGCGTCTGGCACTGACCCAAAGCGGCAGTCTGCAGGCCGTGCAGGCGCGTTCGCTGTGGCAACAGGGCATTGACCCGAAACGCCCGCTGCCGCCCGCGGTCGTCTCCTATGACTACACCATGTTTAATCTCAGTCTGCCAAACAACCGTAACGACCTGCTGAAAGAGGCGCTGACCTGGCTGTCGGATACGGCCGGTAATGTCTCTATTACGCAGGAAACGGTGAACTACGCGCTGAGCAACAGCGATATGGTCGCGACCTGGCCGGCGGATACCAAAGAGGGCTGGTGGCGCTATCGCCTGAAAGGCTCTGCGCTGCTGGGACACGATCCGGCGGAGCCGCTGAAGCAGCCGGTCGATATCGATCAGGTTAAATCGTTCTACCAGACGTGGTACACCCCGGATGCCATGACCCTGATTGTGGTCGGTAACGTGGACAGCCGCGCGGTGATTGAGCAGATTGGCAAAACCTTCGGTGAGCTGAAAGGCAAACGCACCATGCCGGCTCCGGTACCAACGTTGTCACCGCTGCGCGCAGAGCCGGTCAGCATCATGACCGATTCGGTGCGTCAGGATCGTCTCTCTATCATGTGGGACACTCCATGGCAGCCGATTCGCGAGTCTGCCGCCCTGCTGCGTTACTGGCGTGCGGACTTAGCCCGTGAAGCGCTGTTCTGGCACGTTCAGCAGACCCTCAGCAAAAACAACGCCAAAGATATCGGTCTTGGCTTCGATTGCCGGGTGCTGTTCCAGCGTGCTCAGTGCGCCATCAACGTGGAATCGCCTGGCGATAAGCTGAATGCCAACATGGCGGTAGTGGCAAAAGAGCTGGCGAAAGTGCGTGAGCACGGGCTGTCAGAAGAGGAGTTCAACGCGCTGGTCGCGCAGAAAAACCTCGAACTGCAAAAACTGTTTGCCACCTATGCTCGCACCGATACCGATGTCCTGATCAGCCAGCGGATCCGCTCGCTGCAAAACCAGGTGGTGGATATCGCGCCGGAGCAGTATCAGAAGCTGCGTCAGGACTTCCTGAACAGCCTGACGGCGGAAATGCTGAGCCAGGATCTGCGTCAGCAACTTTCTCAGGATATGTCACTGGTCCTGCTGCAGCCGAAAGGTGAGCCGGAGTACAACATGAAGGATCTGCAGGAAACGTGGAATAGCATTATGGTGCCTGCGCAGCCTGCGCCAGCACCGTAAAGCGAGGTGGATGCGGTCTGATGCCCTCATCCTGACCCTCTCCTACGGGGAGAGGGAACAAACACTAAAAGCGGCAACCTCAGGGTTGCCGTTTTGCTTTTACCTTGCAGGCATTGCTTCACGCGGAATAATCGCCCCGCGATACTGAATCACCGTGCTGGCCGTCAGGTGGCCACGCTGTGCAGCCGCCTCCGGTGTGCCGCCCGTCAGACGGACCGCCAGATACCCGGCGCTGAAGGAATCCCCTGCCGCAGTGGTATCAATCACTTTCTCTTTCGCCAGCTTAACGGCAGGCACTTCTACCACGGCTTCACCCGCAACGGATACCAGGCACGAGTCTGCCCCGCGCTTAATCACCACTTCCGCCACGCCAGCAGCATGGGTACGGGCAATCACCTCGTCGGCCGGCTTCTCACCCCACAGGGCATCTTCGTCATCGAGCGTTAAGAAGGCGATATCGGTGCACTGCAGCATCTGGGTATAAACCTGCTGCGTCTCTTCCCGACTGGCCCACAGGCGCGGACGGTAGTTGTTATCGAAAATCACTTTGCCGCCGTTAGCGCGGCATTCACGCAGTAGAGACAGCAGTTTTTCACGGCTGCTCTGGCTAAGGATTGCCAGGCTGATGCCGCTCAGATAGAGATAATCGAAGCTCGCCAGCTCTTCACAAATCTGCGCCGCGCTGTCGCTCTCCAGCCAGAATTTGGCGGCGGCTTCGTTGCGCCAGTAGTAGAACGTGCGCTCGCCGGTGCTGTCGGTCTCAATGTAATAGAGCCCCGGCAGACGGTTTTCCATACGCTGGGTCAGCGAGGTATCTACATTCTCACTCTGCCATGCATCAAGCATCTGCTGGCTGAAATTGTCCGTGCCCAGTGCCGTCACGTAGTTGACCGCCAGCGCGTCGGCGTCAACCTGACGGGCAATGTATACCGAGGTGTTTAACGTATCGCCACCAAAACCACGGCTAACTTCTGCGCCTTTTTGGGACAGTTCGATCATGCATTCGCCGATCACGGCAATTTTTCTGGACATATTCGCGAACCTGAAGAGTTAAATTGCGATTATTTTGCGCTGGCGGGTGGGTGGGGTCAACAATATTAAAACGACGTTCCATTATTTATTTGAACTGGAGCATGTTCCGCCTTTTTTTCTGTCATCAGAATTTCATTTTCACCTGCAACCCGACATAAAGTTCTCTTGCCATACGCCGATAACCCATTGACGCGTCCCGACAGGTCATTCCCCATTCAACAGGATATCTGAAATGAAGTTAAAGCAGGACATCCAGCTGCTCAGCATCCCGGAAGCAAGTATTGAGAACTTGCAGGAGCATCGCTACTGGCTGCAATGTGAGCGTGCTTATACTTACCAGCCCATTTACCGCACCGACGGTAGCCTGATGGCGATTGAGATCCTGACCGTTGTGACCCACCCGTCAAACCCCGGTCAGCGGATCGCGCCGGATCGCTATTTTGCCCAGATCCCGGTGCGCCAGCGTCTGGACGTGCTGGAAGAGCAGCTCACCATGCTGGGCGCAAAACAGGACTTTTTCAAAACCAGCGGGATCCTCGCGTCGGTGAACGTCGATGGCCCCACGCTGCTGGCGATGCGCCAGGATGAAGGACTGCAAAAATTAACCGAACAGCTGCCGTGGCTGCGTTTTGAGCTGGTGGAGCACGTTCGTCTGCCGCAGGACTCCTCGTTTGCCACCATGTGTGAATTTGGCCCGCTGTGGCTGGATGATTTTGGCACCGGTATGGCGAACTTCTCCGCCCTGAGCGAAGTGCGCTACGACTACATCAAAGTGGCACGCGATCTGTTCATCATGCTGCGTCAGACCCCGGAAGGGCGGAACCTGTTCACGTTGCTGCTACAGCTGATGAATCGCTACTGCCAGGGCGTCATTGTCGAAGGCGTCGAGACGCTGGAAGAGTGGCGCGACGTACAAAACTCACCTGCCGCTGCGGCGCAGGGCTATTTCCTCTCCCGCCCGGTCCCCATGGAGACGCTCGACAGCGTTATCATCACTCTGTAAGCTCCGGCAGCTTCCCATAATAGCGCGTGGCTAACGCGTTATTACCGGACGCTGCCGCCCTTTTTCCCCTGTCTGAACTATATTCATGACTGGCAAGGTAAAACAGGTAGAGTATGGAATGACTAAAACAGCGAAGATTATCACCTGGACTGGGGGGATCTTCTTGTTGTTGATTGTGGTGGCTATTGTTGTAATCGCGACATTTGACTGGAACCGCCTCAAACCGACCATCAACCAGAAAGTCTCGACTGAATTAAACCGTCCTTTCGCCATTCGCGGCGATCTTGGCGTGGTGTGGGAGCGACAGCAGGGTGAAACCGGCTGGCGCAGCTGGATCCCCTGGCCGCACGTGCATGCCAACGATGTTATCCTCGGCAATCCACCCGATATTCCTGAGATCACCATGGTGCATCTGCCACGCGTAGAAGCCACCCTGGCACCGCTCGCATTGCTGACCAAAACCGTCTATCTGCCGTGGATCAAACTCCAGCAGCCGGACGCACGCCTGATCCGCGTGTCGGAAAAAAGCAATAACTGGACCTTTGATCTCGCCGCCAGCGACGACAAAGAGGCTGCCGCACAGCCTTCGGCGTGGTCGTTCCGGCTCGACAATATTATTTTCGATCGGGGCCGGGTCGCCATCGATGATGCGATCAGCAAAACCGAGATGGAGATCTTCGTCGATCCGCTGGGCAAACCGCTGCCCTTCAGCGAAGTTTCCGGCACGAAGGGCAAAGATGAGAAAGGGAAGGTGGGCGATTACGTCTTTGGCCTGAAGGCACAAGGGCGTTACAACCAGCAGCCTCTGAGCGGCAGCGGGAAAATCGGCGGCGTACTGGCGCTGCGCAGTGAAGGCACGCCGTTCCCGGTACAAGCTGATTTCCGTTCCGGCAATACCCGGGTGGCGTTTGTTGGCACGGTGAACGATCCGATGAAGATGGGCGGCGTTGATCTGCGCCTTAAATTCTCCGGGGATTCGCTGGGCGAGCTGTACGACCTGACCGGCGTGCTGCTTCCGGATACCCCGCCGTTCGAAACCGACGGCCATCTGGTGGCGAAAATCGATAGCGAAAAATCCTCGGTCTTTGATTATCGCGATTTCAATGGTCGTATTGGTGACAGCGATGTACATGGCTCGCTGACCTACACCACCGGTAAACCTCGGCCGAAGCTTGAGGGCGACGTGGAGTCACGCCAGCTGCGGCTGGCTGATTTAGGACCGCTGATTGGCGTCGATTCCGGTAAAGGCACCAAAACCAAAGAGGTGCGCAAGGACGTTCAGCCATCGGGCAAAGTGCTGCCTAACGACCGCTTTGAAACCGATAAATGGGATGTGATGGATGCGGACGTGCGCTTTAAAGGGCGCCGCATTGAGCATGGCAGCAGCTTACCGCTCAGCGACCTCTCGACCCATATCATTCTGAAAAATGCCGACCTGCAGCTTAAGCCGCTGAAATTCGGCATGGCCGGGGGCACCATCACCTCGAACATTCGCCTGGAAGGGGATAAAAAGCCAATGCAGGGTCGGGCCGACATTCAGGCGCGGCGGCTGAAGCTCAAGGAGCTGATGCCCGATGTCGAACTGATGCAGAAAACGCTCGGGGAGATGAACGGTGACGCGACAATTCGCGGGACGGGCAATTCGGTTGCGGCGCTGCTGGGCAACGGCAACGGCAACCTGAAGCTACTGATGAACGACGGGCTGGTAAGCCGCAATCTGATGGAGATCCTCGGCCTTAACGTGGGCAACTTCCTGATAGGGCAGATTTTTGGTGATGACGAGGTGCGGGTCAACTGCGCGGCGGCCAACATCGATCTGGTTAATGGCGTCGCCCGTCCGCAAATCTTTGCCTTTGATACCGAAAATGCGGTGATCAACATTACCGGTAGCGCCAGCATGGCCTCGGAACAGCTGGATCTGACCATTAACCCGGAAAGCAAAGGGATCCGTATCGTGACGCTGCGCTCGCCGCTGTACGTCCGTGGTTCATTCAAGAACCCACAGGCGGGTGTGAAGGCGGGGCCACTGATTGCGCGCGGTGCGGTTGCGGCAGCGCTGGCTACGTTGGTGACGCCAGCGGCGGCACTGCTGGCGCTGATCTCCCCGTCCGAGGGGCAGGCCAATCAGTGTCAGGTGATTCTGGCGCAGATGAAGAAATAGGAAGGGAGTAAACGCCCGGCAGCGCATTGGCTGCCGGGCGTTTTAATTTACAACGACTGATGACGGGTTTCGTGGGTCAGCAGCAGTGCAATCAGCGTCAACGTCGCCATGGCGGCCAGGTAGAACCCGACATAGGCCAGACCGTAGTTAGTCTGCAGCCAGGCCGCAATGTACGGCGCAACAGAAGCACCCAGGATAGACGAGACGTTATAGGAGAACGATGCTCCGGTATAGCGCACCTCGGTCGGGAACAGCTCAGGCAGCAGCGCGCCCATCGGACCAAACGTCAGCCCCATCAGGCTCAGACCAATCAGCAGATATGCCATCACCATCGCCGGATTACCGGAACCCAGCAGCGGCGGGAAGACGAACAGCGCAAACAGAATGATCAACGAGGTGATGACGATCATGCTGGAGCGGCGACCAAAACGGTCAGCCAGCAGCCCGGCAATCGGCACCATCACACCAAACCCGATCACCGCCATCATCAGCATCCACAGGACTTCATTTCGCGGCAGGCCCAGGCCAACCGGTGCCGGCGCGGTACTGTACGTCATGGAGTAAACGGTCATGATGTAGAACAGCGTGTAGGTCGCCAGCATGATGAAGGTACCCAGCACGGTCATGCGAAGGTGTTTGGTCAGCAGCGTGCCGAGCGGGATTTTTACCTGTTTTTTCGCCGCCGCCACTTTGGCGAAGACCGGCGATTCATGCAGCGAAACGCGAACGTACAGGCCGATCAGCACCAGCACCGCCGAGAAGATAAACGGAATACGCCAGCCCCAGGTCATGAACTGCTCGTCGGTCAGAAGCCAGGAGAGCAGCAGGAAGGTGCCGTTGGCAAAGAAGAAGCCAATCGGTGCGCCCAGCTGCGGGAAGGAGCCGTACAGCGCACGTTTGCGCGGCGGGGCGTTTTCGGTGGCCAGCAGCGCCGCACCACCCCATTCTCCGCCCAGCCCCAGACCCTGACCAAAACGCGCCAGCGCCAGCAGCATCGGAGCCAGAATACCGATGGTTTCATAGGTTGGCAGCAGGCCGATGGCAACAGTCGAGATCCCCATCGTCAGCAGCGAAGCAACCAGCGTCACTTTGCGGCCCACGCGATCGCCAAAGTGGCCGAAAACGGCAGAGCCAATAGGGCGGGCGATAAAGGCGATGGCGAACGTTGCCAGCGACTGCAGCGTCGCTGCCGTCGGGTCACCCTGCGGGAAGAAAATATGCGGGAACACGATAACCGCAGCGGTGGCGTAAATGTAGAAGTCGAAGAACTCGATGGCGGTACCAATCAGCGATGCAACGACGACTTTATTGCGCGAATTTACCGGGACGTCTTCCTGCTGTGAATTGAGTGTTGTGGCGGTTGCTTGCATAAACTTTTCTTATATTTGGCGAACGAAAGGCCATATTACGCACAGCAAAAGCGACATTTCAATCTGTAACAAACGCAGCGGGAGGCGAAAAAAAGCGCAAAAAGCGAATAATTTTCAGACCAGGAAAATCACATCTATGAAATGCTTCACAGAAATTAAAACTTAGTGAATAAAACTGGTTTTCGGTTAAATAAAAGTTAAGGGCTGGATTTATATGCTGAAATGATGAATCGGGCTGAAATTTTGCATTTCACTCCAGCCCGAAGAGCAGGTTTAGCGGTGGGTTTTTCCCGGCATCCGACGGTCATCCGGGTACTGCGCAGTGGCGATCCACGCCGCACAGAACAGCGTCAGCCGGGCGAAGAAGTAGAAGAAGGCCAACAGCCCCAGCACTGAACCGAAAGCTGCGCCGGACGGGGAGGTCACCAGAGAAGGCAGGGTATAGGTCATCACGATTTTGATAATCTCAAAACCAATAGCGGCGATGAATGTGCCACGGATTAACGCCTTACGGCGCGGGCGATGGCGCGGCAGACGCCAGAAAATCCAGAAAAACAGCAGGTAGTTGGCCAGAATCGAGATACTCAACCCCACCAGAGACCAGACCGGCTTCAGCCACTCGATGGTGTCGAGATACAGCGCAGAGATGATCATCTGCTGAGCCGAGCCTGCCGCAGAGGTAATGGAAAGGGTGATGATCAGCGCCACCAGCAGACCAATCAGCGAGATAAAATCGCGCAGGTATTTGGTCCAGATTTTCTCCTCATCCTGCGCCGTGCGCTCCCAGACGTCGCGTGACTGGGCGCGGATCGCCTCGCGCAGGTTGCCCATCCAGTTAATGCCGGAGTAGAGCGCCACCAGCAGCCCGACGATACCCACCGTGGTGCGCTGCTGGACGGCAGTGCTGATGGTACTTTTCAGGGTGGTGGCCAGCGTCGGGTCGCTGACGTTTTGCAGTATTTTATTGAAGATGTCCTGCAGCAGCGTCGGGTGCGAGACCAGAATAAAACCCGCTGCGGCAAAGGAGAGCATCAGGATTGGGATCATCGATAAAAACGAGAAGTAGGTGATCGCGGCACCAAACTGATTGCCCAGCCGATCGTTAAAACGCTCGGTGGCACGCAGCAGGTGGGCAATCATCGGCCGCTGCTGAATCAGCTGGACGACGTCCTTCGCCTTGTCCAGCAGGCTGCCCGTTTTACGCACGTGGGTAATGTTGGCCTCGGTTTCCGCCTCCTTCTGGAGCGGTTGAGGGTCCAGTTTCTTAATCGGCTCGTAGTCCAGTTCCTGAGTCGGACGTTGCTGGTTGTTTTCCGGCGTCACGCGCATTTTCCTTGTTAATAAGCGGGAGGTCTTTGAAATTATAGCCTGCCCTCAGTCCACGTAGGTTTTCATGATCTCCGTAAGCCACGCCATAAACAGATGCACCCGGCGGGAAAGGTTGCGACGATGGGGATAAATCAGCGACACCGGCATCGGCCTGGCGCGATATTGCGGCAGGATCTCCTGCAGCTTTTTGGCGCGCAGGGAATCGCGCACGCCCACGCGTGGGACCTGGATAATCCCCAGCCCGGCAATGGCCGAGGCGTGATACGTCTCGGTGCTGTTCACCGTCAGGATGCCGCCGGTTTTGACCCAGCGGCTGGTCTCGCCGTCGTAATACTCAAAACCCTGTGGGCGGGTGCCGAGGTGGGTGGAGTAATGTACTACCGCATGAGAGGCCAAATCCTCCAGCCCGTCGGGATAGCCAAAACGCGTCAGATAATCGGGGCTGGCGCAGTTAATCACCGACAGCTTGCCGAGCGGACGGGCAATCAGCCCGGAATCCTTCAGAGTGCCGACGCGCACCACGCAATCAAAGCCTTCACGGATCACATCCACCAGCCGATCGCTGCTGCTCAGCTCCAGCTCAATTCCGGGGTACTGCTGTAAAAACTGCGGCAGTCGCGGGATGACTAAATTTCGCGCAACGCCAGCTGGCATATCCACCCGCAGTCGTCCGCTGACGCTCGCCGGGTCGTGCAAAAAAAGACCATCCAGTTCATCGAGGTTAGCGAGCAGATCTTTGGCCCGCTCGTAGTAGACCATTCCGTCCTGCGTCAGGCTGACGCGGCGCGTCGTCCGGTGCAGCAACTGCGCGCCCAGCCCGTTCTCCAGGGCCTGGATCTGGCGCGATACGCTACCTTTAGGAAGGCCCATTGAGTCCGCCGCGCGCGAAAAACTCTCCAGTTCCGCGACGCGTATAAACAGCTGCATTGCGTGAATTTTATCCATAGGTTGCGCTCATTGTTGTTGGCAGTGAAACAGTGAAGTGCGATTTAGCATATTTATTGATTTTCTATCACCTAATAAGCTCTTTCTCAATCATCACAACAGCCGAAATGAGGTTTCTTATGACTGAACGTATCGCATTAGTGACGGGCGGCAGCCGCGGGCTCGGTAAAAACGCGGCGCTGAAGCTTGCCGCGAAGGGCGTCGGTATCATCCTGACCTGGAACCGCAGCCTGCAGGAGGCGCAGGACGTCGTGCGCGAAATTGAGCAAAAAGGGGTAAAGGCAGCGGCAATACAGCTGAACGTCGGCGATGTTGCAGGCTTTGAAGCCTTTGCTGCCGAAGTAGGTGAAAAACTCAGCACCCTGTGGCAACGTGACACCTTCGATTATTTATTGAACAACGCTGGCGTCGGTTTATACACCCCCTTTGCCGAGACCACGGAAGCGCAGTTCGACGAGATGCTGAACATCCACTTTAAAGGTCCGTTCTTCCTGACCCAGCGCCTGTTACCGCTGATCAACGACGGTGGGCGGATCCTGAATGTCTCCTCCGGGCTGGCGCGTTTTGCCCAGCCGGGATCCAGCACCTATGCGTCGATGAAAGGGGCGATGGAAGTGCTCACGCGCTACCAGGCCAAAGAGCTGGGGGCGCGGGGAATAACCGCCAATATTATTGCCCCTGGCGCCATTGAGACGGATTTTGGCGGCGGGCGGGTGCGCGATAACGCGGAGATTAACCAGCACATTTCCGCTCAGACCGCGCTGGGACGCGTCGGGCTGCCGGATGATATTGGCGATGCGATAGCGGCGCTGTTAAGCGACGAGCTGGGTTGGATGAATGCCCAGCGGATCGAAGTGTCCGGGGGAATGTTCCTGTAAAAACGTACCGGGGAGGGATCCCCGCGGTACGCTATTACGCTGGGGCGTACTCTTTTTTCAGCAGGCCAAACAGCCAGTCATTATGCCATTGGCCAGCCAGCCAGTAGCTTTCGCGCAGTTCACCTTCCAGCACAAATCCTGCCTTTTCCAGCAGCCGTCGCGAAGCCACGTTGCCCGCCGTGACCGTGGCGGTCAGGCGGCGGATACCGCCCTGCGTAAAAGCGTAATCACACACAGCACGTAGGGATTCCAGGCCGTAGCCTTTTCCTTGCGCCTGCGGGGCGAATAAAAATCCCACTTCGGCGCAATCATCCTCACGATGAATATACCCGGTCACCCCGAGCGGCGTCTGGAGAATGCTGTCGCGCACGACCAGGCACAGCCAGTGGGCGCTGCCCGGCGTCCACTCGGCCAGCCGGGGCGTAAAGGCCTCGCGAATGGCCGCCTCCGGGCGGGCTTCTGCCACATAGCGCATTACGTCAGGGTGCTGCTGGAGCGCCAGGAAAAAGGGCCAGTCGGCTGCCTGCAGCGGGGAGCAGATTAAGCGCGGGGTGTGCAATACAGGCATGCGATCCTCCGGAAGCTTTTGTAAATGATTTTAACATTGTCACTGTAATAGTACCTGTTCTCAGGTATGTTTAACCCGATATAACTAAAAGAAAAAACGGTTATCAGGCCGTCTCTTTACACGCTGGCTCAGTAGTTAAAGGAAAATGATGATCCTCAGCCAATCGCACCAGATCCGCGAACAGTTTGAACGCTGTCTGGGCATAATTCGTCAGGCCTCCGTGGAGATACTGCTCCTGTTAAAGGTGCACGTTACCGAAGGCAAAGATCCCCGCTGGTTCCTTGAACAGCTTGATACGGCCCGACTGGGTCTGGGGGGATGGGCGGCGGTCGCAAAGCGCCTCAACCTGAATGACGCGGAGTTATCCCAATTTACCCTGCAGCTGCGGCTGTTGCAGCAGCGGGTGCCTCAGTACGAGAGCGGACAGGAGGTCAGCGATAACCAGCTGATCGCCGCTACGCGCTTTGTCACCTCGCTTGAGCATCTGCGGATGCAGCAGCCGCTGCTGACCTACAGCACGGAATTAGGTGACAGCGACCATGCCCAGCAGCAGCAGGCACAAAAGCAGGTGCGGGCGCTGGAAATGACCATCAAGGGACTTATTCTTCAGGCATGGCCCGACCCTGTGCGGCTGAATAACCATCTGAAAACGCTGTTCAGCGCCGATAAAGTGCGCCGCTGGCTGCGGCAGGGTGAACGCAACGATGTGCTCAGTGGGATGCTGTTCAGCGAGCTGGCGTTGATGCTGGTGGATAAAAAAGAGTTTTCCCACTCGTATGCCCCGCTGTTTAACGATCCGTCGATGCTGACGCTGCTGGTGGAGCCGCGCAAAACGCTACAAACCTACCTTGATGACCTCCGGGTGATCCGCAACAAGATTATCGCCCAACAGCCCCTCAGCTCGGCGCAAACGCTGCTGCTGAATAACTACTATCAGCAGATTGCGGGCCCCGTTCAGCGCGCGTTTGAAGAGGGCCGCACGCGGGTCAATCCGGCGGGATTGCTGGCTGAGGGGGCCAGCGAGGTCCACGCCTTCTGGGAGACGGCGCGAAAAAAGCGCAAAGCCAGCGGGGACGATATTTTTGAAGTCCGCGACACCATCGATAAACCGCGGCGTCGGCCTGACCGCACGCCCGAGCAGCGCGATCACCTGATTTCCGTCGGACTGTGGGGTGCCGTGGGGGTGATGGTGATAGCGATGCTGGTCGGCGGCGTGTGGCTGGTCAGCGAAGGCAGTGAACCTGCGCAGGCGGCAACGGCCGCGACGCCAGTATCGACGGTGGCAGAAGAGATACGTGACGCCCCAACATCCCGCGGCACGCTGAACCAGATGGGCATCACCTGGGATGAGAACAACTTCCGCTCGGCAATCGACCGCAACGACACCCGGGTGACGCTGCTGTTTTTGAAAGCGGGGATGGACTGGAAGCTCTCCTGGACTGAGCGCTCGCTCGCCGTGGGCAACGCCGCCGTGCTGGACGTGCTGATGCGCTATCGGCTGCAAATGACCGAAGAGAAGCCCTGCCGTCAGTTTATTACCACCCTGAGCCATGCCATGTCCGCAGGCGAAGCGCTCACCCCGCTGCGCAAAGAGTATTTACGGGCGTTCTGTACCGTACCGGCGGTGGTGGAGCGTCAACGCCGCGAGGTGGATCAGGCAACGCGGCGGGCGAAGGCCCAGCCGAATACCAGCGCCGAAAAGTGGCAGACGATCCAGACCGCGATTTATGAGGTGATCCGCTGAAGGAGTGTGCAGCCGTTAGCTGACAGACAAGAATAAAGGGGAGCTACGGCTCCCCGTACAGGCCGATAAGACGACGCACCACGCCGTTGGTCCAGCCAAAACCATCCTGCAGAGGATATTCACCCCCGCCCCCTTCACGCGGCAGGCTGCTGGCGATGTGGTACTTCTCAATCAGCTTGTGGTGGGCCTTGTAGAAATGGTTAACCGTCTGCAGCCAGCTGTGGGCAATTTCATCCCCCAGCGAGTCGTTGCCGTACATTTTAAATCCCTGGATCGCCATCCACTGCAGCGGCGCCCAGCCGTTGGGTTTATCCCACTGTTCGCCCGTCTCATGCTCGGTGGCAAGAATGCCGCCCGGGGTCAGAAGACGTGCTTTCACCGCGTCGGATAGCCGTTCGGCCTGCTCATGAGTGGACATGCCAACGTACAGCGGCACGATGCTGGCAGCGGAAAACAGCGCCAGCTCCTCGCGTCGCCAGTCGTAATCTCGATAGCAGCCCATCTCGTCATCCCACAGATAGTGGTCGACTGCCGCGCGACGATCGCTGGCTTTCTGGCGGAACAGCGCTTCGGTCTCCTTATCACCATTACGTCCGGAAATATTGGCGATGGTATTTTCCAGTTTGAACAGGAACGCGTTCAAATCGATGGGGATAAACTGGGTGGTGCGAATGCTGGCCAGCCGACCGGTATCCCGCAGCCAGCGGGAAGAGTAGTCCCAGCCCGAGGCGGCCCCGGCACGCAGATCCCGATACACCTCGTTCGGTGGACGACCGGAGTGGCGAGCGGTTTCCACATCCTCAATCCAGGACTCATCCCGCGGGGTATCGCGGTCATCCCAGTAGCGGTTGAGGTGCGCCCCGTTCGGCATTCGCACCACATGGCGATAGGCCTGGTTAAGCACCAGAGAATCGGCCCCGTCCATCCAGAAGGCATATTCCATTTTCAGATGGTCCAGATAGCGCCGTGCCCCGCGCACGCCGTCCTCTTCGAACAGCTCCACCATCAGGGCAAATACCGGCGGCTGGGAGCGGCTCAGGTAGTAGGTACGGTTACCGTTGGGGATATGCCCGTAGCGCTCAATCATCCACGCAAAGTTATCCGCCATGCATTTCAGCATGTCGTGCCGACCACTCTCGGCCAGCCCCAGCATGGTGAAATAGGAATCCCAGTAGTAGGTCTCGCTGAAGCGTCCGCCGGGCACAATATAGGCCTGCGGCAGCGCCAGCAGCGACGACCACGGAATATGATCCTGCGGCTCGCGCGTCAGCACCGGCCACAAGTTGTCGATATGTTCTTTAAGCGAGAATGAAGGATCTGACACATACTCGCTCGACAGGACTTCCGGTAGCCAGAAGTGCTTTTCGACAAACTGGCGCAGGTCAAAGTCCCGGTGACGTCGTACCTTGCGGTAGCGGATGAGAATATCCAGCGGATCCATTTTAGGCGAGCAGTCGGGAAAGGTTTTGCTGTCGGCGAACAGACGCGTCGACTGAACATGCTCGAAAAGCTCAAGGTAGCGATCGGCAGGCGTCAACGCGTCAGAAGCGGGGAGCCCTTCAATCATTTCAGGCTCTGGCTCCGCCTCGAGCATTTCATCCAGTTTTAACTCGCAGGGATCGATTTCGTAGAGAAGTTCTTGTTCTATGTCGAACTCTACGGTCTCTACAGTGCGTATTTTCTGGTTGAACATGATGGTCAGGACCTCCGGTAAGCGTTGTCAGATGTCTGGTTATATCCGGGTGCTTACTAAGCTTAGTCATTCGCTTCGGTGTCTGGAAAGGAAAGTGTGCTATTGATCACATTTTACAAAAAGGGTTAACACGGAGTTGCTGGTCTCATGTTGATGTTTTTACAGCGATAAACATGAAAACCAGCGGGGCGTAGCGCGAGTAAATTTCGGATCATTCGCTTTGCAACAGAGTGTTAATCAGGCGATGGCATCCTCTTCCAGACTAAAGCGATACTCTTCTGCTTTCTCAAAAATTGGCTCAGATGACAGACGGGCACGAAAACCCCTGCCTTCCGGCTGGATGACGAACTGCAGTGATTGCGAAAGTGCCACTGATTCATCCTTCGCATCGGTCCCGATGACCGAATTCGGTGCGAAGGGCGCGATGGCGGTGGCGAATGCCTCTTCCATATCTTCACGGTTTTGATAGTGCTCATCTTCAATACTGAGCGCACGGTGGATGATCGCGCAGTCGATCATGGTGCCCTGAAGCCAGTAGCATGAAGAAGAATACCCCGCACACCAGGTCAACTTGCTGTCTTCGGTGAAACCCTCCAGTAGCCAGGTTTTGCTACCGGCAAAACAGGAACCCAGCATCAGCCCCTTAATATTGAATTTGCGGGATTTTTCATTAATCTTCGTAAGAATGTGCTTAAGCGAAACATCACCGATATGGGTTTTACTGCCATGTGCTGCAACATAGACGATGGTGTTATCAAACTTCTGCCGACACAGGCATTCCAGTGCTAAATCGAAACTGGCTTTATTGTAGAAGTTCAGTGAGTAGACCTCGGTATTGCCATGCATCTTCGCAATCCCCTGCACAAATGGCAGCACGGATGAGCGGTTGGCGTCGTAATCATCAAGCTTCCACGGTGATTCTAATACCAGAATAGCGTTCTTACTTTTGCTTATCGGCATGAAATATCCCCTTAAGGTAAATTATATTTTGACTGGGTTACTATTGCTGTGAATATGCACTTTTGTCTTATCGGCCAACTCTGCAAATAAGTGTCCAAAATCGATCTTGTTTCGCCGCGCTGAAAACCGTAATTAAGGGTTCCCACTTAAGGTCATCGTTTCAGATGACATTTCAAAAAACAGGAATCCTTATGAACCTTAACGCGAAGCGTCAGGGCGCTATGCCTTTGTCTTTTCAACAGAGTTGTGAACAGAAATCCACTATAACAGAACTGGAGGGGTTACTGGAAAGCCGCCATTTCGCGCGGTTGCATATTTGTGAAGGGGGTAATACGGCGATTGTTTATCATTCGAACCTGAAACAATGTTTGTTTAAAGATGTGCAGTTTAAAAGTTTATTAATTAATCGTTGTTATATTGATGAGGTTTGTTTCGAAAATTGCGATATGAGGAATGTCTTTTTTTCGCATAGCGTTATTACGCAACCGATCCGATTACGCCATTGCCAGCTGGCAGGGATGCGTCTGCTAAATATGAATCTGAAAATGTTTATATTTGAGGAGTGTACCGGTGTCGGGCAGATAATCATTGCCTGACACCGGTCGTCATGCGTAATTAACGCATTGTCACAAACTCTTCTGCCGCAGTCGGGTGGATCGCCACGGTATTATCAAAGTCTTTCTTGGTTGCACCCATTTTCAGCGCCACCGCAAAGCCCTGCAGGATCTCATCCATACCAAAGCCAATGCCGTGAATACCGACGATCTTCTCGTCCGGGCCGACGCACACTAATTTCATGCGGCACGGCTGGCGGTGAGTGGTCACAGCGGTATACATGGCGGTGAAAGAGGATTTATACACTTTCACCTGATCGTCGCCATACTGCTCGCGCGCCTGCGGCTCGGTTAAGCCGACGGTGCCGATTGGCGGGTGGCTGAAGACCACGGTCGGAATGAGGTTGTAGTCCAGATGCTCATCCGGCTTGTTGTTAAACAGACGCTCAGAGAGGCGACGGCCTGCGGCAACGGCCACCGGAGTCAGCTCTACTGCACCCGTGTTATCACCCACCGCGTAAATACCCGGCACGCTGGTGTTCTGGAATTTATCGACCGTGATATAGCCTTTCTCGTTGGTCTTCACACCGGTCGCGGCCAGGTTGAAGTTGTCGTTTGCCGGTTCGCGACCAATGGCCCAGATCAGGCAATCGACGGTCTGGCTACGGCCATCTTCCAGCTCCAGCGTCAGGCTGCCGTCGGCATTTTTAACCACCGCTTTTGGCACGGCCTGCGTGTGCAGCTGCGGGCCTTCGGCGTTCATCACTTCTACCAGCGTCTCGACGATCAGCGGATCGAAGCTGCGCAGCGGGGCATGTTTACGCACAAACAGGTGTGCTTCGGCACCGAGGCCGTTAATCACGCCCGCCAGCTCGACGGCAATATAGCCCGCGCCAACGACAGCAACGCGTTTTGGCAGGGCAGGCAGTTCAAAGAAACCGTCCGAGTCGATACCGTATTCCACGCCCGGGATATCCGGGTGGCTTGGACGGCCGCCGGTAGCGATCAGGATGTGATCGGCGGTGATCGTCTCGCCGTTCACTTCAATGGTCTTCGCATCAACGAAACGGGCAAAACCGCGGATCACATCGACGTTGTTCTTACCCAGCACGTTGTCGTACGAGGTATGGATACGGTCAATGTAAGCGGTGCGACTGGCGATTAACTTATCCCAGTCAAAGTGGTTGATGGTGGTGTCAAAGCCGTAATCCGGGCCATACATATGGATAGCCTCGCGGATCTGCGCCGCATGCCACATCACCTTTTTCGGTACACAACCGACGTTCACGCAGGTGCCGCCCAATGCTTTGGCTTCAATCAGCGCGCACTTCTGGCCATACATGGCCGCACGGTTAATCGAGGCGATACCGCCGCTGCCGCCGCCGATAGCGATGTAGTCATAATGCTGAGTCATGGTCTTGTCCTTAATCGTTAATTGCCGCGATTGTATACCGGAAATCAATAGCTTCCACCGATTGCTGCGATTACTCTGGCACGATCCAACTGACGGTCGCATGACCGATGCCCGTCGGTACCAGCTTCTTGTGCAGCCACGGCAGGACGTTGTTCATCTGCGCTTCGAGCTTCCACGGTGGGTTAACCACGATCATGCCGGAGGCGGTCATGCCGCGCTGGTCGCTGTCCGGACGCACGGCCAGCTCAATCTGCATAATTTTGCGGATGCCGGTCGCTTCCAGGTCTTTGATCATCCGTTTGATTTGCGAACGCAGTACCACCGGATACCACAGCGCATAGGTGCCGGTGGCAAAACGTTTGTAACCTTCGTGGATACCGGCAACCACCGCCTGATAATCTGACTTCATTTCATACGGCGGATCGATCAGCACCAGGCCACGGCGTGAAACCGGCGGTAATTTTGCCTTCAACTGCTGATAGCCGTCGGATTTTTCCACACGCGCGCGGCTGTCTTTCTGGAATTCAGAGCGCAGCAGCGGGAAATCGCTCGAGTGCAGCTCGGTCAGCTGAATGCTGTCCTGCTCACGCAGCAGCTGGCGGGCAATCAGCGGCGAGCCCGGGTAGTAGCGCAGCTGTTCGCCGCGGTTGAAATGGTTGATCACGCTGATGTACGGCTCAAGCTCTGCCGGCAGGTCATCCTGCTGCCAGATACGGCCGATACCTTCGAGGTATTCGCCGGTCCGCTCAGCGTGTTCGCTGCTCAGCTGATAGCGACCTGCGCCGGCATGGGTATCCAGATAGAGAAACGGCTTATCTTTCTCTTTAAGCGCTTCGATAATCAGGCTCTGAACGGTGTGTTTAAGGACGTCGGCGTGGTTGCCCGCGTGAAAGCTGTGGCGATAACTGAGCATGGGTAGATGAATTCCACTGAGTAAACGATTTTCCACAGTTTACCGCAGAACGGCACAGATTACCCGCAGGCCCGGCAAGCACCGTACTGCCGGGTATTTTTCAGCCGCGTGCGGCATTGAAATTCACTACACTTAACCCCATTCTAGACACCATATGCTTGCGCAGGATGCGCGCTTCATTCACTCATTTAACAGGACAGTGCTTATGACCAATCCATTACTGACGCCTTTTTCGTTGCCGCCGTTTTCCTCCATTCAGCCTGAACATGTCGTGCCAGCCGTCACCAAAGCACTGGACGATTGCCGCTCTGCGGTTGAGAGCGTGGTGGCGCAGGGCGCGCCCTACAGCTGGGAAAATCTGTGTCAGCCGCTGGCGGAAGTAGATGATGTGCTCGGGCGCATCTTCTCCCCGGTGAGCCACCTGAACTCGGTGCAAAACAGCCCGGAACTGCGAGAAGCTTACGAGCAAACCCTGCCGCTGCTGTCGGAGTACAGCACCTGGGTTGGGCAGCATGAAGGGCTGTACCAGGCGTATCGCGATCTGCGCGATGGCGATCATTATGCGAGGCTGAATACCGCGCAGAAAAAATCGGTCGATAACGCGCTGCGTGATTTTGAACTGTCGGGCATTGGTCTGGCGAAAGACAAACAGCAGCGCTATGGCGAAATCGCCACGCGTCTGTCTGAACTGGGCAATCAGTACAGCAACAACGTACTTGATGCCACCATGGGCTGGACCAAACGGGTGACAGACGAGGCTGAGCTTGCCGGAATGCCGGAAAGCGCCCTGGCGGCAGCAAAAGCCCAGGCCGAAGCCAAAGAGCAGGAAGGTTACCTGCTGACGCTGGATATCCCGAGCTATCTGCCGGTGATGACCTACTGCGACAACCAGGCCCTGCGTGAAGAGATGTACCGCGCCTACAGCACCCGCGCCTCCGATCAGGGCCCGAATGCCGGTAAATGGGATAACAGCCCGGTAATGGCCGAAATCCTCGCCCTGCGTCACGAGCTGGCGCAGCTGCTGGGCTTTGACAGCTACGCGGATAAATCCCTTGCCACTAAAATGGCCGAGAACCCACAGCAGGTGCTGGATTTCTTAACCGATCTGGCAAAGCGCGCCCGTCCACAGGGCGAGAAAGAGCTGGCCCAGCTGCGTGCCTTTGCGAAAGCCGAGTTTGGCGTCGATGACCTGCAGCCGTGGGATATCGCCTATTACAGCGAAAAACAGAAGCAGCATCTGTACAGCATCAGCGACGAGCAGCTGCGCCCGTACTTCCCGGAAAACAAAGCCGTTAACGGCCTGTTCGAAGTGGTTAAACGCATCTATGGCATCACCGCCAAAGAGCGTCACGACGTAGACGTGTGGCACCCGGAGGTGCGTTTCTTCGAGCTGTATGACGAGAAAAACGAACTGCGCGGCAGCTTCTATCTCGATCTGTACGCCCGTGAAAACAAACGCGGCGGCGCCTGGATGGACGACTGCGTCGGCCAGATGCGTAAAGCCGACGGTTCGCTGCAAAAACCGGTCGCGTACCTGACCTGTAACTTTAACCGTCCGGTGAGCGGCAAACCTGCGCTGTTTACCCATGACGAAGTGATCACCCTGTTCCACGAATTCGGCCACGGTCTGCACCATATGCTGACCCGTATCGAAGCGGCAGGCGTGGCGGGCATCAGCGGCGTGCCGTGGGATGCGGTCGAACTGCCAAGCCAGTTTATGGAAAACTGGTGCTGGGAGCCGGACGCGCTGGCGTTTATCTCCGGCCATTATGAAACCGGTGAGCCGCTGCCAAAATCGCTGCTGGATAAAATGCTGGAAGCGAAAAACTACCAGGCGGCGATGTTCATTCTGCGCCAGCTGGAGTTCGGCCTGTTCGATTTCCGTCTGCATGCGGAGTTCAGCCCGGAGCAGGGCGCGAAGATCCTCGAAACCCTGGCTGAAATCAAAAAACAGGTGGCGCTTATTCCTGGCCCGACCTGGGGCCGCTTCCCGCATGCGTTCAGCCATATCTTTGCCGGCGGTTACGCGGCGGGTTACTACAGCTACCTGTGGGCCGACGTGCTGGCAGCGGACGCTTATTCTCGCTTCGAAGAAGAGGGGATTTTCAACCGCACCACCGGGCAGTCGTTCCTCGACAACATCCTGACGCGCGGCGGTTCCGAAGAGCCTATGGAGCTGTTTAAACGCTTCCGTGGCCGTGAGCCGCAGCTGGATGCGATGCTGGAACATTACGGAATCAAGGGCTGATCGTTGTTGTGAAAATCTGCTTAGTAGATGAAACAGGCGCCGGAGACGGCGCCTTATCTGTTCTTGCTGCCCGCTGGGGACTGGAGCACGACGCCGATAACCTGATGGCGTTGGTGATGACCCCGACGCATCTGGAGCTGCGCAAGTGCGACGAGCCCAAACTCGGCGGCATTTTTGTTGATTTTGTCGGCGGTGCGATGGCGCACCGGCGCAAGTTCGGCGGCGGTCGCGGTGAAGCGGTCGCGAAGGCAGTTGGCGTGAAAGGGAGCTATCTGCCCGACGTGGTCGACGCCACGGCAGGGTTAGGGCGCGATGCGTTTGTGCTGGCGGCTGTCGGCTGTCGGGTGCGGATGCTGGAGCGCAACCCGGTGGTTGCGGCTTTACTGGATGACGGTCTGGCCCGCGGCTATGCCGACCCGGAAATTGGCCGCTGGTTGCAGGAGCGGCTGCAGCTGATCCACGCCTCTAGCCTGACGGCGTTAACGGATATCACCCCGCGTCCGCAGGTGGTCTATCTCGACCCGATGTTCCCGCATAAGCAGAAAAGCGCGCTGGTAAAAAAAGAGATGCGGGTATTTCAGTCGCTGGTGGGCCCGGATCTGGATGCTGACGGATTACTGGAGCCTGCCCGACAGCTGGCGACAAAGCGTGTGGTGGTTAAACGCCCGGATTACGCCCCGCCGCTGGCGGAGGTTGCGACGACCAATGCGGTGGTCACCAAAGGCCACCGGTTTGATATTTATTCCGGCACCCCGGAATAAAAAAGCCGGGTGGCGGCTTCGCCTTACCCGGCCTACGATCTGGTTTTGTAGGCCCGGTAAGCGTTAGCGCCACCGGGCAAAACAGGCGCTTACTCGTCTTCTTCGTCGCGCAGCGGCACAATCAACATATCCACGTGGACGGTGTTGATCAGCTGACGCGCTGACGACATCAGCTTGCTCCAGAAATCCTGGTGATGACCGCAAACCACCAGATCCATATCGTATTTCTTAATCGCATCGACCAGCACCTGGCCGAGGTCACCGCTGCCGCTCAGGGTTTCCGTAATCGGATAACCGGCATTGGTGGACAGTTCGCTCAGGGCCTGATGTGTCTCTTCGGAGATGCGCTTTTGCATATCGCCAAGATTGACGTCGATAAGGCCGGTATAGAGATCAGAGTAATTAACGTCCACGTGAATCAGGGAAACTTTCGCATTGTACGGACGTGCCATGGATACGGCTTTATCAACCAGCACCTTGCTCTCCGGGGAGAGGTCAACCGCGATGAGAATGTGTTTGTACGCCATAGTGTTACTCCTTCCTTAAGTGATCGATGACCCATGCGTTTAGCAGTTGTCTGTGCATTCATTACGGCCCAGTTGAACAAAATTTTCAAGCACTGGAGTTGATAACGAATAACCATGTGGCAAAAAAATTAACGGATCTCCTACACTATTGAATAAGCCGGTCGGATATTAAAATGTGAAACCGATCGGTTTTTGTGTCTCTCTTTCACTGAACCGTCTGTCAGGGCATGGGTGCGGTAGCCCCGGGGCATTGCTCCGTGGGCGGACGCCGGGGAGGAAGTATGATTAGCACAGTCGCATTGTTTTGGGCGTTATGTGTGGTTTGCATCGTGAATATGGCGCGTTATTTCTCATCTTTGCGCGCGCTATTAGTGGTACTTCGTAGCTGCGATCCGCTGCTGTATCAATATGTAGATGGGGGCGGCTTTTTCACCTCGCATGGACAGCCCAGCAAACAGATGCGCCTGGTGTGGTATATCTACGCCCAGCGCTATCGCGATCATCATGATGATGAATTTATCCGTCGCTGCGAGCGTCTGCGCCGTCAGTTTATTTTGACCAGCGCCCTGTGCGGCCTGGTGGTGGTGAGCATGGTTGCTCTCCTCATCTGGCACTGAGCACACTGTGAGGACAATGGAAGGCGGGTTAACTCTCGCCTTCCTTTTTTCAGGGATCAGGGGGAAACCGTAAACCGAAGGTTAGAGATATCTTCCCGCAATGAGAACACCTTCCCGCTGTAGGCGATGTTCACCTCGCCGTGACTCCCTACGCTAGCATCGGTGATGCTGCCTGTTCCTTCAAGGACAGGCGACTGCACAGTGAGTTCCCGAATAATATCTTTGTTTTCACCGCGTATCTCTTTCGACAAATAGTAACGGTAGAGTACGGGAACCGTTGCGCCACCTTTATCGTTAACGGTCATATAAAGCCAGACGCTGTCAGATAATTTGTAAGCCCGCTGCAGTTCGTCACCCTCTCGAGGATTGGGCGGGTGGTTGAGCCATACAAAGCCGATGATCACGATGAGCAAGATAAGCGTCACCAGCCGATGGATCCATTTAATAGCCGTTCTCAATGGCATAGTCTATTCCTTCTCTGATATTGCGCTGGTCCGTAGGATCATCTCCGTAAGGGGGCCTTTCATGCCATTTTCCCCATCCGTTACAGCGAGCTTCACGCATGTTATTCGCTATGACGAGTGGACCAGGTCCGGGGATGGGTACAGAAGCCATACATTCTCCTTTGCATGAAATTTTTACTGCACCCGGCATGATAAGGATTTAACCTCCCGGAATGTGAACAAAAAATGTTCAGATTTTCCTCATGTAAACAGCGCTTAAGATCCACATTGCGCCCACAAAAAAAAGCGGGTCAGTTTCCTGACCCGCTTTTCTCTTTCTCTGCCTGCGATTACAAGAACTGCAGGGAGATCCAGTACAGCCCGCCTGACAGCAGAATAGACGCCGGAAGGGTAAAGACCCAGGCCATCAGGATGCTGGTGACGGTTTTGCGTTGCAGACCCCCCCCATCAACCAACATGGTACCTGCCACGGACGACGAGAGTACGTGGGTGGTCGACACCGGCATACCGGTATAGCTTGCCAGACCGATAGAGACAGCGGCTGTCATCTGCGCGGACATACCTTGCGCATACGTCATGCCTTTCTTACCGATCTTCTCGCCGATAGTCGTCGCGACGCGACGCCAGCCAATCATCGTACCGATACCCAGAGCCAGCGCGACCGCCATGATGATCCAGACTGGCGCGTACTCAATGGTATTCAGCATGTCGACTTTCAGCTTCTTCAGCAGACGCTTGTCGTCAGCGTTGACTTCAGGCAGCTTGGCCACCTTGTCAGTCACATCCGAAATGCACAGCATGATGCGGCGCAGCTGGCCACGTTGCTCAACGGACAGTTTGTCGTAGCTTTCGATATCCGTCAGCATGCCTTTGGCACGTTCCAGCGCATTAATAGCGTTAGCCGGGTGACAGTGGAACTCGCCAGGTGCAGTGGTTGCGCCCGCTTCCGGAGACGGGATCAGCTGATCCACACCGGTCACTTTCTTCAGCAAATCGGGACGCTGTTGGAAGTAAGTTTCCACGTTGTTGACTGCATCACGGGTACGGGTAATTTCGTATCCGGAGGCATTCATATTCACCACGAAGCCCGCAGGGGCCACGCCAATCAGTACCAGCATGACCAGACCAATGCCTTTCTGACCGTCGTTTGCGCCGTGAGAGAAGGCCACGCCGATAGCAGAAATGATCAGGGCAATACGCGTCCAGAATGGCGGCTTTTTCTTGCCGTCTTTCTTTTCACGCTCAGCAGGCGTCAGGTGGATACGGGCGCGTTTTTTGGTACCGCTCCAGTAACGACGCAGCAGGAAAATCAGCCCCCCTGCAACGACCAGACCGACGATCGGAGAAATAATCAGGGAACCAAAAATACCGATGACTTTAGGAATGTTCAGCGCATCAACCACCGACGTACCGGTCAACAGTGCATTGGTTAAACCAATACCGATGATGGCGCCGATCAGGGTGTGAGAACTGGATGCCGGCAGGCCGAAATACCAGGTACCGAGGTTCCAGATAATTGCAGCAAACAGCAAGGAGAACACCATAGCGAGGCCATGGCCGGAGCTGACATTCAATAGTAGATCCGTTGGCAGCATATGCACGATGGCGTAGGCTACGCTCAGACCTCCAAGAAGAACACCAAAGAAGTTAAACACCGCCGCCATCACAACCGCAACTTGCGATCGTAAAGCTCGTGTGTAGATTACGGTTGCCACTGCGTTTGCAGTGTCATGGAAGCCGTTGATTGCTTCGTAAAACAATACAAAGACCAGAGCAAGCAATAGTAATAACCCGGTATGTAAATCCAGGCCGGCAAACAAATGTAGCATAGGACGTTACGCCATCTTGAGGACATGAACGCGGCGCATTATCCAGGACAAATGCGCAACGGGCAAAGTGAAATATAGACTTTTTTTTGTTTTCCTACCTAACTCAGGGCGGTAGTAAAACAATTATATTTTAAATTTCAAGTAAATAAATATGATCGATGATAATGCACTGGTGCGATTCTTGATGAAACTTTACAATTCGCGCCCTTAAAACAAGAGGATCGAGACGTGGAAAAGTATGATGCCATAGTAATTGGCGCCGGTGCAGCGGGATTATTCTGTGCGGCGATGGCCGGACAGGCGGGGCGCCGGGTTCTGCTGCTCGATAACGGCAAAAAGGCGGGCCGGAAAATCCTGATGTCGGGCGGCGGGCGCTGCAACTTTACTAACCTTTATATCGAACCCGCAGCCTATCTCAGCCAAAACCGCCATTTTTGCAAATCTGCCCTTGCACGCTACACCCAGTGGGACTTTATCGACATGGTGGGCAAGCACGGCATCGCCTGGCACGAGAAAACGCTGGGCCAGCTTTTTTGCGATGATTCTGCGCAACAAATCGTCGATATGCTGCTGGCAGAGTGTGAAAAAGGCCAGGTTACCCTGCGATTACGCAGCGAAGTGCTGGATGTGGTCCGGGACGAGACGGGATACACCGTAACGCTGAATGGCGAAACGGTGAGCACCCTCAATCTGGTGATCGCCAGCGGCGGGCTCTCGATGCCGGGGCTGGGGGCATCGCCTTTTGGCTATAAAATTGCCGAACAGTTTGGTTTGAAGTTGCTGCCGACCCGCGCCGGGCTGGTGCCGTTCACGCTGCATAAACCGCTGCTGGAACAGCTGCAAACGCTTTCTGGCGTCTCGGTGCCGTCGGTGATCACCGCTGAAGACGGGACGGTGTTCCGGGAAAATCTGCTGTTTACCCATCGCGGCCTGTCCGGACCGGCAGTGCTGCAAATTTCAAGCTACTGGCAGCCGGGTGAGTTCGTCAGCGTCAACTTAGTGCCTGACTGCGATCTGGAGAGCTTCCTTGATGCGCAGCGTGCGGAACACCCGAACCAGAGCTTGAAAAATACGTTAGCGATGCAGCTGCCGAAGCGGCTGGTGGAGTGTCTGCAGCTGCTGGGTCAGATCCCGGACGTGTCGCTGAAGCAGCTCAACAGCCGCGATCAGCAAACGCTGGTGGAAACGTTGAGCGCCTGGCGCGTGCAACCAAACGGTACCGAAGGCTATCGCACGGCGGAAGTGACGCTGGGCGGCGTCGACACCCATGAACTCTCCTCGCGCACCATGGAGGCGCGTAACGTACCGGGGCTTTTCTTTATCGGCGAAGTGATGGACGTCACCGGCTGGCTCGGCGGCTACAACTTCCAGTGGGCCTGGGCGAGTGCATGGGCCTGCGCGCAGGAGCTGGCGGTCAGAGGATAAAAAAGCGTCATCAGGCGTTATCGTCAGAAGCAGATCCGCTATGCTTCAACCATTGCGCCTTCTTCACTGCCTGCGGCTCTGCGAGTACCCGATATGCTGCTTTTGAGTGTGACTACGCTGATCACCCTGACGGTCATCATTCATTCGACGTGGATGTTTATCGTCCTCAAGTACATTAACCTCGGCGTTGAATCGGTGATCCGCATTGTCTCCCGCAATGTCGCCATCGTCATTTCCGTGCTGTTTGCCCATCTGATTGAAGCCAGCCTGTTTGCCGGATTTTACTGGTACGTCAAGGCGCTGCCGGACTGGAACACCAGCTTCTACTTCTCGTTGGTCAGCTACGCCACCGTCGGGTATGGCGATGTCACCCTGCCGGAGCACTGGCGGCTGGTTGGCGGAGTCGAAGGGTTAGTCGGGGCGCTGATGGTTGGCTGGTCGGTCGCGGTGCTGGTGGCCGTCCTGCAGCGCCTGCGCGGCATGAGCCAATAACCCCCACCCACCGATGGCAGAACGGCGTTGATGTGGGGTAAAATGCACGACCTTGCGCAGGCACTGCGTGCGCCGGGTTTGACTTCTTAAGGGGAGAAGACTGCCGACAGTCCCCCCTTTTCTTCACTGGCTTCGCCAGTCTGCATGGTTTGTATTTTGTCTTCTAAAAGGGTTGTGTATGGCATCTGCTCATCTCGGTTTCCCGACGGAAACCGTTGTTGTCTTTGTGGTTATGGCGGTAGGGGCGATGTTTATCGACCTCTTTATGCACCGTCATAACAAACCGATTTCGCTGAAAAGCGCGTCGCTCTGGTCGATCTTCTGGGTCATGACCGCGATGGCCTTCGCCGGGTTCCTGTATGTTCACCACGGCGCGGAAGTGGCAAGCCTGTTCCTCACCGGTTATGCGCTGGAAGAGGTGCTGTCGGTCGATAACCTGTTCGTGATGATGGCGATCTTTGCCTGGTTTGGCGTGCCGGATCAGTATCGTCACCGGGTGCTCTACTGGGGCGTCATTGGCGCCATCGTATTCCGCGGGATTTTCGTGGCTATCGGTACCAGCCTGCTGAGCCTGGGGCCGTATGTCGAAGTGGTCTTTGCCCTGATCGTGGCCTGGACGGCGGTGATGATGCTCAAGCGCGGCGAAGAGCAGGATGCGATTGAGGATTACTCCCAGCATCTGGCGTACCGGGCGGTGAAACGCTTCTACCCGATCTGGCCAAAAATCACCGGCCACGCTTTCCTGCTGAGTCAGAAAGAGGTCGATGTAGAGCTGGCGAAGCCAGAGAACCAGGATGTGATGGTTGGACGGGTGAAGAAGGCGAAGCGCTATGCCACGCCGCTGCTGCTCTGCGTGGCGGTGGTTGAGCTGTCAGACGTGATGTTTGCGTTTGACTCGGTGCCAGCGATTATCGCCGTCAGCCGCGAACCGCTGATTATCTACAGCGCGATGATGTTCGCGATCCTCGGCCTGCGTACGCTCTACTTCGTGCTGGAAGCGCTGAAACAGTATCTGGTGCATCTGGAGAAAGCGGTGATCGCGCTGCTGTTCTTCGTGGCGTTCAAGCTTGGCCTGAATGCCACGGATCACTTCTGGCATCACGGCTATGGCATCGGTGCCACGGCCAGTCTGTTAGTGGTGCTGGGCGTGCTGGCCGCCGGGATTGTGGCGAGTCTGCTGTTCCCGGGTAAACGCGAAGCCTGATTGATTTGCAGGGTTGTAGGCCGGGTCAGGCGAAGCCGCCACCCGGTGTATTTTACAGCTTGATCGGCGAATTACGGCGCGCGCGCGGGTGATGGAAATGACGCCAGTGTGGATCCTGTGCCGCGGCCAGCAGCTCATGATCCCCGCGCGTATCGCCCCAGGCACGCAGATGGTAGTTCGTCAGGCTGCCGTATACGTGTTCCAGCCTTGAGACCTTCTGCCCGCAGCGGCAGTTATGGCCGGTGATCCGTCCGGTCAGCTTGCCGTTTTTCACTTCCAGCTGGGTGCCGATAAGCTTAATGCCGAGCTTGTCGGCAAACGGCTGCAGCACCAGCGCCGGTGACGCAGAACAGATCGTCACTTCGGCCCCGGAGTTCACTTCCGTCGCTACTGCAATCACGCCTGCCGGGCGCATCAGCTTGGCCCAGTATTTCTCACAGAACAGATCCGCCTGCTGGCGCAGCCAGCGCTCATCCACGCCGGTCAGGAAGGTCCTGATCAGCACCTCTTTAAGCTCGTCACGGGTCAGCTTACGGCGCACGCAGTGCAGCGTGGGCAAGGCCATCCGCACCAGACGGCCGGCAAAATAGCGTTTACCGAACGCAAAGCGTAAGAAAGGGATAAAACTGTCGTGATGCGTCAGCGTGCCGTCAAAATCAAAAACAGAAAGCACAGTGGATTTTGCTACTGCCTCATCGGCAATCATATTGGTCATAACGTTTCTTAGCTGGAAGACATATTCTGCCCGTCAGTGTACCTGCTTTGAGGCCAGATGCCACCCGCCAGAGGGCGGGCGGCTTACCCGCTAGATAATATCGTCTATCACGCCGCCATCAACGCGCAGCGCCGCGCCGGAGGTGGCGGAGGCCAGCGGTGAACAGACGTAAACCACCATGTTTGCCACTTCGTCGACCGTGGCAGCACGCTGGATCACCGAGCTCGGGCGATGGGCCATCACAAACTCTTTCGCCAGCGTCTCCAGCGATTTGCCGGTTTTCTCGATCTCATCTTTCATCATGTCGGCAAAGCCGTCAGACATCGTCGGGCCGGGCAATACGCTGTTGACGGTGACGCCGCTTCCGGCGACAAATTTCGCCAGCCCGCGTGCCAGCGACAGCTGGGCGGTTTTGGTCACTCCATAGTGGATCATGTCTGCCGGGATATTGCAGGCCGACTCCGAGGAGATAAACACCACCCGGCCCCAGCCTTTTTGCACCATGCCGGGCAGCAGGGCGCGGGACAGGCGCACCCCGGACATGACGTTGGTTTGCCAGTAGTTATCCCAGGTTTCATCGGCGGTGGTGTAAAAATCTTCTGGTCCGTAGATCCCGGCGTTGTTCACCAGGATATCGACGTCGGACGCCACTTTCAGCAGCGCTTCCACGCCGTCCGGGGTGCTGAGATCGGCAATCGCCGCCCGCAGCTGGATGCCGGGCACCGCCTGCTGGAGATGCTGAATACCCCGGTTGACCGAGTCGGTGCTGCGCCCGTTGAGGATCACCTCTGCGCCGCTCTCCGCCAGCCCTCTGGCGATAGCGAAGCCAATACCGCCGGTGGAGGCGGTGACCAACGCCACTTTTCCCGTAAGATCGATTTTCATGGTCTGCTCCATGTTGTTAGCAAAGTCAGACCATTAAGCGTAGCAGGTGGGCAAAAGGTTACAGCAGACGCAGAGCGTCGTGATGAAGAGTGAACGGCGTTGGTGTGCAGACCGCCAGGCTGAGCGCCCCGTACTGACAGTGGCTGATGCTCAGTGCGGAGGCAAAGGTGCTGTCGATACTGACAATCTGCCAGGCGCTGCCGCCGCGCTGTTTGACGATCGCTTCTTTGCGCGTCCAGATGCGCCAGAACGCCGCCAGCTTGTCTTCGGGCGTTTCACGTTCCAGTTCATCGTGCTCGGCCACGCTAAAGACCGCATTGGCCAGCGCCTGCCAGTTGTCGCGCGGGCGAACCACTTCAATGTCGCAGCCCACTTCGCCTTCGTCGCTCAGCAGCAGAGCAATATCATCCCCGCTGTGGCTCAGGTTAAACCAGTACGGATGCGCATCGACGAACGCGGGTTTGCCCTGTTCGCCAAAGACAATGTCCGGCACCGGGGAAGGGGACAGCGCCCGGGCGAGCAGAGTCCGCCCGGCCAGCCAGGGAAGGCGACGCGCGCCCTGCGGTGCTTGTTCGGCCAACGCTGACGCCAGAGGGTCAGCGCTGAGAGTAGAAATCTTTCCCAGTAGAAACTGGTACATAGTCACGCCCAGCGTTTAATGATAATGGAGGTATTAATGCCGCCGAACGCGAAGTTGTTGCTTTGCAGATATTCGCAGTCAATGTGACGGGCTTTCCCCATAATATAATCTAATGCGCCACATTGCTCATCCGGTTGTCTTAAATTCAGGGTCGGCGCAAACCAGCCCTCGCGCATCATCTGCACACTCATCCAGGCCTCCAGCGCGCCGCAGGCCCCGAGCGTATGGCCAAAATAGCTCTTTAACGATGAAATCGGCACGTTGTCGCCGAAAAGCGCGGCAGTGGCCTGGCTTTCGGCAATATCGCCCCGGTCGGTCGCCGTACCGTGTGCGGAAATGTAGCCGATCGCGCGCGGGCTGAGTCCGGCTATTTTCAGCGACTTCTCCATGCAGATCAGCATGGTTTCCCGCTGCGGCTGGGTGATATGCGCCGCGTCGCAGTTGGTGGCGAAGCCCACAATTTCACCGTAGATCGTCGCGCCACGCGCTTTCGCGTGTTCCAGCTCTTCAAGAATCAGCGTCCCGGCACCTTCGCCAATCACCAGGCCGTCGCGCTGGGTATCGAACGGTGACGGGGTGAGTTTCGGCGTGTCGTTGCGCTGGCTGGTGGCGAACAACGTATCGAACACTGCCGCTTCTGACGGACACAGCTCTTCTGCGCCCCCTGCGACCATCACCGTTTGATAACCGTGGCGAATGGCTTCCCAGGCGTAACCGATCGCCTGGCTGCCGGAGGTGCAGGCGCTGGAGGTCGGGATCACCCGCCCGCGCAGGCCGAAGAACAGCCCGGTATTCACCGCCGTGGTGTGCGGCATCATCTGTACGTATGTGGTGCCGGTGATGTTGTTGGTGTGCTTTTCGGTGAGCATGGTGGCGAAGTCGCTTACCGGACCGGTGCTGCCGGTGGATGAGCCGTAGGCAATCCCGGTTTCGCCGTTGGTGAGTACCGGATCGTCAATCAGTCCGGCCTGCGCCAGCGCCAGCTCGGTGGCGCGAGTCGACATCAGCGATACCCGGCCCATCGAGCGAATGCGCTTGCGGGTGTAGTGTTCCGGCAGGGCAAAGTCATCGACTGGCGCGCCCAGCAGGGTCTGCAGACCCTCATACACCGCCCACTCCGGCATCGTGCGCACGGCGTTTTCATATTGCAGCAAGCGTGCCGCAACCGACTGCCAGTCCTCACCGAAGGCGGTGACGCCCCCCATGCCTGTAATCACCACGCGACGCGTCATAGCATGCCCCCATTAATGGAAATGACCTGGCGGGTGACATAGCCCGCAATATCAGACATCAGATAGCTGGCCAGCCCGGCGACTTCGTCCGCATGACCCATTCGTTTCATCGGGATGATGGCCATCGCCTCTTGCAGCGCGGCCTCTTCCATCTCGATCATCCCGGTATCAATGAGCCCCGGCGCGATGCAGTTGACGGTAATTTTGCGCTTTGCCAGCTCAATCGCCAGCGCTTTGGTGGCACCGATAATCCCCGCTTTCGCTGCGCTGTAGTTCACCTGGCCGCGATTGCCCATCAGCCCGGACACCGACGACAGGGTGATGATGCGCCCGCCCGAGCGTCGGCCAATCATCGGCATAATGCAGGGGTGGATGACGTTATAAAAGCTGTCGAGATTGGTGTGGATCACGCTGTCCCAGTCGTCGTCGCTCAGCGCCGGGAAGGCCCCATCGCGGGCGATCCCGGCGTTACTGATCACGCCATACCAGGCACCAAAGGTGGCGATTTCCTGCTCCAGCACCTCGCGGCACTGCTCCCGGTTGCCCACGTCAAACGACAGCACGCGGCCACTGCCGCCCGCCTGTTCGATAGCGCTGAGGGTATCCTGCGCGCCTGCGGCGTCACGGTGATAATGCACCCCAACGGTAAACCCGTCTGCGGCCAGTTTCATGGCGATGGCCCGGCCAATGCCTTTGCTGGCACCGGTAACCAGAACGGAACGACTCATGCGCGTGCTCCCTGATTAAAAAGCGAGGTTAACTCTTCGTGGGTGGGCTTAAAGGTATTGACCCGGCCGGTTGCCAGCGTAGAACCGTCGGCGGTAATTGCACATTCGAAACTGCCAAAGCGTTCATCCTGCATCAGCAGTTTGATGCTCACGGTTAACAGACTGTTGACCGGGAACTGGCCTGCAGCGCACACCAGTTCGCGGGCACCCAACACCATGCCGAGCGTGATGCTGCTGCGCCCCTGCTGCTGACGATGCCAGCCAGACCAGACGCCCACGGTCTGGGCCATCAGCTCCAGCGCGTACCAGCCCGGCAGGCAGCCCTCGGCATTCAGGAAGGGGGCCAGCACACCCTGGCCGCTGATCGTCACCCGGCAGACAGCCGCCTCTTCGCTGACGTTTTCGACCGACTCCAGCAGCAGCATCGGCGCGTCGTGGGGCAGATAGTCGCCCGGTGGTAAATAACTCATGACACTCTCCCCAGCAAGATGCTGACATTATTACCGCCGAAGGCGAATGAATTCGACATGATCGCCGCTTTTTTCAAGGCGACGGGTTGATGTAGCAGGCCGCAGGCAGGCAGCAGCGGATCGGGCGCATAGCGGTTGAAATCCTGGGCTGGCAGCGGCAGGTTGCGGGTCAGGATCAGCCAGCTCAGCGCGGCCTCGGTGATCCCCGCTGCGCCCAGCGTATGGCCGGTCAGATGCTTGGTTGAACTGCAGGGGACGCTGTCGCCAAACAGGTCATGCACCACCTGGGATTCAATCCGATCGTTGAGCGGTGTCGCGGTGCCGTGCAGGTTGATGTAACCCACCTCGTCCGGGTTTATCCCCCCGTCGTTCAGGGCCTGTTTCATGGCGTGGATCGCCCCTTCGCCCTGCGGATGCGGGGCCGAAATATGGTACGCATCGCTCGACTCGCCGATGCCCAGTAACGCCACCGGCTGTGGCTCACGGGTCAGTACCATCAGGGCGGCCGCCTCGCCAATGGTGATGCCCTGGCGATCGCGGCCAAAGGGCTCGCACAGGGTGGTGGACAGCGATTCGAGGCTGTTAAAGCCATTGACCGGCATCCGGCTTAGCGTGTCCGCCCCGCCGACAATGGCGATATCCACCAGCCCGGCGTCAATCAACCGTCGGCCGCTGATGATTGCCCGCGCGCTGGAAGAGCAGGCGGTCGAGAGGGTATAGGCCGGGCCTTCCAGCGCGAGCCAGTTCGCCAGGAAACGCGACGGATCGCCCAGCTCCTGCTGAGAATACTGCCAGTGAAGGCTGGCTTCGCCGTTCTGCGTCAGGCGCACATGGTCATCACCCTCGTCGAGCCCGGAGGTACTGGTGCCCAGCACCACGGCAATCCGTTCCCGACCAAAACGGGCAATGGCCTCGTCGACGGCAGGCTGGATCTGCGCCAGCGCGGCCAGCAGCAGCTGATTATTGCGCGTGCGGTGCGCAGCATAGCTATCCGGGATCGCCGGTAAATCACCCTCGACGCCCCCCAGCACCGCATCCTGGTTCTGTAACCAGCCGCGGCGAATACGCATTCCGGGAGCAACGCCGCGCGTCAGGTTAGCGGCAATCTCGTCAGGCCCGTTGCCCAGCGCGTTGACCAGGCCAACGGCAGAAATGTAGATCATCTCAGTCACCCAGATATTGAATGGTGATGTGGTAATTAAAGACGTGTTGTTCGATGCTGATCGGCTCGCGCTTCCCTTTACGCTGCAGGTAAACCACCTCCGTCACCAATGTGCCGCGGGCATTGCGCAGTTCGCGGCGGTCACCCTTGTCCTGCAACGTCCAGCCTTTCGGCAACTGCGGCTGCCAGGCGCTGATTGGCCAGTGGCTAAGCATCACGTCCGCCAGCACCTGGCTGGCCGGAGGCAGCTGCGGCACAACAATCGACTGTTCAGTATGGATCCCCGTTTGATCATAGGTGACAAGGAATAAACGAATGCCCACCGATGACAGTCCGGCCAGGGTAATTTTATGCCCATCGGCATTCAGCATCACCAGCAGGGACTGGGTTTTGCCGTTGAAACTGCCGGTCAGCAGCTGCTGTGAATTGAGCGTCGGGGTGATAACCGGCGCAGGCAGCGTCACTTTGGTGCCGGGCTGCAGCCACGCCTGCGGGCGGGCGGCGTCGGTATTCTGCGTGGATGAACCACAACCCACCAGCAACAGCACGCCGATCAGGGCGATGGCACGGTAAAAAGGCCTCATCGTGTTCTCTCTTTTTTAGCCGGCATCGCCAGCGGCGCCAGCAGGAAGGCGGTAAAAATACCGCTGACCAGCACCACCCCAAAACTGCTGATGGCCTGGGTATTGCTGAATACCAGCATGCCGAGGGTCAAAATCGTGGTCAGCATCGCCAGGGTAATCGCCAGCATCGAGGTCAGCGGCGTCCCGCGCGGGTTGCTGAAAAACAGGGTGTAGTTGATACCGATCCCGAGCACCAGCACCAGCGCCAGCAGCGAGAACAGATTCAGCGGATGGCCGGTGACCGCCAGCGCCGCCAGGCCACAGCCCAACGACAGCACCGACGGTACCAGGCTTATCAGCCCTTTGCGCCAGCCGAGACGCAGCATCGCCCCGCAGGCGATCACTGCCAGGGCGACGAGCAGCAGCCCGGTCAGCACCGTGCGATAGAGGGCAAACAGGCTGTCAAAGCTCGCCTTGCGATCCACCCACACCACGCCCGGCTGTTTGTCGGCCAGCGCTGCCAGGGCGGGGCTGTTGTTGACCCCATTGACCGGAACCAGCACGCCGCTTTGCCCGTCGGGCAGGGTCAGCCACAGCAGCCGCCAGCCAACACTAGCCGGGCTGGCAAGCCAGGCGTCAACCTGCACCGGCATGGCGTTCAGATCGGCTGAAACTGTCGTCAGCCCGGCGCTGTGCAACACCGTCGTTACCGCCGGGGCCGCACTTTTTAGCAGCGCCAGATCGCTTTCCTGCCGTTTCAGCGAGTTCAGGGGCAGGGTGCGCCACGACGTCAGGTCACCCGCCTGCTGCGCCTGGGCCAGCGCCGGGGTAAAGGCTTCCAGCCGCTCAAGCGTTTGCTGAGCCGAGGTGCCATGCACCACGAACCATTTCTGATCGACGCTCTGCCCGGTAAGCGCGGTGATGGCTTTTTCCTGCGCCAGAATATCCTGCGGCAGCGCCTGCAGCTGGGCGATATCGTCATCGATCCGCAGGGTGGCCATACCCGCCACCGCCAGTAGCGCCAGCGTAACCGGCAGACCCACCGACAGACGCCTGTCGCGTCGCCACGCCGCCAGCCAGCGCAGCATCAGCACCCTGGCCGGAACCGGACGCACCGGCAGGCCGCGACACAGCCACGGATGCCAGAAAATCACCGTCAGGCACGAGGCGCTGAGCCCCACGGCGGCGAACACCGACAGCTGACGAATGCCCGGGAACGGCGCCAGCATCATGATCAGATACGCGACAACCGTGGTCAGCAGCGCCAGCAGCAGGGCATTACGCACCTTTGCCAGACTCTGCCAGGGTGAATCCTGTCCGCCGTGGACCATCCGTTCGGTCAGGTAGTAGAGGGTGTAATCCGCTGAGATACCGATGATGCTCATGCTCATCACCAGCGTCATCAGGTGCAGCTCGCCAAACAGCAGCAGCGTCGCCACCGTACCCGCCAGCGCGCCTGTGGCGATCGAGATCAGGCACAGCGCCAGCGGACGCAGGGAGCGGAAGACTGCCACAATCAGCAGGATCACCCCCAGAATGGTGGCGACGCCGAGGGTCGAGATATCCCGTTTTGCCTGCTGGCTGGCGTAATCGCTGTAAAACACGGTGCCGCGCGACAACAGCTGCGCCTGCGGATACTGCGCTTTCAGCTGGCCTTCCAGCCCGTGCAGCGTGGTGACAAGTCTGCTGGTTTGCTGCATATCGAATGACGAACCGGCCAGCTCGCCGTGCAGCAGATACCAGTAATTTCCGGCCTCGTCTTTCGTCACCAGCCAGCCGTCCATCAGCCGCAGCTTCTGGCTGTTTTGCGCCAGTGCCAGCTGCGAGCCACGCATCAGCATCAGCGGGTCATTCTGCAGCTCTTTGCCGCTGACCCCGGAGAAGGCCGAGTACAGCTGGGACAAAATCCACTGCGCCTGCGCTTCACCGCCGTTCTGCAGGCGCGCGCGGGTGGCGGTGTCGATCAGGCCGTTGCGGTGCTGCCAGAAGAAATCGCCCCATGCCTTCTGCCCGGCGGCATCCATCGGGCCTTTGACCTCATTCAGTGACGACGAGCCCTGCAGCAGGTTAAGCCACTGCTGCGCCACCTGCGGATCGGCCTTTTTGCCGGGGCTGACCAGCCACACCAGCTGGCGGTCGAGGCGCTGCATAAAGCCGTCGTTCAGCGCCGGGGGGATCGCCCCAAGGGTCTGTTTGGGCAGCATCGCCAGCACGCTGCTGTTCAGCCGCGCGCCGGGCAGTAGCGACAGCAGCACCCCCAGCAGGATCAGGCAGGTCAGCAGCCACAGCAGCGCCGGACGGCGGCTGTTATGGCGCGGCAAAGCGTTGGCGTTCGGCATCGGTCAGGCTGGCGGGCGTCAGTTGGTGGCGGGACAGGGCGATTTGGGTGCGGTCGCCCTGCTTATCGTTCAGCACAATGGATTCCAGGTAGGCTGCGCCACCCAGATCCAGCGAGGCAAAAATCTTGTCCAGCGGGCTGGTGGTTGGGGTCAGCATCAGCGACCAGCGGCCATTGCCGAGATCGTTAAAATCGATGCGGAAGTTCTCCTCCAGCACCTTGCGATCCGCCTGGAACAGGGCGCGCAGCAGGTGGTTAAACTGGAACATCTGCGGATTGTTTTCCGCGGTGATGGTCTGCGGCGGCTGGCCGTTAAGGGTCTGTACCATCCGTTTGTCATCCAGCAGCAACGTCATCGGGAAGGGCGCTTTTTGATCCCACAGCAGGCCGTCGTCGCGGGCGATCAACATCTCGCCGCTGGAGCGCAGCGGCTGGGGCATGTCTTTGATGGTGCGGGTCTGCTCAAAGTGGGCGCGCACCACCGGTTGTTCGGTAAAGCGCTGCTGTAATGCGTCCAGCGTCACGGCGCTGACCCACGGGCTTGCCAGCAGGGCAAGCAGCGGTAACCACTTCATGGTGTGACTCCCATACGCTCAAACAGGATCGCCGGGCTGACAAAACACAGCTCGCGGCTCTTCTCCTCCACGGCCACCTGAATGGTGTAGCCGGTGGTGGTGCGTTTGCCGCTGGCGGCATCGAAAATCTGATAGGCAATACGCAGGCGGTTTTCAAACTCGTCGATATGGGCGCGGACGCGGATCCGCTGTTCGAAGACAATCGCCTCCCGGTACTTCACCCGGGTATCCACCACGGGCCAGACATAGCCGGAGGCTTTCATCTGGCGATAGCCGTAATCGAACTGATTTAGCAGCGCCTCGCGGGCAATTTCAAAATAGCGGAAATAGTTGCCATGCCAGACCACGCCCATCATATCGACGTCGTGAAACGGGACGGTCAGTTCAACCTCGGTGGTAAAGCGGGGATCGGTCAGCACCCTTTACTCCTTTTCTTTGGTATCCGGCAGGCGCCAGAAATCGAAAAAATTAAACCAGTCCAGCGGCGACTGCAGGGCGTAATGCTCCAGCCGCTGCGCATAACGATCGACAGCCTGCTGTAACGCCTGCTGACGTGTATCTCGCGGCAAGATCAGCGGGTCGGCAAACGGCTCGCAGTGGATCTGAAGCCGCTGCTGCTGTTGCAGGGCATAAATGAGTACCACCGGACAGCGCAGGATCGCAGCGAGGATAAATGGCCCCTGCGGGAAAGGTGCCGGTTGGCCCATAAATTCGCTCCAGATCACCCGCCACTCGCCGCCACGCTGCGGATTGATCGCCAGACGATCGCCGACGATCGCAATCCACTCGCCGCGCTCCAGCTTCTCTTTCAGGAGGATGGCGGTCTCTGGCCCGATATCGGTAACGGAGATCAGGTTCAGTCCCGCCTCGGGGGCCATCTCCTGCATTATCTGTTTGAAGCGCTGGGCATTATCACTGAACACCAGCGCATTAATGGTGTGGTGGCCTTCGCGCTGGGCCAGCGCGCGGCACACCTCCACATCGCCCAGATGAGAGGCCAGCAGCAGTTTGCCTTGCGGCGCTGCACTGTCCAGTACTTCGCGCGCACCGGGGGCAAAGGTCACGTCCTGGTGCAGCTTTAGCTCCCCGCGCCAGCTGGCGACTTTATCCAGCATCGCCTGACCAAAGCGCAGGAAGTGGAAAAAACTGTTCAGGCGCGCGGGCGTCGGCTGCTGGCGCTGGGCCAGCGTCTGGCTGACCCGGGCGATCCACTGCTGGGATGCCTGCCGCGCCGGGCGGGCCGTCAACCAGTAGACGCCAATCACCGGCCACAGCAGCGCGGTAAACACCGGACGACCGAACCATTGCCAGACCCGCAGCATCAGGCGCATGCCGCGCAGGCCTTTAACTTCCTGCTGTTCTGCCCAGTGTGAGCTACGGCGACCCCGTAGCAGGGAGGGAATGCGGGGTAGCATGCCGAAGAACAGCCGGGTATGCATCCATGAAATACGCAGGTTGTCTTTCAGGGTATCGAAATGGGAAACGCCATCCTGCGGATAGGTCACGCGGGTGGGCAGAAAATGGCTGGTGGTGCCCTGCCAGTAGAGGCGCACCATCACTTCGATGTCAAAATCCATCCGCTTGCCGAGCGACACGCGGTTTGCCAGCTGTAGCGTCGGGGCCACCGGGTACACCCGAAAGCCGCACATGCTGTCTTTCAGCTGTAAAGACAGGGTTTCGATCCACACCCACACGTGCGTTACCCAGCGGCCGTACAGCCGCGCGCGCGGGATCGACGCGTCATAAACCGGCTTGCCGGAGATAAGCGCCTGGGGATGACGCGCCGCCAGCGCCAGCAGCTTCGGGATATCTTCAATCGCATGTTGTCCGTCGGCATCCACCTGCACCGCGTGGGTAAACCCGGCTCCGGCACAGACTTTCAGCCCGCGGATCACCGCCGCGCCTTTCCCGGCGTTGTGCGTCAGCCGCACCAGGGTGAGCTGGGCATTGTCGGCGGCCAGACGGTTCAGTTCCTGACGGGTACCGGCGTCACTGCCATCATCGACCAGGATAATCGGCAGGGCGAACGGGGCCAGGCGTTGCAGCACGCTCGCCATCATCGGCCCGTGGTTATAGCAGGGGATCAGGATGCAGGGGCGGAAGGTTAACGACATAAGCGAATCTTCCCGCTGCTGGCGATATGGCGCTGTTCGCCATCGTGGCGCTGATAGCGGAAAGAGAGCATCTGGCGCTCCACGTTCCAGTCGAGGGTGAGCGTCACGGTGGTATCGGGGAGCAGCGGGGCCTGAAATTTCACGTTCTGGATACTGTGAAAGCGATACTCCGGGGCCAGCAGCGTGGTGGCGTAGTGCATCACCCAGTCAAGCTGGGCCACGCCCGGCAGCAGCGGCTGTACGGCAAAATGGCCCTGAAACCAGAACAGCGCGGGATCGAGATGCAGGGTGACATCCAGATGCTGCGGGTGTGCCTGCTGGCGCTCAATTTCATGGATTTTCATGAAATAACTCCTGTAACTGCGCATAAACACGCTTATTCATACTGTTAACCGGCATTTCATCAACGATGCGCCAGTCGCGAGGCACCGCGACGGGGTCGAGCCAGGGCCGCAAGGCGCGTCGCCAGGCCTGCACCTGCGCTTTATGGCCACGCTGCTTGCGCTGTTCACGCGCCGCGTCGTTCAACACCAGCAGCGCGCCAATCCCCTGCCTTCCGTTGCGCACTATCGGCAGCGCCGCCGCTTCGCAAATCCCCTCTAACGCCAGCAGACGTTGCTCGATCTCATCCAGCGAGATACGTTTCTCTTCGATTTTGACCACCCGATCCCGGCGTCCGATCAGCCTGAATGCACCGGTCTCATCAAACTGGAGGACATCGTCGAGGGGCCACTCTTCGCCGTGCGTGATTAACGGTGAGGCGACGCGAAGGCCGTCCTGATCCTGACGGAAATGCACGCCGGGCAAGGGCCGCCAGCGGAGGCCCTCTTTCTGATAATGGCGCCAGGCGAGGACGCCGGTTTCAGTGCTGCCATAAATTTCATCCGGCCAGATGTTCAGCCAGCGATGGGTCTTCTCCACCGTTTCCCACTCCAGCGTTCCTCCGGCGGAGATCAGCATCGCCACCGGTGGGGCAGAGAGCTGCGTGTCGATCCGCTTCAGAAACGCAGGGCTGCTGATGAAAAGGTAGTGATACTGCGGATCGAGCGCCGCCAGCTGCTCGCTGTACTCAATCATCGCTGAATGCACCACTAGCCCCTGCGACAGAGGTAAAAAGAGGCGGAACGTCAGCCCGTACTGATGGTAAGGCGCAACCGAGGCCACCACCCGACAGCCGATCGGCCGGTCGCCAAAAAGGGTTGCCAGCAGTGCGGCTTCTCTGTCGAGGTCGGTAATGGTTTTGACGACGCGTTTTGGTGCCCCGGTCGAACCGGAGGTAAACAGCTCGATAAAGGCCGTATCGGCAATGTCGGGCAGCGGGATAAAGGGGGCGGGGTTGCGTCGGGCAGAACTCACCACCCGTAGACGAGCGGAATAGCGTAACGCGCGATCGCTCAGCAGGCCGTCAAACAAGGCCTGCTGCTGTTCCAGCAGCAATACCCGGCTGTGGCCCGGGATGACCGGAATTTTACCGGCATGGAGCATCGCCAGTAACGCCACGATAAACAGATAGCTGTCGTCGAAACAGAGCGCCCAGCGCTCGCCGTCCTGCTGTTGCAGGTATGTTGTTAAGGCGCTGACGTCATAGCGCAACTGCCCCAGCGTCCAGCAGCGATCGCCACACCAGGCGACAGGCGTGTCGTCCGGACGCGGGGCATTCAGCCACTGGCGCACAGGAAGGGCGCTATGCATGGCGCTTCTCTTTGCTTCTTACCCGCTGACGCACCAGCCACTCGGTTGCCATCAAGGTTCCCATCAGAATGTAGGCAATCATGCCGTTCCACAGCGTCCAGAGTGCAATATCGCCCCGCAGGACGGTGAATAGCGCCACGCTGCCGTTAAAAATGAAAAAGCCGCACCACACGCGGGTCACGATGCGGGTATAACGCACCCCTGTAGGGGGTAAATTCGGTTCACGCAGCCGGGCCAGCCGTTCAACCAGCGGCATTGATGTCCACAGCGATCCGCCAAATACCACCAGCATCACCAGGTTAACCACCACCGGATACAGCAGCAGCCACTGATGGGCCTTCAGCAGGTAACTTGCCGCGCAGAGGGCGATGCCTGCCAGCGCCACGCTCTGAATGAGATAGCGCATCGGCCCGGCGTGAAGCCGCGCCTGGCGCAGGCGCAACAGCAGCAGCACAGCCATCAGCGGCAGCAGCCAGTACAGGCTGTTATGCGTCAGGCCAAAGCCAATCAGGAAGGGCCAGGCGATCAGCATTACGCCCGTCAGGAACGGGATAGCCGGAAATGACCGTCCGCCACGCATGCGGATCAGGCTTCACGCAGGAGCTGTTCGACTGCGTCCACTACGTCCTGAACGGTACGCACCGATTTGAAGGTTTCCGGCTTGATCTTGATGCCCGTTTTCTTCTGCAGGTTAACCACCATATCGACAGCGTCGATGCTGTCCAGATCCAGGTCTTCATACAGCCGCGCCTCTGGGGTGATGTCTTGTGGGGCGAGCTCAAACAGGTTGATCAGCAGGGAGGTCACTTCCTGATAAATAGCGTCTTGTTCAGTTGTCATGGTGGATCCGTTCTCAGGCGCGTTGGGCAGTGATAAATGACGCCAGGGTGGCGACGGAGAAGAAGTGCTGACGCATCTCTTCGCTTTCGGCAGACAGCACGACGCCGTACTGGTTTTTGACCGCCAGACCCAGCTCCAGGGCGTCGATCGAATCGAGACCCAGGCCATCGCCAAACAGCGCCGCATCGGTATCGATGTCGTCAGGGGTCAGTTCGTCCAGATTGAGGGTAGAGATAATGAGATTTTTAATTTCAAGGTCGAGCGCTTGCATCATTAATTCCTGACAAAGATTGAAGACCGGATGTTAAGCGATGCTGCAGGTGCCGGTTGAGCTGCCGTGCTGCCTGAGCCGGTTCTTGTACCGCCGCATCGTAAAAATCATGAATATTCACCCGCTCACGGACATCGAGGGTGAAAAAGGGTTTGCTCGCCGGTACGTCATACCACCGGTGTTGTTTATCCAGCAGAGGCTCGCTGCAGTGGATGATCACCACCCGCAGATCGCTGCCACAGCGCACGGCAATATTCGCCGCGCCGCGTTGCAAGGTGATGGCTTCCCCCGCTCGGGTACGCGTGCCTTCCGGGAATATCAGCAACGTGTCGCCCTGAGCCAACCGCTGCTGACAGGCGTTTAACAGCGTGTCGGCTTCGCTGTTGATCAGGTAATCCGCCGCCCGTATCACGCCGCTCAGAAAGGGGTTACGCAGCAGCGCGCTTTTCACCAGACAGTCGGTTTCCGGCATCACCGAGGCGATGAGAACATAGTCGATAAGCGTGGGATGGTTCGCCACAACCAGACAACCGCGATCCTGGCGCAGCGCCTCGAGATTATCAATGCGGTAATCCAGCACCCCTACCGCGCGGGCGACGGTTAAAAAGGCGCGGAAGCTGGCGGCGATATTGCGACGAGCGAGGCGACGACGACGGGCACGATCGCGCTGCACCAGCAATAACAGATTGAACCACACCAGAGACAGCAGCAGCCCGCCAGCGCCAAACAGCACGAAGCACAGACCGGTCATGACCCGCCGCCAGCCGCGATTGAGGGTGGCAATGATCCCGGTCATTGGCGCGTCCAGTGCCACAGCAGGCGCTCGCCGGCGATCGCAAACTGCGGATCGTGACGAAGATAGTGGCGGAGGAACAGCAGGCTCTGCGGTATCGGGGGCTCTGCGCCGGGACTGCCGGGGCGGGTTTCGCAGTGCAGCATCTTCCCGGCTTCGAGGACCAGCGCCAGCGCAAACGGCCACGTTGGCATTGGTGACGGCAGGGCCGAATGGTAAAAGTCAGGCAGCGCACCGTCGAAATCAACCATCAGCACGCGGGCGTAGCCGGCCTGCATCAGGCTCAGCACTTCGCATAAGCCCTGCTGGAAGGTATCAAGCCCGGCGGAAAGCGATGACGAGACAATCGGCTGACGCGCGGCGATGGTGAGATTGCCCACCGCAGAGTTGTGTACCGACATGGCGAAATCGGTCGGGGAAACATCCTGCCCGGTGGCCAGCGCATGCAGAATGCGATAGTTATGCTCCAGCTCGCCGTGACGGCTGGTATACACCACCGCATCGATGGCGTGTTTACGCACCATTGCCAGACCGCAATCCACCGCCAGCTTGCTGCCAGAATTGAGGCGGCGGGCGGTCATCATCGGCAGCTCGGTCAGTTTTGCCTGCGGCGCGGCAGGATCGATGGCGTGCAAACCTTGCGACCATGCCAGCCACTGACTGGCATCGCTAAGGCCTGGCGCTCTGGCTTGCCAGTCGAGAATGTTAAGTGCAAATTTCATCTGCGCGCGTCCGCGATAAATCCGTAATCCAATAACGAAGCATAGCCTGAGCCTGAAGTCTGCTGACTCAGGAGAGGGATAAATGTCTCGATGCAGTAAAAAAGGCTATTGCCACCGACATCGTACAATTTTGTCGGCGTGCTGGCGAATATAAGAGGAGGTATGACATTAAATAAAAATGAGAAAACCTGAACCCATCGCTGAAAAAATATCTGTTTATCAACAGCATGCTGGCACGGGATAATAATAAGCCGCTTTTTTCAGAATACTCACATTACATTGATAACCCTGGCGTGCAGAGGGTATTTGCGCGGGGCGATTCGCTTACGGATAAGGCGAAAATTAAAGGCGTTTGGGACTCTTTAAATAAATGTAATTCGGGTGTTTTTTATTTTAATGCGATAAGACCATTCTGTTAGCGAAATAAACCTGCCGCTGTTTTAACGCGGCAGGTTTTTGACGGTATAAGAAGGCACGGCTATCCTGGGAGTCGGCTTTTTGGCCTGCCCGGGCCGAGCAGGATCGCCAGTTTGCTGCCCCCCTGAGTGGTCTCCATCCAGATCTTACAGACGCTGGTCAGCGGGACCGAGAGCAACATCCCCACCGGGCCGAGTAACCATCCCCAGATCAGTAATGACAGAAACACCACCAGCGTCGACATCCCTAACCGGTGACCCATCATTCGGGGCTCAACGATATTACCCAAAATCATGTGGACGATAAGGAACAGGGCCCCCACCAGCATACATTCGTAAAAGCCGTTAAACAGAAACGCCTGGATCATCGGGGGAACGGCGGAGAGCACCGCGCCAATATTGGGCACATAGTTCAGCAGAAACGCCAGCACCCCCCACATCAGGGCGAACTGCACGTCGAGCAGCACCAGCCCCAGCCAGACGATGGCCCCCGTCCACAGGCTCAACAGCGTTTTCAGCGCCAGATAGTGCGACACGCCTTTCAATGCCCGGTGCAAACCGGCGATGTGGATCTGCGGATTGTTCAGGGCAAAGCGCATTTTGTACGGCACGTGGCGCACTTCAAACAGCATGAAGACCACGGTCATCACCAGCAGCAGCACGCTGGCCATCGCCCCGGAAAGCTGGGTCATCAGCGCGGTGGCGAAAGTCATGACCTTCTCGGAATCCATGCGTTTGAGCATGCGTTCCGGCGAGATATGCAGGTTGAGTACCGGGAACATCTCCTGCAGGTCGACAATCTTGCGCGTCAGCTCTCTGTTGTACTTTGGCAGCAGGGCAGAGAACTCACTGAGCGATGCCGCCAGCACGCCAAACAGCGCGGTCAGCACGACCAGCATCACGATCACCACAATGGTGATGGCGACAGGCCGTTTCACCCCGCGGCGTAAAAACCAGGTGACCAGAGGGTTGAGAACGATGGCGAAAAAGAGCGCCAGTAACAGCTGTACGATGATATCCGCCCCGGCATGAATACCCGCGAGGATCACCACCAGGCAGGCCAGCTTCAGCAATATGTGTAAACCCACTTTGTCGGGCGGCGTGGTTGTCATAGCGTTTCCTTGTTATGAGATGCCCCTAAAGTGTAGTGCGCGCGTCACGCTTCGGTAGGCACCTGTATTCTTAAAGTCGCTGCTGATTTTCCGGGCCTGACGTGGTAATAGTGAAACACTGTTGTAAAAATTCTGGTGAGCCCGATGCCCGAACCTGCCGCCGAACCGGCGCTGAGCGGATTACGTCTTAATCTGCGGATTGTTTCTGTCGTTATTTTCAACTTTGCCAGCTACCTGACCATCGGCCTGCCGCTGGCGGTTCTTCCCGGCTATGTGCATGACGTTATGGGCTTTAGCGCTTTCTGGGCGGGGCTGGTGATCAGCCTGCAATATTTCGCCACCCTGATAAGCCGCCCTTACGCCGGACGCTATGCCGACCTGTTTGGTCCGAAAAGCATTGTGGTGCTGGGGCTTTGCGGCTGCTTTCTGAGCGGGGTGAGCTATCTGCTGGCTGGCTTCACCAGCGGCTGGCCGATGGTGAGTCTGGCGCTGCTGTGTCTGGGCCGGGTGATCCTTGGCGTCGGGCAAAGCCTGGCCGGAACCGGATCGACCCTGTGGGGCGTGGGTGTGGTGGGCGCATCGCATATCGGGCGGGTGATCTCCTGGAACGGAATTGTCACCTACGGCGCAATGGCGATGGGGGCACCGCTCGGCGTCCTGTGCTATCGCTACAGCGGGCTGAACGGCCTGGCGCTGACCATCATGGTGGTGGCGCTACTGGCGATCCTGTTCGCGCTGCCGCGACCGGCGGTGAAAGCCAGCAAAGGCAAACCGATGCCGTTTCGCGCGGTGCTTGGCCGCGTCTGGCCGTACGGCATGGCGCTGGCGCTGGCCTCGGCGGGTTTTGGGGTGATCGCCACCTTCATTACCCTGTTCTACGACGCCAAAGGCTGGGAAGGCGCGGCCTTTGCGCTGACGCTGTTTAGCTGTGCGTTCGTCGGCACGCGGCTGTTGTTCCCCAACGGCATCAACCGACTGGGCGGGCTGAACGTGGCGATGATCTGCTTTAGCGTCGAGATTGTCGGCCTGCTGCTGACCGGTATCGCCGAGGCCCCGTGGATGGCGAAGACCGGCGTTTTCCTCGCGGGAGCGGGCTTCTCGCTGGTGTTCCCGGCGCTGGGGGTGGTGGCGGTGAAAGCCGTGCCGCAGCAAAACCAGGGTGCAGCGCTGGCGACCTATACGGTGTTTATGGACATGTCGTTGGGGGTGACCGGGCCGCTGGCCGGGCTGGTGATGGCGTGGGCCGGGGTGCCGGTTATCTATCTGGCGGCAGCAGGGCTGGTGGCGGTGGCGTTACTGCTGACGTGGCGGCTAAAAAAATGGCCTCCAGCGGAGGCCATGTCATCGCAATAACTTACTGAATAACCAGCGTATTGATAATGCTTTCTGCGGCAGTTTGCGCTTTCTGCTGATCGTCAGCAGGCAGGGTGATCTGCAGGGTCAGCAGTTTGTTGTCGATTTTGCCGAGCACCACGGATGAATAAGCAGTCTGGCCTTTGGCCGAGATAATGCTGTCCAGCTGTTGCAGGTTGTGGCCCTTCAGCTCGATGGCTTTGTTGGTCACGACCTGCAGCTGCGGGTCGCGGCTACGCTGCTGCTCTTCCAGACGTTTTGCCAGCACGCCCAGGTCTTCGTTGGTATCGTCGCCGACGATCACAATCACCGCTTTTTGCCCGGTGGCGTCGGAGTAAACGTGCATGTTGTTGGCCTGGGTGCCCAGCTTGCCGCTCTGATCGGTCATATCGGCAGGCAGGGAGAAGCTAAGTTTGCCATCCATCAGGCTGACCGCTTGACCCGTCGCATTGCTCTCGGCAGAGGCACCCTGAACAGGCGTTTTGCCGTCATTGTTATCACAGGCCGCAAGCCCCATCACCAGCAGGCCAATCCCGACATATTTAACCAGATTGCGCATTGAATTCTTCCTTTCGATAAACGGCCATAACGGCTCATCCGTCCATCTTATCACAACTGTTCAGGGGAACCTTTAACCGGCCTGCAATGCCGGATTTTCAGATTTATCTGCGAGTCTTTTCAGCAACATATTCAGCAGCAGGCCGTACATCGGCAGGAAGAATACCAGGCTGATAAGGACCTTAAAGGCGTAATCCACGAGCGCAATTTCCATCCAGTGCTGGGCCATAAACGGGTCCGGGCTGCGCCAGAACGCGATAAAGAAAAAGGCCAGCGTATCGCTGACGTTACCAAACAGCGTGGAGGCGGTGGGGGCCATCCACCAGCGATGGTTCTGCCGCAGACGGTTAAACACATGCACATCAAGGATCTGCCCCAGCGCATAGGCCATAAAGCTGGCCGCGGCGATACGGGCGACGAACAGGTTGAAGTGGGTCAGGGCTTCAAACCCTTGCCAGCTTCCCATATAGAACAGGGAAGAGATCACGTACGACACAAACAGCGCCGGGAGCATGACGGCAAAAATAATGCGTCGGGCCAGCGGCGCGCCAAAGATGCGCACGGTGAGATCGGTAGCAAGGAAGATAAACGGGAAGCTGAACGCACCCCAGGTGGTATGCAAACCAAAAATGGAGATCGGCAGCTGCACCAGATAGTTGCTGGAGGTGATCACCAGCAGATGAAAAAGCGAAAGCCAGAACAACGCTTTTACGCGCTGCGATTGAGAGAACTGCGTCATATTGTGACCTTTTTATAAGTTGGGGTGAGGGAACCCAATAAAACCGGCTGCATCATACTGCTTTGATTGATCTTTGCAATGGTTGATTTTCACGCAATCGTTAACCTGGTTTGCATTGCCCCCTGTGGGGCGTAAACTACTGCCGTTTTTTACCTGAGCGAGACGACGATGACCGATCTGTTTTCCAGCCCCGACCATACCCTTGACGCCCAGGGCCTGCGCTGCCCGGAGCCGGTGATGATGGTGCGTAAAACGGTGCGCAATATGCAAACCGGCGAAACCCTGCTGATTATTGCCGACGATCCGGCCACCACCCGCGATATCCCAGGCTTCTGTACCTTTATGGAACATGAGCTGCTGGCGCAGGAGACTGAGGTGCTGCCGTACCGGTATCTGATTCGCAAAGGCTAATGCCATCGTGCCCGGCGGCGCTGCGCTTGCACGGGCCTACAGGTACCCTTTCGTTTGATGTCCGTCACCAATCTAAACCACCATTTCATTATTTGGCGCTTTTTGTGAGGCGCTTCACCTCCGCTTTTCAGGGTGTGGTCTAGTTTTTAAACGTTCAAAACTAAAACAACGTTCCGATACTTACCCTCACTACCCTGGAGTTGACTCGATGAAAACGACCCTCAAGCCGTTGCTGGCTGCTCTGTGCCTGTCCGCTTTTGCCTGCTCCGTTTCTGCGCAAACCATTAAAGCCGCTGATGTCCATCCTGAAGGCTACCCGAACGTGGTGGCGGTGCAGCAGATGGGCGAAAAACTGAAACAACAAACCGACGGCAAGCTGGAGATTAAAGTCTTCCCCGGCGGCGTGCTGGGGGATGAAAAACAGATGATCGAGCAGGCGCAGATGGGCGCTATCGACATCATTCGCGTGTCGATGGCACCGGTTGCCGCCATCCTGCCGGATATCGAAGTCTTCACCCTGCCGTACGTCTTCCGCGATGAAGATCATATGCACAAAGTCATCGACGGCGACGTCGGCAAAGCCATCGGCGAGAAGCTGACCGCCAATCCAAAATCCCGTCTGGTGTTCCTCGGCTGGATGGACTCCGGCACCCGCAACCTGATCACCAAGAACCCGGTCGCTAAGCCGGAAGATTTAAAAGGGATGAAGATCCGCGTGCAGGGTAGCCCGGTGGCACTGGCCACGTTGAAAGACATGGGTGCCAACTCGGTGGCGATGGGGGTGAGTGAGGTCTACAGCGGGATGCAGACCGGGGTGATCGACGGGGCAGAGAACAACCCACCAACCTTTGTGGCGCATAACTACATGCCGGTTGCCAAAAACTACACCCTCAGCGGCCACTTTATCACCCCGGAAATGCTGCTCTACTCCAAAGTGAAGTGGGACAAACTGAGCGCCGACGAGCAGCAAAAAATACTGACCCTGGCCCGCGAAGCGCAGTTTGAACAGCGCAAGCTGTGGCAGGCCTACAACCAGCAGGCGCTGGAAAAAATGAAAGCCGGTGGCGTGCAGTTCCATGACATCGACAAGGCGGTATTTATCAAAGCGACAGAGCCGGTGCGCGCAGAGTATGGCGAGAAAAAGCATCAGGATCTGATGAAAGCCATCGCTGACGTTCAGTAAACCCGGCCCTGTGGAGGACGTATGTCCGAAAGCTATCTGAAGTGGATGGATCGCCTGTACCTGCTCGCCATGACCGTGGCGGGCGTCTCGCTGCTGATCATGACCATCGTTATCCCGATTGGCATTTTTTCCCGCTACGTCCTCAACCGCGGCGAGTCATGGCCTGAACCGGTGGCCATTATCTGTATGGTGACCTTTACCTTTATCGGCGCGGCGGTGGGCTACCGCGCCGGATCGCATATCGCGGTAAACATGCTGACCGATCGCCTGCCTGCGGGGTTAAAAGCGCTGTGCGCCAGGATTGTGGATCTGCTGATGCTGCTGATTTCGCTGATTATCTTCTGGTACAGCTACCTGCTCTGCGTCGAACTGTGGGAACAGCCGGTGGCGGAGTTCCCGATTCTGACCTCCGGTGAGAGCTATCTGCCGCTGCCCGTCGGCTCGGCGATCCTCATTTTGTTCGTGCTGGAGCGGCTGATGTTTGGCTCCCAGGAAAACCGTCCGGTCGTGATGATCGGCAACCACAGTTAAGGGGTGAATCATGGATGCTTTTATTTTGCTCTTCACCCTCGCCATTTTGCTGGCGCTGGGGATGCCGGTGGCGTTTGCCGTCGGGTTGAGTGCGGTGGCGGGGGCGCTGTGGATCGATCTGCCGCTGGAAGCGCTGATGATCCAGATAACCAGCGGGGTTAATAAATTCACCCTGCTGGCGATCCCGTTCTTTATTCTGGCGGGGGCGATCATGGCGGAAGGGGGGATCGCCCGACGGCTGGTCAACTTCGCCTATATCTTTGTCGGCTTTATTCGCGGCGGGCTGTCGCTGGTGAATATCGTCGCCTCGACCTTCTTCGGTGCTATTTCGGGCTCGTCGGTGGCGGATACTGCCTCCATCGGCAGCGTGATGATCCCGGAGATGGAGAAGAAGGGCTATCCGCGTGAATACGCGGCGGCGGTGACGGCCAGCGGCTCGGTGCAGGCGATCCTGATCCCGCCTAGCCATAACTCGGTGATTTACTCCCTGGCGGCGGGCGGCACGGTGTCGATCGCCACGCTGTTTATCGCCGGGGTGCTGCCAGGGCTGCTGCTCGGATTCTGCCTGATGCTCCTGTGTCTGGGTTTTGCCCACAAGCGCGGCTATCCAAAAGGCGAACGGATCCCGTTTAAGCAGGCGCTGAGGATTTTTGTCGATGCGCTGTGGGGGCTGATGACGGTGGTGATTATCCTTGGCGGCATATTGTCGGGGATTTTCACCGCCACGGAATCGGCGGCGGTCGCCTGCCTGTGGGCGTTCTTCGTCACCATGTTTATCTACCGTGACTACAAGTGGAGCGAGCTGCCGAAGCTGATGTGCCGGACGGTGAAGACGGTGACGATCGTGATGATCCTGATCGGCTTTGCGGCGGCATTTGGCGCGGTGATGACCTACATGCAGCTGCCGATGCGGATCACCGAGTTCTTCACCTCGCTGTCGGATAACAAGTATGTGATCCTGATGTACCTCAACATCATGCTGCTGCTGGTCGGCACGCTGATGGACATGGCGCCGCTGATTCTGATCCTGACTCCGGTGCTGCTGCCGGTGACCAACTCGCTGGGTATCGATCCGGTGCATTTTGGCATGATCATGATGGTGAACCTCGGGATCGGCCTGATTACCCCGCCGGTGGGGTCGGTACTGTTTGTTGCCAGTGCGGTGAGTAAGCAGAAGATCGAAACCGTGGTACGCGCCATGCTGCCATTCTACGGCATGCTGCTGGTGGTGTTGGGGTTGGTCACCTACGTTCCAGCGATTTCGCTGTGGTTACCGCATTTATTGGGGATGCAGTAGACGTTGTGAGAATGCCGGGCGGCGGCTACGCCTTGCCCGGCCTACAAAACCGTAGGCCCGGTAAGGCGCAGCCGCCACCGGGCGTTTTTACCGACGACGCAACAGCCGCAGCGCGTTCGCCGTCACCAGCACCGTTGCTCCGGTATCTGCCAGCACCGCCAGCCATAACCCCGTCATTCCCAGCAGGGTAGTCACCAGGAAAATCCCCTTCAGCCCCAGCGCAATGGCGATGTTCTGCCGGATATTGGCGCGGGTGGCGCGAGCAAGGCTAATCATCTGCGCTAAACCGGTTAAATGGTTATGGGTCAGCGCCGCATCGGCGGTCTCCAGCGCCACGTCGGTGCCGCTGCCCATCGCAATGCCGATGGTGGCCGCCTTCATTGCCGGGGCATCGTTAATCCCGTCGCCCACCATCGCCAGCGGGGTGTGGCCGTTCAGCTCGGTGACCGCCTGCACTTTATCCGCGGGCAGCAGCCCGGCGCGGAACTCCAGACCCAGCTCACCGGCAATCGCCGCCGCCACGCGTGGATTATCGCCGGTCAGGATCACCCCGTTGACGCCCAACTGATGCAGAGCGTCAACCGCTTCTTTAGCATCGTTACGCAGGGTGTCGCGCAGGGTAATAATGCCTTTTGCCACGTTATTCTCGGCGACGATAATCACCGTCTGCCCGGCCTCCTCCAGGGTGTGGATTTGCTGGGCCAACTCTGGGGCAGGGAATTTATCTGCCGTACAGATTAACACCGGCTGACCCTCGACCTGGGCTTCGATACCCGAGCCCATCAGCGCGCGCTGGGCGGTAGCGGCAGGAATACGCAGCCCGCGGGTCTGCGCTTCGCGGACAATGGCCTGCGCCAGCGGGTGGGTCGAACCTTGCTCTACCGCTGCAGCCAGCGCCAGCAGCGCATCCTCGCTGATGTCGCGTGGATAAATGCCCGTCACCTGCGGCTTGCCGACCGTCAGGGTGCCGGTTTTATCAAACGCCACCTGCTGCACCTGCGCGAGTTGTTCCAGCGCGGCTCCGCCCTTGATCAACGCCCCACGGCGCGCAGCGGCCGCCAGCCCGGAGGTAATCGCCGCAGGCGTGGAGATCACCAGCGCGCATGGACAGCCGATCAGCAGCAGGGTCAGCCCTTTGTAGATCCAGCCTTCCCACGGGGCGCTAAACAGTAGCGGCGGAACAACGGCGACCAGCAGCGCAACCAGCATAATTGCCGGCGTGTAGATCCGGCTGAAGCGGTCGATAAAGCGCTCAACCGGCGCGCGGCGCTCCTCTGCCTCTTCAATCAGCTTCAGGATGCGGTCGATAGCGCTGTCGCCCGGCTCGGATAACACTGTCAGCTGCACCTGACGATCGACGCTGGTGGCACCGGCGGGCACTTTTTCTCCGGCGGTGCGATCCACCGGGATGGATTCGCCGGTCAGGGCGCTTTCGTCAAAGCTGGCGGTGGCGGTGAGCAGCGCGGCGTCGGCAGGCAGACGCCCACCGGCAGCCACTTCGATTATATCGCCCGGGCGCAGGGCGCTAATCGGTACGGTTTTGCGCTCGCCGTTAACCAGCTGAGTCGCGGTTTCCGGTTTCAGCGCCATCAGCGCGCTAACGCCTTTACGCGCGCGGCTGGCAGCCCAGCCTTCGAGCCGTTCACCGATTAAAAACAGCAGCAGTACCATCGCCGCTTCCGCCGTGGCACCGATAAACAGCGCCCCGATGGCGGCCACGCTCATCAGCGTTTCAATGGCAAACCAGCTGCCGCTTTTCATCAGGCGCAGCGCCTGACGGGCAACCGGGTAGAGCCCGATAAGGGTGGTGGCGATAAAGGCGAGGTTGCCGAGCGGGTGGTTAAACTGCTCCAGTCCCCAGCTCAGGGCCATCATCACGATCAAGGTGATGAGCGGCAGGTTGTCGCGCAGGGGTGAGGTTTTCTCGGCCGGAACGTTGGCATCGCGCAGCGTATAGCCCGCCTTCACCACCGCCGCTTCAACCTGAGTGCTGACGTTGCTGGCGGCATCCACCACCAGCTTTTCGGTGGCGAACAGCACCTGGACGTGATTGACGCCCTGGACCTGTTTCACCGCGTTTTCAACTTTCCGCGCGCAGGCCGCGCAGTCCATCCCGTTGATCACCCAGCTGTAACGCTGGCCGTCAGCGGGCGGCATGCTTTCAACCTGCGGGGCGCACGTTTCTGACGCGCAGCAATCGCTGTGGGCGGGGGCGGGAGTGAGTTTCAGGGCCGAAAACTGTGGCACTTTTTTAGGTGTATCTGGAGTCGACATGGCATTCTCCGGTAATGATAATCTTCTCATTTACCGCAGTCTACACTCTGGAGTCGACTCCAGAGTCAAGGCTTATTTAGATATACAGCGAACGCACAATCAGGAAGTGCCCGGCAAAGTAGCATGCGGCGGCAATCGCGTTATCGGCGCGGAAACGACGGCGATAGTGGCTACCCATCCAGACGATATTCCCCAGCAACAGCAGCGTGGCGCCGAGGAAGGCTGACAGTGCAGGCGCCGTCGGGCGGAAGAACCACAGTTCACCCGCCAGCCACACCATCACCAGCGTCATGGCGATAAAGGTGCACACTGGCCAGCGCATCTCTTCCAGCCGCGTCCAGACCACCGCAATCAGCAGGGCGCCAATCACCAGCAGCGCCAGCGGTAGCGGCCAGAAGAACGACAGCGTCATCTGGCTGGCAAAATAGATGGTGTACAGCAGATGCGATAAGAAGAACGCGCCCACGGCATACAGCAGGCGCTGGCGCGGTAACAGGGTGAGGGCGTCACCCGCCAGTGATGCACACAGCCCGGCGAGAACGAGGTAGCTGACAGCATTAAACATCGGTGCTTGCCAGGCTAACAGCAGCAGGAGCAACAACGTGACGGGTTTAAACACCCAGCGCTGCCAGGTCGGGCCACGGTAGGACGCATCGACATACAGCCATGCGGAGAAACAGACAGCGATAAATGACCAAAGCATATTAAGTCCCTGTATCTGTTATTGTTGAATAAACAGTTTCAGTTCAGTGTAGTGGCGCAAGCGGGCCAATGGCAATGCTCTGTGTCGCGCGCTATCCTGATTTCAGCCTGGTCTTATAGGATTGTCCAATGAGCAAGATGCCGCTTTTTTTTATTATCGTGCTGGCGATTATCGTCATTGCCGCGTCATTTCGCTTTGTGCAGCAGCGCCGGGACAAGGCCGATAACGATGCCGCGCCGCTGCTGGAAAAACGGGTGGTGGTGAGCAATAAACGGGAAAAAGCGATTAACGACCGGCGCTCCCGCCAGCAGCAGGTCACGCCCGCCGGCACGTCGATGCGCTATGAAGCGAGCTTTAAGCCGGAAAACGGCGGCCTGGAGATGACTTTTCGCCTCGACGAAAAGCAGTACCATCAGCTGACGGTGGGGGATAAAGGGGTGTTGAGTTACAAGGGATCGCGGTTTGAGGGGTTTAGTTCGGTGCCGTGATATGCCGGGCGGCACTGCGTTTGCCCGGCCTACAAGAACCGTAGGCCCGGTAAGCGTAGCGCCACCGGGCGAAAGCGCGCAGATTATTTCTTCGCCTGCGCCTTAAACTTCTTCATCCATACCAGCAGCTCAAACACGCCGAAAATAAACACCCGCAGTTGCTGCCAGCCGGTCATCGGTGGGCCATTCTTCGGCAGGCCGCTTTTCAGCATCACCATCTGCAGGGCATGCATAAACGAGGTGAAAATCAGCGCCACGTTGACGAAGATATTCATCGGACGCGGGAACGGATGCACGAGGTTGAGGATCAGAAACGCCCAGACCCCCAGCATCAGTAAACGACCCAGATTAATCAGTACCGGCATCGGTCTCTCCTTGAGATTGACGGTGATAAAGACGATAAGCGACCTGTCCGGCCACTTTCTCCCGGTGCAGATCCCAGTGGGCCGGCACCGGTGGTAACCCATTCTCTACCTCGCTTTCGACGTAGATCAGGGCATCATCCGCCAACCAGCCGTTGTTTTCCAGCAGCGTCAGCGTCTCTTCAAGCAGGCCTTTGCGAAAAGGTGGATCGATAAACACCACATCGTGCGGTGTACCCGCCTGCGCAAGGAACGCCAGGGCGTTAGTATTAACCACTTTGGCGTGTGTCGCTTTCAGCGAGGTCAGATTTTGCTGTAACTGCTGGGAAACGCTGCGATCCATCTCCAGCAGCGTGGCGCTGGCGGCATAGCGCGACAGGGCTTCGAGGCCAAGGGCGCCGCTTCCTGCGAAGCAGTCCAGGCAACGGGCATCTACCATTGAAGGGGCCAGCCAGTTAAACAGCGTCTCACGAACGCGATCGGTGGTCGGGCGCAGACCGGGGCTATCCGGCACCGGCAGTTTACGGCCTCGCCACTGGCCGCCGATAATGCGGATCTGACCTGCTGCGGCACGGTTGGGTTTCTTCATATCTTTGCTCGGGTACACCGACGGCCTGCGCTTGCAGGCGGTGATGTGCGTTAAGTTAAGTGATAAACTATTTCATCATTTTTTTAGCTTCCATGTATATAGCGCCAGTAATTAACCGCGAGGGGTGTAGTCGCAGATGGCAAAAGAGAAAAAACGTGGCTTCTTTTCCTGGCTGGGCTTTGGTCAAAAAGAGCAGGAAACCGAGCAGCCGAACGAAGAACAACCGATCGCAGAACAGCCCGCGGTGGTTGAACAGCCGCAGCCTGAAACCCCTGTTGAGACCGTCGCAGACGTAGAAGCAGAACCGCAGACTCACAGCAAAGAAGAGACCGAGGCCTTCGCTGAAGAGGTGGTTGAAGTCACTGAGAAGGTTCAGGAGAGCGAAAAACCACAGCCGGTTGAGCCCGCGTTGGTTGCCGTAGAGCCAGAACCAGCGCCACAGCCAGAACCAGAACCAGAACCAGAACCAGAGCCAGAACCGGTGGCCGTGGTGGTGGAAGAGATTGTCGAGCCGGTGGTTGAGGTTGCCCCACCGCAGGCGGTTGAGCACGAAGAGCTGCCGCTGCCGGAAGAGATCGCCAAAGAGATTGAAGAAACGATCCCGGAAGAGTACCTGCCGGAAACGGAAATTGAACCTGAAATCAGCGATGAAGAGCTGGAAGCGCAGGCGCTGGCAGCAGAAGCGGCAGAAGAAGCCGTTATCGTCGTCCCGATTGAAGAAGAAGCCCCGGTAGAAGAGGCGGTTCAGGAGCAGGAAAAACCGACTAAAGAAGGTTTCTTCGCCCGCCTGAAACGTAGCCTGATCAAGACCAAAGAAAACCTCGGTTCCGGATTTATCAGTCTGTTCCGCGGGAAAAAAATCGACGATGATCTCTTTGAAGAGCTGGAAGAACAGCTGCTGATCGCCGACGTTGGGGTGGACACCACCCGCAAGATCATCAGCAATCTGACCGAAAGCGCCAGCCGTAAACAGCTGCGCGATGCCGAAGCGCTGTACGGCCTGCTGAAAGATGAGATGGGTGAAATCCTCGCAAAAGTGGATGAACCGCTTAATATTGAAGGCAAAACGCCATTTGTTATTCTGATGGTGGGCGTCAATGGCGTGGGTAAAACCACCACCATCGGCAAGCTGGCGCGTCAGTTCGAGCAGCAGGGCAAATCGGTGATGCTGGCCGCGGGCGATACCTTCCGTGCCGCCGCCGTTGAGCAGCTGCAGGTGTGGGGCCAGCGCAACAATATTCCGGTGATTGCCCAGCACACCGGCGCAGACTCCGCCTCGGTGATTTTTGACGCCATTCAGGCGGCGAAAGCGCGTAATGTCGATGTGCTGATTGCCGATACCGCAGGGCGCCTGCAGAACAAAGCGCACCTGATGGAAGAACTGAAAAAGATCGTCCGCGTCATGAAAAAGCTGGATGTCGATGCGCCGCATGAAGTGATGCTGACCATTGATGCCAGCACCGGACAGAACGCCATCAGCCAGGCGAAGCTGTTCGATGAAGCGGTAGGACTGACCGGGATCACGTTGACCAAGCTGGATGGCACCGCGAAAGGCGGGGTTATCTTCTCGGTGGCGGATCAGTTTAGTATTCCTATCCGCTACATTGGCGTCGGCGAACGTATCGAAGATTTGCGTCCGTTTAATGCGGGCGACTTTATTGAGGCACTTTTTGCCCGAGAGGATTAACAATGATTCGCTTTGAACACGTCAGCAAGGCCTATCTCGGTGGGAGACAAGCGCTGCAGGGGGTTAACTTCCATCTGCAGCAGGGCGAGATGGCATTTCTGACCGGCCACTCCGGCGCGGGGAAAAGTACCCTGCTCAAGCTTATCTGCGGGATTGAACGGCCAAGCACCGGCAAAATCTTGTTCGGCGGCCACGACATCAGCCGCCTGAAAAACCGTGAAGTGCCGTTTCTGCGTCGCCAGATCGGCATGATTTTCCAGGATCACCATCTGCTGATGGACCGCACGGTATTCGACAACGTGGCTATCCCGCTGATTATTGCGGGCGCCAGCGGGGATGATATTCGTCGTCGCGTGTCGGCGGCGCTGGATAAGGTCGGGCTGTTGGACAAAGCGAAAAACTTTCCGATTCAGCTTTCCGGCGGTGAGCAGCAGCGCGTGGGCATTGCTCGCGCGGTGGTGAACAAACCGGCGGTGCTGCTGGCGGATGAACCGACCGGTAACCTGGACGAAGCCCTTTCCGAAGGGATCCTGCGTCTGTTTGAGGAATTTAACCGCGTTGGGGTGACAGTACTGATGGCGACGCACGACATGGGACTCATCTCCCGTCGTTCGTACCGCATGCTGACGCTGAGCGACGGTCACTTGCACGGAGGCCGCGGTGAATAAGCGTGATGCAATAAACCAGATTCGGCAGATGGGTAATCGATTTGACCGTTTCCGTAAGCCACAGGGCGGCGACAGCAATCGCAACGTGCCTAAGCGCAGTAAGTCGTCGCCGAAGCCAAACTCGCGCAAGACCAATGTGTTTAACGAGCAGGTGCGGTATGCCTTCCACGGCGCGCTGCAGGATCTGAAGAGCAAACCGCTCGCGACCTTCCTGACGATCATGGTTATCGCCATCTCGCTGACGCTGCCAAGCGTCTGCTACATGGTGTACAAAAACGTCAACCAGGCGGCATCGCAGTACTATCCGTCGCCGCAGATCACCGTCTATCTCGACAAAGCGCTCGACGATAATGCGGCGGCGCAGGTGGTGGGGCAGCTGCAGTCCGAGCAGGGGGTTGAGAAGGTCAACTACCTGTCGCGCGAAGAAGCGCTGGGCGAGTTCCGCAACTGGTCCGGGTTTGGCGGCGCGCTGGATATGCTGGAAGAGAACCCGCTGCCCGCCGTGGCAGTCGTGATCCCGAAACTGGATTTCCAGGGTACCGAGTCGCTGAACACCCTGCGCGATCGCGTTTCGCGCATTAACGGTATCGATGAAGTGCGGATGGATGACAGCTGGTTTGCCCGTCTGTCGGCGCTGACCGGGCTGGTTGGCCGGGTGGCGGCGATGATCGGCGTGCTGATGGTCGCCGCGGTGTTCCTGGTGATCGGTAACAGCGTGCGACTGAGCATCTTTGCCCGTCGCGATACCATTAACGTGCAGAAGCTTATCGGGGCGACGGACGGTTTTATCCTGCGTCCGTTCCTGTACGGCGGTGCGTTGCTCGGTTTTGCTGGCGCATTTCTTTCACTGATATTGTCAGAAATTTTGGTGATGCGTCTCTCTGCGGCCGTCACCGATGTGGCGCAGGTTTTTGGAACCAAGTTTGATATCAGCGGCTTATCGTTCGATGAGTGCCTGTTACTGCTGCTGGTGTGCTCGATGATCGGCTGGATTGCCGCCTGGTTAGCAACTGTGCAACATTTACGTCACTTTACCCCCGACTAAAAAATCTCTGATATAATCTTTCCCTGCATTGAGGACCGCTCACGCAGGGAAAGAAAATCTGATGTTTCTGTCCCAGCACAATCATCTCTACGTCACATTTTGTGCGTAATTTATCCCAGGTTTCAGTCGGAACTTGTGGATAAAATCACTGTCTGATAAAAGTGTGAATGATATTCTCGTTGCTCGTTAGTTCTGGCATGTTCGTTGCCTGATGGGGACAAACCGCCGCCAGAAGAAATAGATTGAGAGGAATGAATGACCAAAGAAATGCAAACTTTAGCTTTAGCCCCTGTTGGTAACCTGGAGTCTTACATCCGGGCCGCTAACACCTGGCCGATGTTGACGGCTGAGGAAGAAAAGGAGCTCGCTGAAAAGCTGCATTATCAGGGTGACCTGGAAGCAGCTAAGACGCTGATCCTGTCTCACCTGCGCTTTGTTGTTCACGTTGCTCGTAATTACTCGGGCTACGGCCTGCCGCAGGCGGATCTGATTCAGGAAGGTAACATCGGCCTGATGAAGGCGGTGCGTCGCTTCAACCCGGAAGTGGGTGTGCGTCTGGTCTCCTTCGCCGTGCACTGGATCAAAGCCGAAATCCACGAATACGTGCTGCGTAACTGGCGTATCGTGAAAGTGGCCACCACTAAAGCACAGCGTAAGCTGTTCTTTAACCTGCGTAAAACCAAGCAGCGTCTGGGCTGGTTCAATCAGGACGAAGTCGAAATGGTGGCGCGCGAGCTGGGTGTTTCCAGCAAAGACGTGCGCGAAATGGAATCCCGCATGGCGGCGCAGGACATGACATTTGATATGTCATCTGACGACGATGCGTCAGATAGCCAGCCAATGGCACCGGTTCTGTATCTGCAGGATAAATCGTCTAACTTTGCTGACGGCATTGAAGACGACAACTGGGAAGAGCAGGCTGCCAACAAGCTGAGCTTCGCGATGGAAGGTCTCGACGAGCGCAGCCAGGACATTATCCGCGCCCGCTGGCTGGACGAAGACAACAAGTCCACGCTGCAGGAACTGGCCGACCGCTACGGCGTCTCCGCTGAGCGTGTGCGTCAGCTTGAAAAGAACGCCATGAAAAAACTTCGCGCCGCTATCGAAGCGTAATTTTCGCGAAGTCTCCCGCTAACCCTCGAATGCAAATTCGGGGGTTTTGTTTTTTTAGCGCCTGCCCGGGCGTTATCCCCTTTCTGCCATACACTTACCGTTGCGCTGTGCGCTGACTCGTTAAAGCCTCGCTTACCTTATATACATTTCAAAATAGCTATTCCAAATAGATAAAAATGGGGTATGTTTTAGCAGAGTATGCTGAAAAGGCGCGCACGGCAGACGCATAAACGAAATAAAGCGCCATAAAACAACATCACAACACACGTTATAACCATAACAATGGGGATTCTCAGGATGAACAAGAAGGGTAAAGCATTACTGGCAGGATGTATGGCGTTGGCATTCAGCACCATGGCTCAGGCTGATATCAAAGTGGCCGTCGTGGGCGCCATGTCCGGTCCGGTAGCGCAGTACGGCGACCAGGAGTTCACAGGTGCAGAACAGGCGGTTGCCGACATTAATGCCAAGGGCGGTATCAAAGGCGAAAAACTGCAGATCGTAAAATATGATGATGCCTGTGACCCGAAACAAGCGGTTGCCGTGGCTAACAAAGTGGTTAACGATGGCATCAAATACGTTATCGGCCACCTGTGCTCCTCTTCCACCCAGCCTGCGTCTGACATCTACGAAGACGAAGGTATTCTGATGATCACGCCAGCAGCGACCGCGCCGGAACTGACCGCGCGTGGCTATAAGCTGACGCTGCGTACCACCGGTCTGGACTCCGACCAGGGCCCAACCGCCGCGAAGTATATCGTTGATAAGGTGAAGCCAAAGCGCATCGCCATTGTTCATGACAAACAGCAGTACGGTGAAGGCCTGGCGCGCTCCGTGCAGGATAACCTGAAAAAAGCCAACGCTACTGTGGTGTTCTTCGATGGTATTACCGCCGGTGAGAAAGATTTCTCTACCCTGGTAGCACGCCTGAAGAAAGAGAACATCGATTTCGTATACTACGGCGGCTACCACCCGGAGATGGGCCAGATCCTGCGTCAGGCGCGTGCAGCCGGTCTGAAAACCCAGTTCATGGGTCCGGAAGGCGTAGCAAACGTGTCCTTGTCTAACATCGCCGGTGAATCTGCCGAAGGCCTGCTGGTGACCAAGCCGAAGAACTACGATCAGGTTCCAGCGAACAAACCGATCGTGGATGCGATCAAAGCCAAGAAACAGGATCCAAGCGGCGCATTCGTGTGGACCACCTACGCGGCACTGCAATCCCTGCAGGCGGGTCTGAACCAGTCAGCCGATCCGGCTGAAATCGCCACCTGGCTGAAAGCGAACTCTGTCGAAACCGTGATGGGTCCGCTGTCCTGGGATCAGAAGGGCGATCTGAAAGGCTTTGAGTTCGGCGTATTTGACTGGCATGCAGATGGCACGGCGACCGACGCCAAGTGATGTTAGTGCCGGGTGGCGGCTTCGCCTTGCCCGGCCTACACAGCCTGGGAAAATGTCGCAGACAATGTAGGCCCGGTAAGCGCTAGCGCCACCGGGCGTTTTTTTACCGCTTCTCCCACCCGTTGCTCTGCGCCACAAACCCCAACGCCTGCATAAAGGCTGCCATTACGCCGCGATCGTCTACCCCAACATCGGCCATCCACCACGAGGCGACGCTCGGGTTATCGCGAATCACTTCTTCAATCAAATATTGTCCGACGCCACGACGACGGGTGATTTCACGCACGCGCAGGGAATCCAGCGCCCCTTGTGTTCCGCTCAGGGTGACCCGCACCGCTCCTAACAAACGTTCGTTAAAGCACGCGGCATAAATACGATGCGTGTCATCCACGGTGAGTGAGGAGGGGGAATATTCCGGCCAGATTTTGCCCAGGTCGATATGATCCTGAGAGCTAAAATTCACCAGACGGTGGATGGTCAGTTTCATTCGCTGCGTGTCCAAATCAAAAAGAGTAGAGGCAGTGTACTCAATTTATTCAGCCAGACGCTTCCACTTTTTAAATCCATTCCCTAGCTGATTACTTTTTTAGCAGTCAAAAGCGCAGCCATAAAACGCAGGGATCGAAAAATAAGCAGAATATTAACCTTCAAGGCAGTGATTTATTCCGCTCTTTGTGCCGTTATTTTATGCTGCAAAGCGGACTTTTATTTGTTTATCTCTGGCAAATTTCAGAATATTATCTTTGCTTAATCGCCTGAAATATAGAGATTTTAGTCTGGTTTTTGCTAAAAAACCTCGCTAAACCATTAAAGGCACTGGTAAAAATAGCGTTGTTCATTAAAAGTACAGAATGCTTTTTAACCATAATAAAACAAAATATAAACATCACGTCACGAATGGGGATTCAGAAATGAAAAGGAACGCGAAAGCAATAATCGCGGGCATGGTTGCACTGGCGATTTCGCAGGCAGCGATGGCGGAAGATATTAAAGTTGCTGTGGTAGGCGCGATGTCCGGCCCCGTTGCTCAGTGGGGCGATATGGAGTTCAACGGTGCGCGTCAGGCGATCAAAGACATCAACGCGAAAGGCGGCATTAAAGGCGACAAGCTGGTCGCCGTGGAATATGACGATGCCTGCGATCCAAAACAGGCCGTGGCCGTTGCCAACAAAATTGTTAATGATGGCATTCAGTATGTGATTGGCCATCTCTGCTCTTCCTCCACTCAGCCTGCGTCTGACATCTATGAAGACGAAGGCATTCTGATGATCACCCCGGGTGCCACCAACCCAGAGCTGACGCAGCGCGGCTATCAGAACATCATGCGCACCGCCGGTCTGGACTCCTCACAGGGACCGACCGCCGCGAAATACATCATCGAAAAGGTGAAGCCGCAGCGTATCGCCATCATTCACGATAAGCAGCAGTACGGTGAAGGGCTGGCCCGCTCGGTGCAGGACGGCCTGAAAAAAGGCGGCGCTAACGTGGTGTTCTTCGACGGCATTACCGCGGGCGAGAAAGATTTCTCGGCGCTGCTGGCCCGTCTGCAGAAAGAGAATATCGACTTTGTGTACTACGGTGGTTACTACCCGGAAATGGGTCAGATGCTGCGTCAGGCGCGCTCGGTTGGTCTGAAAACCCAGTTTATGGGGCCAGAAGGCGTGGGTAACGCGTCGCTGTCCAACATTGCGGGCGATGCGGGCGAAGGCATGCTGGTCACGATGCCAAAACGCTATGACCAGGATCCGGCAAATGCCGCTATCGTAAACGCGCTTAAAGCAGAGAAGAAAGACGCGAGTGGTCCGTACGTCTGGATCACCTATGCCGCCGTGCAGTCTCTGGCCACCGCCATGGATCGTACCGGCAGCAAAGCGCCACAGGATCTGATCAAAGATTTAAAAGCACACGGGGCAGACACCGTGATTGGGCCGCTGAACTGGGACGAGAAAGGCGATCTGAAGGGATTTGAGTTTGGGGTCTTCCAGTGGCACGCCGACGGTTCCTCCTCGGTCGCCAAATAATCACTATCCCACCGTCCGGCATGCCCGGGCGGGTTCAGAAAGGTTAATTTATGTCCGAGCAGTTTCTCTATTTCCTGCAGCAGATGTTTAACGGCGTCACGCTGGGAAGCACCTATGCACTGATCGCCATTGGCTACACGATGGTGTACGGCATTATCGGCATGATCAACTTCGCCCACGGCGAGGTGTACATGATCGGCAGTTATGTCTCCTTTATGATTATTGCCGCGCTGATGATGATGGGGATCGACAGCAGCTGGCTGCTGGTGGCCGCCGGATTTGTCGGGGCGATTGTCATTGCCAGCGCCTACGGCTGGAGCATCGAACGGGTGGCCTATCGCCCGGTGCGCAGCTCCAAGCGTCTGATCGCGCTGATCTCCGCCATCGGGATGTCCATCTTCCTGCAAAACTACGTCAGCCTGACCGAAGGGTCGCGCGACGTGGCGCTGCCAAGCCTGTTCAACGGCCAGTGGATTGTCGGTGCCAGCGAGAACTTCTCGGCATCGATTACCACCATGCAGCTGGTTATCTGGATTGTGACCTTCCTGGCGATGCTGGCCCTGACTATCTTCATCCGGTACTCCCGCATGGGCCGCGCCTGCCGCGCCTGTGCCGAAGACCTGAAGATGGCGAGCCTGCTCGGCATTAACACCGACCGCGTGATCGCCCTGACCTTTGTGATTGGTGCGGCGATGGCCGCGGTCGCAGGTGTACTGCTCGGCCAGTTCTATGGCGTGATCAACCCGTACATCGGCTTTATGGCCGGGATGAAGGCCTTCACCGCAGCGGTTCTCGGCGGTATCGGCAGTATTCCGGGGGCGATGATCGGCGGCCTGATTCTGGGCGTGGCCGAAGCACTTTCTTCTGCTTACCTGAGCACCGAATACAAAGACGTGGTCTCCTTCGCACTGCTGATTCTGGTACTGCTGGTGATGCCGACCGGTATTCTGGGCCGTCCGGAGGTAGAGAAAGTATGAAACCGATGCATTTTGCGATGGCGCTGCTCTCTGCTGCCATGTTCCTGCTGCTGGCGGGCGTCTTTATGGGCGTTCAGCTGGAGCTCAGCGGCACTAAACTGGTGGTGGATGTGGCGTCTGATATCCGCTGGCAGTGGGTCTTTGTCGGTACCGCAGTGGTCTTTCTGTTCCAGCTGCTGCGTCCGCTTTTCCAGAAGGCACTGAAAAATATCTCCGGGCCGAAGGTTGTGCTGCCTGCTATCGACGGTTCAACCGTTAAGCAGAAGCTGTTCCTGGTGGCGCTGCTGGTGGCCGCCGTCGCCTGGCCGTTTATGGTCTCGCGCGGCACGGTGGATATCGCCACCCTGACCATGATTTATGTGATCCTCGGCCTCGGTCTGAACGTCGTGGTGGGGCTATCCGGCCTGCTGGTGCTGGGCTACGGCGGCTTCTACGCCATCGGTGCCTACACCTTCGCGCTGCTGAACCACTATTACGGTCTCGGCTTCTGGACCTGTCTGCCGCTGGCAGGGTTAGTGTCTGCCGCTGCCGGGTTCATGCTCGGCTTCCCGGTGCTGCGCCTGCGCGGTGACTATCTGGCGATTGTGACTTTAGGCTTCGGTGAAATCGTCCGCATCCTGCTGCTCAACAACACCGAAGTGACCGGCGGCCCGAACGGCATCAGCCAGATCCCAAAACCGACCTTCTTCGGCCTGGAGTTCAGCCGTTCGGCCCGTGAAGGCGGTTGGGATACTTTCAGCAACTTCTTCGGCATGAAGTATGACCCGTCCGACCGCGTGATCTGGCTGTATCTGGTGGCGCTGCTGCTGGTGGTGTTCACGCTGTTCGTGATTAACCGCCTGCTGCGCATGCCGCTGGGCCGCGCGTGGGAAGCGCTGCGCGAAGATGAAATCGCCTGCCGTTCCCTGGGCCTGAACCCAACCCGCATCAAGCTGACCGCCTTTACCATCAGCGCCGCGTTTGCCGGTTTCGCCGGGACGCTGTTTGCCGCGCGCCAGGGCTTCGTCAGCCCGGAATCGTTCACCTTTGCCGAGTCGGCGTTTGTGCTGGCGATTGTGGTGCTCGGCGGGATGGGCTCGCAGTTCGCCGTTATCCTCGCAGCGGTCCTGCTGGTGGTGTCCCGCGAGCTGATGCGTGACTTTAACGAATACAGCATGTTGATGCTGGGCGGCCTGATGGTACTGATGATGATCTGGCGTCCGCAGGGCTTACTGCCGATGACCCGTCCACAGCTGAAACTGAAAAACGGGCAAGCGAAAGGAGAGCAGGCATGAGTCAGCCATTATTATCCGTTAACGGCCTGATGATGCGTTTTGGCGGCCTGCTGGCGGTCAACAACGTGTCGCTGGATCTGCATCCGAAAGAGATCGTCTCGCTGATTGGCCCGAACGGGGCCGGAAAAACCACGGTCTTCAACTGCCTGACCGGCTTCTACAAGCCGACCGGCGGTACTATTATGCTGCGCGACAAGCACCTCGAAGGGCTGCCGGGTCAGCAGATCGCCCGCATGGGCGTGGTGCGAACCTTCCAGCACGTGCGTCTGTTCCGCGAAATGACGGTGATTGAAAACCTGCTGGTGGCACAACACCAGCAGCTGAAAACCGGCGTCTTCTCCGGCCTGCTGAAAACGCCGGCCTTCCGCCGGGCGCAGGAAGAAGCGCTGGACCGTGCCGCCACCTGGCTCGATCGTATCGGTCTTCTGCAACACGCTAACCGTCAGGCCAGCAACCTCGCCTACGGCGATCAGCGTCGTCTGGAGATTATCCGCTGCATGGTGACCCAGCCGGAGATCCTGATGCTCGACGAACCTGCCGCCGGGCTGAACCCGAAAGAGACCAAAGAGCTGGATGAGCTGATCGTTGAGCTGCGCGACCATCACGACACCACTATCCTGCTGATTGAGCATGATATGAAGCTGGTGATGGGCATTTCGGATCGTATCTACGTGGTGAACCAGGGCACGCCGCTGGCAAACGGCACCCCGGAAGAGATTCGCAATAACCCGGACGTAATCCGCGCTTATTTAGGTGAAGCATAAGATGGAAAAAGCGATGTTAACGTTCGACAATGTGAGCGCCCATTACGGCAAGATCCAGGCGCTGCACGACGTCAGCCTGCATATCAATCAGGGTGAGATTGTGACCCTGATTGGTGCCAACGGCGCGGGCAAAACCACGCTGCTGGGCACCCTGTGTGGCGATCCGCGTGCGACCAGCGGACGGATCGTGTTTGACGGCAAAGACATTACCGACTGGCAGACGGCCAAAATCATGCGCGAAGCGGTTGCGATTGTCCCGGAAGGGCGTCGCGTGTTCTCGCGCATGACCGTAGAAGAGAACCTGGCAATGGGCGGCTTCTTTGCCGAGCGCGAGCAGTTCCAGACCCGCATCAAGCGCGTGTACGAACTGTTCCCGCGTCTGTTTGAACGTCGCATTCAGCGGGCAGGCACCATGTCCGGCGGTGAACAGCAGATGCTGGCCATCGGCCGGGCGCTGATGAGCCAGCCGCGTCTGCTGCTGCTGGATGAGCCGTCGCTCGGTCTGGCGCCGATCATCATTCAGCAAATCTTCGACACCATCGAGCAGCTCAGGAGCGAAGGGATGACCATCTTCCTCGTGGAGCAGAACGCCAACCAGGCGCTGAAGCTCGCGGATCGCGGCTACGTGCTGGAGAACGGTCGCGTGGTGCTCTCCGACACCGGAGACGCGCTGCTGGCAAACGAAGCGGTGCGCAGCGCTTATTTAGGCGGTTAGGTAAAAGCAAAAAGGCAACGCAAGTTGCCTTTTTTAATGTTTTCTCCCTCTCCCTGTGGGAGAGGGCCGGGGTGAGGGCATCAGGCCGCACCCTACATCCTTCATATTTCCATCATCCCTCTGACGCCTTGTTGTCATCACTCTGTAAACAAACGGTTATTTTTCTGTCATTCGCGCATGTCATGTTACCTCGCGAGCATAAAACGCGTGATATCGCGCATCCGGCACAATAAGAGAGATGACAATGACATCGTTACGACACACAGCTTTGGGTCTGGCAGTTGGTCTGGCTTTTGCGACGAATGCAATGGCTGTCACCAGTATTCCGTTCTGGCATTCCATGGAAGGGGAGTTGGGTAAAGAAGTTGACTCCCTGGCGCAGCGTTTCAACGACACCCATCCGGATTACAAAATTGTGCCGGTGTACAAAGGTAACTACGAGCAGAGCCTGAGCGCGGGTATCGCCGCCTTCCGTACCGGCAACGCCCCGGCGCTGCTGCAGGTTTACGAGGTGGGTACCGCCACCATGATGGCGTCAAAAGCCATTAAGCCGGTGTACGAAGTGTTTAAAGATGCGGGCATTAACTTTGACGAATCGCAGTTCGTGCCGACCGTCTCCGGTTATTACACCGATTCCAAAACCGGGCACCTGCTGTCCCAGCCGTTTAACAGCTCCACTCCGGTGCTCTATTACAACAAAGATGCCTTCAAGAAAGCCGGTTTAGACCCGGAGCAGCCGCCAAAAACCTGGCAGGACCTGGCCACGTACACCGCCAAACTGAAAGCCGCGGGCATGAAGTGTGGCTACGCCAGCGGCTGGCAGGGCTGGATCCAGATCGAAAACTTCAGCGCCTGGCATGGCCTGCCGGTGGCGACCAAAAACAACGGCTTTGACGGGACCGACGCGGTACTGGAGTTCAACAAGCCGGAGCAGGTGAAGCACATTGCCCTGCTGCAGGAACTGAACAAGAAGGGCGATTTCAGCTACTTCGGCCGTAAAGACGAATCCACCGAGAAGTTCTACAGCGGCGATTGCGCGATCACCACCGCCTCATCCGGCTCGCTGGCGGATATCCGTCACTACGCCAAATTCAACTACGGCGTGGGCATGATGCCGTACGACGCTGAAGCCAAAGGGGCACCGCAGAACGCCATCATCGGCGGCGCGAGCCTGTGGGTGATGCAGGGCAAAGACAACGGCACCTACAAAGGCGTAGCGGAGTTCCTCGACTTCCTGGCGAAGCCGGAAAACGCCGCCGAGTGGCACCAGAAGACCGGCTACCTGCCGATCACCAAAGCCGCATATGACCTGACCCGCGAGCAGGGCTTCTATGACAAAAACCCAGGTGCGGACATCGCCACTCGTCAGATGCTGAACAAGCCGCCGATGCCGTACACCAAGGGGATGCGTCTGGGCAACATGCCGCAGATCCGTACCATCGTTGATGAAGAGCTGGAAAGCGTCTGGACCGGTAAGAAAGCGCCACAGCAGGCGCTGGATTCTGCGGTCGAGCGGGGTAATCAGCTGCTGCGCCGCTTTGAGCAGTCAACCAAATCGTAATGTGAATTGCCCGGTGACGCGTAGCGATCCGGGCCTACGATGTGCCCTATGTAGGCCGGGTAAGGCGAAGCCGCCACCCGGCACTGTTCAGGAATCCAATCTCAATGTCATCATCCCGTCCGGTGTTTCGTTCCCGCTGGCTGCCGTACCTGCTGGTCGCGCCACAACTGGCGATCACCGTTATCTTCTTTATCTGGCCTGCGGGCGAAGCGCTGTGGTATTCGGTGCAAAGCGTCGATCCGTTTGGGCTGTCGAGTCAGTTTGTCGGCCTGGATAATTTTGCTGCCCTGTGGCACGACAGCTACTACCTTGACTCCTTCTGGACGACCATGAAGTTCAGCGCCCTGGTCACCGTCAGCGGCCTGGCTGTATCACTGTTTTTCGCCGCGCTGGTGGATTATGTGGTGCGCGGCAGCCGTATTTACCAGACCCTGATGCTGCTGCCCTACGCCGTGGCCCCCGCCGTGGCCGCTGTGCTGTGGATCTTCCTCTTTAACCCCGGGCGCGGGCTGATAACCCATTTCCTTGGGGAGTTGGGTTACGACTGGAACCACGCTCAGAATAGCGGCCAGGCGATGTTCCTGGTGGTGTTCGCCTCGGTGTGGAAGCAGATCAGCTACAACTTCCTGTTCTTCTTTGCTGCGCTGCAGTCTATTCCGCGTTCACTGGTCGAAGCCGCCGCCATTGACGGTGCCGGCCCGGTCCGCCGCTTCTTTAAGCTGGCGCTGCCGCTGATCGCCCCGGTGAGTTTTTTCCTGCTGGTGGTCAACCTGGTGTACGCCTTCTTCGACACCTTCCCGGTGATCGATGCCGCGACCGCCGGTGGCCCGGTGCAGGCCACCACCACGCTTATCTACAAGATCTACCGCGAAGGCTTTGCCGGACTGGATCTGTCAGCCTCTGCCGCCCAGTCGGTGGTGCTGATGTTCCTCGTCATCATCCTGACGGTGGTGCAGTTCCGCTATGTCGAAAGTAAGGTGCGCTACCAATGATTGAGAACCGTCGCGGGCTGACGATTTTCAGCCACACCATGCTGATCCTCGGCATTCTGGTGATCCTGTTTCCGCTGTATGTGGCGTTCGTTGCCGCCACGCTGGACCGCAGCGCCGTGTTTGAAACGCCGATGACGCTGATCCCCGGCGGCCATCTGTTTGAAAACATGAAAACCATCTGGACCCAGGGCGTGGGGGTCAACAGCGCCCCGTTCTGGCTGATGATGCTCAACAGCTTCATCATGGCGTTTGGCATTACGGTGGGCAAAATTGTGGTGTCGATGCTCTCGGCCTTTGCCATCGTCTGGTTCCGTTTTCCGCTGCGCAACCTGTTCTTCTGGATGATCTTTATCACCCTGATGCTGCCGGTTGAGGTGCGTATTTTCCCGACGGTGGAGGTGATCGCCAATCTCGGGATGCTCGACAGCTACGCGGGCTTAACCCTGCCGCTGATGGCCTCGGCGACCGCCACCTTTCTGTTCCGCCAGTTCTTTATGACCCTGCCGGACGAGCTGATTGAAGCGGCCCGTATCGACGGCGCCTCACCGATGCGCTTTTTCCGCGACATCGTGCTGCCGCTGTCGAAAACCAACCTCGCGGCGCTGTTCGTGATCACCTTTATCTACGGCTGGAACCAGTATCTGTGGCCGCTGCTGATTGTGCAGGACGTCAATCTCGGTACCGCCGTGGCGGGCATCAAAGGGATGATCTCTACCGGCGAAGGCACCACCCTCTGGAACCAGGTGATGGCGGCAATGCTGCTCACGCTTATCCCCCCGGTCATTATCGTTTTAGCCATGCAGCGCGCGTTCGTGCGTGGTTTAGTAGACAGTGAGAAATAAGATGGCAGGTTTAAAATTACAGGCAGTCACCAAAAGCTGGGACGGTAAAACCCAGGTCATTCAGCCGCTGACCCTCGACGTGGCAGACGGGGAGTTTATCGTGATGGTCGGTCCGTCCGGCTGCGGCAAATCGACCCTGCTGCGGATGGTGGCGGGGCTTGAGCGGGTTACCAGCGGCGATATCTGGATCGACCGCCAGCGGGTCACCGAGATGGAGCCAAAAGACCGGGGCATTGCGATGGTGTTCCAGAACTACGCGCTGTACCCGCACATGAGCGTGGAAGAGAACATGGCCTGGGGGCTGAAAATCCGCGGGATGGGTAAAGCGCACATTGCTGAAAAAGTGCAGGAAGCGGCGCGCATTCTGGAACTCGACGGGCTGCTGAAGCGCCGTCCACGCGAGCTGTCCGGTGGCCAGCGCCAGCGCGTGGCGATGGGCCGCGCTATCGTGCGCGATCCGGCGGTATTTCTCTTCGATGAACCCCTGTCGAACCTCGACGCCAAGCTGCGCGTGCAGATGCGTCTGGAGCTGCAGCACCTGCATCGGCGGCTGAAAACCACCTCCCTGTACGTCACCCACGATCAGGTGGAGGCGATGACCCTCGCCCAGCGCGTGATGGTGATGAACAAAGGCATTGCCGAGCAGATTGGCACCCCGGTGGAAGTGTATGAAAAGCCCGCCAGCCGCTTTGTGGCGAGCTTTATCGGCAGCCCGGCGATGAACCTGCTGGAAGGTCGCATCAGCAGTTCGGGCACCCACTTTGAGCTGGAGAGCGGCATGGCGCTGCCGGTGAACTGGTTCTATCGCGGTTACGCCGGGCGCAAGATGACCCTCGGTATCCGCCCGGAACATATTGCGCTAAGCTCGCAGGCGGAAGGTGGGGTGCCGCTGGTCATGGACACCCTGGAGATGCTGGGCGCCGACAACCTGGCGCACGGACGCTGGGGCGAGCAGAAGCTGGTGGTGCGTTTGTCGCATCAGCAGCGCCCGCAAGCAGGCAGCACGCTGTGGCTGCATCTGCCAGAAAATCACCTGCACTTATTTGATGGTGAAACAGGACAACGCGTATGAGTAACTGGCCTTATCCCCACATCGTCGCCCACCGGGGCGGCGGTAAACTGGCGCCGGAGAACACCCTGGCGGCGATTGACGTTGGCGCGCACTACGGTCACACGATGATTGAGTTTGACGCCAAGCTGTCGCAGGACGGCGAAATCTTCCTGCTGCACGACGATAACCTCGAGCGCACCAGCAACGGCTGGGGCGTGGCGGGGGCGCTGCCGTGGCGCGATCTGCTGAAGGTCGACGCCGGGAGCTGGTTTGGCAAGGAATTTAAAGGCGAGCCGCTGCCGCTGCTGGCCGAAGTGGCCGACCGCTGCCGTCAGCATGGCATGATGGCGAACATTGAGATCAAACCGACGACCGGCAGCGGGCCGTTGACCGGCAAAGTGATTGCGCTGGCGGCGCGCGAGCTGTGGGAAGGTATGCCTGCACCGCTGCTGTCGTCGTTTGAGATTGACGCCCTGGAAGCGGCGCAGGCGGCAGCCCCTGAGCTGCCGCGCGGGCTATTGCTGGATGCGTGGCGTGACGACTGGCGCACGCTGACCGCGCGGCTGGGGTGCGTGTCGATCCACCTCAATCACCGCTTGCTGGATGCAGCGCGGGTGCATGAAATCAAGGCCGCCGGGTTACGCATCCTGGTGTATACCGTTAACCAACCCCAGCGCGCAGCGGAGCTGCTGGGCTGGGGCGTGGACTGCATCTGTACCGATGCCATTGCGTTGATTGGCCCGGACTTTCAGCCTTAAGGGTTGTTCAGCATGCCACCGTTCTGCTGAGGCTGCTGCTGCGGCAGCATATGTTGCTGCTGCATCCCGCCGCCCGAAGACGACCCGCCGCTCAGCATGCTGCCATTGGTGTTGGGCAACACCTGCACCCCTGGCTGGCTCTGCTGGACGCGCTGGGTATTGTTATTCATCTGCGTTTGCAGATGCTGCTGCTGCGTGCGGGTCTGCGTCTGCATCTGCTGATTAAGCATCCGGGTTTGCTGCTGCTGCTGAACCTGCATTTCGTTTTGCATTCGCTGCTGGCTGGGGTTTTGATAGCCCGGCTGGTTAGGATTGTTCAGGGAGTTAATCGGCTGCGCGAACACGGTAAACGGCAATAGCGCCGCAACCAGAATCAGTTTTTTCATGGTTATTTCCTCCGTCTGAGGCCTTCTTCAAGTTTACCTCGGATCCGCCAGTACAATGATTTTTTAAGAGTTATGAACCAGGCTTAAGCGGGAGCGTGAGTCCCTGTACCTGGAGAATAACAATGATTAAACCAACGTTTATACGCTGGGTCGCCATCGCTGCCCTGATGGCAGGCGGTACGTTTAGCGTGGCAGCCGCACCTCCGGCAGCAGCGCCCGTCTCGTATGGGGTGGAGGAAGACGTGTTCCATCCCGTGCGGGCGCAGAAGGGGATGGTTGCCTCGGTGGATGCTCTCGCCACCCAGGTGGGCGTGGATATCCTCAAACAGGGCGGGAATGCCGTGGATGCAGCCGTGGCGGTGGGCTACGCGCTGGCGGTGACCCACCCGCAGGCGGGTAACCTCGGCGGCGGCGGATTTATGATGCTGCGTACCAAAGACGGCGTCACCACCGCGATCGACTTCCGCGAGATGGCCCCGAATCAGGCCACGCGCGACATGTTCCTCGACGATCAGGGTAATGCGGACAGCAAAAAATCACTCACCTCCCATCTGGCAACCGGCACTCCAGGCACCGTGGCTGGATTCTCACTGGCGCTGGATAAATACGGCACCCTGCCGTTGAACAAAGTGGTGCAGCCTGCCATCAAGCTGGCGCGCGACGGCTTTCTGGTCAACGATGCGCTGGCCGACGATCTGAAAACCTACGGCAGCGAAGTGCTCCCCAATCACGAGAACAGCAAGGCGATCTTCTGGAAAGACGGCGAGCCGCTGAAAAAGGGCGACAAGCTGGTGCAGGCTAACCTGGCGAAAAGCCTGGAGATGATTGCCGAAAACGGCCCGGATGCCTTCTATAAAGGGGTGATTGCCGACCAGATCGCCGACGAGATGAAGAAGAACGGCGGGCTGATCACCAAAGCCGATCTCGCCGAATACAAAGCCGTGGAGCGTAAGCCAATCAGCGGAGACTATCGCGGATATCAGGTGTTCTCCATGCCGCCACCGTCTTCCGGTGGGATCCACATTGTGCAGATCCTCAACATTCTCGAAAACTTCGATATGCACAAATTTGGCTTCGGCAGCGCGGATACGATGCAGGTGATGGCCGAGGCGGAAAAATATGCCTATGCCGACCGCTCGGAGTACCTGGGCGATCCGGATTTCGTCAAAGTGCCGTGGCAGGCGCTGACGGATAAAGCCTATGCCAAATCCCTTGCCGATCGGATCGACATCAACAAAGCCAAACCGTCGAGCGAGATCCGTCCCGGCAAGCTGGCGCCGTATGAAAGTAACCAGACCACCCACTTCTCGGTGGTGGATAAAGACGGTAACGCGGTGGCGGTCACTTATACCCTGAACACCACTTTCGGCACCGGGATTGTCGCCGGTAACAGCGGCATTCTGCTTAACAACGAGATGGATGATTTCTCTGCCAAACCGGGCGTGCCGAACGTCTACGGGCTGGTGGGCGGGGATGCTAACGCCGTCGGGCCGAAGAAGCGTCCGCTGTCGTCGATGTCGCCGACCATCGTGGTGAAAGACGGCAAAACCTGGCTGGTGACCGGCAGTCCTGGCGGAAGCCGGATTATCACCACCGTGCTGCAAATGGTGGTCAACAGCGTTGATTTTGGGATGAACGTGGCGGAAGCCACCAACGCGCCGCGCTTCCATCACCAGTGGCTCCCGGACGAGCTGCGGGTGGAAAAAGGCTTTAGCCCGGATACCTTGAAATTGCTGGAGCAGCGCGGGCAAAAAGTGGCGGTGAAAGAGGCGATGGGCAGTACCCAAAGCATTATGGTCGGGCCGGACGGCGCGCTATACGGTGCGTCGGATCCGCGTTCGGTGGATGATTTGACGGCGGGGTACTGAGTTTGCTCCCTCTCCCCTATGGGGAGAGGGAAAAATTAACTACTTCATTCGCGCCATATACAAGGCATCGACATACTCGCCGTTGCGCAGGGCGAATTTCTTGCCGGTGCCTTCCGTTTCAAAGCCAAACTTACGATACAGCGCCAGCGCTGACGGGTTATCAGCAAACACCGTTAGCTCAATACGTTCAATGCGCAGCCAGTTATCACACAGGTTGACCATTTCGCGCATTAACGCGCTGCCCACTCCGCGCCCTTGGGCATGCGCTGCGACGCTGATACCAAAGGTGGCCACATGGCTGCGCCGTGGACTCTGCTCCACCTGGACGGCGAGATCGCCGACCACGTTATCGTCGATGCAGGCGACCAACCGCCGCATTCCGGGTTTGGCCACCAGGCGTTCCTGCCACATTTCCAGTGAAGGATGAGGTAGTTGTAGCGTGTCGTGATACACCCCCGGATGCATGTAGTTCTGGCGTAAAGCGTCGGCATCTTTCGGTTCAGCATGGCGTATCACTATCTCACTCATTCCTTCGTTCCTCCTGGTTAGTGTCCCTCTCAACATCGTTGACTTTAAAATTTGCGTCAACCTCCTTTTTTTGCAAAAAGTACTGGACAAGTGCGAATGAGAATGATTATTATTGCCTTGCATTCAGGAAGTCCGCGACGGAAACCTGAAAGCACGACATTGCTCACATTGCTTCCAGTATTACTTTAGCCAGCTTATCGCTGGCTTTTTTTTTGCTCAAAGCGGGTGAATCTGTACGTCAACCAGCGCGTCAGGCGCGATGTCTTTCATCAGGCCCACCACGTTGGTCTTCTCCGGGACGGCGGGCAGAACCTCTGCCTGACCGGAAAACGACCCACCTTTTTTAACGGCCAGCGTGCGGTAGGCCAGAGTGCCCGTGACCTGACCATGCTCGCAGATTTCAACCATGTCGCTGCTGCACTGGCCGATCACCTTGCCATCGATAATCAGCTCCCGGCAGGTGATGTTGCCCTCAACCAGACCCCCACGCATGATTTTTATCAGGCTCTCTTTGGAGTCGATATTGCCGTTCAGCGTGCCATGAACGTAGACGTGGCCGCCGGAGACGATGTTGCCTTCAAAGCGCACGTCGCTGGCAATAACGGTGGTGCCGTGTTTCTCGCTGACGGCGGGCTCTTTTTCACTGACCGGGGCCGGTGGCGCAATCTCGGCTGGCTTGTCCATTTCGATAATTTTTGTCTTTTTAAACATGATATTAACCTGGTTAAGGAGAAGGAGGATCGCGAAGGTCAACAGGCTCAATGCAGCGAACAGCCACGCAAGAGGGGGCACGTTAACGCACCAGGCGATCAGCGCGAGCAGCCAGAAGAGGAGCGCACTGTTTAAGGCGAGATATTTTCTTTCCATAGAAAATCGGCGCGACTCCGTTCGCGAGCATGTGATTTGACCGTCTCCTTATCCTGAGAATTCCCGGCAGGGTCAAGGCACCGACCGCCATTTTAGGATTCGCTATAGTTACTAATTATGAGGAGCCGCGTTTTCGGCCGGGAAGGACAAAAATGATGGGGTTAATTTCGCCGCCGGGTTGCGCTATGGTGAAAGCAGGGACATTAGCCAGGAATAACATTATGACACTGCACTGCGCATTTATTGGATTTGGTAAAAGCACCACCCGGTACCACCTTCCGTATGTTCTGAACCGCAAAGCGAGCTGGCATGTGGCGCATATCTTCCGCCGCCACCCGAAGCCAGAAGAGCAAAACCCGCAGTATTCCCACATTCACTTCACCAGCGATCTCGAAGAAGTGCTCAACGACCCGCAGGTGAAGCTGGTGATCGTCTGTACCCACGCCGACAGCCATTTTGAGTACGCGAAACGCGCCCTTGAAGCGGGCAAAAACGTGCTGGTAGAAAAACCGTTCACCCCGACCCTCGCTGAAGCGAAAACGCTGTTTGAGCTGGCGCGAAGTAAAGGGCTGACCGTCACCCCGTACCAGAACCGTCGCTTCGATACCTGCTTCCTGACCGCCAAAAAAGCAATTGAAAGCGGCAAGCTCGGCGAGATCGTTGAAATTGAAAGCCACTTTGATTACTACCGCCCGGTGGCAGAAACCAAACCTGGACTGCCGCAGGATGGTTCTTTCTATGGCCTCGGCGTTCACACCATGGACCAGATTATTTCTCTGTTTGGCCGTCCGGATCATGTGGCCTACGACATCCGTAGCCTGCGTAACAAAGCCAATCCGGACGATACCTTCGAAGCGCAGCTGTTCTTCGGCGACCTGAAGGCGATCGTCAAAACCAGCCATCTGGTGAAGACCGACTACCCGAAATTTATCGTTCACGGTACCCTGGGCTCGTTTATCAAATACGGTATCGACCAGCAGGAGACCAGCCTGAAAGCTAACATTATGCCGGGCGACGCAGGCTTTGCGGCGGATGATTCCGTGGGGGTGCTGGAGTACGTTAACGCCGAGGGCGTTACGGTTAAAGAAGAGATTAAACCGGATACCGGCGATTACGGTCGGGTCTACGATGCGCTGTTCGAGACGCTGACTCACGGCACGCCAAATTACGTCAAGGAAACTGAAGTTCTGACCAACCTGGAAATCCTCGAACGGGCCTTTGAACAGGCCTCACCTGCCACGATAACCCTTGCCAAATAAGCTTACTGGACTCCTCTGGACTTGTTCACAATTTTTGAACAGAGGAGTCAATTTTCACCCTCTATGATCCCAGCTCGATTGCGTCCACACTTACCCCATCGAAACGAACTGAGGGTAAAAACAATGATCTTCTTACGCAAAGCAAACGACCGCGGTCACGCAAATCATGGCTGGCTGGACTCATGGCACAGCTTCTCGTTCGCTGATTATTATGACCCGAATTTTATGGGCTTCTCGGCGCTGCGGGTCATTAACGATGACGTGATCGACGCAGGCCAGGGCTTTGGTACTCACCCGCACAAAGACATGGAAATCCTGACTTATGTGCTGGAAGGGGCGGTTGAGCATCAGGACAGCATGGGCAACAAAGAGCAGGTTCCGGCCGGTGAGTTCCAGATCATGAGTGCAGGTACCGGGGTGCGTCACTCGGAGTACAACCCGAGCAAAACGGAAAAACTGCACCTGTATCAAATCTGGATCATTCCAGAAGCAAAAGGCATTGAACCGCGCTACGAGCAACGCCGCTTCGACGCTGAGCAGGGCAAACAGCTGGTGCTGTCGCCGGATGCGCGTGACGGCTCGCTGAAAGTGCATCAGGACATGGAGCTGTACCGCTGGGCGCTGGCGAAAGACGAACAGTCTGTGCACCCGATTGCCGCTGACCGCAAAGTGTGGATCCAGGTGGTAAAAGGTGACGTGACCATTAACGGCACCAAAGCCACCACCAGCGATGGTCTGGCGATCTGGGACGAACAAGCACTGTCGATTCATGCGGACAGCGCGGCTGAAGTTCTGCTTTTCGACCTGCCGCCGGTCTAAAGCAGATACCCTAAATAATTCAAGTTGCATCAAGGCGGCAAGGGAACGAATCCCCAGGAACTTACTAAAGTAAGTGACTGGGGTGAGGGAGCGCAGCCAACGCAGAGGCAGCTTGAAGTATGACGGGTATAAATAAATGTCCAGCCTTCCCTTCTGGCAGGGGAAGGTTGGCCTTTGTCCGTGATAAACTGGGAGAATGTTTTGCTACCGATCTCTCCCAGGACGATGAAAAAGAAAAGACCCGTACTTCAGGATGTAGCCGATCGCGTCGGTGTGACTAAAATGACGGTCAGCCGTTTTTTACGTAACCCGGAACAGGTTTCCGTAGCGTTACGTGGCAAGATCGCTGCGGCTCTCGATGAACTGGGTTATATCCCCAACCGCGCCCCGGATATTCTTTCTAATGCGACCAGCCGTGCGGTGGGCGTCCTGCTTCCTTCCCTGACCAACCAGGTTTTTGCCGAAGTGTTGCGCGGTATCGAAAGCGTGACCGATGCCTTTGGCTATCAGACCATGCTCGCCCACTATGGCTACAAGCCGGAACTGGAAGAGGAACGTCTAGAGTCGATGCTTTCCTGGAACATTGACGGCCTGATTTTAACTGAACGCACTCACACCCCTCGCACGCTGAAGATGATCGGCGTGGCGGGCATTCCGGTGGTCGAGCTGATGGACAGTCAGTCGCCGTGCCTGGATATCGCCGTCGGGTTCGATAACTTCGAAGCAGCACGCCAGATGACAGCGGCAATCATTGCCCGCGGCCATCGCCATGTCGCCTATCTTGGCGCACGTCTGGACGAACGTACTATCATCAAACAGAAGGGATACGAGCAGGCGATGCTCGATGCAAACTTAACCCCGTACAGCGTGATGGTAGAGCAATCCTCTTCTTACACTTCGGGTATTGAGCTGATGCGTCAGGCCCGTCGCGAGTACCCGCAGCTTGACGGCATCTTCTGTACCAACGATGACCTCGCGGTGGGCGCCGCCTTCGAATGCCAGCGGCTGGGACTTTCCATCCCGGGTGATATGGCGATTGCCGGTTTCCACGGTCACGACATCGGCCAGGTGATGGAGCCGCGTCTGGCGAGTGTCCTGACGCCGCGTGAGCGCATGGGGCGTATCGGTGCCGAGCGTCTGCTGGCGCGCATTCGTGGCGAGACGGTGAGCCCTAAAATGTTAGATTTAGGTTTCACGCTGTCACCAGGTGGATCAATCTAGTCTGACAAATTTGAACTAGCTCACACTTATTCACTTCGCGCACGTTTGGATATTGCTTCTCTTTTGCCCCGGCAGGACAATGTTACCGATAACTGTTACCCGTAACAATTGACTGAGGGACTCCCTTTGAGCACGACGAATCTCGATCACCACGTTTACGTCCTGATGGGCGTTTCCGGTAGCGGTAAATCTGCCGTCGCCAGCGAAGTGGCGCATCAACTCCATGCCGCGTTTCTTGATGGTGACTTCCTCCATCCTCGCAGCAACATCAACAAAATGGCCTCTGGCGAACCGCTGAACGACGACGATCGCAAACCCTGGCTGCAGGCGTTGAACGATGCGGCGTTTGCGATGCAGCGCACCAATAAAGTGTCGCTGATTGTCTGTTCTGCGCTGAAAAAAACCTATCGTGACCAGCTGCGTGAAGGCAACCCGAACCTCTCATTCGTCTATCTGAAGGGTGATTTCGAGGTTATCGAAAGCCGTCTGAAAGCGCGCAAAGGGCACTTCTTCAAGACGCAGATGCTGGTTACCCAGTTTGACACGCTGCAGGAACCGGGCGTGGACGAAAGCGATGTGCTGGTGGTGAATATCGACCAGCCGTTAGACGGTGTGGTGGCAAGCACCATTGAGGTCATTAATAAAAGGCAGTAAGTTTTGAGTACTTTAACGCTTGTTTTGACAGCAGTCGGCTCCGTGCTGTTACTGCTGTTTTTAGTGATGAAGGCGCGTATGCACGCCTTTGTTGCTTTGATGGTGGTGTCTATTGGTGCCGGTCTCTTTTCCGGAATGCCGCTCGAGAAAATCGCTGCGACCATGGAAAAAGGGATGGGCGGTACGCTGGGATTCCTGGCTATTGTGGTCGCGCTCGGCGCGATGTTTGGCAAGATCCTGCATGAAACCGGCGCGGTCGATCAGATCGCCGTCAAAATGCTGAAATCTTTCGGTCACAGCCGGGCGCACTATGCCATTGGTCTGGCCGGTCTGATCTGCGCGTTGCCGCTGTTCTTTGAAGTGGCGGTAGTGCTACTGATTAGCGTGGCCTTCTCTATGGCACGTCATACCGGCACTAACCTGGTGAAGCTGGTGATCCCGCTGTTTGCTGGCGTTGCCGCGGCAGCGGCGTTCCTGCTGCCGGGGCCTGCGCCGATGCTGCTGGCTTCGCAGATGCACGCTGACTTTGGCTGGATGATCCTGATTGGCCTGTGCGCGGCGATCCCGGGAATGCTGATCGCCGGTCCGCTGTGGGGCAATTTCATCAGCCGTTACGTCGAGCTGCACATTCCTGACGACATCACCGAGCCGCATCTGGGCGAGAGCAAAATGCCGTCGTTCGGCTTTAGCCTGGCGCTGATCCTGCTGCCGCTGGTGCTGGTGGGCCTGAAAACCATCGCTGCGCGCTTCGTGCCGGTGGGCTCTGAGGCTTATCAATGGTTTGAGTTTATCGGCCATCCGTTCACCGCGATCCTGGTTGCCTGTCTGGTCGCAATTTATGGCCTGGCGATGCGTCAGGGGATGCCGAAAGACAGAGTCATGGAGATCTGCGGTGCTGCGCTACAGCCCGCGGGGATCATTCTGCTGGTGATCGGTGCGGGCGGGGTGTTCAAGCAGGTGCTGGTAGATTCCGGCGTCGGCCCGGCACTGGGTGAAGCGCTAACCGGGATGGGCTTGCCGATTGCCGTCACCTGCTTCGTGCTGGCGGCCGCGGTGCGCATCATCCAGGGGTCTGCGACCGTCGCCTGTTTAACGGCGGTGGGTCTGGTGATGCCGGTGATTGAACAGCTGAACTACTCCGGCGCACAGATGGCAGCCCTGTCTATCTGTATCGCGGGCGGTTCGATTGTGGTGTCGCACGTTAACGATGCTGGCTTCTGGTTGTTCGGTAAATTTACCGGCGCCACCGAAGCGCAAACCCTGAAGACCTGGACGCTGATGGAAACCATCCTCGGCACCACCGGGGCGATTGTCGGGATGATTGCGTTTTCGCTGCTGAGCTAGCGCCCACCCGGTTTTGTGTATGGAAACGTAGGCCGGGTAAGCGTAAGCGCCACCCGGCGGTGAACATGTGGCAACGGTGGTGGTTCCGTTCACCTTACGTTCAATGTTTATCGGGTGGCGGGGTGAACATGTGGCAACGGTAGTCGTTCCGTTCACTTTACGTTCATTGCTTCTCTGTCACAGCTGCACCGGTGAACGTGCCAGGGTGGCTCAGTCGCCACCACCCTGGCTACCCGGGCTCCCGGCCAGGAAAATCGCCGCTTCGCGGTACCCTCTGCTTATTCCCTCCGGCTATCGGGTCGGGGGCGATCCTACATCCATGTAGGTCGCCCCCTCTCGGCGCGTCCCTGCGCCTCGCCCCGGCCTCCAGTCAACGCTTCGGCGATTTTCAGCCGGACCAGGGAGTCGCTTTGGGTGTTGTACTTACCTGACTCTTTACGCCGCTGAAGATTTAATTTCTGGTTATGCGAGCAGCCTTCCAGAGACTCGCTTGATACACCATCAGCAACGCGTTATCTTCTCGCCACGCCTGCAAAATCAGGCGTCAGGGTTGGTCCCCTGTTATCCTCATCCGTGATAAAGCTCTTTTTTATCGCGCAGCCCGTTACACCTCAATGGTGGGCTGGACGGTGGCGCCGCAAGGCGCGCCGGTAGCTGATGAGGCCGGTAGGACCAACTCCGTTCAGTCCATCACCAGTAAGGTTGGTCCCTTCTGTGGTGGTCAAATTAACTCATCAGAGGCTGTCTTATGACTACTACCCTTAGCTTTTCTCACTCTTTATTTACCACGCCCTTCGATCACAATACGGATTTCACCGAGCTGGCAGACAACTGCGAGCGATTTGTTGAAGCTCTCGTTGAATGTGACGTACCGGCCCAAAAGATGGCGCTGTGCGGGCGGCTTTCCGCCTGTCTTGATCTGCTTCAGTCAACGCTGCTTGAACCTGTGCCCGAGCATTTAAAAGCGAGTCTCACGGTAGATGATTTACCGCTGGAGCGGCCCGAATTTGAACCGGAAGCAGATCAGTTAGGACGTTTTTGCCAGCTTTTAACAAAGCTGATCCTGAATCAATCGCTGTCGAAAAGTGATGGAAGAGTGGCAGGAGATTTACTTCAGGAACTGGTCGGATTTTATAGCGATACGCTAAAAGCACCGCGCTGGCTGCGCACCAAGGACGGCGTTGTACCGCTTCTTTAGTTTTTACGTGCTTAACGCAATCAACACATCACAGATAAGTATAAAAGCTACAGCGATACCTAGGTCCGGCTGAAAATCGCCGAAGCGTTTCCGTAAGGCCGGGGCGAGGCGCAGGGACGCGCCGAGAGGGCATAGCCTGCAGGGATGCAGGCTGGTGCCCGACCCGAAAGCCTGGAGGAATAAGCTGAGGGTATCGCGTAGCGACGATTTTCTTGCCGGTAGCCCGGGTCGCCAGGGTGGTGGCGATGAGCCACCCTGGCACGTTCACCGGTTCGGTGGTTTCAGAGCAGCAAGGAACGTAAAGTGAACGGAACCACCACTGATGCCAGTATGTTTCCCCTCACCCTAACCCTCTCCCCACAGGGGCGAGGGGAGAGTCCGCGCTATTAGGTATTCCTTACCCCGCCTTCATCCACGCCCGGATCCCATCCAGGAACATCTGCGTGGCCATCATCACCAGAATCAATCCCATCAGCCGTTCCAGCGCATTGACCCCTTTCTCGCCGAGCAGGCGTAAAAACAGCGACGACTGCAGCAAAATCACGAAGGTGCCGCCCCAGGCCAGCAGCAGGGCGATCACCAGATGACTCATCTGGTTCGGATACTGATGCGACAGCAGCATCAAGGTTGCCAGAATGGTCGGCCCGGCGACCAGAGGGATCGCCAGCGGCACGATAAACGGCTCTTCACCGGCGGGCAGGCCACTGCTGCTGCCTTCCGCGCTGGGGAAAATCATCTTAATGGCGATCAAAAACAAAATAATACCGCCCGATATAGAGACCGTTTCAGCGCGTAAATTCAGGAAGCCGAGGATCTTTTCTCCCGCAAACAGGAAGATAAACATCACCAGCAGCGCGATTAACAGCTCGCGGATCATGATCGCCCGACGCCGCTTCGGCTCAGTGTGTTTCAGCACCGACATGAAGATCGGCAGGTTCCCGAGCGGGTCCATAATCAGGATAAGCAGCACCGCTGCAGAAATAATTTCAGTCATGTTATCTGTCCCTCAAACTCCCTGTATTCATTGTGGTAATAAGTGGTATTACTGATAGCGGCGTTATCATTGATTTATTTCACTTGCGACTTTGGCTGCATTTTGTAAGGTGAGAGCAGTGCCAGTAGGATTCTGGCTCGCATATTCAGCACACATCTCTGCAGGAAAACACGCTATGAAAAACGTTGGTTTTATCGGCTGGCGCGGTATGGTCGGCTCTGTACTCATGCAACGCATGGTTGAGGAGCGCGATTTTGACGCCATCCGTCCGGTCTTCTTCTCCACTTCCCAGCTTGGGCAGGCTGCGCCTGCATTCGGCGGTGCGTCTACCGGTACGCTTCAGGACGCATTTAATCTGGAAGCGCTGAAGGCGCTGGATATTATCGTTACCTGTCAGGGCGGCGATTATACCAACGAAATTTATCCAAAGCTTCGTGAAAGCGGCTGGCAGGGATACTGGATTGATGCGGCTTCTTCGCTGCGCATGAAAGACGACGCCATCATTATTCTTGACCCGGTTAACCAGGATGTCATCACCCACGGCCTGAACAACGGGGTGAAAACCTTCGTCGGCGGCAACTGCACGGTCAGCCTGATGCTGATGTCGCTGGGCGGCCTGTTTGCCCAGGATCTGGTGGAGTGGGTCTCCGTCGCCACTTACCAGGCGGCATCCGGCGGCGGCGCGCGCCATATGCGCGAACTGCTGAGCCAGATGGGTCATCTGCACCAGCACGTTGCCACTGAGCTGGCAAACCCGGCATCGGCCATTCTGGATATCGAACGCAAAGTGACTCAGCTTAGCCGCAGCGGCGATCTGCCGGTGGACAACTTTGGCGTACCGTTGGCCGGTAGCCTGATCCCGTGGATCGACAAGCAGCTGGACAATGGCCAGAGCCGCGAAGAGTGGAAAGGCCAGGCAGAGACCAACAAAATTCTGCGCACCGCCTCGCCGATCCCGGTAGATGGTCTGTGCGTGCGCGTGGGTGCGCTGCGCTGCCACAGCCAGGCATTCACCATTAAAATGAAAAAAGATGTATCCATACAAACTGTGGAGGAATTGCTCGCTTCGCACAATCAGTGGGCAAAAGTCGTCCCGAACGATCGCGACATTACCGTGCGTGAACTGACCCCAGCCGCCGTTACCGGCACGCTGACCACCCCGGTAGGGCGCCTGCGCAAGCTGAACATGGGCCCGGAATACTTGTCCGCCTTTACCGTCGGCGACCAGCTTTTGTGGGGCGCCGCCGAGCCACTACGCAGGATGCTGCGCCAGCTGGCGTAATAACTTGTTAATACTAAGGGGTGATTTGTCACCCCTTTTTTTGCGTAATAAAGGACTAAAACGCATTTGGATGGTTATTTATCAGGAGTCATACACAGCGTTGGCTATGCTTTATGCGAGATGTCGTGCATCTCGTCTGGAAGTTGGATGGAACAGAGAGGATGCACATAGGTGCTGTTCCGTACAGGTCACATTAAAGCTGCACCCTGCGCGCGAAGGGGGGCGGCGAATAAGATAACAGGATGAACACCATGTCCGTTCGTATTGATAGAGACGTGATTAATGCGCTTATCGCGGGTCATTTCGCCGATCCGTTTTCTGTACTTGGCATGCACCGCACAGAGGCAGGGCTGGAAGTCCGCGCATTGTTACCTGACGCGACGGAAGTCTGGGTGATTGAACCGAAAACCGGCCGCAAGGTGGGTAAGCTTGAGTGTATCGACTCACGCGGTTTCTTTGCTGGCGTGATGGCCCGCCGTAAAAACATTTTCCGCTACCAGCTCGCCGTTTTCTGGCATGGTCAACAAAATCTGATCGACGATCCCTACAGCTTTGGTCCGCTGCTGCAGGAGATGGATGCCTGGCTGCTGTCCGAAGGGACGCACCTGCGCCCGTATGAAACGCTGGGCGCTCACGCCGACACCATGGACGGCATCACCGGCACCCGCTTTACCGTCTGGGCACCAAACGCCCGACGCGTCTCGGTGGTGGGGCAGTTCAACTACTGGGATGGCCGCCGCCATCCCATGCGCCTGCGCCGCGAAACCGGCATCTGGGAGCTGTTTATCCCCGGCGCGCAAAACGGCCAACTGTATAAATACGAAATGATCGATGCGCACGGCAAGCTGCGTATTAAAGCCGACCCGTATGCTTTCGAAGCGCAAATGCGCCCGGAAACCGCCTCCCTGATCTGCGGCCTGCCCGAGAAAGTCGCCCAGAGTGAGGAGCGCGTCCGCGCCAACCAGTTCGACATGCCGATTTCAATCTATGAAGTGCATCTTGGCTCCTGGCGTCGTCATACCGAGAACAATTTCTGGCTCAGCTACCGCGAGCTTGCCGATCAGCTGGTGCCATACGCCAAATGGATGGGCTTTACCCATCTTGAGCTGCTGCCGATTAACGAGCACCCCTTTGACGGCAGCTGGGGCTATCAGCCAACCGGCATGTACGCCCCGACCCGCCGCTTCGGCACCCGGGACGACTTCCGCTACTTTATCAACGCCGCGCACGCCGCCGGGCTGAACGTGATCCTCGACTGGGTGCCGGGCCACTTCCCGTCCGATGATTTTGGCTTGTCGGAATTCGACGGCACCAACCTGTATGAGCACAGCGATCCGCGCGAAGGCTTCCATCAGGACTGGAATACGTTGATCTACAACTATGGCCGCCGGGAAGTGACCAACTACCTGGTGGGCAACGCCCTGTACTGGATCGAGCGCTTCGGCATCGATGCCCTGCGCGTGGATGCGGTGGCGTCGATGATTTACCGCGACTACAGCCGTAAAGAGGGGGAGTGGATCCCCAACGAATTCGGCGGGCGTGAAAACCTCGAAGCGATTGAGTTTTTACGCAGCACCAACCGCATTCTCGGCGAACAGGTGCCGGGTGCAGTGACGATGGCGGAAGAGTCGACCGATTTCCCGGGCGTTTCCCGTCCGCCGTCAATGGGCGGCCTCGGCTTCTGGTTCAAGTGGAACCTCGGCTGGATGCACGACACGCTGGATTACATGAAGCTGGATCCGGTCCATCGCCAGTATCACCACGACAAGCTGACTTTCGGCATGCTCTACAACAGCACCGAAAACTTTGTCCTGCCGCTCTCTCACGATGAAGTGGTTCACGGTAAAAAATCGATTCTCGACCGCATGCCGGGCGACGCGTGGCAGCGGTTTGCTAACCTGCGCGCCTACTACGGCTGGATGTTCGCCTTCCCCGGCAAAAAGTTGCTGTTCATGGGTAACGAATTTGCTCAAGGGCGGGAGTGGAACCACGACGCCAGCCTCGACTGGCATCTGCTGGATGGCGGTGATAACTGGCACCACGGCGTCCAGCGCCTGGTCCGCGACCTCAACCGTACCTATCGTCACCACAAAGCGCTGCATGAACTTGATTTTGACGACTATGGCTTCGAGTGGCTGGTGGTGGATGACAACGAGCGCTCGGTGCTGATCTTCGTCCGCCGCGACAAAGCGGGCAACGAAATCATCGTCGCCAGCAACTTTACCCCGGTGACCCGCCATCACTACCGCTTCGGCATTAATCAGCAGGGCAAATGGCGCGAGGCGCTGAACACCGACTCGATGCACTATCACGGCAGCAATGCGGGCAACGGTGGTTTAGTGCAGAGCGATGAGCATGAGAGTCACGGGCGTCAGTTCTCCCTGAGTGTGACCTTGCCGCCGCTGTCCACCATCTGGCTGGTCCGGGAGGGGGAATGACCCAACTCACGGCAGGTCAGCCCGCCCCGCTGGGCGCCAGCTATGACGGCAAAGGGGTGAATTTCACCCTCTTTTCCGCCCATGCGGAACGGGTTGAACTCTGCGTGTTTGACGGCAATGGCAATGAACATCGCTACGATCTTCCGGGTCGCAGCGGTGATATCTGGCACGGCTACCTGGAGAGTGCCCGACCCGGCACGCACTACGGCTTTCGGGTTCATGGACCTTGGGAGCCTGGCAACGGGCACCGTTTTAACCCGGCGAAGCTGCTACTCGATCCCTGTGCGCTGGAGGTCGACGGGACGCTGAACGACGACGTGGTCCTGCACGGCGGTAAAGACACGCCGGACCACCGCGACAGCGCGTTGGCGGCGGCTAAAAGCGTGGTGGTGTGCGATCGCTACGACTGGGAAGACGATGCCCCGCCCAATACGCCCTGGGGCAAGACGGTAATCTATGAAGCGCATGTTAAGGGGCTGACGTACCTGCATCCGGGCCTTCCGGAAGCGATTCGCGGTACCTACAAAGCCCTCGCGCATCCGCTGATGATTGCCTATTTCAGGCAGCTGGGCATTACCGCTCTGGAACTGCTGCCGGTGGCCCATTTTTCCAGCGAGCCGCGCCTGCAGCGCCTTGGCCTCAGCAACTACTGGGGCTACAACCCGATGGCAATGTTTGCCCTCGATCCGCGCTATGCCGCCCATCCGGCGCGCGCCCGGGACGAGTTTCGCGATGCGGTGAAAGCCCTGCACGAAGCGGGTATTGAAGTGATCCTCGACATCGTGTTGAACCACAGCGCTGAGCTTGATCTGGAGGGGCCGACGTTCTCCCTGCGCGGAATCGATAACCGTAGCTATTATTGGTTAAGAGAGGATGGCGATTACCACAACTGGACCGGGTGCGGTAACACGCTGAATCTTAGCCATCCGGCGGTGATGCACTACGCGTATGAATGTCTGAAATACTGGGTTGAAACCTTCCATGTCGACGGTTTTCGTTTCGACCTGGCGTCGGTTATTGGCCGCACGCCGGACTTCAACCCGCAGTCGCCGCTGTTTGAGGCCATTAAAAACTGCCCGCTGCTCTCACGCGTCAAGCTGATTGCTGAGCCGTGGGATGTGGGCCCCGGTGGTTATCAGGTCGGGAATTTTCCGCCGCTGTTTGCGGAGTGGAACGATCACTACCGTGATAGCGCGCGCCGTTTCTGGCTGGCGCACGATCTGTCGTTGGCGGATTTCGCCGGACGCTTTGCGGCATCCAGCGATCTGTTCAAACACAATGGACGGCAGCCCTCCGCGTCGATCAACCTGTTGACGGCGCACGACGGCTTCACCTTGCGCGACTGCGTTTGCTTCAATCAGAAACATAACGAAGCCAATGGTGAAGAAAATCGTGACGGCACCTTCAATAACCACAGTTACAACCATGGTATTGAAGGATTAAGTGGCAAGCTGGATGTGATTGAGCGACGCCGTGCCAGCGTGCACGCCTTGCTCAGTACGCTGCTTTTATCGCAGGGAACGCCGATGCTGCTGGCAGGGGATGAACACGGTCACAGCCAGCACGGTAACAACAACGCCTACTGTCAGGATAACCCGTTAACCTGGCTTGACTGGCAACAGGCAAACAGTGGATTAGCCGAGTTTACCGCTGCGCTAATCCATCTGCGTCAGCAGATCCCGGCGCTCACCCTGAATCAGTGGTGGGAAGAGGGGGACGGTAACGTGCGTTGGCTGAATAAAGCCGCGCAGCCGTTAGCGGCGCATGAGTGGCACGACAGCGTTCCCTGCCTGCAAATCCTGCTTTCGGAAAGCTGGCTGATTACGTTCAACGCCACCCATGAAGTCGCCGACATTGTTTTACCTGAAGGAGAGTGGCGGGCGATCCCCCCATTTGCCGGAGAAGATAATCCGGTCGTGATGACAGTCTGGCATGGACCTGCAAACGGTGTGTGCGTATTCCAGAGATGATAATAAAAGGAGTTGATCATGGTTAGGTTAGAGAAGAACGACCCATTAATGTTAGCGCGTCAGCTTCCATTAAAATCTGTTGCCCTGATTCTTGCTGGCGGCCGCGGTACCCGATTAAAAGATTTAACCATTAAGCGTGCCAAACCCGCCGTCCACTTCGGTGGTAAATTCCGTATCATCGATTTTGCCCTTTCTAACTGTCTTAACTCTGGCATCCGCCGCATCGGCGTGATCACCCAGTACCAGTCTCATACCCTGGTGCAGCATATCCAGCGCGGCTGGTCCTTCTTCAGTGAAGAGATGAATGAGTTTGTCGACCTTCTGCCCGCTCAGCAGCGCATGCACGGTGAAAACTGGTATCGCGGTACGGCGGATGCGGTGACGCAGAACCTCGACATTATTCGTCGCTACGACGCTGAATACGTGGTGATCCTCGCCGGGGACCATATCTACAAGCAAGACTACTCGCGGATGCTGATCGACCACGTCGAAAAAGGTGCACGTTGCACCGTGGCCTGTATGCCGGTGCCCATTGCCGAAGCGTCAGCGTTTGGCGTGATGGCGGTGGATGAGCACGACAAGGTGATCGAGTTTGTCGAAAAACCGGCTAACCCACCCGCGATGCCGGGCGACCCGACCCGCTCTCTTGCCAGCATGGGCATCTATATCTTTGATGCTGAATACCTTTATCAGCTGCTGGAAGAGGACGACAAGGAAGAGAACTCCAGTCACGACTTCGGTAAAGATATCATTCCGAAAATCACCAAGGCTGGCATGGCTTATGCACATCCGTTCCCATTGTCCTGCGTACAGTCCGATCCGAATTCAGAACCGTACTGGCGCGATGTCGGGACGCTGGAAGCGTACTGGAAGGCCAACCTGGATCTCGCCTCGGTAACGCCGGAACTGGACATGTACGATCACAACTGGCCGATCCGCACGCACATGGAATCGCTGCCACCGGCGAAGTTTGTGCAGGACCGCACCGGTAGCCACGGCATGACGCTGAACTCGCTGGTCTCCGGCGGCTGTATCATTTCGGGCTCGGTGGTGGTGCAGTCGGTGTTGTTCCCGCGCGTGCGGGTGAATTCTTTCTGCAACATTGATTCGACAGTATTGTTGCCAGACGTATGGGTAGGACGCTCATGCCGTTTGCGTCGTTGCGTGATCGACCGGGCCTGTATTATTCCTGAGGGCATGGTGATTGGCGAGAACGCAGAAGAAGATGCGCGTCGCTTCTATCGCTCCGAAGAGGGCATCGTACTGGTTACGCGTGAAATGCTGCGCAAACTGCAGATCAAACAGGAGCGATGATGCAGGTTTTACACGTATGTTCTGAGATGTTCCCGTTGCTGAAAACGGGCGGGCTGGCGGATGTGATTGGGGCGTTACCGGCGGCGCAAATCGCCGGTGGTGTCGATACCCGCGTGCTGTTGCCCGCTTTTCCAGACATTCGTCGCGGCATTCCTGATGCACAGATTGTCAGCCGTCGCGATACGTTTGCCGGGCGCATCACATTACTGTTTGGTCATTACAACGGCGTGGGCATCTACCTGATTGACGCGCCGCATTTGTATGACCGTCCAGGGAGCCCGTACCACGACACAAACTTATTCGCCTATCCCGACAACGTGCTGCGTTTTGCACTGCTCGGTTGGGTGGGGGCGGAAATGGCCACCGGGCTGGATCCGTTCTGGCGTCCGGACGTGGTGCATGCCCACGACTGGCACGCCGGGCTGGCTCCAGCGTATCTGGCGGCGCGTGGTCATCCGGCAAAATCGGTGTTTACGGTGCATAACCTGGCCTACCAGGGCCTGTATTTAGCCAAACACATGAATGACATCGATTTGCCATCGTCATTCTTTAACATGCACGGGCTGGAGTTTAACGGCCAGATCTCGTTCCTGAAAGCCGGGCTCTTCTATGCCGATCATATAACGGCGGTGAGCCCGACCTACGCGCGAGAGATCACCGAGCCGGAGTTTGGCTACGGGATGGAAGGCCTGCTGACCCAGCGGCACCGGGAAGGACGCCTGTCGGGCATTCTGAACGGTGTGGATGAAAAAATCTGGAGCCCGGAATCCGATCTGCTGCTGACCGCGCGCTATAGCCGCGACTCGGTGGAAGATAAGGCCGAGAACAAACGTCAGCTGCAAATCGCCATGGGGCTGAAGGTCAACGAGAAGGTGCCGCTGTTTGCGGTGGTGAGCCGTCTGACCAGCCAGAAAGGCCTCGACCTGGTGCTTGAAGCGCTGCCGGGTCTGCTGGAGCAGGGCGGACAGCTGGCGCTGCTGGGCGCGGGCGATCCGGTTCTGCAGGAAGGCTTCCTGGCGGCGGCGGCCGAGCATCCAGGACAGGTAGGGGTTCAGATTGGCTATCACGAGGCGTTCTCACACCGCATCATGGCGGGGGCCGACGTTATCCTGGTGCCGAGTCGTTTTGAGCCGTGCGGCTTAACCCAGCTGTACGGTCTGAAGTACGGCACACTGCCGCTGGTGCGCCGCACCGGCGGGCTGGCGGATACCGTATCCGACACTTCGCTGGAAAACCTGGCAGACGGTATCGCCAGTGGTTTTGTGTTTGAAGACAGTAATGCGTGGTCGCTGCTGCGCGCGATCCGCCGTGCGTTCGTGTTGTGGTCGCGGCCGTCTTTGTGGCGTTTTGTTCAGCGGCAGGCGATGGCCATGGATTTTAGCTGGCAAGTGGCGGCCCAGTCCTACCGCGATCTTTATCAACGCTTGATGTAACAATGTTGGAATCATTGATATGAATGCACCTTTTTCTTATGCGTCTCCCACATTGAGCATTGAGGCGTTAAAGCACTCAATTGCTTATAAGCTGATGTTCACCATCGGCAAAGATCCGGTGATCGCCAACAAGCACGAGTGGCTGAACGCCACGCTGTTTGCCGTGCGCGATCGGCTGGTAGAACGCTGGCTGCGCTCGAACCGCGCCCAGCTCTCACAGGAGACCCGACAGGTTTACTATCTGTCGATGGAGTTTTTGATTGGCCGCACCCTTTCCAATGCGCTGTTGTCGCTGGGTATTTATGACGACGTAAAAAACGCGCTGGAAGAGATGGGGTTAGATTTAGAAGAGCTGATCGATGAAGAGAACGACCCGGGCTTAGGCAACGGCGGCCTCGGGCGTCTGGCAGCCTGCTTCCTCGACTCGCTGGCGACCCTCGCCCTGCCGGGACGCGGCTACGGCATCCGCTACGATTACGGCATGTTCAAACAGAACATTGTCGACGGTCGACAGAAAGAGTCCCCGGACTACTGGCTGGAGTACGGCAACCCGTGGGAGTTCAAGCGCCACAATACCCGCTATAAAGTGCGCTTCGGCGGGCGTGTGCAGCAGGAAGGCAAGAAAACCCGCTGGGTCGAAACCGAAGAGATCCTGGCCGTGGCCTACGACCAGATCATTCCGGGCTACGACACCGATGCCACCAACACGCTGCGCCTGTGGAATGCCCAGGCCAGTAGCGAGATCAACCTCGGTAAATTCAACCAGGGCGACTACTTCGCGGCAGTGGAAGACAAAAACCACTCCGAGAACGTCTCCCGCGTGCTCTATCCGGATGATTCAACCTACTCCGGGCGCGAACTGCGCCTGCGTCAGGAATACTTCCTGGTCTCCTCGACGATCCAGGATATTCTCAGCCGTCATTTCCAGCTGCACAAAACCTACGCCAACCTGGCGGAGAAAACCGCGATTCACCTGAACGACACCCACCCGGTGCTGTCGATCCCGGAGCTGATGCGCCTGCTGATCGACGAACATAAGTTTGGCTGGGATGAGGCGTTTGAGGTGACGTGCCAGGTCTTCTCCTACACCAACCACACGTTGATGAGCGAAGCGCTGGAAACCTGGCCGGTGGACATGCTGGGCAAAATTCTGCCGCGCCATCTGCAGATCATCTTTGAAATTAACGATTACTTCCTGAAAACCGTGCAGGAGCAGTATCCGCACGACACCGGTCTGCTGAGCCGCACCTCAATTATCGACGAGTCCAACGGCCGTCGGGTGCGTATGGCATGGCTGGCGGTGGTGATCAGCCACAAGGTTAACGGCGTGTCCGAGCTGCACTCCAACCTGATGGTGCAGTCGCTGTTTGCTGACTTCGCGAAGATCTTCCCAACGCGTTTCTGCAACGTGACCAACGGCGTTACGCCGCGTCGCTGGCTGGCGCTGGCGAACAAGCCGCTCTCCGAGGTGCTGGACGAGAACATCGGCCGCACCTGGCGTACCGATTTAAGCCAGCTGAGCGAGCTGGAACAGCACGCAGATTTCCCGACGGTGAACAAAGCGGTGCGTGACGCCAAGCTGCTGAACAAAAAGCGGCTGTCGGTGTGGATGGCGCTGCACTTAAACGTGGTCGCCAACCCGAAAGCCCTGTTCGACGTGCAGATCAAACGTATTCACGAGTACAAACGTCAGCTGATGAACGTGCTGCACGTGATTGTCCGCTACAACCGCATCAAGGAGGACCCAACGGCTGACTGGGTACCGCGCGTGAACATCTTTGCCGGTAAGGCCGCCTCGGCGTACTACATGGCGAAGCATATCATTCACCTGATCAACGACGTGGCGAAGGTGATCAACAACGATCCGCTGATTGGCGACAAGCTGAAGATTGTCTTTATCCCGAACTACAGCGTGAGCCTGGCGCAGATGATCATCCCGGCGGCGGATCTGTCTGAGCAGATCTCGCTGGCAGGGACCGAAGCCTCAGGCACCAGTAACATGAAGTTTGCCCTGAACGGCGCGCTGACCATCGGCACGCTGGACGGTGCCAATGTCGAAATGCTGGAGCACGTGGGTGAAGAGAACATCTTCATCTTTGGCAATACGGCGGAAGAGGTGGAAGCGCTGCGCAAGCAGGGCTACAAGCCGCGGGAATTCTACGAGCAGGATGAAGAGCTGCGTCAGGTGCTGACCCAGATCGCCACCGGCTTGTTTAACCCGGACGAGCCTGGCCGCTACCGCGATCTGGTGGATTCGCTGATTAACTTTGGCGATCACTATCAGGTGCTGGCGGACTTCCGCAGCTATGTGGATTGTCAGGACAAGGTCGACGAGCTGTATCGTCAGCCGGAAGAGTGGACCACCAAAGCGATGCATAACATCGCCAACATTGGCTACTTCTCGTCTGACCGCACCATCAAAGAGTATGCCGAGACCATCTGGCATATCGATCCGGTACGGTTATAAAAGCAAAAAGGCAACGAAAGTTGCCTTTTTTAATGTGTTCTCCCTCTCCCCGTGGGAGAGGGCCGGGGTGAGGGCATCAGGCCGCACCGCCCTGTAATCGCCCGGTGGCGCTAGCGCTTACCGGGCCTACGTTTTACGACGCTAACGACAACTCTCGCTTTTGCGCATTCTGCTCCAGCCACAGCGCCACGCGGGACTGTTGCTCCGCATTCAGCCACATGCCTTCTTTGGTGCGACGCCACAGCGCATCGTCCGCGCGGCGTACCCACTCGTATTCAACCAGATAGCGCAGCTCAGCTTCGTAAAACTCATGACCAAAATTCTCGCCCAGATCGCTGAGGCTTGTTACCTCTTTCAGCAGCAGTTCGCTGTTGCTGCCGTAGGTGCGAGCGTAGTGGCGGGCCATGGATTCGCTGATAAACGGATGGCGACGGCGCAGTTTTGCCGCGTAGTCATCCCGGTTGCCGTCGATATCGCCGCCAGGCAGCATTGCGCCTTTGGTCCAGGCTGAGCCGATGCCCTGATAGTACGGGGACAGTTTTTCCAGCGCGTGTTCCGCCAGCTTACGATAGGTGGTGAGCTTGCCGCCAAACACCGACAGCAGCGGCGCTTTGCCGTGTTCATCGTGGATATCCAGCGTGTAGTCGCGGGTGATCGCCTGCGGTGAATCTGATTCGTCATCGCACAGCGGACGCACCCCGGAGTAGGTCCAGACCACGTCGTCACGCGCCAGTGACTTTTTAAAGTGCGCGTTATAGACCTTCAGCAGATAGTTGATTTCGCTTTCGTCGATGGCGACGTTTTTCGGATCGCCTTTGTACTCGACGTCGGTGGTGCCGACGATGGAGAACTCATCCATCCACGGGATCACAAACACGATGCGCTTGTCTTCGTTCTGCAGAATGTAGGCCTGCTTCTGGGTATGCACGCGCGGGACCACAATATGGCTGCCTTTGATCAGGCGGATACCATACGGCGACGGCAGCTTCATCCCGTCGTCAAAGAACTGTTTCACCCACGGGCCGGTGGCATTCACCAGGCCGCGCGCCTGCCAGCTGAAGCGCTCGCCGGTATCGATATCTTCGGCTTCAACGATCCACAGGCCCTTTTCACGGCGAGCGGAGAGGGCGCGGGTGCGGGTTTTAACTTCACCGCCTTTGCGTTCAACCATTTGCGCGTTGGCGAGCACCAGACGGGCGTCGTCCACCCAACAGTCAGAATATTCGAATCCGCGCACGATTTCTGGCTTCAGGACCGAATCTGCGCCAAAACGCACACCGGCGGAGGCGGGCAGGCTGGTGCGTTTACCCAGATGATCGTACATAAACAGACCGATGCGGATCATCCACGCCGGACGCAGATGCGGGCGGTGCGGCAGGCGAAAACGCATCGGGGTGGCAATATGCGGGGCCATTTTCAGCAGCACTTCGCGCTCGGCCAGCGCCTCGCTGACCAGGCGGAATTCGTAGTGTTCCAGGTAGCGCAGGCCACCGTGGATAAGTTTGGAGCTCGCGGAGGAGGTGGCACAGGCGAGATCCTGCGCTTCCAGCATCAGGACGGATAAACCGCGTCCGGCGGCATCTGCCGCAATACCTGCCCCGTTGATACCGCCACCTATTACAATCAGATCTTTGGTTTCCATTGTATCCTCACGCACTTTCGTAAAAGCTCAAAAATGTTCGATATCGCTCATACTAGCAAAGGAACGCGCTTTTAGTAACATCAAAAAAACAATTTTGAGTGATACAGCTAACATAATGGCGTTTACCCGCCACCACGACGTACACTACGCGGTATATTTTCTCCTTCTCCCGGTGGGTGAGGGCATCAGACCGCACTGCACGTGAACGAACAACAGAGAGCACCATGGAACAGTTTGAATGTATTAACGTCGAAGAAGCACACCAGAAAATGCACCAGGGAAAGGCCGTGCTGGTGGATATCCGCGATCCGCAAAGTTTTGCCATTGGCCACACGCCGGGCGCCTTCCATCTGACGAATGCCTCACTCAGCACCTTTATGCAGGATAACGATTTTGATACCCCGGTGATGGTGATGTGCTATCACGGCAACAGCAGCAAGGGCGCGGCGCAGTATCTGCTGCAACAGGGCTACGATGCGGTCTACAGCGTGGACGGCGGTTTCGACGCCTGGCATCGCCATTTCCCGGCAGAAGTCGAGCACCTCGACGTTTAGGGTATATACTGTCCCCTTTTGTGTGGAAATAAGCGACTGCCGCCGATGCTGATGATTACCTCTTTTACTAACCCGCGCGTCGCCCAGGCGTTTGTCGACTACATGGCGACGCAGGGCATTATCCTCACTCTTCAACAACATACCCAGATTGACGTCTGGCTGGCGGATGAAAGCCAGGCCGACCGGGTGCACGCTGAACTGGCGCGTTTTCTGGAAAACCCCGCCGACCCGCGCTATCTGGCGGCGAGCTGGCAGTCAGGCCAGACCGACAGCGGCCTGCGCTATCAGCGCTTTCCTTTTCTGGCGACGCTGCGCGAACGCGCGGGGCCTTTCACTCTGTTCTTAATCGCGGCCTGCATTCTGGTGTTCATCATCATGAACGTGGTGGGCGATCAGACCGTGATGATCCTGCTTGCCTGGCCGTTTGACCCGTCCCTGAAATTCGAATTCTGGCGCTACTTCACCCACGCACTGATGCACTTCTCCGTGCTGCATATCCTCTTTAACCTGTTGTGGTGGTGGTATCTCGGCGGCGCGGTAGAGAAACGACTCGGCAGCGGCAAACTGGTGGTGATTACGCTGATCAGCGCCCTGCTCAGCGGCTTTATCCAGCATCAGTTTAACGGGCCGTGGTTTGGCGGGCTTTCCGGCGTGGTGTATGCGCTGATGGGCTATGTCTGGCTGCGCGGCGAGCGCGATCCGGACAGCGGGATCTATCTCGAGCGCGGGTTAATGGCCTTCGCATTAGTCTGGATTATTGCCGGATGGTTTGATCTGTTTGGCATGGCGATTGCCAACGGCGCACACGTGGCCGGGCTGGCGGTTGGGCTGGCGATGGCGCTTGCCGATACGCTACATGCGCGAAAACGAACATAATTCTGCCAGGGAACTCTGATGAAACAAACACAACGCCATGACGCCATTATCGAGCTGGTGAAGAAGCAGGGATACGTCAGCACCGAGGAGCTGGTAGAGCAGTTTGCCGTCAGCCCGCAGACCATCCGCCGCGACCTGAACGATCTGGCCGATCAGAACCGCATTCTCCGCCACCACGGCGGGGCGGCGCTGCCGTCCAGCTCGGTGAATACCTCCTGGCACGACCGCAAGGCGACCCAGACCTCAGAGAAAGAGCGGATTGCCCGTAAAGTCGCCAGCCAGATCCCCAACGGGGCGACGCTGTTTATCGACATCGGCACCACGCCGGAAGCGGTCGCCCACGCCCTGCTAAACCATGAAAATCTCCGCGTGGTGACCAACAACCTGAACGTGGCGACCACCCTGATGCAGAAAGAGGACTTTCGCATCATCCTCGCCGGGGGCGAGCTGCGTAGCCGCGACGGCGGGATTATTGGCGAAGCGACCCTCGATTTTATCTCTCAGTTCCGCCTCGACTTTGGCATCCTCGGTATCAGCGGTATCGACGCTGACGGCTCACTGCTGGAGTTTGACTACCACGAAGTGCGCACCAAGCGGGCGATCATCGACAACTCACGTCACGTGATGCTGGTGGTGGATCACTCGAAGTTTGGCCGTAACGCGATGGTAAACATGGGCAGCATCAGCATGGTGGATGCGGTCTATACCGACGTGATGCCGCCTGAAGGGGTGTTGCAGGTGATTCGGGATAACAAGCTGCAGCTAGAACTGTGCTGAATTCATGTCGGGTGGCGCTGCGCTTACCCGACCTACGAAAAGCGTCGGCCCGTGCAAGCGTAGCGCCGCCGGGCAATGAGTTACACGCCGTACCCCATCATCTTCAACAGCTGTTGGGCATGCTGCACCGCGTCCTGACGGTGGGCGACACCCAGCTTTTGATACAGATTACGGATATGGGTTTTGATGGTGGTCGCGGCCACCGCCAGCTCTCCGGCAATCTGGTCGTTACTGTAGCCTGAATAGATCAGCCCCAAAACCTGCCACTCGCGCTGAGTCAGCGGGCTGGTGCGGATCAGTTCCGGCACTTCCGGATGGGTCAGCAGGCGCTCGACAAAGGTTTCGTCGAAGTGGGCGAACTTGTGGCGGTGATGCTGATTAATCTCCCGCAGAATGCGCTGGGCGCGGTGCTGATCCAGCTCTGGCAGGGTATTCAGCTGAATAAGCTGACGCAGCTGCTGCGCCATCGTCTCGCCTTCAATCACAAAGTGACTGATAAACCCGGTGCGGTTTGCCAGCTGCAGCGCTTCAAGCAGCGCGCGCTGGGCGTCATTTTTGCGACCCGCCTGCCAGTAAAGCTGGTTCTGCAGCAGCAGGTTGCGGTTCAGATCGCTCATCAGACGCAGGCTGCGGGCATTTTCATTCAGCTCTTCCAGTACGATTTCTGCCGGTTCGAACTCACCTAACAGGATCTGCGCCCGGGCAATGTTGCGCCACTGGCTCTGCAGGAAGTGGTTGTTGGCGAACTCTGGCTTCGGCGTCTGGCGCAGCCAGTTGGCCGCCGATTTTTTATCGCCGGTCATCTGCCAGTAAATCACCCGCACTTTATCGGCGTTCGATACCCAGTCGCTGTGATACTGACCGTTGCCGAGCAGGTTCTCCAGACGGTTGAGGTGGTTGCGGGCGTTATCCAGATCGCCGCGTGCCAGCGAGCACTGCACCAGCAGGCCCAGACACTGCAACTGCTGCTGAGGCTGGAAGGCGGAGAGCACGTCTACGCCATGACGGGCGGTGCTTTCTGCTTCGTCCAGTCGGGCCCATGCCCACAGCAGCTGGGCGCGGATGCGCAGCAGGAACTCGTGCATCGGGAGCTGTTCCAGATGCTGATCGCGGATCAGGTTGAAGGCTTTTTCCTGGGTTTCCCAGGCGGCCTGCAGGAAGCCCTGCGCAAACAGAATTTCGCTTTGTTGGATCATGCTCCACAGGGCGTAATGCCAGACGTCATGGCGGCGCGCCATCTGTTCCGTCTGCTGCATCAGCGACAGGGAGCGGGTGAGATCGCCTTTACAGTGCAGGACTTCGCCATGCACTGACGTGGCCACGATGCGGCTGTAGAAGTGCGCCAGCGGCAGCTCTTCCAGTGCACCCATCGCCAGGCGCTCGGCCTCGTCCGGGTTACCGTCGTTGATGGCGACCTGCGCACGCAGGGCATTGAATTCGCCGTGCAGCGCTGCATCCATCTCGCTTTTCATCTCCTGCTCGGCGCGGGCCAGCAGGGTATTTACTTCGCTGTAGCGGTGCTGGCTCTGCATCAGCCAGGCCTGCAGCAGCACCAGGCGCGGGTTTTCCAGCAGGCTTTCCCACGGCAGGGCGCGTAGCGACTCTTCAAGCAGAGTCAGCTCGCTGTGGTTAAACAGGCTCCAGGCGTGATTGAGCAGAATATCGCGCAGCATGTGGGCATCGCCCGCCGCCAGCGCGTGGTGAATGGCCTCACTCGGAAAGCCCTGCGCCATCCAGCTTTCTGCTGCGGCGCGATGAATGTCAGGCAGTTCGGCGGCCAGTTCCCACTGACAGCGCTGGCGCAGGAAGCTGCCAAACAGCGGGTGGTAACTGAACCATTCTCCGGAGTCGTCCATACGCTGCAGGAACAATCCCTGACGTTCGATCTCTTCCAGTCGCATCTGGCCGTTATCTTCCCCGGTCACGCGCACGATCAGCGCGTCGTTCATCGAGCGCAGCAGCGAGCTTTTCAGCAGGAACTGGCGGGTCGACTGATCGACGCTGTCGAGGACTTCATCGACCAGGTAATCGGAAAGGTGGCTGGCATTGATCCCGGCCAGGCGGCGCGCGGACTGCTGCGCCGGGCTGTTGTTGTGTCGGGCTGAAAGCGCAATCAGCTGCAGAGCGGTGGCCCAGCCAGCGACGTCATCACACAGACGGCTGCTTTCGGCGACTTCTATCGGCGAAGTGAGGCGGCAGTCAAAGAACTGCTTCGCTTCCTGATGGGTAAACGAGAGCTGTTGGCTGCCGACTTCCAGCAGTTGATCGCGCACGCGCAGGTTGGCAATGCCCAGCTGCGGCAGGTTGCGCGACAGGATCACTAAGGTCAGGTTTTCCGGCTGATGGCGCAGGAAAAAGCGCATCGACTCGTGGATCACCGGATTGGTGATCAGATGATAATCATCAATCACCAGATAGAGCGGGCGATGCCATTCGGCCAGCTCGATAAACAGTTGGGAAAACAGGGAAGAGAGGCTGGCGTACTGGCGCTTTTGCACCATCACTTCGCTGGTGACGCAGTGCCCGTTGGTGGCCTGCTGTATGGCGGCGATCAAATAGCTGGCAAAGCGCTCCTGCTGATTATCGCCCTCATCAAGGGAGTACCAGCCGAGATCGCTTTTGCCGGATGCCCATTGAGAGATGAGCGTCGTTTTGCCGTAGCCTGCAGGGCTCGTTACCAGCGCCAGTCGGAAATTGTTCGCGCCGGAAAGTTTCGCCAACAGGCGTTCGCGAACCACAGTATGGTCAAGACGAACCGGGCGACTTAATTTGGACGGAATCAACATATTGTTCACTTCACTGTGTGGAAATCGAGATTTGATTTTTTTTGCGCTTCGTAATTAATCTCTATAAGGTCGGTCAGAAACCCATTTATTGCAAGTTATGTCCGGGTTTTCTGTCCCTTAATTTGCACTGTGTCACAAAAATATATCGCAGGCTAAGGGAACTTTTCCGATGGGCTTCTAAAGCGCATGGATACTGGGAAGAGGGGTAAAAGCACGTTATGTATAAAAGGATGGGAGAAGCGTAAAGTCCATTAAAAGTTAATAAAATCTCCGCGGGCTTAACGATGTAAAATAACGCACTGAGACAGAGCTTATTCTGACAAATATTATTTCAGGTAAGTAATTATTACCTTGTTTATATATTTCGGATGAAATGACACCGCTTTTTTTGCCCTTTCTGGCGCTTGTTTTATCGCCGTTTCTCGCGCAACCTGACGGCATAAAGTGGCCACGATCACAGTTTACAGCTCATCCCCGCTACTCCTCCCCGCCTAATCCCCCGCAGGAGGAGGAAGTGCTCCGAGGAGCCAGGCACACTAGCACCAACGTGTTAATTTCTTTCTACAGGATGCCGATCCCCTATGTCACAGCCTACCTTCAACAAAGCTCAATTTCAGGCTGCCCTGACGCGTCAGTGGCAACGATTTGGATTACATGCCGCTGAGGACATGACCTCCCGCCAGTGGTGGCAGGCCGTCAGCGGTGCGCTCGCAGAGCTGCTGAGCGCCCAACCCGCGGTGAAGCCAGCGAAAGGCCAGCGCCACGTCAACTACATCTCGATGGAGTTCCTGATTGGCCGCCTGACCGGCAACAACCTGCTGAACCTCGGCTGGTATCAGGAGGTCAGCGATGTGCTGAGCACCCACAACATCCACCTGACCGACCTGCTGGAAGAAGAGACCGATCCGGCGCTGGGCAACGGTGGCCTGGGGCGTCTGGCTGCCTGCTTCCTTGACTCAATGGCGACGGTAGGACAATCGGCGACCGGCTACGGCCTGAACTATCAGTACGGCCTGTTCCGTCAGTCCTTTGCCGACGGCCATCAGATGGAAGCCCCGGATGACTGGCATCGCGGCAGCTACCCGTGGTTCCGCCACAATGAAGCGCTGGACGTGCAGGTCGGGATTGGCGGCAAAGTGACGAAAGCGGGGCAATGGGAACCTGGCTTTACGATCACCGGCCAGGCGTGGGATCTGCCGGTACTCGGTTACCGTAACGGCGTGGCGCAGCCGCTGCGCCTGTGGCAGGCGACACATGCGCATCCGTTTGACCTGACCAAATTCAACGACGGCGATTTCCTGCGTGCTGAGCAGCAGGGCATCGACGCGGAAAAACTGACCAAAGTTCTCTACCCGAACGACAACCATCTGGCGGGCAAAAAGCTGCGTCTGATGCAGCAGTACTTCCAGTGCGCCTGTTCGGTAGCCGATATTCTGCGTCGCCATCACCTGGCGGGCCGCAAGCTGAACGCGCTGGCGGATTACGAAGTGATCCAGCTGAACGACACCCACCCGACCATCGCCATTCCTGAACTGCTGCGCGTATTGATCGACGAGCATCAGATGAGCTGGGACGACGCCTGGGCCATCACCAGCAAGACCTTCGCCTATACCAACCACACCCTGATGCCAGAAGCGCTGGAGTGCTGGGACGAGAAGCTGATTAAAACCCTGCTGCCGCGCCATATGCAGCTGATCAACGAAATTAATACCCGCTTTAAAACGCTGGTGAAGAAAACCTGGCCGGGCAACGAAGCCGTCTGGGCGAAGCTGGCGGTGGTCTATGATAAGCAGGTTCGCATGGCCAACATGTGCGTAGTGAGCGGCTTTGCGGTTAACGGCGTCGCTGCGCTGCACTCCGACCTGGTGGTGAAAGATCTGTTCCCGGAATATCACCAGCTGTGGCCGAACAAGTTCCACAATGTCACCAACGGCATTACGCCGCGCCGCTGGATCAAACAGTGCAACCCGGCCCTGGCCGCGCTGCTGGATAACACCCTTGAGCACGAGTGGGCCAACGATCTCGACCAGCTGATCAATCTGGAAAAATACGCTGATGATGCGGCCTTCCGCGAGACCTACCGCACCATCAAACTGGACAACAAGGTGCGCCTGGCGGCCTTCGTTAAAACCCGCACCGGGATTGAAATTAACCCGAACGCGATTTTTGATATCCAGATTAAACGTCTGCACGAGTACAAACGTCAGCACCTGAACCTGCTGCACATTCTGGCGCTGTACAAAGAGATCCGCGAGAACCCGCAGGCTGACCGCGTGCCGCGCGTGTTCCTGTTCGGTGCGAAAGCTGCCCCGGGCTACTATCTGGCAAAAAACATCATCCTCGCTATCAATAAAGTGGCGGCGGCGGTGAACAACGATCCGAAAGTCGGCGATAAGCTGAAAGTGGTGTTCCTGCCGGATTACTGCGTCTCGGCAGCCGAGCTGCTGATCCCGGCGGCTGACGTCTCCGAGCAGATCTCCACAGCCGGTAAAGAGGCCTCCGGCACCGGCAACATGAAGCTGGCCCTCAACGGTGCGCTGACCGTCGGTACGCTGGACGGCGCGAACGTCGAGATCGCCGAGCAGGTGGGCGACGAGAACATCTTTATCTTCGGTAACACGGTAGAAGAGGTGAAAGCGCTGAAAGCCAAAGGCTACAACCCGGTGAAATGGCGTAAGAAAGACAAGGTGCTGGATGCGGTGCTGAAAGAGCTGGAAAGCGGCAAATACAGCGACGGCGACAAGCACGCCTTTGACCAGATGCTGCACAGCATCGGCAAAGAGGGCGGCGACCCGTACCTGCTGATGGCTGACTTTACCTCTTACGTCGAGGCCCAAAAGCAGATCGACGTTCTGTATCGTGACCAGGAAGCCTGGACCCGGGCGTGCATTTTGAACACCGCGCGCTGCGGCATGTTCAGCTCTGACCGCTCAATCCGCGACTATCAGGCTCGCATCTGGCAGGCAAAACGCTAAGGAAGCGCGATGGAAAGTAAACGTCTCGATAATGCCGCGCTGGCGGCGGGGATCAGCCCCAGCTACATCAATGCTCATGGTAAACCGCAGTCGATTGGTGCTGAAACCAAGAGGCGTTTGCTGGATGCCATGCACAAAGCCAAACCCGTCGCGAAAGCGGCGGTGACCGCCGTACCGAACGTGATGGTCTACACCGCCGGTAAAAAAATGCCGCTGATGATTGAAGGCAGCGGTGAGTTTAGCTGGCTGCTGACCACCGAAGAGGGGCATCAGCATAAAGGCCATACCACGGGCGGCAAAAATCTTAACCTGCCGGCCAAACTGCCGGAGGGCTACCACACCCTGACGCTGAACCAGGACGACAGTCGCTGGGAATGCAGGGTGATTGTGGCGCCAAAACGCTGCTATGAGCCGCAGGCGCTGAAAGAGGGCAAAAAGCTGTGGGGCGCCTGCGTGCAGCTCTACACTCTGCGCTCTGATGCGAACTGGGGCATTGGCGATTTCGGCGATCTGAAAAAGATGCTGGCGGACGTGGGCGATCGCGGCGGTGCGTTTATCGGCCTCAATCCGATCCATGCCCTCTATCCGGCGAACCCGGAGAGCGCCAGCCCGTACAGCCCATCGTCCCGTCGCTGGTTGAACGTGATTTACATCGACGTGAACGCGCTGGATGATTTCCGCAACAGCAAAGAGGCGCAGGCCTGGTGGGCGATGAGTACCACCCAGCAGACGTTAAAGCGTGCGCGCGACGCCGAGTGGGTGGATTATGCCACCGTTACCGCGCTGAAAATGGCGGCCCTGCGCATGGCGTGGAAAGGCTTTGCCCAGCGTGACGACCAGCAGATGACCGCCTTCCGCCAGTTTGTAGCCCAGGAGGGTGAAAGCCTGTACTGGCAGGCGGCCTTCGATGCGCTGCATGCCTGGCAGGTGAAAGAGGATGAAATGCGCTGGGGCTGGCCGGTCTGGCCGGAAGCCTACCAGTCCGTTAACTCGCCTGCGGTAAAAGCGTTTTGCGACCAGCACGCCGATGAAGTTGATTTTTACCTTTGGCTGCAGTGGCTGGCGTACAGCCAGTTTGCTGCCTGCTGGCAGGTTAGCCAGGGTTATAAGATGCCGATTGGTCTCTATCGCGACCTGGCGGTGGGGGTGGCAGAAGGCGGGGCAGAGACATGGTGCGATCGCGAGCTGTACTGCCTGAAAGCCTCGGTCGGTGCGCCACCGGATATTCTGGGCCCGCTTGGCCAGAACTGGGGCCTGCCGCCGATGGATCCGCACGTGATCGCGGCCCGCGCCTACGAGCCGTTCATCGAGCTGCTGCGCGCCAACATGCAAAACTGCGGAGCCCTGCGTATCGACCACGTGATGTCGGTGCTGCGCCTGTGGTGGATCCCGTACGGCGAAACCGCCGATCACGGGGCCTATGTTCACTATCCGGTCGACGATCTGCTCTCTATTCTCGCGCTGGAGAGCAAGCGTCATAACTGCATGGTGATTGGGGAAGATCTCGGCACCGTTCCGGTCGAAATCGTCAGTAAGCTGCGTGACAGCGGCGTTTACTCGTATAAGGTGCTCTACTTTGAAAACGACCTTGAGAAGAACTTCCGCGCGCCGCAAGCGTATCCTGAGCAATCAATGGCAGTCGCGACGACGCATGACCTTCCTACGCTTCGTGGCTGGTGGGACAGCGGCGACCTGACGCTCGGCAAAACTCTGGGGCTCTACCCTGACGAGGTGATGCTGCGCGGCCTGTACCAGGATCGCGAGCTGTCGAAGCAGGGGCTGCTGGATGCATTGCATGCGCACGGCTGTCTGCCGAAACGCGCCGGGCATAAGGCCTCCCTGATGTCGATGACCCCGACGCTCAACCGCGCGTTGCAGCGTTATATCGCCGACAGCCACAGCGCCCTGTTAGGGCTGCAGCCGGAAGACTGGCTGGATATGCCGGAGCCGGTCAACATTCCCGGCACCAGCTACCAGTACAAGAACTGGCGTCGCAAGTTGTCCACCTCCCTGGAGGCGATGTTCGCCGATGACGGGGTGAACAGGCTGATTAAAGATCTCGATAAGCGGCGAAAAGCGGCTGCGAAGAAGACGTAAAAACAAAGAACCCGCCATCTGGCGGGTTCTTTTTTGCTTTGTTTCGTAGGCCGGGTCAGGCGAAGCCGCCACCCGGCACTGGCACATCAGATAACCATACCCAGCAGCAGACAACCGATCAGGCCGCAGACGGAGATGATGGTTTCCAGCATCGACCAGGAGCGGATGGTCTCACCGATGGTCAGGTTGAAGTACTCTTTAAACAGCCAGAAGCCCGGGTCGTTGACGTGAGAGAAAATCACGCTACCAGAACCTACCGCGATAACCATCAGCTCTGGGCTGACGCCGGTAGTCGCAATCAGCGGGGCAACGATACCGCCCGCGGTAATGGCGGCAACGGTGGCAGAACCCAGCGCGATACGCAGTACGGCAGCAATAGACCAGGCCATCAGGATTGGCGAGATATTGGTGTCATGCATCATAGAGGCGATGTATTTGTCCACGCCGCTATCAACCAGAACTTGCTTGAAAGCACCGCCACCGCCGATGATCAGCAGCATCATGGCGATGATTTTGATCGAGGAGCTCAGGGTATCGTTAATCTGGTCCATCGAGCGACCACGGTTCAGACCAAAGGTGAAGAGCGCAATCAGCACCGCAATCAGGGTTGCCATGACCGGGTCACCCAGGAATTCTGCTACGCCAAGTAACGCGTGGCCTTTCGGCAGGACCATTTCAGCCACTGCACGCAGTGCCATCAGCACAACCGGTACCAGAGAGGTCCAGACGCTGACCGCAAAGCTTGGCATTTCGGCTTCGGTGAAAGTTTTGGCGCTGTACAGACCTTCCGGGATTGGTTTGTCGATCCCTTTCAGAGTACGAGCAAATACCGGACCTGCCAGGATAACGGTCGGGATCGCCAGAATCGTACCGAACAGCAGGGTTTTACCCATATCGGCGTGGAAGATGGTGGCGATAGCGGTCGGGCCCGGGTGCGGCGGCAGGAAGCCGTGGGTCACGGACAGCGCGGCGGCCATCGGCACACCCACATACAGCAGCGGAATGCTGGCAGAGGCGGCAATGGTGAAGACCAGCGGCAGCATCAGCACGAAGCCCACTTCATAGAACAGGGCAAAACCCACGGTAAAGCCGGTTAATACCACCGCCCACTGGATATGCTGTTTGCCGAATTTTGCAATCAGCGTGGTCGCGATGCGCTGTGCGCCACCGCAGTCAGCGAGCATTTTGCCGAGCATGGCGCCAAAGCCCATGATCAGCGCCAGGCTACCGAGCGTACCGCCCACGCCGGCTTTGATGGAGCTGATAACTTTCACCAGCGGCATCCCTTGCATCAGGCCGACGGCAAGTGCCACCAGAACCAATGCGATGAAGCCGTTCATTTTGAAACGGATCATCAGGAGCAGTAATAAGATGACACCGATAGCGACGATGACTAATGGCATGATTGACCTGGCCTTAAATTTGTTATGGGTAACGTCATTGTTTCAACGACAAATTCATATTGCCCCAACTGGGAACAGAGTATTAACGGCACTATGGCTGACGACCTTCTGATTTATTCAGTTTAGTCGGCTGGAGTAAGGTTGTTGAGTGCCCACGAGAATGATACGGGTAACATAGGCAGCTTGAGAATCACCCTGGCGGTCAAAATGTGAATAATGAGACGCAGGTCATATTATGGGAGGGGGTGGCGCAGGGGGATGTCGGCCCGGCAGATGCAGCATCGCCGGGCCAATACAGACGGGAACTTAGTAGTAAGAGTGCTCGCCGCGCTGGTGCTCGGTAAGATCGCGCACGCCTTTCAGCTCCGGGAATTCGGTCAGCAGCTGCTTCTCGATCCCTTCTTTCAGGGTCACGTCGACCATGGAGCAACCGTTACAGCCGCCACCAAACTGCAGAATGGCCAGGCCGTCGTCGGTGATTTCCATCAGCGAAACGCGACCACCGTGGCCGGCAAGCTGCGGGTTAATCTGCGACTGCAGCAGGTACTCAACGCGCTCCATCAGGGGGGCATCGTCGGTGACTTTGCGCATTTTGGCATTCGGCGCTTTCAGGGTTAACTGCGAACCCAGCTGGTCGGTAACAAAATCGATATCCGCATCCTCAAGATACGGCGCGCTCAGCTCATCGACATAGGCCGTGAGGAGCTCAAATTTCAGGGCGGTGTCAGTTGCTTCCACAGCATCCGGTGGGCAATAAGAGACGCCGCATTCTGCGTTCGGGGTACCCGGATTGATCACGAATACGCGGATCTGGGTCCCTTCTTCCTGATTTGCCAGCAGTTTGGCAAAGTGCGCTTGTGCAGCATCGGAAATACGGATCATAGCATTGGCCTAATAGTTGACTAAAATACCTGGGTATAATACGCCCAACCTGAGGGCGCTACAAGGTTCGACACAGACACCATACCTGAACCGACGCCGCGCCGCTTCGCAAAAGCAGGCGGGAGAGTTCCGCGACGGTACTGCCTGTTGTGACGACATCATCCACCAGAGCGATATGGCGTCCGGCGACCGGTAATTCAAGCGCAAAAGCGTGCTGCAGATTGCGTTTTCGCAATCTGGCGCTGAGGTGATGCTGGGCAGGCGTGGCGCGCGTTCGTCGAAGAGCGGTGGGAACATAGCGGCAGTTCAGCCAGCGCGCCAGCGGCCGACAGAGCAGGTCGCTCTGGTTAAAACCGCGCCGCCAGTGACGCCGCGACCACAGCGGTACCGACATCAGCATGTCCACACCCGGCAGCGCGCGACTGCGCCTGGCCCGCAGCACGGCCAGCAGCAGGAGCCTCGCCAGCGGCAGTGCCAGCTGGCTCTGGCGAGAGAATTTCAGCTGATGCACCAGCGGGCTCACCGGTGGCTTATAGTCGCCCACCGCCACCAGCGCCTGCCACGGCGGTGGTTTACGCAGGCAGCGTCCGCAGGGCAGGCGCGGATGGAGAGCCGGAAGGCCGCACCGGGGACAGACGTTCACCGGCGCGGCTATCGCCCTTTCACACACCGAACAGACTCCCCAATGGCTGAGTGCGAGCGGCATCTGGCATAGCCAGCACAAGCCGGGCACTGTTAGCATAGACCCCTCCCTGTGGAAAAAAGAGAACAGTAATCGATGAACACGCTTTGGTGGCAGACCGTTGGGACAGGAAATTGTCATCTTGTGCTGCTGCACGGATGGGGGCTGAATGCCGAAGTCTGGAGTTGCATTCGCGAGGAACTCGCCTCGCAGTTTACCCTGCACCTGGTAGACCTGCCGGGGTTTGGCCGCAGCCGCGACGGAGGCGCGATGCCGCTGGCGCAGATGGCGGAACAGGTTCTGGCGCAGGCCCCGGATCGGGCGATTTGGCTGGGCTGGAGCCTGGGTGGTCTGGTGGCGAGCCAGATTGCGCTCACCCATCCGGAACGGGTGCAGGCACTGGTGACGGTGGCGTCATCTCCGTGTTTCAGCGCGCAGAGCGACTGGCCGGGGATCAAGCCGGAGGTGCTGAGCAATTTCCAGCAGCAGCTGAGCGACGATTTTCAACGCACGGTGGAGCGCTTTCTCGCACTCCAGACCTTGGGCACAGAGTCCGCGCGCGCGGATGCCCGCGTGCTGAAAAAGACCGTGCTGTCGCTGCCGATGCCGGACGTCGAGGTGCTGAATGGCGGGCTGGAGATCCTGAAAACGGTCGATTTGCGAGCGCCGCTGGCGTCACTGACGCTGCCGCATCTGCGGATGTATGGCGCACTGGACGGGCTGGTGCCGCGCAAGGTGGTGCCGTTGCTCGATACGCTGTGGCCGCAGAGCGAATCGCAGATTATCGACAAGGCCGCCCACGCGCCGTTTATTTCGCATCCTGAGGCATTTTGCGCAGCGTTAACTGCGCTACGTCAACGCCTGAACTGATTGTTTTCTGTTCATTATGGAAAAAGTCGCCCTCCGCTACGATACTCTTTATGTCGTAGTGGCGGTGACGCCTGCGATAAACACAATTACCAATCGATGGAGAGGATGGATATGAAACTTGTCACAGGAATTGTCGCTTCACTGGTTATTGGGTCGCTCTCTTTTGGTGCTTTTGCGGCGAAAGAGCTGCAGCGCGATGAAGCTAAAAAGATGAATCTGACAAAAGTCGGGGATGTTTCTACCTCTGACCAAACTGCGCCGATGGACGCCAAAAAAGAGCTTTCTCAGAAAGCAGATGAGATGGGCGGCACGTATTATGTGATTACCAGCGGCACCCAGAACGAAAAAGATATTCGTGCGACGGCAGAAGTGTTCAAGTAATTCCTCGTTGAATGCCGGGTGGCGCTTCATCTTACCGAAGCGCCCACCACTCTCTCAGACAGGCTTTCCCTTCAGGGCAGCTTTTACAGCTGCCGGACAAGCAGCCGTCCGCATCCTCCTGGATGCGCTGCGCTTTACCCATTGCCTCCAGACGTTCAAGCATGGCATCGACCAGCGCCCGCGGCGTATGCAGCACCTGACTGAGCTGGGCGGCTTCCATTCGCCCCTGCAGAGCCAGTAAATCGCGAACCTGAATTAACGATGCCATGGTGCCTCCTAATGACAGTCGCTGGCCGGACTGTTGCAGCAGCTCGCTGCACTTTTGCCGTTGGCGAGCAGATTGACGTCCACCCGGCTGCGCGCCCGGCGTAGCAGGCCAATCACCACCACGTTAAACAGCACCACCGCCAGAATGCACACCAGGCTGTAGCGCGGATGCTGGCTGAAGTTGACCGTCTGGTAGTACAGCGTTGCCAGCGAGTAGGCGATATTCAGCCCCCACAGCACCGAGAAGCCCATCCAGCCGCGACTCGATTCACGGGCAATCGCTCCCATCACCGAGATGCACGGAATGTACAGCAGGACGAAGATCAGGTAGCTGTAGGCCGCCGATGCGCTGCCAAACTTCTCGCTCATTACCCCCATCGCGCCGGTTGCCATCTCTCCGTCGCCTTTACTGGCTTCAATCGGGTTGGCCAGTACGCTCAGGCTGAAGGTGTCCTTCAGGCTCTGCCAGGTCTCTTCGACAGCGCCCAGCAGTTCATCGCCGAGGCTAAATTCTGCCGGGTTGAAGGCCTCTTCCTGAATGTTCTCTGCGGTGTAGAGGGTGTTCAGCGTACCGACGACGACCTCTTTTGCCATTGCGCCGGTAAACAGCCCGACGGCAGCCTGCCAGTTGTCCTCATGCACGCCGATCGGCTTCAGCAGCGGAGTCAGTTCGCGGCTGACCGAGGCCAGCGCTGAATCGTTGATGTTGTCGACCGCCTGGCCGTTCAGCGAGAAGCTGTTCAGCGCGCTGAGGAAGATGCTGACAATCACGATCACTTTACCGGCCCGCAGGACAAAGCCTTTCAGGCGCTGCCAGGTCTGAATAAACAGGCTTTTCAGATGCGGGACGTGGTACACCGGCAGCTCCATCACGAACGGGGTGGCTTCCCCGCGCATGATGGTGTGTTTGAGCATCAGGCCGGTGAGGATCGCCATCACGATGCCGAGCAGGTACAGCGAGAACACCGCCAGTGCGCCCTGCTGGCCGAAGAAGGCCGCCGCAAAGACCGCGAAGATAGCCAGACGCGCACCGCAGGACATAAACGGTGCCATCATGATGGTCATCAGGCGTTCACGCGGGGCGTCCAGCGTACGGGCCCCCATCACCGACGGCACGTTACAGCCGAAGCCGACAATCAGCGGGACAAATGATTTGCCCGGCAGACCGAGAGCCTGCATCAGGCGATCCATTACGAAGGCCGCGCGGGCCATGTAGCCGGAGTCTTCGAGGAACGAGAGGAACAGGTACATCATGCCGATCTGCGGCACCAGCGGCAGCACGGTGTTGATCCCGCCGCCCAGCCCCTGGGCAAGGAAAATGGTCAGCCATTCCGGCAGGTGCAGGGTGTAGCCCAGCCACTGGAGCCCGTGAATAAAGATCGCCACCGAGCCGACATCAAACAGCGGCTGCAGCGCGCCACCGATGTTGATGGCCAGCAGGAACATCAGATACATCACCAGCAGAAATACCGGCAGGCCAAGAAAACGGTTGAGGATCACGCCGTCCAGCGCCCGGGTAAAGCGGCTCGGTTCGGCGGTGAGGGCATTACTGACCACATCGCAGATCGCGGCAATGCTTTGATAGCGGGCATCGGCAATATGCAGGGCGGGGTCGTCCATTTCGGCATTCAGACGCGTCAGGGCACCCTCGAGATTTTGCGCGGCATCGCCCGCGTAGGCGCGGCTGTAGATGTCCCCTTCCAGCATCTGCAGGCCGAGCCAGTGACGCTGCTTGAGCGGCATACTGCTTGCCATCTCCTGCGCCAGCCGTCCGGCTTCACGCTGCAGCGGCCTGGCGTAATGCACCAGCTCGACATCGGTATTGCGGCTGTGGCGGTCAATCGCGAGCTTAAGGGCATCGATACCGCGTGCGCGGGTGGAGACCAGCGGCACGACCGGACAGCCCAGGCGAGCGGAGAGGGCGTCGATATCAATGCGGATCTGCTGCTTCTCGGCAATATCGAGCATGTTCAGCGCCACCACGCAGGGGATGCCCAGCTCCAGCAGCTGCAATGTCAGATACAGGTTTCTCTCGAGGTTAGAGGCATCCACCACGTTGATCAGCAGGTCGGCGTCACCGCTCAGAATGTAGTGGCAGGCGATCTGCTCATCGAGCGAGGTCTGAGAAGAGATAGTGGTTAACGAGTAAGTGCCTGGGAGATCGACCAGCGTGACCTGATGGTCGGTGGTGGCGAACTGGCCCTCTTTACGCTCGACCGTCACGCCGGCCCAGTTTCCCACTCGCTGACGCGCGCCGGTAAGCTGGTTAAATAAGGTGGTCTTGCCAGAATTCGGATTGCCAATTAAGCCAACAGTTAATTTTTTCATTGTAATAGACTCGCTGCGAGAGCTGGCGTGTTATTGGGACAGGGCTTCAACTTCTATTAATGCGAGATCTTTTTTACGCAGAACCAGATTCACACGTCGGGTTTCAATATGCACCGGATCACCCATCGGGGCGACGCGCACGACCTGGAAAGCGGAGCCGGGCAGCATCCCTAAGGAGAGGAGCTTCTGGCGATAGGCCGGGCTGATTTCGTGCGTAAAGCCGGTAATTTTCCACGCACTGTCTGGAGTGAATTGCATAGCGCCTACTTAACGGAAGGTTAAATAATCAACAAGCACAATGGTAATGAGAATGGTTTGTATCATCAATATTTAATATGTAGCGGAATGTTGAGAACGTTATTAATTTGCGGGCTGATTGACTTTGCGCAATATTTTCGTGAGTTGGTGATGTGGATGAAAAAGCGTATTTGTTAATGAAATGATGATAATCAGTTTTATATTTACTGCTAATGATTAAATAAAGAAATAATGCGTGATGAAAGGTTACGCAGAGCGTGTGTCCCCCCTCAGGCGAGAGGGGACGACGGGATTAACGCTTCTTACCCATTGCCGCGGCCAGCGCATCCATCATTGCGCTGTTACCGGCGGATTGCGTTTCGCGACCGCGTGGTTTGGCCGCCGGACGTGGCTGCTGCTCGCGCGCGCTGCCGTTACCGCCGCCGCGACGGGCGTTGGTCTCGCCTGGCTGCTCGTCCAGACGCATGGTCAGGGCGATGCGCTTGCGCTGCAGATCCACTTCCAGCACTTTCACCTTCACGATGTCGCCCGCTTTCACCACGGTGTGCGGATCCTGCACGAATTTATCGGCCAGAGAAGAGATATGCACCAGACCATCCTGATGCACGCCGATATCAACAAACGCGCCGAAGTTGGTGACGTTGGTGACGGCGCCTTCCAGCACCATGCCCGGCAGCAGGTCGTTCATCGTCTCCACGCCTTCCGCAAACTGCGCGGTTTTAAACTCAGGGCGCGGGTCACGGCCGGGTTTTTCCAGCTCTTTGATGATGTCAGAGACCGTCGGCACACCAAACTTGTCGTCGGTGAAATCAACCGCTCTCAGGGATTTGAGCTCGCTGCTGTTGCCCATCAGCGCGTTCAGCGCCTGCTGGGTGGCGGCCAGAATGCGCTCAACCACCGGATAGGCCTCCGGGTGAACGGTAGAGGCGTCCAGCGGGTTGTCGCCGTGGTTAATACGCAGGAAGCCCGCGCACTGTTCGAAGGCTTTCGGCCCCAGACGGCTCACTTTCAGCAGCTGCTGGCGGTTCTGGAACTGACCGTTCTCATCACGCCAGGCGACAATGTTTTGCGCCATCATGCGGGTCAGGCCAGCCACGCGGGTCAACAGCGCCACCGAGGCGGTATTCAGATCCACCCCTACGGCGTTTACGCAGTCTTCGACCACCGCATCCAGCTTGCGCGCCAGCTGAGACTGGCTGACGTCGTGCTGATACTGGCCGACGCCAATGGATTTCGGGTCGATTTTCACCAGCTCGGCCAGCGGATCCTGCAGACGGCGGGCGATAGACACCGCGCCACGAATGGACACATCCAGATCCGGGAACTCAAGCGCCGCCAGCTCAGACGCGGAGTACACCGACGCGCCTGCTTCACTGACGATCACCTTCTGGGCGGTTACTTTCGGGAACTGTTTTTGCAGATCGAGGAAGAAGCGCTCGGTCTCGCGGGAGGCGGTACCGTTGCCGATCGCCACCAGCTCAACATTGTGCTTCTCACACAGGGCTGCCACCGCGACTGCGGCCTTGGCGGCCTGACCGGTGTGCGGATAAATGGTATCGGTAGCCACCAGCTTGCCAGTGCCGTCAACCACGGCCACCTTCACGCCGGTACGCAGGCCGGGATCGAGGCCCATGGTGGCGCGCAGGCCCGCCGGAGCGGCCATCAGCAGGTCGTGCAGGTTACGGGCGAAGACGTTAATTGCTTCGTCTTCGGCGCGTTCGCGCACGGTGCCCATCAGCTCGGTTTCGAGGTGCATCAGCACCTTAATGCGCCAGGTCCAGCTCACCACGCCTTTGCGCCAGCTGTCCGCCGGGGCATTGTTCAGGCGCAGGTCGAGATGGCTGGTGATGATTTGCTCGCCGTAACTCTCTTTCGGCGGTTCGTCGAACTGCGGATCGGCATTCAGGGACAGCTGCAGCACGCCCTCATTACGGCCACGGAACATCGCCAGCGCGCGGTGGGAAGGAGTGGTCGCGATCGGTTCGTGATGGTCGAAGTAGTCGCGGAATTTCGCCCCTTCTTCCTCTTTGCCGCTGACGACGCTGGCAACGATGTGCGCATTCTTCCACAGATAATCACGCACTTTGGCCAGCAGGGCGGCGTCTTCGGCGAAGCGCTCCATCAGTATGTAGCGTGCGCCATCCAGCGCGGCTTTGGTGTCGGCCACGCCTTTATCGGCGTCGATAAACTTCGCCGCTTCGGTTTCCGGATCGTGAGACGGGGTGTTCCACAGCCGCTCGGCCAGCGGTTCAAGGCCAGCTTCGATGGCGATTTGCCCGCGCGTACGGCGTTTTTGCTTGTACGGGAGGTAGAGATCTTCGAGTTCGGTTTTGCTCAGCGTACCGTTGATGGCTTTTTCCAGTACGTCAGTCAGTTTGCCCTGCTCGCCGATGGACTTCAGGATCGTCTGGCGCCTGTCTTCCAGTTCACGCAGATAACCGAGGCGAGTTTCCAGATTACGCAGCTGCGTGTCATCCAGACCGCCTGTGACTTCCTTACGATAACGTGCAATAAACGGCACGGTGTTCCCTTCATCAAGCAGGCGAACGGCAGCTTCTACCTGTTCCGCCCTTGCCTGAAGTTCACCCGCAATAATGCGGCAGAGCGAATCTTTCATCATGGCTATTTCATCTTGTGGGTCGAAAAATCAGGGGATAGTTATACGGACTGACACGGCAAAATGCCAGTCGACGCGCGAGGCTCTCGGATTGTTCCGGCGGGTTATTTCACATAGTCGATGGCGTTCACATACCAGGTTGCTTCACCTGACGGGGTATGCACCAAAGCGAGATCGCCCACTTCCTTTTTCAGCAGCGCCCGGGCCATCGGCGAATCGATCGAGATGTAATCCTTACGACCAAAAATTTCATCGTAGCCGACAATGCGAAAGCGCTTCAGGCAGCCGTCGTCGTTTTCGATCTCGACCCACGCGCCGAAGAACACTTTGCCTTCCTGCTGCGGGGAGTAATCGACAATTTTCAGATTCTCAAGGCACTTAGACAGGTAACGCACCCGACGGTCAATTTCGCGCAGCCGCTTTTTATTGTACTGGTAATCCGCATTCTCACTGCGGTCGCCCAGACTGGCGGCCCAGGTCACTTTTTTTGTCACTTCTGGGCGCTCTTCCCGCCACAGGGTGTCCATTTCTTTCTTGAGATTCTCGTACCCTTCGCGGGTGATCAGCGGCGTTTTCATTCTCTGGCCTTACGACTTAGGTTGCATACCTTGCGCACATTACGTATCACTTAGCTTAACAGACAAGATTAATAATAAGTTATGTGACGAAATGTACAGATAAGCTCCTGTTATATATGCTTTGTAACAATTTCGACTAGAATTTATACCAGAATTAGCTGGTCGTTGACGCGCACTTTTTTAGAATACGCTGTTCTAGATTATCCGAACCTTTGGGAGTACTGACAATGCAAGAGAATTATAAGATTCTGGTGGTGGATGACGATATGCGCCTGCGCGCGCTGCTTGAGCGTTATCTGACCGAGCAGGGCTTCCAGGTTCGTAGCGTAGCCAACGCCGAACAGATGGACAGGCTGCTGACCCGTGAGTCCTTCCACCTGATGGTGCTGGACCTGATGTTGCCGGGCGAGGATGGTCTTTCTATCTGCCGTCGTCTGCGTAGCCAGAGCAACCCGATGCCGATCATTATGGTGACGGCGAAAGGGGAAGAAGTTGACCGTATCGTGGGCCTCGAAATTGGCGCCGACGACTACATTCCAAAACCGTTCAACCCGCGTGAGCTGCTGGCGCGTATCCGCGCCGTGCTGCGTCGTCAGGCTAACGAACTGCCTGGTGCGCCGTCGCAGGAAGAGGCGGTGATTGCCTTCGGTAAGTTTAAGCTGAACCTCGGCACCCGTGAGATGTTCCGTGAAGATGAGCCTATGCCGCTGACCAGCGGTGAGTTCGCGGTGCTGAAAGCGTTAGTCAGCCACCCGCGCGAGCCGCTCTCCCGCGATAAGCTGATGAACCTGGCCCGTGGTCGCGAATACTCCGCGATGGAGCGTTCCATTGACGTTCAGATCTCCCGCCTGCGCCGCATGGTGGAAGAAGATCCGGCGCATCCGCGCTATATCCAGACCGTTTGGGGTCTGGGCTACGTGTTTGTCCCGGACGGTTCTAAAGCATGAGGCGAATGCGTTTCTCGCCGCGTAGCTCGTTTGCCCGCACCCTGTTACTGATCGTCACCCTGCTGTTTGTCAGCCTGGTGACGACGTACCTGGTGGTGCTGAACTTTGCGATCCTGCCGAGTCTCCAGCAGTTTAATAAGGTCCTGGCCTACGAAGTGCGTATGCTGATGACCGATAAACTGCAGCTGGAGGACGGTACGCAGCTGGTGGTGCCACCGGCGTTTCGCCGGGAGATCTATCGCGAGCTGGGCATATCGCTCTATTCCAACGAAGCGGCGGAAGACGCAGGCCTGCGCTGGGCGCAACATTATGAATTCCTTAGCCAGCAGATGGCGCAGCAGCTGGGCGGCCCGACGGAAGTGCGCGTCGAGGTCAACAAAAGCTCGCCGGTCGTCTGGCTGAAAACCTGGCTGTCACCCAATATCTGGGTGCGCGTGCCGCTGACCGAAATTCATCAGGGCGACTTCTCGCCGCTGTTCCGTTATACCCTTGCGATTATGCTGCTGGCGATAGGCGGCGCGTGGCTGTTTATCCGCATCCAGAACCGACCTCTGGTCGACCTGGAGCACGCGGCGCTCCAGGTCGGTAAAGGCATTATCCCGCCACCGCTGCGCGAGTATGGCGCGTCGGAGGTGCGTTCCGTGACCCGCGCCTTTAACCATATGGCCGCCGGAGTGAAGCAGCTGGCGGACGATCGCACGCTGCTGATGGCCGGGGTCAGTCATGACCTGCGTACGCCGTTGACCCGTATTCGTCTGGCGACGGAAATGATGGGTGAAGAGGACGGGTATCTGGCGGAGTCCATCAACAAGGACATCGAAGAGTGCAACGCCATTATCGAGCAGTTTATCGACTACCTGCGCACCGGTCAGGAGATGCCGATGGAGATGGCGGATCTGAACGGCGTGCTGGGTGAAGTGGTGGCGGCCGAGAGCGGTTACGAACGCGAAATCGAAACTGACCTGCTGCCGGGCGATATCCAGGTGCGGATGCACCCGCTGTCGATCAAGCGTGCGGTGGCGAATATGGTGGTGAATGCTGCTCGCTACGGCAATGGCTGGATTAAGGTCAGCAGCGGCTCGGAAATGAATCGTGCCTGGTTCCAGGTCGAAGACGATGGCCCGGGAATCAAACCGGAGCAGCGTAAACATCTGTTCCAGCCGTTTGTCCGCGGCGACAGCGCGCGCAGCACCAGCGGCACCGGCTTAGGCCTGGCGATTGTTCAGCGTATTGTGGATAACCATAACGGTCTGCTGGAGATCGGTACCAGCGAGCGGGGCGGGTTAAGTATCCGCGCGTGGCTTCCGGTGCCGTTTCCACGTGGACAGCAGGTGAAAGAGAGTTAAAAATAAGCCGGGTGGCGGCTTCGCCTTACCCGGCTTACATTCAGGGTTTTGTAGGCCGGGTAAGCGCAGCGCCACCCGGCGTTTTTACAACCTTGGTCCCGCACTTACCAACGCCGCACCTGCTGGCGTATCGGTGTACTTCTCAAAGTTTTCCACAAACAGCTTCGCCAGCGTCTCGGCTTTTTCCTGCCACTGTTCCGGAGAGCCGTAGGTGTTGCGTGGGTCGAGAATATGGGTATCCACGCCTGGCAATGTGGTTGGGATCGCCAGATCGAACATCGGCAGGGTGAACGTTTCCGCATCGTCCAGCGAACCATCCAGAATGGCGTCGATAATGGCGCGCGTATCTTTAATCGAGATACGTTTGCCGGTGCCGTTCCAGCCGGTATTGACCAGGTAAGCCTGCGCGCCAGAGGCCTGCATGCGTTTCACCAGCACTTCTGCATACTGCGTCGGGTGCAGCGACAGGAAGGCTGCGCCGAAGCAGGCGGAGAAGGTCGGAGTAGGTTCCGTCACGCCGCGCTCGGTACCGGCCAGCTTGGCGGTAAAACCAGACAGGAAGTGATACTGGGTCTGGCTGGCGGTCAGTCGGGAGACCGGCGGCAGCACGCCAAACGCGTCGGCGGTAAGGAAAATTACCTTCGTTGCGTGGCCCGCTTTCGAGACCGGCTTCACGATATTATCGATGTGATAGATCGGGTAGCTGACACGGGTGTTTTCGGTTTTTGACGCATCGTCAAAATCGACGCTGCCGTCTGCGCGCACGGTGACGTTTTCCAGCAACGCATCGCGCCGTATAGCCTGGAAGATATCCGGCTCGGCCTGCGCTGACAGACGAATCGTCTTGGCGTAGCAGCCGCCTTCGAAGTTAAACACGCCGTCATCATCCCAGCCGTGCTCGTCGTCGCCAATCAGGCGGCGTTTCGGGTCGGTGGAGAGGGTGGTTTTGCCGGTGCCGGACAGGCCGAAGAACACCGCCACGTCGTCTTTCTCGCCGACGTTCGCCGAGCAGTGCATAGAGGCAATGCCCTGCAGCGGCAGCAGGTAGTTCATTACCGAGAACATCCCTTTCTTCATTTCGCCGCCGTACCAGGTTCCGCCGATCAGCTGGATACGTTCCGTCAGGTTAAAGGCGACAAAGTTTTCGGAATTCAGGCCCTGCTCTTTCCAGTTCGGGTTGGTGCACTTCGCGCCGTTCATCACGATAAAGTCAGGCTTGAAGCTTTGCAGCTCTTCATCGGTTGGGCGAATAAACATGTTCTTCACGAAATGCGCCTGCCAGGCGACTTCGGTGATAAAGCGAACGGAAAGGCGGGTATCGGCATTGGCGCCGCAGAAAGCATCGATGATGAACAGACGCTTGCCGGAAAGTTGTTGGGTGACGAGGGATTTCAGATGTTGCCAGGTTTGTGGGGAGATCGCTTTGTTGTCGTTCTTCCCTTTGCCATTGTCCGCCCACCACAGGGTGTCGCGGGTGGTGTCGTCACGGACAATGTATTTATCCTTCGGCGAACGGCCGGTAAAGATACCGGTGTCTACAGCGATTGCGCCAGTGTTCGTCAATATACCGCGCTCGTATCCTTCCAGTGCTGGATTGAGCTCCTCCTGATACAGCGTAGCGTAATCGGGGTTATAGACGATGTCATGAGCGTCGTTGATACCATAAGCCTTGAGATCTTGCGGGGTTAAACCATTAACACGCATATCACTGCTCCTTAGCCAATTTGTACTGCCTAAAATTGTAGGGTTTTTCTTCGAATGTTAACCGCGACGGGGCTCATAGATTTGCGTATCTGGACTAAAACCCTTTAATAACGGAAAACTCTGTGACTCCTGTCACTCGCGGAGCAGATTATGGCAGGATTCAATTTTGGGTTGGGGAAAATGTTCTTAAAAGGTTAAATGCTGGTAAATTAAACCATGGGAATGTGAGTGTAAGCGCATACATGTAAGAAAATTACGAAAGTCTTACAATACTGATATCGATTCAGCCGCGGCGGGGAAATCATTAATAAAATGAAAGAGTAGTCGGGCGGGGGAAAGGTCAACTGCCCTGGCATGAGGGCAGTTAACGGTGCAGCTTAGTGAACCTGCGGATCGGCTGGAGAAGCGTTATTGCGGATCTCGGCGATATCCATCGCGTTGAACACGTAATGGGAGTTGCAGTAGTCGCAGTGCATGTCGATTTCACCTTCTTCGGCCATGATACTGTCGATCTCTTCATCCGGCAGCGTTTTCAGCGCGCCTGCGCAGCGCTCGCGGGAGCAGGTGCATTTGAACTCCACGTCCTGCGGATCGTAAAGCGTCACTTCTTCTTCGTGATACAGACGCCACAGCACGTCGTTCGCCGGTAAGGTGAACAGCTCTTCTGCTTTGATAGTCTCGGTCAACGTTGCCAGGTGGTCGAAGTCATCGCCCTGGGCGTTCTGCGCCGGCAGCACCTGCAGCAGCATTCCGCCTGCGGCCAGCTGGCCGTCCACTTCACCGGTACGAATAAACAGACGGGTCGGCAGCTGTTCGGAACGCAGGAAGTAATCTTCCAGGCAGGCTGCCAGGCTGTCGCCTTCCAGACCCACTACGCCCTGATAACGCTCGCCTTCTTCCGGGGTGATAGTGATCACCAGGAAGCCATTCCCGACCAGCGTTTTCAGGTCTGCGCCTTCCGGGATTTCGCCCTGTACGCGCGCCACGCCGCGCATCTGCTGCTGGTTATTGCCGTTGATCACCGCCAGATTCATCGGGCCATCGCCCTGCAGCTGCACGGTGATGTCGCCTGCGAATTTCAGCGTTGCGGTCAGCAGGCTGGTGGCAACCAGCAGCTCACCCAACACGGTTTTGACCGGCTGCGGGTAGTTGTGGTTTTCCAGGATCTGTTTCCAGGTTTCGGATACCGTCACCAGCTCGCCGCGCACGGCAAATTGTTCAAACAGATAGCGGTGTAATTGGTCGTGTTGGGCCATAGTCATCTCTCGTTCAGCAAGAATCACTCATTCTCGCCATATTTAAATTTAATCAGGTTGCGACGCTCTTTCTTGTCCGGTCGCCTGTCGGGATGCGGCATGGTCAGGGCATTCAGCTTACGCGCCTGCGCCACTTTCTCGCGCTTCTCAACGCTTTCTGCCGTCTCTTCGTACAGCGTGCTGGCTTCCGTGGCCGGGCGACGTTGTTCGGTAACGTTTTTGACGATCACCGTCCGCTCGTCGTTGCCCTGACGCAGGGTCAGGGTGGCATTCAGCTCCACGAGTTTGCTCGGTTTGCTGCGCTGCCCGTTGTAATGCACTTTCCCGCCGTCAACCATTTCCCGGGCGAGGGCGCGCGTTTTGTAAAAGCGTGCAGCCCACAGCCATTTATCCAGTCTTACCCCTTCGGAGGGCTTCTCTTTCATGGCTTCTCCTTGATGAGGGAGGGGATCATCCGGCGATAGTCGTTCATTCCCGGATGGCGCAGATAGCTTTTGTCAGCCAGGCCAGAATCAGGATTGGTCACGCCCAGGCAGTAACGAATGCCGAATGTTGCCGCCGCATCCAGAATCGGTTCGCTGTCATCAATGAACAGCGTACGTTCCGGCTGCAGGCCGGTCTCTTCTGCCACCGCCTGCCACAGTCGCTGATCCTCTTTCGGATAACCAAATGTGTGGGTGGAAAGTAATAAATCAAGGTGTGAGGCCAGACCGGTATGTTCCAGCTTCACCGCCAGGTTATGCGGATGCGCGTTGGTCAGCAGAATGCGGCGCTTGCCGCTCGCCTGCAGCGCGTCCAGGAACGGCACCGTATCTTCTCGCAGCACCGCGCGCGGACCCTGCGCGGTGGTCATGGCGCAAATATCCAGACCGAGGCGCTCGCTCCAGTAATCCAGGCAGTACCAGTTTAGCGTATGTTGTACGGCGCTATATTGCTGGCGGATGAATTCCTGCGCTTGTGCCGGGGAGATCCCCTGCTGCTCGCCGTAGGTTTCGGGCACCAGTTTTTGCCAGAAGTAGTTATCAAACGCGAGATCGAGCAGCGTGCCGTCCATATCCAGCAGGACGGTATCGACGTCCTGCCAGGCGATATCAAGATGCATGGGGGAAAACTCCAGCCAGAAGAAACGTGCGCGACAGGGTAGCATACCTTGCCGCGCGGGGGCGTTATCCGATCAGGCTCTCAGGCGCCGGGATAAGCTTCGGGTTGAGGCAATTTTCGTAGTATTGCTGGATATCGGCCAGCCGGGTGCGCGAGCGCTGATAGCGGCGCAGGGCCATAAAACCGTTCCAGATAATGCTGATTAGCATCGCCAGCATCAGCAGCGAGGTGCCGATGTAGCGCCAGAGTCCGGCGCTGTCCGGCATGCTGTGCAGATCGATATGCCGGGTGCCGTTGGCATCGGTAAAGATGCCGGTGACAATCCCTTCGGCGCTGAACGGCGTGCGCATCAGCATTTGCGCCAGTCGCTGAAACTCGCCCCACTGTTCCTGGGCCGGATAGTCATACAGCGCCACCGACGGGTAGGGTTGATCGACCAGGTCGCTGCCTTCATCGCTGGCAATAACAAAGCCGCCAGGGGCCGGGCTGTTAATCGCCTGCGCCGCACGGGAGGTTTCGCGGATAACGAATGGCGCGGTGGATGTTGCGACCAGGTTTTCCAACGACTCGGCACTGACCGGACGCAGCAGTACGTTCACGCCGTCGAGGCGACCGGCATCGGCGCGTTTAACCAGCGCTTCCCAGTCTTTGCTGTTGCCGAGGTTAACCAGCGCGTTTTTCAGCCTGACGCACTCATCTTTATCCGCACACAGGTCCTGGGTTTTCATCACGATGTCGCCAAAATCATCCAGCAGCACCATCCCCGATTTCTGAATGGCGGAGCGTAACGCCGGGCTGACGCGTGAATTATCTTCCGGCTTAGGATGCAGCTGGCTCGACAGGGCCTGCTTCAGCGCCGTGGCTTTGCTGACAATATCGGATTCCGGCAGCGGCAGCGGGGGGGCATCATTCCAGATCACCTGCGAGCAGTCGAACGGCGTAAATGGCGAATTCTGGCGGGTGTTCCAGGTGCTCTGGGCCTGAATACTACACATCCCGGTACCGTTCAGGTGCAGCGTATCGCCAATGCGCACCCCGGCACTTTCCAGCTCACTGACGCTGGTGGCCTCGATGGTTTGCGCGCCTTTAATCCACGACAGGGTAAATTTGATCGGCATATCCAGCGGGACGAGGAAAATCAGCATCGCCAGCACCACCGCGCTGCCCGCAGCAATGACCGTACTGCGCAGCCAGTGCTGAAGCGGGAAGTTTTTCACCTCGTCGTGCAGGGATAAGAAACGCCCCTGGCGCACGACATGCCGGTCCAGGTAGATATCAATATCGGTTTTTTGCCCTAAATCCTGGGCCAGCCACGGCTGCCAGTGGCGCGGGTAGATCAGGTCAATAATGCCCAGCGAGATGTTGTTGACGTGGTCCTGATCGTTTTCACCAAACAGGCCCCAGCGCTTTGGCGTGCCGCGCAGGCAGTGGATCTCGCGCAGTGAATTTTTGGCCGGTGCGGCGAACAATCCCCACAGCCCGGCCGCAAGCAGCAGAACGGCACCGCCGCCCAGCCACGGGGCAAACACGTCCGGGCTTATCAGGCAGAAGAAGAACAGCAGGAACGAGGCCACAATCAGCAGCGCTTCACGAATGCCGTCCGGGCGACTGAGGGCGTACTCTTCGTGCGTCTCCTGACGAATGTTCAGCAGCTCAATCTGCTCGGTCTCTTCGCCGCGAATCGATGCCTGGGTGGAGCTGACATGTTCCAGCGCAAAGTGCGGCGCTTCAAGCATGTACTCCGCGATGGAGTGGCCATTCAGAGCGATCACCAGCGGGATGGAGTCGGTGTGGATCAGCTCAACGCTGTTTTCATCATTGATGTACTGTTCCCAGAACGGCGGCAGATGCACCTCGACAGAATCGAGGTAATAGCGCCATTTATTGGGATCGTCGGTGGTAATGCCATAGCGGGTAATTGAGCGCGTCAGGCACATCACGGTATTGCTTTGGGCATTCAGCTTTAACGAGATCGGCGCCGCGCTGGCACCTGTGGCAGGCGTCAGCTGGATGCGATTGAATGACTCTAGATACTGCTCAATGGCGCTGCGTTCTTCCGCGCTGAGTTTACGCGTGCTCGCACCGGTAAAGGCATTGAGAAAGGGCAGCCGATAACGATGTTGCGCCCGACGCCGAAAAAACCACCCTGCAATCAGCGCGCAGGCCAGCATAGCAGCGATAAAAATCAAAATGGTGCTCATGCTTTCCCCATCTTACGTGTCTTACAGGTGTAGTCAGTAGCACCTTTTAAAATGAATGCGTGTCTATGGTTGGCTATCGGCATGTAAGGCGTTGAACTTGAGCAATTTGAAGCGCATCCCAGTGAGTGCTGATAGTAGCAAAGGCAATCGTAACGAGATATCAGCAAATTCCTGGAATTATTTCAACCTATTGACTTTTTACTTGAAATGAGGAATGAATCTGCGTAGGTTGCATAAATGTAAATAAACCACGATTGACATTGCCGAAACCGTGCGGCCTGTCGCACAATGACCCCAGTTCACCCAGCAAAGACCCGTCAATATGAGCAAACCCTTACAAAAACCCACCATTCTGAATGTTGAAACTGTCGCCAAATCGCGCCTGTTTAATATTGAAAGCGTGGACCTGGAGTTCAGTAACGGCGTGCGTCGCGTATATGAACGTATGCGCCCGTCCACGCGCGAAGCTGTAATGATCGTGCCGATTGTAGACGAGCATCTGATTCTGATCCGCGAATATGCCGTGGGAAGTGAATCCTACGAGCTGGGTTTTTCTAAAGGGCTGATCGATCCGGGCGAGTCGGTGTTTGAAGCCGCGAACCGCGAACTGAAAGAAGAAGTTGGCTTTGGCGCGAAGGATCTCACCTTCCTGAAAAAACTCAGCATGGCGCCGTCCTATTTTTCCAGCAAAATGAATATCGTGCTGGCCGAAGATCTCTATCCAGAATCACTGGAAGGGGATGAGCCAGAGCCGCTGCCGCAGGTGCGCTGGCCGCTGGCGCATTTGATGGATCTGCTCGAAGACCCTGACTTTAACGAAGCCCGTAACGTGAGCGCGCTGTTTCTGGTGCGGGAATGGCTGAAAGGGCAGGGACGTTTGTAGCAGAAAGTTGCCCTCTCCCGGCGGGAGAGGGCAAGAGCACACTTAAAACAGCTCGTGCGTTTCACCATTATCAATCAGCGTTGTTCCCACCTCATGCACTGCCTGCTGCGTTGGCTGCGTGCCTTCGATGAAAAACTCTGCCCGACTGTTGCCACCGCTGGCTAACTGACCGGTGCTGCGATCGATATTGATGGTCACCACGCCCGGCGGCGGGGTCAGCGGTTGTTCCGGTACGCCGTCGAGGATCACCTTCATAAAGGCATCCCATGCCGGCTGGGCGCTCTTGGCGCCGCCTTCATAACCGGAGATCTGATCTTTGATCGCCCCGGATGCGGACGTGCGGCCTAAATCACGGCGGTGATCGTCAAAGCCAATCCACACCGAGGTGACCGCGCCCGGGCCGTAGCCGGAGAACCATGCATCTTTCGAGCTGTTGGTGGTCCCGGTTTTGCCGCCGATATCCTGGCGCTGCAAATCGCGACCCGCACGCCAGCCGGTGCCCTGCCAGCCTGGCTCACCGAAGATATTGGTGTTCAGGGCGCTCTTAATCAGGAAGGCCAGCGGGGTGTTGATCACATGCGGGGCATATTCCTGCGCACCGGTCTGGGAAACCAGCGCCTGGTTCGCCTGCTCAAGCTGTGGCATCGGCACGGCAGAATTTTGTTGCTCCTGCGAAATAGCCACGTCTTCCATATCCTGATTATTCAGCGCTTCCGATTTTGGTGTATCGCCATAAATCACCGGAATATCACACTCTGCGCAGGCTACTTTCGGCCTTGCGTCAAATATCACGCCGCCCTGATCGGTCTCGATTTTGCTGATGAAGAACGGATCGACCAGGAAGCCGCCGTTCGCCATCACCGCATAGCCGCGCGCGACCTGCAGCGGCGTGAAGGAGGCAGAGCCCAGCGCCAGTGATTCAGTATGCACAATGTTCTGTGCCGGGAAGCCAAAGCGCTGCAGATACTCGGCCGCATAATCGACGCCCATAGCGCGCATGGCGCGAACCATCACCACGTTCTTCGACTGACCCAGACCCTGACGCAGACGAATCGGTCCGGAATATTCAGGCGGTGAGTTTTTTGGACGCCAGTCGGAACCCGCGCCGGCATCCCAGCGGGAGATCGGCACATCATTGAGGATACTGGCGAGCGTCAGCCCTTTATCCATCGCTGCGGTGTAGAGGAACGGTTTGATATTGGAACCGACCTGGCGCAGCGCCTGGGTGGCGCGGTTAAATTTACTCTGGTTGAAGTCGAAACCGCCCACCAGCGCCAGCACCGCGCCGTTGTGCGGATCGATAGAAACCAGCGCCGAGTTAACGTCCGGGATCTGTCCCAGCCACCAGGCGTCGTTGACCTGACGCACCCAGATTTGCTGACCGGCCTGGACCGCATCGGTCACTTTGCGCGGCGTCGCACCCTGCTGCGTATCGGAACGATACGGTCGAGCCCAGCGAATACCTTCCATGCGCAGCGACACCGAGGTGCCGTCGGCGAGCATCGCGGTGGCTTCCTGCGGATCGGCGCGGGTGACTACGGCCGCCACGAATGGACCGTATCCCGGCAGCGGTTTCAGGGTATCGGTGATTTTTTTGCTGTCCCAGGCGGATTCGCCCACTTTCCACAGCACATTTGACGGGCCGCGGTAGCCGTGGCGCATGTCGTAATCAATCACATTGTTCCGCACTGCCTGCTGCGCGCCCTGCTGCACGTTGCGGCTGATGGTGGTGTAGATGCGATAACCATCTTCGTAGGCCAGCTCGCCATAGCGGGAGAACATCTCCTGGCGCACCATCTCGCTCAGATACGGGGCGGAGAAGGCAATTTCCGGCGCGTGGTAATTGGCGTCAATCACGTCACTGCGCGCCTGATCGTACTGGGTCTGGCTGATGTAGCCTTCGCTTAACATCCGCGACAGCACCACGTTACGGCGTGAGGTGGCGCGATCCAGCGAGTAAAGCGGGTTGAAGGTGGAAGGTGCCTTCGGCAGACCGGCGATGGTGGCGATTTCGCTCAGGGTCAGCTGATCCACGGATTTACCAAAATAGACCTGCGCCGCAGCCCCCACGCCATAGGCGCGGTAACCCAGATAGATCTTGTTGAGGTAAAGCTCGAGGATCTCGTCTTTATTCAGCATCTGCTCAATGCGGATCGCGAGGAACACTTCCTTGATCTTACGCATCAGCGTTTTTTCGGGGCTCAGGAAGAAGTTACGCGCCAGCTGCTGGGTGATCGTACTTGCCCCTTGAGAGGCGTGACCGGAGAACAGCGCTACGCTGGCGGCACGGAAAATCCCCACCGGGTCGACGCCGTGGTGCTCGTAAAAGCGGCTGTCTTCCGTGGCGATAAATGCTTTCACCATTTCGGGTGGAATTTGGTTAAGGGTCAGCGGGATACGACGCTTTTCACCGTACTGGGCGATGAGCTCGCCATCGGCGCTGTAAACCTGCATTGGGATCTGGAGTCGTACATCACGAAGTGTGGCGACATCAGGTAGCTGCGGCTCAATATATTTGTACAAACCAAAAATCGAGCCTGCTCCAAGCAGAATGCAACAGACTGCAAGGATCAATAAATACTTTACGAACTTCACTGAGGATTTCCCATTTAGTTTGAACTGGGCAGTTTATAAACAATTGCGCGGTAGTATAAAGGCAAGCCTGAATCATTGATAGAGCCGTCATCCCCAGCGACGATAAGGAGATCGTGAAACATGGCGTTTAAAACATGGCATACAGGCGTTCATATTCAACAGGATAAGATTCTGGCCGTCGCGCTGGTGCGTGAAAAAGCGGGGTGGAGTCTGCGCCGCTGGTGGCAGCTGCCGCTGGCGGTAGGCACCGTTTGCGAGGGGCAAATTCTTAAGCCTGAACAACTGACTGCGACACTGAGTGAATGGCGGCAGATGCTGCCCCACTACCACCGAATATTCCTCGCCTTTCCGGCGTCCCGCACTATTCAACGGACGCTCCCCCGTCCGGCAATGACCCTGCGCGACAGCGAACAGGTTGCCTGGATCACCTCGGCGATGAGCCGTGAACTCGACATGGCACCCGATGCGCTGCGTTTCGATTATGCGGAAGATACCTTCAGCCAGACGTTTCACGTGACTGCTGCGCAGAATAAAGAGATTTCAACGTTGCTGGAGCTGGCCCATGCGCTGCGTTTGCGGCTGGCGACGATCGCTCCCGATGCCGGGGCGCTGGCGCATTTTCTCCCTTTCCTGACGGCGCCGGCCCAGTGTATCGCCTGGCGCGATAAGGACCAGTGGCTGTGGGCAATGCGCCATCAGTGGGGCAGACGCGGGCTGGCCGATGCGCCCGACGTTGAGCATCTGGCCGCACTGCTGGCGCTGCAGGTCGAAGAGATCGTCTGCTGTGAAGCGGGCCGCTTCGATCCCTGGAGCATCCTCACCCGCAGCCAGCCGCCTTTGCCTGAGAACGGAGCCGACTTTAGCGTCGCGCTGGCACTGGCGATGGGAGATCCATCCGCATGAGAACCGCCAATTTTCTGCCGTGGCGTCAGCGGCAAAAACGCGGCTGCCTGCGCTTCTGGGGGCTGCTGTTTGCGGGCTCGCTGCTGCTGGCTTTAATGCTCTTTATCAGCGGTCGGCTAAGTTTCCCCCTGACGTTGCGCGCCGCAGGGCTGTGGCAGACCAGCGACAGGGCTCTGCATCAGGCGCTTGAACAGCGCCATAAGCAGGCAACGGCGTTACTTGCCCTGCGTCAGCAACAGCAGCTCTGGGCGCAGCAAAAGGCCACTACCCAGGCCTGGGAGCCAACGTTGATCGCCTTAAGCGGCGCGATACCGGATCGGGCATGGCTGGCGACGCTGCGCTTTCAACAGACCACCCTCCATCTACAGGGATATGCCGCCACGCTCCCTGCGGTTGAGGCATTCGAGACGGCGTTGCGCCAGTTCCCGGGCTTTACGCTCGGTGCGCCGGGTGAGATGCGACAGGATGCGCAGGGGCGCTGGCAGTTTGCCTATTCGCTTACCCGGAAGGAGCTGGCCGATGCGGATCCATCCTGACAGCTGGTGGGCAATGCCCCCGCGCTGGCGCTGCCTGTGCTGGATCCTGAGCTCAGCTCTGCTGCTGCTCGGCGTGGCAGGTACGCAGATGCGCGGGCGGGATCGGCAGACTGCGGTATTTCAGGCGCAGCGTGTGCAGGATGCGGGCGCCAATGCACGGCTTTGGGCGTCGGTGCGTAAGCTCACCCCAGCCGCTGAACCCGCCTCGGCTGGCATGGCTCGGCCTTTTTCACCGCTGGAATTTGATGCGCCTGAGCTGCGTCTGGTTCGCTGGCAGCCCGGTAACGCAGGCGGGGAGCTGGTGGTTGAAGCTGCCTGGGCGCAAATCCCTGCGCTCTTTGTCACGCTCGCACAGCGCGATGTGGCGGTGGGGCGTTTTAGCATCCAGCCAGAGCGAGAAAGCCTGCAGGTGGTAATGCAGCTGGAGCGACAGGATGCAGGGTAAACATGGCTGGCTGTTGCTACTGCTGCCGCTGCTTCTCGGGATGCGCGATCCGTTTAAGGCGCCGGAATCGCGCTGCCCTGATGCCGCGCTGAGCCAGTGGCGCTATGCCGGGATGGTTATGGGGCCGGTCCCGGTTGGCATTGTCAGGGACGAACAGGCGCGCTGGCTGCGTATACGCCACGGCGAAACGTTGCCGACGGGCGGGCGCGTGGCGGTGCTGAATGAACAGGAGCTGGTCATCGACACGCTCGGGAAATGTGACCCGCCGTTATGGCGATGGCAACGACAAGGAACCAAACAACATGAAGACAGGGATCGTCGCACTGCTGCTGCTCGCCAGCCAAACGCTGGCGGCACCTCCCGCAGCGGTGACGCTGGTGGTTGATGATGTGCCGGTTGCGCAGCTTCTGCAGGCGCTGGCGGAGCAGGAGAACCGCAACATGATTATTGCCCCTGACGTCAGCGGCAACGTTTCCCTGCGCCTGACGCGTGTTCCCTGGCAACAGGCGCTACGAACGGTGGTGACCAGTGCCGGGCTGAGCATGCGCCAGCAGGAGGGTATTTTTTATATCCACACTGCCGCCTGGCAACAGCAACAGCAGGTTCAGAAAGAGGCCGAGCAGGTAAAAAGGCAGCTTAATGCTCCGCTGGAGGCGCGCAGCTTTCCTTTTTCTTATGCTGATGCCGGAGATTTGCTGCCCGCCGCGGAAAAGCTTCTGAGTCCGAAGGGCAGCCTGGCGGTGGACAAGCGTACCAACCGGCTGCTGGCACGGGACAGTCGGGCGGCGCTGGATGCGCTGCAGCACTGGGTGGTGCAGATGGATTTACCCGTCGCACAAGTGGAGCTGGCCGCGCATATCGTCACCATGAGTGAAAAAAGCCTGCGAGAGCTGGGAGTGAAATGGAATCTGGCGCAGACGGACAATCCCGGCAGCCCCGGGCAGGTGACCACGCTGAGCAGCAACCTCGCGGTGGGCAATGCGACCACCCATATCGGATTTAATATTGGCCGCATCAATGGCCGCTTGCTGGATCTCGAGCTTTCGGCGCTCGAGCAAAAGCAGCAGGTAGATATCATCGCCAGCCCGCGTCTGCTGGCCTCGCATATGCAGCCTGCCAGTATTAAGCAGGGCACGGAAATCCCCTATCAGGTCTCGAGTGGTGAAAGCGGTGCCACGTCGGTGGAGTTTAAAGAGGCGGTGCTGGGGATGGAAGTGACGCCGGTGGTGCTGGACAAGGGGCGCGTGCGCCTGAAGCTGCGGATCAGCGAGAACACGCCGGGTGAAGTCCTGAAGCAGGCCGATGGTGAAACTATGGCGATTGATAAGCAGGAGATCGAGACCCAGGTCGAGGTCAAAAGTGGTGAAACGCTGGCTTTAGGCGGAATTTTTTCTCAGAAGCACAAAACTAAAAATGAAAGTGTACCAGGATTAAGTCGCATTCCTTTGCTGGGGCAGTTGTTCCGCCATCAGGGGAAAGATAACGAGCGGCGTGAGCTGGTGGTTTTTATCACCCCTCGTCTGGTTGCCACGCCATAAGGTGCTCGATCCCTTGTGTGAATTTGCATTCAGTTTGTTGCAGATGTTTGACGTGAGGCATGAATTAGCATACAAGGAGTACCGATTTGAGAATCAGCTTACGCAATCTTGCACCCTGAATGTCTTAAGCGGCAGGTCTGGTGATTTAATCTATTGCCAAACAAGCCGGAGTGCTGAGATAATTTTTAGTCTGACTCTCGCTCTATCGCATATGAGGTTTCAGTTCATGTCCTGTTCGCCAGGTATCGGCGAAGCGGGTTTATCATTAACGAATAGTCTTAGTAGTACCGAAAAAATGGCAGAGAAACGCAATATCTTTCTGGTTGGGCCTATGGGTGCCGGCAAAAGCACTATTGGGCGTCAGTTAGCTCAACAACTCAATATGGAATTTTACGATTCTGATCAAGAGATTGAGAAACGAACCGGAGCTGATGTGGGCTGGGTCTTCGATGTAGAAGGCGAAGAGGGTTTCCGTGACCGAGAAGAAAAAGTCATTAATGAACTTACGGAAAAGCAGGGCATTGTGCTGGCTACTGGCGGCGGCTCTGTAAAATCTCGCGAAACTCGCAACCGTCTCTCCGCCCGCGGTGTGGTGGTCTATCTCGAAACGACCATCGAAAAGCAGCTGGCGCGTACGCAGCGTGATAAAAAACGCCCGTTGCTGCAGGTTGAGACGCCTCCACGTGAAGTTCTGGAAGCCCTGGCTGGGGAACGCAATCCTCTGTACGAAGAGATTGCTGACGTCACCATTCGCACCGATGACCAGAGCGCTAAAGTGGTCGCAAACCAGATTATTAATATGCTGGAAAGCAACTGATTCTGGCTTTATATACACTCGCCTGCGGGTAAAAGCATTTAAGGTGGATGTCGCGTTATGGAGAGGATTACAGTTACTCTCGGGGAACGAAGTTACCCTATCACTATCGCGGCTGGTTTGTTTAACGACCCAGCTTCCTTCTTACCACTGAAAGCGGGCGATCAGGCAATGCTGGTCACCAATGAGACGTTGGCTCCGCTTTATCTCGACCGCGTACGTCAGCAGCTTGAACAGGCTGGCGTGAAGGTCGACAGTGTGATTCTGCCTGATGGCGAGCAGTATAAAAGCCTGACGGTACTGGATACCGTCTTTACCGCACTACTGCAAAAACCGCACGGTCGCGACACCACACTGCTTGCCTTAGGCGGCGGTGTTGTTGGCGATCTTACGGGTTTTGCTGCGGCAAGCTATCAACGTGGTGTGCGCTTTATTCAGATCCCAACCACGCTGTTGTCGCAGGTCGACTCTTCTGTTGGCGGCAAAACCGCCGTCAATCATCCGCTGGGCAAAAATATGATAGGCGCCTTCTACCAGCCTGCTTCGGTGGTGGTGGATCTCGACTGTCTTAAAACGTTGCCTCAGCGCGAGCTGGCCTCTGGCCTGGCGGAAGTGATCAAATACGGCATTATTCTGGATGGCGAGTTCTTTAGCTGGCTTGAAGAGAATATGGATGCCCTGTTGCGTCTTGATGGTCAGGCGATGGCGTACTGTATTCGCCGTTGCTGTGAGCTGAAAGCAGAAGTCGTTGCCGCAGACGAGCGCGAAACCGGCTTACGTGCTTTACTGAATCTGGGGCACACCTACGGCCACGCCATTGAAGCCGAAATGGGCTACGGCAACTGGCTGCACGGTGAAGCTGTCGCGGCGGGCATGGTCATGGCCGCGCGCACCGCGGAGCGCCTGGGTCAGTTCACACCGGCTGAGACGCAGCGCATTATCACGCTGCTTGAACGCGCCGGGTTACCGGTGACGGGGCCGCGCGAAATGTCAGCGCAGGCCTATTTGCCGCATATGTTGCGCGATAAAAAAGTATTGGCAGGCGAGATGCGACTGGTGCTCCCGCTTGCAGTAGGTAAAAGTGAAGTCCGTAGCGGTGTCCCGCACGACGTCGTTCTTGGCGCTATTGCTGATTGCCAGCAAGCGTAAAAATTAGAAAGGTCTGGCTGCGATAAAACGTAGCCATTTTGCTTCAGGTGAAATGCAAAGTCGTAGGCATAAGCCTTTGAGTGGGGTGTTAAATGGATGAATTCAAACCAGAAGACGAGCTGAAACCCGATCCCAGCGATCGTCGTACTGGTGGTCGTACTCGTCAGTCTTCTGAACGTGATAACGAACCGCAAATCAACTTTGATGAAGTTGATCTGGATACCGATGACCAGCGTCCATCGCGTAGCCGCCCTGTTCGTGAAGAGCGTGTTGAACGTGAAGAAGATGATTATGAGTCCGACGAAGAGTTAGTGGACGAAGCGGCCGTTGAGCGTCGCCCACGTAAGCGTAAAGCCGTTGCGGCGAAGCCCGCCTCGCGTCAGTACATCATGATGGGTCTCGGCATACTGGTGCTGCTGTTGCTGATTATCGGCATCGGCTCGGCCCTTAAAGCGCCGTCAGCCCCTGCCGAGCAAACGGCGTCCGCTGAGAAGAGCATCAATCTTTCCGGTGATACTGCCGATCAGGCCAATGGCAGCACTCAGCCTGCGCCAGGCACCACGTCTGCAGAAAATACTGCCGGAAATACCCAGCAGGAGATTTCTCTGCCGCCAGTGGCGTCTACGCCGACTCAGGGCCAGGCACCGGCGACTCCGCAGGGCCAGCAGCGCGTTGAAGTTCAGGGCGACCTGAACAATGCACTGACCCAGCCGCAGAACCAGGAACAGGTTAACAACGTGGTGGTTAACTCCACGCTGCCAACCGAGCCTGCGACCGTTGCGCCAATCCGTGGTGCTGCCAGCCAGCAGCATGCGGCGACGACAACAGAGTCTACGCCGCGTCAGACCAAACCGGCCGCCACGCAGGAACGCAAGCAGACGGTGATTGAGCCGAAGCGTGAAGTGAAACCGCAGCCGGTCGCGAAAGCGGAACAGCCAAAAGCAGTTGCTCAGCCGAAACACACTGAAACTGTGACCCGTGCGCCGGCCACTGCGCCTGCTGCCACGGCAACCGCAACGGCACCTAAAGCAACAGCAGCGCCAGCTGCGACGGCAACGGCTCCGGCAGCATCCGCGCCAACGGCAGCGGCCAGCACCGGTAAAACTGCGGGTAACGTGGGTTCGTTGAAATCAGCGCCTTCCAGCAACTACACGCTGCAGCTGAGCAGTTCTTCCAGCTATGACAACCTGAACAGCTGGGCGAAGAAGTCGAACCTGAAAAACTTCGTGGTCTATGAGACGACCCGTAACGGTCAGCCGTGGTACGTGCTGGTCAGCGGTGTGTATGGCTCGAAAGACGAAGCGAAACGTGCTGTTGCAACACTGCCAGCCGATGTTCAGGCGAAAAACCCGTGGGCGAAACCGATCCGTCAGGTTCAGTCCGATTTGAAGTAATCTGTGAAGCGCAGGATGCTGTCGGAGCTTTCTCCACAGCCGGAGAAGGTGTAATTAGTTAGTCAGCATGAAAAAAAATCGCGCTTTTCTGAAATGGGCAGGGGGGAAATACCCCCTGCTCGATGATATTCAAAAACACCTGCCGCCAGGCGAGTGCCTTGTAGAGCCTTTTGTTGGCGCGGGATCGGTATTTCTCAATACCGATTATTCCCGTTATATCCTTGCGGATATCAACAGCGACCTTATCGATCTCTATAACATCGTAAAGCTACGTACCGACGAGTACGTCGATGAAGCGCGCAAGTTGTTTACCCCAGAGAACAACAGCCAGGACGTTTACTACCAGTATCGCACTGAGTTTAATCAGAGCCAGGATAAGTTCCGGCGTGCGTTGCTGTTCCTCTACCTCAACCGCCATGGCTACAATGGCCTGTGCCGGTATAATCTGCGTGGTCAATTCAACGTGCCGTTTGGTCGCTACAAGCGTCCTTATTTCCCTCAGGCTGAGTTGTATCACTTTGCTGAAAAAGCGCAGAATGCGGAATTCCATTGTCTCTCGTATGAAGAGTGTATGGGCCACGCTGACGTTAACTCGGTAGTTTACTGTGATCCACCGTATGCCCCTCTGTCTGCAACGGCGAACTTCACCGCTTATCATACCAACAGCTTCAGTCCTGCCGAGCAGGTGCGTCTGGCAGAAATGGCAGAAAAGCTGGTCAGCAAAAGAATTCCGGTGTTAATTTCGAATCACGACACGCCTGATACGCGCGAATGGTATAAAGCCGCAGAGCAATTCCAGGTCAAAGTCCGGCGCAGCATCAGCAGCAACGGCGGTACACGTAAAAAGGTGGACGAACTGCTGGCTCTCTATCGACCCTGAGCCGTTTCGCCCGCCGTTAAACACAGTTCAAGGAGATGCGGATGAAACAGTATTTGATTGCCCCCTCAATTCTGTCGGCTGATTTTGCCCGTCTGGGCGAAGACACCGCGAAAGCACTGGCTGCCGGTGCGGATGTCGTTCATTTCGACGTTATGGATAACCACTATGTGCCTAACCTGACCATCGGTCCGATGGTACTGAAGGCACTGCGCAAGTATGGCGTGACCGCGCCGATCGATGTGCATCTGATGGTCAAACCGGTTGATCGCATCGTGCCGGATTTTGCCGCCGCAGGTGCCAGCATCATTACCTTCCATCCTGAAGCCTCTGAACACGTTGACCGCACGCTGCAGCTGATTAAAGAGAACGGCTGTAAAGCCGGTCTGGTGTTTAATCCGGCTACGCCGCTGAGCTATCTCGATTACGTGATGGACAAGCTGGACGTGATCCTGCTGATGTCCGTGAATCCAGGCTTTGGCGGTCAGTCATTCATCCCACAGACGCTGGATAAGCTGCGCGAAGTGCGCCGCCGTATCGACGAGTCCGGTTACGACATTCGTCTTGAAGTGGATGGCGGCGTGAAGGTGAACAATATTGGCGAAATCGCAGCAGCCGGCGCGGATATGTTTGTCGCGGGCTCGGCTATTTTCGATCAGCCGGACTACAAAAAAGTCATTGATGAAATGCGCAGTGAACTGGCGAAGGTAAGTCATGGATAATTTGCAGGCAATTCGGGGCGTTGCGTTTGACCTCGACGGGACGCTGGTTGACAGCGCACCGGGCTTAACCAGCGCGGTTGACCAGGCGCTGTATGCGCTGGAGCTGCCGGTCGCGGGCGAAGATCGCGTGGTGACGTGGATTGGCAACGGCGCAGACGTGCTGATGGAGCGCGCGTTAAGCTGGTCGCGGCAGGAACGGGCTATCCAGCGTTCGGCGCAGGGCAAAGCGGGCGTCGATCATGCGGATATTCCGCAGGAAGAGCAGATTCGCTTGCTGCGTAAGCTGTTTAACCGTTTCTATGAGCAGACGGTAGAAGAGGGCAGTTTCCTGTTCCCTGACGTGGCCGGTACGCTGAGCGCGCTGCACAGCAGCGGCATGCCGCTGGCGCTGGTCACTAACAAACCGACTGCGTTTGTCGCCCCGTTGCTGGAAGCGCTGGATATCGCGAAGTATTTCTCCGTGATTGTTGGCGGCGATGACGTGCAGAACAAGAAGCCGCATCCGGAACCGCTGCTGCTGGTGGCAGGAAAATTATCCTTAACGCCTGACGCGCTGCTCTTTGTTGGTGATTCGCGCAATGATATTCTGGCGGCCAGGGCTGCAGGTTGCCCGTCCGTAGGCCTGACCTATGGCTATAACTACGGTGAGTCCATTACGCTGAGTGAGCCGGATTTTATCTTCGATCACTTCAAAGATTTACTGCCCGTGCTCGGGCTTTCGCACAGTGAAAATCAGGAATTGAAAAATGACTAAGCCCATCGTATTTAGTGGCGCACAACCCTCAGGTGAACTGACTATTGGCAACTATATGGGTGCGCTGCGTCAGTGGGTGAACATGCAGGATGACTATCACTGTATCTACTGCATCGTTGACCAGCACGCCATTACCGTGCGCCAGGATCCGCAGCAGTTGCGTAAAGCAACGCTCGATACCCTTGCGCTGTATCTGGCCTGCGGTATCGATCCTGAGAAAAGCACCATTTTCGTTCAGTCCCACGTTCCTGAGCATGCACAGCTGGGCTGGGCGCTGAACTGCTATACCTATTTTGGCGAACTGAGCCGTATGACCCAGTTCAAGGACAAATCGTCCCGTTATGCCGAGAACATCAACGCCGGTCTGTTTGACTACCCGGTGCTGATGGCCGCTGACATTCTGCTGTATCAGACCACTCAGGTGCCGGTCGGTGAAGACCAGAAGCAGCATCTGGAGCTGAGCCGCGATGTTGCCCAGCGCTTTAACGCCATTTACGGCGACATCTTCAAGGTGCCAGAGCCGTTTATTCCGAAGTCCGGTGCCCGCGTGATGTCCCTGCTGGAGCCGACCAAGAAGATGTCCAAGTCGGACGATAACCGCAACAACGTGATCGGCCTGCTGGAAGATCCAAAAGCGGTCGTGAAGAAGCTCAAGCGTGCAGTGACCGACTCTGACGAGCCAGCGGTGGTGCGTTACGACGTGCAGAACAAAGCGGGTGTTTCTAACCTGCTGGATATCCTCTCCGGCGTCACCGGACAGAGCATTCCAGAGCTGGAGCAGCACTTCGAAGGCAAAATGTATGGCCATCTGAAAGGTGAAGTGGCTGATGCGGTTTCCGGCATGCTGACCGAGCTGCAGGCGCGCTATAACCAGTACCGTAATGACGAAGCCTTCCTGCAGAAAGTGATGAAAGATGGCGCTGAGAAAGCCAGTGCGCGCGCCTCTGAAACCCTGAAAGCGGTGTACGAAGCAATCGGGTTTGTCGCGAAGCCTTAAGTAAAAGCCAGACATAAAAAAAACCGGGAAATTCCCGGTTTTTTTATGCCTGAAAAATGCGTTATGTTCAGGCTGGCTTAGTGATTAGAGAACCAGTTGAGCTTGTCACGCAGGGCCACCACGCGGCCGACCACGATCAGCGCCGGGCTTTCAACCTGCTGGGCCAGCTCACCGAGCTGGGTCAGGACGCCGCTCACCACGCGCTGCTTGATGGAGGTGCCGTTTTCGACCAGCGCAACCGGCATCTCTGCATCCATACCATGTTCGAGCAGCTTAGCCTGAATGGTGGCAGCCTGGTTCAGGCCCATGTAGAACACCAGGGTCTGTTTTTCAGCGGCCAGGTTATGCCAGTCCAGCTCGCTGCCGGTTTTCAGGTGGCCGGTAACCAGACGCACGCTCTGCGCGTAGTCACGGTGGGTCAGCGGAATACCGGAATAGGCGGAACAGCCCGATGCCGCCGTAATGCCAGGCACTACGGAGAAAGGAATGCCCGCATGACACAGGGTTTCCAGCTCCTCGCCGCCGCGTCCGAAGATAAACGGATCGCCGCCTTTCAGACGCACCACGCGTTTTCCTTTTTGCGCTTCACGCAGCAGGATCTGGTTAATCTCTTCCTGAGGCACGCAGTGATAGCCTGCACGCTTGCCGACAAACACCCGATCCGCGTCGCGGCGCACCAGGTTCATGATGTCGTCGGAGACCAGGCGGTCATACACCACCACATCCGCCTGCTGGATCTGCTGCAGGCCCTTCAAAGTTAACAGACCCGCATCGCCTGGACCTGCGCCCACCAGCACCACTTCGCCGCGGTGATCGAGCGGGGCAGCCAGCAGCTGCTCGGTGGTGTCGTCCACCGCCTTCTGATCCTCATTCGCCAGCGACTGGGCCAGCCGGTCATTCACAAAGAACTTTTCCCAGAAGCGGCGGCGTTCGCCAACGGTCGCAAACTGTTGCTTTACACGAGGGCGTAATTTCCCGGCAAAGTGGGCCACTTTGCCCAGGTGCTGCGGCAGGATGGCTTCCAGCTTTTCACGCAGCAGACGCGCCAGCACCGGCGACGTTCCGCCGGAGGAGACGGCCACCATCAGCGGCGAGCGGTCGATAATCGACGGCATAATAAAGCTCGCCTCTTTCGGGGCATCCACCACGTTGCAGAAGATGCGCCGCGCTTCGCAGGCATCGCTGACGCGCTGGTTGACCGCATCGTCGTCGGTGGCGGCGATGGTCAGCCAGCAGGTATCGAGCAGGGATTCGTTGAACTCACCCTCGACAAGGGTGAGCATTCCTTCCTCTGCCCATACCGTAAACTGCGGGGCAAAGGCGAGAGCATTCACGGTGAGTCGGGCACCTGCCTCTAACAACAGGCGGGCTTTGCGTTCAGCCACATCGCCACCCCCTACGAGCAGGCAGTCGCGATGACGTAATTGACAGAATATTGGCAGGTGATCCACGACATTACCTCTTACTGGTTGGCTTTCGCCTGAACGGTTGCGATGGTTGCAGGAGTCGGACGCTCCGCTTTAGGGGTAGCATACCAGTAACCCCAGCCCATAAATACAACCCCAGAAAGGGTATTACCCAGCGTGACCCACAGCAAGTTATGGCCAATACCTGACAGCGTGTACGCTTCGCTGTGATGACCGAACCAGGAGAGTGCAAACAGGGTCATGTTAGCGATGGAGTGCTCGTAGCCGGAGGCGATAAAGGCCAGCAGACACCACCAGATTGCGATGAATTTCGCGGCACCTTCAGTGCGGATTGCCATCCAGATTGCCAGGCAAACCAGCCAGTTACACAGGGCGCCTTTAAAGAACAGAACCATCGCCGGTGCGGAGGTTTTTGCCAGTGCGACGGTGTGAACAAGGCTGGTATCTACCGGCAGCAGGCTACCGCCGCCCCAGCTGTACAGCAGGGCAACAAACACCGAGCCGACCAGATTACCCAGCCAGGTTTGCGGCAGAATGGCCCACATCTGACCCTGCGTGATGGTGCCCGCTTTGACACCGAATGTCAGGAACATGGTGTGGCCGGTGAACAGTTCAGATCCGGCGATAATGACCAGGGTTAACGCGATACCAAAAGTAGCGCCCATCACCAGCGGACGAATCGCCGGGTCGAGCAGGTTGCCGAGGGTGAAAATTAAAATAATCCCGAGACCCACGTAGGCCCCCGCCATTGCAGAGCTGACCCAAAAGCCGAGAGGACTATTTTTACTGAGGCGTGCAATACGCGCAGCATTAGCCGCACACTTATTAATAGTGTCTGTAAACATATGATTATCCTGAATAATTAAAAAAATAAAATAAACGCTAAATAAAGAAAATAGCGGGGGCATTGCACCCCCGTTTCAATCAGCCTCGGAGCTGCACTTTGCCGTCTTTAACGCGGACGTCATAGTGCTTAACAGAGTGGCTCTCATCTTCCATGCAGTGGCCGTCACTCAGACGGAAACGCTGCTTTTTCAGCGGGCTGGCAACCCACAGCTCACCTTGATGTTCGGCGATAAGGCCGCGTGACAGGACGCTGGCCTCAAAGAACGGGTCGATATTGCTGATCGCAAAAACCTGTTCGTCCTGACGCGGGCGGAAAATGGCGACCTGCTCATGACCCAGCAGCGCACAGACGCCGGTTGCGGGCAGGATATCGTCGATTTTGCAGATGTTTACCCACTGGCTCATACGTTTTCCTCCACCAGAGTGACCGGAATACGCTCATACGGCGTTGCCGGGCGGTGCTGTTCGCGCTCAGGCACAATCTGGACACTCGGATCGCGCTGGGTGCTGTTGATAAAGTGTTTGAAGCGAACCTGCGCCGCCGGGGTGTTGACGGTTTCAGTCCATTCACAGATAACGGCATCACGCAGACGCGCCATCTCTTCTTCCAGCGTCGCGTTCAGGCCGAGTTTGTCGTCGATGATGACCGACTTCAGGTAGTCGATGCCGCCTTCCAGGTTATCGAGCCACGGTGCGGTACGGGTCAGTTTGTCGGCGGTACGGATGTAGAACATCATGAAACGGTCGAGATAGTTGAGCAGCGTTTCACGGTCAAGATCCGCCGCCAGCAGATCCGCATGGCGTGGTTTCATCCCGCCGTTACCGCAAACGTACAGGTTCCAGCCTTTTTCTGTGGCGATAATGCCCACATCTTTACCCTGCGCTTCGGCGCATTCGCGGGTACAGCCAGAGACACCGAACTTCATTTTGTGCGGGGTACGGATGCCTTTGTAGCGGTTTTCCAGCTCAACGCCGAAGCCGACGCTATCGCCTACGCCATAACGGCACCAGGTGCTGCCCACGCAGGTTTTCGCCATACGCAGCGCTTTAGCATACGCGTGACCGGTTTCGAAACCGGCTTCAATCAGCTGACGCCAGATTTCTGGCAGGTCGTCTTTCTGCGCACCGAACAGGCCGATACGCTGAGAGCCGGTAATTTTGGTGTACAGGTTAAATTCGCGTGCCACGCGTCCGACAGCCACCAGCCCTTCCGGGGTGATTTCGCCGCCCGCTGAGCGTGGGATCACCGAGTAGGTGCCGTCTTTCTGGATGTTAGCCAGGAAGTTGTCGTTAGTGTCCTGCAGCGGGGTGTGCTGCGGTTTGAGGATGTACTCATTCCAGCAGGAGGCCAGCAGCGAACCGACGGTTGGTTTACACACTTCACAGCCGTAGCCCTGACCGTGTTTTTCCAGCAGCTCCTCAAAGGATTTGATGCCTTCGACGCGGATCAGGTGGTACAGCTCCTGACGAGAGTAAGCGAAGTGCTCACACAGGTTGTGGCTGACTTCGATGCCCTGTTTCGCCAGTTCGGCGTTGAGCACCTGGGTCACCAGCGGGATACAGCCCCCGCAGCCGGTACCGGCTTTGGTTGCGGCCTTCAGGGCGGCAACGGTATGGCAGCCTTTATTGATGGCAGAAACCAGCATGCCTTTGGTGACATCGAAGCAGGAACAAATCTGCGCGCTGTCCGGCAGTTTATCGACGCCGATTGACGGCTTACCGCCCGCAGCATGGGCGGGGAGGATCAGCGCGTCCGGGTTATCCGGCAGTTCGATGGCGTTGAGCACCAGCTGCAGCAGGTTGCCGAAATCGCTGGTATCACCAACCAGTACCGCGCCGAGCAGGGTTTTGTTGTCTTCGCTGACGATCAGGCGTTTATAAACTTCTTTGTTCTCGTCGAGGTAGACGTAGCTGCGTGATTTCGGCGTGCGGCCGTGCGCATCGCCAATACCGCCTACGTCGACGCCCAGCAGCTTCAGCTTGGCGCTCATGTCCGCGCCTTCAAAGGCGTTTTCATTCCCGAGGATATGGTCAACGGCAACCTGCGCCATTTTGTAGCCAGGGGCCACCAGACCGTAAACGTGGTTTTCCCAGCTGGCGCATTCGCCAATGGCGTAGATATCCGGATCGGAGGTCTGGCAGGTGGAATTAATTGTGATGCCGCCGCGTTGGGCAACGGTCAGACCGCACTGGGTAGCCAGCTTATCGCGCGGGCGAATACCGGTTGAGAAGACGATAAAGTCGACTTCCAGCTCGCTGCCGTCGGCAAAGCGCATGGTTTTGCGGCCTTCGGTACCTTCCTGGACGATCTCTTTGGTATTTTTGCTGGTGTGAACTTTCACACCCATGCTTTCAATTTTGCGTTTGAGCTGATCGCCACCCATGTGGTCAAGCTGCTCTGCCATCAGCATCGGGGCAAATTCGATGACGTGGGTTTCAACGCCTAAGTTTTTCAGTGCGCCGGCCGCTTCCAGACCGAGCAGACCGCCGCCGACCACCGCGCCGCGTTTGCTGCGACGGGCGCAGGATTCGATGGCGTTGAGATCTTCAATGGTGCGATAAACGAAGCAATCCTGAGTTTCTGAACCCTTGATCGGTGGGATCCATGGATAAGAGCCCGTCGCCATAATCAGCTTGTCGTAAAAAACCGTGCGTCCCGCACTGGAATGGATCACTTTTTCCTGACGGTTGATGGTAATAGCACGCTCGCCCACCAGCACCTTCACGCCATGCTTCTCGTAAAAACCTTCGCGTACCAGAGAGAGCTCTTCGGCGGTGTGGTGAGAGAAGTAGGAGGAGAGGTGTACGCGGTCGTACGCCTTGCGGGGTTCTTCACAGAACACGGTAATATCGAACTGGGCGGCATCGGCTTTATCGAGAAGGTCCTCAATAAAGCGGTGACCGACCATGCCGTTACCGATGATAGCGAGTCTGACTTTGCTCATTTTTGCCTCGATTTCTTTTCTATTACTGCCTACCTTAACGATTCAGCAACGGCACTTATTGATGTAAATCAATTCCACCTTTAACTACTCCTTAAGGAGTATATTGCTGATTTGTCAGGGTTTTTATAAGTACCGGAAATGGCAGGCTTTTCAGCAACGCTATTTTGTCTACAAATTAGGCGGCTTATTAATCGAAATGCATACTCCTCTTTATTTGAGGAGCAATTTGGAGGAGGCCGCATAAGCGGCCTCTTTTCAGACGGGGGTGAAGACGCGGATCAATGAGAGGCGGCTGCGGCCGTATGCTGGCGATGACGAGTGACCAGACCCAGCACCAGGCACATGACGAACACCACGGCATACAGACCGTTTGCGGTGTGTAGCGCCGCCAGCGGGCCGCTGTGCGCCACAATCGGGCCGGTGACCACGAAGGTCAGCATGGTGCCGATGGTGCCGCAGGTCAGGACAAAGTTAACCAGCTTCGGCGAGGCCACTTTGGTCTGCAGAGAACCCAGAGTAATGATCGAGGTATAAATGGCGCTGGAGAAGAAGCCGAGGGTCATGATGAACCACGGCATTTGCTCCGCGGAGCCGTTGATAAACAGGTACATCAGCACGGTCGCTGCGCCCGCCAGTACGGTGAGGATCCGCTGCAGGTCGAAGTAGCGCAGAACAAAGCTGAACGCCCACATGCCAAACATGTACGACATCCAGAAATCACTCACCAGCTGACCAGCATCGTTCAGGCTCATGCCCAGCCCTTTCGCATACTCCGGAACCCAGGAGATAAAGCCCAACTGACCGAGGATATAGCACAGGGCGGCTACCGACAGGAACAGCACGCCGATACCCCATTTCTCTTTCACCACTGTCTTGTCGTCCTGCCCGGCTGTTTTGCCCAGTACCGGGAATTCACAGCCGAAGGTCAGCACAAAAATGGCCACGTAGACCAGACCGATACAGGCATACACCCAGTACCACTCGATGCTGCGCGCCAGCAGAACCGCGGCGACCATCGGGAAGATCATCCCCGCCATGCTGAAGAAGGAGTCGGTGAACAGCAGGCGTGCGCCGCGCTGACGGCCTTCATACATATGGGTAATGAGGAAGGTCCCTATCGACATGGTGATCCCGCTGACCAGCCCGAGCACGAACATGGCGGCAGAGAACAGGGCGATGCTGTGGCTGAGCATCAGTCCGGCGACGGCGGCAACCATCAGCACAAAGCCAAAACGCAGCTGCGTTTTCAGGGGAACGATCTCCATCAGCCAGGCGTTGAGGAAGATAGAGATCAGGATCCCGGCGTTAAGAAAGGTGAAGGTGTTACTCATGCTGGAAACGGGCAGGTTGAAATAGTCTGCGATATTTCCCATCACCATCCCGGTGACGATCACCAACGCACCGGTAAGGGCGTAGGAGAAGAAGCTGATCCATGTGAGCTTGATACGATTGCTGTTAGTCATGACTGGCCTGTGAATAGAAATGTAAAGCGCATTGACGGCGCTGCGAACGGCCAGATTTTAGTCGTGAATGTGATCTAATTAAATCTTTTATGAGAAATTAAATATTAATTGCAGGAATGAGTGTGACTGATGTCGCATCACAATTGCCAGTACGTATTGACCCGACGGTTACATCTGTTTCAAATTGGTAAAATTAGGTAAATGGCTGGCCTATGCCCATACTGCTCTTTAGAATCAAGCCACTCGCTTTCTTTACTGCGCTTTGTTAAGGAATTCTCATGCTCAAATCAACCCTGGCGGCTGTCGCGGCTGTACTTGCCTTATCTGCTCTTTCTCCTGCTGCGCTGGCAGCCAAAGGAGACCCGCACGTTCTGCTGACCACCTCTGCTGGTAATATTGAGCTGGAACTGAATAGCCAGAAAGCTCCTGTTTCTGTGAAAAACTTCCTCGACTACGTCAACAGCGGCTTTTATAACAACACCACCTTCCACCGCGTGATCCCGGGCTTTATGCTGCAGGGCGGCGGTTTCAACGAGCAGATGCAGCAGAAGCAGCCGAACCCGCCAATCAAAAATGAAGCGGATAACGGTCTGCGCAATACCCGCGGCACCATCTCTATGGCGCGTACTGCCGATAAAGACAGCGCGACCAGCCAGTTCTTCCTCAACGTGGCGGATAACGCCTTCCTGGACCACGGCCAGCGTGATTTTGGCTATGCGGTGTTTGGTAAAGTAGTGAAAGGCATGGACGTGGCCGATAAAATCTCTCAGGTGCAGACCCATAACGTCGGCCCTTACCAGAATGTTCCGACAAAACCGGTTGTTATCCTCTCCGCTAAGGTTCTGCCTTAATCGTTGATTGCGCGGGCATCTGTTGTCCGCGTTGCCTTTCCCTCCCTGCGAAACCGCAGTTTGCTGCTTATACTTGTGGCAACACGGGCCCATTCAGGGAGGTATCAGGTGAAAAAACTCACTGACAAGCAAAAATCCCGTCTCTGGGAACAGCAGCGAAACGCAAATTTTCAGGCCAGTCGCCGTCTTGAAGGGGTCGACAGCCCGCTAGTCACGCTCAACGCAGCCGATGCGCAGGTGCGCCTTGAAGAACTCAGGAGGCACTATGAGCGATAAATTTGGCAATGGCCGCGATCCCTACCTTTATTCCGGGCTGAATGTGATGCGTAACCGGCTGGGCATTCGTCAGGCCGAGCGTCTGGCGCAGGCGGCATACGAATTAACCGCGCTGCGTGCCGCGACGTTAACCCTGGGGCCGCCCTTGCGCGGTTTGCCGCATCTCTGTGCGCTTCACCAGCACCTGTACCAGGATATTTTTGACTGGGCGGGTGATATCCGTGAGATCGACATTTATCAGGGTGATACCCGATTCTGCCACTTTGCCTACATCGAAAAAGAGGGCAATGCCCTGATGCAGGATCTGGAGGACGAGGGATATCTCGTCGGGCTGACGAAAGAGACCTTTATTAACCGCCTTAGCCATTACTATTGTGAAATCAACGTCCTGCATCCGTTCCGCATTGGTAATGGCATCGTGCAGCGGATCTTCTTTGAGCAGCTGGCGATCCACGCGGGCTATCAGCTTGACTGGCGCGGTATTGAGCCCGATGACTGGGCGCAGGCCAATCAGAGCGGGGCGATGGGGGATCTCAGCGCGCTCAATACAATCTTCAGCAAAGTGGTGAGCGAAGCGCGGGAAACTGAGTAGAATAGGGCGGCCATTTTTTCGGGAGCCGCCATGATTCTGCTGATTGATAACTACGATTCCTTCACCTGGAATTTATACCAGTATTTTTGTGAACTGGGTGCTGAGGTTATCGTCCGGCGTAATGACGCGCTGTCGCTGACGGATATCGCAGCGCTGAACCCGGATAAAATTGTGATCTCCCCCGGCCCCTGTACCCCGGATGAATCCGGCATCTCGCTGGCGGCGATCCGCCACTATGCCGGCAAACGGCCGATCCTCGGCGTCTGCCTGGGCCATCAGGCTATCGCTCAGGCGTTTGGCGCGACGATCGTTCGTGCGGCCAAGGTAATGCACGGCAAAACCTCCCCGGTGACGCACAGCGGTACAGGCGTATTCTGCGGTCTGAATAATCCCCTGACCGTGACCCGCTATCACTCGCTGGTGATTGACCCACCGACCTTGCCGGACTGCTTCGAGATCACCGCCTGGAGCGAGACCCAGGAGATTATGGGGATCCGTCATCGGGAATGGGATCTGGAAGGTGTGCAGTTCCACCCGGAAAGCATTCTCAGCGAGCAGGGCCATCAGCTGCTGGCTAATTTCCTCAATCGTTGATTTTTAGTTGCCATAAAGTGATTTTTTAAGCATATTTCGTGATTATATTTTCACTTCTGCTTCTTGCTTAAAAAAGGGTGGGGTTACATGGCAACTGAACAATCTGCAATTACGCGCGCGACATTCGATGAAGTTATTCTGCCAATTTATGCACCGGCTGAGTTTATCCCGGTAAAGGGAAAGGGCAGCAAGGTCTGGGATCAGCAGGGTAAAGAGTATATTGATTTCGCGGGCGGCATTGCGGTAACGGCGTTAGGCCACTGCCACCCGGCGCTGGTTGAGGCGCTCAAAACCCAGGGCGAAACCCTGTGGCACACCAGTAACGTGTTTACCAATGAACCCGCGCTGCGTCTGGGGCGTAAAATTATCGACGCCACCTTTGCCGAGCGCGTGCTGTTTATGAACTCCGGCACCGAAGCTAACGAAACGGCCTTCAAGCTGGCGCGCTACTATGCGTCCACGCGTCATAGCCCGTACAAAAGCAAAATCATCGCTTTTCATAACGCCTTCCACGGCCGCTCGCTGTTTACCGTCTCCGTAGGCGGTCAGCCAAAATATTCCGATGGCTTTGGCCCAAAACCGGCAGACATTATCCACGTTCCGTTTAACGATCTGCATGCGGTTAAAGCGGTGATGGACGACCACACCTGCGCGGTGGTGGTTGAACCGATTCAGGGCGAGGGCGGCGTGATGGCGGCGACCCCAGAATTCCTGCAGGGGCTGCGCGATTTGTGCGACCAGCACCAGGCGCTGCTGGTGTTTGACGAAGTCCAGAGTGGGATGGGCCGCACCGGGGATCTGTTTGCCTACATGCACTACGGTGTAACCCCGGATATTCTGACCAGCGCCAAAGCGCTCGGCGGTGGTTTCCCGGTGAGCGCGGTGCTTACCACCCAGGACATTGCCTCGGCGTTCCACGTGGGCTCCCACGGTTCAACCTACGGCGGCAACCCGTTGGCCTGTGCGATTGCCGGCGCGGCGTTCGACATCATCAATACCCCGGAAGTACTGAGCGGCGTGAACCACAAGCGTGAGCAGTTTGTGCAGCATCTTCAGCAGATCGATGCGCAATACGATGTCTTTAGCGATATTCGCGGCATGGGGCTGTTGATTGGCGCCGAGCTGAAACCGCAATACAAAGGTCGGGCGCGCGATTTCCTGCATGCGGCGGCGAATGCCGGTGTAATGGTGCTTAATGCCGGACCGGACGTGATGCGCTTTGCGCCGTCGCTGGTGGTTGAGGATCAGGACATCGACGAAGGAATGACGCGCTTTGCCAACGCGGTAAAGAGCGTCGTGCAAGCGTAGCGCCGTCGGGCAAAGGCAGCATTTAATACGGCGTGCGTTTCAGGAGTCGGGTTAACCAGATGCCGTGATGCGGTCGCTGACGCCATGCCACTGACGAAATGGTGTGCATGGTGTTCAGATGCCCCAGCACGCGCTGGAGATGCTGTTCCAGCGTGCTCATCGGTCCGTAGGTCAGGGTTTCGGGTGCTTCCAGGATATTCTCATCGCCGCTTTCACCGGCTGAATCATATTCCAGACGCTGCTGACAGCGCTGAAGGGCAATTTCACACGACTGCAGATAACGCTGGGCCAGGTCTGGCGTCAGCATCGTATGCTCGCGCGCCAGAGTAGTCATCGCGTTGATATGCTCGACGATGAACTGGCTGTGCGTAACCCACAGTTTCATATCCGCCAGATAAGCCGAGTTAAAGCCGGGCTCCAGCATCGCCTGATTCAGCGAGTTGAACAGGGCGTTGTGCGCCTGGTTAACCTTCATGCGCTGCCAGGCGAGCGGCGTCGGCTGCGGATCGTCACTGAGGATCAGCCGGATAGCCTCCTGATCGGCTTCCAGCGCATCGTGAGCATTCTGGCGCAACAGCCCGCTTTGCCACTGCGGCCATAGCCACACCATCCCGCCAAAGGCAATCAGACAGCCAATCAGGGTATCGACCAGTCGGGCAATAATATACTGATCGCCGTTCAGGGTGAGCAGCTGCAGGGTATACACCGCCGTGACCGTAAAGCCCACCATCGCCCAGCCGTAGTTCTTGCGAATAAACAGATAACTCACCAGCGTAATCACCAGCATTCCCGCCAGCGTAAAACCTTCCGCCACGTGAAAGTGCAGGGCGATACCTGCGATGATCAGCCCCGCCAGCGTACCGCCCGCCCGGTGAAGGATACGTACCCGCGTGGCGCCATAGCCATTCTGGGTCACGAACAGCACCGTCATCAGGATCCAGTACGGTTTCGGCAGGTGCAGGGCAACGCCCATCAGGCTGGCGATACTCAGCATCACGCTGATACGTGCGGCGTTGCGCAGGGCGGCGGATTTGAGCGACAGATAGCTTTTCAGGGCCGGGATCAGCGGCAGGCGTTTCTGCTTATCCGCCATCAGGTCGCGCGGGTAGAGCGGGCGCTGGGTCCGCAGCACGCGGGCAATGCGGCTGAAGTGCCACGCACAGAACTGGCCTACCGGGTTATCCGGATGCTGACGCGCGATTTTCTCCAGCGCGCCAAGCTGCTTGTCCATCGTGAAACGGGTAGGGTAGCGGTGATACAAAATATCGTCTGCCAGCACGCGCAGTCGGGCGGCGACCGTCTGGGCATTCCAGCGCAGTACCGATTCCGCGTGGCTACGCTCGACCAGCTTTTGCACCTCATGCGGGTGGTGCAGGCTGACGGAGATATGCTCCTGCAGATCGAGCCCGACCTGGAAGGTGCGCAGCAGGCGTTTATATTCATGATTTTTATTGGCTGCCAGCATGTGCAGCTGCTGATAGCACTGGCTGATCAGGTCGACGACCTTCTGCTGGCGGGCCAGCAGGGGAGGTAACGATTTTTCGGGATCGGTATGCTGCGTCAGCAGGGTATATTTTGCTTCGCAATAATCCGCAAGCTGCTGGTAGAGCAGGCTGAGCGACTCACGCAGCGGCTGTTCGCGCCACATCCAGAACCAGAACCAGTTAAACAGCCCGTACCACAGGGTGCCCAGGGCATAAATCAGCAGCGGTGCCCAGATCGGCATGTTCCCCGCGAGGCTCAAGGTAAAGATGGCGGCAATCAGCGAGGCGGGCAGCAGTCGCGCATGCAGCGAGCTTAACTCTGCCGTCACGCCCAACGTCATCGCCAGTACGGTCAGAATAAGCGGCAGCGGGATATCGTGCGCCAGTAACAGCTGCACGGCCAGGCTACAGCCAGCAAACAGCGATCCGCCGATAATCAGGCGTTTGAAAAAGCGTTTATGCGGGGTGTCGAGACCGGCGATATTGCAGCAGGCAGGAACGAGCGAGAAGAGCAGACCTTGTTGCAGATAACCCAGGATCAAACCCACAGCCACAGGGAGACACAGCACCAGGGTTTGCCGCAGTGCGTAGTTAACTTCCGGGTGATAGATGAGCCTGCGCCACATAGGTGATAGAGACAAAAACGGCGTGCCACCTTGCGATGTCACGCCGTTTGCGCGGAATTAACGCGTTCCGTAGACCACGATAGTTTTACCGTGGGCGGAGATCAGGTTTTGATCTTCCAGCATTTTCAGGATACGACCCACTGTCTCACGAGAACATCCGACGATCTGACCAATTTCCTGACGGGTGATTTTAATTTGCATACCGTCCGGGTGGGTCATGGCGTCTGGCTGTTTCGCCAGGTTCAGCAGGGTCTGAGCGATGCGGCCGGTAACGTCCAGGAAGGCGAGGTTACCCACTTTCTCAGACGTGACCTGCAGACGGCGAGCCATCTGCGAAGAGAGACGCATCAGGATATCCGGGTTAACCTGGATCAGCTGGCGGAACTTCTTATAGGAGATCTCTGCCACTTCACACGCGGTTTTTGCACGAACCCAGGCGCTACGCTCCTGACCTTCTTCAAACAAGCCCAGCTCGCCGATGAAATCTCCCTGATTCAGGTAAGAGAGGATCATCTCTTTGCCTTCTTCATCTTTGATCAGCACTGCTACTGAGCCTTTGACGATGTAGTACAACGTTTCCGCTTTTTCACCCTGGTGAATCAGCGTGCTCTTCGATGGGTACTTATGAATATGGCAATGAGACAAGAACCATTCGAGAGTCGGGTCTGTTTGCGGTTTGCCAAGCACCATGCGCTGTTATCCTCTGTTATAAGCTATCTCCAGAGCCAGGATGTGCACCTTTTACTCTGGGGTTGCAATCGAATTCTTCCCCGTACCTGGGAAACTGGCTGTCACAAAATTAGCAGCCTGTAATGTGTGATGTCCTCTGCATACATGTGTAACGTCAATGTATTACTGTAGCATCCCGACTGTTTTAGCATAGGTTTTGCTGCGTGTCTCCTGGTGTCTCGCTTCAGCTTGATGCAGGTCGCCTTCCGTTGCCAGAATTGTTACTGGCGCGTAATCTGTCATGAAAAATGCAAACCTGGAGTGAATAAAATGCAAGCGCGTGTTAAATGGGTTGAAGGGTTAACGTTCCTCGGCGAGTCCGCTTCCGGGCACCAGATTTTGATGGATGGCAACTCCGGTGACAAAGCGCCAAGTCCAATGGAAGTGGTGCTGATGGCGGCGGGGGGATGCAGTGCGATCGACGTGGTGTCGATCCTGCAAAAAGGGCGTCACGATGTGACCGACTGCGAAGTGAAGCTGACGTCAGAACGCCGTGAAGAAGCGCCGCGTTTGTTCACCCATATCAATCTGCACTTCCTGGTCACCGGCAAAGAACTGAAAGATGCGGCGGTGTCCCGCGCAGTGGATCTGTCGGCAGAGAAGTATTGCTCGGTGGCGTTGATGCTGGAAAAAGCCGTAAAAATCACGCACTCGTATGAAGTGATCGAAGCGTAAGCGTGTGGGGCATCGTGCGGTCTGATGCCCTCACTCCGGCCCTCTCCCACACGGAGAGGGAGAACAGATTAAGCGATCTTCTTCCCTTCCATTAGCCGCTGCACCAGTGGCGTCATGATCAGCTCCATCGCCAGTACCATCTTCCCGCCCGGCACTACCAGCGTATTCATATGCGAGATAAACGAGCCCTGCAGCATGGCCAGCAGCCAGGGGTAATCGATCTCCTCCAGATTGCGGAAATGAATCACCACAAAGCTCTCATCCAGCGAAGGAATGGCTTTGGCGGCAAACGGGTTGGAGGTGTCTACCGTCGGCACGCGCTGGAAGTTAATGTGGGTGCGTGAAAACTGCGGGGTGAGGAAGTTAATGTAATCTTCCATGGAGCGCACGACTGAATCCATCACCGCTTCTCGCGAATGTCCGCGCTCGCTGGTATCGCGCGTCAGCTTCTGGATCCACTCCAGGTTGACAATCGGCACCACGCCCACCAGCAGATCAACATGGCGCGCCACGTCGTGCTGCGGCGTGACGACTCCGCCGTGTAATCCCTCATAAAACAGCACGTCGGTGGGTTCCGGCAGCGGCTGCCACGGTGTGAAAGTACCCGGCACCTGGTTCCACGGCACGGCTTCATCATAGGTGTGCAGATATTTGCGCGCATGGCCCGTGCCGCTGCGCCCGTATTCGGCGAAGGTTTGCTCCAGCAGGCCAAAGTCGTTGGCATCCGGGCCAAAGTAGCTGATGTGTTTGCCTAAATCACGCGCCTTGCGGATAGCCATGTCCATTTCAGGCCGGGTATAGCGGTGAAAGCTGTCGCCTTCCACTTCTGCTGCCCGCAGATGAAGCTGGGAGAAAATCTTGCGAAAGGCGAGGCTGGTGGTGGTGGTTCCTGCACCACTGGATCCTGTAACGGCAATAACCGGATGTCTGGCGGACATAGCAACTCCCTGAATGCAAAGAGGGGCGATCAGTCGCGAAACTGACCGCGGGGCATAATATTCACCGTTTCGTGCAGTTCTGACCACACCAGCACGGCTTCACCGCTTTTGAGCTGCTGTTTAACATCGGCGACTTTCATCTCAAGCGAGCGTTCATGTTCACCATAATCGGTGCCCTCGCGCAACACAAAGCTTTCAATCAGGTTATCCAGCGTGTCGGGGGGTAAATCCTGCCAGGGAATGATCATGATTTTGTTTCCAGATAGGTGCTGAGCCAGTCCGGGATGCGCGTTTCCAGCCACATCGTTGGACGACGCAGGGTGCCGCCGACAAACCCAACATGCCCGCCGTTCTCGGTTAACTGATACTGCACGTTAGCCGGTAAATGCTCGGGCGCCGGGATGGAGTGATGATCCATAAAGGGATCGTCTTTGGCATGAATAATCAGCGTTGGCCGGGTAATTTGATTCAGTAACGGCATGGCGCTGCACTGGCGATAGTAATCAATCGCGTCGGTAAAACCGTGGATCTTCGCGGTGATCAGATCGTCAAACTCGCGCAGCCGACGCATGCGCTTAATCTGCTGCAGGTTCACCGGCAGCGACTCCGGATACGCTTTCAGCTTACGTAAGGCGTTCGCTTTCAGCAGATTAAGCAGGTAGTGCTGATAAACGCGCGAGAAGCCTTTATCCATATGATAGCTGCACTGTTCCAGCATAAACGGCGCCGAGACGATGGCGGCAGCATCCAGCGGGACGTTGTCGCCTTCTTTGGCCAGCAGGCAGGCCAGCATATTACCCCCGAGCGAGAATCCCACCGCCGCAGTGGGCGCCGGGCGGAACGACGTCGCCAGCCAGTTTAAAAACCAGCGTCCGTCTTCGATTTCCCCGGAGTGGTAGATCCGCTTTTGTCGGTTCGGTTCGCCGCTGCAGCCGCGAAAATGCATAACCACGCCTAACCAGCCACGCGCTTTTGCCGCCTGGATAAGGCCGTGGGCATACGGGCTGTGCAGGCTGCCTTCCAGGCCATGAAAGACCACCAGCCGCGGTTTGTGTTGCGCCTGCTCGGGATCTTCGCTCCAGGCTAAATCCACGAAGTCGTCATCCGGCAGGTCAAGGCGCTGCCAGTGGGGCGTGAATTGCAGCTTTCGACGGATCAGGCGCGGCAGCATGGTTTGCAGATGACGATTCGCCACCCCGCGCATCGGAATGAATGTCTCGCTCTCGTCGCGGGCGATGTTGAAGTCGGATGGAATTGTCTGAGTCATAGTGATGCGGGTTACTTTTGAGGTCTGCTTTTACTATACAGCCTGACACCTTTAGCGTTTGCGAATTTGCGGCATATCAGGCGGAAACCGGTTGGGTTACCGCCTGATAATAACGAAAGGCAGGGATTATTCCGCCTGCAGGATGCCTTCGAGCTGCTCCTGAGCATCCAGCCAGGCCATTTCACACTCTTCAAGGCTGGATTTGGTTTTTGCCTGGCGCTGCAGGCAGTCGGTCAGCTCCGCTTTACGGCTCTGATCGTACAGCCCGCTGTCGCCGAGTTTCTCTTCAACTGTCGCCAGCTGGGCGTGGAGTTTTTCCAGCTCTTTTTCCAGACGGGCGATCTCTTTGCGCAGCGGCTGGGTTTGCGTACGCAGCTCTGCGTCACGGCGCTTCTGATCCTTCCGGGCCTGGGCGCTGTTGGCGTTATCTTTTGCCCCTTCCGCAGGCTGGTTTTCCTGCTTCTGCACGTCGCTTAACCACTGCTGATAATCTTCCAGATCGCCATCGAACGGCTCAACTTTACCGTCGTGGACCAGATACAGATCGTCGGTGGTAGAGCGCAGCAGGTGACGGTCGTGCGAGACGACCACCAGCGCACCTTCAAACTCAATTAACGCTTCGGTCAGTGCCTGACGCATATCGAGGTCGAGGTGGTTGGTCGGTTCATCGAGCAGCAGCAGGTTCGGACGCTGCCAGACAATCAGCGCCAGCACCAGACGGGCTTTTTCGCCGCCAGAGAAACGTTCGGTGTTTTCAGTGACTTTATCGCCCTGGAAGCCAAAGCCGCCGAGGTAGTCGCGCAGCTTCTGCTCCATCTCCTGCGGCGCCAGGCGCGCAAGGTGCTGAAGCGGGGACTCATCCGCGCGTAAAAACTCCAGCTGGTGCTGGGCGAAGTAGCCAAGCTTAATGCCCTTCGCCAGGCCGATATCGCCGCTGACCGGATTAAGCTCGCCCGCCAGCAGTTTGATCAGCGTGGACTTACCGGCACCGTTACGCCCGAGCAGGCCGATACGTGAACCCGGCACCAGGTTGAGCTTGATGGAGTCGAGGATGATGCGCTCGCCATAGCCCGCGCTGACCTTTTCCATTTTCAGCAGCGGATTCGGCAGGCTTTCGGGCTCGCGGAAGCTGAAGTGGAACGGGTTATCGACGTGCGCCGGGGCGATCATCTCCATGCGTTCCAGCATCTTAATGCGGCTCTGGGCCTGTTTCGCTTTCGAGGCTTTAGCTTTGAAGCGATCGACGAAGCTTTGCAGGTGGGCCACGCGCAGCTGCTGGCTTTCGTACATTGCCTGCTGCTGAGAGAGACGCACCGCGCGCTGGCGTTCGAACGAGCTATAGTTGCCGGTATATTCGAACATCGCTTCCTGTTCGATATGAATGATTTTATCTACCACCGGATCGAGGAAGTCACGGTCGTGAGAAATCAGGATCAGCGTGCCCTGATAGCTTTTCAGCCATCTTTCCAGCCAGATCACCGCATCGAGATCGAGGTGGTTAGTCGGTTCATCGAGCAGCAGCAGATCGGAGCGACAGATCAGCGCCTGGGCAAGGTTCAGACGCATCCGCCAGCCGCCGGAGAAATCGCTGACCGGGCGTTCGAGCTGTTCATTGCTGAAACCCAGACCGTGCAGCAGCGTGGAGGCGCGGGAGCGAATGGTCCACGCATCGATAGCGTCCAGCTTGCCGTGTACGGTGGCAATGGCGTGCCCGTCGTTGCGCTCGTTGGCGGCATTTAGCTCGGCCTCGAGCTTGCGATATTCCCGGTCGCCGTCAATAACATAGTCCATTGCCGGTACGCTCAGGGCAGGGGTCTCCTGATTTACCCAAGCCAACTGCCAGTTGCCGGGGTAAGTGAAGTTACCGCCATCCGCGCTGATCTCGTTTTTCAGCAGGGACAGCAGCGTGGATTTACCGCAGCCGTTTTTACCCACCAGGCCCACTTTCTGGCCCGGGTTAATGGTGGCTGTCGCGTTGTCCAGCAGGACGCGGACACCGCGCCGAATTTGTAATGAGGAGAAAACAATCATAGAGCGCCGTATGTTCAGACTATGTTAAGTTGTCATTATAATAAGGTTAAATGTAGCGCCACGCGCCGCGTGGGTGTGCCATGGTAGCCCAAAATAACAGTGATGACGACCCGGGAGAGGAATGATGTCCCAGACAGCAAAAGTGCTGCTGCTGTATGCCCATCCGGAGTCTCAGGACTCGGTCGCCAACCGGGTTTTGCTTCAACCGGCATTACAGCTCAGTCATGTGACGGTGCACGACCTGTACGCGCACTACCCCGATTTTTTTATCGATATCCCGCGTGAGCAGGAACTGCTGCGCCAGCACGACATTATCGTGTTCCAGCATCCCCTTTACACCTATAGCTGCCCGGCGTTGCTGAAAGAGTGGCTGGACCGCGTACTCAGCCGCGGTTTCGCCAGCGGAGTAGGGGGAAATCAACTGGCGGGAAAGTACTGGCGTAACGTCGTGACCACCGGCGAGCCGGAGAGTGCCTATCGCCACGACGGCCTTAACCGCTATTCGATGAACGACATTTTACGCCCCTTTGAACTGACGGCGGCTATGTGCCGCATGCACTGGATGAGCCCGATAATTATCTACTGGGCGCGTCGGCAACAGCAGCAGGAGCTGGCCAGCCATGCCAAAGCCTACGGCGACTGGCTGGCATCGCCTACCCTGACGGGAGGTGGCTGATGGAAGGTTCCGATCTGTTACTGGCCGGCGTGCTGTTCCTGTTCGCCGCCGTGGTGGCGGTACCGCTCGCCGCGCGTCTGGGGATTGGCGCAGTGCTCGGTTATCTGCTGGCCGGCATTGCTATTGGTCCGTGGGGGCTGGGGTTTATCAGCGACGTGGACGAAATTCTGCACTTCTCTGAGCTCGGCGTCGTCTTCCTGATGTTTATTATCGGCCTTGAACTGAATCCGGCGAAGCTCTGGCAGCTGCGACGGTCAATCTTCGGCGTGGGTGCCGCGCAGGTACTGTGCAGCGCGGTGATCCTCGGCGGATTGCTGATGTTGACCAATTTCTCATGGCAGGCGGCGGTGATCGGCGGGATTGGGCTGGCGATGTCCTCCACCGCGATGGCGCTCCAGCTGATGCGCGATAAAGGCATGAACCGTAACGAAGCGGGGCAGCTGGGCTTTTCGGTATTGCTGTTCCAGGATCTGGCGGTGATCCCGGCGCTGGCCTTAGTCCCGCTGCTGGCGGGATCGGGCGACGAGCACTTCGACTGGATGAAAATCGGCATCAAGGTGCTGGCCTTTGCCGGCATGCTGGTGGGTGGGCGTTATCTGCTGCGTCCGGTGTTCCGCTTTATTGCAGCCTCGGGCGTACGCGAAGTGTTTACCGCCGCCACGCTGTTGCTGGTTCTGGGGTCGGCGCTGTTTATGGATGCGCTGGGGCTGTCGATGGCGCTCGGGACCTTTATTGCCGGCGTGCTGCTGGCGGAAAGTGAGTACCGGCACGAACTGGAAATTGCTATCGACCCGTTTAAAGGGCTGCTGTTAGGGCTGTTCTTTATCTCGGTCGGCATGGCGCTGAACCTTGGGGTGCTTTATACCCATATCCTGTGGGTGGTGCTGAGCGTGGCGGTACTGGTCGCAGTGAAAATGCTGGTGCTTTACGGGCTGGCACGGGTGTATGGCCTGCGTCATTCGGAACGGGCGCAGTTTGCTGGCGTGTTAAGTCAGGGGGGAGAGTTTGCTTTTGTGCTCTTCTCCACAGCATCGTCCCAGCGTTTGTTCCAGCATGATCAGATGGCGCTGCTGCTGGTGACCGTTACGCTGTCGATGATGACCACGCCGCTGGTCATGAAGCTCATTGATAAGCGTCTTGCTCGCCGCTTTAACGTCGCGGAAGACGAACACGAAGCACCGTGGGTGGACGATGACAAACCGCAGGTGATTGTGGTGGGCTTTGGCCGTTTTGGTCAGGTGATTGGCCGCCTGCTGATGGCCAATAAAAAGCGTGTTACCGTGCTGGAGCGCGATATCAGCGCGGTGAATCTGATGCGTAAGTACGGCTACAAGGTTTATTACGGCGATGCCACGCAGGTGGAACTGCTGCGATCTGCGGGTGCGGAGGCGGCGGAGTCTATCGTCATTACCTGTAACGAGCCGGAAGACACCATGAAGCTGGTGGAGATCTGCCAGCAGCATTTTCCGCATCTGCATATTTTGGCCCGTGCGCGGGGACGTGTAGAGGCGCACGAGCTGCTGCAGGCCGGCGTGAAGCAGTTTACGCGTGAGACCTTCTCCAGTGCGCTGGAGCTGGGGCGCAAAACGCTGGTGACGCTGGGCATGCATCCACATCAGGCCCAGCGCGCGCAGCTGCACTTTCGTCGTCTGGACATGCGCATGCTGCGCGAACTGATGCCGGTGCATACCGATACGGTGCAAATATCCCGTGTGCGGGAGGCGCGTCGTGAGCTTGAAGAGATTTTTCAGCGCGAGATGCAGCAGGAACGTCGGCAGCTGGATGGCTGGGATGAATTTGAATAACGGAGTTAAATGATGGCAATTCGTAAACGCTTTATCGCCGGCGCAATATGCCCGGCCTGTCAGGCGCAGGATTCACTGGCCATGTGGCGGGAAAACAATATCGATATTGTTGAGTGTGTTAAGTGCGGTCATCAGATGCGTGAAGCGGATAAAGCGGCGCGCGAGCATGTCCGCAAAGAAGAGCAAGTGATCGGCATTTTTCATCCGGACTAGCGATATGCCCTGAGTTTTTTTAAGCTAAAGGGTACACGGGTGCAGATTTCCGTTACAATCTGCGCCAGCAATTTTCCCACGCTCAGGAGATATCATGAAAGTAACAAAAGACCTGGTGGTCAGCCTGGCCTATCAGGTACGTACAGAAGACGGTGTGTTGGTTGATGAGTCTCCGGTGAGTGCGCCGCTGGACTATCTGCACGGTCACGGTTCCCTGATTTCCGGCCTGGAAAACGCGCTGGACGGTCATGAAGTTGGCGACAAATTTGACGTAGAAGTTGCGTCTAATGACGCTTACGGTCAGTACGATGAAAACCTGGTTCAACGTGTTCCTAAAGACGTCTTCATGGGCGTTGATGAACTGCAGGTTGGCATGCGCTTCCTGGCTGAAACTGACCAGGGTCCGGTTCCAGTAGAAATCACTGAAGTTGAAGATGACCACGTAGTGGTTGATGGCAACCACATGCTGGCAGGCCAGAACCTCAAGTTCAACGTAGAAGTGATTGCAATCCGCGAAGCCACTGAAGAAGAGCTGGCTCACGGCCACGTTCACGGTGCGAACGGTCACGACCACGATCACGACCACGACGGTTGCTGCGGTGGTCACGGCCACGATCATGACCATGGTCATGAGCACGGCAAAGGCGGTTGTGGCGGTAACGGCGGCTGCGGCTGTCACTAATACCGACCAGTATAAAAAAAAGCGGGAATATCCCGCTTTTTTTACGTCTTAATAATGGGGCGGCGGCGTCTCTTCTGACTGTGACGCAATGTGCGATGACTGTGTCGCTTTCACTTTTTCCGTCAACAGACGCATCAAATCCCGCAGTTTGGCCATCTCCAGCTCGTGAGCGGTGACGGTTTGGTTCAGCTCATCGATGGTGATCTCCTGAAAAGCCAGGCGGCTTTCAAGCTCAGCCAGTCGTGCTTCCAATACTGTATCTTGCATGATTCACCTCGTTTATCTGTTGCCCCCCTTCTGGGGTTCGCGGCGGCGAATATTACCCGAGATTACTCTCACGTGCAGTAATCATCCTGTTGCTGCGAAACTAATTAAAACAAAAATAGTCTGAAATGTGTTGAGAATCGGGAGAGTCTGTCTGTAGATTTGTTCCACAACGTTTTATAGTACGCAACTCATTTACGCTTAACACGGGGTGAGAGTCCCCGGTCCTGGAGATATGGATGAAATCACTGTTTAAAGTAACGCTGCTGGCGACCACGATGGCTGTCGCACTGAATGCGCCGCTGACTTTCGCTGCTGATACTGCTGCGAAGCCTGCTGCAAGCGCAGACAGCAAAGCGGCGTTCAAAAATGACGACCAGAAATCAGCCTACGCACTGGGCGCATCTCTGGGCCGTTATATGGAAAACTCTCTGAAAGAGCAGGAAAAACTGGGCATCAAACTGGATCAGACTCAGCTGATCGCCGGTGTTCAGGATGCGTTTGCCGATAAGAGCAAACTCTCCGACCAGGAAATCGAACAAACTCTGCAAGCTTTTGAAGCCCGCGTGAAAGGCGCCGCTCAGGAGAAAATGGAGAAAGACGCAGCCGAAAGCGAAACGAAGGGTAAAACCTACCGTGACACGTTCGCGAAAGAGAAAGGTGTTAAAACCTCGTCCACTGGCCTGCTCTACAAAGTAGAGAAAGAAGGTACCGGTGACGCGCCGAAAGACAGCGATACCGTTGTCGTTAACTACAAAGGCACCCTGACCGACGGTAAAGAGTTCGATAACTCTTATACCCGTGGCGAACCGCTCTCCTTCCGTCTGGATGGTGTTATCCCTGGCTGGACCGAAGGCCTGAAAAACATCAAGAAAGGCGGCAAAATCAAGCTGGTTATCCCACCGGCCCTGGCATACGGTAAAACAGGCGTTCCGGGCATCCCGGCTAACTCCACGCTGGTGTTTGATGTAGAGCTGCTGGACATTAAGCCAGCGCCGAAAGCAGACGCTAAGCCGGACGCTGCTCCGGCAGCAGAAGCCACCAAGAAGTAAATCGCTAAAAACCGCCGCCTTTAAGGCGGCGGTTTTTTTATTGTGGTGCAGATATAATTAACACTGGAAGCGCTACCTACGCTGTATTAATTTAGTTGCCCGTGTAAATAATGAGCCTGCCCTGAAAACATACCGACAGGCTCCTGAAAAGGAGTGTTTTTTTCATGACCAGGTCGCTTTTAACCAATGAAACCAGTGAACTTGATTTGCTGGATCAACGTCCTTTCGATCAGACCGATTTCGATATTCTGAAATCCTACGAAGCGGTGGTGGACGGGTTAGCGATGCTCATCGGGTCCCACTGTGAAATCGTTCTGCACTCCCTGCAAGATCTGAAATGTTCTGCCATCCGCATTGCCAATGGTGAGCATACCGGCCGTAAAATTGGTTCGCCAATCACCGACCTTGCACTGCGTATGCTCCACGACATGACCGGCGCCGACAGCAGCGTCTCCAAATGTTATTTCACGCGCGCGAAAAGCGGCGTCCTCATGAAGTCTGAGACGATTGCGATCCGTAACCGCGATCATCGCGTGATTGGTTTGCTGTGCATCAACATAAATCTTGATGTGCCGTTCTCGCAGATTATGAACACCTTTATTCCACCAGAAACCCCGGACGTGGGCTCTTCTGTCAACTTCGCCTCCTCTGTTGAAGACCTGGTCACCCAGACGCTGGAATTCACCATTGAAGAGGTTAATGCCGATCGCAATGTGTCAAACAACGCTAAGAATCGTCAGATCGTGCTTAACCTTTACGAGAAAGGCATTTTCGATATCAAAGATGCCATTAACCAGGTCGCTGACCGTCTGAATATCTCTAAACATACGGTTTATCTCTACATCCGTCAGTTCAAAAGCGGTGACTTCCTGGGGCAGGAAAAGTAATGCGTTTTGCCTTGATGGTTACCGGCCCGGCTTACGGTACACAGCAGGCCAGTAGCGCGCTGCAGTTCGCGCGCGCGCTGCTTGCCGCCGGGCATGAGCTGGTTAGCGTCTTTTTTTACCGGGAAGGCGTGTATAACGCCAACCAGCTGACCTCTCCGGCCTCGGACGAGTTCGATCTGGTGCGGGCATGGCAAACGCTGCATCAGGCGCACGGCGTTGCGCTGCATATCTGCGTGGCGGCGGCGCTGCGACGGGGCGTGAACGATGAGAGTGAAGCGAAACGTCTGGGTTTACCCGCAGCGAATCTTAACGATGGATTTTCGCTTAGCGGCCTCGGTGCGTTGGCGCAAGCGGCCTTGACCTGCGATCGTATGGTGCAATTCTGATGAACCGCGTTGCTTTTGTGTTTACCTCCGCCCCGCACGGCAGTTCAGCCGGAAGGGAAGGGCTGGATGCGCTACTGGCGACCTCTGCACTGACGGAGGATATCGGCGTGTTCTTTATCGGGGACGGCGTATTTCAGCTGTTGGCCGGCCAACAGCCGCAGGCTGTACTGGCGCGCGACTACATTGCGACCTTTAAAGTTCTGCCGCTGTATGACATCGAGACGTTTTACGTCTGTGCAGCCTCACTGCAGGCGCGCGGTTTGAAAGAGAGCACGCCTTTTATTCTCGACGCTACGGTGGTTGCCCCCGACGTGCTGCGTGAGCATCTCGCCCATTTCAACACCATTCTGACATTCTGAGGCGGCCATGCTCCACACCCTGAGCCATTCACCCTGGCATTGCGACATCGACGGTATGATGAGAATGCTGCGCGAGGGCGATGCGTTGCTGCTCATCCAGGATGGCGTCCTCGCAGCGGTTGAGGGCAATCGCTTTGTTGATATTCTCAGTAATGCCCCCATAACTGTCCTTGCGCTAAAAGACGATATTGATGCTCGCGGCCTTGCTGGTCAAATTTCAACCAAAATTAACGTAGTTAGCTATACTGACTTCGTCAATCTTGCGGTGCAACACACCGGTCAAATGATCTGGTGATCGGAGATCGCTGTATATTTCTTGACACCTTTTCGGCGTGGCCCTAAAATTTCGCGTCCTCATATTGTATGAGGTCGTTTTTATCACGTGTTTACGAAGCAAAAGCTAAAACCAGGAGCTATTTAATGGCAACAGTTAACCAGCTGGTACGCAAACCACGCGCTCGCAAAGTTGCAAAAAGCAACGTGCCTGCGCTGGAAGCCTGCCCGCAGAAACGTGGTGTATGTACCCGTGTATATACCACCACTCCTAAGAAACCAAACTCCGCACTGCGTAAAGTATGCCGTGTGCGTTTGACTAACGGTTTTGAAGTGACTTCCTACATCGGTGGTGAAGGTCACAACCTGCAGGAACACTCCGTGATCCTGATCCGTGGCGGTCGTGTAAAAGACCTTCCGGGTGTTCGTTACCACACCGTTCGTGGTGCGCTTGACTGCTCCGGCGTTAAAGACCGTAAGCAATCTCGCTCCAAGTATGGCGTGAAACGTCCTAAGGCTTAATGGTTCTCCGTTAAGTAAGGCCAAACTGATTTATCTAAATGTCACACTAAACTCTTTGAGTTTTGGACAATCCTGAATTAACAACGGAGTATTCCCATGCCACGTCGTCGCGTCATTGGTCAGCGTAAAATTCTTCCAGATCCGAAGTTCGGATCAGAACTGCTGGCAAAATTTGTAAATATCCTGATGGTAGATGGTAAGAAATCTACTGCAGAAGCAATCGTATACAGTGCGCTTGAGACCCTGGCTCAACGCTCTGGTAAAAACTCACTGGAAGCTTTCGAAGTCGCTCTCGACAACGTGCGCCCGACTGTAGAAGTTAAGTCTCGCCGCGTTGGTGGTTCTACTTATCAGGTACCAGTTGAAGTTCGTCCGGTTCGTCGTAATGCTCTGGCAATGCGTTGGATCGTTGAAGCTGCTCGTAAACGTGGTGATAAATCCATGGCTCTGCGTCTGGCGAACGAACTTTCTGATGCTGCAGACAACAAAGGTACTGCAGTTAAGAAACGTGAAGACGTTCACCGCATGGCAGAAGCCAACAAGGCGTTCGCACACTACCGTTGGTAATCCCTTCGGAGTTGTAGTCAACAGACGGGCGCTTCTCAGAAGTTGCCCGTCTGGGTTACTTAATCTGAACGCCTAAGAATCAAACGAGGAATAAAATGGCTCGTACAACACCCATCGCACGCTACCGTAACATCGGTATCAGTGCGCACATCGACGCCGGTAAAACCACTACCACCGAACGTATTCTGTTCTACACCGGTGTAAACCACAAAATCGGTGAAGTTCACGACGGCGCCGCCACCATGGACTGGATGGAGCAGGAGCAGGAGCGTGGTATTACCATCACCTCCGCAGCAACTACTGCATTCTGGTCTGGTATGGCTAAGCAGTATGAACCACATCGCGTAAACATCATCGACACCCCGGGCCACGTTGACTTCACTATCGAAGTAGAACGTTCCATGCGTGTTCTTGATGGTGCGGTAATGGTTTACTGCGCAGTTGGTGGTGTTCAGCCACAGTCTGAAACCGTATGGCGTCAGGCTAACAAATACAAAGTTCCACGCATTGCGTTCGTTAACAAAATGGACCGCATGGGTGCTAACTTCCTGAAAGTTGTTGGTCAGATCAAATCCCGTCTGGGCGCAACAGCTGTTCCGCTGCAGTTGGCAATTGGTGCTGAAGAAGGTTTCACCGGTGTTGTTGACCTGGTGAAAATGAAAGCAATCAACTGGAACGATGCCGATCAGGGCGTGACCTTCGAATACGAAGACATCCCTGCTGACATGGTTGAGCTGGCAAACGAATGGCGCCAGAACCTGGTTGAATCTGCAGCTGAAGCTTCTGACGAGCTGATGGATAAATATTTGGGCGGCGATGAGCTGACCGAAGAAGAAATCAAAACTGCTCTGCGTGCACGCGTGCTGGCTAACGAGATCATTCTCGTAACTTGCGGTTCTGCATTCAAGAACAAAGGCGTACAGGCAATGCTGGATGCGGTAATTGATTACCTGCCAGCACCAACTGACGTGCCTGCAATCAACGGCATGCTGGACGACGGTAAAGATACTCCAGCTGAGCGTCACGCTACCGATGATGAGCCGTTTGCTGCACTGGCGTTCAAAATCGCTACCGACCCATTCGTGGGTAACCTGACGTTCTTCCGCGTTTATTCAGGCGTGGTTAACTCTGGTGATACCGTTTATAACCCGGTTAAATCAGCTCGTGAGCGTTTTGGTCGTATCGTTCAGATGCACGCTAACAAACGTGAAGAGATCAAAGAAGTTCGCGCGGGCGACATTGCTGCGGCAATCGGCCTGAAAGACGTGACCACAGGTGATACCATCTGTGATCCGGACCACGTGATCATTCTTGAGCGTATGGAATTCCCAGAACCGGTAATCTCCATCGCAGTAGAACCAAAAACCAAAGCTGACCAGGAAAAAATGGGTCTGGCTCTGGGTCGTCTGGCTAAAGAAGATCCATCATTCCGCGTATGGACTGATGAAGAATCTAACCAGACCATCATCGCTGGTATGGGTGAATTGCACCTCGATATCATCGTTGACCGTATGCGTCGCGAATTCAACGTTGAAGCGAACGTGGGTAAACCACAGGTTGCTTACCGCGAAGCGATTCGTCAGAAAGTTACCGATGTTGAAGGTAAACACGCTAAGCAGTCTGGCGGTCGTGGTCAGTACGGTCATGTTATCATCGACATGTACCCACTGGAGCCGGGCTCGAATCCGAAAGGTTACGAGTTCATCAACGACATCAAAGGTGGTGTAATTCCTGGCGAATACATCCCTGCCGTTGATAAAGGCATCCAGGAGCAGCTGAAGTCTGGTCCGCTGGCTGGTTACCCGGTAGTTGACATGGGTGTTCGTCTGCACTTCGGTTCTTACCATGACGTTGACTCCTCTGAACTGGCGTTTAAACTGGCCGCTTCTCTTGCCTTTAAAGAAGGCTTTAAGAAAGCGAAACCAGTTCTGCTTGAGCCGATCATGAAGGTTGAAGTAGAAACTCCGGAAGAGAACACCGGTGACGTTATCGGTGACCTTAGCCGTCGTCGTGGTCAGCTGAAAGGTCAGGAATCTAACGCTACTGGCGTTCAGATTCATGCTGAAGTTCCGTTGTCTGAAATGTTCGGTTACGCAACTCAGCTGCGTTCACTGACCAAAGGTCGTGCTTCTTACTCCATGGAGTTCCTGAAGTATGATGATGCGCCGAACAACGTTGCTCAGGCCGTAATTGAAGCCCGTGGTAAATAAGCCGCAGGGTTAAAATCTAAGTCCCGTGCCCCCTCGGTGAGGGGGCACTATAGTAAGGAATATAGCCGTGTCTAAAGAAAAATTTGAACGTACAAAACCGCACGTCAACGTTGGTACTATCGGCCACGTTGACCACGGTAAAACTACTCTGACCGCTGCAATCACTACCGTTCTGGCTAAAACCTACGGTGGTTCTGCTCGTGCATTCGACCAGATCGATAACGCACCAGAAGAAAAAGCTCGTGGTATCACCATCAACACTTCTCACGTTGAATATGACACCCCGACTCGCCACTACGCACACGTAGACTGCCCAGGCCACGCCGACTATGTTAAAAACATGATCACCGGTGCTGCGCAGATGGACGGCGCGATCCTGGTTGTTGCTGCGA
>JBAPXW010000010.1:0-204550 GCA_049284415.1 Leclercia sp.
TCACCGAGCAGCTGAACAAATCAACCGCTCAAAGCGCTGCGCTGACTAAACAGCTTTCCGAGCTGCAGAGCCAGAAGAAGACCCTCGAAGAGCAGCTGACCGCGCTGAAATCGTCCACTACCGGCGACAAGCAAAAAAGCGTTGAGTTAACGGAACAGCTGAACAAAACCACCGCGCAGGCGAGTGACGTTTCACAGCAGCTGGATGCGCTCAAAAAGCAGAAGCAGGAAGTGGAAACCGTGCTCAAAAATGAGCGGGTGAAAGCGGATATCGTCGCCAGCCAGCTTGAGGATGCGAAAAAGCTGATTGCGGCGCAGCAGGCGCAGTTGACGATTCAGAAAACTGATTCTGGCAGTGAAAAAGAGAAAAGCACCCAGCTGGCGAGCAAGCTGGATGCTACGGATAAAGAGTTTGCCAGCCTGAAAAAACAGCTGGAAGAGGCCAAAGCCGAAAATGCCGTGCTGCAGCAGAAGACCCAGCAGCAGGATAAAACGGTGCAGGAGCTGACGCTTGCCAGCCAGCAGTCAAAAGCCGGTGCGGGTAAAGAGGCTCCAGCCACCAAGGGCGTTAAAATTGACGCCGCCGCTGCGAAAGATACCCGTACCAGCTATGCGGTAGGAACGTGGTACGGCGATAACGCCTCGCGTGAAAAAGACAAAATGACCAGCGTGGGTAAAAAGCTGGATCTCAATGCTTTCATGCAGGGTTTCAACGACAAGGTCAATAATAAGGTCCAGCTGACGCCGGATAAAATATCCAATGAGCTGATGGACCTTGATAAGCTGCAGAAAAAGCAGTTCGTCTCAACCAAAGCTGAAAACGAGAAGAAGAGTAAAATCCTGCTCGATAAAGCGGCGAAAGAGCGAGGCGCAGTGAAGACCGCAGATGGTTCGGTGTACCGGATTGTCGAAGTGGGTGAAGCGCCGCTGGTCACCACCCAAAGCGATATCATCACTGAGCTGAATGAAGTGCTGGGCACGGGCAAGGTAATGTCCGACAAAGAGATCCGCGCCAGCCACGTAAAAGATCTGCCGCCGCTGTATCAGACGGTAGTTAAAAAGCTGGGGCTCGGCGGGGTCGCGAAGATCCATATCCCGGCGAAGCAGGCCTACGGCGAAGCGGGTATCCCGGGCTTTGTGCCGCCGGGTACGGTTTCGGTGATCACCATTAAGATTGTCGGCATCAAGTAGCACGATGTACAAAGCATAAAAAAACGGATCTGCATGCAGATCCGTTTTTTATTGTCGCAGGGCGGCTTAGTGTGCGCCGCCGCCTTTGCTACCCGCCCCGAACGGCGGTTTAGCGAACCATATCAGCCCCAGCAACACAATGAACACGCCAGCCGACACCCAGAAGATCTCGTTGGCTGAGATAATCAGCCCCTGAGCGGTGATCTGCTGCGCAATCCACCCTGATGCCTGCTGCTGTGACATCCCAAGGTCCTGCAGCTTGCCGTACATCTCCTGCGCCTGCGGATTAAACACGTTCACCGATTCGGTCAGCTGCGCGTGGTGCAACGACTCCCGGTTGGTCCACATGGTGGTGGTCATCGAGGTGCCGATAGATCCCGCCAGAGTACGCATAAAGTTCGACAGACTGGATGCCGCCGCCATCCGTTCCGGCGGCAGACCGGAGAGCGTAATGGTGGTCAGTGGCATAAAGAAGCACGCCACGGCAAAGCCCTGGATAAACTGCGGCCACGCGGAGGCGCCAAAGTCCATTCCCGGTTCAAACGTATACGCACGCCAGTAGAAGCACACCGCATACATAATGAAGCTGAACGTCACCAGCCGACGCATATCGAGCTTATGGGCAAAGCGACCAATAATTGGCGACAGCAGAACCGGGATAATCCCGACCGGCGCTGACGCCAGCCCCGCCCAGGTTGCGGTATAGCCGTATACCTCCTGCAATAGCTGTGGCAGCAGTACGATGGCGCCAAAGTAGAGCATGTAGGCAAGGCTGATACACAAACAGCCGATGGTAAAGTTGCGCGACTTAAACAGCGATAGATCGACTATCGGGTTATCGTCGGTCAACTCCCAGACAATCAGGAAGCTTATCGCCACCACCGCCACCACGGTCAGGACGATGATCTCCTGCGAGGCAAACCAGTCCAGCTCTTTGCCGCGGTCAAGCATGATCTGCAGACTGCCGATGCCCAGAACCAGCAGCGCCAGCCCCACGCCATCGATGCGTCGTTGCTCGGTGCGGGTTTCGCGGCCACGCAATGACTGCAGGGTCAGCAGCACCACCACCGCGCCAATCGGCACGTTGATAAAGAAGATCCAGCCCCAGTGGTAATTATCGCTGATATAGCCGCCCAGAATCGGACCGCAGATCGGCGCGACGATCACCGTCATCGACCACAGCGCCAGCGCAATGGAGCGCTTGGCGGGCGGGTAGTTGTTCAGGAGCAGACTTTGCGACAGCGGGATCAGCGGCCCGGCAACAATCCCCTGAATCACGCGGAAGAAGATCAGCATGGTGAGGCTGTTGGACATCCCGCACGCCCAGGAGGCGATAACAAAGGCGATGGTCGACCACAGGAACAGCTTCACTTCCCCGACGCGCTTCGCCAGCCAGCCGGTAATCGGGATGGAGATCGCGTTCGCCACCCCGAATGAGGTGATCACCCATGTCCCCTGGCTCAGGGATGAGCCAAGGTTCCCGGCGATGGTTGGGATCGCCACGTTAGCGATGGTGGAGTCCAGCACCTGCATGAAGGTCGCCAGCGACAGCGCAATGGTCATAATGACCAGCTGCGCGCCTTCCAACGGTTTTTGCGGTTTTTGCTGTTGCATAACGCTCACCTTCGGATTAACCGGCGTTTGCCTTCACGATGTCATCGATGAGCTTATTCACAGGCTCAAGGCTGATTTCACGGGCATCACTTTCGTAAGCCGGATTGGTACGCGCCTGATTCGCCAGCATCTGACCGTCGCGGTTGGCGGTATCAACCGTCACCAGCGTCGACAGACCGATACGCAGCGGATGATCGGCCAGCTGCTTCTCGTCCAGCTCAATACGTACCGGCAGACGCTGAACCACTTTGATCCAGTTCCCGGTGGCGTTTTGCGCTGGCAGCAGAGAGAAGGCGCTGCCGGTGCCCATATCCAGGCCGACAACTTTACCGGTGTATTTCACCTCGTCGCCGTAGATATCGCTGACGACCGTCGCCGACTGGCCAATGCGCATGTGCGCCAGCTGGGTCTCTTTAAAGTTTGCGTCAATCCACAGATGCGTCGCTGGCACCACCGCCATCAGCGGCGTTGAGGTGCTGATCTGCGATCCAGGCTGCACGGCACGGCGGGAGACATAGCCGGTCATTGGGCTGACGATTTTGGTTCGCTCCAGCGCCAGCCAGGCATTGCGCACTTCGGTCGCGGCCTGTTTCACTGCCGGTTGCTGATCGAGCGTGGTATTCAGCACCATCGCCTGGTTGGCATTGAATTGCTGAATAGCGACGTCGAGCTGGGCCTGAGCACTGGCCACCGCATCACGGGCGTGCTGCAGCTCTTCGCGGCCAATCAGGTTGGCACTGCCGAGCGGTACGCGGCGGTTGAAGTCGCTTTGCGCCTGAGCCAACGCCGTTTTTTGCACGTCGATGCTGGCCTGCAGTTGCTTGCTGTTAATCATCTGCTGACGGGTCTGACGCACGCTTGATGCCAGCCCGGTTTGTGCTTTTTCAAATGCCTGCTGGGCATCCGTAGGATCCAGCGTCACCAGCACGTCGCCTTTCTGCACAAAGTCGGTATTGTCAGCCCAGACTTTCGTCACGCTGCCCGACACCTGCGCCATAATCTGAACCTGGTTCCCTGCCACGTACGCATCATCCGTTTCTTCACTATGACGCAGTACTAAAAACCAATAAATCCCATATGCCACGGCAATAATAATAAAGAGCAAGGTCAGTACGAGAAGGGCGCGCTTGCGTTTGCCTTTCTTGTTAGCTGGTTGCTGCGGGGTGATGTTCTCCGCATTTGCGCTCATGTTTTTCTCCACGATCTTATTTTTCACATCGGCTGAGCCGACCTGTTATCAGAAAGGCCAGCAGTATGACCTGCTGGCCTGTCGGTTTTCTTTTTTATGAATCTGGATTATAGAGCGTGTCGTCGCGTTAGCGCAGCGCCTCAAGGACGGCGCCATCTTCATCCATCTGATCAAGACGGGTGAGCAGCTTGCGCGTGATCTGCTCGAGCTGCTCTTTCTCGGTGCCACTCAGAGAAGACCAGAGTTGGTGCAGACAGTGATGCTGAGGGGGAAGCACCTCACGCAGGAAATCGTGACCTTTCTCGGTCAGTTGCAGATGCAGACAGCGACGGTCGTTGTCGCTTTCACGGCGTTCAATCCAGCCGCGTTTTTCCAGCTCATCGGCAATACGGGTCGCATTGGTACGGGACGAACCCAGCGCGCAGCTTAACTCTGATGGCTGGATGCTGTGATTTTCCTGGGACTCCAGGGTAATCAACGCCATAAATAACGTCTCGTTAATCCCTTGAGCTTTCAGCATTTTATTGCGATTTTCCAGCAGCTTGCCCTGCATGTGCATGCAGAGACGCGTTAACAGGATTTCCTGATAGGGAAAATCAGCGTAGCGACTGGCGCGGAATTTAAGCATTTGTTCAATGGGCGTAAACGAACTATCCATTTGGGCATAACCTCATTAATTACAGCCGATATAGTAACGACAGTGACAAATAATGTAAATGAATTATTTGTGCCATAAAAATCAGTCAGACAAATTTCACTGTCATCAAGTGCCGGGTAGATCCGTGACCCGGTAAGCACATAAGGGAGGGGATTACACTGGCAATACGGGGATTTACCCTCAGAAATGAACGATTCATGCGGTTTTTTAATATATAACCCACATATAAATTCCTGATGTAAATGATTCAGCCACCTTAACAGACTGAGGGGCGTCTTAATACCCTAAGCCGCCCCAAACGAATGTAAACCTTAATGATTGGCCTGCTGGAGATGATAGCCGCGCCACCAGACCAGCAGATTCAGCACCGCCACGACTACGCCAGCCGCGCAGACGCCGCTCCAGCCAGCATGCTGCCATGCCGAAGCCGAAATCAGCGACCCGGCGGCACCGCCGATAAAGTAGCTGGTCATGTACCCGGCGGTCAGACGGTTACGCGCATCCGGTTTGACGCGGTAAATCACGGTCTGGTTGGTGATATGCACCCCCTGGACGGTGAGATCGAGCACCAGGATCCCGACAATCAGTGCCAGCACCGAGACGTGTCCGTACCAGATAGCCGCCCAGGAGAGCAGCAGCAGGATCAGCCCGGCGGTGGTGGTGAGGTGCGATTTTCCCTTATCCGCCAGGCCGCCCGCCGGTCGTGCGCCCAGCGCGCCCGCAGCGCCCGCCAGGCCAAACAGACCAATCATCCCTTCGGAATAGTTAAACGGCGGGGAGGCGAGCAGGAAGGCCATCGAGGTCCAGAGGATGCTGAAGTTAGCGAAGGTAAAACAGCCCAGCAGCGCGCGGGTGCGCAGCAGCTTATCGTGGGTAAACAGGCTAAAGACCGAGCCGAGAAGCTGCGGGTAGTTAAGGTTATTTTCCTGCTTCACTTTCGGCAGACCGCGCCACAGGGCCAGCGCCATAAACACCATCAGCACCGACGCCACCCAGTAGACGGTGCGCCAGCCGCCGATGCCCGCCAGCAGGCCTGAGACGGTACGTGCCAGCAAAATCCCCAGCAGCAGGCCGCTCATAATGGTGCCCACCACCTTGCCGCGCTTATCCGGCGAGGCGAGGGTCGCCGCGAGCGGCACCAGAATCTGCGCCACCACCGAGAACAGACCGGTCAGCGCCGTCCCGAGGATCATCATCGACAGCGACTGGCTGGAGGCGGTGATCAACATCCCGCCTGCGGCCAGTAACGTCATGGAGACAATCATCGCCCGACGTTCGAACATATCGCCGAGTGGGACGAGGAACAGCAGGCCCACGGCGTACCCGAGCTGGGCGGCGGTGACGATAAATCCGGCGGAGCTGGCCGAGAGCGAAAAATTGCGGGCGATGGTTTCGAGCAGTGGCTGCGCATAGTAGTTACTGGCGACGGTCAGACCGGTTGCCACTGACATCAGCAGGATCAGTGCAGGGCTAAGCCCTTGATTGGGTTTTGTCATTAGGTTTTGAAATCATTAGTTGAGTGATTATTTTATCGGAAACCATAATAACGGATGCAGGGAGGCGAGGGGAGTTTTGTGGTGATGGATTGTGCGGTTTGATGCCCTCTGACTCTCCTTCCCCCACAGGATTGAGGGATCCTCAGTAATTTTCTTGTCCTTAACGCAATGGAATAATGACAGGATAATAAAAGACTTACAGCGGGTGCCAGGTCCGGCTGTAAATCGCCGAAGCGTTTCCGGAAGGCCGGGGCGAGGCGCAGGGATGCGCCGAGAGGGCGTGACCTACATGGATGTAGGAGCGCGCCCGACCCGAAGCCTGGAGGAATAAGCTGAGGGTACCGCGTAGCGGCGATTTTCGTGCCGGGAGCCCGGGTAGCCAGGGCGGTGGCGATTGAGCCGCCCTGGCACGTTCACCGGTGACGCAATTGACAGAGAAGCACAGAACATAAAGTGAACGGAACCACCACTGGTGCCGCATGCTCCCCCTCACCCCAACCCTCTCCCTGAATGGAGAGGGAGCCGACCGTGCCAATTCACAAGGACAGGAGGAAAAGGCTTACTTCTGCGCGGCCAGCGCCTCGTTCACCCAGCCGTCAAACTGCTGCTGGTGGGCTTTGATCCAGCCGTCAACATGGCCCTGCACATCCGCTTCGGACGATTTACCCGCATGCATCATCGCGTTCTGCGCATTGATATCCGCCAGCGGCAGTTTCATCACCGAGAACAGCTTCGCCGCCGCCGGGTTTTTCTCAGCCCAGGCTTTGTTGGCCACGATATGCATGGTGTTCACCGGGAAGCCATAGTTCATGCCGTTAGGCAGCTTGGTGTCGATACCTTTCTGCTCGCCCGGCAGCGAAGAGAACGGCACCTGCAGCCAGACCACATCTTTACCCGGCTTCATCACGTCGCTCACCCAGTACGGCGTCCAGGTGTAGTAAATCACCGGCTTGCCTTCTTTGAAGCGGGCGATGGTGTCGGCCATCATCGCCGAGTAGTTGCCGTGGCTGACGGTAACGGTTTTCGCCAGGTCGAATGCCTCGTTCTGGTGATTAATCACCGCCTCACAGCCCCAGCCCGGCGAGCAGCCCATCATATCGGCCTTACCGTCACCGTTGGTGTCGAACAGTTTGGCAATCTTCGGATCTTTCAGCTGTTCAATATTGGTGATGTGATACTGGTCGGCGGTTTTTTTGTCGATCAGATAACCCTGGGCGGCACCGGTCACGAACGTCCCTTCGCGATAAAACTTCTTATCGCCGCCCGCTGCGGCATACATATCGTCATGCAGCGGCTGCCAGTTCACCGCCGTAAAGGTGGCGTCGCCCGCAGCAATCGAGGTGTAACCCACGTTGTAATCCACTTCGCTTGGCTTACTGACCGTGTAGCCCAGCTTCTCCAGCGCCCGGCTCACCAGCCCGGTCTGGAATGACTCTTCGGAAATAGTGCTCTGAACCGGTTGAACGGTAATGCCTTTGCCAGGCAGGTCAGCCGCAAATGCGCTACCAGAGACAAGGGTGGCAAACGCTGAGGCAAAAAGAATGTTATGTCGCATCGTTGTTCCTTATTTTACGAAAGGTCGGGTGAGTAACCCGATTGGGCCGGTGTTGTACCAGCGACGGTTGCCACGACTGCGCGAGTCGCGACCGACGGCCTGCGTCAGGCGGTCAAGAATAATGGCGAGGATCACGATCCCCACGCCGCCCACGGTCGCCAGTCCCATATCGAGACGGCCAATCCCGCGCAGCACCATCTGGCCGAGCCCGCCAACGGCGATCATCGAGGCAATGACCACCATCGACAGCGCCAGCATCAGCGTCTGGTTGACTCCCGCCATAATGGTGGGCATCGCCAGCGGCAGCTGGACTTTAAACAGCATCTGGCGCGGGCTGGCACCAAACGAGCGCGAGGCTTCGATAAGATCGGCTGGCACCTGGTTAATCCCCAGAATGGTCAGACGCACAATCGGCGGCAGGGCGAAGATAATCGTCACCACCACGCCCGGCACGTTACCGATACCGAACAGCATCACAATCGGCACCAGATAAACGAACGCCGGGGTGGTCTGCATCGCATCCAGCAAGGGCCGAATAATCTTCGCGGCTCTGGGACTGCGCGCCAGCCAGATCCCCATCGGCAGGCCGATCGCCACGCAGAACAGCAGGGCAGTCAACACCAGCGCCAGGGTGATCATCGCCTGCGACCAGGCACCAATCGCGCCAATCGCAATCAGCGAGATAAGCGTCGCGATCCCCATTCCTGCGCTGCCAAACTGCCAGGCAATCAGCGAGAAAATCACAATCGCCACCGGGGCAGGCATCCCCAGCATCAGCTGCTGGAAGCCGTTAAGGATATAATCCACCGGCACGCGAATGCCCTGGAACAGCGGACGGAAGTGGGTCACCACCCAGTCGATGCCCTCGGTCACCCAGCTGTCGAGCGGGATCAGCGTTTTATGGAACGGATCCATAATATTGAAGTGTTCTGGCGCGGGCGCAGGTGCGCTGGTCAGCCAGTCGGCAGCACCGCCGCCGTCGGTAGGTGCCGCAGCCGGTGCGGAACCCCACGCGTCAGCAGATTGTGCCGCGCTGTCCGCCGCCTCGGTGGTTCCCCACGGGTTAGATTGATCAGCCATTGTTTGCCCCCTCGCGATCTAAAGCCTGCAGCAACATGCGTTTTGAAATGATGCCGACGTACTGTTGTTCTTCTCCGACGACCGGTACCGCACACGGCGCCTGGCCGACGTGGGAGAGCAGCTCGCTGAGCGGCGTTTCGGCATCCACGGCAAGCGGGACGTCAATAAGCGCCGTATCGATACCCTGGTTTTCGCTGAGCGCGGTTTTCAGGGAGTCGATAGAGACCACGCCGACAAATTTATTGCCGCGTTCAATCACATAGCCGTATTCGCGATCTTCATCCTGAAGTAATTTCAGCGCCGAGCGCGGGCCAAAGCCGGGGGTGCGACGAATAATGCCGTTCGGCGTGCGACGGGCAATATCTTTCGCGCTGAAGACCTGGCTAATATCCACGCCACGGAAGAAGGTACGCACATAGTCGTTGGCCGGATTATTGAGTATTTCATCCGGGGTACCGACCTGCACCACTTCGCCGTTTTGCATAATGGCAATTCGGTCGCCAATACGCATCGCTTCATCCAGATCGTGGGAAATAAAGACAATGGTGCGCTGATGTTTTGCCTGCAGTTTTACCAGCTCATCCTGCATCTCGGTACGAATTAAGGGATCGAGTGCCGAGAAGGCTTCATCCATTAATAGAATGTCAGGATTGATGGCTAATGCGCGGGCCAGACCAACGCGCTGGCGCATACCGCCGGAGAGTTCATCCGGGTAGGCGTGGGCGTAATTTTCCAGCCCGACCTGACGCAGCGCATCCAGCGCTTTTTCCTGGCGTTCACTGGCCGGGATCCCGGCTAATTCCATACCAAATGCCGCGTTATTTAATACCGTTAAATGCGGCATCAGGGCAAATGACTGGAAGACCATCGCAATCTTTTTTCTGCGCACCTCGCGGAGTTCGGCGTCAGATATTCTGGCGATGTCGACGCCATCAATCAGCACCTGTCCACGGGTGGGTTCAATCAGGCGATTGAGAAGGCGAACCATAGTGGATTTACCCGAACCGGATAACCCCATGATGACAAAAATCTCGCCTTCTTCAATGGCCAGACTGGCGTCTTTGACGCCAAGCGACAGCCCGGTTTTTTCCAGGATTTGTTCTTTTGAAAGTCCTTTTTCAATATATTTGAAGGCCCTCTGCGGGTGCTCGCCAAATACTTTATACAGATTCTTAACTTCTAATTTAATTGCCATGCAATAGAAAATGTCCTGTTATTTGTTTATGTCGATATCATTACCAGTAGAATAATTAACGGGTCATACCCTAACATACTCAGAATCTGAGACAACCCTCTATTGGCTTGTGGCATGAATTTTGCCGCCAGTGAATTGGCTGAATTTCCCATGAGATAAGGGCTGAGCGGTGGATCAATTCTTCTTCGGAAATATCTTATTGTGCGGGCAATTCACGCAGGAATAACTATGAGGCAGGCGAATATGACAGGGGAATGACGGTGATAATGGAGGGGAATAACACGCCGAAATCAGGACAATTATATTCCCTTCCTGCGCGTCATATTCCCCGGTTTTTTCTTACATCAGGGCGTTCTTATCGATCCCTAAGCGCTTCATGCGCGACAGCAGCGTGGTGCGCTTCAGGCCTAACCGATTTGCCGCGCCTCTTGGCCCGGCGATCACCCCGTTAGTCTCTTTCAGCACCCGCATAATGTGTTGATATTCCTCCTCGCCTTCACGGATCTCGCTGACGGCGGTTTCCGCTGTAGCGGCGTTCGCCACGCGCGGGTAATCAATATCCGGCAGCGACAGCTGGAGCACATTACCGCGGGTCAACAGCACCGCACGCTCAATGACGTTTTCCAGTTCGCGCACGTTGCCCGGCCACTCCATTTTACTCAGCTGGCGCAGCGTGTCCGCCGGAATACTGTCGATCTGGCGCCCCAGCCGATGGGCGATTTTAAAGGTGAACGACTTCACCAGCAGGGGAATATCTTCCGGGCGCTCGCGCAGCGGCGGCAGGAAGATCGGAAACACGTTGAGGCGGTAATACAGGTCGCTGCGGAATTCACGATCGGCGACCATTTGCGTTAAGTCGCGGTTGGTGGCGGCAATCAGGCGCACGTCAGTGTGAATAATCCGGTTGCTGCCGAGGCGCTCAAATTCCTGCTCCTGCAGCACGCGCAGCAGTTTGGGCTGCAGTTCAACCGGCATATCGCCCACTTCGTCGAGGAACAGGGTGCTTTTATCCGCCAGCTCAAAGCGGCCAATGCGCTGGGCGCTGGCCCCGGTAAAGGCGCCGCGCTCGTGGCCGAACAGGTCGCTTTCCAGCAGACCGGCAGGCATCGCCGCGCAGTTCATCTTCACCATCCGCCGATCGCTGCGTCCGCTCAGGTTATGAATGGCGCGGGCAATCAGCTCTTTCCCGGTTCCGGTTTCACCCAGAATCAGCACCGTGCTGTTGCTCTGGGCGACCATCTCGACCTGCTTCATCACCGTCATCATCGGCGAGCTGCGGCCAATGATTTCGCCAAAATCGGTGGCGACGTTGTTGATCTGCTCGGTGAGGGCGAGGTTTTCGTCGATCAGCCGCTCCTTGAGGTGGCTGATCTCCCGGTAGGCGAGGGCATTATCCACCGCAATGGCGATACGTTCGGCAATCTGGTTCAGCAGTTTGACGTTGGCGGCGGTAAACACCTGGGCCTTGCACTGGGCCAACTTGAGGGTGCCGAGCACCCGGTCGCGGAAGATCAGCGGGAACAGGCACAGGGTCTGATCCTGCTCGCCCCACATATCAAACAGCATTCGTTCATAAGGGGCGTGCTGATCCCGGTGGTGCAGGTTCACCATCAGCATTTTTTGGGTGCGCATGACTTTTTCTGACAGGGTGCCTTTTTCGTCCACTTCGCTCTGGTCGTGCAGCGGGGCGTTTTCATCCAGGTAGTGGGTCGAGTAGACGATCAGCTTCCCTTTGCGGTCGCTGCGCAGCACCATGCTGATGGAATCAATGCCGAAGTTGTGCTGAATTTCGCGCGAGACTTCCGTCACCAGCTCATCCAGATCGAGTTTGGACAGCACGGCGTTAGTGATGGCGACCAGCAGGCGAAAATCGTTGCGCTCGCGGCACAGCAAGTCGTAATTGTCGCTGTTGTTGAGCCGGGCCAGGATCTGCTCAACGGCCAGACCCACCGCCTGGGTCAGCGTCTGCAGGCGAGATAAATCGTGGTCAGCCCACGGCGTATCCTGGCTGCGCAGAAACTCGCAGCCGCCGAAGATCCGCCCGTCAGCGGCCAGCGGCGTCAGGCAGTAGTGGGCAAACGGCGGATAACACGCCAGCCCGGCAAGCGAAGGCCAGGTATCGCGGAAAATGTCTGCCTTGCAGTGCAGCACGTCCGGGCGCGACAGCATCCGGCGGAACGGCCCGTTCGCCAGCTGGGGCTCATCTTCACAGCGGATATCCCGGCCCTGATCGTCGCTGCCGTACAGATATACCCGTCGCGGCTCTGGCTGCCAGAGCAAAATATTGACGTGGTCGGCGAGATGTATCTGCCGGACGTGCTGGGTCAGCGCCTGCGCCAGGGCGCAGAGATCGGACTGTTGCAGCAGAGTACGGGTAATATCGAACAAGCCTTGATCAATGGGATCGTTCGTCGGTGTATACGACATGCGTGATATCCAGAAAATGAGAGTCGACGGTCAGCAAATGCGCGGCAGCGGTTCGGCATGGGGCAAATTCAGCGTGCGCTTCACGCCGTACAGCCCGGTAAGGCGGACCCCTTTGCGCTCCACCACTTCGCCGATAATCGCCGCATTCTGACCTAACGGCTGCTGATGTAATAAGGCTAGCACCTGTTGTGCCGCGCTGCGCTCGACGACGATCGCCAGCTTGCCTTCGTTGGCGAAGTTGAGCGGATCCAGCCCCAGCAGCTCGCACGCGCCGCGTACTGCGGACTTCACCGGCAGAGCGCCTTCCTGCAGCTCAATGCCGCAGCCGCTGCTGGCGGCAAACTCGTGGGCGACGGCATTGACGCCGCCGCGCGTGGCATCACGCAGGGCTTTCACGCCAGGCACATCGCGCAGCGCCTGAATCAGCGGCGTCAGCACCGCGCAGTCGCTTTGCAGCTCGCCTTCGAGGCCTAAGCCTTCGCGCAGGTTGAGGATAGTCGCACCGTGATCGCCCAGGGTGCCGCTCACCAGCAGCACATCGCCGACAGCAATCTGGCGCATTCCCCAGTTTAACCCGCCGGGAATAGAACCGATACCGGCGGTATTAATAAACACTTTATCCGCCGCGCCGCGCGGCACCACTTTGGTATCGCCGGTGACAATGGTGATGCCCGCCGCCGCCGCCGTTGCGGCCATGCTGGTGACGATGCGCTCCAGGGTCACCATCTCCAGCCCCTCTTCGAGAATAAACCCGCAGGAGAGCCAGCGCGGGACCGCCCCGCTGACGGCGACGTCGTTGGCGGTGCCGCACACCGCCAGCTTGCCAATATCGCCGCCGGGGAAGAACAGCGGATCAATCACGTAGCTGTCGGTGGAAAAGGCCAGCCGATCGCCCTGGGCGGTCAGCTCTTGCAGCGGTATGCGGGCCTGATCTTCCTGCTCGTTCAGCAGCGGGTTGGCGAAGGCGCGCATAAAAAGCTCGCCGATCAGCTGCTGCATGGCTTGTCCACCGCTCCCGTGGGCGAGGGTTATCTGTTTCAACTTTCACACTCCTGAGAACGGTACTGATACCAGGCGCTACACGCCCCTTCCGATGACACCATCAGCGCGCCAAAGGCGCTTTGCGGCGTGCATTTATTGCCAAACAGCGGACATTGCGCCGGTTTGCAGCGCCCGGTCAGCACTGCCCCGCAGCGCGCCTGTGGGTCGTCGCTGATGGCCTGCGCCTGCGGCTTAAAGTGACGCTCGGCGTCAAACTGGCGATAGCCTTCGGTCAGGTGTACGCCGGAGTGCTCAATCACCCCCAGCCCGCGCCATTCGCTGTCGCCTTCAATGCCAAACACCTCGGCTATTGCCGCCTGCGCCACGGTGTTACCCGCTTCCGGCACAATGCGGCGATACTGATTTTCCACCCGACTCACGCCGTCGATTTTCTGCTCTACCAGCATCAACACCCCCTGCAGCAGATCGACCGTTTCAAACCCGGCCACCGCCAGCGGGCGGTTATGCTCCCCGGCGATAAAATCGTAGGCGTGGGTGCCAATCACCATGCTAACGTGCCCCGGAGCCAGAAACGCATCGATGCCGTTTTCCGGCTGTTCGAGCAGGCTTTTCAGCACCGGGATCAGGGTGATGTGCTGGCAGAAGAAGTAGAAGTTCGACACTTTCGCGGCCTTCGCCTGGCGCAGGGTCAGGGCAGTGGCGGGCATGGTGGTTTCGAACCCGAGGCCGAAAAAGACCACTTTGCGATGCGGATTTTGCTGGGCCAGCTTCAGGGCGTCGGCCGGGGAGTAAATCACCCGCACGTCCGCGCCGCGCATCCGGGCATCCAGCAGCGAACCGTTTTTACCCGGGACGCGCATTGCGTCGCCGAAGGTACAGAAGATCACCTCCGGGTGGTGGGCAATCTCAATACAGGTGTCGATGCGGCCCATCGGCAGGACGCACACCGGGCAGCCGGGGCCGTGGATAAACTCGATGTTGTCGGGCAGGAGCTGATCGAGCCCGAACTTAAAGATGGCGTGCGTGTGTCCCCCGCAGACCTCCATGATCCGCAGCGGGCGCTGGGCGGTATAAGGTAACGCCCCGGCGCGGACCTTGAGGGTCTCAATCAGGCGCATCACCTTCTGCGGGTCGCGGTATTCATCAACAAAGCGCATCAGCGGTGCTCCTCGCCAAACAGCAGCGAACCGACGTCCGGCTCGACGTCGAACATGTTCTGCAGGGCGGCGAGGGTGTCCAGCGCCTCCTCTTCATCTATTACGCTCATCGCAAAGCCCACGTGGACCAGCACCCACTGGCCGAGGCGGCTGTTGCCGTTTTCGTCATGGATACCGACCAGGGTCAGATCCACATCGCGCAGGATGCCGCAAACATCGACCTGGGCCTGCATGCCCTCGTGGATGGCGCTAATTTTACCGGGAACGCCTATGCACATCGCTGCGTCTCCAGCCAGTCAAGCCAGGCGTCCATCCCGTCGCCGCGGGTAGCGGAGACCAGCAGGATCTCGATGTCCGGGTTCACTTCCCGGGCGGCGGCGAGGCATTTTTCAACGTCAAAGGTGAGGTACGGCAGCAGATCAACCTTGTTCAGCAGCATGATGGAAGCGGCGGCAAACATATGCGGATATTTCAGCGGCTTGTCCTCGCCCTCGGTAACCGACAGCACGGCGACCTTATGACGCTCGCCAAGGTCGAAGCTCGCCGGACAGACCAGGTTGCCGACGTTTTCGATAAACATGATCCCGCCGTCATTCAGCGGCAGGCGCTGCATCGCATCAAAGATCATCTGCGCGTCCAGGTGACAGCCTTTGCCGGTATTGACCTGAATCGCCGGGGTGCCGGTGGCGCGAATGCGTTCCGCGTCGTTCACCGTCTGCTGATCGCCTTCGATCACCGCGCAGGCTACGCGCTGCTTGAGGCGTTTTAAGGTTTCCGTCAGCAGGGTGGTTTTACCGGAGCCGGGGCTGGAGACCAGGTTCAGCGCCAGCTGCTTTTTACGGTTGAACAGCTCGCGGTTGCGCCGCGCCAGCTGATTGTTCTTGCCCAGCACGTCCATTTCTATCTCGACCATTTTGCGCTGGCTCAGGCCCGGCGCGTGGGTGCCCGCTTCGCCGTGGCCGTAATCCAGCTGGCCTGCGCTGGCTTCGGCAGGGGCGAACGGCGTCGCGTCAATGCGCGTGACGCGCAGCGCCGGGCGTGGGGCAGGGGAGAAAGGGGCGCTGCGAAAAGCAGAGTGAGGATTATGCTCATCGCCTTCTATATAGAGGTTGCCCTGATCGCAACCGCAGGTGGTACACATGGTTTACTCCTGTTCAATTTCCAGACGGGTGATATGCAGCCCGTCGTCGGCAACGATGTTCAAATCACTGCCGCCGCAGTCCGGGCAGCGGCGCACGCGGTGGGTTAAAAGCTGGACATACTGCTCGCAGTCCCGACACCAGCATTCCGCCTGCTGCTCCTCCAGATGCAGGTCGCAACCTTCGGCGACCGTCTCCCGGCATACCAGCTCAAAGCAAAACTGCAGGGCGCTGCTTTCCACGCAGGAAAACGCGCCAACGCGCAGCCACACGCCGGTGACCCGCTTCGCGTGATGTTCATGAGCCTGGTGTTGAATCAATTCCAGCGCCTGCTGGCAGAGGGTGATCTCGTGCATAGTGCGTTTCCTGGTGATGTCTTACCGGCTGGTCACAACAGGGATAGCAATATTGATGCCAGGTTTTAGTTAACGGCGGGGGGAGGGTGTCTGCGCGCGGACAAAGATGACGAAATGACATGTCATTTTGTGTGGTGACTCACAACTTAAATTATATTAACTATAAAAATCAATTAGTTAAAAACTGGCATGGAACGTGCTTAATGCAGTCAACTTCTTCAAAAAGAGCATTAGGTATTTCACCATGAATCTTTCCGAATTAAGCGAGAAAGCAAACTTTATTGCCGGACAGCAGCGCGTCCTGCGTACCCACTGGAATCACTACGGTAACTCATTGATTCAGGGCATTACGCTGTCTAAAGCCAGCCTGCATCTCAGCGTGGCCAGCAATACGGATAGCGGGCTGGGCTTCTGGCTGTTCGACCACTTCCTGATCCGCGTTACCCCTGAGCAGGCGTTCAACGGCCATGTCTTTCACTACACCGTCGAAGCGCGGGACGAACAGGCCAGCGTGCTGATTGCCCGCGCCCGGCTGGGCGCTGACGGCCTGCTCGACGGCAGCATCAGCGTGGGTGAGCGCGAGGCGGTGCTGTCCCACTTCCTCGATACCATCAGCGGGATCTACGCCGCGCTTTATCAGGCAACCGAACGCGGCGAATCGCTGACGCTCGAGACGCTCGCCAAACACCACGCGGCGGCCTGAATACGCTGTCGACAGGTGTCGAAATGACACTTTCGACACTTATCGTCAAAAATGACTATCACCAGAGGACTCCAGGTGAATCGTTTTGTAATTGCTGATCCTACGCTGTGTATCGGCTGCCACACCTGTGAGGCGGCCTGCTCAGAGACCCATCGCCTGCATGGTCTGCAAAGCCAGGCGCGACTGAAAGTGATGCGTAACCGCAATGACTCCGCGCCGCAGCTTTGCCACCAGTGCGAAGACGCCCCCTGCGCCCAGGTGTGTCCGGTTAACGCCATCACCCGCATTGACGGCGCCATCCAGCTGAATGAAAGCCTGTGCGTCAGCTGCAAGCTATGCGGAATTGCCTGTCCGTTTGGTGCCGTGGAGTTTGGCGGCAGCCGTCCACGGGCGATCCCCGCCAACAGCAACACCAGCAAGGCACCGATGGCCCCGCCGGCACCCGCCCGCGTCAGCCCGTTCCTTGACTGGGTGCCGGGCGTGCGCGCCATCGCGGTGAAGTGCGACCTGTGCTACTTCGACCCGGACGGCCCGGCGTGCGTGCGCACCTGTCCGACCCAATCCCTGCGGCTGGTCAATAACGACGACATCGCCCGCGCCAGCAAGCGCAAGCGTGAACTCACCATGAACACCGATCTGGGCGATCTGTCGCTGTTCCAGTCGCAACAAGGAGAGCGCGGATGAACGCCTTTTCGTTAATTAACCAGGCGCTGGGCGGTTACGTCATCAGCGCCGTGCTGGCGCTTCTCTTTTGCGCCAACAAGTCCGTCAGCGGCGCGATTGCCGGGATCGGCGGCACGATTGCCAGCGCGATGGCGGTAACGGCAGGGGCGATTGCGCTGCTGGCCGCGCCGCAGTATGGCGCGCTGCACGCGCAGATCGGCTGGCTCCATGTGGGGATGCAGCTGACGGGGCTTCGGGCCATCTGGCTGCTTGCCATCGGCCTGCCCGCCGGCCTGATCTGCCTGTTCACCATCGCCTGGCAGCGTCACCTGCAGGTGAAAAACACCGGCGTGCTGGCGAACCTGCTGCTGGCCGCCGCCGTGGCCGCCATCGTGGTCGATAACCTCGGCTGGCTGGTGGTGATGGCTGAAATCATGGCCCTGTGCGCCGCATTCCTTACCGGCTGCGCCCAGTCCGGCAAGCTGTGGTTCGTGCTGGGGCGTCTGGGGACCATCCTGCTGGCGATTGCCTGCTGGCAGGCGTGGCAGTACTACGGCACGCTGGACTTTACCGCGATGCGTGCGCTGGCCTCCGCCCAGGCACCGGGTGCCAGCGTCTGGCTGCCGGGGCTGGCGGGCTTTGGCCTGCTGGCGGGCGTTATCCCGCTGCACGGCTGGGCACCGCAGGCGCATGCTAACGCCAGCGCCCCGGCTGCCGCGCTGTTCTCTACCGTCGTGATGAAGGTCGGTCTGTACGGCATGCTCACCGTGTCCCTCAGCGGGGCGTTACCGCCGCTGTGGCTTGGGGTACTGCTGCTGGTGATGGGGATGATCACTGCCTTTATCGGCGGACTGTACGCGCTGATGGAGCACAACATCCAGCGCCTGCTGGCGTACCACACCCTGGAAAACATCGGCATTATCCTGCTCGGCCTTGGCGCGGGCGTCACCGGCATTGCGCTGCACAGTACCCTGCTGATTGCGCTGGGCTTCACCGGGGGGCTTTATCACCTGGTCAGCCACGGCCTGTTTAAAACCACGCTGTTTCTCGGCGCGGGTGCGGTGTGGTATCGCACCGGTCACCGCGACATCGAGAAGCTGGGCGGCATCGGTAAAAAAATGCCGCTGATCTCGCTCGCCATGCTGGTGGGGCTGATGGCGATGGCCGCGCTGCCGCCGCTGAACGGCTTTGCCGGGGAATGGGTTATCTATCAATCCTTCTTCAACCTTGGCACCCACGATGCCTTTATCGCTCGCCTGCTCGGGCCGCTGCTGGCAACCGGCCTGGCGATTACCGGCGCGCTGGCGGTGATGTGTATGGCGAAAGTCTATGGCGTCACTTTCCTTGGCGCACCGCGCACCGCAGAAGCGGAAAACGCACACGGCGCGCCGTGGCTGATGACCGTCAGCACCGTGCTGGCGGCCCTGTGCTGCGTGGCGGGTGGCGTGGCGGCCCCGTGGTTGCTGCCGCTGATCGGCAATCTGTTCCCGGTGAGCGGCGGGGCAGTGTCCGTCGTCTCGCAGCCAATGATCGCTCTGCTGCTGCTGGCGGGCCTGCTGCTGCCGTTTATCGTGATGGTGATGTTCAAGGGCGAACGCCTGCCGAACCGCTCCCGCGGCTCTGCCTGGGTGTGTGGATACGATCATGAACAATCGATGGTGATCACCGCCCACGGCTTTGCAATGCCGGTGAAAGAGTCGTTTGCGCCGGTGCTGAAGCTGCGCAAATGGCTGAACCCGGTGCGCTTTATCCCCGGCTGGCAGTGCGACTGCACCGCCGTGTTGTTCCACCGTATCGCCCTGATTGAGCTGGCGGTGCTGGTGGTGGTTATTGTGTCCCGAGGAGCCTGAACATGACTTTACTCTTTGCATTGATTCAGGCGCTGGTGCTGTTTGCCGTCGCGCCGCTGCTGGCCGGTATTACCCGCGTGGCGCGTGCCCGCATGCATACCCGCCGCGGGCCGGATATCTTCCAGGAGTATCGGGATCTGATCAAACTGCTGGGCCGCCAGAGCGTGGGCCCGGCGGCCTCCGGCTGGGTGTTCCGCCTGATGCCGTTCGTGATGGTGGCGGTGATGTTCGCTATAGCCACCGCGCTGCCGGTGGTGACTGTCGCTTCGCCAGTCCCGGCGCTGGGCGACCTGATCACCTTGATTTACCTCTTCGCCATCGCGCGCTTCTTCTTCGCCATCGCCGGGCTGGATACCGGCAGCCCGTTCACCGGGATTGGCGCGAGTCGTGAAGCGATGCTCGGCGTGCTGGTGGAGCCGATCCTGCTGCTGGGCCTGTGGGTCGCGGCGCAGGTGGCGGGCACCACCCACATCAGCGCAATAACAGCGACCATTTATCACTGGCCGGTAGCGCACTCTCTGACGCTTTTGCTCGCGATGGGTGCCTGCGCGTTCGCCACCTTTATTGAGATGGGCAAACTGCCGTTTGACCTCGCGGAAGCCGAGCAGGAACTGCAGGAAGGCCCGCTGTCGGAATACAGCGGCGCGGGCTTTGCGGTGCTCAAGTGGGGCATCAGCCTGAAACAGCTGGTGGTGCTGCAGATGTTCGTCGGGGTGTTTATTCCCTGGGGGCAGATGACGCAGTTCTCCGTCGGCGGCCTGCTGCTGGCGGTCGTGATTGCGGTCGTCAAGCTGGTGGCTGGCGTGCTGGTGATTGCGCTGTTCGAGAACAGCATGGCGCGCCTGCGCTTTAACGCCACCTCACGCATTACCTGGGCCGGTTTTGGTCTGGCTTTTTTAGCTTTCGTCTCCGTGCTGGCGGCGTGATTGTAGAGAATAACCATGTCTGAAGAAAAAGTAGGTCAACACTATCTCGCCGCGCTGCATCAGGCCTTCCCTGGCGTTGTGCTGGATGAGGCCTGGCAGACCAAAGATCAAATCACCGTCACGGTGAAAATCAACTACCTGCCGGAAGTGGTCGAGTTCCTTTACTACAAGCAGGGCGGCTGGCTGTCGGTGCTGTTTGGTAATGACGAACGCCAGCTCTGCGGCAGCTACGCCGTTTACTACGTGCTGTCGATGGAGCAGGGCACCCGCTGCTGGCTCACCGTGCGCGTGGAAGTGGACGCCGACAAACCGGAGTTCCCGTCCGTCACCCCGCGCGTGCCTGCTGCCGTCTGGGGCGAGCGCGAAGTGCGCGACATGTACGGGCTGATCCCGGTCGGCCTGCCGGACGAACGTCGTCTGGTGCTGCCGGATGACTGGCCGGACGAACTCTATCCGCTGCGTAAAGACAGCATGGACTACCGTCAGCGCCCGGCCCCGACCACTGATAAAGAAAAGTATGCGTTCATTAACGAACTCGGCGATAAGAAAAACAACGTGGTGCCGATTGGCCCGCTGCACGTCACCTCTGACGAACCGGGCCACTTCCGTCTGTTCGTTGACGGCGAGAACATTATCGACGCCGACTACCGCTTGTTCTACGTCCATCGCGGGATGGAAAAGCTGGCCGAAACGCGGATGGGCTACAACGAAGTCACCTTCCTGTCGGACCGCGTGTGCGGCATCTGCGGCTTTGCCCACAGCACCGCCTACACCACCTCGGTGGAGAACGCGATGGGGATCGTGGTGCCGGAACGCGCCCAGATGATCCGCGCCATCCTACTGGAGGTGGAGCGTCTGCACTCGCACCTGCTGAACCTTGGCCTGGCCTGCCACTTTGTCGGCTTTGACTCTGGCTTTATGCAGTTCTTCCGCGTGCGTGAAACCTCAATGAAGATGGCGGAGATCCTCACCGGGGCGCGTAAAACCTACGGCCTGAACCTGATCGGCGGCATCCGTCGCGATCTGCTGAAAGACGATATGATCCAGACCCGCCTGCTGGCCCAGCAGATGCGCCGCGAGGTGCAGGATCTGGTGGATATTCTGCTGAGTACGCCGAACATCGACCAGCGCACCGTTGGCGTGGGCCGCCTTGACCCGCAGATCGCCCGCGACTTCAGCAACGTCGGCCCGATGGTGCGTGCCAGCGGCCACGCCCGCGACACCCGCGCCGATCACCCGTTTGTCGGCTACGGCCTGCTGCCGATGGAAGTCCACGTCGAGCAGGGCTGCGACGTCATTTCACGCCTGAAAGTGCGCATCAACGAAGTCTACACCGCCCTGAACATGATTGACTTCGGGCTCGACAACCTGCCGGGCGGCGACCTGATGGTGGAAGGCTTTACCTACATTCCGAACCGCTTTGCGCTGGGCTTCAGCGAAGCGCCGCGCGGGGATGACATCCACTGGAGCATGACCGGCGACAACCAGAAGCTGTGGCGCTGGCGCTGCCGGGCGGCCACCTACGCCAACTGGCCGACCCTGCGCTATATGCTGCGCGGCAACACCGTCTCTGACGCGCCGCTGATTATCGGCAGCCTCGACCCGTGCTACTCCTGCACCGACCGCATGACGGTGGTGGACGTGCGGAAGAAGAAAAGCAAGGTGGTTCCGTATAAAGAACTGGAACGCTACAGCATCGAACGCAAAAACTCGCCGCTGAAATAACCCGGAGCATCCATGTTTACGTTTATTAAAAAAGTCATCAAAACCGGCGTGGTCACGGAGTCATATCCGCTGCAGCCGATTGCGGTCGACAAAAATCTGCGCGGCAAGCCGGAGCACAATCCGCAGCAGTGCATTGGCTGCGCGGCCTGCGTGAATGCCTGTCCGTCGAACGCCCTGACGGTGGAAACCGATCTGCAGTTTGGCCAGCTGACCTGGCAGTTCAACCTCGGGCGCTGCATCTTCTGCGGCCGCTGCGAAGAGGTCTGCCCGACCACGGCCATTAAACTCTCGCAGGAGTACGAGCTGGCGGTGTGGAGCAAAGCCGATTTCCTGCAGCAGTCGCGGTTTGATATCTGCCACTGCCGGGTGTGCGAGCGCCCGTATGCGGTCCAGAAAGAGATTGATTACGTGATCGAACTGCTGCGCCACAACGGGGACAAACGCGCCGAATCGCACCGGGAGAGTTTTGAAACCTGCCCGGACTGCAAGCGCCTGCAGGGGCTGACCCCGTCGGACAAAATCCATCTGACCCGCGAAATGAAGGAAGCGACACGATGAGCGAACTGTTAGGGCCGCGTAACGAGCAGGGGATCCCGGTGCCGGTAACGGTGGACGACTCCATCGCCCGCATGAAGGCCTCGTTGCTGAAAAAAATTAAGCGTTCCGCCTACGTCTACCGCGTCGACTGCGGCGGCTGCAACGGGTGTGAAATCGAAATCTTCGCCACCCTGTCGCCGATTTTCGACACCGAACGCTTCGGCATCAAAGTGGTGCCATCCCCGCGTCACGCCGATATTCTGCTGTTTACCGGGGCAGTCACCCGCGCGATGCGCTCCCCGGCGCTGCGCGCGTGGGAGTCGGCCCCCGATCCCAAAATCTGTATCTCTTACGGGGCCTGCGGCAACTCCGGCGGCATCTTCCACGACCTGTACTGCGTCTGGGGCGGCACCGATAAAATTGTGCCGGTGGACGTGTACATTCCCGGCTGCCCGCCGTCGCCAGCCGCCACCCTGTACGGCTTTGCGATGGCGCTGGGGCTGCTGGAGCAAAAAATTCACGCCCGCGAACCGGGGGCACTGGACAACCAGCCCGCCGAGATCCTGCATCCGGAGATGGTGCAGCCCCTGCGGGTACGCATCGATCGCGCCGCGCGCCGTCTGGCGGGTTACCGCTACGGCCGCCAGATTGCCGACGACTTTATGCGTCATCTGCTGGAAGGCGACAAAAGCGTGGCGGCCTGGCTGGCGCGCGAGAACGATCCGCGCCTTAACGAAATCGTCGGCAACCTCATTGAGGTGGTCGGGCAGGAGCGTATCTGATGAGTGAGACGGTGGTATTCAGCCAGCTTAGCCGCAAGTTCATTGACGAAAATGACAACACCCCCGACGACGCCCAGCAGGTGATCTACTACGGGCTGGCGATCGGCCACCATCTGGGGGTCATCGACTGCCTGGAGGCGGCGCTGACCTGCCCGTGGGACGACTATCTGGCGTGGATCGCCACCCTCGAAGCGGGGAGCGACGCGCGGCGCAAAATGGAAGGCGTGCCGCGCTACGGGGAGATCGTCATCGACGCGAACCATATCGTGATGCTCGCCAACGCCTTCGACGCCGCAAGGGCAGGGCAGACGGCACAGCAGCGGGCGTGGAGCGAAGCGATGCTAAGCATGCTCCTCGCCATTCACCAGGAAAACGCCATCTATCTGATGGTTCGGAGGCACCGTGACTGATGTATTACTTTGCGTCGGCAACAGCATGATGGGCGACGATGGCGCCGGTCCGCTGCTGGCCGAGATGTGCCGCGAAACGCCGCGCGGCGACTGGGTAGTGTTTGACGGCGGCAGTGCGCCAGAAAACGACGTGGTCGCTATCCGCGAGCTGCGCCCGGCGCGGCTGCTGATTGTCGATGCTACCGATATGGGGCTCAACCCCGGCGAGATCCGCCGCATCGACCCGGACGACATCGCCGAGATGTTTATGATGACCACCCACAATATGCCGCTGAACTACCTGGTGGATCAGCTGCGCGGGGATGTGGGGGAGGTGATCTTCTTAGGCGTTCAGCCGGATATTGTTGGGTTTTATTATCCGATGACGGAAAAGGTGAAGGCGGCGGTGGAGAGGGTTTATGAAAGCCTGCTAGACCGGGATGGAGTGCTGGTGTTTGAGGAGTTATAAGGTGGTCTTAACTGTTCAGCGTTAATGAGGCTATAGAAGGAGAGCTTGCAGGTGTGTGGGCTCTTTTTTGTTTTCAGGAGAGATTAAAGCTAAATACTGTATTCTGGATATCGATATTACCCATAACTCTCACTGGGTATTTAGTATCTCATCAATTAGAAGTGGTTGTTAGAAAGTCTGACTTCGATATGAGACATGGCGATTCAACTTTTACTGTCTGTTTAAAATTCTTGATGTAATGACAGGTGTTATTACACTGCCCAGTGCATAGGACAAGTTGTCGATACCGATAAAGCTAAGGGAATGGCTATTGCTGAACTTATCTTGATGGCAGTAGGTCATTTTCCTAGATTGGATGTTGCCTACATCATGCGAGGTTTGTTTGTGGGGAGTAGATCAAAAACAATTAAGGAAGGCTAATTTTATGAGATAATCCCAGTCAATATCACAGTTCATACATCATCGGCCTTCGAATAGAGAACAATCGACGATGTGAGCTACGTACATCAGGGGTTGAGGGATGGGCCTTCAAGGAAAATGGTCGAGATTATTTTTCGTAGGCAAGATAGTATGCATTTACATGACTATCTAGCATATGTGTGAAAAGTACGATTGCACCTCTTACGAGGATAAGATGTGATAGCAGGTAATTAACTTTAAGAAATTCAGGATAACTCATCTATCGATTTTAGGTTTTGCATGATTTTCATGTGTAACTGATTACCTCTTTAGGCAATAAAAATAATTTATATTAAATAATAGATAAAACCTCTGAAATAAGGGCATACGATCGATGGATATTAAAAAAGTAGGTGGAGCTGGACTTCACGCGAGTGAGCTTAGAGCAATCAGTAAAATGGAGCAGCACTTCCAAAGCAGCTGGCACGGATTTGCGGGTTTGGTTGCGTCGGATGCGCAAGGGCCGATGGAAATTGACTGCCTTATCATTACCCATGACCGTCTACTTTTAGTCGAACTCAAAGAGTGGAATGGTGTTATCGAATATGACAACGGGATGTGGATCCAGAATGGTCAAAACCGTGGCAAAAGTCCTTTTACTATCAAACGGGAACATGCTCTACGATTACAAAAATTACTTGATAGAGAGTTGTCACACAATCTCGGTTACTGGCTAACTGTAGAAGCTCATGTAGTACTTTGTGGAAGCGCAACTCCAGATAATCTCCCCCCCATAGAAAGGCCTTTTGTACACTCACTCGATGAATTTTTAGCCATTCGGGATCCAGAAAAGTATGACGATCTAGTCACACAAAAAAAACTTGCCGGCTTCTTCTCCTCAACGGGAAAAGCGAGACCAAACTCTGAAAAATCTCTTCAGATAATCTACAAATTCATCGAAGGGCCGAAAATTCAGAAAAAAGAGCTTGTTGTTGGAAACTTTCAGGCTCATACCAGCAAATCTTGGTTTGCTCACAGAAACTCAATCTACAAAGAGTATTACGCTCAAGACAGGACAATGCCATCTGCGAAAGGATTGATCCGCCGCTGGGACTTTAATCAATTGGGGACCTTACATGCCTTACAATCGACTTGGTCCGATATTGCTCTTCGTGAAAATCGGATAGGGAAATTTATTCGTGACAACAGCAATATGCGTGATTATTTACTTCGATACGTCAACGATGTTTCGGCTGATGACATTACGGAAGATTTCTGTGAGTTGTATGAATTACCTCGAAATACTGTGCGACTGGATGAGGTTATAGCCAGTGATTCGGCATCATGGTCAAGAGAGCAACGGATAGACAGGGTGCGAGCTCTTTTAGCACCTTTTGGTGACTTACATGCATTGAATATTGCACACCGTGATGTAGATCCACACAACCTCTGGTACGCTAATAATCACGGCAGTATTCTGGCGTCAGGTTTTGGAGCCGCATTTTTCCCTGAAACAGGAACAGTGGCCGAACATCGAAAATTACTGCAAAGTTCGCCAGTCGCACTGCCCGAAGATGCTATGTATGAAGGTGAAATCATTGATGCTTTTCGTATTGATGTTTTCCTACTGGCTTCCGTCGCATATCAGATCTGTTTTAATCAGAAGCTTGAGCAAGTGGATGATGTTCCCGAATGGACTCCTCCTGTAAATGATCCTTTTGATAGACTATTGGACACTTGGTTTGAAAAAGCTCTTTCCTGGGATGCTGCTGAACGCTTCGAGGGTGCCCACAACATGCTGGCAGAGTTCAACGCTCTTACCGGAACATGTCCTGAAGAAGAGAAGGAATCACAACAGATCTTTGAGCAGTTGCTGCATAGCCCCCACCGAAGGCAAGAACTTACACCATACTTAATACTCCAGACCTTCCCACCGTCAGCAGATCAGCTACAGAAAGCCCTTGAGGCTTTAGCTAGTGGAAGCAGTAAGAAATCTTTCTTAGCTTATAAAGATAATCGGGAAATTCTTGTAAAGTTATGGGACAACGTTCAGATCTCTCAAAACCAGCCTGGCTCCAATCGTCGAGTGTTGCAATTTCTAAAACGACTGGAAAAACTCCAAGAAGCAACCCTGGCAACCCCTGAGATCATAGATTTTGGTTTAATGCATCCCCAAGGTTTGTTTGTTGTCACAGAATATGTGGAGGGTGAAACATGGCCTCATTACTTGCACGATTTAACCTTGTCTCAAGAAGAGAAAAGGGATCTTGCAATTAATCTGATTAGTACAGTAATGGATTTCCATGAAAAACGATTCGCCCATGGAGATTTACATCCAGATAATATTCTTGTGAAAGACTGCAATGCCGAAGAAATAATGCTCGTAGACGTGCTTGATTACGGTAGTGAAACGGAGGCATTTAATACTGATTATGGACCAGCAAACCCAGCTATCACTGATGCATATGGTAGAGACCGTTATGCGGCCTTCAAGATTGTTGAAGAACTTTTTGCAGGAAACTTGCCACCACAAGTTCAAGAAGAACTCATTAGAGCTCGTGATAATCAAACACAAATCCCAGTCGCTCTTGCTCCATTGCTCAATGCGCTGCATGCAGCTCTTGAACCAGAACAACCTGAGAAATTAGAACTGCCAGAGGTTGTAGAAAAGGAGCCGATTTTATTGATTTGGAGGGGTAACCTTCCGACTGCAGCCACACTTTTGGACCCCGTTGATGGGGGTTACTATTTCAACTGCAAATGGATTGATTCAAGAGTTAGCGGCTCCATTAAAGAACTCGCTTGTTTTATTACGGGCAATAATGCTTATCTACAAGTACACGTTGATGTTGAAGCACGTATAATCACTAAAGTTCGGTATACATCCTCTATTCCATTAAGTGATGTTGTTAGTGCTCAAAGACGTTCTGTAGGACGGCTTTCACAACCTATTGCTTTAAAGAATGGTCCTGTGGATGAAAAATGCTCTTTGGTTGATGCAATTCTAAGCATGGAAGCTGTTATCGATTCCATTATTGAACAATTGAATATTTCGATAGAGGTTTCTGACGATCCTTTAACTGATGAAGAGCGCCGGGAATTATCTCCAGAGAAATTGTGGAAAGCATTGGCAGATTCTGAAGGACAACTTCGTCAAACCTTCCAGATTGAATCTAATGCAGAGGAAAAACTGAGCGATAGTGGGTATCCGATGTACCCCTATGTGTGCCTCGATGGACAAGATCTACAGATTGATGCAGATGAGACCTACTACATCTATCAGCCTAAGTCCGATGAAAAGCTTGGTGAGCTCGTGATCAATGAGACGAGCAGCAGTTTTGTGGCTATACAGCCTGTAAACCATTGGGCCAGTAAGCAGTTTACGCCCGGTAAGTCACTTCAACTGGAATCTATTCGTAGCAAATCGTCAAGAGATCTTAGACTCAAGGCACTGAATCGAGTTATGACTAAAAAATCGGTCATACCTAACTTGGCTGACTACTTTGATATCAGAAAAGAACCAGCACTCAGAGAAATGACGGCTCGTCCGACAGTCCAGAAGCTGCGTGAGTTATACGATGTTCCTGGGCAGGAAACAAATAGTAAACAACTCGAAGCATTTCAATTCCTAGTAGGACAAGGTCCTGTTGGAGTCCTTCAGGGGCCTCCTGGTACCGGGAAGACTACTTTTGTCAGTAAATTCATCCACTATCTGTTTGAGCATGCAGGGGCGAACAATATCCTACTGGTGGGTCAGCAGCACTCTGCGGTAGATAACGTCGCAATAAAAGCCCGCGAACTTTGCGCTGACAAGGGTTTGGAATTGGATACTATTCGAATTGGCAGTGAATCACTAATCGATGATCGCATGCTGCCAACTCATACCCGAGCGTTACAACAGAAGATCCGGCACAAATTTCATCGGGAATATGACATACGGGTTAGCGCCCTATCTACGAGGCTACAGTTACCACATGAACTTATTCAAGATGCTACTCGATTGCACCGTAGCTTAGCTCCTTTGTTAGTCCAACTAGGGCAGTTTGAACGTCAGCGAGAAAGGCTGATACGCTCTGGTGGAGATGCCAATGAGATCCATGCAAACCAGTTAAAAGAATTAATGCATCAGCGAAATCAGACGGTAGAAACAATTGAAACCATTGTCCGACAACAGTTAAACAACGCGTTTGGCGAGTTGCCAACAGATAGTGAACTTCTACTGGACAAATTGCTTCAGGTCTTGGCTCAGAACCATGGGGTGAACAATCCCGTTAAGGTGGATCGTCTGCATCGATTGCTTTCCCTAAGTCAAGAATGGCTTGATGTCTTACGCTCTGGAGAAGCTGGCTATGAACGTTTTATGCTAAAAACAAAACAATTAGCTTGCGGCACTCTAGTGGGGGTTGGTCGTCGCAGTTTAGAGCTGGATCAAACCCAATTTGATTGGGTTATTGTCGATGAAGCTGGTCGAGCTCAAGCTAGCGAGTTGATGGTTGCATTGCAAAGTGCGAAACGCATCTTACTAGTGGGCGATCATAAGCAGCTACCTCCATTTTATCAAAATGGGCATATAAAACACGCTAGCAAAATACTTGAAGTAAGCAAAGAAGCCTTTAAAGAGTCTGACTTCGAGCGAGCCTTCAAGGCATGTGGTGGAGTAACTCTGGATACACAGTATCGAATGATTGAACCTATTGGAGATCTAGTCTCAGCATGTTTTTATGCCAATGACATTGGCAAACTCCATACTGGGCGAGGTCCAGCCAAATACTGGTACAACGAATTACCTTCTCCATGGAATAAAGGTGTTAGCTGGATCGACACCACCTCTGAGCAGGGTGAAAAAGAGGCTAAACCCGGCTACACCAACCAACATGAAATAGATTTGCTATTACAGTCATTACGCGTTCTCGTTGAGGAAGATGCCGTTGAACATCTGCAACGAACTGTCACCAATGAACAGCCTTATCCAATTGGAATTATTACCATGTACAGGGCGCAGAAAAATGAGATTGAGACTCAGCTCAATCAAGCCGAGTGGATGGGGCCGCTACGTCATTTGATAAGAATCGACACCGTTGATTCTTATCAAGGTCAGGAAAATAAGATCATCATCCTTAGTTTAGTACGAGACAATTCCAATGCCCTGCAGGGTTTCTTGCGGGATACGCCTCGAATCAACGTAGCTATTTCTCGTGCTCAGGAGCGCTTAGTTATTCTTGGGGCTAGTAACATGTGGCGCAAAGATAACAATGACTCGGCATTGGGCTCAGTTTATGAATACATCTTTGAGCAAGCAATACAAGAAAATAGCCATTACCAGATGATTACGACTCTTGAATCTAACAAGGAAGCAACACCACTATGATTCCGCTTTCTACAGAAACTAAAGCTCGCATAGGGAACCGCATTACTATCCTTATCCCTGCTAGAAAATACATCATGAACGTTGCATGGACCGAAGAGAAGCCAATGCCAGCCATTGAGTTGTTTGCTTGTCGACTTCTCATACTATTTGAACAAATATTGCCTCTTGAATTACGTGAGTTCTTCGGAATCTCTGAGCGGGAAGAGGAGGAATTGCTAAATTCATTAGAAGACAAACGCCTAGCAGCTTTGGATCACCAAGGTTACTTAGTCCCAAGCCCACTGTTAAAGAGCCAGGTCGGTGATGGAAATGGTGTTCCGATGTTGGTCAAGTACAATGAGCAGACAGAGCATGTAGTACTTGACGCTTTTGCTTTGACCGTACGTAAAGAACAGCGATTGAATCGATTGATGTTCGGCTTACCAGAACTTGCCATGCCCGAATCCGTTAAGGGATCCGGAATGGATAAAATCATTGAAGAGTTCGGTCGACAATTCCGTAGTTATTTGGAAATTACACGCAACAACGACCATGAACGTCAACGTACACAACTTTACAAAGTTATGGGTTGCAGCGCAAGTGAAGTGCTTCAGCTAGCAGTTGATATTGAATTCACCTATCAGCAGGCTAAAGGTGAACCAAAGCAGTTGATCCGCTCTGTTGAACGGCTAGGACCTAACCAGAGTCGTCCCCTCAGCAGTAAGTTAGAAGCCCATATCGCAGATTTTCTTGGCTCAAATTATATAGAAGAAAAAGGCACTGATGCGGAAACATACTGCCAGCTAGCTGACGATCATATACTTAAACCTTTCGTCAAAGGCTACTGGGTAGACTATTCACGTTGGATGATTGCTAGAGATGAGAGTAAGACTGGTTATGGTTCACCAGATACTCGTGGTGTTTTTGGGCCTTTGTATCTAATTGAAAATCGACGTGATGCGCTGCAATGGATCCGTAAAATAATACACGAATATGATGACGTCACTGAGCTGAAAGCGCTATGGATGCCAAGTAACGTTCCATTTTGGGGAACAAATTCTGACGATCTTGACCGTTTTGTTCAGGATCTAAAAAATATTCTTGAGCAAAAAGACAGTGACGCAAAAATATCTTTAATCCATCATGGGAAAAAATGGGATGTTAGAAAGTACCTAATAAATATATTCCCATATGGATTATTTACGGAGTTTGAACTGGATCGACTTGAGTTGTTTGTAATTCCCGGTGTCTTCGGTTTAATACAGTACCATGGTCAACCTAATACTGACAGCGGGGTTAGTTTGCCTATTGGTTACATGACCAAAGATCTAGAGCGTATTAAGTCTCTAGAACTATTATTGAAATCTAGAATCGGCGACCTCAACAATTTGATTAGTACATGGGGCACTTCAGTAGAGTCCAAATTATCAGCTTCACAACAAGATCTTCTACCACAAAAATGGTTTGCTAGCCCTTCCACACTATGTGCAACTAGGCCTATTCTCAGCCTGAATCGATGATATCAAAGTCAGTTGCCTTTAATGGTGACTGACTTTTCAGTAATGGATGGACGAATTATTGAAGTGATAATTACCTGAAGAGATCCTTGTTTCTCAAGATATCGCGATAATTTATGCTTTACTTACTTCCGCTTATCGCTGTGAGTTCAATCGTTAGATGCAACACATTGGTTGAACTCACAGCTCTTAACAGACATTCATTTTTTTCTCATTCGCAACAACCGATATCGCCAAAGTATATAAAATCAAATACCATCCCCACCCACCTTCAAACGCATTAAAGGGCCCCAACAGCCCCTTCCAAAACCTGTAATCAAAACGCGTTCACCGTATTTAAGTCACTCTCAATGCACGCTGATATAAGGCTCCTTCACAAACTCATTAACCAGCCAGACCAGATCATGCAGCAGTCCCGCCAGTTCTTTCTCGACGTTGTCAGGCAGTGTTCCACCCAAAATTGCCTGCACCAAAGCCAGCGCATAATCCACCTGGGGAGAAGTTTCCTGCCAGCAGTCCGGCATACAGGAGTTAAGGGTTTCCCCCTGGATCAACTGTTCGATAAGGTGCGGCGGGAGTTCGGTATCACAAAGTTCACGCAGCTTTTGCAGCGCGCGCAGGAGATGTTCGCAGAGCGCAGTGCGGGATGCACTGTCGTCAGTTTCGATCAGTACGCTCACCAGCGCGGCGCAGCGATCGGCGACCTCAAAGAGATCCGCAGCAGCAGAAAGCGGCGTACTCAGGGAAGGGGGAATAATCTGTTCGTTAGATTGCGGGTAAGTCAGTGTCTGGATAGTAGTCATATTGAGCATCCTATTAAAAAAGTTGCTCTGTAGAATGCGGGTTCCTACACCCGATTGCGGATGTGCCGCAACACAGCCACCTTACGAGCATGATAATGGGAATAAAAGCGTTAACCCTGAATTACATAAGGTTACTTTAGAGGTTGCGAGGCGCCTTCCAGATATGGTGGGGTTTTATTATCTGATGACGAAAGCGGCTTCATATTGCTGACAACATGTACCTCACTGGAATTGCCCGGTGGCGGCTAGCGCCTTACCGGGCCTACGAAAAATACGTCATTTGTTGATATCGCGGGTTTTGTAGGCCGTGCAAGGCGTCAGCCGCCGCCCGGCTGAAGCGCGCACAATATACCCCTGTCGTCTAATTCCTACGCCACCTGAATACATGTACCGGATATTATAAATGTTATAACTATTACGCAGAACGTTTAAACATTCTCTTATAAGTGTAATGCATTGCAGAATGTAATTTGCCTATTTACGCATCAATTTCCACCTCTTATAATCCCTGCTGCTACTTAAGCTAAATTGCCAGGGGCGGCTATGTACTATAACAAAGAAGTCATTAGCTATTTGCAATCAAACAATATTCTCGCGTTAAAGCTCGATCATGCACTATCGGGCGTCAGAGAAATGGTTTCCAGTCAAGTTGAAACTATCGGTGCTGGTGCTAAACGTGCGCTTTATTACACCTCCTGTTTTACAGATGATTTTCAGGATGTGTGTAGAAATCAAAAAAGTGAAGACGTTCGTTTTACAAATGGCGTCATACATGTCTTTCAGAATAAAGATATTGCTTATGAAATGCTTCGCCTTTATTTTGAACAGCTATTTCAGTACAAAACGTCAGCACAATTAGAGAATATCAAGCGTGAGTTAATGGCGGTCAATGTTCATATTGCCGCAAGTTCTCTCACCAACGCCGGATTCGCGCTAGCAGTCGCTTACTGTGTCGCTATTGGAATGAACTTAAGTCTTAAAATGAGTGCGTTGATCGGTGGTAGGGCCAGAAGGGGTGTCGCCGTTGCGGGTATGTATGGAGTCATTCAGAAAGCAGCTGACAGTGCGCAACGTCTGAAATATGTCTATCCAGCCTATTACGCAGCGTTGTACTCACGGGAGCTTGAGATGATGTATTTTCTGATAGAACCATTATTTGAACGAGCCGGAGCATTCTCTCATTCATCATCAGATAGTGACATCGCTGACATCATCACTAAGATGATTAGATAACCATGAGTAATATTTTATACAGGCTGTTAATGCGGATATTCAGGTCTTTGCTTTCCGACTATGGTCCCGGCATATTAACAATGGTATTCGCATTCGTGCTGTTACATTTTTTCCCAAACGGTCCTTTATGGCCTATTCCTGTGTTTTTATTAGTTATTATAATTTTCGTGAAATGGTAAGGCCAATCTTTTTTTAAATAATAAGGATATTATATGTCTACACCCGCACATTTATGGCTTGAAGATGAAAATGGTTCTCCAATTATAGGTGGTTGTATTATGCCGCTACGGTTAGGCTCAATTGAACTTAAGTCGTTCTCCCATGGCGTCACTATTCCGGTAGATCCGAACTGGGGAAAACTTACTGGGACCCGTGTCCATCGCCCTATCTCTATAGTAAAAGAGTTCGACCAGACCACACCTCTTCTTTATCGTGCAGTATGTGAAGGAAGAACGATGAAGAAAGCCATAATTAAGATGTACCGAATCCTCGATTCAGGTATAGAGGCTGAGTATTTTAATATTATTCTGGAGAATGTAAAATTTACAACTGTTGCACCCTATCTGGCTCCGAATGGAATGAGTAGCACTCATCTTGAAACACTGGAGTTACGTTATGAGGCGATCACCTGGAAATACACGGATGGGAATATTATCTACCGTGACACATGGAATGAGCGTTGCTGTGGGTAAAGGGAAGCGTTAATGGATTGCGCCAAAGTCGCAACTCAGCGCAATGCAGAATATTCAACCAAATCGCCAGCACAAGCCTGCTAACAACAAAACTAACAAAGCCTCATAAAGGTATGCCTTTACTAAACCTGTAGTTCCGTTGGCCTGTGCTGGCGCGACCTGGTCTTCTCTCTATCCGATTAGCACAAAATCATGCATATCGATGCTGTTAGCCTTCACGTTTTCTAACGTAATGACATTGCCATTAGCCGGGTTGCCGAAGGTAATGAGGGTGCTGTTACCGGCTCCCCCGGCAATCGTGATGTTGCTGGCAAAATTCGCCACGCTAATGCCCAATGAACTCAGATCGAGGTAGTCCTGTCCGCCGCTGGGATTGCTGTCGAAGCCGCTGGTAATACGGTCTCGCCCAAAGCCTGCGCTAAAGACGAAGGTGTCATTTCCGGCGCCACCGGTCAGGATATCGTCACCCTGGCCACCTTCGAGTCTGTCGTTACCCGCTCCGCCTGTCAGTTTATCGTTACCGGCCCCGCCCTGAAGGTTATCGGCCCCGTCACCCCCATCAAGGGTGTCATTTCCTGCGCCACCGTAAAGCGTGTCGTTTCCTCCCATCCCGGACAACGTGTCATTACCGCTGCCACCGGTGAGGGTGTTAGCAATGGCGTTCCCTTTACCGGTGAACGCACCTGTCCCGGTGAACACCAGGTTTTCAACGTTATTGCTCATCGTGTAATTCTGCAGGGTGGTCTGGACAACATCTGTCCCGTCATTAAGACCTTCTGTGACGACGTCGCCACTGTTATCAACAATATAGGTATCATTGCCGAGGCCGCCCACCATCAAATCAGCACCCTGACCACCGTCGAGTCTGTCGTTACCCGCTCCGCCTGTCATTTTATCGTTGCCGGTCCCGCCCTGAAGGTTATCGGCCCCGTCACCGCCATCAAGAACGTCATTTCCTGCGCCACCGTTGAGGGTGTCGTCTCCTCCCAGACCATACAAAAAGTCAATACCGCTGCCACCGGTAAGGGTGTTGGCAAGGGCATTCCCTTTGCCGGTGAACGCGCCTGTCCCGGTGAACACCAGGTTTTCAACGTTATTGGTCAACGTGTAACTGTGGAGGAGGGTCTGAACAACATCCGTTCCGCCATTAAGACTTTCAGTGACGACGTCGCTATTGTTATCAACGATATAGGTGTCATTGCCGAGACCGCCCACCATCACATCGGCCCCAAGGCCGCCGTTGAGGATATCGTTGCCAGCCCCACCGTTGAGCGTGTCGTTGCCGCCCCCACCATTCAGGACGTCGTTGCCGAGCCCACCATTGAGGATATCAATGCCGTTCCCGCCATTCAGGACGACGTTGTTATGGGCAATGACCGGCGGTTTATCGAGCTGACTGGTCCCGAAGATGTTCTCGGGAAGATTGGTCAGGCCCGTGTTGCGTGCCACGATCGCGGCAAAGCCCTGCTCCTCCAGGATATCGTACAGGTCCAGATGCTCTACGCGGTCGATGTAATACAGCCGGTCACCTTCCTGAATCCGGTCAAGTTGCTCGTGTATGATGACCCAGAAGGTCTGGCCAACCACGCCACCATTGATGTGCTTCTCGGCGAGTCCACCCACGAACAGATCCACTCTGTCGATGCCTTTGACGGTGTTTCCGTTGATCAACTGATAGCCAGGGTTGGCCGCCAGGAAGCCGGCAATTTGAGCATCCTCCAGCACGAGGTCTGGATAGGCCTTTTTGAATTGCGCAATGACGGTGTCGCTGAGAGTGTTCCGTGCCTGGAAGTCCTCCCAGGAACTGTAGGGTGTGAGATCGCCTGCAAAGCTGACCGCCTCTTTGACATACGGATCGCGAGAGGCCATCAGGTCGGCCCGGATCTGGTTCATCGAACCCAGTCCAACGTCCCACTCGCGGGCGACGTCGAAGGCGAACACGTCAGCACTCATACGCACAAGGTCGTTGCGAACCGCATCGACGATATTGACGTCGACTTCTTCCGCTGGCTGGACAACGCCACCGGCAATGATCCCGGCGGCACCCAGTTGCTCATAGCCTGGCTTTGGAGAATAAGGCAATTGCGATGGGGGGAAGTTGAACGCGCTCGACTCGTTGGTCGGGTTGAGGAACGCGTCGAACAGCGGCACCTGCGTGGCATTGCCCTCAGCATCAAGCACCGTCAGCGTCTGGCCTATCAGCGAATGCCCGAACCGGTAAGCGGCAACCGCGAACTCGTGCGAGACGCGTGCATCTGTGTCCGGGTTGTACTCGACGAAGCCGTGGTCGCCGTCACCTCGCATCCCCCCCAGCAACTTGTCGGCAAAGTCGGTGTAAATAACGCGTTGATACTCAGCCTCGTTGATGATCTTGGCGGCCTGGAACAGCTCTTCGGCGGTTCCAACAAATCCGGCGTCGAGCAAGCCGTTGATATGGAAGTTGTGATTCCTCGCCCAGATGTTGTGGACCGCAGTGAGGGCGATGTTCTCGTTCGCCCGTCCATCACCCGCCACGTAGTGGTCGAGCAGGTTGATAAAGGGGTTAGTGTCGAGCAGCAGCGCAAAGCCACTTCCCATGAAATTAGACGTCATCGCAGGGAGCATCGACTGATTGATCACGCCATTGCTGTTGACCAGTCCGGCGTAGTACTCCTGGAAGGTCACGTTGTGATCGCCCGGCAGCGAGTTGTCGGCGAACAGCGTGTTGTTATTCCAGTGATGCAGGATCAGTTCCCTCAGCGTGGGCAGCAGCTTGAAATTCGGATTGGAGGGATCCAGTCCGCCCTCCAGCAGCTTGCCCGTAAACCCGCCCAGTCCGTTGCCTTCGCGCAGGAACTGGCCGACGAGTTCGTTCGAGCCATACGTTTGGTTCTGGTCAGCGAATGGCGATGTCTTATTGAGATGCTGCGGAATGCCATTGGCATCAATGCTGTCAACGGTGCCGCGAGTCAGGTCCGCGGGATTGGGAACCGAGCCCGGCGCGCCAATCTGGATCGTTCCGTTACCGCCCTTACCGAGGAAATCGAGACCGTGATCGAAGTACTGACCGAAGGCCGTGAACAAGCTGTTCACACCGGCGGCGTTGCCGGAAAGGTTGGCTTCCTGTGCGCCAAGGGCATCGCTGATGGCACGCGGATCCAGCCCGGAGAACAGGGGGTTGATATCGCGGTTATGAGTGGTCTCATTGTAAGCGCCGTAGTGCGCGTCGGTGAGGCGTATGAACGGCTGATCGGCTGAACCATAGTTAAGGTGAGCGCGGTTATTGCCGGTGCCTTCGAGATCGCGGATCCCGAGCGCATCGTTGTCTTCACCGCCTTCACGCCCGTTGACGAGATTCTTCAGGTTGGCGACATCACTGGCGGTGAGCGTGAAAGCGCCGTCGCCGCCGACATCGTCATCGCCGCCGCCGCCGCTGGCATCGTCATCATCATCATCATCATCGTCATCCCTCGACGCTTTCTTGCTCGCTAAGAGAATGGGATCGCCAGGGTTCAGCAGGGTTGTTATGCCGTCAGACACCGTGCTCTTGTCCTGAGTCACCGTACCAGGCTTGTCATGCCCGGAGAACAGGTAGTTAAAGCGAGTATCGAAGGGTCGCATACTGAATGGCACCAGGCGGTTGGATAATAGAGTGACGTTGAGATCGTCGACATCCGTTTGTGCTGGTGATATTGGGTTGAGGATATATTTCAGGTCAGGCTTTTTGACATTCTTCATTTTCATTGCTCTCCATAATAATGATGAAATGCACGAAAAGGCGAAGCCGGTTCACGGCACGCGAATTACGCGCCTGGAATGGTTAACTGAGCGAACAGGCAAAGCGATGCATTACTCTGCCAACGTGATAGCAGGCTTCAGGCATGCGATTCCCTGATATTGAATAAAGCCAAAAAAATAAATTCCGTCAATGAGTAGCAGAAATCTTAAGATTTCGAACAGAAAAAACCATCAATATTACAGCGAGAATACAACGCCCCGGCGTTTAACCGGTCAGCGCCGCCTTAATGGCTGCGTTTTAATTGTTTGTAAATTCAATGGGATGCACGGATCTTTCCCGGTAAATACTGAATCAATCATAAAGAAAAAATTAACTGTTAATCAAACCGCGCTGATGAAAATGATATAAAAGTTAAATAACGACTATGGAAATAATACGTTATCATTACCGCTTCGTTAACATGGCGTAGCTAACTTATATTTATATATCATTAACACGATTAATCAGGCCATTATATGTGATGGTAAACGTGCTTGAGCCATTTTAATTATTATTTTCCTGACCGGGTGGACGGAATAGTCACGTATTTGCTGGCCGGTTTCGTGTCTCATGAATCATTAATCCGTTGCGAGAAGCGTTCGATAATAACAGTAAGGTATAACCCTTTAACGGGCGGCTGTTCTTTGCGACTGTCATCGTCATTTATGACGATGACAGCCCTTGGCCAAAATAAAATCCTTTAAATTCATCAAATTACATTCTGGCGCGATTTATGCATACCTCCGCAGGCTTACTATCATTCCCGGAGATTAAGGATGAATCGTTTCATCATTGCCGACGCCAGCAAATGCATCGGCTGTCGTACCTGTGAAGTTGCCTGCGTCGTGTCACACAGCGACACTCAGGACTGCGCGTCCCTGACGCCGCAAACCTTCTTACCGCGCATTCACGTGATCAAAGGCGTCAACGTCTCCACGGCCACCATGTGCCGCCAGTGCGAAGACGCACCTTGCGCCAGCGTCTGCCCGAACGGGGCGATCACCCGCGATAACGACTTCGTCCATGTTCACCAGGAACGCTGCATCGGGTGCAAAACCTGCGTGGTCGCCTGCCCGTATGGCGCGATGGAAGTGGTGCTGCGTCCGGTGGTTCGCCACATCGGCAGCGGCCTGAACGTGGTATCGGATAAAGCCGAAGCCAACAAATGCGACCTCTGCCACCACCAGCCGGACGGTCCTGCCTGCGTCTCAGCCTGCCCGACCAATGCCATCGTCTGTATCGATCGCAAAAAGCTTGAGCAGCTGAGCCTCGACAAACGCCGCCGTGCGGCGATGGACGATCTTTCTTCGCTGATGCTGTAAGCATCCGCGTCTCTTTTCACTTTTAGCAGGTCTGTTACTGATGAAAAAAATCACCAGCGTTTGCCCGTACTGTGGTGCGGGCTGCAAATTAAAACTCGTCGTTGAGAACAATAAAATCGTCCGTGCCGAAGCGGCAGAAGGCGTCACCAACCAGAACCAGCTGTGCCTTAAAGGCTACTACGGCTGGGATTTCCTCAACGACACCCGGCTGCTGACGCCGCGTCTGACCCAGCCGATGATCCGCTACCAGAAGGGCGGCAAGCTCGAGCCGGTCTCCTGGGACGAAGCCATTCGCTACACCGCCGAACGCCTCGGCGACATCAAAGCTAAATACGGCCCGCGCGCGATCATGACCACCGGCTCGTCACGCGGCACCGGCAACGAAACCAACTACGTGATGCAGAAGTTTGCCCGCGGCGTGCTGAACACCAACAACGTCGACTGCTGCGCCCGCGTCTGCCACGGCCCGAGCGTCGCCGGACTCCAGCAGACGCTGGGCAACGGGGCGATGAGCAACTCCATCAGCGATATCGAAAACTCAAAATGCCTGCTGATCTTCGGCTACAACTGCGCCGACTCGCACCCGATTGTCGCCCGCCGGGTGATCAAGGCCAAACAAAACGGCGCAAGGGTGATCGTCTGCGATCCGCGCAAAATCGAGACCGCGCGCATTGCCGACCGCCATCTGCAGATCAACAACGGCTGCAACATGGCGCTGGTGAATGCCTTCATCTACACCCTGCTGGAAGAGAACCTCTACAACAGCGACTACGTGGCGCAGTACACCGAAGGGCTGGACGCACTGCGTGACACCGTCAGCGAGTACGCACCCGAAAATGTCGAAGGCATTACCGGCGTCACCGCCCAGCAGATCCGCCAGGCGATGCGTATTTATGCCGCCGCACCGTCCGCCACCGTGATGTGGGGGATGGGCGTCACCCAGTTCGGGCAGGCGGTGGACGTGGTGAAAGGCCTGTCGACGCTGGCACTGCTGACCGGCAATTTAGGCCGCGAGCACGTGGGCGTCGGCCCGGTGCGTGGCCAGAACAACGTCCAGGGCGCGTGCGACATGGGGGTGATCCCCAACCAGTTCCCGGGCTATCAGGATGTGGTCGACCCGCAGGTGCGCGAGAAATTTGCCCGCGCGTGGGGCGTCGATCCGCAGCTGATGGATGATCAGGTGGGCGTGCGCATCACCGAAGTGCCGCACCTGGCGCTGGAGGGTAAGGTCAAAGCCTATTACATCATGGGCGAAGATCCGCTCCAGACCGAAGCGGATTTGGGCCTGGTGCGCAAAGGCTTTGAAGCGCTCGATTTCGTGGTAGTGCAGGATATCTTTATGACCAAAACCGCTGAAGCGGCGGACGTGCTGCTGCCTGCCACCTCGTGGGGCGAACACGGCGGGGTCTTTACCTGCGCCGACCGCGGCTTCCAGCGCTTTGAAAAAGCCATTGAGCCGCAGGGCAACGTCAAGCGCGACTGGGAGATCATCAGTCTGATCGCCACCGCGATGGGCTACCCGATGACCTATCGCGACAACCAGCAGATCTGGGACGAAATGCGCGAACTGTGCCCGCTGTTCTTCGGCGTGACTTACGAAAAAATGGGCGATATGGGCCACGTTCAGTGGCCGTGCCCGACGCTGGAGCATCCGGGTACGCCGTGGCTGTACGAAGGCAACCGCTTCGACACCCCGAGCGGCAAAGGCCAGCTGTTTGCCGCTAAATGGCGCAAGCCTGCGGAAGTGCCGGACGCCGACTACCCGCTGGTGCTGTGCACCGTCCGCGAAGTGGGTCATTACTCCTGCCGCTCGATGACCGGCAACTGCGCGGCGCTACAGACTCTGGCGGATGAGCCGGGCTTTGTGCAGATCAACCCGCAGGATGCAGAGCGGCTGGGCGTGACCGACCGCCAGCTGGTGTGGGTCAGCTCCCGCCGTGGGAAGGTGATCAGCCGCGCGGATGTAAGCGAGCGCATCAACAAAGGTGCGGTGTACATGACCTATCAATGGTGGATTGGGGCTTGCAACGAGCTGACCCAGGACAACCTCGATCCGGTCTCCAAAACGCCGGAAACCAAATACTGCGCGGTGAAGCTGGAGGCCATTGCCGATCAGCGCTGGGCCGAAAACTACGCCCAGACCACCTATAGCGCCATGAAGCAACGCCTGCGCGAGGCGGTAGACAGTTAACGGCACAACCTGCGGGCCGCACTGGCCCGCGTTTATCGACATCTTCGGGAGTCTTCGATGAGTGACAACGGCACGCAGCTGCGCATTCGCGGCAAAGTCCAGGGCGTGGGTTTTCGTCCCTGGGTCTGGCAGCTGGCGCAGCGCCTGGGGCTGAAAGGCGACGTCTGCAACGACGGCGCGGGCGTGGTGGTGCGGCTGGTCGGCGACGCTCAGGCATTTATCCCCCAGCTGGCGGCCGGTTGCCCACCGCTGGCGCGCATCGACGACATTGATCAACAGCCCTGGCACTGGGCGGCGCTGCCGCTGGACTTCACCATTCGCGCCAGCGGGCAGGGCCAGATGAGCACCCAGGTGGTGCCGGATGCCGCCACCTGCCCGGCGTGTCTGGCCGAGATGAACGACCCCCACGAGCGCCGCTACCGTTATCCGTTTATCAACTGCACCCACTGCGGGCCGCGCTTCACTATTATCCGGGCGATGCCCTACGACCGACCGGCCACCACGATGGCCGAATTTATTCTGTGCCCCGCCTGCGATGCGGAGTACCGCAACCCGGCCGACCGACGCTTTCACGCCCAGCCGGTGGCCTGCCCGGACTGCGGACCGCAGCTGAGCTGGGTGAGCGGCGAGGCACATCAAGAGAAAGACGCCGCCCTGCAGGCCGCCGTGACGGCGCTGAAAAGCGGCGGGATCGTGGCGATCAAAGGGCTGGGTGGTTTTCACCTCGCCGTTGACGCCAATAACCTGCAGGCGGTGATTCGGCTGCGGGAGCGCAAGCGCCGCCCGTCAAAACCGCTGGCGGTGATGATCCCCCCGCGACTCGCCAATGAACTGCCTGCCGACGTGCAGGCGCTGCTGCGCTCGACGGCGGCACCGATTGTGCTGGTGGATAAACACCTGTTTACCTTCTGCGAGGCCATCGCCCCGGGGCTGAACGAGGTCGGGGTGATGCTCGCCGCCAACCCGATCCAGCACCTGTTAATGCAGGATCTGGACGGCCCGCTGGTGATGACCTCCGGCAACCTCAACGGCTGCCCGCCCGCGCTGACCAACGACCGGGCGAGGCAGGATCTGGCCGGGATCGCCGACGGCTGGCTGCTGCATAACCGCGATATCGTCCAGCGCATGGACGACTCCGTGCAGCGTGCCAGCGGCGAAATGCTGCGCCGCGCGCGCGGCTTTGTGCCGGATGAGCTGCCGCTGCCGCCCGGTTTTGCCAACGCGCCGTCGCTGCTGTGTCTTGGCGCGGATCTGAAAAACACCTTCTGCCTGGTGCGCGGCGGCCAGGCGGTACTCAGCCAGCATCTGGGCGATCTGGGCGATGACGACGCGCTGGCCCAGTGGCAGCAGGCCCTGAATGCGATTCAGGATCTCTGGCAGTTCACCCCCGAAGGGATAGTGACCGATGCCCATCCCGGCTATCGCTCCACCCAGCTCGGGGCGCAGATGCCGTATCCGCAGCATCAGGTGCTGCATCACCACGCCCACGCGGCGGCGTGTCTGGCCGAACACGGCTGGCCGCGCGATGGCGGGGATGTGATTGCCCTGGTCCTTGATGGGATCGGGCAGGGCGACAACGGCGAACTGTGGGGCGGGGAGTGCCTGCAGGTGAACTACCGCCGCTGCGAACGGCTGGGCGGGCTCCCGGCGGTGGCGCTGCCCGGCGGGGATCTGGCTGCCCGCCAGCCGTGGCGCAATCTGCTGGCCCAGTGGCAGGCGTTTGTGCCGCAATGGCAGACCCTGCTCGACTCAAAAATACTGGCCGATAAACCCTGGCCGCCGCTGGTGAAGGCCATCGCGCGCGGGGTGAATGCGCCGCTGGCGTCGTCTGCCGGGCGGCTGTTTGACGCCGTGGCCGCCGCCACGGGCTGCGCGCCAGCACAGCTGAGCTACGAAGGGGAGGCCGCCTGTCGGCTGGAGGCCCTGGCCCTGAGTGCGGCCCCGGTCAGCCATCCTCTGACCCTGGCGGTGGTGAATAATCAGCTGGATATGGCGACCTTCTGGCAGCAGTGGCTGGGCTGGCAGGCAACCGACGCCGAACGCGCATGGGCGTTTCACGATGCGCTGGCCAACGGCCTGGCGACGCTGGCCGCACAGCACGCTCGCCAGCGCCATCTCTCGACCATCGTGTGCAGCGGGGGCGTGCTGCACAACCGCCTGCTGCGCCAGCGCCTGCAGTTCTGGCTTAGTGATTTTAACGTGCTGTTTCCTGAGCGGCTTCCCGCCGGGGACGGGGCGATTGCATTTGGGCAGGCAGTGATTGCCGCCGCACTTCTTTCTTAAATCTGGAAATGACGATGAATATGAAATACTTCAACAACCACCCTAAAGCCATGGCGCTGATGCTGGCCCTGATCGCCGCCAATATCGTCGCCTGGGGAACGGCCTTTTACCTCTTCCACAACACTCCGTCGCTGATGGCAGCCAGCCTGCTGGCCTGGTGCTACGGCCTGCGCCACGCAGTGGATGCGGACCACATTGCCGCCATTGATAACGTCACCCGCAAGATGATGCAGCAGGGCAAACGTCCGTGCGGCGTGGGAGCCTGGTTCTCGCTGGGGCACTCGACCATTGTGGTGCTGGCCTCGATTGCCATCGCCGCCACGGCCACCGCCTTTAGCCGCAACATGGAGTGGTTCCATGAAACCGGCGGGATGATCGGCACGGCGGTATCGGCCTTTTTCCTGCTGGTGATGGCGCTGGTGAATCTGGTGATCCTGCGCGACGTCTGGGGCAGCTTCAATAAAATGAAGCGCGGTGAAAGCGTCCCGGACGAGGTGTCGTTTGCGCGCGGTGGGGTGATGAACTGGCTGTTCCGCTCGGCGTTCCGTCTGGTGACCCGCAGCTGGCACATGTATCTGGTGGGCTTTCTGTTTGGCCTCGGCTTTGATACCGCCACCGAGATCGGGGTGCTGGGGATCTCGGCGGCCGGTGCTTCGAACGGTATGTCGGTGTGGGCGATCCTGGTGTTCCCGCTGCTGTTCACTAGCGGCATGGCGCTGGTCGACACCCTCGACAACCTGATTATGGTGGGCGCGTACGGCTGGGCCTTCAACAAGCCGCAGCGCAAACTCTATTACAACATGACCATTACCGGCACCTCGGTAGTGGTGGCGCTGTTTATCGGCGGGCTGGAAGCGCTGGGCCTGCTGGCCGATAAGTTCGGTTTCGAAGGTGGTCTGTGGAACGGCGTGGCGGCGCTGAATGACAACCTCGGCAACGCCGGGTTTATCGTGGTCGGGCTGTTTATCGCCTGCTGGCTGCTGTCCCTGATTAACTACCGCTTTAAAGGCTACGACGCGCTGGTCGTTCGCTAATTCTGCTCGACATCGTTGTCCGTTCGTCATGACACTTTTGACGAACGGGCGGCGCACTTTGTTACTCCCTTAAAATTTTCCTTTTATTTCCAGTATTTATCGTTGAATGGCAGAGTGGCATAGTTAATGCATAACGGTGCTCACACGATCATAAACGGGAATAATTACCGATGAAGAAAGTCATCACGGTTTGCCCCTATTGCGCATCGGGTTGCAAAATCAATCTGGTGGTCGATAACGGCAAAGTCGTCAAGGCTGAAGCCGCAATGGGTAAAACCAATCAGGGCGATTTGTGCCTGAAGGGTTACTACGGTTGGGATTTTATCAACGACACCAAAATCCTGACCCCGCGCCTGAAATCGCCAATGATCCGTCGCGAGCGCGGCGGCAAGCTGGAGGCCGTCTCCTGGGGCGAAGCGCTGGATTACGTTGCCGACAAGCTCAGCGCCATCAAAGCCAAACATGGCCCGGATGCGATCATGACCACCGGGTCATCGCGCGGAACCGGGAATGAAACCAACTATGTGATGCAAAAATTTGCTCGCGCAGCCATCGGCACTAACAATGTCGACTGCTGCGCGCGCGTCTGACACGGCCCATCGGTTGCAGGTCTGCACCAGTCGGTCGGTAACGGCGCAATGAGTAATTCGATTGTCGGGATTGAAAATGCCGACATGATTTTTGTCTTTGGTTATAACCCGGCGGATTCGCACCCTATCGTGGCGAACCGGGTGATCAAAGCCAAACGCAAAGGGGCGAAGATTATCGTCTGCGATCCGCGCAAAATTGAAACTGCGCGCATTGCCGATATGCACCTGGCGCTGAAAAACGGCTCCAACATCGCGCTGCTGAATGCGATGGGGCACGTGATTATTGAAGAGGAGCTGTACGACCGGGCGTTTGTCGCCTCGCGTACCGAAGGCTTCGAAGAGTATCGCAAAATCGTTGAGGGCTACACGCCGGAATCCGTTGAAACCATCACCGGGGTTAGCGCGCTGGAGATCCGCCAGGCCGCGCGGATGTACGCCGCTGCGGAAAGCGCCGCCATCCTGTGGGGCATGGGCGTGACCCAGTTCTATCAGGGCGTCGAAACCGTGCGTTCCCTGACAAGCCTGGCGCTGCTGACCGGCAACCTCGGCAAACCGTCCGCAGGAGTTAACCCGGTGCGCGGGCAGAACAACGTGCAGGGCGCGTGCGACATGGGTGCGCTGCCGGATACTTATCCGGGCTATCAGTACATCAACAACCCGGACAACCGGGCCAAGTTCGCCAAAGCCTGGGGCGTGGACTCTCTGCCTGCCCATACCGGGTATCGCATCAGCGAGCTGCCGCACCGGGCGGACCACGGCGAAGTGCGTGCTGTGTACATCATGGGGGAAGATCCGCTCCAGACGGATGCGGAACTGTCTGCCGTGCGGAAGGCGTTTGAAACCCTGGAACTGGTCATCGTGCAGGACATCTTTATGACCAAGACAGCGGCGGCTGCCGATGTGATCCTGCCGTCCACCTCCTGGGGTGAGCACGAAGGGGTTTACACCGCGGCTGACCGTGGCTTCCAGCGCTTCTTTAAAGCGGTTGAGCCGAAGTGGGACCTGAAGACGGACTGGCAGATCATCAGCGAGATCTCGACGCGGATGGGCTACCCGATGCGCTATGACAACACCCAGCAAATCTGGGATGAGTTACGCCATCTGTGTCCGGAATTCTACGGTGCTACCTACGAGAAGATGGGCGAGCTGGGCTACATCCAGTGGCCGTGCCGCGACGAGTCAGAGGCCGATCAGGGGATGGATTACCTGTTCGAGAAAGAGTTCTCCACCCCGAACGGGCTGGGGCAGCTGTATACCTGTGACTGGGTCGCGCCGATCGACAAACTCACCGATGAGTACCCGCTGGTGCTGTCGACGGTGCGTGAAGTCGGGCACTACTCGTGCCGCTCGATGACCGGCAACTGTGCGGCGCTGGCGGCATTGGCCGATGAACCGGGCTATGCGCAGATCAACACCGCAGACGCCGCGCGTCTCGGTATTGAGGACGAAGCGCTGGTGTGGGTCACGTCGCGCAAAGGCAAAGTCATTACCCGCGCGCAGGTGAGCGATCGCCCGAACAAAGGTGCGGTATACATGACCTACCAGTGGTGGATTGGCGCCTGTAACGAGCTGGTGACGGAGAACCTGAGTCCGATTACCAAAACGCCGGAGTACAAATACTGCGCCGTGCGCGTGGAGCCGATTGCCGACCAGCAGGCTGCGGAACAGTACGTGATTGATGAGTATCACAAGCTGAAAACGCACCTGCGGGAACTGGCGATAGGTTGATGGAGAAGCCGCCCTTTGGGGCGGTTTTTTTATATTGTGCGCGTATTTCTGCCGGGCGGCACTGCGTTTGCCCAGCCTACGGGTTGTGTAGGCCTGTGCAAGCGCAGCGCCGCCAGGCAACACCCTTAAAGGCTGAACGTTCCTTCCATCGTAATCACACTTTTTCCTCCCACCCGAATCAACGTGCCATCTAAGCGGGTAAACAGCGAGCTTGCCCGCCCCATCTCCACGCCCTGACGGATGTGTAGAGCAAGCGTCTTTTTATTCTGCAACTTTGCCAGCAGGGCAGTAACTGCGGCACTCGCGCTGCCTGTCGCCGGATCTTCGGTCATACGCGGAGTAAACATCCGTGCCTGCAGATCGCATTGATCGTCTGGATCCGTTTCATCGGTGTAGGCATAAACAGAGACCGCGCCATCCAGCGGCAGAACCGCGCGGAACCCCTGTAAATTGGGCACACACTGACGCAGGGCCTCGCGTGAGGCCAGCTTCACGACCAGGAATGGCAGCCCCACCGAGGCGACAACCGGCTTGTGCGCCTGGGTGCAGATATGTTCCGCTGCCAGAGACAGGCAGGCGGCGACTTTTTCAGGGCTCACCTCAGAGCGACAGGATAGTGCTTCCGGCACCAGTAGTTCCGCGCCGGTAATCGCGCTGTTATCTTTTAGAATCTTAACCGGGACCAGCCCGGCATCTTCTTCGAATAGCAGGGTGTCAGGCAGCGCCGTGCCATTTATCGCGGCATAATTTGCCAGCACATAAGCGGTGCCGACATTGGGATGTCCGGCAAAAGGAATTTCACGCGAGGGGGTAAAAATCCGCACCCGCGCGGTGTTTTCCGCCTTTGCGGGTGGCAGAACAAAGGTCGTTTCGCTGTAGCCAAACTCAACGGCAATCCGCTGCATTTGTTCGGTGCTCATCCCCTCAGCATCTAACACCACGGCGACAGGATTGCCGAGGAAAGGGGTATCGGTAAAAACATCTGCAACGGCGTAACGTCTTTTCATAGTGGGTCCTGAGTGAGGGGACTGGGGTGATCGGAGGATATCGTTAATTGGGGATGCAGGGTAGGCAGGAAATCTCAGGCAGTTTTGTGCCAGATGCGGGCGCCAGGGTTATATGCGATGGGAAAGTGGATTTTCTTGAACAGTTTCCTCAGAAATGAGAATTCTGCACTAGCTGGCTATTTTAAAACGATAAGACTTCTTACTCGACTTTACCCGATTAGTTTCAGGTCAGCTTTGCGGTACCGCTTTTGCTCATCATAGTAATTCTCGTGCGTTCCAAGGCTTAAGAGATAGATCTCCAGCTTTTGGTCCCGCCAGGAGGACCCGAGCAAGTATTGCTGCTTCTCCATGTAGAACTTATGCACCCACAGATAGCTGAGATCGCCTTTCTTGCGCTCTCCTGTCTCAGGGTTTGCGATGATGCGATCAATCTCTTCATCAACGTTGTCCTGCTCCGCTTGGGTCAGGCGGTTAAAAGCTTTCTCAAAGCGACTTGGCTGGTAAACCTCAATTTCCTGACCTGTCTTTTCTGCGCACATATTTCTTCATTCTCCCATTGTCCATTTCTGATTTCGCCAGCAGGATTTCGTTAATGAAGGAAAACGGCAGATCAGGGTTGTCCTCAGCAATGTGGCCAATCTTAGCCCAGTGCTCAATCTGCTTGGGCACGCTGCGGCTCATTGCTTCTGCGTATATTTTAACTTCTTCAACAAAATCATCATCTAAGCGGATGATTGTTGCCATTTTAAACCTCATGATGTAGTCACCCGTACCTGTAAAGTAGTGGGGTGGTTTCAATCGATACGTCAGTGTTTGACGCACTTCAGTTAAGATATTCGACAATTTGTCGCGCAATGCAACTCAATGGCGCGCAAGGGTTGCTGGTTATTCCCCCTCCAGCGCCCCCAGCAACTCTTTCAACCGCCGATCCAATTCCGCCAGCGATTCAGCCGACACCCCCGACAAGATCTGCCTTTCATTCTCGACGTGCTTTTCCACCGCGCGGTCGATCAGCGCCAGCCCGTCATCTGTGAGCTGCACCAGCATACTGCGCGCATCGTTGGCGTTCGCCTGCCGACTGATTAGCCCTCGCGATTCCAGGCGTTTGAGTCGATGGGTCATGGTGCCGGAGGTCACCATTAACGTCGAAAACAGTTCTGTCGGGCTCAGGCAGTAAGGCGAGCCCGCACGGCGCAGCGTCGCCAGCATATCGAACTCCCAGCCACTCAGATCACACTGCGTAAACGTGGATTCCAGCCGTTGTTCAAGAAGCGCCGCGCAGCGCGCTATGCGTCCAATCGGCCCCATCGGGCTGCAGTCCAGGTCCGGTCTTTCGCGCTGCCACTGGGCAAGAATGGCATCAACGGCATCAGGTGACGGTTTAGTGAGATTGTTCATTTATCTTGACTTCAAGTTAATTGCTCGACAGACTGATTTTATCTTGAATTGAAGGTAAGTGCAAAATTATGGAATCTACATTTTCTCTTTCTTACTGGCGTGACGTGCTGCTGACGGCGCTGGCCCCGGCGATCTGGGGATCAACCTACATCGTGACAACGCAGCTTCTGCCGCCGGACCGGCCCTTTACGGCGGCGCTGATCCGTGTGCTTCCGGCCGGGGTTTTGCTGCTGCTGTTCACCTTGCGCCTGCCTGCGTACCGTGACATCGGGCGGCTGCTGATCCTCAGCGCACTCAATATTGGCGTGTTTCAGGCGCTGCTGTTTGTGGCGGCCTATCGCTTGCCCGGGGGCCTGGCCGCGGTGCTGGGGGCGATCCAGCCGCTGCTGGTGATGGTGCTGATCTGGACGGTTGACCGCCGCGCGCCGCACAAAATCACGCTGTGGGCCGCGCTGGCAGGGGTCGTTGGGATGGCCGTGTTGCTGCTTTCGCCCCAGACCGTTTTTGAACCCATCGGGATAGCGGCGGCGTTGCTGGGGGCGGGGTGCATGGCAACCGGGGTCTGGTTAACGCGTCGCTGGCAGATCGCTATGCCGGTGATGGCGCTGACCGGCTGGCAGCTGGTGTTGGGGGGATTGATGTTAGCGCCTGCAGTGTGGCTGTTCGACGCACCGCTTCCGGCGCTTAATGCCTCGCAATATGCCGCTTACACTTATCTCAGCCTGGCCGGGGCGTTTGTGGCGTACGGCCTGTGGTTTCGCGGCATCACCCGTTTGCCGGGTGTGGCGGTGGCTTCGCTGGGATTACTCAGCCCGTTAACCGCCGTGCTGCTCGGCTGGATAATCCTGTCCCAGTCCCTCAGCAGCACCGCGTTTGTTGGGCTCGCCATCGTGCTGATCAGCGTGTTAGTCGTGCAGCGCACCTCAGCCCGCGCGCGTTAACATGAGCCACGCTTCTTCTTCAGAAATCCCAGTCCTTGTCTTCGGTCTCGACCGTTTTGCCCATCACGTATGAGGAGCCGGATCCGGAGAAGAAGTCGTGGTTTTCATCGGCGTTCGGCGACAATGCCGCGAGGATCGCCGGGTTGACCTCGGTCATCTCCGGCGGGAACAGCGCCTCATAGCCGAGGTTCATCAGCGCTTTGTTGGCGTTGTAGCACAGAAAGGCTTTTACATCCTCTTCCCAGCCCGTTCCGGCATACAGCTCGTCGGTGTAGCTCAGCTCGTTGTCATACAGATCCATCAGCAGATCGAGGGCAAACCCTTTCAGCGCCTCGCGCTCGGCTTCGCTCACTTTCTCCAGCCCTTTCTGGTACTTATAGCCAATGTAGTACCCGTGTACCGCTTCGTCGCGGATGATCAGGCGGATCAGGTCGGCGGTGTTGGTCAACTTGCCCCGGCTCGACATGTACATCGGCAGCCAGAAGCCGGAATAGAACAGGAACGATTCCAGAAACACGCTGGCGATTTTCTTCTTTAACGGCTCATCGGCGCGATAATGCTCCAGCACCCGCACGGCTTTGCGCTGCAGGGAAGGGCTCTCTTCACTCCAGCGGTAGGCCGCATCCACATCCTGTGTCTGGCACAAGGTTGAAAAAATCGAGCTGTACGAGCGGGCGTGCACCGCCTCCATAAAGCTGATGTTGGACATCACCGCCTCTTCGTGCGGCGTCAGGGCATCCGCCATCAGCGCCGGGGCGCCGACGGTATTTTGCACCGTGTCGAGCAGGGTCAGGCCGGTGAACACCCGGATGGTCAGCTGCTGTTCGGCGTGGCTCAGGGCCTGCCACGCCGGAATGTCATTCGACAACGGCACTTTCTCCGGCAGCCAGAAGTTGCTGGTCAGACGGTTCCAGACCTCCAGGTCTTTATCATCCTCAATCTTGTTCCAGTTAACGGCACGGACGAGCGACGGTTGCATCTTTTCTCCTTACAGCGCGCAGGACACGCAGCCTTCTGTTTCGGTGCCTTCCAGCGCAAGCTGACGCAGGCGAATGTAGTACAGGGTCTTGATCCCTTTCTTCCAGGCGTAAATCTGCGCCCGGTTGATGTCGCGGGTGGTGGCGGTATCCGGGAAGAACAGCGTCAGCGACAGCCCCTGGTCGACGTGCCGGGTCGCCTCGGCGTAGGTGTCGATAATTTTTTCCGGGCCGATCTCATAGGCATCCTGATACAGGGCCAGGTTCTCGTTGGTCATAAACGGGGCAGGGTAGTAAACGCGCCCGGTTTTGCCCTCTTTGCGGATCTCGATTTTCGAGACAATAGGGTGAATGCTCGAGGTGGCGTGGTTGATGTACGAGATCGACCCGGTCGGCGGCACCGCCTGCAAATTCTGGTTATAGATGCCGTGCTGCATCACGTCGTCACGCAGCTGCTGCCACATGGCGCGCGTCGGCAGACTGACGCCAGCGCGGGCGAACAGGGCGCGGACTTTCTCGGTTTTCGGCTGCCAGTCGCTTTCCAGATACTGATTAAAATACTCCCCGCTGGCGTAGCGCGACTGCTCAAAGCCCGCAAAACGCTGGCCTCGCTCGCTCGCCAGCATCATCGAGGTATGCAGCGCATGCCAGGTGATGGTGTAGAAATAGAGGTTGGTGAAGTCCAGCCCCTCCGGGCTACCGTAGGCAATCCCTTCCCGCGCCAGATAGCCGTGCAGGTTCATCTGCCCCAGTCCGATGGCGTGCGAGGCGGCGTTCCCGACCTCCACCGACGGCACGCTGCGGATGTGGCTCATGTCCGAGACTGCCGACAGGCCGCGCACGGCGGTCTCGACGGTGCGGCCAAAGTCCGGCGAGTCCATAGTGTGGGCGATGTTCAGCGAGCCGAGGTTGCACGAGATATCCTTGCCGATCGCCGCATAGTCGAGGTTTTCGTCATAGGTTGAGGCGCTGTTGACCTGCAAAATCTCCGAGCACAGGTTGCTCATGTTGATGCGCCCGGCAATCGGGTTGGCGCGGTTCACCGTGTCTTCATACATGATGTACGGATAGCCGGACTCAAACTGGATCTCCGCCAGCCGCTGGAAGAAGTCCCGGGCGTTTAGCCAGGTTTTGCGGATGCGCGCGTCGGCCACCAGCGCGTCATACAGCTCGCTGATTGCCACGTCGCCAAAGGGTTTGCCGTAAATGCGCTCCACGTCATAGGGCGAGAACAGCGCCATCTCGGCGTTCTCTTTTGCCAGACGGAAGGTGACATCCGGGATCACCACCCCCAGCGACAGGGTTTTGATGCGGATCTTCTCGTCGGCATTTTCACGTTTGGTATCGAGAAAGCGCATGATGTCCGGGTGATGGGCGTGCAGATACACTGCGCCCGCCCCCTGGCGTGCGCCGAGCTGGTTGGCGTATGAGAACGCATCTTCCAGCATTTTCATCACCGGGATCACCCCGGAGGACTGGTTCTCAATGCGTTTGATCGGTGCACCCGCTTCGCGCAGGTTGGAGAGCAAAAACGCCACGCCGCCGCCGCGCTTGGAGAGCTGCAGGGCCGAGTTCACGGCGCGGCCAATCGACTCCATATTGTCTTCGATACGTAGCAGGAAGCAGGAGACCAGTTCCCCGCGCTGGGCTTTGCCGCAGTTAAGGAAGGTCGGCGTCGCGGGCTGAAAACGTCCGGCCAGCATCTCGTCGGTCAGCTGGCGGGCGAGGGTTTCATCCCCCTGCGCCAGGGTCAGGGCCACCATCACCACCCGGTCTTCGAAGTGTTCCAGGTAGCGCTTGCCGTCAAAGGTTTTCAGCGTGTAGCTGGTGTAAAACTTCCACGCGCCGAGGAAGGTCTGGAAACGAAAACCGCTGGCGTGGGCGTGAGCAAACAGGCTCAGCACAAAGTCGCCGTCAAAGCGCGACAGCACCCGGGCGTCGTAATAGCTCTCGCTAACTAAATAGTCGAGACGCGCCTGCGGGCTGGCAAAGGTCATGCTGTTGGGGGTGACGTGGGCGGTAAAAAAGGCGTCTACCGCCTCGTGGTCTTTGCCAAACTGAATGCGCCCCTCGCGATCGTACAGGTTGAGCATAGCGTTGAGGGCATGGAAATCAGTCGATGCCTGCATCACGCGCTCTGCGGTTGTCGTTGCCAAAATTCGTTCACTCCTTTACGCACGTTGTCGACGTCCTGTTGGGTCCCCATCAGCTCGAAGCGATAGAGGTACGGCACGCCGCATTTTTGCGAAATAACATCCCCGGCGCGGCAGAATGCCTCGCCGAAATTACGGTTCCCGGCGGCGATCACGCCGCGGAGAAGCGCCCGATTATGCGGGTCGTTAAGAAAGCGGATCGCCTGACGCGGCACCGCCCCGGCCGTTCCGCCGCCGCCATAGCTGGGCACCACCAGAATAAAGGGCTCGTCTACCTGAATGCGTTCCCGCTCGTTCAGCGGGATCCGCACGGCGGGCAGCCCGACACGCCCGATAAAGCGGTGCGTATTTTCCGAGCTGCTGGAGAAGTAGACGATCAGGCTCATGCGTGCGCGGCCTGGGTCTGAAGGCGGTTAATCATGTCCGGGCGGAACCCCGACCAGCTGGTTTCACCCGCGACCACCACGGGCAACTGACGAAAACCCTGCGCCCGCAGCGTCTCGGCGGCGTCCGGCTCCAGGTCAACGTTGACCATCTCAAAAGCCACGCCACGGCTCTCCATCGCGCGTTTGGTGGCGTGGCACTGCACGCAGTCATTACGAGTGTAAATAATAATACGCATGATTCGTATTTCCATTTAGAATGAGGATCCGCCGCGATTAAACGCGACGATTTGGCTCTGTGCTGATAGAGAGAATACTAGATGTAGATATCTTAAGTTTCAACCATACAATATATGGGAAATTTGGGTTGATTGCGGCCAGGTCAGGTATGATGCGGGATGGCGAGGATTTTGAGGCAAAAAACAAAAAAATGAAAAAAAAGGAACGCAGAACCTACAGCGCGCACCCAGGTCCGGCTGTAAATCGCTGAGGTGTTTCCTGGAGGCCGGGATCGTAAAGGGGGCGCGATAGCCCCCTTTACACGTTCACCGGTTGGAAAATAACAGAGAAGTAAGGAACGTAAAGTGAACGGAACAACCGCCTGAGCAGCATGTTCCCCCTCACCCTAACCCTCTCCCTCAAGGGAGAGGGAACCGTCCGAGCTGAAATGAATTACTTACGCATACTCAGCAGCGCACCAATAAAGATCCCCACTGCCGCTACTGTCCCCACGGCGCAGATCGGCCGCTCGCGGATAAACGTATTCGCACAACCTATCGCATCACACGCCGCTTGCTTAGCCTGTGAACGCCCCTGCATCCGCGCACGCGTCTCACGCAGCAGCGACTTCGCTTTACGTCTGGCGTCCTCAGCTTCGCCCTTCGCATCCGAACCCCAGGATTTCAGTACAGATTCCAGCGTGTCCGCTAATTTACTGACATCGTTATGAATATCCTGAACGTCGTTATCTACATCGTTTTTATTAAGTCGATTAAACATACGGTGCTCCCTTGATTTGCGGTAATACTCAGTTTAGACCAGCTTTTTAATCTCTGAGGCGAGTCACGACTTATCAGGGCGTTTATGGATTTATCTGAAAGCCCTGCTATTGGTGAATACGTTAAGGTTGCCCCGCAAGAATGATAACGAGGATTAAATATGTATTTACGACCCGATGAAGTGGCGCGTGAACTTGAAAAAGCGGGATTTACCGTGGATGTGGTAACCCATAAAGCCTACGGCTACCGTCGCGGGGATAATTACGTTTACGTCAACCGGGAAGCCCGCCTGGGGCGCATGGCGCTGATCATTCATCCCACGCTGAAAGACCGCAGTATTTCCTACGCGGAACCGGCGTCAGAGATGAAAACCAGCGACCACTATCAGCAGTTCCCGCTGTACTTAGGCGGATTAAGCGGTGAGACGCATCAGCATTATGGCATCCCGCACGGTTTTAGCTCCCGCATGGCGCTGGAGCGTTTTCTGACAGGCCTGTTTGGCGAATCGCAGTAATCACGCGACTGGCTTTTTGTGCCAGTCCGCGTCCTACGCTTTGACCTGATGATACTGGCTGACTTTGAACAGTCGGCGACAGTAGTCGAGGAAATACCCATACACCGCGCCCATCAGCATTGAGACCACGATGTTGGAACTCACTGCGGCGGCGATCTGGTGCCAGTCCGCGCCCACCGTCAGCAAAATCGCCACGTACACCGGCGACTGAAAAGTGACATACGCCAGAATATCCGCCAGATTTTTCATCCACCCTGCCGGGCTATAACGCCGGGCCAGGCGCATGATCGCGTCACGGTAAAAGCCGTAAGGCCAGGCAATCAGGATATTCACCGGTACGGCCACCAGTCGCGACGAGAGCGACTGCTCAAAGGACATCCCGGAGAGGAATATTTCAATCAGCATGTTCACCACCGAACAGTAGACCACCATCGCGAAGGTATCCGCGACCATGTGGCGCAGGCGAGACTGCCGTGAAAACATGTCCTGACTCCTTGAGTGAAATAGGGTAGTGCATTAATTTGCTTATTTTTTCACGCATAGAGTATATCGCTGGATTGAAACGCACAATTAGCGATAAATTTTTATTTAAGGGCAGTTTGTCCACAAAATACTCCGGACGAGGCGGTTTGGCTTCCCGGGCGTTATTTTGTCTTTAATGTTTGGTTTTTTCGTTGTTAAACAAGGGGATAAACAGAGGCGGAAACAGGGGGATTTACAGAGCGGGCGGATATTTCCGCCCGACAGACTTAGCAGACGCCAAAATCACCGTCTTCTTTATACAGCGAAACATCAGCCGCTTTCAGGGTGTATTTGTCGCCCTGCTCATTACTGGCCTGCACCGCCACAATCTGATCCTCATGCACTTCGATGACTTTCAGTTTTGGTCCGCCCATACGCGGCTGCACAAGATCGCCTACAGAAAACATAGTTACCTCCTTCTGGTTGTTGTGCTTTTAACATAGCCCAGGCGTGGGTTGGGGTACAGCGTCAGGGGCAGACTACTCCTAAATCGCTACGATCAGCCTGTGTAAAGAGGGTAAAGGAGGGTAAAAGCGGGGGCGAAGGGTGGCATGCCTGCGTAAACTCACTACGCTTAAAGTATAAAACCTCTTTTTATACAATGACCTGACTGCTTGCATGGAGAATTTATGGGTTTCTGGCGTATCGTAATCACTATTCTGTTACCACCTCTTGGCGTGCTGCTGGGCAAAGGCTTTGGCTGGGCGTTTCTTCTGAACATCGTCCTGACGCTGCTGGGCTACATTCCGGGCCTTATTCACGCGTTCTGGGTACAGAGCCGCAGCTAAGCCCGCCACAGTAAATCGTGATAAATGTCGGTCAGCACCCCTTGCGGAGCAAACTGCTGTTTGATCCAACGGGTGACCTGACCGGTCGCCGCATGCTGCGTGGCGAGCAGCATGCGCGAGTCCTGGCGGGTGTTGTTGATCCGTCGCGTTACCAGCAATCCCTTCTCAACCGCCTCGCGCGCCATATGCTCCGGTAAAAAGCCGATCCCCTCGCCCAAAATCTGACACTGGCACTTGGTATTAAAATCCGGGACCAGGATCGCCTCCTGGCCGTGCAGCAGCCAGCCGACTTTTTTATTGATGGTGTGGGCGGTGTCTTCCACCATGATGTTGGGATACAGCCGCAGCTGGCTTTCGGCCAGCGGCTCCGGGGCCAGCGCCAGCGGATGGTCCGGGGCGATGGCAAACACCCAGCGAATGGCACCAATCTCGGTGTAATCAATGCCGCCGCCGTCCAGCAGCGTGTCCGGGGCACCAATCGCAATGTTCGCCTGATTATTGATGATCGAATCCCAGACCCCGTTATACACCTCGGTAGTCACCGTGATCTGACAGGTAGGGAACTGCTTTTTCATAACCTGCAGCAGACGGGCGGTGTGGCGCGGGGTGTAGAGCAGCTGGTTAATGCAGATCCGCACCCGCGTCTCGATCCCCTGCGAGATGGTGTCGATCCCGCGCTTGATGGCGTGAAAGTCATTCAGCAGGTCAATGGCTTTGCGGTAGAAGTAAAAGCCCGACTCGGTCAGCTCGATGCTGCGGGTATTGCGTACAAACAGCACCACGTCGAGCCCGGTCTCCATCCGTTTGATGGTGTAGCTGATGGCCGAAGTCGTCACGCCCAGCTCCCCGGCGGCTTTGCTGAAGCTGCCAAAACGTGCCGCGGTGGTGAAGGCCAGCAGATTCTCTTCGGTAAAGATGGAATTCATATTACGGCTCCTGGCAGTCATCAGTTTTGAACATATTTTAACAGCGCGGTTACAACTCATTTGAAGCCGGTCACAGTTCTGCATATTTGTGGCGAGCCGCGCAGCGTAAGGCCTGCGCAGCCATAAGCATAATGCAGCTTAGCGGGCTAAAACACGGTAAAACATAAGGAAAAGGTTGCACAGACGCACATTTTGGCTCGACTGTTAAATTTAACTCAACAATGAAACTCCTGTCGATGAATCCTTTTTAAGCGGATTCTTTTCTGACCAGGCGGTTGCTATGCTCAGTCCATCAGAAAGGAAAACCAGGAGTGTGGATATGTCTACCAATGAACTCGTTACTGAATTTCTGTTTGCTGCTGAACAGGGTGATACCGAGGCGCTAAAAGCCTGTCTGGAGAAAGGGGTGGATATCAACGCCACCAACCGCCAGAAAAGAACCGCCATTATTATTGCCAGCCTGAATAAACAGTATCCCTGCGTGGAACTGCTGATTGCCGCCGGAGCCAATATCGACCAGCAGGATCAGACCTGTTTCAACCCGTTCTTAATCAGCTGCCTGACCAACGACCTCACACTGTTACGCCTGGTGTTGCCCGCCAACCCGGATCTGGACAGGCTGACGCGCTTTGGCGGCGTCGGCATCACCCCGGCCAGCGAAAAAGGCCACTTGGAAGTGGTGCAGGAATTGCTGACCCACACCGACATTAACGTCAACCACACCAATTTCGTTGGCTGGACGCCGCTGCTGGAAGCCATCGTCTTAAACGACGGCGGCACCCGTCAGCAGGCGATCGTGAAGCTGCTGCTGGACCACGGCGCCAACCCGCACATGACCGACAAATACGGCAAATCCCCGCTCGAACTGGCCCGTGAAAAAGGCTTCAACGAGATTGCCGACCTGCTGATCGCCGCAGGCGCGTAAACCCCCCGGTCAGCCGATTCGGGCTGGCCGGAAATAAAACCGGACCATTTTTCCATCACGCCTTCGAGCGTGATGTGGCCCCCTTTTGCCCGCATTCGGGAGGAACCCATGCCCACCAAAATCGTTATAAAAAAGAATACCTATTTTGATTCTGTCTCACTGATGTCGGTCTCCACCAAAGCCAATAAATTGCCCGGCGTGGAGCAGGCATTTGTCGCCATGGCGACAGAAATGAACAAAGGCGTTTTAAAAAACCTCGGACTGCTGACCCCGGAATTAGCCGAGGCCAAAAACGGCGACCTGATGATCGTCATTAAGGGTGAGTCCGCCAACGACGAAACCCTGGCCGCCATCGAGGCGCTGTTCACCCGCAAAGAGAGCGCGGGTTCCCACGAATCCCGTTATGCGACCCTCGCCAGCGCCAAAACCCATCGCCCGGACAGCAATCTGGCGGTGATTTCGGTCAACGGCACCTTTGCCGCCCGCGAGGCGCGTCAGGCGCTGGAAAACGACCTCAACGTGATGCTGTTTTCCGATAACGTGTCGCTGGATGACGAACTGGTGCTTAAGCAGCTGGCGCACGCGAAAGGGCTGCTGATGATGGGCCCGGACTGCGGCACCGCTATTATCAACGGCGCGGGCCTGTGCTTCGCCAACGCGGTGCGCCGTGGGCCGATTGGCATCGTCGGCGCCTCCGGCACCGGCAGCCAGGAGCTGAGCGCGCGTATTCATGAATTCGGCGGCGGCATCTCCCAGCTGATCGGCACCGGTGGTCGCGATCTGAGCGAGAAAATCGGCGGGCTGATGATGCTCGACGCCATCGCGATGCTGGAGGCCGACGACGCCACCCAGGCGATCGTGCTGATCTCCAAACCGCCTGCACCAGCAGTGGCCGAGAAAGTGCTGGCCCGCGCCCGCACCTGCCGCAAACCGGTGGTCGTCAGCTTCTTAGGCCGCAACCAACCGCCTGCCGACGAAGACGGCCTGCAGTTTGCCCGCGGCACCAAAGAGGCAGCGCTGAAGGCAGTACTGCTCACCGGTATCAAAAAAGAGTCGCTGGATCTGCACCCGCTCAACTGGCCGCTGATCGAAGAAGTCCGCGCCCGCCTGACCCCGCAGCAAAAGTACATCCGCGGCCTGTTCTGCGGTGGCACCCTGTGCGATGAGGCGATGTTCGCGGCGCTGGAGAAATTCGACGACGTCTACAGCAACATCCAGCCGGATCCGACCCGGCGCTTAGCCGACATCAACGTCAGCCAGGCACACACCTTCCTCGACTTTGGCGACGACGATTTCACCAACGGCAAGCCGCACCCGATGATCGACCCGACCAACCGCATCAGCCGCCTGCTGCAGGAGGCCCGCGACCCGGAAGTGGGGGTGATCGTGATGGACTTTGTGCTCGGCTTCGGCTCGCACGAAGACCCGGTCGGGGTGATGATCGACGCCATCAAACAAGCACAGGCCATCGCCAGGGCCGACCACCGTCCGCTGGAAATTCTCGGCTACGTGCTCGGCACCGATCTGGATACGCCGTCGCTCAGCCAGCAGTGCCAGCTGCTGACCGATGCGGGCGTGATCTGGGCCAGCAGCAGTACCAATACCGGATTACTGGCGCGTGAATTTGTCTGCAAAGGGGAGAAAGCCTGATGAAATCGTTATTTAACCAGCCGCTGAACGTCATTAACGTCGGGATTGCTCTGTTCAGCGACGACCTGAAAAAACAGCACGTGCCGGTGACCCATCTCGACTGGACGCCGCCGGGGCAGGGCAATATGCAGGTCGTGGAGGCGCTGGATCAGCTGGCCGTCAAACCGCTGGCCGAGAAAATTGCCGCTGCCAACAAGGTGGCGCTGGAGCGCATTATCCAGTCGCATCCGGTGCTGGTGGGCTTCGATCAGGCCATCAACGTGGTGCCAGGCATGACCCGCACGACTATCCTCCACGCCGGTCCGCCTGTCGCATGGGAGAACATGTGTGGGGCGATGAAAGGGGCGGTGACCGGGGCGCTGGTGTTTGAAGGGCTGGCGACCGATCTGGACGACGCGGCGCGGCTGGCGGCCTCCGGGGAGATCACCTTCTCGCCGTGCCACGAGCACGACTGCGTGGGCTCAATGGCGGGCGTCACCTCGGCATCGATGTTTATGCACATCGTCGAAAACAAAACCTACGGCAACCGGGCGTTCACCAACCTCAGCGAGCAGATGGCGAAGATCCTGCGCATGGGGGCTAACGACCAGAGCGTCATCGACCGCCTGAACTGGATGCGCGACGTGCTCGGCCCGATGCTGCGCGACGCCATGAAAATCATCGGCGAAATCGACCTGCGCCTGATGCTGGCTCAGGCGCTGCACATGGGCGACGAGTGCCATAACCGCAACAACGCGGGCACCACGCTGCTGATTCAGGCCCTGACGCCGGGGCTGATTCAGGCCGGCTATCCGGTCGAGCAGCAGCGTCAGGTGTTTGAGTTTGTCGCCAGCAGCGATTACTTCTCCGGCCCGACGTGGATGGCGATGTGCAAAGCCGCGCTGGATGCCGCCCACGGTATCGAGTACAGCACCGTGGTTACCACCATGGCGCGCAACGGCTACGAGTTCGGCCTGAGGATCTCTGGCCTGCCGGGGCAGTGGTTTACCGGCCCGGCGCAGCAGGTGATCGGCCCGATGTTTGCCGGCTACCGCCCGGAAGACTCCGGCCTGGATATCGGCGACAGCGCCATCACCGAAACCTACGGCATCGGCGGGTTTGCGATGGCGACGGCTCCGGCGATTGTAGCCCTGGTGGGCGGTACGGTAGACGAGGCGATTGATTTCTCACGCCAGATGCGTGAAATCACCCTCGGCGAAAACCCGAACGTCACCATTCCGCTGCTGTCGTTTATGGGCATCCCGACCGCTATCGACATCACCAAAGTGGCAGGCAGCGGCATTCTGCCGGTGATCAACACCGCCATCGCTCACAAGGATGCCGGGATCGGTATGATTGGCGCGGGCATTGTCCACCCGCCATTTAGCTGTTTTGAAAAGGCGCTGTTAACTTTCCGCGATCGCTACGTCCTGTAAGGTAAGCATCCATGAAAAGCATGAAACTGGAGTGGAAAAGAGGTGACTGGGCGGCCTATTTCGGCCTGATGACCAACAATCTGACCAACCTGCTGACGATGATGGGGTTGCTCATTTTCGTTGTCGGGATCCCGAAAGAGATTGTGTATGGCCGTATTGCCCCGGCCTTCGGGCTGGCGGTGCTGGTGGCGAGTCTCTGCTACACGTGGTTTGGCCTGCAGATGGCCCGCCAGACCGGGCGTAACGACGTGACCGCGCTGCCGTCAGGGCCGAGCGCACCGTCAATTTTTACCGTGACCTTCCTGGTGCTGATGCCGGTGTATCAGCAAACCGGCGATGCGGACTTTGCGATCCAGATTGGTCTGGTGTGGTGCTTCGTTGAGGCGATGATCCTTGCGGGCGGTTCGTTCTTAGGCGAGACCATCCGCAAGATGATCCCGCGCACCGTGCTGCTGTCGTGCCTGTCCGGTCTGGGTCTGCTGCTGCTGGCGATGAACCCGATGCTGCAGGCGTTCGAAGCGCCGACCGTATCGTTTATCGTCCTGCTGCTGATCTTCATTAACTGGTTTGGCAAGAAACCGATCTTCGCCCGCATCCCGACCGGCCTGCTGCTGCTGATCGCCGGGACCGCGCTGGCGTGGATCTCCGGCCTGCAAAGCCCGGAGGCCATCAAAGCCTCGATGTCGTCGTTCGGCTTTAACCCGCCGGAAGTGCATATCGACAGCTTTATGCAGGGTCTGCCGCACGCGCTGCCGTATCTGGCGTCTGCCGTTCCGCTGGGGCTGGCGAACTACATCTTTGACCTCGAGAACATCGAGAGCGCCCACGCGGCAGGGGATGAATACCCGACGCGGAAGGTGATGCTCGCCAACGGGCTGGCATCAATGCTCGGCTGCCTGATGGGCAACCCGTTCCCGGTGACGGTGTACGTCGGCCACGCGGGCTGGAAAGCGATGGGGGCCAGCATCGGCTACACGCTGGCGTCCGGGGTCACCATGTTCCTCGTGCCGCTGTTCGGGTTGGGGGCCTTTATGCTCGCCATTATCCCGATGACCGCCATCGTACCGATCCTGGTGTTTATCGGGGTAGTGACCGCCAACCAGGTGGTGAGGGAAACGCCCAAAATAGAGGTGCCCGTCATCTTCATCTGTCTGTTCCCGTGGATCGCCAACTGGGCGCTGACCATGATGAACAGCGTGATGGCGGCGGCGGGCACTAACGCGGCGAAAATCGGCACCGACGTGCTGCACAGCAAGGGCATCTACTACGAGGGCCTGATGCACCTGGGTAACGGCGCACCGCTCGCCAGTATGCTGTGGGGCTGTATCGCCATCTTCTCGATCATCAACAAACCGTTACGCGGGGCTATCGCCGCGGCGACGGGTGCCCTGCTGGCGCTGTTCGGCGTAATTCACGCCCCGGTGGTCGGCTTTGCCGAAGGCAGCTCGCTCACCTTCGTGACGGCCTACCTGATGATGGGCGCGATGTTTGTGCTGAAGCATTTCCTTGATAGCCGCGAAGCCGCGAGCGTTGAGCCTGCCACCGTTGCGAAGGAAAACTCATGAAAGAACTCATGGTGGTCGCCATCGGCGGCAACAGCATTATCAAAGACAACGCCAGCCAGTCGATTGAACATCAGGCCCAGGCGGTGAAGGCGGTGGCGGAATCGGTGCTCGAAATGCTGGCCTCCGACTACGACATCGTCCTCACTCACGGTAACGGTCCGCAGGTGGGGCTGGATCTGCGTCGGGCCGAGATCGCTCACGAGCGCGAAGGCCTGCCGCTGACCCCGCTGGCCAACTGTGTGGCGGATACTCAGGGCGGCATTGGCTACCTGATCCAGCAGGCGCTGAACAACAAGCTGGCCGCGCGCGGCGAGCAGAAAGCGGTGACCGTGGTGACCCAGGTTGAAGTCGACAACAACGACCCCGGCTTCGCCCAACCGACCAAGCCCATCGGCGCGTTCTTTAGCGAAGCCCAGCGCGATGCCCTGCAGCGTGCCCATCCGGACTGGCACTTTGTCGAGGATTCAGGCCGCGGATACCGCCGCGTGGTGGCCTCGCCGCAGCCGGTACGTATCGTCGAAGCCGACGCCATCAAGGCCTTGACCCAAAAAGGCTTTGTGGTGATCGGCGCGGGCGGCGGCGGGATCCCGGTGGTGCGCAGCGCCGAAGGGGATTACCAGAGCGTGGATGCGGTGATCGACAAAGATCTCTCCACCGCGCTGCTGGCGCGTGAGATCAATGCCAACGTGCTGGTGATCACCACCGGCGTGGAGAAAGTGTGCGTTAACTTCGGCAAGCCGAACCAGCAGGCGCTGGACCGCGTCAACGTGGCGCAGATGACCCGCTATATGGAAGAGGGCCATTTCCCGGCGGGCAGCATGCTGCCAAAAATCGCCGCCAGCCTGGAATTTTTACACCACGGCGGCAGCCGGGTGATCATCACCTCGCCGGAGTGCCTGCCTGCGGCGCTGCGCGGTGAAACCGGCACCCATATTGTGAATGCGTGACCTTGCTGGACTGCCTGCCCGCGCTGCTGCGCGGCGAACCTTGTGAATGCGTAAGTAAAAGGAAAAGACAATGAGTGAAAATAAAAGCCGCCGGGAGTTTCTCAGCCAGAGCGGCAAAATCGCCACCGCTGCAACCGCCTGCGCGCTGTTTGGCGCGACCGGTTCCGTCGCGTATGCTGCTGATCCCGCAACACCGCTCTGCGAGACCGGCAAACCGATGAACATCACCGCAAAACACTACTATCTGGACAACGTGCTGCTGGAGGCCGGGTTCAACTTCGACGGCAAGGTGGCCGTCAGCACCCGCACCGAGCTGAAAACGCTGGAGATCAAGGACGGTAAAATCGCCGCCCTGCGCGACAACAAAAGTCACGCCGACGCCACGCTGCCGCACTACGACGCGGGCGGCAAACTGCTGCTGCCGGCGATGCGCGACATGCACATCCACCTGGATAAAACCTTCTACGGCGGCCCGTGGCGCTCGCTGAATCGCCCGGCGGGCACCACCATTCAGGACATGATCCGCCTGGAACAAAAGCTGCTCCCGGAACTGCAGCCCTACACCCAGGAGCGGGCAGAGAAGCTGATCGACCTGATCCAGTCGAAAGGCTCCACCCTCGCCCGCAGCCACTGCAATATCGAACCCACGTCGGGCCTGAAGAATCTGGAAAATTTGCAGGCGGTGCTGGCGCGCCGTAAGCCTGGCTTCGACTGCGAGATTGTCGCCTTTCCGCAGCACGGGCTGCTGCTCTCTAATTCCGAAGCGCTGATGCGCGACGCGATGCAGGCCGGGGCGCACTACGTTGGCGGGCTGGATCCGACCAGCGTTGACGGCGCGATGGAAAAATCCCTCGACCTGATGTTCCAGATTGCGCTGGATTACGACAAAGGGGTGGATATCCATCTGCATGAAACCAGCCCGGCGGGCATTGCGGCGGTGAATTACATGGTGCAAACCGTGGAGAAAACCCCGGCGCTGAAGGGCAAGCTGACCATCAGCCACGGCTTTGCGCTGGCGATGATGGACGAGAAGCAGGTGGATAACATCGCCACCCGCATGGCCGCGCAGCAGATCACCGTGGCGTCGACGGTGCCGATTGGCACCCTGCACATGCCGCTCAAGCAGCTGCGCGATAAAGGCGTATTCGTGATCTCCGGCACCGACAGCGTGATCGACCACTGGTCGCCGTATGGCCTGGGTGACATGCTGGAAAAAGCCAACCTGTATGCTCAGCTCTATATCCGCCCGAACGAGCAGACCCTGTCCCGCTCGCTGGGGATCGCCACCGGCGACGTGCTGCCGCTGAACGACAACGGCGAGCGCGTGTGGCCGAAGGCGCAGGACGCCGCCAGCTTTGTGCTGGTGGATGCCTCCTGTTCCGCCGAAGCGGTGGCGCGCATTTCACCGCGCACCGCCACCTTCCACAACGGCAATCTGGTGTGGGGTACGGTGGGCTGAGGTAAAAGCAAAACGGTAACGCCAGTTACCGTTTTTAATGTTTGCGCCCTCTCCCTGTGGGAGAGGGAGGGGTGAGGGCAACAGGCCGCATTGTAGGATTTTGTAGGTCGGGCAACCGCAAACGGCTCAGTAACCCACCTTGTACACCCGCCCGCTCTGCACCCCTTCCACGCTGCGGCGATAGGCCTGGGCGACGGTGGCGGCGGGCACGCTCTCAAAGCCGGGGAAGAATCCGTCGTAGGCCGCGGCGGATTCGGTTAATACCGTCGGGCTAATCAGATTGATGCGGATCCCGCGCGGCAGCTCGCAGGCGGCGGCGCGGACAAACCCGGCCAGCGCCGCGTTGACCGTGGTGGCGTTCACCCCCTGGGCAATCGGTTCGTCGGCCACAATTCCGCTGATCAAAGTGATCGACCCGCCTTCATTCAGGTAGTGCTGCCCGGTCAGCGCCAGCCGCACCTGTCCCAGCAGTTTATCCTGCAAACCCTGGTTAAAGTTGCCGTCGGTCATGGTTGCGAGAGGGCCAAAGTGCAGTCCGCCGCTGGCCGAGACAATCGCATCCACCGGACCGATGCTTTCGAACAGCGCCTGCACGCTGGCCTGGGAGGTGATATCCACCTGATAGTCGCCCTGCGTGCGACCCACGCGGATCACCTCGTGGCGACGACTCAATTCCTCGGTCACTGCCCGACCGACCGTACCGCTGGCACCAATAATGACGATTTTCATGGCTGACTCCTCATGTTGTGAGCCTCCATTGTTTAATAAACCGGATAGCGGATAAACTGGCCTAAAGTTAGATGATTACTAACCAGGGGTTTGGAATATGGATAAACTTCGCGGCATGGAAACCTTTATCGCGGTGGTAGAGAGCGGCAGCTTTACCGGGGCGGCAACGCGGCTGGAGATGTCGGCGGTGATGGTCGGGAAGTACATCGCTCAGTTGGAGTCCCAGCTCGGCACCCGGCTGCTGGAGCGCAATACCCGGCGTCAGAGCCTGACCGACGCCGGTCGGGTGTACTTTGACGAGGCGAAACGGGTGCTGGAGCAGGTGTCGATCGCCGAAAGTTCGGTCGAACGCTTACGGGCTGCTCCGGCGGGCACGCTGCGGGTGACCGCGCCGACCTCGTTTGGCGGCTGCGTGATTGCGCCCCTGACCGCCACCTTTTTGCAGCGTTTCCCGGACGTGCGTGTCGAGCTGGACCTGACCAACCGGCGGGTCGATCTGGTGGACGAAGGCGTGGACCTGGCGATCCGCATCGGCGACATCCACGCCGAGGATCTGGTGGCGAAATACCTCTGCCCGTACCGGATGGTGATTTGCGCGGCACCGGACTATTTAGCCCGTCACGGCACGCCGCAAACGCCCGCCGATCTGGTGGATCATCTGTGTTTGTCCCACACGGTCTGGACCGCGCGCAACGAATGGCGGCTACCGGGTGTGGAAGGGGAGGTACGCTGGAAGCGCGATGCGATTTTGCGCTGTAACGATGGCTACGGCCTGCGGATGGCGGCGATTGCCGGGGCGGGATTATTGTTGCAGCCGGAGGTGCTGGTGGCGGATGAACTGGCTAACGGCCGGTTGGTTCGGGTGCTGGAACCCTTCACCCCCGAACCGCGAACGGTACATTTACTGTGGCGGCAGGACTTACGCCCGCTGCCGAAACTCACCAAATTTATTGCCCATATCATCAAACAGGCACCGTCTATCCCCTCTCCCTTTCAGGGAGAGGGTTAGGGTGAGGGTTAGAAGCGGTAACCCACACCCACGTTGAAGCCGTTGATGCCACGGTCGCCGTCGATATCGGTGGTAGTCCCTTCGTAACCGACGTTAATCGCCAGCTCTGCGGTTGGGTTAAACTGCACGCCCGCGCCGTAGGCGAAAGAGGACGATTTTTCAGAGATGCTGTCGCGCTGGGTGTAGTTATCCCCGCCGTTGACCCAGGTGGTGTCGCCGTCCGCTTTGGTGTGGGCAAAACCGCCCAGCGCGTACAGGGAGACAAAGTCGTTAATACGGTAAGCCGGGCCGACCATCAGGGAGTAATATTTCACGTCTACGTGGTTATGAATCGAGTCAGACGCAATAGAATAATTCTGATCGTCGTCGCCGCTCATATAGGTGAATGATCCCATCACGCTGACCGGAGAATTCCACTCATAGCGATATTGCGCGTTCACGCCGCGAATATTTTTAAAATGTTCGACTTTACTCTGCGCATATCCGACAGAGACGGTGTGATTATCCGCCAGTGCCGCACCGCTCATCAGACCCGCCGCGACCAATACCGCCAGAGAGAGAGTTTTCATTTCCGTAATCCTTGTCACCATTTTTTGTAAGTTATGTCGGATATATCCTTATACAAATCAGGAGATATTCCACGCCACATAAAGCGGTTAAATTGTTGGTTTTTTTGGCAGGTGATGAAATAGGGAATAATCTTAAAGGCCGGAAAAGTCCTGGAATTTGCCTCCCCTATTTTGGTAGGGGGTAGTGCTTAATCGGCATACTTAAAGTTAATAACGATCCTGAGCGTTTCAACATCGACCGTTATTTCACAGGCGTGCCAGAACGAGGGCTGTTGTGATGAGATGTTATTAACGAAAAATTTCCTCAGCTCAACCAGAAGGTCCAGCAAATCAGCATTGGCTCGTGCGCCTGCAGTAAACCAGTTTGTCTCACCTGAGGTGCTGTCCACATAATCAAATTCACATTTGCAGTGGTCATCTTCGGGCGACAGCTCAGCGCGCGCGATGATTTTTGCGGCGTTATCGGGCGCTGCGGCTATTAAGACCGAGCCAATATCATTATAAATTGCCTGGGAATCGCGCATATTTTTCTATCCTTTATTCCGTGATTGTTGAGCAATTAATTACATTTTCCCGTGGGCGCTTTAAGCGGCCCGCACTGGTCGAGGCCCAGCACCACGTATCCTTTATCCTGCATGCAGGCTTCCAGTTTTTCTACCCGGGCAAAATGTATTTCAGAAATATTGACTAACATGTTGGCGAACCTCGCGAATATACTCATTCTTCAAAAGCCATTCTACACAGACAGGTTTCAACGGATACCAAAAATCCAGAACACCATCCCCGCGGGTATACCTAAGAAACTGATTTTTAAGATAGTGATCATTTCTTTTTTCCCGAAAGGAAAAGGCTTATCAAAGTCCCAGATTAACCAGCCTTTCACCAGATAAGAAAAAAGACCAATTATCATCAATGCGATGCACATTAAAAAACATATGCCCATAAGCGCCCAAAGGGATTTTTTGGAATTATCGAGTCTCATTTTACTTTTCCATTAAGCCAACCTCCCGCCGGAAGGTGATTCACATTGCAACCTGTCCTGGTCTTTTACCGGTGATAAAAAAACCAGATGATCAAACCCGCAGGCAGCCCCAGCCAGGTTAACTCAAGACATATCAACACGTCATTGAAAGAGAAAGGAAAACCTTCTTTCACATTCCATGCTAATCCTGCGCCGACTAAACGGCCAAGGAGCGTCAGGATGAACACGGCCAGACCTATCGCGCAGCACAGGTAAACAAGGTTAATAAACGATTTAGTGCTTTTTTTCATTCCTAGCCTACCCGAGAAAGCGGAATTTTTGTTCAGGAAAGAAGGTTAAACATGTCGCGTCTGAGCTGAGCGAGTTCATTGTTTTCATCCATCACAACCTTTCTATTTCTATACAATACGAGATCGTTTAGAGATCCCATTCCGCCATAGAAACTTAGAAAAATGTATTTTATTTCATCACAGTCGACGCGTTTTTCAGGTAATGTCCAGGGTATGAGGGCAATACCAAGACCCTGGCGTTTTTGGAGCACCGCTTCTACAGGTGCTCCAAAAATCATCTTTTATGGCTACAAGGGTTTTCCAGGTAAATATTTACCCTGGCATACCTTAGTTGCCGTCGATCCAGACATCTTTCACCCAAGCGGCTAAATCAGGCCATTGCTCTTCACTATCACCATCGCCAGTCCAATATTGAACACGACCTTGTTGGTCTAAACAATAATAACTACCGTTATCTTCACATATGGGTAGCCACGATTCAGGTACGCCAGGTTCTTTTGCATCATTTATAGCCGTTAACAACTCGCCATAGAATTTTTTGTCTTCTGTGACAGATAATAGTTCGATTGTTCCATAATAGATATTGCCAACTTCCTTAAGAAGTTTCTTGTAGTCAGGTGAAAAAGAAAATCCTACCTCTCCTTCATATTTAGAAATAAGATCATCATCCGGTAAAGGAATATTATTTCTCTCGTTCCCGGACACTACCTTTAACTCTTCAATAACGTCATTCAGGCTATTAGCCATACTGTCACCTGTTTAAATTGTTTGCTCGCTGCTCCCCGGCCCCCAATTTTTCCATCTTGTTATAGAACCAGTAACCCATCATTATTTCCCATTACCCAGGGATATTTGCCCCTTTATGGAAGACGGCAGTATAGCAGGATAAAGACTACTACCAATATTTAAGCCCGTAATCGCTTTACATCGACCCGGGCTAAAATTTAAAAAAAAGATTATAAATCAGGGGGGCTAATTCTTAATCAGCGTTGCGTGACACAGGTGATTATGCTCCGTGTACTGAAGATGCACTGAGTGGTTCCCGTAATCGTACTTTGCCCATCCATTGATCCAGCCAAGGAGCATGTCGACTTTGCCTTCGCCAGACAACGTGGGTTTTCCAAGCAATTTTGTAATGAATGCCCTGTCCATCCCGCCTTTAAGTCCTGGGATAAAACTGCCTGTAAAGGGTGAATATCCATCTTCATTGCCAAAGTAAAAATGAATATGACTTAAGCAGTCTTTCCGAAACCCCATCTCGATACCAGAGTGGTAAAATTTATAGAACTTCGTTTTTCCATCAGGATCGTTATATTCGCCAGCATCAGCTGATATAACCGGGGATTCACCGATAGCATGACACAGGTTGATAACTTCAACAGAATTTTCCCTTTTACCAAGAACATCTATAAAATGAGCCCATTCTACTGTCATTTTATCACTCCTATCTGGCGTGTACTTCTCAACAATAATATAACTTGGTTGTTAAAGAACAAATTCATTGAAACCACCTACGAAAGCGGGATTTTTGTTCATGAAAGGAGGTTAAACAGGTCGCGTCTGAGCTGATCGAGTTCATCATTTTCACTCATCAAAATACTTCCGTTTCTGTACACTACGAGATCATTCAGAGATCCCATGCCACCATAGAAATTTAGAAAAATGTATTTGGTATCATCAGGAGCAAGCTCATATTTTTTAGCTAGTTTAAAAATGCTGGCTGACCATTCGGAATATCCACCTAATTCTAATAAATTAGCCATGCGTTGCATTTTATCTACGATTAGAGTCGTTTTCTCGATAGTCATTTACGTCTTAATCAGTATGTTTTTCAGTGCCTTAAGCCCATGGCATAGATAATGTGGCTTTTTCCCGCCAATATAAGTCTGTAAGAACGATTCATTAAATGAGGTTAACGTAAACCCAGCGTATCGGGAAGGGCTTTGACAAAGTCGGACTCGTCCCCTCGGTACGCTTTAGCAATCTCTGCAAAGGAATCGATAATACTCCCTTTCTCATCGTCCGTTAGTTGCTGAAGCTCGGCGGCAATATGTTCCATCATTTCCACAGCGGCATCTGGATTGAGTGAATGTTCGTCAGTGAATTCAAGAAAAATGGCCATATCGGCAATAACTTTAATCAAATAATGTGAGTGAGCCACAGACCCTTTCCTCTTATTCCTGTCGTAAATGCCAGCCTCCCGCCGGAAGGGCGGGAAGTCGCCTATTAATCCTCATACTTGAAGTCAATATTTATTTTCAATGTTTCAATATTTACCGTTACTTCACAGCCATGCCAGAATGGCTTTTCTTGTGATTTAAAGTTATCAACAAAGAAATTTCTTAATTCTACCAAAAGATCTAAGAGTCTTGCACTTGCATCTGCAGTTTCAGTGACCCAATGCTGGTTTCCTTGTTTATCGATATAGTCATAAGTGAACTCACCACAGTCACTTTCTGGCTCTAACTTGGCACATAGAATGATTTTTACCGCATCACCTGGAGCGATTGACAGCAAAACTGAACCAATATCGTTATATATTTCTTGATCAGAGCGCATTACTTACCTCCAGGTGTATTGTTAAAGACTTTTTCAATCGGGCGACCACCGTCAATCGAATACACTATTGTGAACTTATCAGGTCTGACACTATCACCAATATACGATGTTTGAATCTTGACCTTCACCTCTTTACCTTCGTTTACTGCCTTGGCCCAGGTATTTTCCATCTGTTTCCATGCGCCTTTGTTCAGATTACCATCCATCGGCACCAGGTTTAACTTTTCTCCAGGACCATTAAAAATACTGGCGATTAAGTGACCGCCCTCATCACCGGGAGTACCGCATTTCCCGGCCTTACACTGTTGATAACCATTCCTGTCTTTTACGTTCGCACTCAGGGTTGCTTCGACCTGTTGAGGTCTTGCCAGATGGTCCGTTTTGTAGACTTTGTCACCATCAAGATTATAGGTCTTATTAGGGAGCGGCTTATTGAGTTCCTTATTCCAGTTCCACTTAGCACCAGACACGGCATGAATCTCATCACTGGCCTGGTTAATCAGCTTAGACGCCGCCTCCAGATCGCCTGCTTTAAGCGCTTTCTCCGCGCCCTTAATGGCTTTGCCCGCAACATCCCCTGCGCCAGGAATGATGCCGATCGTCGCTGCCAGATAATCAAGCGCACTGTGCGCTTCCGCGAAGCTCTTGATATCACCCACGACCGGGACAAAATCTACGCCAAACAACGCGATATCTTTCAGCGCTTCCCGACGCTCGGTATACATTTTAACCGCACAGGCTTCGGCGCTCATCCCGCTGCAGTTTTCACGCTTATAGCGTTCATTTTCGGCCTTCACCTGCTCTTCGGCCACCTGCTCGGGGGTTTTACCCTGCGCCAGGGCCGCGGCGATGTCGCCAAGGGAGTTATTCTCCACCGTGGTCTTACCCGCCTGCGCCCCCGACACGGCAGAAGCAGAGCTGTCGCCCACCAGTCCGCCGGAAAGCCCTGCCGCCAGCGTCGCCAGCGCAGAGACCGTCTGTTTCTGCGTTTCGTCCAGCTCGTCGGTAGATTTACCGTACATCTCGGTGGCGATCATCCCCACCAGCTCGCCCGTGGCGGCCCCGGCGGCACCCGCCAGCGCGTTTTGCCCCTGGGCGGCGGCCAGCGCGGCGTTGACCACCGCGTGGGCGGCCACTTTGCCCGCGTCATTAAGGCCGCTGTGGTGACCAATCACTTCGGCAATGTATGGCGCGGCACCGCCCGCCAGCGCGGCGCTGAGATCGCTCCCGGCCAGACCCTGAACCGCTGCCGTCGCCGCCTGGATCGCCTGCTGATACTGCCCGCCGGTGCCAAAGCCGGAGGCGTTAAGCGCGTCGTTATAGGCCGTCTGGTAGATCTGGCCGTTAATGTCGTTGAGGGTCGCGGTTTTGCCCGGATTGGCTTTTTCCCACGCCGCTTTCGCCTCCTGCAAATCTTTCGCGTTAACGTTGTTGAGCTTCTCTTTGGCCGCATTGGTGGCGCGAATGCTGCCTTCGGTGCGGGCAATATCGGCCACCTGATTGCCAATCTCGCCAATCAGCTGCGCCTGCTGCAGACGCTCCTGCTCTTTCTCTTTGTCGAAGATAGGGGAGAGCGTCTGGTTGGCGTGCTCCACGTCGCGGCTGAGCTGGTTTACATCCTGGACCTGACGATTCAGGTCGCGGACGATCAGGGTACCGTCCGAGACTGCCGCGTGGGTGGTGCTGCTGTCGTGTCCCTCGCGGTTAGCGCCCACCAGCAGGCCGTTGGCCATGTTGCCGGCAAACTGGCTGCCGATGCTGCCCCCGGTGCTCATCCCCACGCTCTGGTGTTCCACTTCGAAGTCGGCGCGGTTTTCAATGTCGCTGAAGCCGATTGTGCCGGTATCGAGACGGTTTTTATCGGCGGTCGCCGTCGAGCCAATCACCGCCCCGTTGAGCTGGGTGTGTTCGCCCACGGTGACGTCATACCCGCCTTTGCCAGCGAAGATCCCGGTCTGTTCCACCACCGAGTCGTAGTTGCTGTGCATCTTGTCGCGGCTGAGGTTAATGCTGGCCGAGCCGGTCATGGAGCCGATGCTGAAGCTGCCTCCGGCGCTGGCGTTCTGCTGCTTCGAGTCGTAGCGATCGCTGTCCTGCTCGGAGGTCAGGGTCAGGTTGCGGCCGATATCCGCTTTCACCGTTTCGCCGCTCACCTGCGCCCCGGTCAGGGTGGCGTCGCGTCCGGTCAGAAGATTGACCTGACGGCCCGCATCCACGGTGGTTTCGCTGTGGGTGGTGCCGTTGCCGCTCTCGCTGCCTTTACCCCGGTTGATGCTGGCAGAGATATTCAGGCCAAAGCCGCCGGAGCCGACGCCAATCCCGACCCCGACGCTGCCGCCTTTGCTCTCGTTTTTGCCGTCCAGCAGTTGGGTGTTTTGCGCCGAGCGCAGATACAGATCGCGGTTGGCGGCAAGCGTGACATCGTTGCCCGCTCTGAGCTGGCTGCCGTCCACGGTCAGATCCCCGTCCGCGCCTTTTACGCCGCTGCCAGTGGCGGTCACGCTCAGATCGCGCCCGGCGTTGAGGGTGCTGCCCTGGGCGATGTTCTGCTCGCTGTGCTGGGTTGATTTCGACGACTGGCTGCCGTAAGAGAGGCTAATGCCGACGGTGTTGGTGTTGCCCGCATCTGCCCCCTGAGCTTGATCCATCCGCGCGGCCTGGGCGGCCTGCACGCCGGAGAGCGCGGCCTTCACGCCCTGCAGCGCCTGCAGGCGGCCGCTACCGGAGGATTTCGCCTGCTGGGAGGCCTCGACGGCGCTGTTCAGCGCGCTGCCGACGGTGCCGGAGAGCGCCAGCGTCAGCCCGGAAGTTTTCTGCTCTACCTCGTGAGTTTGCTGGCTGCGGTTATTTACCGCCGTGATGTCGACGTTTTTGCCGCTGAGGGTCATATCCTGCCCGGCCACCAGATCCGAGCCGCTGACCGTCAGGCGATCCCCCGCGCGCAGGCTCAGATCGCCGTCGACGCTGCCGACGGTGCTGCCCGCCTGGGTAGTATCCGCCCCGGTGTCGGTGGTTTTCACGCTCTGGGTGCCGACGCTAAAGCCGATCCCACCCGAGCTTAACAGCCCCGATTTTTTCTCCTGCTTCTGGTGCAGCTCGGTATTGCGCTCGCCCTGGGTGTCGACGGTCAGATTGTTGCCCGCCAGCAGGGCGACATCGCCCGTGCCCGCCACGTTGCTGCCGCGCACGGTCAGATCGTTGCCCGCGGTGAGGTTAACGGTGTTGCCGTTCAGCTCGCTGCTCTGCACCGTCTGACGATCGATCTGGTCGCGGGTGGTGGTGGTGGTTTTCGACAGAAAGCCGTTACCGCCGACCACTTTATGCCGCTCGTCCAGATCCTGAGTATTTTCACCAGCGGTCAGGGTCAGGTTATTCCCGGCGCTGACGTTCAGCGCCTGTCCGGCGGAGAGAGCCGCGGCGCGGGCGTTGAGGTCGTTACCTGCCGCCAGCGTCACGTCGCCTGCGCCGGTCACTTCGCTGCCTGTGCTTCGCGTCTCGCCCTGTTTGAGGCTGTTGTCGGCATCCCACACCAGGTTATCGCGGCTGGCGGTGGTGACGGTGTTGAGATTCATATCCCGCCCGGCCACCAGCTGCGCTTTGCCGTTCTCGCCGCTGGCGATCACCTGCGCCCCTGTCAGGGTAATGTCGCGCCCGGACTGCAACGCCAGCTTGCCGTCGTTGCCCTGCACGTAAATGCCCGAGACGCTGTCGATGGTGGTGCGGGCGAAGCGGTTCTCGCCGTTCACGCTGTCGGCGCTGACGGTGGTGGTGGTGAGGTTGATGTCGCGCCCGGCGCTGGCCAGCACGCTGCTGTCGCCGACGATCGCGCCGCCGAGGTTGTTGATATCGGTGCGCGCGTTCAGGCGCACGTCCGCTGCCTGCATTGTGCCGGACTGGTTGGTGATGGTGTCGGCATCCAGCTGCAGCACTTTGCGCCCGGCCAGGGTGCCCTGATTAAACAGATCCCCGTTGAGCTTGATGGAGACGTTGTTCCCGGCGATCAGCGCCCCGGAGCCGTCGATATCCCCCGGTTTCACTTTGGCGTACACCTGCGGCACCAGCACGTTCTCCATCGAGCCGTCCGGCATCTTCACGCGGGTGTTCACCAGCCAGACGATGTCCCCGGTCATCAGCGCCATCTGCTCTGGCGTCAGCGCCACGCCGATCTTCAGATCGTACTGTTTGCCGAAGGTGATGCCCTGGTCCATCAGCGCTTTGTACTGCTCTTCGTCGTTGCTGTAGCCGTCGAGGTAGCGCTGGCCGGTAATGCCAATTACCTGCTCGCGGATCAAGCGCTGCTCGTAGTAACCATCCCCGAGGCGTTTTTGCGTATTGTCGCCATTTGCGCTGAAGGCGTTCTGCATGTAGTCGCTGCCGAGCCACTGGCGCTCGTTGGTAAAGCGCGGATCGGTTTCGACCAGATACGGCACATCGGCCGACGGGTTTACCTTGAACAGGCTGTTATCCGGCAGGGTGGTGTTCGGGCCGATAATGCGGATTGCGCCCTCGGCGGGGGTGACTTCAAACTGCTGTCCGGCAGGCGGCGTGACGGGCTCGCCCGGTAACACGGTCTGCTGCGGCGCGGGTTTTACGCCCGCCGGCAGGCCGATCGCCACGTCGGTGCCTGTAAGCACCAGCGGGGTGATGTTGAGGTTGCTGCCCGCGACGGTGCCGTTGCTCACCAGCTGGCCCGGCTTCAGGGCGATGCTCTGAATGACGGTTGGCGGCGTATACGCCGTGCGGCTGCGGCCCTGCTCATCGTCGCCTTTGTGGCGAATACGGTAGTAGTGGGTGACGATCCCGTCATCGGTGGTGTAGCGCTTGCCCGGCACGTCGTCGTTCTGCACGCTTTTCAGCCGGTCAATTGCCAGCGTACCGCCCGCAATCACCTGGCTGTTGTCGTTAAACAGCTTGTCGCCCGTCAGCACCAGGTTGCCCCCGGCGAGGATCTTCGCCGGGTCGCTCTCTTTGATCCGCGTTTCGTCAATGGTCCGGGTGTAGTCGTACTGGTTGAAATTGTCGTTGCCGTGGCCGGTTTTATCCGGCGTGTTGAGGTTTTTCAGCCCATCGGATGAGTTGCCATCGACCCACACTCCCTCTTCGGTGGAGCGCCAGCGGTTAGTTGAACCGGAGTGCTGGTAGTCGGTGAGCTGTTCTTCAGAGACGCGCACCACCTCGGTGGCGAAGTGGTCGTTAATGTTGTTGATCTGCCCGGCGGCAATCGCCATGTCCCCGGCGGACTCAATGGTCGAGCTGTGGTTATTGATCGCCCCTGCACGGCCTGTCACGGCCCCGCTGTCGTCCAGCGCCCCGCCAATGCTCATGCTGCCTGCGCTGTAGATCAGACCGTGATCGCGGTTGTTCAGCGTCTGCACGCCAAGATTAACCTGCTCGCGCCCGGCGAGCGTCGCCGCGGTGCCGTTTTCGGCGAGGTTATTAAAGGTGATAGCGTTTACGCCCACCGCATCGCCGTAGATCCGCCCGGTGCCGATGTTGGTGAGGGTGTTGGCGTTGATGCGGGTGACGATCCCGTCGATCAGGCCGGTATTGTGTACCGTCCCGGTGCTGTTCAGGGTGGTGCTGCCGGCGTTGATCTCGCCGCTGGCGAGGTTATTCAGGTTGACGCTCTGCACGTTAAGCGCGCTGCCCGCCATCAGCGTGCCGCTGTTGGTCAGATCGCCATCGGTGGTGAAGGTCAGATTGCCGTTGGCAATAGTGTCGCCGCTGTTGGTTACGCCGCTATGGCTGCGTAAATCCATATCCCTCAGCGACAGCAGCTGACCGCTGGCATCCAGGGTGTTGGCCTGCACGCTGAGGCTTTCACCCGCCTTGACGATGCCCCCGGCGTTAATCAGGTTCAGCCCGTTACCCTGAAGATCGACGCTCCCGCCCGAGGCCAGCACCCCGGCGCTGTTGTTCAGCACGCCGCGGTTATCAATGTTCAGGGCGTTATTCGCCAGCATGCTGCCGCGCTGGTTATTCACCGAGCCGGTATTGAGCGCCAGGCTCTGCGCCTCCAGACCCTGATTGTCACCGAGGGTGTTCTGGTTAACAAAGTTCAGGGCGTTGAGGGTCACGCTTTTGCCGCTGCGGATCAGCCCCGAGACGTTGTCCACCGCGCCCTGGGCGCTGTCGAGCAGCAGATCGCCTACCGACTGGATCTGCCCGCCGCCGTTTTGCAGATTCGCGCTGTGCAGGGCGGTATCGGCCTCGCCAATGATGCGCCCGCCCGCGCGGTTATCCAGCGTGCCGGTGGTGATGTTGACGCCGTTGCCCTGCAGGAGGCCGTTCTGATTATTCAGCCCGGTAGTGGCCTTGAGCGACAGATCCGCTGCCGCCGCCAGCTGCCCGGCCGCGTTGTTGAGCTGGTCACCGGTAAAGGTGAGGCGGTCGGCGGATAAGGTGGTGCCGTGGCGGTTATCGAGCAGGCCGCCGGTCAGGGTCATGGCCCCGACTGATTTTAGCGCACCGTCGTTATTGGTCAGCGTGGCGAACCCGGCAGTCAGGCGCTGGTTGGCACCGATCTGGCCGTCGGTATTGTCGAGAGCGCCAGCGTTGAGAGTAAAGTCGCCGTCGCTTGCGAGGAAGCCGCTCTGGTTATTCAGTCCGCCGCTCGCCACGTCCAGCGAACCGAGAGAGAGCAGGGAGCCGGAGCGGTTATCAAACTCGCCGTTTAGCGCCACAGTTGCGCCGTCGGCCACCATCACGCCCTGCTGGTTGTTGAGGCTGGCCGCGCTGATGCGCTGGGTTTTTGCCGCCTCAATGCGTCCGCTGGCGTTGTTCACCGCCCCCTGGCTGGCGATCTCGCTGTCGCCCGCGGCGGCAGAGATCAGCCCCCGGGCGTTATCCAACGCCCCCGTCTCGAGCCGGGTGTTACCCGCGACCGCCACGATCTGCCCGTCGCTGTTGTCGATGGCACCGGCCTTGAGCTGGACGCCGTTCGCCGCGCCAATCTGTCCCTGTCGGTTATCCACGTTGCCCGGCAGGTTTACCGCCAGCGCGCCGCTGCCGCGCTGGACGATGTTACCTTTCTGGTTGCTGAGGTCGTGGGCGCTGACGTTGATCGCCTCTGCGCCCAGCGTACCGCCGTTGTTATTGAGTAATTTACCGCTACGGATGGTCAGTTCGCTGGCGTTTACCTTCGCGCTGGCGGTGGTTACATCCCCCGCGCCGCCGTCCAGCAGAACGCGTTTAGCCTGGGTCTGGCTGCCGCTGACGTCCACTCCCTGGCCGCTGGCGCTGAGATTGCCGCCCGCCAGGTTTTGCCCGTGGGCGCTGAGCTGGCCTGTGGTACTGAGCTGTAAATCGCCCGCGTCGGCGAGCTTGCCGTCGTTTGTTACCCCGGCAGCCAGCACGCTCGTTTTGCTGGCGGTGAGGCTGCCCGCGTTCACCTGAACGTGGCTGGCGGCGGTGATTGCCCCGCTGTTGTTCATCTCGCCTGCGGTTTGCAGGCGGGCAGCGTCGCTGGCTCGGACTGTGCCGCTGTTTTCGATGCGCCCATCGGCAGAGATTGTGACGCTGCCTGCCTGGGCCCCGATGGCGCCTGCGTTACGCACGCCGACGCCTTGCTCGGTACCGACCATGCGGATTTTGCCTGCGTACATGCCCCCGAGGCTGGCCACGTCGACCGCCATCTGTGGGCGGGTCGCCGGGTCGTCACTGCCTTTTTCGATAATCTCGTGGGCGGCATCGACCTGGTTGCGCCCGGTGGTGATTTTCAGATCGTTGGCCCATAGCCCGGCGTTAACCTTCACCGAGCGGGCGATAATGTCGGTGTAATCCGCGCCGGAGGTGTCCATCCCGGCACCCTCGACCACCACTTCCCCGCGCTCGACGTTAAAGCCGGTGAGGTTACCGTCTTTCATCTGCGCCTGGCCGGTGGTGAGCGTGGCGCGGTTGGCGTTAATAAAGCCGCAGCCGCTACAGGTGATGCCCGACGGGTTGGCGATCACCACCTGCGCTTTTTTACCGGCGACTTCGATCATGCCGTTGAGCTTGCTCGGATCCCGGGAGCTGACCTCGTTGAGGATCACCTTGGCTTCGCCCCTGGCGAGCCACGGGTTGCCCGCCACCATGCCGCCGAGGTTGGTCTGCACGTTGCTGTGCGAGTTGTTGAGGATCGCCCCTTTGTTGTCCACGTCGAACTGGGTGTAGTTGTTGCGCGACACCCCGGCGTTAGACGGGGTCTGGATATTGACCTGCGGCGTGCCGTTGGCGCTGTTGACCACCGTCGGCTGCTGGTTTTTTGGTGCACCGGCGTCGGCAACGATATTGGCCTGCGCGGTGTGTACTGCCCCCATCGCCAGCCACAGGCTAAAGCTGAGGGCGCTCACCTTGCCAATAAGACGGCTGTGCGTCTGGCTGATACCGGAAGAACGGGACGAACCGGCGCGGCCGGAGCGGGCGATTTCCGCTACCACCATCAGCATGCCGCGCGCTTTGTTAAACACAATTCGGTACAGGTTCTTATTCATGGTTCGTTCCTTTAAACGCTTCCGGCAGGTTTACGGCGAGCGGGTGGTTCTGTTGCCAGTCTCTGGCGTGTTGGCGGCTGACGTGGTTGCCGTGGAACAGCATCACGCGCTTGCCACGCTCGGCACCCCGGTGCCAGAGCGCGCGGCAGATGTGGTCGGGGAAGATATCCCGACGCAGCAGGGCCGACATTTCAGCGGTGTGGCCGAACGGGGCGATCCAGTCGCAGAACCAGATCCTATCCCCGCTGTCCCAGTCCGCCTCGGGCATCTCAATCGACGGGCGGGTGAGGAAGCGGACTTCCGATTCCTCGTTCAGCCAGGCCCAGCTGAGGAAAAAGACCGGGCGGTCGTTTTCGACCACCAGCACGTACTGACGGCGCTTAATGATCGGCAGCAGCAGCGTTGGCAGGGCATGCAGCGGGGCATCCCGGTGCATCGGGGAGTGCATCCACAGCCAGACGGTGGCGCCCAGCACTTCGGCTTCACTCTCTTCACCGCCGAGGATCAGCGGCGCTTTGATCTCCAGATTTCCGACCCGCATCACCAGCTCCAGTTGAGGTTAAAGCCGAGCGTCAGATCGCTGGTGGCAAAGCCGTCCGGCTTCGAGAACGGCGTTCCGGCGAACAGGTCGTAGCCGGTGTTAAAGGCGTTGCCGCGCAGGCCCGCCACGCCGCCCGCCAGGTGTTTACCGACCTGCAGATCCGAGCTGTAGCCGCCCACTTCGCCGTAGTCGGCACCCAGATAAAACTCCTGATTCGGCAGCGGCGTGCGCCACGCCAGATCGTTACGCACAAACCAGCCGTGGCTGGCGCTGAGGGTGCGCTCGCCGTCAAAGCCGCGCACCGTCCAGCGGTTGCCGATGGCGAACTGGTCCTGCGGGGTGAGCGGGGTGTTACTTATCTGGCGCAGGTACTGCACGTTGTAGCGGAAGTTTTGCCTGCCGAGGGTAAACGGCAGATCGAGCTGGGTGCTCAGCAGGGTAATTTTGCCCAGCGCCGTGGCATCGCCCCAGTACTCTTCCGGGGCAGGCTGCGCGCCAAACCAGCGGGTGCCGCGCTGATAGCTGATGCCCGCATCCAGCGTTGCCTGGCCGATATAGTGGCGATGCTCCAGCCCGACGCGCCAGCCTGCGGTCTGACGGCGCTGAACGCCCACTTCCGTGTCGTCGATAAAGTTGCGGGTTTCCCGCGCCAGTACGTCGTAGGTGAAGGTGGTTTTTTGCGAGCCGCTGCGGTGCAGCACCCGGCTGAGCTGAATATCGAGGTTTTTGCTTTTGCCGCTGTAGCGATAATCTTCGTTCAGACCGGCGACGGTCTGGTGGTAGTCGTAGTCGCTGCCGGTGATGCCCAGCATCCAGTAGCCGAACGGCACCGAGTAGTGAGCGGTGTAGTTTTTGCTGCCCTTGCCGCTTTTGTCATTCAGATCGTGACTGGCGGAGACATACAGTAGATCGCTCAGCGAGAAGGGGTTATCCAGAGAAAGCGTCACGCCACCCTGATAACGCCCGGTGGTTTCGGTTCCGGCATCGTCCAGCGACAGGCCGACACGCCACATTTTGCTCTGCTTACGGGTGATCACCACATCGCTCTCACCCGGATTTTCCCCCGGCAGCAGCTCCATGTTGGCTTCTACCGTCGGCAGGCGCTGCAGGTTTTCCAGCCCTTGTTCAATATCGCGCAGATCCAGCAGCTCTCCCTCGTGTGCCGGGAAGGCGCTGTACAGCTGAATATAGTCATCGCTGTCTTTGGTCAGCGTCACGTGGCGGATCGCGCCCGGCACGATGGCCAGTTTCAGGGTGCCGCTTTTAAGATCCTGCGACGGGGCCAGCACGCGGGTGGTGATCCAGCCGTGATCGACAATCCGGTTCTGCAGGGTGCTCATCAGCAGATTGATCCCTTTACCGCCCAGACAACGCCCCTGGGCCTGGTCGGCCATTCGCTGCAGCGGCAGCCAGTGGGGCAGGGCCTGCTGGCCGCTCAGCTCGACGCGGTTAATCGGGAAGCAGGGAGTTTCGGTCGGGAAGGCAATTTTGCCAAAGCTTGAGGTCGGCTCAGAAAGACGCACATCGGGCACTGGCGGGGTTAATTGCTGCTCTAAGGCGCGTTGGCGCTGCTGCTGAATAATAAATTGATTATCCGGCTCCGCCGCACGGGCAGAGAACGGTAAAGGCAGGCCAGCGGCTGTCGTTATTATTATGGCGATAGGGTATCGGGCGTTCATCGGGGATCCGTGCCGTGTAAGCAAATGAGATGCTGTGTGAATTTGTGTAAAATTGTTTAATTATTGCGGGGGGAATGAAAGGGGGATTAATCCTAAAGCCCGGAATTATCCGAGTTTATGACTCCTTAAATCTGGTAGGTCTGGCGATGGGGAAGATATATTGATGGGTTTCACGTGGATGCTGGGGAATATCCACGCGAAACTTAAGTGAAATTAGCGGGCGTTATTTCTGAATGCGATCGACGCGCACCACCGGCGGGGTGGACTTTTTATCCAGGCTGCCGTTAATGCTGATCATGTTATCGGGTTGAACCGTTCTGCCATCAAAAACAGACTTTGGAATAATAGTATCTATTTTTCCGGTTTTATCGCGGAAGACATATTTATCCCCGGAGCCATCAATTAAATTACCGCGTAATGAAATGGTCGCCCCGTCGTGCATTTCTTTTGCCTGCTCGACGGTCATTATTCTGGCGTTTTCGGTACCACGGTAACCTTCGTCCAGCGCATGCGGCGGTGGCGGGGCTTCGTCTTTTTTCAGTCCGCCATTATCATCGGCCCAGGCCGTTGGGATTAACAGACAACAAAACAGCGGCGCAACGGATAATTTCATACTGCCTCCTGAGTGAGTAGTGGCTTGACAGATTAAGTCTGGTTGCTATTTTTACCTTTGCAAACAAGAACTGTCTTAAAGAGAATTATGACTAAAAATCATAATGTTAATTAACGAGGCGGTAGGGTGAAATATGGCGAATGGAAATGACAATCCCGATAAATTGCCCGGGGTAGACGAGAGCCGCTTCGCTATTACGCTGGAGTCCGCCTTCCGCCGTTATGGTCTTGTTTTTCTGCTTATCATTATTGCCGCTGCGCTGTCGGGCCTGTTTTCGGTGGGCTATTTTAGTCACGCCAGTCAATTCGTTGAAAATAAGACAGTCAACATCGAGTATCAACGCTTCGGGCGGCTGCAAAATCAGATGCAATTAAAAATCACCGTGGCCCGCGATCCTGGCGAAAATACCACTCTGGTGCTGGGTGGTGAATATATGGACAGCTTTGAAACCAGCGCTATCTGGCCGCAGCCGGATAATATGTACAGCCAGGGGCAGAAATTAATATTGGTTTATCATCCCGCCGGGCAGAAAGGGGATTTTTCGGTCTGGATCTATGCCGCACCGGACCAGCCCGGAAAAGCCGTTACCACTCTGCAGGTCAATAACGCGCCGGAAATGTCGTTCTGGCAGTTTATCTATCCGTAGGAGGATACGATGGATATGATCTTCCGCGCCGTCGCCGTCTATCTGATCCTGCTGGTGGTATTTAAAATTGCCGGGCGGCGGGCGCTGTTACAAATGACCAGCTTTGACCTGATCCTGCTGCTGATTATTAGCGAGGCCACCCAGCAGGCGCTGCTGGGGAATGATTTCTCGATCACCGGCGCAATGCTGACCATTGTGACGCTGGTGGTGGTGGATATGCTGTTTGGCTATCTGAAGAAATATTCCTCCCGGGCTGAATCGTTACTCGATGGTTCGCCGGTTATTCTGGTGGCCCACGGCATACCGCAGGAGGAGAAATTAAAGCAGGTTAACGTCTCCTGCGACGACGTGATGGTCTCTGCCCGGCAAAATCACGGCATCTATCAGCTGGCGAAAATTAAATACGCGATCCTTGAAAGCAATGGTCATATTTCCATTATTCCGGAAGAGAGTGAATCATGACAGCCAATATCTGGAACGAGGCCAAAACCGCCGCAGAGCTGACCAAGCAGGTGGCGTATGTGTTAAGTGAACTGGGGTGGCGACTGACCACCGCCGAGTCCTGCACCGGCGGCAAGCTGGCGTCGGCTTTGTGTGCCGAAGAGGACACCGCCGACTTCTATGGCGTGGGGTTCGTCACCTTCACCGACGAGGCCAAACAGAAGGTGCTGGGGGTGAAGCCAGAAACCTTAGAGAAATACAGCGCCGTCAGCGAGCAGACGGTGTGCGAGATGGCCCAGGGGGCGCTGCGCGTCGCCGAGGTGGATATCGCCGTCGCCATCAGCGGCTACGCCGGGCCGGACGGCGGCGATGACGGCACGCCCGCTGGCACGGTGTGGTTTGCGTGGAGCTTTCACGGCGAGGTACGCGCCGCGGTGCAGCACTTTACCGGCGAGTGCGACGACGTGATTGAAAAAGCGGTGCGCTATGCCCTGACCGAGATCATCAGGCGCATACCGCAGTGGAAAAAACAGCTGCATTGAGGAGAGGCTCTATGGGTGTAGTGGTGATTACCGGCGCGACGGCGGGAGTCGGCAAAGCCACGGCGCTGCGGTTTGCGGCGGCGGGTTATGACGTGGGGCTGATTGCGCGCGATGACGATAGCCTTGAAGAGACGCGGGCGCAGGTGCTGCAGTACGGCGTCAACTGCCAGGCAGTGAGCGTCGACGTGGCGGATGGCGGGGCACTGACCCAGGCGGCACGCACCCTGGCCCAACAGCTGGGGGAGATCGATGTGTGGATCAACAATGCGATGTGCACGGTGCTGGCACCGTTTTACACGCTGACCGACGACGAGTTTCGCCGGGTGACGGACGTCACCTATCTTGGCTGCGTCAACGGCACTCGCGCCGCGCTGGCGTTGATGACGCCCCGGGATCGCGGGGTGATTATTCAGGTGGGATCGGCGCTGGCCTATCGCTCCATTCCGCTGCAGTCTGCCTACTGCGGGGCCAAGGCGGCGATCCGCGGCTTTACGGATGCGCTGCGTACCGAGCTGATGCACGAGCGCAGCGGCGTGGAGCTGGTGATGGTGCAGATGCCGGGGCTGAATACTCCGCAGTTTGAGTGGGCGCGCAACAAGTTTGCGTATGCCATGCGCCCGGTGCCGCCGGTATTCCAGCCGGAAGTGGCCGCCGAGGCGCTGTACAGCGTGGCGCAAAAGCCGGTGCGCGAGCTGTGGGTAGGGCGCAGCACTGTGCAGGCGATTGTCGGCCAGTTCCTGTTCCCCGGTTTCCTCGACCGGATGATGGTAAAAAAAGCCTGGGAAGGGCAGATGACCGCTACCCTTAATCCGCCCCATAAGCAGGATGACCTGGACCAACCGGCCAGCGGTGGACACAAAGTGCGGGGGCGATTCTCGCCAGAAGCCCACACCCGCGCGGCGGCCATCACCTCCGGCGTGCCGGGCAAAGCCCTGCTGGGCACCGCCGCGCTGGCCGGACTGCTGCTGGCCAGCCGGCTGTTCTCCCGGCGCAAATAGTCAGCGCAGTGGCGTGATATTGGACCAGAACCAGCGGTATCCGTAGCCGCTGATCTTGAGGGTGGCGGTGCCGGGCTTAAGCTTGTCGGGATAGTGCTTATCGGCCAGACACGGGGTCCAGGTGGCATCGCCGACCCCTTTCGCCTCGAAGGTGAGCGCGTTATCGGAGAAGTTAGCGAACAGCATCACGCACCGCTCGTCGGCTTCGTAGCAGATGCCGAGCACCGACGGGTTATCAATGGTCACGATCCGAAACGGCGCGACGGCGATCTCCGGGAACTCAGCGCGGGTGTTGGCGATGTCGATAATGCGGTGCAGCAGAGAGTTACGCTGCAACAGCGAATCGGCAACATTGACCTTCTGAAAGCGAAACGGGCCACGGTCGATCATCGGCGACAGGAATTTGTCCGGCGGCACGGCAGAAAAACCGCCGTTGTCTTCCCCGGACCACTGCATCGGCGTGCGCACCGCGTAGCGTTCCGGCAGGTTCAGATCGTCGCCCATGCCAATCTCATCCCCGTAGCGCATGACCGGCACGCCAGGCAGGGAGAACAGCACCGCATGGGAGAGCGCCAGCCGCTTCTGGTTCCCCTCGAGCATCGGGGCCAGTCGGCGGCGGATCCCGCGCTCATAGACGTACATCTCCTCGTCCGGGGCGAAGGCCTTCAGCACCGTCTGCTTATTTTTTTCGCCGATACCCTCCAGATCCAGCTCGTCGTGATTACGCAGCCAGTTGGCGAAGCAGCAGTTGTCCGGCGGCAGCGGCGTTTTACTGATTGCTTTCATCAGCGGGCGGGCATCCTCGCGGGCCAGGCTGAGGTAGAAGTTTTTGTTCAGCCAGAAGTTAAGCACCATGTTCAGCCGGTTGCCCTTGCCGAAATAGTCTTTATAGGTGTCGACGTCGACGTCCACTTCACCAAGCAGCACCGCCTGCGGATTGTGACGCTCGATCAGGCTGCGCAGGTGCTCAAGGATCCACAGGCCTTTTTTCTCACTCCCGCGTCCGGCCTGGGCGGTGAGGTGGGTTGCGGCGTCGAGACGAAAACCCGAGACCCCGAGCTTAAGCCAGAAACGCACGATATTGTCGATTTCGGCCAGTAGCGCCGGGCAGGCGAGGTTCAGATCCGGCTCGTGGCGGTAGAACATGTGGCGGTAATACTGCCCCGCCTCGTCATCCCATGACCAGATGCTCTTCTCCACGCCGGGGAACATGGGTTCAGTCTCGTCCTCGTCGTTATCGGCCCACAGGTAGTAATCGCGATAAGGCGACCCCGGGTTGCGGCGCGCCTTTTGAAACCACGGGTGCTGATCGGAGGTGTGCTGGATAATCAGTTCGACGATCACCTGCAGGCCCAGCTCGCGAGCTTTCTCGACAAAGGCAATGACATCCTGCAGCTGGCCGAAGCGCGGATCGACCTGCAGGTGGTCGCTGACATCGTAGCCCGCATCCAGAAACGGGGTCAGGTAAAAAGGGGTTAGCCAGACCACTGTCGCCCCCATTCGGCGAATGTAGTGCAACTTGGCGCAGATACCGGCGATATCGCCGCAGCCGTCGCCGTTCAGATCGTAAAACAGGCCGGTATCAATCTGATAAATAATGGCCCTTGTGTGCCAGTCAGCCATAACGCTCCTTAGTGATAGCCCTCAGTATCGGTGACTTTGCCGCGAAACACGTAGTAGCTCCAGGCAGTGTAGACCAGGATCACCGGAATAATCAGCAAGGTGCCGACCAGCATAAACAGCTGGCTGGACGGCGGGGCGGCTGCATCCCAGATGGAGATCGCCGGCGGGATAATGTTCGGCCACAGGCTGATGCCCAGCCCGCTGAAGCCGAGGAAGATCAGCCCTAAGGTCAGAATAAACGGCAGGGCGTGGCTGTTGAGGTTACGGGTGAGACGCCAGATCCAGACGCTGAACACCAGCACCAGCAGCGGCACCGGCAGGAAGTAAAAGAAGTTGGGCAGCGAAAACCAGCGCTCGGCGACATACTGCCAGCCCAGCGGCGTCCACAGGCTGACCACCGCGATCACCGCCATCAGCGCCAGCAGCACGTGGCGGGTGAGGGTGCGCATGTGGGTTTGCAGACGGCCTTCGCTTTTCATTATCAGCCAGGTGGTGGCGAGCAGGGTGTAGGCCACCATCAGCCCCAGGCCGCAGAACAGATTGAACGGCGTCAGCCAGTCAAGCGCGCCTCCGGCGAAGCGGCGGTTCGCCACCTCAAAGCCATTGATCATCGCCCCGACCACGATCCCCTGGCTAAAGGTCGCCAGCAGCGATCCCCCGGTAAAGGCGCGATCCCAGAAGGCCCGGTGCGACGGGGTGGCTTTAAAGCGAAATTCGAACGCCACGCCGCGAAAGATAAGGCCGATCAGCATCGCGGTCAGCGGAATGGTGAGGGCGTCGACGATCACCGCATAGGCCAGCGGAAATGCGCCAAACAGCCCGGCGCCCCCCAGCACCAGCCAGGTTTCGTTCCCGTCCCACACCGGGGCCACGCTGTTGACCATCACGTCCCGCGCCTGCGGATCGTGCTCAAACAAGAACAGCATGCCGATGCCCAAATCGAAGCCATCCATGATGATGTACATCAGGGTGGAGAAAACGATGATCGCAAACCAGATTACCGGGATATCGATGCCCATCAGAGTTTCTCCTCTTCCGCAACGGGTTCAGCAGCCGAGAGCGGGCGCGCGGGCCGACCGTCGGTTTGCGAGGTGAGGCTGACGGTCGGCTGCGGCCCCTTTTTTATCAACCGGATCAGATAGACGTAGCCGACGCCAAACACCGAGCAGTAGACGACGAAAAACGCCAGCAGGCTGATGCTCATCTGCAGGGTGCTGTGCAGCGATACCGCGTCGATGGTGCGCAGGTAGCCGTATACCACCCACGGCTGACGGCCCACCTCGGTGGTGACCCAACCGGCGAGGATCGCCACCAGACCGGCGGGACCCATGCCGAGGGCGAACCAGTGGAACGGACGAGAGTGGTACAGACGTTTGCGATGACGCAGCCACAGGCCAACGGCCCCCATCAGGATCATCAGCAGACCGAGGCCGACCATCAGGCGGAATGACCAGAAGACGATCAGTGAGTTGGGGCGCTGGTCTTTCGGGAAATCTTTCAGGGCCGGAACCTGTTTGTCCAGGCTGTGGGTGAGGATCAGGCTGCCGAGGGCCGGGATTTCCAGGCCGTACTTCGTGCGCTCTTCGTCCATATCCGGCACGCCAAACAGCAGCAGGGGGGTGGCTTCACCGGGGCGGTTCTCCCAGTGACCTTCGATGGCGGCTATTTTCGCGGGCTGATGTTCCAGCGTGTTCAGGCCGTGCATATCCCCGACCAGGGCCTGGATCGGGGCCACCAGCAGCGCCATCCACAGCGCCATCGAGAACATTTTGCGGATCGCCGGGGTGTCGTTGCCACGCAGCAGATGCCACGCGCCGGACGCGCCAACAAACAGGGCGCTGCTCAGGAACGCGGCGATGGACATATGGATCAGGCGGTAGGGGAAGGACGGGTTAAATATGATGGCGAACCAGTCCTCGGGGATCACCTGCCCGTCCTGGATGCTGAAGCCCTGCGGGGTGTGCATCCAGCTGTTAGAGGCGAGGATCCAGAAGGTGGACATCAGCGTGCCGAGCGCCACCATGCAGGTGGCAAAAAAGTGCAGGCCGGGCCCGACCTTGTTCCAGCCAAACAGCATCACGCCGAGGAAACCGGCCTCGAGGAAGAAGGCGGTTAAAACTTCGTAGGTGAGCAGCGGGCCGGTAATGCTGCCGGCAAACTGGGAAAAACCGCTCCAGTTGGTGCCAAACTGATAGGCCATCACCAGCCCGGAGACAACCCCCATGCCGAAGTTAACGGCGAAGATTTTCAGCCAGAAGTGATACAGCGAGCGCCAGACATCGTTTTTGGTGCGAAGCCACATGCCTTCCAGCACCACCAGATAGCTGGCAAGGCCGATGGTGATCGCCGGGAAGATGATATGGAACGAGACGGTGAAGGCGAACTGAAGCCTGGCCAGATGAAACGCATCGAGTTCGAACATCGCCTCTTCCCCTATTCGCAACAATGCCCCGCGAGTGCGGGGCTCAGAGGTTCAATTGTCAGTTTTTGGCTTTCACGCCCGGGGCATTCGCGCGCAGCAGGAACTGCTCGGTGGTGTCTGGAAGGTGCTCAAGAAGCCAGTCGGCCATCCGCTGCTCTTCAGCAAGGATGTTTTCAAGGGCAGGTACGGATGCGGTATCGCCCGCCTGTTTTGCGGCGGCGATCAGCGAGGTATAACAGGCTATTTCGAAATTCTCGAAAACGTAGCCGCTGATCGCGCCTTTAACAATCTCGTCCGATGGAAACATGCCGCCGACGGATTGTCCAAAGGCCACCATTTTGCTCATCGAATCTTTGATGACCGAGCGGGAGATATTATTGCGATCGAGGATCGCTTCCAGCACGGTTATCTGATGTCGGGTTTCGGTCAGATGTTGTTCAATTTGGGTACGCAACGCCGGGTAATTATCGATACGGCTGGACATTGACTCCAGCATGGATTCGGCCTGCTTTTCCATCGCGTGGGCATCGCGTAGCCAGTCATGATAGTGTTCTACGTGATTCATCGTCTGTTCCTCGCTTCGCTTAATTCAGGCTTTGTTTTCCGCTTTCTGATTAATATTGCCGACAGCCAAATCAGTCAGCTTAAGATCGGTGGATTTCTCTTCTTCCAGCGTGGCGTTTAATAATTTCACGGCCTGGGTATAGCCTAATTGTTGTGCGAGGGTGGCCAGGGTGCCGTAGCTGGCAATTTCATAGTGTTCGACTTTTTGCGCGGCGGCGATAAGGGCGGCGTCGCGGACTTCATTTTTTTCTGTGCTTTCAATCACTTCATTGGCTTCTTCGATTAAACCTTCCATCGCCACGCATTTCATGCGTTTCAGTTTGACGTTGGGGGTTTTCTCGACGAGCTGATCGATACGCTCAATCTGGCCGTGGGTTTCTTCCAGGTGCGCTTTAAACGCAGCGCTCAGTTCGGGGCTGGATGCTTCACGGGAGAGTTTAGCCAGACCGCGGGTCAGTTGTTTCTCCGCGCTGTAGGTATCTGATAGCAGATGAATAAAGACATCTTCGATCGATTTCATATTCATATATCGTTCTCCAGTGACATAAAAATTCTGCGAGTCCACGGACCCGCAGAGTATTGGTCAATTATAAAAGCCGGTATTAATAATGAGATGAATTAGGATTTGTCAGATTTATTCCCGCCGCCATGGCTTTGCTGACCACCTTTTTTACCTGCTTCAGAAGCGCGCTGCGGATCATTCTTGAAATTGCCGCTGCCTTGTTGACCACCTTTTTTGCCAGTGTCAGAGGCTTTATCACGGTTTTCGCGTTGGTCTGCCATTTTATCAATCCTCTTTGTTGCCATTAGGGTATGGAGATCTGTTTATTCATCTCCGTTGTCGTTCAGATTTAAATTTAGTCATTATTATTGAAGAGTCAAACGAGGTAACTTCAATAAATTTTTGCATCAAGTGTCATTATGATGAAATAGCGCTTCGCTTGTCCTGGAATAAATGTTGCGCAAGGTGATGTATTCAAACAATCTTCACGCCCCGTTCGGTAAACGATAATTCATCGTCTCGGTTAAGCGCTGCACGCCAGGCGTGGCGGGGCTCTTTACGTAAATTTACGATCTTGTTTGCACCGCCTTAGCGTATAAACAATAAAAATACGTGGGATTAGTCTTAATTGGTTTTCATATTATTCTGGAAACAATGTCGTAACGGTTGAAATAATTTCGCAAGCGGCTGCGTTTATTTTCAAAGATTATGAATGCATGCAGGCTGTGAGGGTTTCGGTTGGTAACCGCAGGGGAGGGGAAATAACCCCATAAAGTATGATGGCGTAACGGGGGAGATGCGCAATACTAAGTCGATTCTTAACCTCCTCCAGCGACGGTGCAGCATATGATTGAGACTATCTCCGGGATTTTGACCCATACGCCCGTCTGGGTATATGTCCTTCTGGTGTTTCTGATAAGCCGAGGCATCAAGGCGCGTAAGCCGGCCACCGTCGCTCTGGAAAAGCTGGCCATTATCCCGGCCATTTTTCTGATCTGGGATCTCTACGATATGGTGATGCACCGCGAGCAGAGCGTCGCCACCTGGTCCCTGTGGCTGGTGGGGTTACTCAGCGGTGCAGCGATGGGGTACTGGCTAATCAAGCGTGCGGCGGTGACCCGCGCCCCCGCTCCTCGCAGCATTCACCGCCCGGCGGACACCTCCGCGCTGCCCTTAATGATGCTGACCTTTGCGGTGAAGTATGTGCTGGGAGTCATGACCGCCATGTCGCCCGAGCTGCTGCAGCGACCCGGGGTGAGCGCCTGCGTGATTATCGTCGGCGGAGTGTTCGCTGGGATATTTGTGGGGAAATTTGTACGCTATGTGGGGGTGTACAGGGCGGCAGAGGTAATACCTGGCTGAAGGCTGGCACAGACTACCCCGGGGAGAGGGGGGGACATATTAGCACGGACTGTTCCCTCTCCTCTTTGGGGAGAGGGTTAGGGTGAGGGGGAACATGCCGCTCAGGTGGTGGTTCCGTTCACTTTACGTTCCTTGCTACTCTGAAATGACCGAACCGGTGAACGTGCCAGGGCGGCTCAATCGCCACCGCCCTGGCAACCCGGGCTCCCGGCAAGAAAATCGTCGCTACGCGATGCCTTCGGCTTATTCCTTCCGGCTTCGGGTCGGGCGCGATCCTGCATCCCTGCAGGTCACGCCCTCTCGGCGCATCCCTGCGCCTCGCCCCGGCCTACAGGAAACGCCTCAGCGATTTACAGCCGGACCAGATCATCGCTGTAATTCCATCATTTAATGTCAGAAATGCATCGCTTACGGAATAATCATTTCTGAGTGATCCTCCACGCCATCAATTAATCCATTCCACGCCCGCTTCGGTTTCGAGCCAGCACGGTGCTTTCAGGCGATCGGCAAAATAGGCGGTTAACTCAGCGAGCAGATCGCGCAACACGCGCGCGGTATCCGGCGCCAGCGCATTGCTGATCAACAGCTGAGTAGCGCTCGCAGTTATCGGCCAGCTCCGTGAAATCAGTGTGAGGATCGAATGGAGCAGTGATAAGTGGGTGAGTCGAAATCATAATAATAGCCTCAGTATGTGATTTTTATCACCACCACAGGAAATGCCAATTTCCGTTGGTGGTGGAGCCGGACGAGGTTGGCATAACCGGACATACTGATAACCGGCGCGCATCTCAGCGCCCTCGCCCGGTCCACCATGGAGTGTAGCCGGACGTGTAACGCAAAAAAAGCTTCGCGCCACCAGTATGTTATGCAGGATGCCAATCCCGACGCCAGATATTGCTGGCGTGAAAGCAACATACGCCGCAAATTGCCACGATTAAAGAAGGGATATTCATCAGGTTTCATTCCTGCGAGGCGTCTTCAGAAGAGGATGTAATCTGATTAGTTGTTGCAATAAACCGGGAACAGAACCCACTTCATGACATCATTTCACAAAGATGAGAAATAATTACGCGCAGCAATAAGAACACGTAATTAATTATGTTTATATTTCCCTGGCTCGCAGCAAAGTTCACACGGGCTATTTTTCGTTTAGCTACCGTCTACCGTTAATATAAATGTTAACGTTGTCCTTTTCTCCCGGTAACGGACATTCAGCCATCCAGGTGTTTAAGCGTATAAAATAAAAAACATAAACGTTGCTAAAATAATTTCCCTGTGTCTTAATGGCGTCCTCGGTTTGGAATACAGACCTTATGAAAGCAGTTTTAGTAAAGCAGTCCTCAGTTCAGGTGTTATCCACAGATACCCTTCTTCATGAGCCTCCTCCTAAGTGCCAAATAAGCTACTCTAATACAGGCCATTATCGCCACACTGCGTGGCTCATCAAGTAAGGAAGTTTCTATGTCTAACAAAATGACTGGTTTAGTAAAATGGTTTAACGCAGATAAAGGTTTTGGCTTTATCACTCCTGACGACGGCAGCAAAGATGTATTCGTACATTTCTCTGCTATCCAGAGCGACAGCTTCAAAACGCTTGAAGAAGGCCAGAAAGTCTCCTTCACCATTGAAAATGGCGCTAAAGGCCCTGCAGCCGGTAACGTTACCCCGCTGTAAGCCGTGCGCATTATCAGCAACGTTTACAACAGCGATGACGGCAATGACCCGAGCAGCTAAGCTCCGCTGATAAGAAAATAAACCCGCCCTGTGCGGGTTTTTTATTGCCCTGCGTTTACCTCCCCATTATCCCTCTCATGGACCCTTTGCAGCTGGCAGCCTCGCGGCAAAACAGGCAGGCACATTTTGGCTGCAACACCAACCCGGAGCTGCTATACTGTATGTATACACAGTGAAAGGGGCGCATTATGGCTGTTGAAACAAAATTTGTTGTCGTAAGAAAAGGTGAAGAGAAAATGACATTTGCCAGTAAGAAAGAGGCTGACGCGCACGACAAACTGCTCGACATGGCAGAAGCGTTCACCGACTGGCTGTTGCAAAGCGGCATGCAGATGGATGAAACGCAGGCTGAGGATCTTGGGCTGTATCTCGCCGAGCAGAAAGAGTCCGTGCTGCATATTCTGCGCACCAGCAAGCTCCCTGAGAGCAATGCCGCAACGGCAACAGATAAAACAGAGTCAGATGCGGCTGGCAGTAAAAAAATCAGAGCAGTTAACGCTGCCTGATCGCCAGAACACATCATCACCAAACCTGTCGCCGTAAGCGGAAAACTGCTCGCGGCTTTTTTTTATTGCTTCAAGAATGTTTCAACCGCGCGGGAGAACCGTTCAGGCTGATCGAGCATGATAAAGTGAAAACAGTCATCGATCCGCGTGAAATGGATATGAGGTGCAGAGGCGTAAGCTTGACGGTACATCGCATCCACGCTGGCTGCAGGTATCCCGAATAAGGAATCATACGCGTAGACGATCTCAATCGGCGCTTTAATGCGGCCAAGCTCGGGACGCAAATCGGTAATCATCAATTCATACACAGCATCCGCAACGGTTTTGCGATCGGAGTTGATGCTCGCAGCCACCAGAGCAGGCCTCACCGCCTCGGTCTTCGCTAAACGGGCAATGGCTGTATTCTGATACGTGACGATTTGCTCCGGCGACTGCGCCAGGAGCCAATCCCGCGTAGCAGTGGCATGCCGGGCAGCCGTTTCACTGGTTGCCGCAGGGTCAATCATCAACGTATAGAACGGCAATGCATCGACGATCATCAGGCGACCAACCAGGTCAGGATGACGGGATCCCAGCATCAATGCCAATTCCCCCCCAAGAGAATGGCCAATGATCACCGGAGATTTAATGTGCTGGGCGCGGATGTATTCCGCGATGGCGTCAACGGCCGGGGCGAGGACCTTCCCCTCGGGGTTGGAAATGGCCGGTGTACTCGCAAAGCCCGCCAGTTCAACAAGATGAATGCGGTGGTTCCTGCGTAAACCTGAGGCTAAATCGGCCCAGACGTCGCGAGACGACGCCAGTCCCGGAATCAATATCACATCTGTTCCTGAGCCTTGCGTCTGGACAGCGATACGCTGCGCGTTCGAATGTTCTGAAGGTATGGAAAGTGACGGCGCTGCGGATGCCGGAACGAAGGCTGACATCACCAGAAGAGCGCCTCCGAACATTGCACGGATAATTGCGGTAGACATGAGATCTCCCTGTTTAAAGATAGCGTTGCATCGACCCGTGAACGCACCGCTCATGGCCGACTCTGCGCTTGCATCAGTTCCCTTTGACGTCTCGTCTTCTTTCCCACAGCAGGCGCGGGAAAGAAGACGAAATGCCTGACTGAGGTTAAATTTGCGGCTTTGTCGCGTTTTGCTGATCCATAAACTTCATTGTGGCGTTTTGCCAGGCAGGATCGATCAGCGTTAGCTTTGTGCTGGCAACGGTCAAAGAGGCTGAATCCGTTTCACAGCCCATACCTGTCCCAGGGATGGGTTTCTCACACCATACCGGGTTCATATCTGTGGTTGAAACCGGACCATATTTGGCGAGCGCGGCTTCCTTGATTGCGGTGGCGTTGTCGCTCGTCCAGGGGATCTCATAGGTGATTAAGGCAGCAGCCATGGGGTTGCTCTTGTCATAAGGAATGCGAGGTTCAAACGACACCTGCATCCGGGTGCCTTTGTTTTCGTAGACCAGATACATGATCTGTTGGCTGCCTGTCACCTTGGTCGTAATCTGGTATGTCTGAGACTTAGAGGCTTCGATTTTATCTGCAGAGACACCAAAATTTTTCTGCATTGCCGCACGGGCTTGTTCAATGCTCATCCCGGTCTTCACGCCGCCGACATCAAAGGCTTTTACATCAACAGCGTGAACCGGATTGGCGGCGCTGGCGGGGGAGACGAGATACGGCAATGCCATGATAATTGCCGGTGGCAATGCGAATAAATATTTGTTCATCTTCTTTCCTGTGGGGTTAGGTGAGTGCGATTTCCATTAACAGCTTCAGCATGCGGTAACCCTGCCACAATCTGAAACATTGTTAAATAATTTAACAATAACGATTGATTGTATGAAAAAACCGATCCCAGGTCCTTCATTTTAATTAAGATCTTCTGACACATGACATGCCCGCTCACCCTGATTCTTCGGCCTGGCTGCCGTGCTCCAGCACCGTCCCGCCGGGCGATAGCCCCGTTTTTACCCCCGCGTCAATAAACCTTCAGGTCGCGTGAAACCCACCATAATTAGTAGGGATAAACAACAACTGGAGACAATCATGAAGGAGTTAATAAAGGCAGATATCGACGCATTCAAAATGCACTTCCGGGGAGCGGTACTCCTTCCCGACGATGCGGGCTACGACGACGTGCGTCAAATCTGGAACGCCATGATCGACCGCAAACCGGCGCTGATCGCCCGCTGCACCTCGGCTGAGGATGTGGTCCAGGCCATCGAGTTTGGCCGCACACAAAACCTCCTCATTTCGATTCGCGGGGGTGGGCACAACATCGCGGGCAATGCGGTGTGCGACGAGGGGCTGATGATCGACCTCTCGCTGATGAAGGATGTGCAGGTGGACGTAGCCACTAAACGGGCCCACGTCGGGCCGGGCTGTACTCTGGGCGAATTTGATGCGGCCGTGCAGGCCCATGGCCTCGCCACGCCGCTCGGCATCAATTCGACCACCGGGGTGGCAGGCCTGACGCTCGGCGGCGGGTTTGGCTGGCTGAGTCGCAAGTACGGCATGACCATCGACAACCTGCTCTCGGCGGAAGTGGTCACGGCTGATGGTCGACAGCTGCACGCCAGCGAAGAGGAAAACGCGGACCTCTTCTGGGGGCTGCGGGGTGGGGGAGGGAACTTCGGCGTGATTACACGCTTCGAATTCCAGCTTCATCCGGTCGGGCCGGACGTGCTGTGCGGGCTGATCGTTTTTCCGTTTGATCAGGCAAAGCAGGTGATCACCCGGTTCGCCCGCTTCACCGAGACCATGCCGGAAGAACTTAACGTCTGGATGGTCACCCGCAAGGCGCCGCCGCTGCCATTTCTGCCCGAGGACGTTCACGGGAAAGAGATGGTCGCGCTCGCGCTGTGCTATGCGGGCAACCCTGAAGAGGGCGAGGCGCTTATCGCACCGCTGCGCGGGTTCGGCACGGCTCTCGGGGAGCACATCGGCGTGATGCCGTATCTCGCCTGGCAGCAGGCGTTCGATCCGCTGCTGGCGAAAGGGGCGCGCAACTACTGGAAGTCGCACAACTTTGCCCAGCTCAGCGACGGCGTGATCGATACCATCATCGAGTACGCGGCCAAACTGCCGTCGTCCCAGTGTGAAATCTTCATCGGGACAATTGGCGGCCAGACTACCCGCGTCGCACCTGAGGCGATGGCCTATTCAAGCCGGGATGCCTGCTACGTGATGAACGTGCACGGTCGCTGGGAGTCCGCCGACGAGGATGCGTCCGGCATCGCCTGGGCGCGCGAGTTCTTTGCAAAATCACAGCCGTTTGCCAGCAGCGGGGCTTACATCAACTTTCTGACCCAGGAGGAGACCGACCGCATCGCCTTTGCCTACGGGGCGACCTGGACGCGACTCATACAGCTCAAGAATAAGTACGACCCGACCAACCTCTTCCGGATGAATCAAAACATCAAACCGGAGTGAGATCCGATAGTGCGCCCGACAACGGTTAATCCCCGTTATTCTGGCGCTGCTCCAGTGCCAGCGCGCTGGCACTGGCAGGATCAAAGAGCGACAGGCTCTCAATCTGATCCAGCATAATCACCTTGCGAAAGGCCATCGCGCTGCGGGGCTCGGAATCAAGCGTGATGTCATGCTCGGCGTACCACTTGCTGTAATTATGCTCGATGCGCAGGTCCATCTTCTCCCCGTCACGATAGCCGCTGAGCATCGGGATCAGCACGATATTGGCGGTCTTTTCGTATTCCAGGGTCGCGGTGTGGATCATGCCGATATAGATCCGCCGGGATTTCAGCGTCACCAGCGCCAGCTCGCCTTCTTCCATGCACTGATACAGCAGCTGTTCGATACCGTTCGATTGCGACAGGCGCTTATACAGCTTTTTCCTGCCTTCACCGTCCAGCCTGGCGCTACCTGCCCAGTTGGAACGATAGAGGCAAAACAGGATCGCAAAGGCCAGCATCACCACTACCGGTGCCTGGATGCCGAGAAAGCTCCAGTTCATAAAATCAATTTGCCAGTTGGCGTAGGTCTGCGACGTCAGGTGGAAGGTATTGGCGGTGGCAGAGGCGGCAAGCAGCAGCAGCCACAGCAGCCCGGTGGCGATCACCCCCTGCAGGACGAAGATACAGCCGTACAGCGCGACCAGAAAATAGACATCCCAGCCGAAGGAGCGCTTAATCTTAAAACGGGTGGACAGGTCGCGGCTGGTATACCAGTACCCGCACACCATCAGCACCATAAATATCGCCGTGCCCATCTCAGGCCCTCTTCAACGCATTAACGTGACGCAGAAAGTCCTGCCGCACCTCATGACTTTTAAAGTTAACCGAGGCATTACCGTCCTGATCGATGATGATGCGGTCACCATCCTCCACGGCCTCAATGATTTCCTGATGACTCATCACCTGCAGCAAGGACTCAGGACTGGAGAAAACCGACATAAAAAAGCGTCTCATTGTGTGGCATCCATAGAAAGAGAAAGGATAAGTCTGGATGATGTATGACGACGTTGCCTTAAGGTAATGCTGAAAACCCTCATCGCTATGCTATCGTCCTCTTTTTGCTCACGGCGTCATCTATGTCTGCTCATCAGCAATTCAGCTTCGCCACCCGTCCTCTGGTGCCTTTCGCCCATGATTATCCGCATGGTGCAACGGAGCCGTGGCATAGCCATACCTGCGCCCAGCTGCTGCACACCCTGAGCGGGGTCGTGCGCGTTGAAACGGCGCAGGGAGTGTGGATTGTTCCACCGGGCAGGGGCGTGTGGTTGCCTGCCGGCACCCAGCACCGTCTGCTGATCACCGGCCACGTGGCGGCCCGGACGCTGTTTATCGATCCTTTTGCGCGAGCGGATTTGCCGTCGGTGTGCCAGGTGGTGCAAATCTCCACCCTGTTGCGCGAGCTGATCGTGGCTTCGCTGGAACTGCCGGAAAATTATCCGGCGGGCAGCCGGGCGGAGCGCATTTACGAGCTGATCCTCGACGAGATCAGGGGGATTAGCGTCCTGCCATTTAATCTGCCGGAACCGCAGACCCCAGCGCTGCTGGCGCTGTGCCGTCAGATCCAGCACCAGCCTGGCGAAAAATGGACCCCCGCGCGGGCGGCCAGGGAATTAAACATCAGCGAGCGCACCCTGCTGCGCCACTTTCGCCAGCAGACCGGACTGGTGTTCAGCGAATGGCTGCGCAGGGCGCGGTTGATGGAAGCGCTGAATCGCCTGGCGCAGGGGCAGTCGGTGCTCAGGGTAGCGCTGGACCTCGGCTACGACAGCCACAGCGCCTTCAGCGCCATGTTTCGCCGCACGCTCGGCGTGGCGCCGAGCGACTACTTCCAGCCCGCCTCGTCATCCGGTAACGCGTTCAACAGTGCCTGAAGCGACGCGCGGGACACATCGTTATCAATGCCCGTTCCCCAGCGACTCACGCCCTGCTTAAAGCTGCAGCGGATGTAGGCCGCCGAGCGGCTTTCGCTGCACCTGCCGAGGGTATGCTCGTGATAATCCTCGATCGCCAGCGTCATCTTAAAGCGCGACGCGATCGCCGCTGCTGCGGCAGAAAGCAGACCGTTGCCTTTGCCCTGCAGAGTGACAATGCCGGCGGCGGTCTGAACGCGGGCCGACAGCTGCAGCTCGCCGTCCGCCTGGCTTTCGCTGCGGTAGTCCAGCAGCTGGCGCGGGGCGAGGGGGTACGGACCGTACAGCTCGCGGAACAGCTGCCAGAGCGCACTCAGCGTCATCTCGTTGCCGTCGCGGTCGGTCTTCGCCTGTACGTGGCGGCTAAAATCCTGCTGCAGCGCCCGGGGAAGCACCAGGCCATGATTTTGCTCGAGCATCCACGCCGCACCACTTTTACCGGACTGGCTGTTGACGCGGATCACCGCCTCGTAGCTGCAGCCGATATCCTCCGGGTCGACCGGCAGATAGGGCATCTCCCAGCGCGGTGAATCCGTCTGTTCCCGGGCGTGAAAGCCTTTTTTGATCGCGTCCTGATGGGAACCCGAGAAGGCGGTAAACGCCAGCTTGCCGGCATACGGGTGGCGGGGATGCACCGGCAGCTGGTTGCACTGCTCGACCAGCTCCACCACCTGCTTCATATCGCTGAAATCGAGCTGTGGCGCGATCCCCTGGCTGTAGAGGTTCATTGCCAGCGTCACCAGGCAGACGTTGCCGGTGCGCTCCCCGTTGCCAAACAGACAGCCTTCAACCCGGTCGGCACCGGCAAGCAGGGCCAGCTCGGCGCTGGCAACGCCGCTGCCGCGATCGTTGTGGGGGTGAACGCTGATGCAGACGTCATGACGGCGGGTAAAGTGCCGGCAGAAATATTCAATCTGATCGGCATACACGTTGGGGGTGTTGACCTCAACGGTGGCGGGCAGGTTGATAATCATTGGCCGCGCAGCCGAGGGTTGCCAGACATCCGCCACCGCCTCACAGATTTGCAGGGCAAACTCCGGCTCGGTAAAGCAGAAAGTCTCCGGAGAGTACTCGTAACGCCATTGGGTATTGGGGTGCGCTTCGCACAGGTCGCGGATCTGACGGGTGGCGCTGACCGCCAGCTGAATAATGTCGTCCTGGCTCTGGCGAAACACCAGCCTGCGAAACAGCGGGGCGGTGGCGTTATACAGATGCACGGTGGCATTTTTTGCCCCGTCGAGCGCGGCAAAGGTACGCGCGATCAGATCGCTGCGGGCTTGGGTCAGCACCTGAATGGTCACGTCATCCGGAATGCGCTGCTCCTCAATCAGCTGGCGCACAAACTGAAAGTCCGTCTCCGAGGCCGAGGGGAAGGCCACCTCGATCTCTTTAAAGCCGCATTTGAGCAACTGCTCCCAGAAACGGAGCTTGCGGGGAATATCCATTGGTTCGGCCAGCGCCTGATTGCCATCGCGCAGGTCGGTCGACAGCCAGCGCGGGGCGTGGGTCAGGGTCTTATCGGGCCACTGGCGATCGGGTAACTGAATGGGGGCGAACGCCGCGTACTTTTGCGAGGGATTGGGCAACATGTCGGTTCTCCAGGATGTGTTGAGGTTTTATCCTGGCGAAGAATGCGGCTCGGTACTGGCGCAAAACTGACAACCTGTGGCGAGGATCCGCCACCTTGCCGGGTAAGATGAATTACGCAGTCTCGGGCTCGACCCGGTCATTCATCAGAATGTAGCGGGCGTCCTGGCGCGCATGCTGATCGATCAACGGCACCAGCCGCCTGAAGTGCTCGCTGGCGCAGTGCGCATCGAGGGCCGCCCGGTCCGGCCACTGTTCGATAAAAATAAAATGTCCGGGATCCTTTTCATCCCGGTACAAATCATAGGCAACACACAGGGGTTCTTGTCGCGTTGCCGCGATGAGTTCGCGGTAGAGCGGGAGAACGGTGTCGACAGATTCGGGCTTGATAAAATCTTCGGCAATGACTTTTAGCATATGGGTTCCTTAATGAGCCGGGTTCACGACTTCAACCACCGCGAACTCCTCGGCGACCAGCTCCATCTCCTCAGCAAAAAAGCCTGCCCGGGTGAAAAAGCCCTGATGCTCGCGCCGCCAGTAGTCCAGGCTCAGGTCGCCTTCACCTTCTTTGCGGGCAAATTCTGCCGTCACGTCGCAAAAGCGGAGCAGGCGCATCGACACGATTCTGATGACGCATACCGGCACATCTTGCCCGTTGAGGATAATGTGATAACTGCCGATTTGCGGGGAGGGTTCTTCTGCCTGAAATGAGGCAAAGGAACCGCAGGAGGCGGTTTTGATCCCTTTGATCACCAGAGCGGCGAGTTCGTCGGCCATCTCCGCGCTGTCGCCAAACCCCCAAGCCTGAGCTCCAGGGTATTTGGCTTTTAAATTCTCAACGGCGTCCATCATAAAATCCTTTCACAGCAGATAGTTGATGGATGAATCTAACACGGATTATTGCCTCTGCGCGCTATTTCCGCGAACAGCAGGCGATGTAGTTCAGCTGGTGGCGGTTACGACGAAAGAAGCGGAACATCCCGAGGAATCGGGTTCGGTTCTCGCGGGTGCGCAAGCCGTTAAACAGGATTTTGGCCGCGCGCGGCAAGCCTTCGTCGCGGATCAGCCCCGCCGGCGACATCAGGGACATCGCCCCATTGTGGGTATCGACCGACTGAAAGTGGCTGGCGATAAACAGCGCTTTCCACGCATCCTGGGACATCGGGCTGACGTTGGATCGCACAATCTCTTCCAGCTGCGTCTGTCGGCCCGTCTCCAGCCGCTGATGGGTGAACATAATGTCGTGGGTCAGCAGGCGACCGCCGGGTTTGAGCACCCGATAATACTCATCGATCAGCCGGGTTTTGGCCTTGTCCACGTACATGGTCAGCATCGCTTCGTTGATCACCACATCGAAATGATCGTCGGTGAAGGGCAGTCGGGCGGCGTTGGCTTCCAGTACATGGATTTTATCCTGCAGACCGGCGGCGGCGACGTTTTTACGCGCCTGATCGAGCGCATTTTTATCCATATCAATGGCGTAGATCGTACAGCCAAAGCGCTGCGCCAGCTCAATAGAGGTGGTGCCCATATTGCAGGCGACCTCCAGCACCACGCTGTCCGGCGTCAGAGCCGACTGCCTGAACAACCACTCGGTGGCATCCACGCCGCCGGGCCGTAAACGGGTTTTTCCCAGGCTGGCTAAGAAGGTGTGTCCGGCTTTGTCACTTGCGCTCATGGCGGCGTCCCCGATTTTAAGTTGCATAATAAATGCAACTTATCATAAGCAAGGGCGAATGCGAATTATTTTCATCAGGATGCGAAGGTCTGAGGGAGTAAAAAATGAACGACTGTCTGTGGTATAACGTATTCACGCGCCGGATGGCATCCAGGGAGAGAGGGCATGAACAGTTACATCGTCTTCATTAAAGATAATGAATCGAAAGTGGTTGTAGAGGGACGGGTTACGCGTGAGATGGTCAAAGAATTGAAGGGCAAAGGTTTTACCCAATACCCCTACGCCATCGAAGCCTCTGATGAGGCAGAGGCCCGAAGCAAATTAAATAAACAGGGCGAAGAACATTTAGATGCTCTGGCTGAGTATTCCGGGAATTTCTTTTTTTACTGCGCCCTTTTGGTTGCGGGTTTAATAGTGGCTTACCTGTTTTACTGAATATGACCGCTTTCCCCGGTGAAATGCCTGGATCGCCCGTGATGAGGGCTACGCTTTCACCACGCTGACGCCGTTTTCTTCAATGCTGCGCAGCCAGGTTTCATCCGTGCCGCTATCCACCACCACCGTGTTAATCAAGCCGAGGCTGCCGATAACGAACGGCGAGGCGGCGTTGATCTTCTCCGGGGAGACCAGCACCACCGTTTCGGCAGCTCTGCCGGAAAATGCACGTTTGATGCACGCTTCTTCGTAATTACCGGTGGTTAATCCCGCCTCGGGGTGAATGCCGGTCACCCCCATAAAGAAAATATCGGCATGAATGTTCCCGATGCCTTCGATGGCCGCCGCGCCGACGGTCACGATAGAGTGCTTGTACAGCCGCCCGCCAATTAAAATCACCTCGATGGTGGGATGGTCAACCAGCCCCAGCGCAATGCTCGGGCTGTGCGTCACCACGGTAATCTGCAGGTCGTCCGGCAGGCATTTAATCAGTTCGGCGGTGGTGGTTCCGCCGTCAATCAGCACCACCTGGCCTGCAGAAATCAGCTCTGCGCCTTTGCGGGCAATCGTCTTTTTCGCATCCGTTTTTAAGGTTTTACGCTCAGCAAAGGGGGCGACGGCAGAGGACGACGGCAGCGCGCCGCCGTGGACGCGCTGTAAACGCCCAACGGCTGCCAGCTCGCGCAAATCCCGGCGGATAGTGTCCTCTGACACCGCAAACCGGGCGCTCAGATCTTTCGACAGCACCTGCCCGTCGCGCGCGAGTTGTTCAAGGATGTGTTGTTTGCGTTGGCTGGTAAGCATGCGGGGGCTCCGTTTTATTGCACGAGTGATCTTGAGTTTGCACGAAATTGCTGTTTATTATGCGTACTCTACGAACAAAGGAGCCAGTATGCCAGCAAAACGTGCAGAAATACGCATCATCGACAGCACCATACTGTCCGATGACTGGTATTCACTCAAGAAATACACCTTTGAACTTCAGCGACAACAGGGGGAGTGGCAGCGTCAGAGCCGTGAGGTTTACGATCGGGGCAACGGGGCCACCATCCTGCTGTACAACCGCGAGCGGAAAACGGTGATCCTCACCCGGCAGTTTCGTTTTCCGGTGTTTATGAATGGGCATGACGGCTATCTGATTGAAGCGGCAGCCGGTCTGCTCGACAACATGGACCCCGAAAGCCGCATCAAAGCCGAAGCCGAAGAAGAGACGGGCTTTCAGGTTTCCCACGTGGAGAAGGTTTTTGAAGCCTACATGAGCCCAGGCTCGGTAACCGAAAAGCTCTACTTTTACATCGCGGAATATACGGCGGGCGACAAGAAAAGCGCGGGCGGCGGCCTGGAAGCGGAAGGTGAGGATATAGAGGTCCTGGAGATGCCGCTTGATGAGGCGCTCGCTGCCGTTGAAAGCGGCCTGATCGTGGATGGCAAAACCATCATGCTGCTGTATCACGTGGCCCTGAAGGGCATCTTAAACCCGTCATGATGTTGGCATTGCGCCACCTGTCATCAGCCAGGTGGCGCAATGCAAATCAAGCAGAAGCGGTGCGGGTAAACTGCTGCTCCATAATGCTGCTGCCCCACTGAACGCCCTGCCACTCCTTCGTCAGCTGAAAGCCGAAGGATTCATACAGGCGACGCGCGGCCGTCAGTTTGTTGAAGGTCCACAGCTGAACGGCGCTGAAATCCTGTTGCTCACAGAACGCCATCGCTTCGGCGAGCAGCTTTCTGCCTGCGCCGCTGCCGCGACAGCCGTCGTCGAGAATAAACCAGCGCAGATGCGCCTCGCCGTTACCGAGATCTTCCCCGTCGATCGCCACCGAGCCCACAATGCGTCCGTTTAGCACCGCCAGCCAGATCTGATTGCAGGGCTTATCCAGACGAGCGGAAAAATCAGCCAGCCCGGCGGCCACTTTGGCCTCGAAGAAGCTGCCGAAATGATGCTCTCTGGCGTAAAAGCAGCCGTGCATTTCGGCGATGCGGCCAATCATCCCCGGGCGATAGCCGGAAAGGATTTCAACGCTCTGTGGGGTGGCGTTATCGCTGCCTTCACGGCAGGCCTCCAGCGCGCTGGCATAGTGCGTAAGCCCTTCTGAAACGGTCTGCTGCTGGTGGGCGTTCATTTTATTCAGGGCGGCAATCACGCGCTCGTTGCTGTAATGGTTAATGCGTTCGACGGTGGCCTGGCCTTTTGCCGTCAGCCCCAGATGCTTGACGCGGGCATCGTCAACCGACGGCACTTCCTCGAGCTCACCGGCGCTGACCAGTTTGGCCAGCATCCGGCTGACGCTGGACTTCTCAAGACCCAGAATCTGCACCAGCTGCGCCGCCGTCATTAATCCGTGCTTTTGCACTTCGAGCAGCGTGTGGACCACAGAAGGGGAGTAGTCGGTCGCGGCCAGGGTGTTGTTCATAAAGCCGAGCTCGCGCACCATCTGACGGGACGCCACGCGTATGGCTTCAACGATCTGCATTTGAGAATTCATTCACAGCGCTCCAGAATTATAGTTGTACAATACAACCATGTGGCGGGGCGCAGTGTCAATGCTGTTATCGGCAAGGAAGGTGAGGGGATGTCGGCCTCCGCTGAAGCCGACATTGCTGAGGTTATTTCTTCTTGTTCAGCATCGCCTGTAAATTGGCAAACGGGTTGTAGGTGGCCTCGCCGACATCTTTCTGCGCATCTTCACCCGCTACCACGGTACTGCCGTACTGGTCCGCTTCGGTGTACTTGGAGTGCTCGTGGTCATGGCAAAACAGGCACAACAGCTCCCAGTTGCTGCCATCTTCCGGGTTATTGGTGTGATCGTGGTCGATATGGTGAACCGTCAGTTCGCGCAGATTAGAATAAACAAACTCCCGCGAACAGCGTCCGCAGACCCACGGATAAATTTTAAGGGCTTTCTCGCGATAGCCACTTTCCAGCCGGGTGTAGTTTTTAGGGATCAGAGCCATGGTGATGTTACCTGTTACAAAGCGATTATTTTACGAGAGTGCCTTCAATATATCCCATCCGGGAACAGAAGGAGAAATGGCACGTTGAGCAGTAGCAGACGAATGATAAGATTACTGCCGGTTCTCTCTCATAAAGGACGTCAGCATGAGCAAACTGGTACGCAAAAATTATCCGCAATTGGGTGAGGTCAAAGCGCCTTACGTCCACGCTGTTAAGCACAATAACACGCTGTATATTTCCGGGCTGACTGCGTTTGGTACGGCGGCGCAGCAGTCGGGTATTGCTGAGCAAGCGGAGGAAATCTTCAGCCAGATTACGAAAATAGTCAGCGCAGAAGGCACGGATTTCTCAGCCCTGATTAAAGTGACCATTTTCATTACCTCTTTTGAGGCCATCGACGAACTGCGCACGGTGCTTTACCGACACTACGGCGATTACCTTCCAGCCAGCTCGCTGGTTGAAGTCAGCCGCCTTTTCTCTCCCGATCTTAAGATAGAAATCGAGACGCTGTTCGCGCTCTGATGACGTTGCGCCGGACTGCATCCCTCGTCCGGCTGCGTATCCTATACTTCAAAAACTGCACATCGCGGGGTGATATCCTTTTAAGAGGAACAATCATGATTGCCAATGCCATCCGCTTGATTCTGACCAATATTCCGCTGGTCATGTTTATTCTCGCCTCGCTGATTCCCTTACTCCGTCATCGACAGTCGGGTCGCTTCGCCGAGCGTTATTTATCCTGGCTACTGTTGCTCTCCATCGGGGTCGCGTCCCTGTGGGCGGGTCTTTACCATACGCTTTCGCCGCAAACCGCTGCGGCATTCATTGGCTGGCAGAGTAGCCCTTTCCAGTTTGAAATGGGTATGGCCGATATCGCGTTAGGCGTGGTGGCCATCGTCTCGTTCTGGCGAGGTCTGGAATTCAAATTAGCCGTCGTGCTGTGGGTAGCCATTGAATTTGCGGGCCTGGTGTACGGGCATTTCCACCAGCTTGCCACCACGGGCGATCATCAGGCAGGTAACGCCGGGATTTTACTCGGCCTGACGATTATTCATGTTGTGCTGCTGCCTGTGCTGTGGATGTTGGCCCGCAGGTCTGCGCACCAACCGCATTAATCTGATTCATGGCTGAGCTGCGCCACCGAGGTGCGCCCCCCCGGTGCGTAACTTTTTTATTACCGCGCTTTTGCACAACCGTCACCGGTAAAAGGCAATTGGATCACATACCTGAATGCGGCATCAACGGTTGTTATTCAGTCGCTGAATATGTTCAGGGAGGTAGCGAAGAGGGAATAGTATCTGCTCCCGGTTACTTCGAATAAAAAAGGCAGATATGAAAAAGTTAATGATTGCAGTCGTTGCTGCTGCGGCCCTGTCGGGTTGTGCGCAACAGACCTTTAAATTGAATAATGGCATTGCTGAAAAACCGACTCAGGAAACGCGTCAGTCGTTCTTCGTGAACGGTATTGGCCAGGCAAAAACAATTGATGCAGCCCAGGTGTGCGGCGGTGCAGACAAAGTGGTGCGTACCGAAGTGCAGGAATCCGGCACAGACGTCCTGTTCCGCATCATCACTTTGGGGATTTACACCCCGCGTGAAGCGCGCGTTTACTGCGCGAAATAAGCGTCATGGCAGGTATCGCTCGATGCCTGCTTTGCTTTCTCAGAACGGGCTGGCATGGCGGGCGGCCATTTTCTCGCCGCTGACGGGATGCACAAAATGCAGCTCGCTGGCGTGCAGCATCAGCCGGGGCGTATGTTCGGTGCCGGGTGGCAGCAGGCCGCCGTACAGATCGCAGCCTAAAATAGGGTGACCGAGCTGCTGGCAGTGAATGCGCAGCTGGTGGGTGCGCCCGGTCTCCGGGGTCAGTTCTACCCGCGTCAGCGGGCCTTCTGGCTCGCGATACAGGCGCTCAACCACCCGATAGCGGGAGCGGGCCGGTTTGCCGTTAATCGCGCATATCGACATCAGTGGGAACAGCGCCGGATCTTTGGCAATTGCTGCGTCAATCACCCCTTCGTCATGCTCCAGATGCCCGCACAGCAGGGCGCTGTACACCTTGCTCACCGTGCGCTGGCTGAACTGCTGGCAGAGCGCGGCATTGATCGGCTTGTTTCGCGCAACCACCATCAGCCCGGAAGTGCCAAAATCCAGGCGGTGGACCAGCGTGCAGCCCGGGTAAATCTGCACCAGCCGATAGTGCACCGAATCGAGGTTTTGCGGATTTTTACCCGACAGGCTGAGCAGCCCGGCGGGTTTGTTGATCAGCACCAGGTGCTCGTCCTGATACAGCGTCTCGATCTGCGCATGGCATGGCGGGGCAATAAAATGATCAACAATCGTAGACATCAGGCAGCCCGCAGGAAGAGTGGACGCGGATGATACCCAATTTCCCGCCGGCTGGCGAATCAGGCTGTCAGCCAGCGCTGGCCCGCCGCTTTCATGTTGCTCTCCAGCTCGCTGCCTCGGGTGGCGAAGACGCGCCCGAGCGGGAAGCCGCTCTGCTCCAGCAGATACGCCAGCGTGGCATATTCACGGGGATACTTCGCCACCACGTTCTGATCAATCTCCACCGGGCCCAGCGGGAAGGTAAATGTCCCCATGTCATAGACGCTCTGACGACGAAACAGCTTCCACACCCCGTCTCGTTTCTCGGCCAAATCATAAAAGCGATTGTGGCATTCACAGCCGATATTCAGGATGACGTTCTCGGCGATGATAATGGCGTTGGTTTCGAGGATCGCTCTATCGCCGCGGGCATTAAAGGTTACCGCAGGCGAGGCAATCAGGTGTTTGGTGCGCAGATCCGAGGCGCCCATACGCATTGAGCCGTCGACAAAATCGCTCCCCAGCCCCTCGAACCAGGTGATTTCAATGGTGCCATCCGGGTGGAACAGGTCGCGCAGCTGCGCCCATTCGCCCAGATCCCGGTGCATCCAGCCATTCATCAGGTCATTGAGTTGTTGACGGTCATTAAGTTGAGTAGTCATTTCGCGATCTCCGGTGAGTTAACGAGATGCAGTGTGCGGCTTAAAAAAGCTAAAATGAAATATATAGATATTACCGATCAATCAATTTTAGTGATTGTCTGGGGGAGGCATGGATTTACGTCACCTGCGCTACTTTTTAGCCGTGGCCGAAGAGGGCCACTTTGGCCGGGCCGCCGCGCGGCTGAACATTGTCCAGCCTGCACTCAGCATGCAGATCAAGGCGCTGGAAGAGGAGCTCGGCGGCGCGCTGTTTGTCCGTACCAGTCGCCGGGTCGAGCTGACCGAGGCCGGAGTATTGCTGCAGATTGAGGCCAGACGGACGCTGGAGCAGGCCGATCATACCCGGCTGACCGTCGAACGCGCCCTGCGTGGCGAGACGGGCCGGGTGCGGGTGGGGTTTGCCGGTAATGCCATCTTCAGTGGCAAACTGACCGCCGACCTGCGGCGCTTTCACCAGCGCTATCCCGATGCCGAGCTGACGATCGAGGAAGTCGGCCCACAGGAGCAGGTCGAGGCGATCCTTGCCGGGCATCTGGATATTGGCTATACCCCGGCGCACAGCAATACCGTGGGCCCGGATCTGGCGGTCAGGCGCATTGGTGACTGGGAGATGCTGGTCGCCCTGCCTGAGGATCATGCCCTGGTCGCCCATGAGTGCTTAACCATCGCTATGCTTGCCGGGCAACCGCTGGTGCTGTATGAGGCCCACGACGTGCATGAGCACCTGTTTATGCTGCTCACCCAGAAGCTCGGCGATCGATGTCATATCGCCTACCGTGCCGGCAGTACGCTGAGTACCCTGGCGATTGCGGCCACCGGGCTGGGGCTGGCACTGATCCCGGCACCCTTGCAGCAGGTCCATATTCCCGGTCTGGTGTATCGCCCGCTAAAAGAAGCGGATTTAACCGCCAATCTGGTGCTGATCGGTCGGGCGCAGGAGACCCGCGCCAGCGTAAAAGCGTATCTTGAGCTGGTTATTGGGTCGGTTTATTGAGAAGGTCAGGGTTATTTCACCCAAATGAGGCATCAGTCATGATGATATTACGTTCTCTGCATGAGGATGAATATCCTGCTTATCTTGCGTACTTTATTCCTGATTACGCGGATGAGATCGCAGCAAATTACCGGCTTCCTCACAGCGAAGCCATTGCAAGGGCGCAGCAGGAGATCGCGGACCTGCTGCCGGAAGGCGTCAATACGCCCGGGCACGTGCTGCTGTGTCTGTTTAACGGCGACCGGCATGTGGGCTATCTGTGGTACAAGCCGGATACAGCCGCGCGCGCCGCGTTTATTTATGATTTCCATATACTGAAGGCTTACCAGGGGCAGGGGTTGGGGAAACAGGCACTCCACGCCTTAGAGCAGGATTTGCGGGAAAACGGCTTTGAACAGATCAAACTCCGTGTTGCCGGGGATAACGCCCGCGCCCGGGCGCTGTACGAGACCAGCGGTTTTGGGGTGACGGGCGTCAATATGAGCAAGACCATTACGTCGTGAGCGAATACCTACCATTTCAGGGGGGAATGGCCGGACGTGTTTCTGATCCCGTTGATTAGCACGCATAATTATCCGCTCGGTCTGGCTTAGCCATCGTAGGGGAATGTGAATGCGTCAATTGTCTGTACTCTGTTTGCTGTTACTGCTCAACGGCTGTGTCGTCAGCTCGCCGCAAAAATCGCAATACCAGGCGGAATACCCTCACCGGCAGGATATCCGCAGCCACAGCCTGTATCAGTTTAAAACCACGCCGCTGAAACCGGGTGGGGACGAGTACAGGGGGGCCGATGACTTAGCCCAGCTGTTTCATGTCAGCAAAAAGACCGCGGCAACGGTGGAATTACGCTTTAACTATCCGGCGAAATCACTGCAGGCCACCTCGCGGGATGCGCAAAACAACACGCTGGGCCAGCAAACCTGGATCCTGCTCGATGAATCCGCCGCCAAACCTTCGGATCCGCAAAGCGATTACTTCTGGCTGACCAAAGACGGCGTGCTGAGAACGCATTATAAAAACTGCACCCCGGATATGAGCGTCGGCTGTCGTTGGGTGGAGCGAGAAATGTTTATTACCCGCAACGGGGATATGGCGGTGCAGTACGCCGAAGGCAGCGCCGGGATGGCGTTCCTGGTGATCCCGTTTTATGGCTCGCAGAAATACCTGGGGATTTTTCCGAAGGTTTCAGGTACATAATCTCCGCTCCAACGGTTCCCTCTCCCAAAAGGAGAGGGAGAAAACCCATTACCGCGCCCGAAGTGCCTCTTTCGCCCGGCGGCGCTTCGCTTGCGCGGGCCTACCAAAACGTAAAGCAATGAGCTAATTGCATGAGTATAAACCGGTAAAGCGACACCCAGGTCCGGCTGTAAATCGCCGAAGCGTTTCCTGTAGGCCGGGGCGAGGCGCAGGGATGCGCCGAGAGGGCGTGACCTACATGGATGTAGGATCGCGCCCGACCCGAAAGCCGAAAGGAATAAGCTGAGGGAACCGCGTAGCGGCGATTTTCTTGCCGGTAGCCCGGGTTGCCAGGGTGGTGGCGATGAGCCACCCTGGCACGTTCACTGGTTAGGTGATTTCAGAGTAGCAAGGAACGTAAAGTGAACGGAACCACCACCTGAGCGGCATGTTCCCCTCACCCCGGCCCTCTCCCAAAAGGAGAGGGAGAAAAGCGTAGGAGAAAACCGTTACCGTTCCCGTAATGCCTCTTTGGCCCGGTTAAACGGCTTGATCATATAATCCAGCACCGACTTCTCGCCGGTCTTGATATCCACCGTCGCAATCATCCCCGGCACAATCGAAAAATGCCTTCCCGCTTTATTCACCAGGTAATCCTGGCCGGTACGGATAAACACCCGGTAATAGAACACTTCCGGCTTGGCCTCGTCCTGAATGGTGTCCGGCGAGATGGTCTCCACCACGCCGTCCAGCCCGCCGTAGATCGCGTAATCGTAGGCGGTGATTTTCACCAGCGCTTTCTGTTCCGGGTGGATAAAGGCGATGTCGCGCGGGGAGAGGCGGGTTTCAATCAGCAGGTGGTCGTCCACCGGCACAATCTCCATCAGCTCCCCGTTCGGCGGGATGACGCCGCCGATGGTGGTCACCTTGATGTTCTTCACAATCCCGCGCACCGGGGAGGTCACCGTCAGGCGGGTCACCGAGTCTTCACGCCCCTTCAGGATCGCCGAGAGCATGTCCACTTCGGCGTTCGATTTGGACAGCGCCTCGCGCGCCTGGACGTAGTACTGCGAGCGCAGGTCGGTAAGGCGCAGCTCAAGATCGCTCTTCTGCCGCTGTAAACGCAGGGCCTCCACGTGGCTGGCCGCACCGGTTTTCACCAGCCGCTGGGTGATCCCCAGCTCCGCGTTCACCAGATCCAGCGCCTGACGCAGCTCACGCTGGGAGTCTTCCAGCTGCTCACGACGGGATTTGTACAACCGGGTTTCGGCGGCGATCAGATCGGTCCATTTCGCCAGCGAGGTCGGGAAGGCGAGGGGTTCATCGTTTACTTCGGCATGCAGACGGGCGCTGGAGGCGAGCGAGGCGCGATAGCGGGCCGCGCTTTCTCCTACGTTTGATTCCGAGCGGGTCGGGTCGAGACGGGCCAGCACCTGCCCGGCATTGACCTGATCCCCTTCGTGGACTTTCAGCTCGGCAAGGATCCCCCCGTCGAGGGACTGCAGCACCTGCTCGCGCGAGCTGGGGATCACCTTCCCGGTGCCGGTCGAGACTTCGTCGAGAATGCCGTACCACGCCCACACCCCGGCGATGATAAACAGCAGTAGGGTGTAGACCACAATCCGTCGCGCACCGCTGTAGCCGGTCTCGGTATCCAGCGAATTGTCCAGGTCGTCCATCGCGGCGGCATCATGCTGTTTGGTTTTCATTTTTCCACTCCCGTCCATTCGCCTGCTGTTGCGCCATCCGGCTGTTGTTCAGCGCCTGTGCCTTCGGCGCATCCATCACCAGCATCCCCTCTTTCAGCACCACCACGCGCTCGACCAGCTCCAGCATCGGCACCCGGTGGGTGGCGACGATCAGCGTCCGGTTGCCCAGCCACTGGCCCAGACGCTGGATAAACTCGCGCTCGGTGTGTTCATCCAGCGAGGCGGTAGGTTCATCCAGCAGGACGATATTGGGATCGCGCAGGAACATGCGCGCCAGCAAAATTGACTGGCGCTGGCCGCCGGAGAGCCCGACGCCGTTCTCCATAATCGGGTGATCCAGCCCCTTCGCCAGCTTCTGCACGTAGTTCGCCGCGCCGCACATCTCCAGCACCGCAAAGATTTCCTCGTCGGTGGCGCGCGGCATCCCGAGGGTGATGTTCTCGCGCAGGGTGCCGTAAAACAGCCGTGCGTTCTGGCTCATCAGGCCCACGTTGCGGCGCACGTCCGCCATGTCGAGATGCGGCAGGCTCAGGCCGTCGAGACGCAGTTCGCCCCCGGTCAGATCCATCCCGCCGACCATCGCCTGTAGCAGGGTCGATTTGCCCGCGCCGTTGCGGCCAAGCAGGGCTACACGCTCGCCGGGCTTGATCTCCAGCCGGTTGATGCGCAGGGCCGGGTTCTGCACGTCGCCGCCGTAGGCAAACTGCGCCTGCTCAAACAGATAGTGGCCGCGCAGCACGTCCCGGCGGATCGGCGTCTCTTCCCGCTGGTTCTCGGTCGGGAGCTGCATAATGTTGTCCAGCCCCTCTTTAGCGGCCTTCACCTGCTGCCAGCGTGCCAGCACGCCGCACAGGGTCGCCATCGGGGCAATCATTCTTGATGCCAGCATTGAGGCGGCCACCACCGCACCGGTGGTCATCTCGCCTTCGATCACCATCGGCGCACCCACCACGATCACTGCGGCGTAGACCAGGCTCTGAATGGTCATCCCCCAGCTGATTAAGCCCTGGGTCAGCTCGCGGGTCTTCAGGCCCGACTCGGCGGTGATCTGAATGTAGCTGTTCCACTGCTGCAGAAAACGGTTCTCCGCCTGCATCAGTTTGATGTCCTCCAGCCCCTGCACGCTCTCAACCAGCACCGCATTGCGCAGGGTCGATTCATGGGCTGACTGTTTCGCCAGCACCGCCAGCTTTTTCTGCAGCAGCAGGCCCGGCAGCACCATCAGCACCGCGGCCACCGGGGCGATCCACGCCAGTGACGGGGCAATGATCGCCAGCACCACCACAAACAGGAAGAAGAACGGCAGGTCGACGATGGTAGAGATGGTGGACGAAGTGACCATCTCGCGGATCTGCTCCAGCTCGCGCAGCTGGGAAATAAAGCTGCCGGTGGAGCGCGGCACCGCGCTGTTGCGCAGGCGCAGGGCGTGGCCGAAGACCCTGTCCGAGACGCGCAGGTCGGCGCGTTTACCCAGCAAATCCATAATGTGGCAGCGGGCGAGGCGCAGGATAAAGCCAAATAGGGTGGCGATCAGCACGCCAATCGTCAGCACGTACAGCGTGGGGTAGGACTGGGCGGGGATCACCCGGTCATACACCTGCATCGAGAACAAAATCCCGGCCAGCGACAGCAGGTTAATGAACAGCGCCGCCAGCATCACCCAGCCGTACGGGCGCAGGTCGCGCATCACCAGCCGGTACAGCCAGTCCGGGCGGTATTTGGAAATATAGGCGTCAACGCGGCTGTCTTTCAGCGCCGCCAGCGGGCGCAGGGCCACCACCTGATGAATGGCGGGCAGCAGCCCCGCCAGCGAGATGCGGTTGGTCTGGGCTTTGTCCTCAAAGAAGCAGACGTCGAGGGTGTCTTCGCCGTCGAAGTGCTCAATCACCCCGATTTTGCCGTCGTTAAGTTCCACCACCACCGGCAGACGCCAGCTGTTGATCGCCTCCTGGCCGTTGTTCAGCACCCTGAACGACAGCCCGGCATCGCGGGCCAGCCCGGTCAGCGCCGGGATTTTGGTTTTGCCCTGTAGCCAGGGGGCGCTGGCAACCAGCGCGCCGGGGGAGCAGGCCACCCGGTAGCGGGTGGCGACATAGCCAAACGCCTGTGCCCAGTGCTCCAGCGCCTCTTGCGTCAGCGCGTCCTCGTGCAGGATATCGTCTTGCATCATGGCTGGATCTCCACTGACTGAATGGTGCGGTTCTCAAGGTCGAAAGCGTTACGCAGGCGGCCGGTGTTATACAGGCAGTTAAGCTGGAGCTGGTGCAGCTGTCCGGCGGTTTGCCACTGGGTAAAGCGGGTCTGGTAAACCTCCTGCTCGGCGTTCAGCACGTCCAGCAGGGGGCGGGAACCAAGATCAAGATACTGCTGCTGATACAGCTCCCGGGTGCGCTGGCTCAGCGTCTCCTGGCGGGACTGGATCTGCAGGGTGCTCATCAGGCTCATCACCTGGCTGCGGGACTCGAGCAGCTTCTGGCGCACGTCGAGCCGGGTACGCTGAATGTTGGACTGGGCCGCTTCCACCGCGTGTCCGGCGGCGTTGCGCCGGGCGCTCAGGCCACCGCCCTGGTAGATGGGCATCTGCACGTTCACCCCCACCGAGTACTGGGTTTTATCCAGCGTGTCGTGCCCGGCGTAGCGATTGTTCATGTAGTGGCGCACCTCCGGATCCAGCGAAACGGTCGGGGTCATCTGGGCGTTGGCGTAATCAAGGTTGGCTTGCGCGACGCCCGCCTGCGCCCACGAGGCTAATACCGCAGGCACCAGCCGATCGTCCGGTTCGCCCACTTCGCAGCTGCGGGCCAGTTTCTCCGGGAAGGCGTTGCTGACGTCATTCAGGTTGCTCCAGCCGAGGTTGCTCATCAGGGTGGCGCGGGAACTGTCGAGGCTCGCCCGATACTGCATCAGCTGCGAGCGCGCCCCTTCGATACGGGCATCGGTCTGCACCACGTCCGAGAGCGAGGTGGCCCCTTCGTCGTTGCGCTGGCGGGTCAGGGTGCCGATTTTACTTAACGCCGCCAGCTGCTCTTCAGCGGTATCCACCATCTGCTGCCAGGTCTGCACCTGCACCATCGCAGTGGCGGTATCCAGCGCGATGGTGTCGATACTCACCAGCACGTTGGCCTGCTGCTGGGCCACGCCGGCGTTTTCGGCGCGCACCTGGCTGGCGACCTTGCCAAAGTCATACAGCATCTGCGACAGGGAGAGCACCACCGAGGGGGTAAAGCCGGTATCGCTGGAGGAGTTGCTGTAGCGGTTGTCTATCCCGGCGCTGATCTGCGGATAGTATTTTGATTTGGCGACGTCGACCTGTTGGATCTGTTCGTAGAGTTTTCCCACCGCTTCGCGAATGGTCGGGTGCCAGTTAACGGCCCGGGTGACGGCATCGCTTAGGGTGAGGGTGCCGGGCGCGGCCTGGTTTGTCGGCAGGGCGACGCGTCCGTTCAAAGAGGGGAGTTCCTGGTCATCGCTCAGTTGACCAAAGTTAATTACCGCGGGTGAATCTGCGGCCAGAACCTGCATGGAAAACAGGCAGCACCCAAGCCACCAGCAAGGCACTTTATTCATAGATTATCCCTAACAAAACGTAACAACTTTATAATGTTAAGCCCGGGCGACGTGCGCCCGGGGCTTATTATGGGCATTAGCTGGTAATGATATGATTCTGGTTGACCAGTTCGTCGTAGGTGGTCTGAACGCCATCTAATGTGACAAGTGTAGTATTGGTGTAAGTATTTGCTACACCGTCACGGTCGATAGAGATCACGGTATTGCCATTACTGTTGGTGACGTGCAGATAGTTACCCAGCGTAGCGGCTTGTCCGTTCCAGCCCACCAGCAGATCGCTGATGTCAATCTTGTCTCCTTGGGTGAGTGAGAAGTTGGTCCAGTGGTCGTTGCTGCCGTTACCCGCCGTCCCGTTGCCTGCGGTGTTGTTGAGCACTTCGTAAATCAGGGTGTCGCCATAGGCGCTACCGGTGAAGGTATCGCTGTGCTCGGTACTGGTGATTTTCGGCGCCATGTTGATGGTCAGCGTGGCGGTGTCGGTCTGGCCGTTATCCCCGGTCAGTTTGTAGGTGAAGGTCTCTTTAGTGGTCATCGAGGCCAGCGAGACGCCGCTGTTCAGGGTATAGGTATACGCCCCGTCGACCCCGATTTTCAGCGTGCCGTAATGCCCTTGAATGGTCGCCGTGGCGTTAGCCGTCGTATACGGATCCAGGGTGGTGACGGTACCGTTGTAGGCAGTGACGCTCAGGCGGCTGTCGACCGAATGCAGCTGGTCCGCAACCCCCTGCGAGTCCGTACCGTCGTAGATATTGCCCGCGACGGTGTGCCCGGCGGTGGTGAGCTCATTGTTGAGGTAAATCGTGGTACCCGCGACGGATGGGGTGATGGTGATGGTGCCTAACCCCAGCGCCCCCACGTAACCGGTGTAGTTCAGCGTGTAGGTGCCGGCACTCAGATCCAGACCCCCCAGGTTAATGGTGGCAATACCGCCCAGCAGAATACCGCCGTTAAAGGTGCCGCTATCGTAAGTGACGCCGCCCTGGGTGATAGTCCAGTCCACACGCATGCCGGTGAGCGACAGGAGTGAAGAGACGTTGAACCTCAGCACAATGTCATGCAGAGCAGTGTTAGCCGCCACCACAAATTCACCGTTACCGGAGCCCGAAGACGGTGCCAATACGGAGCCCCATCTGGCGAAGCCCACCGAGGTATCGCTGTATGCCGCCACCTGCGGCGTCATATCCACGCTCAACTCACGGCTGACGTCGTTGACCGCATCCAGCGCCTGCGGCGTTGGGGTAATGTTGAGCGAGGCGGTGTCCTTATCCCCGTTCGGCGCGGTCACGGTATAGATAAAGCTGTCCGGGGTGCTGACATGGTCGGCACCGACGCCCGCCCGCAGGGTGTAGGTATATTCCCCCTGAGCGTTAATCAGCAGCGTACCGTACAGCCCGTCGATGCGGGTGTCCCCGGTCGCCGCCACGTCGACACCGTTCACCTGAGTGACCAGCGTGCCGGCTGGCACGATGTCATCGGTCAGCACGTTGCCGTCGGTTGCCGCCGTGGTACTGGAGACGGTGTAGACATGGTCCTCCAGCACGTTCATCGTATAACCGGTCAGGGCGGTGATCCCCGACACCGTGTTCAGCAGGAACATGTAATCGCCCGCCGCCAGGGTCAGGGTCAGCTTGCCTGAGGTGCCGCCCAGCAGCGGCGCACGCAGCCAGCCAGCCTCGGTGCGCATCCGCTCGTAGCTCTGGGTCGCCGGGTTGAACTTGTAGATATACAGGTCAAACACCGAGGCCAGCGCCACGCCGCCGACGGTGGACTGGATGGTCATGGTGCGGGTGGTGCCTTCCGCCACGCTGTACTTCATGGTCTCGCTGCGATCGTCCAGCAGATTCAGGTTCAGCACGTTGCCCAGATTCACCGCCACCACGCTAAAGCCGCTCTGGCTCGAGGTGCCGTTGTCGATGGCCTGCACGGTGGTGTTGAAGGTCAGGGCGTCGGTGTCATCAATCGCCGTGACGCTGTTGGTGACCGTGTTCGCCCCCAGCGAAATCACCAGCCGCGCGCTGTCCGAGGCATTACCGCCCGCAATGTTGTAGGTGAAGGTTTCGGTCCGGCCCAGCACCGAGGCGCTGGTATTGGTCAGGGTGTAGGTGTAGCTCCCGTCAGCGTGCAGGTTCAGGGTGCCGTACAGCCCGTTGATGGTGGTGCCTGCCGGGCCTTGCACCACGTTCACCGTCACGTTGTTGGCGTTGGTGATGCTGGTGACGAGGGTGCCGTTAGGCGCACTGTCGCTGCCGCTGGTCGGGTCGGTGTCGGTGATCACGTTGCCCTGTTTCACCAGCGCCCCGGTGATGACGCCCGCCGTGGTCTGGGTGACGTCCACGTCAAGACTGGTGTACGACCCGGTCGCCAGCAGGTTGCTGTTGTAACTCAGCACCCGATACTGGCCGCCCGGCACACCGGCCAGGTTCAGCGTCACGCCGCTGGCCCCCAGCGTCAGCAGGTTGGCAAACTGCGGCAGACCGGTATCCACTTCGGTGGTCCAGGTGGTGCCGTTCCAGCGCTGAACAATCACCTCCAGGGTGTTGAGCAGCGAGAGCACAATCCCCGTTGCGCTGGCGTTGATCTGCATGTCGGCGCTGCCGCCGTCCGGCACGCTGAAGGTGACCTGGGCGGAGTTATCCCCCAGCAGCGACAGCACGTTCCCCACGCCGCCGACCAGCTGGACGCCAAAGTCACTGTACTGGGCGGTGCTGGTGGTGGCGGTGGTGGTCAGCGCCAGCTCCACCACGTTATCGCTGGCAGACAGCGGCAGGTTCGGGGCCACTATCGTTCCCGGCGCGGAGGTGTTACCCGCCGCATCGGTAGCCGACACTCGCACCCGCTCCCCTTCAGACTGCTTGTCGAGGAAGGTGTAGCTCCAGCCACCCTGCGCGTTGGCGGTGGTGGTGACCACGCTGTTATCGCTCAGCAGCAGGGTGACGGTGCTGTTGGCTTCGGCGGTGCCGCTCAGGACGCTGCCGTCGGCGTTAAAGGTGCCGACCGGGGTGCCCGGCGCCACGGTATCGACAATCACCGTGCTCAGCGGGACGGGCGTACTGGTGCCGACCGCATTGCCCGCGGTGGCGGTAAAGGCGTGCGGGCCGTTCGCCAGCGGCGTGGTTGGGGTGTACGTCCAGACCCCGGCGCTGTTGGTGGTGACGGTCGCCAGCAGGGTGGTGTTGTCATACAGGGTAATAGTAGAGAACGGCTGCGCGGTCCCGGTCAGGGTTGGCGTGGTGTCATCCGTGCTCTGCCCGTTGGTCAGCAGGCCAATGATGCTGCCGACGTTATCGCTGACGCTGGTGATCGCCGGTGGGGTTGGCACCAGCGAGTACGGCATCGGCAGATCCACCGTCAGGCCGACGTTACCGGCTCTGTCAGTGGCATACACGTGCAGCAGCTCCGCGTTCACCTGCGGGCTGGAAAGGGTGATGCTGAAGCGTCCGGTGCCGTCTGCCGCGCCGCTGCCCAGCACGGTCACGCCGTCGGTGCCCAGAATGGTCACCGTGCTGCCCGCTTCGGCAGTGCCGTTGACCAGACCGCCGCTGTTCAGCACCGTGAAGCCGCCCGGGGTCCCTGGGGCGAGGGTGTCCACGGTAATGCTGGTGATTGGCGACGCCGGGCCGGTGTTGCCCGCCGCATCGGTGGCAGTGGCGGTGAAGTTATGCACCCCGTCACTCAGCGCGGTGGTGGTCTGCGGCAGGGTCCACTGGCCGGTTGGTCCTGCAGTGACCTCGCCGATCAGGTTCGCGCCGTCGTAAATGCGTACTACCGCGTTGGCCTCGGCGGTGCCGTTCAGGGTTGGACGGGTGTCGTTGGTTGGGTTGCCGTTAATCACCGGTCCGGTCACCGAGCCGACGTCATCGACGATCGAGGTGATCACCGGCGCCGCTGGCGGGGTGGCATCGACGTTAATAGTAAAGCCGCTGGTCGCGCCGCTGGCGTTGCCCACCGCGTCGGTGGCTGTCACCGTCAGGGTGTGTGGCCCGTTGCCCAGCGCGGTGGTCGGGGTAAAGGTCCAGCTGTTATTGGCCGCCACCAGCGCGGTGCCCAGCAGGGTCGCGCCGTCGTAAATGCTCACCGTCGATCCCGCTTCCGCCGTGCCGTTCAGGGTCGGACGGGCGTCGTTGGTTAACTGGCCGTTGGTGAGCTGCACCACGGTGCCGACATCATCGGTGACCGCAAGTAACACCGGTACCGCAGGCGGCAGGGTATCCACCGTCAGGGTGAACGGTACGGACGGATCGCTGGCGTTGCCCGCCGCATCCGTCGCCACGGCGGTGAGGCTGTGCTGGGCATTACTCAGCGGGGTGGTGAGGGTGATCGACCAGGCGCCGCTGTCGTTCGCCGTTGCGGTTCCCAGCAGAGTGGTACCTTCGAAAATCTGCACCGTCGCGTTGGGTTCACTGGTCCCGGTGAACACCGGCAGGGCGTCGTTGGTGCTCTGTCCGGTGGTCAGTGGCCCGGTGATCGTCCCCACGTCATCAAAGGCGAGGGCGATGGTCGGGGCGAGCGGTTTCAGGGTATCGACAATCAGGGTAAAGCCCGCAGAGGCCTCGCTGAGATTGCCCGCCGCATCGCGGGCGCTGGCGGTAAAGGTATGGCTGCCGTTCGCCAGCGCCGTGCCCGGCACAAAGGTCCAGTCGCCTGAGTCATTGGCCAGCACGGTGCCTGCCACCGCGCCGTTATCGTAAATCACCACCGTGGCACCGGCATCCGCCTTACCGGATAAGCCCGGCGTGGCGTCGTCGGTGACCTGACCGGAGACGGTGATGGTGGTCTGGATCGGGCCGACGTTATCGGCGGCCGACACAATCGATGGCACCGCCGGGGCGACGGTGTCGACCGTCAGGATAAAGGTGCCGCCGGTCGGGCCGGTGTTGCCTGCGGTATCGGTGGCGTTAAAGGTGAGGGTGCGCAGACCGTCGGCCAGCGGATCGGTTGGGGTAAAGGTCCAGCTCCCGGCGGCATTGACCACCGCGCTGCCAATCTCGGTGCCGTCGTTGAAGATGCGCACCGTAGCGCCCACTTCGCCGCTGCCGGTGAAGGTTGGACGGGCGTCGTTAGTGACATCCCCGCTGGCGAGCGTTCCGGTAAGGGTGCCCACATCGTCGACCACGGTGATCAGCACTGGCGTCAGTGGCACCACGGTATCGACGATAATCGGGAAGGCCGGAGAGGTACCCGACAGGTTGCCTGCCGCGTCGGTGGCGCTGACGCGCAGGTCGTGTGCTCCTTCGGACAGATTAGCGGTTGGGGTAAAGCTCCAGCTCCCCGTTTCGTCGACCACCACCGTGCCGATCTCGTTGCCATTATCCAGAATATGAACGGTCGAGCCCGCCACGCCGGTCCCGGTCAGTTCCGGACGGGCGTCGTTGGTGAGCTGCCCGCTGACCAGCAATCCGGTGCTGCCCGCCACATCGTCGTTGATGCTGACAATCACCGGGGTGGCCGGTGGAGTCATGTCCACTGTCAGGCTGTACTCGCCGGAGGCCGGGCTGACGTTGCCCGCCGTGTCGGTGGCGATGGCGGTGAAGGTGTGGACGCCTTCCGCCAGCACCACGGTTGGGGTAAAGCTCCAGGCCCCGGTTGCACTGGCGGTCACGGTGCCGAGCAGTTTTTGACCTTCGTAGATGGCGACGGTGCTGTTGGCTTCAGCGGTCCCGGACAGGGTCGGGGTGTTGTCATTGGTGCTGCCGCCGCTGGCGACGTTGCCGGTGACCGGCCCGACGTTATCGTCCGCGCCAGCGATCGTCGGTGCCAGAGCGACGGTATCCACCACCAGCGAGAACGACGGCGAGCGCAGGCTCTCGTTCCCGGCCGGATCGGTGGCGCTGAGGGTCAGGGTGTAGGTGCCGTCGGTCAGCGGCTGGGTTGGGGTATAGCTCCAGGCCCCGGTGGTGCCGACCGGAACGCTGGCGAGCAGGGTGTCACCGGAGTAGATGTTGATCGTATCCCCCGGCGTGGCGGTGCCGTTTAGGGTTGGCTGCGCATCGTTAGTTGGCGTGCCGCTGGCTACCGATCCGCTGACGGTGCCCACGTCGTCGACCACGGTGCCAAAGGCCGGGGCCGCTGGCGGGGTCAGGTCGATGGTGACCGTGGCCCCCGGCGACTGGCCGCTGGTCTGGCCGCCGACGGTGGCGGTGGCGGTAAAGCTGTGGCTGGCTTCACTCAGCGCGCCGCCTACCGGGAAGGTCCATGCCCCGGTGGTGGCATCGGCGGTGACGGTACCCAACGGCGTGGTGCTGCCGTCGAGATACAGGGTCACCAGGCTGCCCGGAATCGCCGTCCCGCTGAGGGTTGGCGTGGCGTCGTTGGAGCTGAGGCCTTTGACGTTGGTGGCCGCGTTGCCCACGTCATCGAAAATGGCGTCGATGGTCGGCACCGCAGGCAGGGCAGGCGTGGCAGGCACGTTGAAGCTGGACGGTTCGCTGTCGTTACCCGCCACGTCGCTCGCCGTCACGCTGAGGGTTACGACCTCGCTTTGCGGCGGGGTCAGGGCGATGGAGAACTCCCCGCTGAGGTTGGTGACCCCGGTGCCCAGCACGTCGCCGTTCGGGGCGCGCACCGTGATGGTGGAACCCGGCTCGGCGCTGCCGTTGAGCGGCGTACCGCCCGACACGATGTCGGTGACCGTTGGCGCATCCGGTGCCAGTGTATCGACAATCACGCTGACCGGGGCACTGTTGCTGGTGTTGCCCGCCGCATCGGCGGCCTGGGCGGTGACGGTGTGGGCGGCATTGCTCAGCACGGTGCCGTCAGGCAGGGTCAGCGTCCATTGTCCCTGGCCGTTGGCCTGCACCACGCCGCGATCGATGTCGTCGACAAAGACCCGGACGAAGCTGTTCGGATCGCTGGTGCCGCTGATGACTGGCGTGCCGCTGTTGGTGTAGAGGTTACCGTTCGCCAGAGTGCTGTCGGAGATGGCGAGGATCTGCGGAATAGCCGGCGGCACGGTATCGACGGTAAAGGCAAAGTCGCTCCCCGCCTCGCTGACGTTACCCGCCGCGTCCATCGCCGCCACGGTCAGGGTGACCGGGCCGTCTTTCAGCGCGCTGGTGGTGATGGTCCATTCGCCATTCACCACGTCGCCCCGTCCGACTTCGATGCCGTTGCTGTAGAGGATCACCGTGGTGCCGCTCTCGCCAGTACCGCTGATGGCCGGGGTTGCGTCATTGGTGCTGCTGCCGGCGGCAATATTGCCGATGCCCGGACCCGCGTTGTCATCGGCGCTGACGATCACAGGGATGTCCGGCACGATGCTGTCGACGGTGACGGTCAGGCTGTCAGAGACCTGCGAGGTATTACCCGCCGGATCGGTGGCGGTGGTGGTAAAGATATGCTCGCCCTGATCCAGCGCCGTTTCCGGACGCCAGCTCCAGTTGCCGTTGATATCGACCACCACTTCCCCGACCTGCACGTTACCATTCGCTGGCGTGTTGTCGAAAATGGCGATCACGTCATCCGGCGTGCCGGTGCCGCTCAGCACCGGACGGGTGTCGTTGGTGGCCCCGTTGTTGTCAATTGGGCCGGTGATATCGCTGACGTTATCGGTCAGCAGCGGCAGATCCGGGGCGTCTGGTGCTTCGGTGTCAATGGTGAAGGTGATGGACTGGGATGGCGCGCTCTCGTTGCCTGCCCCGTCACTGTTGGTGACGGTCAGGCTCAGGGTGTAAGTGCCAGGTTCCAGCGCCGGGTCTGGCGTCCAGCTCCAGCCCCCACCCGGCTGGACGGTGGTTTCACCGATTTTTTCCGTGCCGTTGTAAATGCTGACGATATCCCCTTCGGTTCCGCTGCCGTTGAGGGTTGGGCTGGTGTCGCGGGTGCTGCCCCCGGACGGCAGGATGTCACCCGGACCGCCATCCGGATTCACGCTCACCGTCGGAATTGCTGGCGGCAGCGGTGCCACGGTATCCACTACCAGGTCGAAGGTGACCGAGGTTCCCACGTTGCCCGCCGTATCGGTGAAGGTTGCGGTCAGGGCGTGGGTGCCATTAACCAGCGGGGTCACGAGGGCTAAATTCCATGCCCCCAGCCCGTCGGTGTTGGCGGTACCCAGCAGGGTCGTGCCGTCATAGACGCTGATCTGCGCATTGGCCGGACCGGTGCCGTGCAGCACCGGACGGGTTTCGTCGGTCGCCACGCCGCTGGTGACATTGTCCTGAATACTGCCGGTGTTGTCCTCGGCGTAGGTGATGGTCGGGGCATCCGGGGCCACGGTGTTAATGGTGACGTTAAAGGCGGGCGATGCGTCCCCGCTGTTCCCGGCGGTATCCGTTGCCACTACGGTGATGGCGTAGGTGCCATCGTCGAGGGCGTCTTCTGGCGTAAAGGTCCAGGCCCCGCCCGTGCCGACCAGCGTGGTGCCCACTTCTGCACCGTCCACCCGAATGCTGATGGTGGCCCCCGGTTCCCCGGTGCCGTACAGGGTCGGACGGTTGTCGTTGGTCGCGCCGTTGTTGGCGACTTCCACCGCCGTGCCGGAGAGATCGTTGATCACCTGGTTGATGGCCGGGGCGTCCGGTGCGGTGCCGTCGACAATAATCGTCCAGCCGTTGGAGGCGGCGCTGGCGTTGCTGTTGCCGTCCACGGCCTGGGCGGTGAGGACGTGGCCGCCGTCCGGCAGCGGGGTAGTCAGCTGGATCTCCCAGAAGCCTTCGGCATCGACGGTGGTGGTGCCGACCAGCACGTCGCCGCTGTAAATGTTAAGGGTGGTGTTGGCATCGCCGGTGCCGCGGAGCAGCGGCGTGGCGTCGTTGGTGAGCGCCCCGCTGTCGATAATGCCGATCCCCGGGCTGACGTTGTCCAGCACCTCGGTGATGACCGGAACGGCTGGCGGGGTGGTGTCCGGGGCGGTGAGGGTGCCTTCCAGCCCGGTGTTGCCCGCTTTGTCGGTGGCGGTCACCGTCAGCGGTTCCCCGTTACGCATCGGTGGATTAAGGGCGACGGAGAAGTCGCCGCTGTCGCGCACCACGGCGGTACCAATCACCGTCGTGCCGTTATAGACGGTGACGGTGCTGCCCGCTTCGGCCCGCCCGGTGAGGGTGGTGCCGGTGTTGATCACCGTGAAGCTGTTCGGCGCATCCGGGGCAATAGTGTCCACGGTAATGGCGGTTACCGGCGAGCGCAGGCTGGTGTTGCCCGCCGGATCGGTGGCGGTGGCGGTAAAGTTATGCTGGCCGTTATCCAGCGCAATGGTGGTCTGGGTCAGGGTCCATTCCCCAGTTTCACTGGCGGTGACTTCGCCGACCAGCGTATCGCCGTCGTAAATGCGCACCACCGCGTTGGCCTCGGCGGTGCCGCTCAGGGTCGGACGGGTGTCGTTGGTCGGGTTGCCGTCGGTGACCGGGCCCTGCACCGAGCCGGTGTCGTCGACGATCAAGGTGATGGCCGGTGCCGCTGGCGGCGTGGTGTCGACGTTAATCGTAAAGGCGTCGGTTGGGTCGCTGGCGTTCCCGGCCGCATCGGTGGCAATCACCGTTAAAGCGTGTTCCCCGTTGCCCAGCGGAACGGTCGGGGTAAAGGTCCAGGCGTTGTCGTCCCCGATAAGCGCGGTGCCCAGCAGGGTGGTGCCGTCGTAAATGCTGACCGTCGCGCCCGCTTCCCCGGTGCCGTTAAGCGTCGGGGTTGGGTCGTTGGTCAGCTGGCCGTTGGTCAGCGCCGTCACCGTCCCGACGTCGTCGGTAACGGCCAGCAGCTCCGGCACCGCTGGCGGCAGGGTATCCACGGTCAGGATGAACGGCGTCGACGCATCGCTGGCATTGCCCGCCGCATCGGTCGCCACGGCGGTAAGGTTGTGCTGATTATTGTCCAGCGCCACGGTGAGCGTCACCGACCAGTTGCCCAGGCTATCCGCCGTGCCGCTGCCCACCAGGATCTCGTCTGCAAAAATCTGGATGCTGGCGTTCGGCTCGCCGGTGCCGGTCAGCGTCGGCAGGGTGTCGTTGGTGGTCTGGCCGCTGGAGAGTGGCCCGGTAATCGTGCCAACGTCATCGTAGGCCAGGGCGATCAGCGGGGCAGTCGGTTTCAGGGTATCGACAATCACCGTAAAGCCGGCGGAGGTTTCGCTGAGGTTGCCCGCCGCATCGCGGGTGCTGGCGGTAAAGGTGTGGCTGCCGTTGCCGAGCGCCGTGCCAGGGGTGTAGGTCCAGACACCGGATTCGTTAGCCTGCACAGTACCGGCGAAGGCACCGTTATCGAAAAGGGTGACCGTGGCGTTTGGATCGGTGGTGCCGGACAGCGTCGGGGTGGTGTCGTCGGTGACCTGGCCGCTGGCGAGCGGATTCTGGATCGGCCCGACGTTATCCGCGGCGGCCGCAATCAACGGCGCGGCCGGGGCGACGGTGTCGATTGTCAGGGTGATGGCCCCGCCTGCTGGCGTGCTGTTGCCCGCGGTGTCGGTGGCGTTAAAGGTGATGGTGCGTGCGCCCTCGGTCAGCGGATTGTCTGGTGTGAAGGTCCAGCTGCCGGCGGCGTTCACCACCGCGCTGCCAATCTCGGTGCCGTCGCTGAAGATGCGGATCGTTGCCCCCACGTCGCCGGAGCCGGTGAAGGTTGGGCGGGCGTCGTTGGTGACATCGCCGCTGACCAGGGTTCCGGTAATCGTGCCGACATCGTCGACCACGGTGAGGACCACCGGAGCCGGTGGCGGCGTGGTATCAACGTTGATCGTGAAGGCCGGAGAGGTGCCCGACAGGTTGCCCGCCGGATCGCTGGCGCTGACCCGCAGATCGTGGCGTCCTTCGCCGAGATCTGCGGTCGGGGTAAAGCTCCAGCTGCCCGTTTCGCTGACCACCACGGTGCCGATCTCGGTGCCGTTATCCAGAATATGGATGGTGGAGCCTGCCACTCCGGTGCCGGTCAGCTCCGGACGGGTGTCGTTGGTGATTTGCCCGCTGGTGAGCAGGCCGGTGCTGCCCGGGACGTCATCCCGGACCGAGACCACCACCGGCACGGCTGGCGGGGTCATATCGACCACCACCGTGTAGGCCCCTGACGGCGCGCTGACGTTGCCCGCCGTATCGGTGGCGATGACGGTAAAGTCGTGTTGCCCCTCTGCCAGCACGGTGGTCGGGGTGAAGCTCCAGATCCCGGTTTCACCGGCGGTCACGGTGCCCAGCAGTTTGCTGCCTTCGTAGATCGCCACGCTGCTGTTGGCTTCTGCGGTGCCGGACAGGGTTGGGGTGTTGTCGTTGGTGCTGCCGCCGCTGGCGACGGTGCCGGTGACCGGATCGGCGTTATCCAGCGCGCCGGTAATCACTGGCGTGGTGGAGACGGTGTCGATGTTCAGCGTGAACGGCGAAGAGAGTTCGCTCTCGTTCCCGGCCGGATCGGTGGCGCTAAGGGTCAGCGTGTACGAGCCATCGACCAGCGCCTGCGGCAGGGTAAAGTTCCACGCCCCGGTGTTGCTGACCTGCACGCTGCCGAGCAGGGTGTCGTTGGCGTAGATGTTAATGGTGTCGCCCGGCGTGGCGTTGCCGGAGAGCGTTGGCTGGGTGTCGTTGGTGCGCTGGCCGTTGATCAGTGTACCTACGACGGTACCGACGTCATCCACCACGCTGCCGAGAACCGGCGCGTCAGGCGCGGTCAGGTCGATAATCACCGTCGCACCCGGCGACTGGCCGCTGGTCTCAAGGCCGTCGTTGATGCTGGCGGTGGCGCTAAAGCTGTGGCTGCCTTCGCCCAGCGGGACGAGAACCGGAATTGACCATGCGCCGGTGGTGGCATCGGCAAATACGGTGCCCACCGGGAGAGGGTTGCCATCGAGGTACAGATTCACCAGGCTGCCGGGGATCGCCGTGCCGCTGACGGTTGGGGTGGCGTCATTGGAGCTGAGGCCTTTGACGTTAATCGCGTCAGTACCGTTGTCATCCGCAATGACGTCGATGGTAGGCACGGCAGGCAGGGCAGGGGTCGCTGGCACATCAAAGGTAATTGGATCGCTGGTGTTACCGGCCACGTCGGTCGCTTCGACGCTCAGGGTCACCGCATCGCTCTGCGGCGGCGTCAGGGCGACGGCGAACACACCCTCGGTATTCGCGATCCCGGTGCCCAGCACGTCGCCGTTCGGGTCGCGCACGGTGATGGTGGAACCCGGATCGGCGGTGCCGTTCAGCGGGGTGCCGCCGCTGGTGATGTTGGTCACTTCCGGTACGTCCGGCGGCAGCGTATCCACGGTGACGTTGAGCGGCACGCTGTCACTGGTGTTGCCCGCCGCATCGCTGGCGACCACCGTAATGGCGTGCGGGGCATCCGTCAGCGCGGTGCCGGTAATCGGCAGCGTCCACTGACCGAGGTCATCGGCCTGCACCTGGCCTTGATAAACATTGTCGATAAACACCGACACGGTGCTGCCCGGATCGCTGGTGCCGCTGAGGGTCGGCAGACCGCTGTTGGTGTACAACGTGCCGTCGGCCAGGGTGCTGTTGGAAATGGCGAGGATCTGCGGGATCGCCGGCGGCACGGTATCGAGGGTGAAGGCAAAGTCGCTCCCCGCCTCGCTGACGTTGCCCGCGGCATCCATCGCCGCCACGGTCAGGTTAACCGGGCCGTCTTTCAGCGTGCTGGTGTCGATGGTCCATTCACCGTTGACTACCAGCCCGCGCCCCACTTCGACGCCGTTGCTGTAGAGGATCACCGTGGTGCCGCTCTCGCCGCTACCGGTGATGGTCGGGGTGGTGGTGTTGGTGGTGCTGCCCGGGTCGATGGTGCCGGTGACCGGAGCAACGTTATCCTCCACGCCGGTGATGGTCGGGATCGCCGGTACCTGGCTGTCGACGGTGACGGTGATGCTCTCTGAGACCGGGGAAACGTTCCCCGCCTTATCGGTGGCGGTGACGGTAAAGCTGTGCGATCCCTCATCCAGCGCGGTTTCCGGACGCCATGTCCAGTTGCCGTTCACGTCGACAGTCACTTCGCCGACTTTCTCATTGCCCCCGGTTGGGGTCTGGTCGTAGATGCTGATCACGTCATCCGGCGCGCCGGTGCCGCTCAGCACCGGGCGGGTGTCGTTGGTCGCCCCGTCGTTACCGATCGGGCCGGTGATGTCGCTGACGTTATCCACCACCAGCGGAATGCCGGGCTGATCCGGGGCCACGGTATCGATGGTGAGGGTCACCGGCTGGGACGGGGCGCTCTCGTTGCCCGCGCCGTCTTTGTCGCTGACGGTTAAGCTCAGCTCGTAGGTGCCGCCGCCCAGCGCCGGGTCTGGCGTCCAGCTCCACTTCCCGTCCGGCTGAATGGTGGTTTCACCCAGCTTGTCGCTGCCGTTGTAAATGGTGACGATATCCCCGGCGGTGCCGGTGCCGCTTAAGGTCGGGGTGGTGTCCCGGGTGCTGTCCCCGGATTTGAGCACCACGCCCGGTTCGCCGTCCGGGTTGACGGTCACGGTCGGCAGGCCCGGTATTCCAGGTGTGGTGGTATCCACCACCAGGTTGAAGGTACCCGAGGTGGCAACGTTGCCCGCCGCATCGCTGACCGTCGCGGTCAGAGCGTGGGTGCCGTTAACCAGCGGCGTAGTGAGGGCTAAATTCCACGCCCCGTCGGCGTCGGTCGTCGCGGTGCCGAGCAGGGTGGTGCCGTCGTAAATGCTGATCAGCGCATTGGCCGGGCCGGTGCCGTGCAGCACCGGGAGGGTTTCGTCGGTCGGTACGTTGCTGGTGACATCCTCCTGAATGCTGCCGGTATTGTCCTCGGCGTAAGCGATGGTGGGGGCGGTTGGCACCACGGTATTGATGGTGATGTTAAAGGCCCCGGACGCGGTGCCGATGTTTCCGGCGGCATCCGTGGCTATGGCGGTGATGGCGTGGGTGCCGTCAGCAATGTCCTGGGTTGGGGTAAAGCTCCACTCACCACCCGGGCCCACCAGCGCGGTGCCAATTTCGCTGCCGTCCACGCGAATGCTGATCGTCGCGCCCACTTCCCCCGAGCCGTACAGGGTAGGGCGGTTGTCATTGGTGACGCCGTTGTTGCCGATGGCGACAGGGATTTCAGGCCGATCGTTGATCACCTGGTTGATCGCCGGGGCGTCCGGGGCAGAGGCATCGATGATAATCGTCCAGCTGTTGGACGGTGCGCTGTGGTTACTGTCGCGGTCGACCGCTTCGGCGGTCAGAACATAGCCGCCGTTGTCGATCAGCAGCACTTCCGCTTCCCAGTTGCCGTCCTGATCCACAATGGCGGAACCCACCTGAACGGTACCGTTGTAGATGAAAATGTTTGCGCCCGGTTCGCCGGTGCCGTGGACAACCGGGGTGGTGTCGTTAGTGACCTGTCCGTTATTGATATTGCCGGTGATGCCTTCCACGTCGTCCACGATAAAGGTAATGACAGGTGCGTCAGGCCCGGTGGTGTCCAGGGCGGTCACGGTGCCCGGCAGGCTGGTGTTCTGCGCCGCGTCGGTGGCGGTGACCGAGAGCACTTCACCGTTCAGCTTCGGCGTGTTGAGGGTAATCGAGAAATCGCCGCTGTCGGTGGCGGTGCCTTGCCCGACGATGCTGTCGCCCACCCGCACGATGACGGTGCTGCCCGGCTCGGCTTTACCGCTGACGATGGCGCCGTTTTCAGCGATCAGCAGGTCGGTTGGCGCGAGGGGCGCAGTGGTGTCTGGCGGGGTAGCGTCCGGGGCCACGAGGGTGGTCGGCATGCTGGTGTTGCCCGCCGCATCGGTGGCGACTGCGCTCAGGGTCTGGCCGTCGTTCTGGATTGGGTCGAGCGGGATTGTAAAGCTGCCGTCGTCATTCGCCACGCCGTTACCGACCACCACGCCCTCGTTGTTGGTGATCACGATTTTGCTGCCCGGCTCGGCGCTGCCGGTGATTTCGGTGCCTGCTTCGTTGATTCCCAGGGTCGGTTGATTCGGTGGGGTGCGATCGACCACGAACTCAAACGCCGACGTCGGAGGACTGGTGTTGCCCGCCTGATCGGTGTCGGTCAGGGTGATGGAGTGTGGGCCTTCGGCCAGCGGCTCGGTCGGGGTAAAGAGCCAGTTGCCGTCGGCGTCGACGGTGGTTTGCCCGACCATCTGACCGTTGTCATACAGGGTGATGGTGCTGCCTGCTTCGCCTCTGCCGCTCAGCTCCGGATGGGTGGCGTCGGTGGTGGTTCCGGCGGCTATCGGACCGAGCAGCGTCCCGGTGGTGTCAACGATCGTGATGTCCGACGGGGCATCCGGGGCGGTGGTATCAATCGTCAGAATGAAGCTGGCGGATTCCGGGCCGACGTTGCCCGCCGTGTCGGTAGCGCGGGTGGTAATGGCGTGGACGCCTTCACCGAGCGCGGTGGCCGGGGTGAATGTCCAGCTGCCGTCGCTGTTCACCAGCGTAGTGCCGATGGCGACGCCGTTATCGTAGACGGTGATGGTTGAGCCGGGCTCGCCGCTGCCGGTAAAGCCTGGGCGGGTATCGTCGGTGGTCTGGCCGCTGGCCAGCGCTCCGGTGATGCTGCCCACGTCATCGCTGACGCTGGCAATCAGCGGCGCATCCGGCGCAGTGGTGTCCGGTGCGGTGACGCTGGTACCTGGCCCGACGTTGCCTGCGCCGTCGGTCGGCGTCGCGGTCAGGGTTTCGCCATTTTTGTACGGGGTATCCAGATCGACGGTGAATTCGCCGTTGCCATTGGCGGTGCCCTGGCCGACGACGTTCCCGTTGGCATCGGTGATGGTGATTTGGCTGTTGGCTTCAGCGGTACCGGAAAGCTGCTGGCCGTCGGTGGAAAGCCGGAGATTGCCGGGGGCATCAGGCGGGGTGGTATCGGGTGGGACGGGGTTGGGAATGTTGTTATCGCCATCGCTCCCGCCGCCCCCTCCGCCGCCACCGCCTGCGGCCAGCGCAATACCGCCTGCGACGGCCAGCCCACCGACGGCCCATGGCCAGATGGCGGCCTCGCCAGAGGCGGTGGACGCGGTGCCCGCCAGCAGGGCGTCAAGGGAGGCGATGGACTGGTAATGCTCTACCGCCAGCGGATCGGCAATCCACCACAGTGCGCCGTTGCTCTCTTCCAGCACCAGCTGGCTGATGCCGTTTGCGCCGTTGGCGTAGAAGTTTTTCAGCGTAATGGTTTCACCGGAATTGAGCCTGACAATCAGGTCATTATTCACGCGCTCATACCCGGCAATATCGGCCCGTCCTGCATGGATTTTAACCACAGAGGCGTCGTTCAGCGTGACCAGCGACCCGTCTGTTACCGTTTCCTTGTGCGTCAGTTTAGAGATGACAGTGATTTTGCTCATCGGTATGACTCCCATTAAATGCAACGAAATGGCGCATCGTGCAGACCATGTTTGTGTGCAGATTAAGCGCGTCCCGCGGAATACCGTTGGCAGGCAACAGGCTCCAGGGGCAATAAATTCAGGGCGAACGATGCCTGCCCGCGCAAAATGTGGCGGCATTGTTTTAAAAAGCTTTTTTTGCTCAGGAAAGCGTGCGGCGTTAATTGATTGTCGGCAGTAAAACCCCTGATCTCATTAATAGTATTAATTTATTATTGACTAATTTTGATATAGCCAGAAAGTCGCAAAAGCGCAAATTAAGTGTCGGTAAATAAAAGGTAAGTTGAGCTGAAAATAACGTTTCGCTCGCTGGCTAAAATAAGGTGGCTTAAGGGTTTGTGGCTGCGCAGGCCTTCTGGTGCGGGCTTTGTGGTGGTGTGGCATGCGCGGAACCAGGGGCGGCGATAAATCTAAATATCGTGCTGGATCACATTTCTTGAATGTTAGTGCAGCTGTTTAATTAATTAAGCAGGGGTAAAGAAGATATTGAATATGATATATTTGACGGGTTTATTTATTAATATTACGCATGATTTGCATTAGTGGGAAAATAGGCTAATGGTGCAGGATATTAAATAAATGCAAATGGAATGGTTCAAATTGTTTATTATTCAGAAAAGACAGAGATATTAAGCGAATAAAGCCCGGGCAAATATACCCGGGCTTAATTGTTGCGGTTAACCAGTAACAATATGATTTTGTGAGACCAATTCCTCATAGGTGGTCTGCACATCATCCAGCGTCACCAGCGGGGTAGGGGCATAGCTGGTCCCGGTGCCATCCCGGTCGATGGAGATCAGGGTATTGCCGTCGCTGCCGGAAACCTGAATATAGTTCCCCAGCGTCGCGCGATCCCCGTCCCAGCCGACCAGCAGTTCGCTGATATCGATTTTATCTCCGTCCGCCAGCGAGAAGTCGCTCAGGTGGTCGCTGCCGCTGTTGCCCCCTGTGGCGTTGCCCGCCGTGCTATCCAGCACGTGATAAATCACGGTCTCGCCACTGTCGCTGTGGGTGAGGCTCTCCACCGCCAGCGGTTCAACGCTTGCCAGCGTCGCAACCTGCGGGGTCGCCGCAGGCGTTTCTACCGGAGTCCCAGGGACGCCAGGGGAAGCCGGATCCACTTCAATGGTCCAGATATCCGAGCGAGGGCTGTGATTTTCACGTCTGTCCACGGCATCGGCCGACAGGTCATGGATCCCGTTGGTCAGGTGGGCGTTCACCTGATACGACCAGGTCCCATCGGCCCCCACCTCGGCCAGACCGATCTGATGCGTGCCGCTATAGATAAAGATTTTGGTGCCGATTTCACCCGTCCCTGTGATCAGAGGGGCGCGGTCGTTGGTGAGCGTGCCATGCGGGATGGTGCCCAACCCCTCTAACACGTCATCGATCACGTTGGTAATGATCGGTTTAGCCGGTGGCGTGGTATCCGGGGCGGTCAGCATGCTTTCCGGGCTGACGTTGCCCGCCTTGTCGGTGGCGGTGAACAACATCTCTTCCCCGTTCTTTTTCGGCAATGGGAACAGCACCGAGAAGCCGCCGTTGTCGCCAGCGGTGACGCGGCCCACCTCGACGGTGCCCTCACGAATGATGACGGTGCTGCCGGGCTCTGCGACGCCAGTGACCTTCAGACCATCCTGCGACAGCGCCAGATCGCCAGGCCGCAGCGGCGCGGTGGTGTCAAAGGCGCCTGCCTTGCCGGGAGGACTTTTATTCTCGTAGTGATCCCAGGCGAACACGTCCAGCGTTTCGCCGTTGACCTGGCGCTGGGCAAGGTAAATAGAGAATTTGCCATCGTCGCCGACGGTACCGGTGCCCAGCACATCGCCGCCGGCGGACATCACGGCAATTCTGGCCCCGACTTCGGCGACCCCGGTAAGCGTGCCGCCAGCCTGCGCCACCACCAGTTCGGTTGGTGCATCCGGTGGGGTGATGTCAGGTGCGACGGCGCTGCCCGGTTCGCTCTGGTTGCCTGCGGCATCCTCGGCGACCACGTTCAGGGTCTGACCGTCAACCTGGGCGGTGGTCAGGGTGATGGTGTACACGCCGTTGACATCTGCTTTAGTGGTGCCCAGATCTTCGCCCAGGCTGTTGCTCACGCTGACGGTGGCGTTCGGTTCAGCCGTACCGTTGACCTGGGTGCCGTCTCCGGTGACTATGGCGCTCGGTACCGCCGGGGCGGTGAGATCGACCGTAAACGTAAAGGGCGCAGACAGGGCGCTGGTGTTACCGGCCAGATCGGTTTCGGTCAGGGTCAGCGAGTGAACCCCCTCTGCCAGCGGCTCGGTGGGGGTAAAGCTCCAGGTGCCGTTGGCCGCGACGTCGACTTCGGCCAGCAGTTCGCCGTTGTCGTAAATGGCGATGGTGCTGCCGATTTCTCCGGTGCCGGTCAGCTCGGGCTGGTCGGCATCAATAAATGCCCCGGCGGCAATGATCCCCTGCGATGTGCCCTCGTTGTCGATCACCTGCACGGCAGGCGGGTTCGGCGCAAGGGTATCAATGGTGATGGAGAACACCGGTGACTCCGGACCGACGTTACCGGCCGTGTCGGTGGCGGTGGCGGTCAACTGGTGGAAGCCATCGCTCAGATCGGCAGTGGGGGTAAAGGTCCAGCTGCCGTCGGCGGTGACCATGACGGTGCCGATGGCGACGCCATTGTCATAGATCGTGATCTTCGCTCCCGGTTCACCGCTGCCGGTGAAGGTCGGGCGCGGATCGTCGGTGGTCTGATTGTCGGCGAGCGACCCGGTGATGCTGCCTACGTCGTCATCGGCGATGATAATCGAGGGGGCATCCGGCGCGGTGGTGTCGGCGGCGGTAATGGTGGTCTCAGGGCTGACGTTGCCCGAGCCGTCCGTCGCCGTTGCGGTCAGGGTCTCGCCGTTGGTGTACGGCGTGCCCAGCTCGACGGTGAACTCACCGTTGCCGTTGGTGATGGTCTTGCCGATGACGTTGCCGTCGGCATCGGTGATGGTGATGCCGCTGTTGGGTTCAGCGTTACCCAGCAGCTGGGTGGCGTCCGCCGAGAAGCGCAGGTTGGTCGGGGCCGCGGGTGGGGTGGTATCCTGCGGCGCCGGGCCGGGATCCACGCGATCGTCACCGCCACCACCGCCGCCGCCACCCCCGGCGGCCAGCGCAATCCCGCCTGCGGCAGCCAGCCCGCCTAATACCCACGGCCAGATGGCGTTATCGTTGGACGAGCTGGTGACGGAACCCGACAGCAGGGCGTCGGTTGACGGGACCTGCTGATAGCGCTCAACCGCCAGCGGCTCTTCAATCCACCACAGGGAGCCGTTTTCATCCAGCACCAGCTCGTGGCTGTTCACGAAGTAGTTTTTCAGAGTGACGGTCTGACCATCGGTCATTTTGACCAGCAGATCGTTACCGCTGCGGGTATACCCGTAAATCTCGCCGCGTCCTGCCTGGATCTTGACCACGGAGGCATCGCCCAGTATCACCTGAGAGCCTTCCGTTACCGTTTCCTTGCGCGTCGCACTGGAGATGACAGTAATTTTACTCATTCGTATTACTCCCAACAGAGTTAATTGAAATGCTGTGTGATTTACGTCAATTGTTCTCAGCAGATGATGAGCACCCTTAAGGAAACACTATTTGTGAATAACAGTGACCTGCTGTAATAATTTTTGGGCGACCGCTGCCCGCCCGCTTGCGCAGACGTGGCAAAGATCCTGGGCTCAGGATGATTCAGTGAGTACGGTTATCGGGATTATTTGTAAGGGCTGTAATCCCTGTTATTAATATTGCTATCATTTCATTAGGGCCTGAAATTGATATAGCCAGAAAGCACTAAAAGCGCAAATGAAGTGTCAGTAATCTTTACATAAGGGGTTAACGGATATATTTAGCACCTTTTACGCCGTGCGCGCGCAGCGGTTTTGCTGATGAAAGGCCTTGTACCATGCGGGTTGGAAGAGGTATTCAGGCATTATTCAGTGAGGCGGGATATTGAGAATTATCACAGATCTTATCGGTTATTGACGTTTTTTTTATTATTGGCATGAGTTTAACAATTCCCGAATTACACGGCGCTGATATTTATTGTTACAGAGGTTGTAATGCCTGCGGATTCATTTATTAGTTATCTCTTTTAATAATGTCATACTACGAAAGTATGATTTTTTTGCTTGTCTGTTTATTGCCAGGGAGGTTGCATCTAAATAAGAATAAGACAAAGGTATGAGTTTTCTTCCCGGCGAATAAAGAGAGCCTGGCAGTATAGTCTGCTTTTACGGTTTCGCTTCGGCTAAAAAGAGAATAAATTTTTGCGAATAAAGTAAAACCGTCGCGCGTTTACGCAGTGATTTTCCCTGTTGCTAACCTGGAGTCACGATCATGCGTAAACTCTCAACCGCCCGCCTGGCGATCCCGCTGCTGTTGTGCTTTTTACAGGCCCCGTCTGCCCTGGCGATGGGCGATAATAATACCGATAAGACCACGCCGGACTGCCCGCGCGGCCAGGTGTATGACAGTGCGAGCAAAAAATGCGTGCCGGATAAATCCGGTAGCCTGAGCGACACCGACAAGACCCAATACGCTTACCACCTGGCGAAAAAAGGCGAGTACCAGGCGGCGCTGAACCTGCTGGATAGCCTGAAAAACAGCAACACCGCCGAGGCGTGGAACTATCGCGGCTACGCCACCCGCAAGCTGGGGCGCACGGACGAGGGGATTGGCTATTATCAGCGCGCGCTGGCGCTAAAGCCGAACTACGCCCAGGCCCGGGAATACCTCGGTGAAGCCTGGATGGTAAAAGGCCGTCCCGATCTGGCCGGGGAGCAGCTGAAGGCCATCGCCGGGATCTGCGGCCAGGGCTGTGAAGAGTACCAGGATTTGCAGGCGGCCATTAACGGCCACCCTGAATCCTGAATCTGTTTATAAGGAGCTGAAAATCGCCACCCGCGACGTTCACCAGCAGCTTGCTGCGCATCTGACCCGCCTCTGGCGCTATGGGCTGGTTCTGTCGCGCAATCATGAGATGGCCGAGGAGCTGGTGCAGGCGACCTGCGTTCGCGCGCTCGAGAAGAGCGCGCAGTATGTGCCGGGCACGCGCATTGACCGCTGGCTGTTTGCGATCCTGCATTCGATCTGGATCTCCGATCTGCGCGCGCGGCGCGTGCGGATGGGGCAGGGGTTTGTCGACAGCGAGGATCTACAGGCACCCGCTACCGACGATTGGGACGATAATCACCGGCGCTATCAGCAGATTATGCGCCGGGTGAACGCCCTGCCGGAGGCCCAGCGCAACACCCTCTTTTTGGTGTATGTCGAAGGTTTTACCTATCAGGAGGCGGCCGATACCCTGTCAGTGCCGATTGGTACGGTGATGAGTCGGCTGGCAAGTGCGCGGGCCACACTGGCAAAAACAGTGGATGCCCCGCCATCCACCCAGGAGAGACGGGGATGAACACCCTTCGCTTTACCCCCCCTTATGACGATGAAGCCATCGTAGCCTGGCTGGACGGGCAGATGGCCGAGGCCGACGCGCAGCAGTTTTCGCGCCTGCTGCGCAGCGACGATATTCTCGCCGGGCGCACCGCTGAGCTGATGAAAAGCAATCAGGATTACCCGCAAGCCTTTGCGCCGCTGCTGGACGAGGCGCCCCACGCGCGGATGCGGGCCCGGCTGGATGCCCATCTCGCGAACGCTGCGGTGGCGCGGGCGGGGGTCAGCCGTCGGGCGCTGATTGCCGCCTCGGTGGCGTTTTTACTGACCGGCGTCGGGATTGGGTATCTGGCCCGTCCGGTGGCGGACGACGGCGAGGATGCGCAGCACGAGGACGCCAGCATTCGTGACCTGGAGGCGCACTACATGTCGCTCTACAGCGGCGAAACGCTGCTCGACGCCGACAGCTCACCGTCGGTGCTGCGCCGCGGGCTGGCCCGCCTCGCCGGGGATATGGGTTTGCAGCTGCAGGAAAGCCAACTGGTGTTAGCGGGAAGTGAGCTGAAGATGGTGCGGATTCTGCGCTATGAACGCACCCCCATCGCTCAGATTGCGTGGAATCACGCCGACTACGGCCCGATGGCGCTCTGCGTGTCGGCGCACAAGCAGGGGAGCGGCAGCGCCATCAGCACCGAGCAGCGCCATGGGATGAATATCGTCTGGTGGCACAGCCCGCAGTATCAGTACGCCCTGATTGCCCGCACCCCGATCGCACAGCTGCAGGCGACGGCCCGTCAGCTGCTGGCCGCGCTGTCATAGTGCGGCAGCCGTTTTGGCCTTAATGGCGATAGAAATGGCGATCCGGTCGTCCACCACCAGCGCAAAGCGATCCATTTTGTAGGCCGCGCGCGAGATGGCGGTGGTGGCATGCAGGGCGATCGCCCCTGCCGACTGGCGATCGAGCGTGGCCTCAAGGATCACCGGGCGGGTGAGATCCCGGACCGCAAGGGTGCCGAAGGCGCGGTAACGATCTTCCCCGAGCTTTACCACCCGGGTGCTGGTAAAGGTGATGTGCGGGTAGCGCTGTGCATCAAAAAACATATCGCTTTTCAACTGCCAGGTGAGCAGATCGTTGGAGGCTTTAAGGGTGGCGACCGGGATTTGTACGTTGATACGATCGGCAAATTCATTGTCGGGATCGAGGGTCACCGCGCCCGTTACCCCGCTCAGATTCGCCCACGACAGGATCCCGCCAAACGCGTGCCACGACAGCCTGATGGCCGTCTTATCCGTCTCGATAGTCCAGGTCGTCGGTACGGCATGGACCAGGGGGCTGAACAGCGTCGCGACCAGCAGCAGAAGAGGGCGCAGCATAGGGTGACTCTCCATTACACGGGTAGAACGTTAACGCTCGAGGGGGCGGGTTTATTCGACGTGGGTTGCGGTGAAGTAAGCGTAGAAAAGTGGCGGCGAGTCGGCAAGGGAGTTGTTATTGCTGGGGTTGTGGTGAGTTCACAGTTTTACTAAATCACCGGGCAGGCAGGAAGGGGTTAAGGCCAGCGTTGTACGGCGCTGGCCTGCTGCTGAATGGCGGTTACATATCGTCGCGCGTGAAGCCAACCACAATCTCCAGCGTGTTGCGGATAATATCTGCCGCCGCGGGATCGGGGGTGACTTCCAGGGCGTGGATCAACTGCAGAATAATTTCTTTATTCGACACGTTATCGCCGCAGAGCAAAATACATCTGATGGCTGCACCTAATACCGCCGCTTCATCGGATAAGGATGCGCCAGCGGTGCGAAAGTGTTTTGCCAGAGCCTGGTCATGCAGTGCGTCAAATTTATAACTGTGCTGTGCGATGTCTTTGTTCATCTTATTCACCAGAATAAAAATTAATGTTTTTTATCAGCGCGTTGTTGGCTATTTTTCGTCATGAGATGGTGCATATTATCAATACTGTAGTTGCCCCTTGTCTCTGCGTGGTTATTAGCGTGTCCCGAGGCACGTTGTTCAATTTCTGCCACCGCCGCAGCAAGCGCCGTCTGTCTTTCAGGATCGCTTTCGCTTAACGCCATAGCACGCAGCTTGCTGGCCAGCGCCTTGAAATTAATGGGCCCATTGTTTTTTAATATTAACAATACGGCTTCGCCAATAAGATCATCTTTTAGTTTTTCAAGTTTCGTTCTGTGCATAACTGTTCTCATACTGCTGACGGGAGGCTGGGCTCACCGCAGCATGTTATCAGTAATATTTTTACGCCAGGCGTCAGGTCCGATCCGGCGCGTATCAATATACTGACTGATGTAAGCTATGGAAGTTCGATTGTCGTTATCGTTCAAAAAACAAACCAATCAATTCATTGTAATGAGCAATCTCTTCCTCGTTTTCCGTCAATTCCACCCGGTGTAGCAACTTGGTGCAAATGCTCAGCCGACTCAGGCTACGTCCTTCCTTCAGGATTTCGCTCACAATCAATCCCAGCGTCTCCTGTTGCGTAGGCATGCTGGCTTTATTGAAGTAGGCCGCAATGGCCATGGCTGAACTCTGGTGCGAACCGTTATGTCGCATAATGACTCCGGATGGGGTGGTTTAAATCATTGATAAAAAAATATACGAAAAGGTTAAAGTTGTACATAAAACTTGTACAGAATTTTCCTAATACGTAAGAAAAAGGTTTTATTTGGCGAAATAATGTACAAGATTCACTCCGGGAGCGCATTTCAGGACAGTAATGTGTACAGGTTTATGGTGCAGGGAAGGGGGCGGTAACGGTTTTTGGGTATGTAGGCCGGGCAAGCGCAGCGCCCCCGGCATGTTTTTGCTGGCAGGGGCGCTGCAACGTTGCTGCAGAATTAAATCTCTTTAAACGCCAGCTCCAGCCTCGCCAGCAGCGGTTTAAACAGGTAGCTCAAAAACGTCCGTTCGCCGGTTTTGATGGTGACGCTGGCGGGCATCCCGGCTTTGATTTTGTAGTCGCCCAACAGATGCACCCCTTCGGCGGAGACCTGAACTTCGGCCAGATAGTACGGCTGCTGGGTCACTTTATCGGTTAATCGGTCCGCCGAGACCGTCAGCACCCGGGCGGGCACCGACGGGAGCAGGGCGTGGTTGAGGGCCGGGAACAGCACGTCGACCGTCAGCCCGGGGGCCAGCTTGTCGATGGCCTGCACCGGGATTTTGGCGTCGATTTGCAGCGGCTGCCCGGCGGCGACGATATCCATTAAATGCTCGCCCGGCTGAATGATCCCGCCGACGGTGCTGACTTTGACATCCAGCACAATGCCGTCGATAGGGGAGCGGATCACCGTGTTATCCAGCTCATGCCGGGTCGACATCAGCTCGTCCTCCAGCATCGCCACCTCTTTTTGCTTCAGGGTTAATTCCGACTCCACTTCCCGCAGGTACTGGTGCTGCACCTGATAGGCTTTGATCCGCAGTTCATTTTGCTGCGACTTGAGCCTGGCGATGTTGAGAATATCTTCTGAAACTGTACTCGATATTTCAGCGGCTTCGCGCTCAAGCACCATCAGCTGGGCTTTGGGGTAGTAGTTCTTATCGGCAAGCGCCCGAATGGCACCCAGTTCTCTGTTGATTAAGGTGAACTGATGCTCGCGGTAGCCTTTTATTTTATTCAGGTTCCCGGTCTGTTCGGTCAGGCCATCCAGCGACTCGTCGATCATCGAGATCTCATCCTGGATGTTTTTGCGCCGCGTCTCGAACAGCCTGGTCTGCAGCTGCTGGCTCTCTGCCAGCCGCTTATTGCTGGCAAAGTTTTTACTTAGCGTTTCACTAAAGGTGATGGCGTCCGCGCCGTTGCGCTCCGCCAGCAGGCGGTCTTCGCTGGTTTTGGCGGAGATAAACTGCGCGCTCAGGGCGCTGTAGCGCATGTCGAGCTGCAGGGTGTCCAGCCGCATTAAGACCTGGTTCTTTTTGACCACTTCGCCCTCTTTCATAAAGATGTCGGTGACCCGGCCGCCGCTTAAGTGCTGAATGGTTTTACGGTTGCTCGACACGGTGACGGTGCCTTCGGCGACCACCCCGGCATCCAGCGGCGCTTTAACCGCCCACAGTAAGAACCCGCCCACGGCGATCACGATAACGATCATGCCGCGAATCAGCGGAGGCCAGATATTGATGTCCACGCCGTCACCGTCTGGCATCGCCGGGCTGTTGTTTTTCTTGTTCATTATAATGCCTCTCGTTGGGGTTCCTGGCTGACGGAAGGGGCGCTGTCGGCCGTTGGTGCATCGGCAGTGGCGGCAGTCGGAACGGATTTGAGCATGTTGGCCTGACGCAGGTTGGCAAACACCTGCTCGCGCGGGCCGAACGCCTGGACGGCGCCTTCATTAATGAGCAGGACTTTGTTGACCACCCCCAGCAGCGTCGGGCGATGGGAAATCAGCACCACGGTTTGCCCCTGCGAGCGCAGGGCATTGATGGCTTTGATGAGGGCCATCTCACCGATGTCATCGAGGTTGGCATTCGGCTCATCGAGGACGATAAAGGCCGGGTTGTTGTACACCGCCCGCGCCAGGCCGATGCGCTGGCGCTGGCCGCCGGAGAGCTGATAGCCTCCCATCCCGAGCGGGGTATCGTAGCCCTGCGGCAGGCGCAGGATCATCTCGTGAACCCCGGCCAGATGCGCGGCGGCCACGATCAGCTCGCTGTCGGCGTGACCAAAGCGGGAGATGTTCTGGGCGATGCTGCCGTCAAACAGCTCCACATCCTGCGGCAGGTAGCCGATGGACGGGCCAAGCAGGACTTTATCCCACTGGCAAATGTCCGCGCCGTCGATCCGCACCTTGCCGGATAAAGGGTGCCAGACGCCCACCAGCAGCTTCGCCAGCGAGCTTTTGCCCGAGGCGGAAGGGCCGATGATCCCCAGCACTTCGCCCTGTTCGAGCTGGAAGGAGATATTGCGCAGGGTGGCGGCTTTCTGCCCCGGAGGCGCGGCGAAGATCCCTTCGACGCTGATGTTGCCTTTCGGCGTTGGCAGGGTCAGCACCTCTTTGGTGCCCGGATACTCCTGCAGCAGTTTGGTTAACTGGTGCCAGGCGCTGCGAAACTGGACGAACTGCTTCCAGCTGCTGATCACCTGTTCCACCGGGCTCAGCACCCGGCCAAGAATGATTGAGGAGGCGATCATCAGCCCCGGGGTGATCTCCCCGGCGATGACCAGCAACGCCCCCGCACCCAGCGCCACGGACTGCAGCAGGACCCGCACAAAGCGGCTCAGGCTGCTGAGGACCGAGGTTTTATCCGCAATCTGGGTTTGCAGCACCATCACTTTGCTGTGCTGCTCCAGCCAGTGTTGCTTCAGGGTGCCGAGCATCCCCATCGCTTCGATGGTGTCGGCATTTTGCAGCTGTTTATTCAGCCGGGTGGTGTTATGCACGCTTAACTCGTGCGCCTGCTGAATCGGTGATTTGGTGGCGAATTCCGTTATCAAGGTCAGGAAAAACAGGACGATGATCCCCCCGAGCGATAAATACCCCAGCAGAGGATGGACCAGGAACGCAATCAGTAAATAGAAGGGCGTCCAGGGAATATCGAGCAGGGCAAATAAACTGTTGCCGGACAGCACCTGCCGTATTTGTCCCAGTTCGTTCAGCGCCTGCGCCGGGTTATTATCCCCCGTCGCCGTTTTACGTTTAAAGGCGGCGCTGAAGACCAGCTGATTTAATTTCACATCCAGACGGTTGCCGAGCCGGGTCATTACGCTGGCGCGGGCAAACTCAATCATCCCGATGACAATGTATATCCCAACAATCAGTAACGTTAACATCAGCAGGGTGGTGGTGTTCTGGCTGGCCAGAACCCGGTCGTACACCTGCAGCATATAAATTGCCGGCGCCAGCATAAGCAGATTTATCACGCTGCTAAAAAACAGCAGCATAATAAAAGCAGGCCTGGTCCCCTTTAGGGCTTTTTTCAGTTCTGTCGACTTATACTGGCGCGGCATGGTGTGCTCCTTATTAAATTAATGAAGTGTTGTTATTCACGACTCACCGTTAGCTCAGCAGATGGAAATCATTAATCGTCACGGAGTTGGCTGCTGTCCCCGTTAAGATAATGACGTCGCCGCCGCTGAGGGTAAGGGTGGTGGTGTTGTTATTGCCGGTAATCGACACGCTGCTGGCGAAGGTTGCCGCAGTAATGCCCCGGGTTTGCAGGTCGATAAAGTCCTGGCCGCCCGTCGGGTTACTGTCGAAGTCGGTGATGGTGTCGCGCCCGAAACCGACCCCGAAGACAAAGTTATCGCTGCCGTTGCCGCCGGTGAGGATGTCGTTACCCGCGTCGCCGATCAGGATATCGTTGCCTGTGCCGCCGTTCAGGGTATCGACGCCCGCACCGCCCGCCAGGGTGTCATTCCCGGCGTCGCCCTGCAGGTTATCGGTGCCGGTTCCGCCTTCCAGATAGTCGTTACCAAGGCCACCGATCAGCTGGTCGTTACCGTCCATGCCGAACAGCTGGTCATTACCGATGTTGCCGGTGATGATGTTGTTCAGGGCGTTACCGGTCCCGATGAAGTTGCCCAGACCGGTGTAGGTCAGGACTTCCACGTTGGCGGTCAGGTCGTAACTGCTAAGGCTGGTGCGGACGGTGTCATTGCCGCCGTTCGCATTCTCGACCACGATATCGCCCGCGTTGTCGACGACATAAATATCGTCGCCCGCGCCGCCGAACATGGTGTCGGCCCCCGCGCCGCCATCGAGGGTGTCGTTTCCGGCTTCGCCGTACAGCAGGTCGTTGCCGTTGCCGCCATTCACGGTGTCGTTGCCGTCATTACCGTGCAGTTCATCGTTACCGTCGCCGCCGTTCAGCGTGTCATTCCCGGTGCCGCCGAGCATGTAATCATCGCCGCCCAGCCCGGTCAGGGTGTCGTTGCCCGCCCCGCCGTCGAGGTAATCGCTGCCGCCGGTGCCGATAATCGCGTTCCCGCTGTTGTTGCCGACAATCAGATCCCCGACCGTTTGCGTGGCGGCAGAGGTCAGCACCACCGATGGGTTGCCTTCATCGTCGGTGACGGTGACCACCACCCGCAGGGCACGATCAACCACGCCCTGGGTTGGGGTGTAGGTCGCCGCGGTGGCGCCAGTAATGTTGACGAAGCCGAGCAGGGTGCTCACCTGCCACTGGAAGCGGAAGTTACCCCCCGTCAGGCCATCGGCATCGGCAATGCCCGACACCACAGCGGTCAGCGCCATGGTGCGGGTTGGCGTCTGGTCGCTGATGGTCGGTGCGCCCGTGGTCGGTTGATCGCGTGGCCCGACCGGGCTGGTAAAGGCGGAGACCAGCGATTCAGCATCGCCCATGCGGTCGGTAAAGCTGGCGGTGACCCGCAGCTGAGAGCCTGCGAGGTTGTTCGGCACCCGGAACTCCACGCCGGTTGCCTGGTTGCGCCACTCGCCGGCGATCAGCGCCTGCCAGGTGTAGGTGATCGGCAGGTTGTCCGCGAGGCCATTGCCATCCGCGAGGTTAGAGGTGCTGACGCGCAGCAGATCCCCCGCCGACGGGGCTTTGTTGCTGATGTCGACGTTACCGGTGGCTTTTTGCGCCGTGACCCACAGCTGCGATTTATCGCCAAACTCCAGTTTTTCGATATTCAGCAGGCGGTCGATCCCGTCGTTATCCGGCAGGGCAGCATCCGGGGTGGCGTGGTTGACCGTCAGGCTGCCGTCGGCATTACGGCTGAACAGATAGTTGCTGCTGATATCCCGGTACAGCGCAATATCGGTTTCACCGTTGTTACCGTCGGTGAGGATCTCGCGCACGATGTGCAGCTGGCCCGGGTTAATGACGCCATTCAGCATGTCGAATTTGATGTCGTTCATGCTGTCGACGCTCTTAATCGCGACGCCCTGTGCATCCCTGACTTCGATCCGCACGTTCAGCCAGGCATCGCCATCGATGATGTCATTGCCCGCTTTACCCATGATGCGGTCGCTGCCGCCGCCGCCGAGGATGATGTCGGCACCGTTGTCCGGGTTAAGCACGACGCCATCGACGGCGCCGTTCATCAGCGTGCTGCCGACCACCTTATCCAGCCCGGCGATCCGCGCCACGCCTTCGAGGGTCAGGTTGTTGGACAGCGGCGTGCCCTGCACCGGCGCCGTGCCGAGCGGCTGATCGGTACCGGTGAGCACATCGTCAAATTTCCAGCCCGACAGACCTTCGACCAGGTCGAAGCGGTCGCGCAGGATAAACTCCTGCTGGTTGACGAAGATCGGAATGCCCAGGTCCGAGTTGGCGGCGGTGGTGTCGCCTTTGTGGATCGCCCAGTCGAACCCGGACATCCCGTTGTTACGCTGGATGCCCGCGCCCTGGACCATGATGTCATCGCCCGCTTCGCCGTCGTAGTCGGTGTCGTTACCCTGACCGTTCAGGACGTCGTGGCCGATGATGGTACTGTTAAAGAACAGCTCGGAGTTTTCGCCGGTCAGGGAGTCAAAGCCGTCGCCGCCTTCGAGCCAGTCGTCGCCTTCGTTGCCCAACAGCGCGTCGGCACCGGAGCCGCCAAGGATGAAGTCGTTATCCAGACCGCCAAACACTTCCTGGGCATCTTCGCCGACGACAATAAAGTCCTGGCCGCTGCCGCCGAAGCTCAGATCGTTGCCGTTACCGGAGAAGATGACGTCGTTCCCGGCATCACCGTGCAGGAAGTCCGCCCCACCGACCGGCGTACCGGTATCAGTGATGATGTCGTCCCCGTCGCCGCCGTGCACGGTATCCGCTTCGTCGCCGCCGTCCAGACGGTCGTTGCCGCCGTCACCCCACAGGCTGTCGATACCTTTACCGCCAATTAAGGTGTCGTTACCCTGTGAGCCGCCCAGCACCACGTGACCGTCGCCGGCGTATTTCAGGTAGGCACCGTTACCATCGGCCCCGGCCTCTTTGCGCACCACCAGCGGGGTAAGCAGATCCTTGAGGGCATTGCCCCAGGTCGGATCGACCTCGCTCTGCACCCGGGTGTTCACTTCCAGAGTGTGGTCCGGGGTCATAAACAGTTTGGCGTGGACGTGAGAGGAGCCGACTTCGCCCAGGTCGCTGTTACGCATCACCAGGGCGGCAAACGAGTTGGCCTCCAGCTGGTTCAGCATGTTCAGCCCTTGGGTGCGGCTCAGGTAGTAGAAGCGGTCCCCGTCCTGCAGCATCTCCATCTGGGTTTCAAAGACGAAGTTAAAGGTTGAGCCGAGCATCCCGCCGAACTCGTTTTTGCGCTCCGCCAGCCCGCCAATCCAGAAGTCGACCATGTTCAGGCCGGTCTCTTTCGCGGCCCATGCGCCGGTACTGTTGAAGAAGTCAAACGCATCGGCGCGGGTCGCGTCGTTGGCCGGACCAAACAGCAGGAACTCCACCGCCGCACGTTTACCGGCGATGGTGGTGGCATCGGTGATCAACTTATGCTGACCGTAGGCGGCCATAAAGTTGATGATCGAGGCGGTATTTTTCAGGTAATAGGCAAAATCCGACCAGCTGGCATAGGGCTTGAGCTCGCTGTTGCCGGTGATCTCAAAGAACTGCGCGCGGGCTTCGTTGAGGGACGGCATAAAGGTTTCGCGGCCGCGGGCGATGTTCAGGGCGCCCAGGTCCAGCGGCAGGCCGACCAGGTTGTTACGCAGCGCGCCGGTAATAAACTCGTCAATTTCGTTGCCGATCTGACGGGTCATCCCGCGCACGATGGCCCCGATGGCCTGTTCGTTGTTCATCGCCCCGTCGTTATCGAAGGCCAGCGGGTTGAGGAACGCCTGAATCAGACCCAGGTCATCGCTGAGCATATCGCTGTCGGTACGGGCGACGGTTTCGGTCAGCATTGAGTGGCCGAAGCGGTACACCACGTGCGCGAACTCGGCGAAGATCGCCGGGTTGATATCGGCGGTAGGCGAGAACACAAACGGATCCACTGCGGGCTGGACGGTACGGGCGAACTCTTCAAACACCAGGTGCTGGTATTCCATTTCGGTGGTGAAGCGTCCGGCCTGGAACAGATATTCCCCGTTCCACACCAGGGTGCTGGTATCGGTGGGGATCTCGGTGATCTGGTGATTCGGCATCAGCCACTGGTTGATCACCGCCACATCGTTTGACGCCAGCAGGGTGGTTTTATACTGCTCCACCAGGCGGTTATGTTCGTCATGGAATACCGAGTGCACGGCGGTCAGGCCGATGTTCTCGTTGCCACGACCGTCGCCGGTGATGAAGTGCCGGTCGAGCAGTTCGTTATCGTACGTGCCTGCTTCCGTCGTGCCGTTGATGGCGCTATCGGCGTCGGGGGCCAGAACTTTGCTACCGTCAGTAAGGGTAATAAATTTCGGCACCGCCGTGTGGGCGATGTCATCGAGGAAAGCATGACCGGTGCGCAGCGTGTCTGGCGGTAAGACATCACCGTTGGCTGAAACCAGACCGTTGGCGGTGACAATCTGCACTTTGCCGTCGGAACTTAACATCAGGTTGCCGTAACGGTCGGTGGCCAGCAGCGGGACGTTGAAAATATCCGCATCGGTCAGCTTGATGCCGAGGAACTCCAGCGCATGGGCTTTGACCTCGCCCCAGGTGGCGATCCCGTGCGCGCCGTTGAGCAGGTGGCCGGTTGGCTCGGGTTTGCCGTCAATCATCGCGAATTCGCGCAGGAAAATCTGATGCGACGGATGGGAGGTGTAGGTCTGGTTCTGATCGATCCACGGGGTGGTGGTGTTGACGGTGTTAAGAGTGGCATCCACTTTGGCGCGGGTCAGGATCATAAAGTTGGTCGGGGAACCTTCCACATACAGCGGATCGTCAGGCAGCAACGGAATAAATACGATCCCGTTGCCTTCTTTCGGGATCAGATCCAGACCGTGGTCAAAGAACTGACCGAAGAAGGTCATCCAGCCGTTAAAGGCCGGGGACAGGCCGACATCTGGCGACAGGTTAGGAATGTTCAGGCTGCCGTTAACGCTGCCGCCACCGCCGGGGGCGTCTTTAAGGTCGTTGGCCGCCTCTATGGCCGCGGGGTTTTTATTGCTTTGGTCCGAGATGATATTACTGATCTGGCGCGGGTCGGAGTCCGTCACCATGCTGTTCGGGCCAGAGGTGCTCAGGTATTTTGCCAGCTCGGGGTCGTTGCGAATGGCCTCCAGATCCAGCGGAACCAGTCGTGGCATGGTCTGGTCGGCAGAGCCGTACTTCTCCTGACCGGGTAACAGGTTGTTCCAGGAACCGTCCACGGTACGGATACCGTAGGGGAGCAGCGGGTCACCCACTTCCTCACGCAGCTTTTCGCCATTGATCCCGCCATCGGCGGTGGTTGCCGATTCGGAGAGCTTGATCTGCTTCAGAATAAATTCGAGGTCGTGGAGTGTGACAGTAAAATCATATTGTTCGGCCATAAATAATTACCTTTGCTTGATTTGCTATCATCTTTCTTTTTGGTCGCCGAAAAGGCGCCAGAAAAGAATGCACCGGGTCATGCTGAGTGAAAGGTCAGGTTATGATTGCATTAATATGCTCCCTGTTAAGTCGTTAATGGCAATGCCCTTTTGCCCAATATATTTTGGGTGGTGGGAATATGCGTTTGGGTAAGTTTATTTATCGCGTCATTGGGCGAGATAAATAAAATCACTAACCGACTCGGCGCGTTGGACGGCAGAACGCCATCAAAGCGGCAGGGTTGTTGATAATGACAATTGTTTAGCAATGCTTAATTTGTGTTTAGAATTGTTATCACATGTTACGGGTGGGCTATGGAGATAACTATGGAGGGTCTTTATCTTCCCACAATAATACTTTTTTATGAGCCAGAGATATATTCGCGGTTTAACTTAAGGCGTGATTGGGCATATTGATTTTCGTGCTAATTAAAAACTGTGACAGGTTGATGTAAAACAAGGGTTATGTTGCGCAGGGAATGTACAGGCCAGCAATGACGCTGCCTGTGGCGCGATGCAGCTGTGCGCGCAGGGCTAAAAATAAACCGTTCAGGCTGTCTTTTTTCTGTAACAAACCCGCTATGCTTAGTCGGATGTTTAATCGGGTAATAGGCCGCTGAGAGATTAACGCGGTTGTTGTGTTTATTTTTGAAATTCTGTACGCATTAAAGTTTGTTGTACATTTATCGTTTTTTAATGGTTTATTTCCTGAGAAATAAAATGGCAACGTAATGGTGTTTCTTTTTTAAATTAAATCCTCATTGCAGCATGGGGCGGGATAAACATGTCGGTCGTGCACCGGCTAATTTTGAACGGATGGTCAAAATAACGACTGCCGGTTTTTCTACGTCTGAAGTATGAGTTTTAATAGTGGCTGTTTTTTTGTTCCGCTCCCGGCGAGCGTTTCGTTGGTGGGAGATTAATTAAGAGGATTAATGATTTATCCGCTCAGAATTGCATAACAACGCGCAGGTTTGCAGGCGGGGAAAGCAGGGGATGTTGCGACCCATCAGCCATTAGCCGGTTGTTATCGCGGTTTCATTGCGGATAACCCCTGCCAGGAACAACGGTTTTATGATAAAACACTTCTTATCTCAACTTATTAGCTTAAAGCGTTTATGACTCAGTCCAGCGAAAAACAGGCACCAACCACCTCTGACACCATTGGGCGTGCGTTGCGCCGTCGTCCGCTGGCGCGCAAAAAATTGTCCGAGATGGTAGAAGAAGAGCTGGAGCAGATGATCCGCCGCCGTGAGTTTTCGGAAGGGGAGCAGCTTCCTTCGGAACGTGAGCTGATGGCGTTTTTCAATGTTGGTCGACCTTCGGTCCGTGAAGCGCTGGCTGCGTTAAAACGCAAAGGCCTGGTACAGATCCAGAACGGTGAACGCGCCCGTATTTCACGTCCGTCTGCGGATACCATCATCAGCGAGCTCTCCGGTATGGCGAAAGATTTCCTCGCCCATCCGGGTGGGATTGCGCATTTTGAACAATTGCGCCTGTTCTTTGAATCCAGCCTGGTACGCCATGCCGCACAGTATGCGAGCGATGCACAGATTGCGCTGCTGGAAAAAGCGCTGGAACTGAACAGCCAGTCTCTGGATGACAACGCGCTGTTTATCCGGTCTGACGTCGAATTTCACCGCGTGCTGGCAGAAATCCCCAACAACCCTATTTTTATGGCCATCCACGTCGCCTTGATCGACTGGCTGATCGCCGCCCGTCCTGCAGTCCCTGAAGAGGCATTGCGCGAGCACAATAACACCAGTTATCAACAGCATATTGGGATCTTCAACGCTATCCGCAGCCAGGATCCGGATGCTGCTGAACGCGCGTTGCAAACCCACCTCAACAGCGTTTTCGCCACCTGGCATGCCTTCGATCAAGGCAAAAAGCGTCGCAAGTAGCCCCCTCGATCATTTAGTGAGCTCGATCGCGTTCCGCGCATTTCGTCAGCGCTGTTTTTTTCTTCTGCTGGTATAACAGGTATAAAGGTCTACAGTCATAACATCATCACAACATATCGAGGTCTCTATGTCAGTTACGCTTAAAGGGGTTATGCCCGCTCTGCTTACTCCGTTCGATCGTCAGCAGCAGCTTGATACCAAAAGCCTGCGCCAGCTGGTGCAGTTCAATATTGCGCAGGGCGTTGATGGCCTGTACGTCGGGGGATCAACCGGCGAAGCCTTCGTGCAAAACATCGCTGAACGTCAGGAAGTGCTTGAAATTGTTGCCGAAGAAGCGAAAGGCAAAATAACGCTGATTGCCCATGTCGGCACGGTCAGTACCCACGAAAGCCAGCAACTGGCGAAAGCCGCCAGCCGCGCGGGCTATCATGCTGTGTCTGCCGTCACGCCGTTTTATTACCCCTTCAGTTTTGAAGAGCATTGCGATCACTATCGTGGAATTATTGATGCTGCGGATGGGTTGCCGATGGTGGTGTACAACATCCCGGCACTGAGCGGCGTCAAACTGTCGCTGGATCAGATCAACACCCTGGTGACGTTACCGGGCGTCGGCGCGCTGAAACAAACGTCCGGGGATCTGTATCAGATGGAGCAGATCCGCCGGGCGCATCCGGATCTGGTGCTGTACAACGGTTATGACGAGATCTTTGCCTCTGGTCTGCTGGCGGGCGCGGACGGCGGGATCGGCAGTACCTATAACATTATGGGCTGGCGTTATCAGGCAATTGTAAAAGCGCTGAAGGAAGGGGATATCGCCCGCGCGCAAGCGATCCAGGCGAAATGTAATGCGGTGATTGATCAGCTGATCAAGGTCGGCGTGTTCCGTGGCCTGAAAACCGTTCTGCACTACATGGATGTCATTGATGTGCCGCTGTGCCGTAAACCGTTTGCGCCGGTCGATGAGAAATATCTGCCAGAACTCCGGGAATTAGCGCAACAGCTCCAGCAAGAAAAAGAACAACACTAAAACAAAAACAGATGCCGGGACTGACCGGCATCGCTGTAGCTGTATCCTACAAAAACAGCGTATGGGTTTACCCATTGCGGAGACTGACATGAATACAATGACACAAAATGTCCCGTGGTATCGTTGCCTTAACCGTCAGCAGTGGCGGGCATTTACTGCCGCCTGGGTAGGTTATGTTCTTGATGGTTTCGATTTTGTCCTGATTGCCCTCGTATTAACCGATATCAAGACCGAGTTTGGTCTGACGACTCTCCACGCCGCGAGTCTTATCTCTGCGGCCTTTATTTCCCGCTGGTTCGGCGGCCTGATGTTAGGCGCAATGGGCGATCGCTACGGCCGTCGTCTGGCGATGGTCAGCAGTATTGTGCTGTTTTCCGTGGGTACGCTGGCCTGTGGCCTGGCCCAGGGTTATACCACCATGTTTATTGCCCGCCTGATTATCGGCATGGGGATGGCGGGGGAGTACGGCTCCAGCGCGACCTATGTAATTGAAAGCTGGCCGAAACAGCTGCGCAATAAAGCCAGCGGCTTTTTAATTTCCGGGTTCTCCGTCGGTGCGGTGATTGCGGCCCAGGTGTACAGCCTGGTGGTGCCGGAATGGGGCTGGCGCGCGTTGTTCTTCATTGGCATTTTGCCGATTATTTTTGCGCTCTGGCTGCGAAAAAATATTCCTGAAGCCGAAGACTGGAAAGAAAAGCATCAGGGCAAAGCACCGGTGAAAACCATGGTGGATATTCTGTATCGCGGCGAGCATCGCGTCATCAATATCATCATGACCCTGGTGGCCGGCATCGCGCTGTGGTTCTGCTTCGCCGGTCAGTTAAACAATGCTGCCATTGTGGCGGTGCTTGGCCTGCTGTGCGCCGGGATCTTCGTCAGCTTTATGGTGCAGAGTAACGGTAAACGCTGGCCGACCGGCGTCACGCTGATGATTGTGGTGCTGTTTGCCTTCTTATATTCCTGGCCTATTCAGGCCCTGTTACCCACCTATCTGAAAACGGATCTGGCATACGATCCGGCCACCGTCGCGCAGGTGCTGTTCTTCAGTGGCTTTGGTGCTGCAGCGGGCTGCTGCGTGGGCGGCTTCCTCGGCGACTGGATCGGGACACGTAAAGCCTACGTTTATAGCCTGCTGGCCTCCCAGCTGCTGATCATTCCGGTATTTGCCATTGGCGGAAGCAACGTCTGGGTGCTGGGCGTGCTGCTGTTCTTCCAGCAGATGCTTGGCCAGGGGATCTCCGGGATCCTGCCTAAACTGATTGGTGGGTATTTTGATACCGAGCAGCGCGCAGCCGGGCTTGGGTTTACCTATAACGTCGGCGCATTAGGTGGGGCGTTAGCCCCGGTGCTGGGGGCATTTATCGCCCAGCGTCTCGATCTGGGCACTGCGCTGTGTTCCCTGTCGTTTAGCCTGACCTTTGTCGTCATTCTGCTGATTGGCTTTGATATGCCGTCCCGCGTTCAGCGCTGGCTGCACCCGGAAGCGCTCCGTACCCATGATGCCATCGACGGCAAACCCCTTAGCGGCGCCATGACGGCAAGCAAAAGCACACGCCAGCTGGTGAAAACTAAATTATAAATGGAGTTGTTATGTCATTTCTTGATGCGTTGGATGCAAAAGTGCAGGCCCAGGGCGGGCTGATTGTCTCCTGTCAGCCGGTGCCGCAAAGCCCGCTGGATAAACCCGACATCATTGCCGCGATGGCGCTGGCGGCAGAGCAGGCGGGGGCGGTGGCGCTGCGCATAGAAGGAGTTGAGAACGTGCGGGCGGTACGGGCGCAGGTGACATTACCGATCATCGGCATTGTTAAACGCGACCTGCCTGACACCCCGGTGCGTATTACGCCCTGGCTGGAAGATGTCGATGCGTTAGCGCAGGCGGGTGCCAGCATTATTGCCTTCGATGGCACCCAGCGCTCGCGCCCGGTTGCGGTAGAGGCGTTGCTGGCGCGTATCCACCAGCACCAGCTGATTGCGATGGCAGATTGCTCTACCCAGGAGGAGGGTCTGGCGTGCTGGCAGCAAGGTGCAGAGCTTATAGGCACTACGCTGTCGGGTTATACCTCCGCAGAGACCCCCACCGCGCCGGACCTGGCGCTGGTGTCTGCTCTGAGCACCGCCGGTTGTCGGGTGGTTGCCGAAGGGCGCTATAACGCCCCGGAACTGGCGGCGCAGGCCATCCAGCATGGCGCATGGACGGTGACGGTAGGTTCTGCGATCACCCGGCTGGAGCACATCTGTCAGTGGTATCGGGATGCGATCCAGGGAGCGACAAAATGATTGTCCTGGCCATTGATATTGGTGGCACCAAGCTTGCCGCCGCGCTGATAGACAGTTCATTACGGATTGTCGCGCGCAGAGAAATCCCGACACCCGCCAGCCAGACACCGGATGCGCTGGAGGACGCGCTGCGCGTGCTGGTGACGCCTTTGTATTCCGAGGCGCAGTACGTTGCTATCGCCTCGACCGGGATTATTCAGGATGGCGTATTAACCTCGATTAACCCGGCTAACCTCGGAGGACTGTCCCACTTCCCACTGGTGCAGTACCTGTCTGCCCTGACCGGGCTCCCCGGCGTGGCATTAAATGATGCCCAGGCCGCGGCGCTGGCCGAGTATCAGCAGTTGCCCTCCACGATCCGCGATATGGTGTTTATTACCGTCTCGACCGGGGTGGGCGGAGGCGTGATTCAGGATGGCAAACTGGTTACCGGTGCCGGGGGGCTGACCGGACATTGCGGTCATACTCTCGCCGACCCCCACGGACCGCGCTGCGGCTGCGGGCGGATAGGCTGCGTGGAGGCCATTGCCTCGGGGCGAGGCATCGCCGCCGCCGCGCAGGACGCGTTAGCCGGGCTGGATGCCAAAGCCATTTTTGCCCACGCCGCGCAGGGGCAAACCCAGGCGCTGGCGCTGGTGCAACGTTCGGCCCGGACGCTGGCGCGCTTGATTGCCGATCTGAAAGCCCTGACCGACTGTCAGCGGGTGGTGGTGGGCGGCAGTATCGGGCTCGCCGAAGGCTACCTTTCGCAGGTGCAGCACTACCTGGCGCAGGAACCCGCGGTTTACCAGGTTGAACTTTATTCTGCCCATCACCGCAGCGATGCGGGTTTGTTGGGCGCGGCATTATGGGCACAAGGAGCACGACAATGATTGTCGGTCATCTCAACCAGCTGCAGGCCGCAGGGCTGTCGGCGGCATTTTGTCAGGCCATCGACCAGGCGTTGCGTGCGGAGATTGCGTACAAAGAGCCGGGAAGTTATCCCCTTGAGGGAGAGACGTTGTTTGTTAATGTGATGCAGTTCGACACGCAGCGCGCGGAAGACAAACGTGCCGAGTTGCACCGCCGCTACATCGATATCCAGATTGTGCTGGAAGGCGAGGAGCGTATTTATTACGGCCTGACGGGGAGCGCGCGGGAGTGTGATGAATGGCACGAGCAGGAGGATTATCAGCTGTGTCAGCACATCGATAATGAACAATCCCTGATGCTAAAACCGGGTATGTTCGCGATTTTTATGCCGGGTGAGCCGCATAAACCCGGCTGTCATACCACGCTGCCGGTGCGGCTAAAAAAGGCGGTAATTAAGTTGTTGCACAGCGCTGTGTGAATGCGAGACATAAAAAAAGCCCGTCGTGCGGGCTTTTAATACTTCACTTCTTTTACTCGTCGTCGCGCTCTTTCGCCGCCCGCTGACGTTCGTAATACTCGTCTTCAGCGGTGATGATTTCATCCATCAGCGAGTCCATATCCACATCATGAAGTTCTTCGACAAACAGCCCGGTCAGCGGGGTTTCTGGGGTTAACTTGCCGTCTTCATACAGCATCCAGATCTCTTTCGCGTAGCGCGTTTTCAGCAGCTGCGGGGCGAACTGGCCGTAATAGGCGGTGATGTTATTCACATCGCGTTCAAACATGGATTCAGCATGGTTGTTGGCGGCGGCATCCACCGCCTGCGGCAGGTCGATAATCACCGGCCCTTGGGCGTCCAGCAGCACGTTAAACTCGGACAGATCGCCATGCACGATACCGGCGCACAGCATGCGCACAATGTTGCGGATCATCGCCGCGAAATCCGCTACCGCGTTCTCTTCGGTCAGGGTGACATCGCTCAGACGCGGGGCGACCGCGCCTTCGGCATCGGTAACCAGCTCCATCAGCAGCACGCCGTCCAGACACATGTGGGGCTGAGGGACGCGCACGCCAGCGTTTGCCAGGCGGAACAGCGCATCGACCTCGGCCGTGTGCCAGACCTCTTCCTGCTGTTTACGGCCGAACTTCGAGCCTTTTTGCATCGCGCGCGCATTACGCGTATTGCGGACTTTGCGCCCTTCCTGATACTGCACGGCCTGCTTAAAGCTGCGCTGTGACGCTTCCTTGTACACTTTGGCACACTGAATATTGTCACCGCACAGCACGGTGTACACGTCGGCTTCCTTACCGCTTTTCAGGCGTTGAAGCACGGCGTCTATCAGGCCGTCATCGACCAGGGGTTGGAGTCTGTTTGGGATTTTCATGCGGCTTTTATACCTTATTTGCGCCGCTTTTCGTATCACTACACGCAAATTTAATGCAGGCTTTTTATTCGGGAATGGCGATGACGGGATTCATCGCGGTGTAAACGAAACGCATCTTTTATCTGCGTGAATTTATGACAGGGCGAGGGCGGTGCGCAGTGATGATAATTGCCTTAATAGTCATGATAATTAACTGGGTATCAGGAGGGTGACATTCCCGGACGGTGGGATCCGGGAGCGGGATTTCGTGCCTATCTGTTACTCGTCAGCGAGCCACATCTCGGCTTCTTCAAACATTTCCTGAACCGCACGGCTGATTTGTTCTTTCTCATGCTTGCTGGCATCGGTGTTGATGCCCGGCAGTGTCATCATCGGCTTAACGCGCACTTCGGCATCCGGGAAGATGCGCTGCACCCGCTTAGTCAGTTCGTTCAGGATGCGCTCTTTCGCGCCAGGCAGTCCTTCAAAGTTGCGCTTGTCATATACCAGCTCGACGAACATGGGTTTGTGATCCTAAGTGTAGTGGGTAGGAGTGTAGTTATACTGTGTTTTTATCCAGCGTCAAGGGGGGAGGGCGTGTTGGGCGGATTAGGGGCACAAAAAAGCCCGCAGGCTTGCGCCGTGCGGGCTTTCAGGACTTCGTATCAGGCTCTGGTGACCGTTAACAAAGGATTTTGGTGGGCTGGCCGCAGCACTTGCACCTGAGCTGATGAATAATACTGGGCAACATCCTGCCGTTAAGCACTGCGCCATGCAGTACTTGGACGACTATCTGCGCGAGGCACTTAACGCCTGGCTGACCACCGGTGAAAAATTAAAATTTCTGCGCAGGATCATGACATTTTAACGGTCATCGGATTCAGGGTTGACGGGGCTTCACGCGATGATATTCGTGAAAAATTCACATCCGCAAAGAACCTGAATTTTACTCGCCAGCGCGCAGAACTGGCTGCATAGTAGACCGCTCAATAATTCCCGGCAATCCCGCCATTTTCCGTAAAAAAGCCATGCATATTAAGGTGCATGGTTATGCATAAATTTTGCCGACACGTAATGCCTCGCAAGCACCAGCACTGGCGAACCCTGAGGCCGTTAAGGCACCTGCATTAAAAGCGACCTCTTAAGCGGGCAGGCGTGGCGGGGAAAGCATTGTACGCCGGTATAATAACTAGTTATTTTATTTCGTACGCTATCACTTCGTTGTCGAAATAATCCGAAGTAAAATGAATTGTAAGCGGATAATTATTCTCCCGTATGTATAACTCTTTCTGAGAGCGCCAGTAGTTGTAGGGTAGGAAATATCATGTGGCCGACCTTAGTGGACTATTTTTTCTACTGGCATATTGTATGAATGAATTTAATGATCTCTTTTACATGCAGTTTATACAAGTTAATTTGGCGGTGTTTATTGGAGTGTCGTTAATAATTTTGTGAATTGCGATCCATGCAAGAAATTGTAGATATCGCTATAGTGTATTGGTTTATGAGTATTGATATGGGTTTTTATAGTGTACTGCTTTCAAAGCAGTGCGCATTTGGTTTTTTAATGCATGTATAGGAGTAGTAATTCTAATTGTTTAGTGATGCTGTTAAGATCGTTTCAGTATAAATCAAGAAATTAATTCAATCCCCGATATAGATTGTCGGAGATTGAATTGAAAGACGAGGTTTTTTATTTTAAGAAGCTAATTATTTTCCTGATGTTATTGTCAATTGACTCGCTGCTTATAAGCCTATAAATGCTATCCTGATACTCAGTTGATACTTGGTAATAAGTTTCATCGGATTTTTGTGCTCTTATACTTAGGATTTTCTCTTTGAAGAGTATATCCACAAAGCTTTTGTTTATTTTTTTTACTTTATTCGAAAACTTCATGTACTGAATTTTTTGATCAATAAAACTAGAGTTAGTATAGAAACAAGTGAAAAATTTGATTAACTCTTTATGTATTATATTAGCAGTAAGTTCATCGATGCTCTTTTTTTGTTCGATTGCTTCTGATAAGTTACCTAATATGCAGTTTTCAAACATTTCTTCGTTTAAAGAGTCGGGTACTGTTATCATTGGGGTTCTGTCAAATTCACAATAAAGAAATCGTGTGTCGGAAAATGTTGATTTATAGAATCCAGCATATTGAACAAACTTAGATTTCCAGACTGCAATGTTTTTAAAATCCATAGGGACTGTAAGCCCATATATGCCAATGTTTTCTATCTTGTTTTCATTTTCGATTAATTCTTTTATTTTGTCAGAGAATATTTCTTTGGAAGATGAGTATTCTGGTATGCTGGCAAGCATGTTGATTAAGAAACTTGTCGCTCTTTTGAACTGTTCATCGTTATGTGGAAATTCTTCCTTTCTTGTGGTTAAATGCCTAAAAATGTGCTTTGTGTTTTCTAAAAACAATTCCTTGTTTGATTTGAAATATTTTAATGCTTCATGGAAAGTCTCGCTATCTCCATAAGCATTATTTGCCATAATTTTAATAAATCTGTCACCCGTAGATTTTATTAATATTTGTTTTATTAAGAAAAGGCTTTTGAAATAATACCCTAGAAAATCATACTTTAGACTGTAGTCTGATTGGGAAACCTTCTCGATTAATGGATTAAGTACAATTTTTGATGATATGTATTGGTTTACATCATTATGCATTATCTCAAAGTATTCACTTATATCTGAGCGAGAAAACTTATTTGATGGATAACTACAAAACTCAATGAAAAAGTCCATAATATCGGAAATTTGTAAATCAATACGCTGCCTTGTCAGTTCTCGTTTTATGACTGAAAAAACGAAATAATCTACAACACCATTGGCACTGGCATATTTCTTTTCATTTGCATATGAGTCATGTGATATTTCTTGCAAGTTTTCTTTGCTATCATAGATTTGAGTTGCGAATGTTTCAATTATGAAGGGAAGGATTCGTTCGTTGTTCTCACTTAGATCTGTAATTGGTTTAACAAGCTCAAGGGTTTGAGAGGTATATTTTTCTGGATTAGATAGCCCTTTAAATTTTTTCTGCAAATATTTATCACATGCCTCTTTATTGAATCCATGAAGTTTGAATTTTTCAATATCTTCTTTCTCGAGCAAATATTCCTCGTTGAATATATCGTCACGACTTGTGATTAATATTTTACTTTGAGCTATTTCTTTGTTTAAAGAAACTACAGAACTAAAGAAGTTTTCAAGATTAAATTTTTGATGGAAAAGAGAAATAAATTCATCCATGCCATCAATTATAACAATAATCTTGCCAGTTAATAAAGCCAGTTCAAAAGTGTTTTTATCAGAAAAAATATCACTGCTTGAATTGGTGCCATTTAGTCTTGAGTAGACTTGATATAAATCAAAGATATTATCTACAGATATACCTTCTCGAAAACCTTCATTGGTTGAAGTTTTAACTGCCTCTGCTTGAATAAGGATTGGTAAAACATCTGATTCAGATGATAATTTCTTAAATAAATTATGACATAAAGTGGTTTTTCCAGTGCCACCTGGTGCGGTTATAATCTTTACTGAAGACTGAGTGTCCTTCATAAGTATATTATAAAGAGAATCACTTCCAGGACCCAAATTATTTTCGATAATGTTTCCTTCATCATCAGATTCATATTTGGTTATGTCTTGGTCAATGAAAAGTGGATTTTGGTAAATATTTCTTTTTTTCTTCAGTTCGTCATCTATGCAATATGTCCACAAATAATCTGAAAGAGTTATTTCCTCAATATTTGGATATACATTGTTGCTATTCAAGGCTTTTACTAAATAGGCTGCGTCGCCCTTTTTGCTTCTTAAGATAGTTAGATTTTTAACTTTAACTTCACTGTTCTTAAGTAAAAGACATAAATGGTCGATTGTTTCTTTGATATTAATGTTGTCAAATAGATATAAAAAATGATAAGGTGTTGGGGACAGCACTTCCCATAACTCAAACTTAATTCTTTTTCCTTTCGTAAAGTTTGTTGATTCGCTTTTTGTGAATAATTGTCGCCTTCTTTTATGATTTATCTTTATAATATCTTCACAACGAGTGAAATCAGTATTCTTAACAATTGTTAGTAGGCTTTTCTTTTTTTCTGGGCGTTTGGCTAAATGTTCTTTTTTGATATTTATCAACAGGTTGTTAAAGCTGTCATCGAAATTAAGGTCATCGCGAAAATCAAGTGAAAAATGATTCTTCAAGTATCTTGGGGATGAAGAAAACTCTCCTGCTCTGAGTATGGGGATTATCGATGTTTTCTGATTGACAAGTATCTCCTCCCAATATCTTGAAGAAAGTAATGTGGCTTCAATACCAACCCCTCCACTGCGATTGTTAGATTTTTGCGCATAATTTGGTGTTACTATAATCAGTATAATATCGCTATCAAATGCACCTTTTTCCATGAAATAATTCTTATCAACTGATGTATCAAGATCATATTGGTCAAGGGTGACATGAATTTCCTCATATTCGCTCAGTTGATTGGCTAAATTTAGTACCCACTCTTTATGTTCTAGGTTATCCCAGCTGTAACTTATAAAAATATTCCTGTTTTCCATTATTATATCCTGCTGTATTTTACGAATATGCCCCACCAGTTCATTAGCTCTACCCTCTTTGAAACAAAGGTGCTTCTGTTGTAGGCCCTTCTAACTTCATTTTTGTCACTAAGTGCTAAAGCCGCTTCAATCAAGTCAGGATTCAGCTCTGCTTCGTTCATTGCCGTGCTAGCAATTGAACGTAACCCATGTGCATCTAGTTTTCCACCAAATCCTATGCGTTTTAAAGCCGCATTGTCAGTCTGACTATTCATAGGATAATTCGGGTCATTTCTGCTGGGAAAAAATGCTCGCGATGTGCACTAATAGGTTTCATCACATTTAGAGTTTCTAATGCCTGTTTTGTCATAGGAACAATATGCTCACGCTTAGCCTTCATATGTTCCGCTGGGACTGTCTAGAGCTGTGCATCTATATCAATTTCAACCATTGTGCTCTCGAAGTCTCAGTAGGACGCACAACGGTTAGTAGCTGCCACTTAATCTGGCAGCGAGTTGGAATAGACAGATTTGACATCCCAAAGAATGCATCAGATTCGGCAATTCTTCTGGTCAAAGAGTAAGCATATTTTGCTTTTAGGTCTCTTAAAAACCATACTTTCGCCTGATGCAGGATTCGCATCAAGTAATCCGGTATTTACCGCATAAATCATAATCTCATTGATACGCTGTACAAGACGACGAACTGTTTCCAGTGCTCCACACGCTTTGATTGGATCCAGTGCTTCAATAATCGTTCTGGCTTTGATCTCCTGAACTGGTATCTCTCCAATAGCAGGGAACACGTCTTTATCTTAAGAGCGCCAAATGTCTTTTGCAAAATCCGGTGTAACAATTTTACTCTTTAGTTGGAACCAATTGGCAGCGACTGTAGAGAAAACGCTGTCCAGATCTATTCGGCGCTGCTCTGAGACCATTTCTTGTTGCTGCTGAGGATCGATGACCTGTACTAAAAAGACAAATGCTAATCGCGTATCTGACGTGCTGCTGCAAGCGCAAGGGAAGAATATGCGCCAAGGCTAAGATTTATGCGGCTGGCACTATTTGGTCTCTGGTATCGAAAACGCCAAAGTTTTTTTACGAGAGGTGTTGACGAGTAAGAACAGACCGTCCCCATCATGAAGGGTAAAGTCTTTTTCGTGGGGTTTAGCTTTAAGAATTTCGTTATTAGTTAGAGGGCATATGATGCGCGCCATGTCTGGATCCCTTCCATAATTGGTACACGTTTACTGGACCACAGTATAGCGTGTACCTAAACGTGTACCAGTATTTACTGGATTAGAAGGATCGTCTTGGACAACTACAGACACAAAAAAGCCCGCAGGGCTTGCGCCGTGCGGGCTCTTAGGACTTCATCGGATGACTCTGGTAATCACCGATGGAGAATTTTGGTGGGCTGGCGGGAGTTGAACCCGTGTCCGAAACTTTATAAGTATCTAATTGGATTAGACTAATTTTGCGTGAAAATTGCCACGGCTCCTTTACGGCTCCTTTCATGTCCCGCCGCTGGCAAGGAGTGGTCTTCTCTCAGTGTTTCCGTCGTACTCTTTCAGATAAGATCCGTAGTGTCTGAAGAGCATCTCCGGCCCCTTATGGCCCATCTGTCCGGCGAGCCAGAAAAGGTTGGCACCCTGGCTGATGTGGCGCGTCGCGAAAGTATGCCGGGTCTGGTATGGGTTGCGGTATCTGATACCCGCTTTGCGTAACGTTGGGACCCAAGCCTTTTTGCGGATCGCATCTGCGCTGGCCCACGGCTTATTCGTTTTAGGATCTTCGAAAATCGTCGCATCTTTCATGAAGGTGAACGTTTTCTGATTAGCCAGCACTGACATCGCCGCATCATTAAGTTCTACTTTGCGTGTACCTGCCTTAGTTTTCGTTCCCTTAATAACCCCGACTACACTCGCGTTCTGAACGTGCGCAGTCTTCCCGATGAAATCGATATCGCACCAGCGCAGCGCGCATAATTCCGAGCTGCGTAAACCGGTCTGGATAGCGAACATAAACAGGTTTCCCCATTGCTTATTAGCTGCAGAGGAGAGGAGGGCGTCTACTTCTGCTGGTGAAAGCGGATCGACAATATAGTCGCTGTCAGCAGTCGATTTGTCGCTTTGATACCGGGATGCTGTTACCAGGGATACCGGGTTGAGTTGTAGCACACCATCTGTAACAGCTTCGTCAAGCGCTGAACGTAAGAAAGAAAGCTGGTTGCGAATTGTCTTTAGCGTGGTGGTGCGGCTCTGGATCCATGCTTTCATTGCCGCCGGTGTAAGCTCGCTTGCAGGCAGTGAATGAAGGGCTACCAACGCGCTACGACATTTTTTATAACCGCCAATAGTGGACGGCGAAAGTTTTCGTGTTTCACAGATGTTGATGTATTCGTCCAGATACATTTTTATTGTCTTACCTGCGGCCGCATTGCCAAATAATTTTAAGCGTGCGGATCGCGGGAAATATTCAGCATAAATGAATGTTCCGCGCTCAATTTGGTTATGAATTTCGCCGAGGGTCCGCTCGGCGTATTTCAAGTTCTTGCTGCTCACATCTAAATTGGAAAGGGGCTCTCTACATTTCACCCCTTTAAAAGTGAACGTGATATTTATGGTTTCACCCTGGCTGTGCTTCCTGATGGTCACGCCGCGCGGGAGTTTAGGCGACTCTGTCTTGCCCATTTAGCTACCTCACTTAGATCAATCCATCTCTCCTTAACGCCTTCCACTTTCAAAACCTGAACTCCTTCCCGCCACACACCACGCTGAACGCGTTTATTGATGGCATCAAGAGTCTCGCCAGTTTCACTGCAATAAGTCGAGATAGGGACACAATCGAGGTTCAGCATAATTCCTCCACTTTACCGGCTGCACCCGGCCACTCTTTAAACATATAGGTCCCGCAACCATTGCGGATCCAGTTACAACAACTTCCACATAGGTTTACTTTTTAATTTGCGGATCCTCCTGCTGCGGTGCTGCAGAGAGCAGGCGCTCTAACTCCTCGCGAGCGTCATAGCTCCGAACTGCACTAAATGTGCCGCGGCTGCCGTCGCTATCCAGCAGCCGATTGATGATATCGCACACCTCGGCTGGCAACGTGTAAGGCTGATTTACAGGTTCAGCGCACTGAAGCATGGCGGTGCGGCAGGCATTCCAGCCATCGATGTAACCTGCCTGCATGTAGCGATTGAATCCTACGGCCATGCGCGCGTTATGTTCGGTTGCTTCTGGCGGAACCACAGCTGGCTGCGGTAACTGTGGTGCCGCGTAGAGCGGCCCCGGCTTGACATCATGCCGCCGCCACCGGAGATCGCACACGCGCTCGCTGTTTTGGTGAGACCATGCCACGACATCCGCCACCGGCTCCTGCTCCATGCCCTCCGTCAGCGCTGCCAGTGCGATTTCAGCCAGGCGCAAGCGCATTGCCGTTTGCTGTGACGGTATCAGTTCGTCACGCTCGCGCCAGAATTCAACCTCTTCGCGTGCAAGCTCGATTAACTGCTCGTTGGTTAATTTGATCATGGGCTAGTCCTCAACCTTGCACCCGCAGTGCGGGCAGTAATTGAACTTACGAGCAAAGCCCGGATGGGGAACGGCAAACCGTTTAGTCTTCTCGTTCCAGTCGTCGATCACCCGGTCAAAGTCAGAGGCTGCGGCAGCCCACCCGCCAGCAAGAACAGGCTTAGCGCCTATCATGCCCACCGTGCAGCGTTCACATTTGTCAGCCATATCCCTATTCCCCCTTGATGCCAGCAGTGGCTACTGCGACGCGTGATTGAATATCTGCCTTCGCCACGCCCTCCCAGTTTTCACCGTGTTCCAGATAAAGACCAAGGAACCAGTGGATAACAGCGGCCTGCTCATGCTCTGATTTACGCCGGATATCATCGCCACTTTTGCGCATTAGCTCCGCCAGGTGCGAGCATGTAAAGTTAGGGCGACCCAGTATCGCGATCAGGTCGTCATTCAGCGGCGGCAGTGTTAACTTCCGCGCATCCAGCTCATCCAACAGAGTCAGCACGGCATCCGGCGTTACCGCCGCTTCGAATTCGGTCAGGGCAGTCATCGATTCGTATCGTGAAATGTCGGCCAGCGCTTTTGCATTTTCTGCCAGTTCGCGCAGCGCCGGTTTGTTGATGGTCTTAGTCATCGCCGTTGTCCTCGCAGCAATAGTGCCGCCCTTCGGGATCTGCCGTTTTATGCCCGCAGATATCACACTCAATTTCTGCCCCCTCGCATTCATGCTCGTCAGGTTCGTCAGCCTTGTAGTAGCCACCACAGATGCCGCAGGAAAGGGAAGGTGCATCGTCATAACTCGAAGTTCCGGTAATCACTGGGCATTACCTCCCTCTACGGTAACGGCGACGGGAATGAAACGTGATGGTGACCAATCGCAATAGGTGTCCGTTTCGGTGTGTCCGAACATGGCTTTGCAGCGGTGAATGTGGTGGCAGTTGCCGCAAGCGGTCCCAGCAGGTAAACGCATCTTTTCAGGATCTGCCGGGTCGTAGTTCAGCGCTTTTTTGTTGTCGCTCATTGGGCGGCTCCCTGCTCATCGTTGGTGTATGGTGGTTCATCGGTGCAAATTTCTGCAGAGCAATTAGGGCAAAACCCGTCAACGCTCTCCAGTTCGTTGCTGAACACCCACTCTCCGCATTGCCAGCAGCAGACTTCGCCGGGCTTCAGATAATCGCTCATTGGGCACCGACTTCGATCGGTTTAATGGTTGCCAGTTTCAGACGCCGGGATGTAAACGGCGCGCCACTGCGGCGGCCGTCTTCCTTGCGATAGGTTTCACGCTGGCCAACGCACCAGGTCGTCGCCGTCTCATGCAGCTTTACGGTCTTCTCGCCGTCCTTGGTGATGATTGTGCCGGTATGGGTTTTTACTTTGCTCATTGGGCCGCTCCCTGAGGTGTTACTGGCAGGAATTCGCAGACCGTCGCGTAACCCTCTCCCGGATAGTCAGCAGTGGCAATATGGAGTCCGTGAATTTTCTGCCCGTCGCTATCGTCAATAGCCCCGACAAACAGTATTCCGTCTGTAAACTCGCCGAAAGCAAAACCGCCGTCGCCACAGTGGAAGCAAATTCCCTCCATCGCTTCGGCTGACAGGAACATTTGCTGAGGAACGAGTGTGTGGCCTTCAGGTATCGCACTGGCATGCATTTTAGCCAGGAAAGTATCAGTAGCTGGGCATTCAGCACGGATGGCATCTTCTGCCTGCTGGCGTGCCATGAATCCACTTTTGCCGTCATTGCTGATCATCTGGCTGTCGAACCATGCCTGAACCTCAGGAACGGTGATCTCGTCAGGTATTTCAGCGCCAGCTTCGTCTGTAGTACCTTCCAACCAATCACGAGTCGCTCTGATATCTCCCTGAGCAACACAGACCAATGCAGCCTGAGCGCCGAGCATGGTTTTGTGGAACATCCAAGAGGTGCTGAGATCTCGTGCTGCTCCGTTGAGCAGATACGCATTCTCTGCGCCCAATTTATCGATCGTGCTGGTTGAGCTTCGCACGGCATTCATCGCACCAATATGAGCCAGGTTAAGCGCCTCCAAACGACAGCCCATTTCAGTAATGATCGCTGAATAGGTTTCATTCTGCTGAATGCTGTTGGCATAGTTTTTTGCTGTTCTGACCAGCTCGATGATGGTCATGTTGGCAAGTTGTCTTTTCATCAGCAGATCCCCATCAGTTCGTTGAAGCGGGCCATGAACAGACCGTAGGCCTGAACCGGTCGGAGCGGAATTACGGTGAACAGGTCAGTTGGTGGGATACCTTCGAGAACAGGCCACACAGTGCCGTCGTCGATGTCCAAATCCCGGCGTTCGGTTCCAAGCATGACCAGATCCGCATATTTAACGGTAGGGTGCTGGTGGACGGGCAGACCGAACTTCTCGCGGATCACGCTATCAACGTACGCCTCAACGCGCTGGTAATCGGGCAGGATGCGCTTAAGTGGTGCGGGAATATCTTGGCAATAGGCCTCGGAACCATCATGCAGAAGCGCTTCGAGTGCATACTCTGCGGGAACCAGCTGGCTGACCAGCACTGAGTGCTGCGCGACGCTGTAGAATTCCGGCAGGTGCCCAGCAAAGCGGCAGATGTGAGAGAGGGCAGTGGCAATATCCTCGATCACAATGTCGTCGTGTTTAATATCGCGGTAGTTAATATGTTTCCCGGACAATGTCTGAATAAATGGCATTACGTGTTCTCCATTAATACGCGCTGCACCGCGCCTGATTTTGGTTGAGCGAATCCCTCGCCATCTGGCGATCGTTTATTTAATTTCGCTTCACTAAATGCCCCGGCAGCGGGGCATTTAAGGCAACGTAATTAAGCGCTGAACGTACCGATAAAGGTTTCCACCTGACTACCTTTGAATTTCTCGACCAGTAAATCGCGGAACTCGGTGGCCATATCTTCCTGCTGGGCTTCCAGCTGGACAATGCGCAGCACCAGGGTAGGGCGATCACCGCCGATGATGCTCAGTCGCAGTTTGAATGGACGCTCGGCCAGACCTTCGAACGGCACGCAGCGAAACTCGAACGCCACCGGCATGGTGTCCTGAGTGCGAGCTTCAACGCTTTCCATTAACGAGCGCTTGCCGCTGAAGTCCTGATCATCGTAGTCAGCTTTCTGGATGGACTCGATAGTGATTTTGCGGATCGCTGCTGCTGATTTTTTGGCGTCGATAGCCTGGCCGTCGGCATCAAAGCCGATCAGGTTTTCAGACCAATCTTCCAGCCATTCCGCCAGTTCTTTCTGGGAGTGGCGATCGCCATTAATGGACATCAGGGAGGCGAACGGGGCGGTCTTTTTCAGGGCCAGATGCGCAGTGTTGTCTGCATGCCCTGGACTTCCGATTGTGCCGAGGTTAAACACCGCAGCAGCGCGCATATCGTCGGCATTAATAAAGCAGCGGCTACCTTCATCAGCGTAGCCAGTGGAATAACGAGTAAAGTCTTCAATGCTGGCCGTGAGCATCTTGCCGCGGAAGCGGAAGCGCTCAACGCAAAGCGACTCCAGACTGTCGATGCGGGCACCTTGCGGAATGACAGCTGCAGGACAATCCACGCCTTCAAGCTTATCTTCCAGGAAGCGGGAGAGTGTCAGATCGCTAATTTTTTCGATCGCGGTACCGTCTAAAGAATGGGACATGATTCTTCCTTAAGAAAATGTGAAAGGGTTACTGCTGGGAGCGCAGTTTCGCGTCGGCGTCGCCGGCAAGGGTGAACAACTGGCCCTGATCTTCCTGAAGGATGGTCAGCTTACCGCCGCGATTCACGTACATTGGGGTTTCGGTGGTGTCCTCTTCGGAAGATTTGCCACGAGGGGTAGGGCGTACATAGGCGAGCTTGTGCTTGATGTTCACGCGTTTCTCTTCAACCGAATTGCTCATTCGGTCGATTTCGAATGTCAGGGTTACTTTCCCTTTCTGACCGTTGTTCAGCACACCAAAAGCTACTTCGCTAAGAGCGACGGCGATCTTGTTCTCGAACACACCACCGTCCAGTTCGCCCAGGAAATCGGGCACTTTGGTTAAACGTTCATTACTCATCGGTTTATCCTCAGGAGGCGGCTGCCACCGCCGGTTAGTTTCTCCACACAACACAGGAGAGCACCTGCGGTTAGGAAGCCGCCCGGGTGGATTGGGTTATGAGCCCGTCACCCGGTGATGCTCTCGTGTGTTGTGTAAAAAGGGGCGGCACCAGCCATCAAGGGAAAAACTGGTACCGCCAAACAACTACCACGCTTGCCTTTATTACTAAGGTTGTGGGCCGGGCTTCCACCGACTTCCATCTGTTTTTTAAGCCACTCAGATATCGTCTGGGCTGCTTCACAACTGAAAGCGCACTCCGCTGTTTTCACACCTGTCACCCATAACTGGTTTGAAGGAGTGCGCTTGCATGTTGTGGCTTGAAATTAAGCATACCCGCAGGTATATATTTAAATCAATACCTGAGGGTAAATATTTTGGAAATGAGAAATGCACCATCACAAAATGGTGTTTAAGGAAATCGGAAAAGGGTATGAAAACGGCGACGGGCGTCGCCGTATTGATTACTTCAGCATGATCCTGGCTTCGATAACCACGCCGATGATTCGGCAGTTACCGTTTATGGGGATCATGGGGTAGATAGGATTTAACGGTTTCAGGTATTTCTGGCCTGCGTCGATAATCAATTTCTTGAAAGTGGCTTCAGAACCATCAAGCTTTGCGACTACGAGGTCTCCGTTCTCAGCTTCACGCCCAGTGTCGACGAAAATCATCATGCCTTCAGGGATGCTGAGCCCCACCGGGGACGTCATGGAGTCGCCTTGCACTTTCAACCAGAACGCCGGACCCATTACGTGGGAGGCAGATTCAGGCCATTCGTCTATATCATTCAGTGAATATGGTTCTAGGGCTTCAGACCATGCCCCAGCTTGAACCCAGCTAATCAATGGATATCCCTTCATACGGCTTGGTTGCTTTGTAACTCGTATGTTTTGCACATCTTGAGCAGCAAGTCCATCCATCCAACCGCGAGGAAGGTTAAAAGATCTTTCGATTATCTCCACCATATCATCGGCGATACGTTTCTTACCCGCTTTGCCTTCAGGGTATAACATCCGCGAAACATATGATGGTTCTCGGTCAATTTTACGGGCGATGCCTACCGCCTTGCCTTCGCAGTAATCATCCCTCAGTTGAATGAGGCGCAGCCTTCGTTTTTCGTATTTATCCATGCTGTTGAGCATAGCCAAGTTTACCTTGTGGTAAATAACCCGTGGGTATTGAATTTTACTTTACCTATGGGTATATTCTCTTGAGGGCATAATCCACCAAGAGGAAAAGCAATGGACGAACTGAGGGCCTTTCTGAACAGCATGACGCTGGCAGAGCAACGCGAGTTCGCAAAAAAGTGTGGCACTACGCTGAATTCGCTGCGCGTGGCACTCGCAAAAAACTCGGCTCTGGGCACTGAGCTATCAGTCGCGATCGAAGCAAACAGCGGGGGAGAAGTAACCCGCAAGCAGCTTCATCCGGATCGTTGGAAGTACATGTGGCCGGAGCTGGAACACTGCCCGAAGCGCGACAGCTGATCGAAAGCTTAGTGCTTAATGAACGGTACACAATTAAGCCGAATTGATGAACTACCAAAGGAAAAACAACATGGTAGAGCAAAGTTTAAAAGATGTAGTTAAGTCGATGTGCAAAGCCTATCCGGGCGGGCGTGAAGCGATGGCTGGCGCTTTGGGTATGAAGTTGTCCCAGTTCAACAACAACCTGTACGAGAAGAACGGCTGTCGCTTCTTTGAAGTGAACGAGCTGGAGGCGATGGAGGACATTTCGAACACATCACTTTTGGCTGATTACTTCGCGCAACGCCGCGGCGCGCTGCTGGTGGATATCCCACAACTTGATGATCTGGACCGGGTGGACCTCTTCACTCGAGCTATGCGAACAGCAGCTGCACGCGGTCGCGTAGATCAGATTATTCAGGCCGCGTTGGAAGATGGAGTAATCGAGGCACATGAAGCAGAAGAAATTAACGAGCATCACCGCCGCCACCTGGCTGCACGTGAAGAAGAGATTCGCGCGATCGTCGCATTGTTCAGCCGTAAGAAAAGCCAAAAGAAATGACGCCCGCGAGTGTGCAGCTCCGGGCGTCGTGGCGTGTCGTAATCTGTGGAGAACTAACGCATGAACAGTTTAAACCGATACAGACCAGCTAAGCAATTCCGTTGCCCGCCGCTGGTAGGAAGAAATGCCCCGTTCGGCTATGTGGAAAGAATACAAACAGCCGGCGGTACCCACAACTACCAGTCACCAGGTGATGTGGTAGGGACATTTGCAGCAATGAATGACCAGGGACGTAAAGCATGGAACCTCTTGATCGGCGTTACCGAGACAACCGAGGAGTCGAAGTCAATGTCATCGGATACGACCGCGAACGGCGGCAAGTTATCTTCCTGCGAAAAGGCTACGAGCATGAGTGCATGCAGCCTCTTGGCCGGTTCCGGGAGAAATTTAAAAGGGTTGATGGATGAGCACTAAATTAAGCAGCTACGTATGGGACGGCTGCGCAGCTTCCGGAATGAAATTGTCCAGCGTGGCGATCATGGCTCGTCTGGCTGATTTCAGCAGCGATGAGGGGGTTTGCTGGCCTTCCATCGAAACTATTGCTCGGCAGCTCGGCGCGGGGCCAAGCACTGTGCGTACGGCGATCGCGAAACTTGAAAAAGACGGCTGGCTTAAGCGTACTCAGCGCCGCCAGGGCAACCGTAACGCATCCAATATCTACCAGCTGAATGTGGCAAAACTCCGTACGGAGGCGTTATCTCACCTGCCCGATTCTGACACGTCAAAATCTGACGCATCAAAATCTGACCCGTCAAAATTTGAGGCATCAAAATCCTCCAAAAAAGGCGGTTTTGACCCGTCAGAATCTGGCGGGGATCCGTCAGTAAAATCAACTACTGATCCATCAGATAAAAAACCTTTTCGTCAGGTTGCTGAGCAACCCGACCCTGCCGTGGTGATCACTGACCAGGCAAAACAGGTTTTATCTCACCTGAACCAGACCACCGGATCGCGGTACCAGGTCTGCAAATCGTCTTTGGAAAACATTCGCGGCCGTCTGTCCGAAGGTTTCACGCCTGATGAGCTGTCGCTGGTGGTTGATTACAGCGTCGAGAAGTGGGGCGACGATCTGAAAATGGCTGAGTATCTCCGCCCGACAACTCTGTTCCTGCCCTCCAAATTCCCCGGCTACCTGCAATCGGCGAACAAGTGGGACTCAGCCGGGCGCCCGGCGCGCGAAACATGGGGCCAGCGCAAAGCGGACCCGATGAAGTTCGGTCCTGTTGATAACAAAATTCCTGATGGATTCAGGGGGGCAACATCGTGAGCATCGAATCCGAAGTTCTGCAGTTCGCGCTGGACAACCCTGGCTGCAGCACCCGTCAGGTTGCCAATGCCCTGACACACAGCTCATTCCGCACGATCAGCCGCTGCCTGTTCCGCTTTCACAATGAGGGGAAGCTGAAACGCGAGGTGCATAACGACACCACGATTGTGTATTTCCCCTGCGGCGATTTAGTCCGAGCAACCGCAGCTGCCGCATCTTTTGCTGACTCAGTGAAGACCCTTACTGACTTGGAGCAGTACGCCGTCGATCTGGAGGAGAAGGGCCTTTTCCAGCGTGCCGCCACGGTATGGCTCAAGGCATTCGACCTGTCATCTGTGAATAAAGACCGGGAGCGCTATGTCAAACGCCGCGCTTCATGCTTGAAGCAGGCAAAAAAATACAGCACCACCGAAGGGTGTTCACTGGCTGGCCGTTACATAGGGGATGAATAATGTCGAATAAATACTGTCGTGACCTAGCCGAACTGCGCAGCCAGCAGCTGCACGAACTGAAGGAAGTAGGCGATCAGTGGCGTACGCCGGAGAACATCTTCTGGGGCATCAACTCCATGTTTGGCCCGTTCGTTCTGGACCTCTTTACCGACGGCGAAAACAGCAAATGTGAAGCGTATTACACCGCTGAGGACAACGCGCTGGTGCAGGACTGGTCCGCACGGGTGTCAGAACTCAACGGTGCCGCATTCGCGAACCCGCCTTACAGCCGCGCCAGCATGCATGAAGATGGTTACATCACCGGTATGCGTTACATCATGCAGCACGCCAGCGCGATGCGTGACAAGGGCGGTCGCTTTGTCTTCCTGATCAAGGCTGCAACCAGCGAGGTGTGGTGGCCTGAAGATGCCGATCACGTTGCGTTTATCCGCGGCCGCATTGGTTTCGATCTGCCGATGTGGTTTGTGCCAAAAAATGAAAAGCAGGTGCCGTCCGGGGCATTCTTCGCTGGTGCAGTCGTTGTATTCGACAAGACCTGGCGCGGTGAGTCGATGAGCTATATCAGCCGTAAGGATCTGGAAGCGCGCGGTGATGCCTTTATGGCGCAGATCCGCCGCGAAGCTGAGCGCCTGATTAAGCGTGATGATCCGCATGGCCAACCTCAGCGGCTTTTTCCTGAGGCTCTCTCCCCGCAGGAAGAAACGCAAGCTCCGGCCAGTCCAGTGCTGGTGGATGAAGCTCCACCAGCAGTTACTGAGCCAGAACTTCCTCTGACCAAGAAAGATATTCTTGAGCAAAGCGGTTTTAACTTCTGGGCGTGTGCATGTGCCGCGTTCGGCGACAAAGAGGAATACACATTCTCCGAGTCCCGTTTTGCACATACCTGGGCATCGGATTCGGTGGCCAGCCCTGAATTCATTGTTGTGCCGCTTGAAACCATCGCCCGGGCGGTAGCGCTGATAAGAGAAAATGTTGATCAGCAGCAGCTGATTACCTGGCTGGACCAGCAAAGTTTTGAGCATGACTACACCCGTAAAGACATGAAGGAGCGTCTGTTAGCTCTGGCGCCAGAGATGATCAGCGAATATGGATTGGCGTGCGATGAGGTAACGGCTGTTCTCGATACCATCCCTCAAAATCACTGGTACAACATTCGCTCTCTCAGGATCCGGTTCCGGCTTCTGATGGATGAACGCAAAGCCGGGCAGAAAGAGGAGAAGGTAGCGTGAAAACTCTGACCATACGCCAGCAGGAGGTCTTAGACCTGCTGGCCGATTACCAGAAAGACCACGGCTTCCCTCCAACCGTAGCTGAGCTGGCCGGGTTAATGGGCTGCAGCTCGCAAAACTCGGCGCGGGACACTTTACTCATCCTCCAGCGAAAAGGGGCAATCACGATCACCCCGGGCGTTTCCCGCGGGATCTCCATTATAGGGCAACAATCTGAAGATGAAGCGGTTGCGATAATTCGGGCGCTGCTGCTTGGCGATAAAAGCGTGCGCGAGCAGGCGATCGCATTCTTGGAGATGCGCGGGGTCGAGCTATGAAACTGACCCTGCCATTTCCGCCGAGCGTTAATGCCTACTGGCGATCCCCAAACAGCGGCCCACTGAAAGGCCGCACTCTCGTTAGCGCCAGGGGGCGTGCATATCAGAGCGAGGCATGTGCGGCGATCATTGAGCAGCTTCGCAGATTACCAAAGCCCAGCAGTGCGCCGGCGGCGGTGGAGAGCGTTCTTTACCCGCCGGACGCCCGCCGTCGCGACATCGACAACTACAACAAAGCGCTGTTCGACTCACTGACTCACGCGGGCATCTGGGAGGACGACAGCCAGATTAAGCGAATGCTGGTGGAGTGGGGACCAGTAACGCAGAAAGGAAAGGTCGAAATCACGATCAGTAAGTACGAACCGGCGGGTGCAGCCGCCTGACAAGTGGAGAATCGCATGAATCAGTTAATCGTGAATGGTGCAGTGACAATGTCCAGCAGGGAAATCGCGGATCTGGTACAGAGCAAACACAGTGACGTTAAACGCTCAGCGGAGCGCCTCGTTACTGGCGGCGTTTTAACCGCGCCATTGGCGCAGTTCGATTTTGAGCACAATGGCAACGTTTATCAGGAGTACCGATTCAACAAACGTGACTCGCTGGTCGTGGTCGCCCGGCTGTCGCCGGAATTTACCGCCGCGGTTGTCGATCGCTGGCAGGAACTGGAGGAGGGACGGAATATCAGCGTGCCCCGATCTTTACCTGAGGCGCTGCGCCTGGCGGCAGATTTGGCCGAGCAAAAAGAGCAGCTGACGCTCCAGCTTGCAGCTGCGGCGCCGAAGGTTGAATTTGTCGACCGATACTGCAGCGCCAGCGGTTCGCTCTCATTCCGCCAGGTGGCGAAGCTGCTTAAAGCCAAAGAGACTGAATTCCGCCTTTTCCTGATCGAGAACGACATCATGTACCGGCTCGGCGGGGCGCTGACGCCGCGGCATCAACACATCGACGCTGGGCGCTTTGAGGTTAAAACTGGAACATCGACATCTTCGAACCATGCTTTCAGCCAGGCACGCTTTACGGCTAAAGGGGTGAGGTGGATCGGTGGCTTATGGGCTGAACATTGCGTTAAAGGGAATGCCGCGTGAGAGCACTGCTTACCCCTGTGGTCATTAAAGAGTTTGGGATCGTGGCTTTCCGGCCTGGTCCTGAGCTTATGCCACATTTCCATCGTGGTCGCATTCTCCTGGAGAGCGAGCCGGAGCGCCTGGCGGGTCTTCCAACCGGGGAGATCCCGGCAGCGCGTCAGCCGCTTGCGGAGGACCGGGCAATGGTGCTTGTATTTGAGCACGCCGACGTTATTAAGCGGGCCGGTGGCCTGTCATGTCTTGAAGCTTGGCTCATGCGTGAATCCGGGTGCCAGTACCGGCACAGTGACTATCACCACCACGAAATAGTGACTATGCGGCATGCACCCGGCGTGCTGCGGCTGTGCTGGGCCTGCGATGTCCGGGTGCGAGATCAATTTACTAACGAACTGGCGGGCATTGCGCGGGAGAACCTGGTAGCCTGGCTACTATCGGTTGTTCGCGCCGGGCTGGGTTTCGATGATTCGCACGCCGTGACTCTGCCAGAACTGTGCTGGTGGTTGACGCTTAACAAGCTGGCGCACGCCATCCCTGAGACGTTGGCGCGCAAGGTCCTGCGTATTCCGGCAGAGAAATTCCAGTCGGTAACACGTGAGTCCGATCTTGTGCCATCGGTACCGCCCACCAGCATTGTAGAGGAGGCCGTTAAAAAGGTGCTGGCGCTGCAGGTAGATCCGGAGACGCCCGAATCCTTCATGCTGAGGCCAAAGCGCCGCCGCTGGCAAAATGAGAAATACACCCGTTGGGTAAAGGCGCAGCAGTGTGCATGTTGCCAGAACCCAGCAGACGACCCCCACCACCTGATCGGCCACGGCATGGGTGGCATGGGAACCAAAGCGCATGATTTGTTCGTGATACCGCTGTGCAGGGCGCATCACGACGAATTACACGCTGACGCTGTGGCATTTGAAGCTAAGTACGGCACGCAGCCGGAGCTGCTGTTGAAAACATTAGACCGGGCGCTGGCCATTGGCGCACTGGCGTAGACGGAGTGGAGAACGCTATGAATCTGGACGGAGTTTTAAAGTTTTTTGCACCGAAAGGGATGCACATTTCTGATAGCGTGCGCGCAACCGCGGGCGATCAGTTAACAGTAACCGACATCATGGCGGCGCTGGGCATGACCCAGGCCGACGCCGGGATTGGTCTTGCCATGTACCTGGGGAAGGCAGGCATCAGCCCGCAGGATAAAGAGGCTGCTATCTCCTGGCTGACGGAGTACGCCAAACAGCACGCGCCAATGGCCGTGCGTAAAGCTGCAGGTAAAAAATTCCCTCTCTGTATGCGGATCCTCGCCAGATTCGCCTTCAAGGATTATGCCTCATCCGCTGCTGATAGTGCCGATTGCCCGAAATGCCGGGGCAAGGGCATCACGACCAAAATCATCCAGATCACCAAAAGCCATTACACGATGCGCCTGCCTCAATTTGCCAAGGATCTGGGTCAGTCTCCATCTGACTTTGAAGTCTTCCGCGAGTTAAAGGATTTGGACCACCAGCTGTGCGGCAAGTGCAACGGTACCGGCCAGTTGAGTAAGCGCTGCCAGTGTGGTGGATCAGGGACAACTCTCGACCGAAAGCAAACCGAAATGCAGGGTGCGCCAGTTTATAAGGAATGCAAACGGTGTGAGGGGCGAGGGTACAGCAGGCCAAAATCATCGGTGGCTTACCGCGGCGTTCTGGCCGAGCTGAATAGCTTACCTGAACGCACCTGGCGTTATAGCTGGAAACCATTCTATGAAAGTCTGGTTACGAAATGCTACCAGGAGGAGAGCAACGCAGACGCTGAACTCAAGAAAGTAACAAGAGTGCAAAATTTGCTGTAAATCTCATATTTTGGCGTCACGTTACTTGCAAAGTTGCCGTTTTTGTGTAAATTTGACGTTAACGATGGGCATTGTATGTTCACAGTTAAGAAACCCGCCACCGAGCGGGTTTTTTATGCCTTAATTTAGTATGATTTGCTTTCATGCATTGTTTGAGGATTCAACATGGCAAAAGGAAATCAGGTTCCCTTTGAAATCAGGGGCGAGGTAGAAACAGCTTTAAAAACCTGGTACAAGCACGAACCGAAGATTACTTCTTTGAGTGTGGAGTTCAGCACTGATTATTTCCCTCATAGGGGGATGGCTCGTATTTGGTTTGGAACGGGCTCCCATTCTTTCGAATGTCAGTTTGAATATAAATATGGCGCGACAGGTCATAAAGAATTCTGTGTTACGAGAGACTGGCACGATTGAAACAATAAAATCCTGAAACCTCGCTCCGGCGAGGTTTTTTCTTTTCTGAGGTCACCGTTTGGTGGCCTTTTCTATTTCAGGCTCCCGGAACCCCCATCAAGGTCCTGTCGTTAATTCATCCGGAGAGCCTGAATCCCTTCAATATGGAAATCACATGTCCGAACCTCTATCCGGCAGCGCCACGGCGCATGCAGCGGTTACGACTGCCACCTTTGCCGGGTTCTGGGCAAACACTGAGGCAGGTGTAATCCTCGGGGCGCTGGCTGGGGCGCTCATCTACGTTCTCACGTCGCATAATCTCAGCGCGATAGAGCGGGTGCTGTTTGGGGTGGTGTCGTTTATCTCTGGCATCCTTGGCGCGCCGACAGCAACGCGATTCATCAACAAAATAGCCGGGCAATACATCCCGGGCACCGAGGGTTCCGGCATCCCTGAATCGCTTGGGGCGATGATTGCTGCCGCATCGATGATCACCATCGTTCTCGCCATCAAAAAACGTGCTGAGAAGAAGGCGGCAGAGGAGGGGCAATGACTCCATTCGTTATGCTGCAGCTGCACGCTGTCGTGGCGTTGGTCACCGGGATCCTGATTGCAGGCTATAGCCGGGGCCAGAGCCGTCACAAATGGTATTACTCAACGCTGGCCTATTTCCTGGCGCTGGCGTTCCTCTCTATCCCGATCCGCATCTGGGTTGGAAATTACCCCGTAATCGACCGTTCGGAGCTGGTGGTTAACATCGGCTTCATGGTGGTGATGATCATCTCCCGGGGAAACGTCACCGGTAAAAGGAGCTGACAGTGAATCAACGGCAATTTGAAAAGGCTGCTGGTGTGAGTGCCGCGCTGGCTGCGCGCTGGTATCCGCATATCGACGCAGCAATGAAAGAGTTCGGCATCACCGCAGTTAACGACCAGGCCATGTTCATTGCGCAGCTGGGTCATGAGTCAGCCGGCTTTGCTTCGCTGGTGGAGAACTTCAACTACTCGGTCGACGGCCTGAAGAAAACCTTTGGCAAGCGCCTGACGCCGTACCAGTCCGAGATGCTGGGCCGGATTGATGGTAATCAGACCGCCCACCAGCCGCAGATTGCCAACCTAGTGTATGGCGATCGAATGGGCAATAACTCGCAGGGTGACGGCTGGAAATATCGTGGTCGTGGTCTGCTGCAGATTACCGGCCGCGAGAACTACACCAAATGCGGTGCGGCCCTGAAACTGGATCTGGTAAGCACGCCGGAGCTGCTGGTGCAGGAGCGTAACGCAGCGCGCTCGGCGGCCTGGTTCTATGCATTGCGCGGTTGCCTGCTGTACTCCGGCGACATCGTGCGCGTTACGCAGATCATCAACGGCGGGCAGAACGGACTGGCTGACCGGAAAGTGCGCTTCAGTCGGGCGCAGGCGGCACTAGCATGACTGCACTTATCACGGCTTTTGAGCTGTTCAAGGCGCACTGGCGCTGGTGGCTAACCATTACGGCGCTGGTTTTATTCGCGTGGCTCTGGCACGAAAACACTCGTATCAACGCCAGCCTGGGCGCGCTGCAGGAAGCGAATGACAGCAACCGCGCTGTCATGGACAACGTACTGAAGATGGTGGCCATTACCAATATCGTTTTGGGAGCAAATCAGCATGCAAAGAACCAACTCGCACTGCAGTCACAGGGAGCCCAGGAATATATCAAAATGGCTGTTGCGAATGATGATTGCGCTCATCAGCCTGTGCCTCCTGCAGCTGCTGACCGGCTGCGGCAATTCGCGGAAAGTCTACGTATCGGCTCCGGTAATGCCGCTTCCGGCAAACCTGACAGCTGAGACGGAACAGCCAGCCATTCCCGACCCGCTGACCTACGGGGCCAGTCTGGATCTGAATGTCAGCCTGTTATCGGCTCTGGGCCAGTGCAACATCGATAAGGCTGCAATCAGAGAGATTGATCAGCGGGTAAATGCAGAGTAATTCACTAATAAATGACAATACTCCGCGTGGCGCCATTACGGTAAATGCTGCCATGGGTGATTTAATGAGTGAATTGTATTGATGTTGTGCCGCTTGTCTCGAGTAACGATCAACGGCACTCAGCCACCTTAAAGCCCACCTATTATAGGTGGGCATAGAATTATTAGACCGAGATCACTTTATTTTCGACTAGTTTTATTAAGAGTTTCTCAAGTATTAATTTGCCTTTGTAGCTATTATGAGTGTCGCAGATTGAGCCCTGCCCATAGATGTCCTCAACGATAAATCCATCGTCGCTAATGAATACTTTGTAGATTTCCTCTTTGTTTGAACGGTCTTTCTCAAAATAAAATACAATTTGTTTTGAATAGTGCAGTGAATCATATAACTCACAGAGCTTAATGCTGTCTTCAATAGTGACAGTAATGTTGAATTCGCGGAAGTAAAGTTCATTACGTCTCTCCTCAAAGCTAGGCTTTATAATTTCTTTGAAGGATGGCACAGACTGAATGTAATCGGAGATGCTTTTTAGCACTGATTGGTAATCATTTTCTACCTTGCGATATTCGGAATTATATTTATCAAAAATACGCACTATTTCACTTATTTTATGCATTACTAATCCTTAACTAATTTTGAGTTCAGTCGATTGTGGGCGGTGACTTTATATACCAAAAAAAATACAGACACCACGACTCTCGTCAAATAGTTTCACCCCATAGGATCCTCACTGAGGGGGTTATGGAATGGCATAACAAACACCGGAGTTAACCATGTCTCCATGCACACCTAGGGCCTGTCGCGTTCGCGGCAGTCGCTTGACCGTAGCAGACCCTCAGGCCATTGCGCTGATCACAAAGACCTTACTTCAGGCCATGTAGTCTTCACGCTTCAGATGGCCCGGTGGTAGGATTATCCTCTTTTTAAATAAGGGATATAGTAGTGAAAAAGATAATTCTGGGTGTCATTGCTTTGGGTTTAGTCGGTTGCGCTACAGTGGGTAAAGACTTTTCGGAGGCAGATGTCGCCTCAATCCAAAAAGGTGTGACCACTGAGCAAGGCGTATTGCAGAAGTTCGGTAAGCCAACCTCAGTAACTGCCGATTCCGAGGGTAATAAGTTTTATGGCTGGACCTACGCTCATGCAACAGCGTTCACCGTAGGGCAGGGAAAATCGCTGGTAGTTAAAGTTAATAGGGACGGCGTGGTGGATTCATACATCGTGAGCACCTCAAAACCGTAGCATGCTATATGCAGCCTCGCTCTCGCGGGGCTGATAGTTAACATCATCATGTGAAGGCACATGCTCATGTCAATTATCCCCTCAGCGCACCCAGCGCAACCAACGTAAGACTCATTCATTTGATCTGCCTTGCAGGCAAAACAGGAGGCTCATTTATGGCTAAAAACTACTACCAGGACGGCAATACTATGGATTGGCACAACGGAACCGTGAAAGCTGTAGTGTCAGGCCAGTCGGTGATCGTTGGCGCACTCATCGGGATTGCCCAGCATGATATTGCTGTCGGCAGCGATGGCGTTCTGATGATGACCGGGGTGTTTGTATTACCCAAGGTTGCATCTGAGACCTGGCAGCGTGGTGCACGCCTCTGGCTTACCAAAGATGGCAAGCTTACGGTGAGCGCGAAGGACGGGACGGATGATAATGCCCTTGCCGGAACGGCATGGATCACAACCAATGCCAGCGACCCCGAAGGTCGCGTTCGACTCGGCTTCTGACCAGCACCGCGGGCACCCGCGCGGGGTCGGCCGCCCCCCGGCTGGAATGCAAATGACAATCATTATCAAATGGGCGGGTCCTCCCGGAGGGGTGGCCTACCACGAGGCGGCGGGCACGCGGAAAACGACTAGTTTTCGCGATCTAAGGTCATCATCATCATGTGCGTAACTGTATGAATTTTAACGGTACCGTTTTGCAATGATGTCGAATTGTTCAAAAAGTGTTCATCATCATGGACCAGGAACTCTCCACCCTGAAGCTGAACATTAATCAGCTTGCAGGGATCACCGGCGTTCATCGCCAGACAGTAGCCGCCAGGCTTAAGCACATAGAGCCTGCACTCGGAAGTAACAACAAACTTAAGCTCTATCTCATCACCGATGTGCTGACTGAACTCATGACGCCAGTAGTTGCGTCCTCTGCCGAGGACATGATCCCGTCTGACAGGCTCGCTCACTGGAAAGCAGAAAACGAACGTCTCAAATTCGAGCAGGATACCGGGCAGTTGATCCCGGCTGACGAAGTTGCGCGTGAATTCTCTGTTATGGGGAAAGCTGTGGTGCAGGTGTTGGAAACGCTGCCAGATATCCTGGAGCGTGACTGTGCCCTTAACCCGGCAGCAGTCAGTCGGGTGCAGAGCGTAATTGATGACCTTCGCGACCAGATCGCTCAGCGCGTACTGGACGCCGAACCGGAGGAGGACGAGCCAGAGGAGGACTGATGGCGAAGCGGGCATCTGCTCGGGGGATCCGCAAGGATGTACCTGGAATACTTCGTGCCCCACGCCGCATGCTGGTGGCCGATGCAGTCAGTAAATATATGCGTGTGCCAATGGGGGCGGGAAACTCCGTGCCCTGGGATCCAAATCTGGCTCCATATGTACTCGAACCGATGAACTGCCTGGCGTCACGTGAATATGATGCCGTGGTGTTTGTCGGCCCAGCCCGAACAGGGAAGACCATCGGTCTGATTGACGGATGGGTGGTCTATAACGTGGTCTGCGATCCGTCGGACATGCTGATTATTCAGATGACCGAAGAGAAGGCGCGCGAGCACTCGAAGAAACGACTGGACAGAACGTTCCGCTGCAGCCCGGAAGTGGCAACCCGCCTGAGTCCCCGACGCAATGACAACAACGTCTACGACAGGACATTCAGGGCAGGTAACTACCTGAAGATTGGCTGGCCGTCAGTCAACATTATGTCGTCCTCGGATTACAAATGTGTCGCGCTGACCGATTACGACCGCTTCCCGGAAGATATCGACGGGGAGGGTGACGCATTCTCCCTGGCCTCCAAACGTACAACAACATTCATGTCATCAGGGATGACTCTGGTTGAGAGCTCTCCTGGGCGTGATATTCGTGACACTAAGTGGCGTCGCAGCTCTTTGCACGAAGCGCCACCTACAACCGGTATTTTGTCCCTGTATAACCGTGGTGATCGCCGTCGCTGGTACTGGCCGTGCCCACACTGTGGTGAGCATTTTCAGCCAGAGATGTCAGCGATGACCGGTTACCGTGAAATCAGCGATCCGGTAAAGGCCAGTGAAGCGGCCTGTATTCACTGTCCATCCTGTTCCGGAGTGATTACTGCCGACCAGAAGCGGGCCCTGAATATGAAAGGGGTCTGGTTACGGGAAGATCAAACGATCGACAGCAACGGAGTGATAACGGGCACCGCACGACGGTCGCGTATTGCCTCGTTCTGGATGGAAGGCCCGGCAGCTGCATACCAGACCTGGGCGCAGCTGGTTTACAAACTGCTCACAGCAGAACAGGAGTACGAGGCGACAGGCAGTGAAGAAACGCTGAAGACGGTGATTAACACCGACTGGGGCCTGCCGTATCTTCCGCGCTCCAGTATCGAGCAGCGCAAAGGCGAAGAGCTCCAGCAGCGTGCCGAACCGGTTGAGCGTCGGCGCGTACCTGCCGGGGTCAATTTCCTGGTGGCGACCGTCGACGTTCAGGGCGGGAAAAATCGGCGGTTTGTGGTCCAGGTTGTCGGATACGGTGCCCACGGCGAGCGGTGGCTGGTTGACCGTTACAACATTATGCAGTCGATGCGCACCACACCCGATGGCGAGAGCTACCATATCGATCCGGCCAGTTATCCGGAGGACTGGGACCTTCTGCGCAGCGATGTGCTGGAGAAAACCTGGGCTCTTGATGGTGATCCCGGTATGCGCATGGGGTTGCTGGCCATGGCCGTTGACTCCGGCGGTGAAGACGGAGTAACCGACAATGCCTATGAATTCTGGCGCCAGTGTCGACGAGACGGCGTGCAGCGAAAAGTCTGGCTGTTCAAAGGTGACAGTCAGACAAGGTCAAAACTTATCACCAGAACGTATCCGGATAACACCGGGCGTTCGACCCGGCGCGCGAAAGCTGCCGGTGATGTCCCTCTCTATCTTCTCCAGACCAATGCACTGAAGGACCGGATCAATAACGCACTGTGGCGTGATATCCCGGGGCCGAACTATGTGCATTTTCCTGACTGGCTCGGAGGATGGTTTTACGACGAACTGACCTATGAGGAGCGATCATCTGATGGTAAATGGACGAAGCCTGGTAAGGGGGCTAACGAAGCGTTTGACCTTATGGTTTACGCACATGCCCTGGTCATTCTTCATGGTTACGAAAAGATTAAGTGGCCTGATGCACCTGAATGGGCGCGCCGGAAGAGTTATCTGGTGGCAGAGCCCTCGGCAGACGCGCAAGCAGTGGCATCGCAGCCGGTTGCAAAACCGACAGTATCAGAGCCAAAGGCTACGAAACCAGCCCGCGAATCGGCATGGTCATCATCATCAGGAGGCTGGGTGTGAATCTCAATGATATTCAGGACATGGTCCGCCGCTATACCGAAGCGGAAATGACGATCCTGCAGGGCAAGTCCATCACGTTTAACGGTCAGCAGATGACCATGGAAAACCTGAGCGAGATCCGCAAGGGTCGCCAGGAGTGGGAGCGAAAGCAGGCCGATGCTATGACTGCAGTAACGGGCAGGGGTGGCGCCTTTAAACTGGCGAGGTTCCCGCGATGAGGGCGCTGGATAATCTGATAGGTATGTTTTCCCCTGGCTGGAAAGCGGAGCGCTTGAAGTCGCGTCTGATGATTCAGGCGTATGAAGCCGTGATCCCCACCAGGACACATCGCGCGAAACGCGAGAATCGTTCTGCTAACCAGCTCACTCAGTTTGGTGGCCGCTCTCTGCGTGAACAGGCCCGGTGGCTCGACTGCAACCACGATCTGGTGATCGGTATTCTCGATAAACTCGAGGAGCGCATTGTCGGGGCGAAGGGAATCATTGTCGAACCGCAGCCGCTCACGACGGATGGGGCAATTGCTGCAGACCTGGCAACGCAGATCCGGTCGAAATGGGCTGAGTGGTCTGTGTCCCCCGACGTCACTGGCCAGTTTACCCGTCCGGTACTCGAGCGCCTGATGTGCCGGACCTGGTTACGTGACGGGGAGGTTTTCGCGCAACTGGTCAATGGTACCGGCAACGGACTGGTGCCGGTGGCCGACATCCCGTTCTGGCTTGAAGCGCTGGAGCCTGATTTTGTGCCCATGGAGCGCAGTGACCCCAGCCAGAAATTGTGTCAGGGCATTTATCTCAACGACTGGGGGCGGCCGACCCGATACATGGTTTACAAAAACCTGCCCGCGGAAGGTATGCGGCAGGGAGATACCAAAGATATAAATGCAGACAGCATGCTTCACCTGAAGTTTATGCGACGTCTGCATCAGATAAGGGGCAATTCCCTGCTGGCCGGGGTGCTGATGCGTCTGTCAGCCCTGAAAGAATATGAGGATGCCGAACTGACGGCAGCGCGTATCGCGGCCGCACTCGGCATGTTCATCAAGAAAGGGGACGGGCAGTCTTACCCGGAGGATGGCGGCAGTGGTAATCGCGAGCTGAATATCGAGCCAGGCATGCTCTTTGATGACCTCCGCCCTGGTGAAGATATCGGGATGATCAAGTCTGACCGTCCCAACCCTAACCTTGAAACCTTCCGGAACGGCCAGCTTCGTGCTGTTGCCGCGGGTTCACGCGGGAGCTTTTCCAGCATTGCCCGTAATTACGATGGTACCTACAGTGCGCAGAGACAGGAGCTGGTGGAGTCAACGGAAGGTTACTTCATTCTTCAGGACACCTTCATCGCCGCGATCACCCGCCCAATGTACCGGGCCTGGCTGAAAATGGCGATTGCATCAGGTGAGATCGACGTGCCGAGGAACGTGGATAAAGCCACGCTCTACAGTGCTGTTTTCTCTGGCCCCGTCATGCCCTGGATTGACCCCGTTAAAGAGGCGAATGCCTGGAAAATTCTCCTTCGCGGTGGTGCTGCGACTGAGAGTGAATGGGTGCGTGCTCGCGGCGCGAATCCTGATGATGTTAAGCGCCGTCGCAAGGCGGAGATCGACGAAAACCGTAAACAGGGGCTGGTGTTTGATACAGACCCGGCAAATGACAAAGGAGACACCAGTGTCCAGGAAACAAAACCGGGTAAAGAATCGCCCGAAAGCCCACGCAAAAAATAGCTGGTTCCGTATGCAGGCCAGCGCGGAAAGCGAGGCTGAAATCTATATCTACGATGAGATCGGCTACTGGGGAGTGACAGCAAAACAGTTTGTCGCGAACCTCAAGGCGCTGGGCGATATCACCCACATCAAACTGCATATCAACTCCCCGGGTGGCGATGTCTTTGACGGCATCGCCATTTTTAATGCCCTGAAGTTCCACGGCGCAGCGATCACCGTTTACATCGACGGCCTGGCTGCATCAATGGCTTCAGTGATCGCCATGGTAGGTAATCCGGTCATCATGCCGGAAAACACCATGATGATGATCCACAAGCCGTGGGGATTCGCGGGTGGTGATGCAGACGATATGCGCGACTATGCCGACCTGCTCGACAAAGTGGAGTCGGTGCTGATCCCGGCATACGCGCAGAAGACGGGCAAAAGCCCAGAAGAAATTGCGGCAATGCTGGAGGACGAAACCTGGCTCTCCGGTACTGAATGTCTGGAGCTGGGCTTCGCTGACCAGGTCACACCATCATTACAGGCAATGGCCTGTATCCATTCGAAACGTATTGAGGAATTTGAAAAGATGCCGAACAGCATTCGCAACATGGTTACCCCGCCACGCAACACCGCACCGCGTGAACAGCAGCCAACCGTCACCCAGCCGAACCCAGCGACCGGTGCCAATGAGACGGATATCCGTGCGCAGGTTATCGCTGAGCAAAAGGCGCGCGTGAACGGCATTCAGGATCTCTTCGCTATGTTCGGCGGGAAGCATCATGAGCTGCAGGCTAAATGCGTTGCCGATCCAGAATGCTCGGTCAGCCAGGCGAAAGATGTTCTTCTGGCAGAGCTCGGTAAAAATGCCACGCCGTCCAACACCACTACGCAGGGACAGTCCCATGTGTATGCCGGGAACGGTAACTTTGTCGGCGACGGGATCCGTCAGGCTCTGATGGCGCGTGCCGGCTATGAAAATCAGGAGCGTGACAACATTTATAACGGCATGACGTTGCGCGAATGCGCCCGTATGTCACTTACTGAACGCGGCCACGGCGTATCCAGCTACAACCCAATGCAGATGGTCGGTTTTGCGCTGACCCATAGCACCTCTGACTTCGGCAACATCCTGCTCGACGTTGCTAACAAAGCGTTGCTGCAGGGCTGGGATGAAGCTTCTGAGACCTTTGAACTCTGGACTAAGAAAGGGCAGTTGTCCGACTTTAAAACGGCACATCGTGTCGGTATGGGTGGCTTCCCGTCTCTTCGCCAGGTGCGTGAGGGGGCTGAATATAAGTACGTCACCACGCAGGATAAGGGCGAAACCATTGCGCTGGCCACTTACGGTGAAATCTTCTCAATCACCCGTCAGGCCATCATCAATGATGACCTGAACCAGCTGACTGACGTTCCGATGAAGATGGGGCGCGCTGCCAAGGCGACGATTGGCGATCTGGTTTACGCCGTGCTCACCGGGAGCGGTAAATTGTCTGATGGTAAGACGTTGTTCCACGCTGACCATAATAACCTTTCAAGTGGCGCCATCAGCGTTGATAACCTGGATAAGGCTCGCCAGAACATGCGCAAGCAGAAAGAAGGTGAGCGTGCGCTTAACATTCGCCCTGCATACATGCTGGTTCCGGTCGGTCTGGAGACGCTGGCCAGCCAGACTATCAAGTCGGCGAGCGTAAAAGGTGCCGACATTAACGCTGGCGTCGTTAACCCGCTGCAGAATTTTGCCGAGGTGATTGCTGAAGCTCGTCTGGATGATGCTGACGCCGCGGCCTGGTATCTGACTGCCGCACAGGGCACCGATACCATTGAAGTGGCGTATCTGAATGGTGTCGATGCGCCTTACATCGATCAGCAGGACGGATTCACCACCGACGGTGTTGCGACCAAAGTCCGCATCGATGCCGGTGTGGCCCCGCTGGATTATCGCGGCCTGGCGAAGTCCTCCGGCAAGTAAGCAGAGCGTTAACGACCCCGCCCGAAAGGGCTTTTTTTATACCTGTAAAACGGCTCCTGCGGGGGCCTTACGGAGAGAGCATGAAAACTTACGTACAGGATGGACACACCATTGACGTGACCAATTCCGGCTCGGCAGTGATCGTAAGCGGCACCCCTGTTGCAGTCGGTGATGTGCTGGCTGTTGTCGTCGCAGATATTGCCGTTGGCGGTACCGGTACGGGCATTACCAGTGGTGTGGTGCATCTTCCGAAGCTATCCACTGACAACATTCCCCAGGGCAAAACACTGAACTTCAAAGATGGGAAAGTTCAGATCGATGCTACAGGTGCCACCCCTGCGGGTAAGGCATGGGAGGCCGCTGCTGCGAGTAGCACCATGGTTGCGGTTCGTCTTAATGGCTAACCCCTTCGACCGGATGGCGGCCCGCATGGACGCGGCCACCGTTAATCTGATGGCGGATACGGTCATGATCAACGGCGCCAGCGCTGACGCGATAGAAAGTCAGTTTGTGGTTGAAATGGGTCCGCTGGCAGGAGAGGGCACTTCCCTCGTTGTATTTTCTGCCACGCTACAACCCCGCCGTAATGACATCGTTATCTGGAAGGGGGAAACGTACAAGGTCACCCGCCAGAGAACCTTCAACGGGAAACCACAAATCTGGATTGAATAGGGGGCAGCATGTCTTTGAAAGGGCTTGAGCAGGCCATCGCCAATCTTGAAAGCATCAGCAAAACCGCCGTTCCCCGCGCTTCCTCACAGGCGATCAACCGAATCGCCACTCGCGCCATCAGTCGCAGTACTCGCGAGGTTGCAAAGACGACAAAAGTGCAACGAAAGCTGGTTAACCAGCGTGCCAGGCTGAAAAAAGCCACAGTCCGAAAACCGCAGGCCGTGATCAAAGTGAACAGGGGTAATCTGCCCGCGATCAAGTTAGGTCCGGCAAGCCTGCGTCTGTCCCGACGCAAAAAGGATAAGTACGGCACGCGTAGCATCCTGCAGGTGGGGCGATTCCGGTTCCCGAATGCGTTCATCCAGCAGTTAAGCAATGGTCGCTGGCATGTACTCCAGCGCACTACTGCTGCCCGTTATCCCCTGAAGGTGGTCAGTATCCCGATGGCTGAGCCCCTTACTACTGCGTTCAAAGCACAAAGTAAAAAGCTCACGGATACCGATCTCCCCAAAGAAATGGCCGCTGCTCTCCGCAATCAACTGAGGTTGATAATCACAAAATGAAACATCCACTTATTCGTAAAGCTGTGCTCGATGCACTGAAGGGTGGCACTCCGCTGACGGTTACCTGGTTTGATGGTCGTCCTGCGGTACTGGATGTGCAGGATCTGCCCGCAGTTGCTGTGTATCTCACCGATGCAGAGTCGACAGAAGAATCCGTCGATGAAGATATGTGGCGCGCAACGCTGCATATCGAGGTTTTCCTGAAAGCTGATGCCACTGATTCGGCGCTGGATGAATGGATGGAGTCCGAAATTTATCCAGCAATGGTCAGTGTACCCGCGCTATCCGGCGTTATCGAAACCATGGCCACCCTGGGCTACGACTATCAGCGCGATGATGAAATGGCGACATGGGGCTCGGCAGACCTGAAATATTCAATCTCCTATGTGATGTGAGGAAAATATGACGACACCAAATCCGCTCGAACCTGTAAAAGGTGCGGGCACTACTCTGTGGATGTTCACCGGCACGGGCGATCCCTATGCCAATCCACTTTCAGATGTGGACTGGACCCGTACGGCAAAAGTTAAAGATTTGACGCCCGGCGAACTGACGGCTGAGTCGTATGACGATACCTACCTGGACGATCCGAATGCTGACTGGGCTAATACCGCTCAGGGTGAAAAGTCGGCAGGCGAAACCAGTTTTGTTCTGGCATGGAAGCCGGGTGAGTCTGGACAGCAGGGCCTGGTTGACTGGTTTTACGCTGGCGACGTGCGTGCCTACAAAGTGAAGTATCCCAACGGCACGGTTGATGTGTTTAAGGGCTGGGTAAGCGGCCTGGGAAAAACTATCCCCGCGAAGGAGGTTATCACTCGTAGCGTTAAGATCAGCAATAACGGCAAGCCATCTCTGGCGGAGGAGACGCGTGCACCAGTTGTGACTGTCACAGGGGTGACGCTCGATAAATCGACGCTGACGGTTGCCTCTGGAGCATCTGACTCCATCAACGTCACAATCTCTCCTTCAGGCGCTACAGATAAAACCTTCCGGGTCGCCTCCTCAGATCCCGCGAAGGCCACTGTGACGGCCAGCGGCGACGTACTAACCATCACAGGTGTAGCTGCAGGTACCGCTGAAATCATCGTGATGTCGAACGATGGTCTGAAAGTTGCGATTTGCAAAGTCACTGTTTCCTGATTCAGGGGGGGCGAAAGCCCCTTTCATGGAGTAATTATGTCCAAATATTTGAAGTCTGGTCTTTTTGAGTATGGCGCAGAGAGCATGACGCTCTACGAACTTTCTGCCTTACAACGTATTGAGCACCTGCAGTTCATTACTCATACCGAAAAACAGCTCCCTGTCGATGCTGATGAGAAAACGCTTTACCCGTTGCTGGTTGAGCAAAATATTCGACTCGGTGCACGTATTGTCGCGATGTCACTCTGGCAGGCAGATCCTGCAACCAGTAATGTCGATCAGTTGCACCAGGATGTGTTATCCGGCTGGCCGATTGACATGATCGGCGCTGCAGATCGCTTCGTGAAGACCCTGTCCGACATGATGCCTGCAAAACCGGAACATATAGAAAATGGTGAAAATGACGCTGAAGAAGAGGCGCTCTCACCGGAAAAGTCTTCGCCGGTGAGCTGAGTTTTGTCATGAAGCTGGCGAGGGAATTCCGACGCCCTGACTGGCGCCAGATGCTTGCCGGTATGTCATCTTCTGAGCTGGCTGAATGGGGGCGTTTCTTTCGGGAACAATACTTTGAAAATGATCTGCAGGATGCACACTTCTCACGCCTCAATCACCTCATCATCTCCATCATGAGTAAAGACACTGAGCTTACGCCAGCCAGCTTCAGTCTTCTAAATCCCCCAGCCCCCGTCAACGAACAGGACGGCGATACCATGATGTCCATTGCTGAAGGTTTATCAGGAGGAGTGCGCTATGGCCCAGTCAGTGGGTGACTTGATCGTTAACCTCGATCTGAACTCGCCAAAATTTAATGAGCAACTGGCATACAGCGGGAAAAAACTCAGTGAACTGGGGAAGGCGGCCACAGCGGCAGCCGATCAGGCTGATGTGGCGTTTAATCGACAGGAAGTGGCCGCTCGACGCGCCGGTATGTCGGTTGGCGCATATGGCAACGCCGTGAGGATGTTGCCTGCGCAGTTTACGGATATTGCAACGCAGCTTGCCGGTGGCCAGTCGCCATTCCTGATCCTGCTCCAGCAGGGTGGGCAAGTTAAGGACAGTTTTGGTGGTTTTGCGCCAATGTTTCAGGCTCTCCGTGACGCGCTTTTCGGGTTCAGCGGCGATGTAAATAAAACTACGGATGAAGCAGCTGAAAGCACTGGTGAACTTGCAGAGAGCTTCAATAATGCTTCTGACGCGGCAGAAAATCTTGGCAGGGCACGGGGTTTCATCACGCCATTTAATGTGGCGTTAGCCGCGGCTGCGGTTACAGCTGGGCTGATGATGTACTCCTGGTACCGTAGTAACTCTCAGCTTTCCACCTTTAACAAAACCCTTGTTCTTTCCGGCAATGTGGCTGGCTTAACAGCACAAAAAATGTTGGCAGTAAGTAAGGCTGCAGCCAGTGCAGGCATTACTTTCTCGGCAGCTGCCGGGACGTTAACTGCCTTGGTTGATGCGGGTGTCGCGGCGGGGGCAAGTTTCGAGCGACTCTCTGTAAGCATTACCGAGTTCGCTGACAAAAGTGGGCTCAAAATTGAAGACGTGGCCAAGGCCTTTGGTAGATTGACCAGCGATCCCACCTCTGGTCTGATTGCGATGGCGCAGCAGTTTCACAACGTGACAGCAGCGCAGATTGAGCATGTTTCGCAATTGCAGCGATCCGGGGATGCTGCCGGTGCGCTTAAAGCCGCAAATGATGCAGCTGCAGAAGGGCTTGAAAAGCAGACCCGGGCGATTGAAGGCAATATGGGTACGCTGGAGCGTGCGGCCAATGCTACCGGCGACGCATTTAAGTCAATGTGGGACAAGATTCTGGATATTGGGCGCCCTGATACGGCAACTGAAACCCTGAAAAAGGTGCAGGAACAGTTTGATATTGCCCAAGCCAACTTCGATAAGAACGCAACTGGGTCCGGCGTGTCAGATTCGATGCGGAATCAGTACCAGCGTGTGCTGGATCGCACGCGTGTAAGTCTTCAGGCTGCGCAGTTGCAGGCAGATCTCCAGGTGGTTGCGGAAAAAGGTGCTGAATCTCAGGCAACTATCGAAAGGGATAGGCTCAGATATGCCACGCAAGCTCAGGCCGGTTACGAAAAGTCGCTGTCTGCGCTGGATAAATATTCCAGCAAGCAAAAAGAGCTGAATAAAGCACTCCAGGAGGGGCGCATCCTCCAGGGTAGCTATAACACCCTGATGGCAGTAGCAAAAAAAGAATATGAAGACTCTCTAAAAAAACCTGCCAAAACTGTTACCCCTGGTGGTATTAAAGCGACAGACACGATCAGCGCTCAGACACTTGAGTTACAGGCACAGCTTGAAGTATTGCGCCAGCATAGTGGCCTCAATGACACCATCAGCCAACAAAGAAAAGATTTGTGGAAAGAGCAGGCCCGATTCTCCGTTCTTGAGGACGCCGCGAAAGCGCGTGCCCTGACGGCGGATGAAAAATCACTTCTGAGTAGTAAGGACCAGATACTGGCACAGGCTGAAATTAACGCCAGACTCGGTGATCAGATTGCTATTCAGGAGCGACTTAATGATCTTCAGGACAGGTCGCAAAAGTACGTAACGCAAATGGGGGAAAAGACCCAGGCGCTGACTGATAGTGCTGGCATGAGTAGTCGTCAGACGCAACGCCGGCTTGAAGAAGCGCAGTTATTGCAGGGATGGAAAAATGCTGGTGGCGAAGAGTCTGATAAGGGCTATCAACGGCAGCTTGAGGCATCAAGGAAATACTACGCTGCACAAGATGAGTTGCGGGGAAACTGGCAGGCTGGGGCGCTAACATCAATGGCGAATTTTGCCGATGATGCATCAAGCTACAATCTGGTAGCAGCTAATGCTACATCGTCATTGCTGAATGAAACGACAAATTCCATGGCCACTGCATTCGTCGACATTATTAATCAGACGCAATCTGTCGGCGATGCCTTCAAAAACATGTTCGCCAGCATGGGGCAAGCGGTGATCCAGACTCTGGCGCAAATGGCTGCTCAGTGGTTGGTTTATCAGGCTGTTCAGTTGATGGTAGGTAAAAGTACGCAAGCATCCGCAGCTGGTGCGATGATCAATAACGCCACCGCCAGTGCATTGATGGCACAGTTAAATGCCTATGCATCCACCGCAGCCATTCCTATTCTTGGTCCTGCTGCGGCTCCTGCCGCGATGGCGGCAGCGGCAACGGCGACTGCACCTTTGGTCGCTGCTATATCGATGGCTTCTCTGGCTGGGATGGCTCATGACGGTCTGGATAAAGTTCCAGCAACCGGGACCTGGTTATTGCAAAAAGGTGAGCGGGTTGTTACTGCCAATACATCGGCGAAGCTTGATGCAACTCTATCCGTGATTCAACAGCAGCGTGAAAATAACGCTATGCAGGGTCAGTTCAATTATTCGCCAACCATTCAGGTTAATGGGGATCCTGATACGCGAACAATTGCGATGATGGAGGCTGCTGTAAAACGAGGGGCTACCCAGGGCTTTGATATGGTCGTAAATAGCCTGTCGAAAGGACAGGGGAAGGTTCATGACGCGGTTAATGTCATGTACGCAAAAAGGAAGGCACGATAATGGTTGATATTTTCTACCCCAAGGAATTGCCAATTCCGTTAAAAGATGGGTTTGGGCTTGAGCCAATAAGTCCTTTTCTTCGTACCAAATTAACTTCAGGCCGTTCTAGGCAGCGCCGCATCTATAGTTCTGTTCCAACGCAAGCGAGCGTGAAATGGTCATTTAAGAAAGATAATGAAGCCCAGCTATTTGAGGCATGGTTTCGGGACGCTCTGACCGATGGTGTTGCATGGTTTTATATGCGCCTTAAAACCCCCTTGGGGATTCAACCTTATAAGTGCCGTTTCGCAGAGCCGTATAAGGGACCATTTTTAGTGAGCGGTAAATTCTGGCAATTTACAGCAACCTTGGAATTGTGGGAGCGGCCATTGCTACCACCGGGCTGGGGGCTGTTCCCTGAGCTGGTGGCCGGGTCGGATATTATCGATCTGGCACTGAATAAGGAGTGGCCCGAAGCATGACCAGCGCAGTTCTCAACCGGCTTTACGCATCCGGCGGTGATGAAGTCATTCTGGATACGCTGCAAATCACCGTAGGTGGCCAGAGTTATTGGCTTACCCGAGGATGGGACGATATAACCGTTACCCTTGAAACCGGCTCCCAGGCCACCTTCACTGGTTCCGCTATTGATATAGCGCTGCCGACGCGCAACGCTGACGGTACGCAGGACCTGAAGTTCGCCATCAGTAATATCGACGGTGTGGTGTCGACTGCAATCCGTAATGCTCTCGATAATCTCAGCAGCGCGACCCTGACTTTTCGACGGTATGTTTCCACTGATTTGTCGGCTCCCGCGTCACCGCCGTTCACCCTGGCGATCAAGGAGGGTTCCTGGACCGCAACAGAGGTACAGATTACCGCTGGCTACATGAATATTCTCGATACATCGTGGCCACGCTATCGCTACACGCTGACGGACTTCCCGGGCCTTCGCTACCTCCAGTAGGAAATCACCATGTTCAATCCTGACAAATACCTTTCCGTCACATGGCGGATGGGCGGCCGGTTATACCCGATTCTTGACTGTTACGGCGTGGTCCACGAAGTGCGGCGCGACCTTGGCCTGTCTGACTGGCCTGTGTTTGAGGGGGTGATCAACGAGGGCAGTCAGATGAATGATACCTACAACAGCTTCCTCTGTAGCGTGAAAAAATGCGAGCCAGAAGAGGGGGCGGTAGCGGCGTGTTATACCGCGGGGCTGGTGACGCACCTGGGGATCGGCGTCATCGTCAATGGCGCTTTGCACGTCCTCGAGGCCAACCCTAAGCGCAACGTGACCATTTTACCGCTGGCGCGCTTTCTCCGGCAGTATGTCAAAGTGGAGTTCTATAAGTGACGATCCGAATTTATCCATCCCGGCTCGAAGGCGAACCGCTGGAGACGCATCAGCACGCCAGCATCACCATTGCCGACTGGTTCGCCAGACACGTGCAGGACTGGCAGCCCGACATGACCCACCCGGTGGCGCTCGATTTGAATGGTCTTTCGATCCCTCCCGGCGAGTGGAATGTGCAGGTTATCGCCCCGGATGATGATGTGCGCCTTTATCCCGTACCGTTCGGCCCGGCAGCGCCCGCATGGCTGGTCTGGACGGCGGTGGCAATAGCCGTCGCCTCTGCTGCGTACTCAATCTACATGATGAGCACCATGCAGACCGGCGGCGCCAGCCAGCCAGGCAATGGTGATCAGCTCGAACTAAACCCTGCCAAGGCCAATATGGCAAAGCTGGGCGATCCCATCAGGGAGATTTTTGGTCGCTATAAGGTGTGGCCGGATTACGTCGTTCAGCCGGTTTCACGTTTCGATTCTGCCGATCCCAAAAAATACGTGACCAGCATGTTTTTATGCGTGGGGGTTGGCGACATGGCGCTCCCCGCTTCGGTGCAGCGGATTGGCTCTACTCCTGCATCAGCGTTCGGGAGTGACGTCAGCGCTACCGTTTATCCTCCGGGCGCCAGCGTGTCAGCTGACAGTCGGTCCGAGAACTGGTTTAACAGCGGCGAGGTGGGGAACACCACTTCGGGTACCGCAGGCCTCGACCTCGGATCAACCGGCCCGCAGACGGTCAGTCTCATTTCTGACGCCATTCTGGTCAGCGGCAACACCATCACCCTGATTGCGGCCAGCGCCAGCGATGGCGAGACGGAGATCCCGGCAGCCTGGGTGGTCGGCACCGTTGTCACAGTTGTAGCGCCTAACTCCTACCGTGTTGCCAATGCCGGAGGGTACTGCGTCATTTATGGTGATGTCGCTGAACAGCGGCCGGTTGTGGGCATGCCTGTCTCTGTGGCATTTAATGAGTCGGCTTACGATCTGTATATCGCCAGTTACGCAGCTGGCGTTTCGGCTGTGCCCGGAGTGGGAGGTTCGACGGCCAGCATAACCGCCAGCGCCGCACCCACCACCTACGATTTCACGGCAACGCCGGTTACGTTCACGATCGGCTGGAAAGGCACAACGTATGCGATCTCGCTCATTACCAGTTACGTCACGATGTCCGGACTGGTTAATACCATCTCAAACCAGCTCACCGGCTCCGGTCTGATCGCGCGTGATAATGGTGGCCGGTTGCAGATTGCAGAGGAAAGCAGCCCGTTCGCCGGTGGCTCCATCAGCCACAGCGCACTCCCTGCATCAGCCTTCGGCACTGCCCCGGGTGATGTTGTGGGTGTTGTGTCGACGGGCGGTACCGCAGCTGTTGAGGCGCATATCACGCTGGCGTACAACGGTGCGACAGGCAAGCCGTTCACCGGTATCCCTGACGGAGTCCAGCGGATCGGTATCGGCTATGTCGACGGTCAGTTCCGCATTACTGATATCGATGATCAGACCATCACGGTTGAGCGGGTGATGGTCACCCAAGACACCAGTGGGAATGATGTCACCACCGTGGACCCGTCCTGGCCGGGGTTCACCGAACGCACGCTACTCGATGCGCAGGTTACCGGTGTGAATGATGATTACGCCTGGCTCGGTCCGTTCCTTGCCTGCCCGGACGGAGAGACCACTACCGCCATCGAAAATAACTTCATCTTCCCGAACGGCCACATTCAGTACAAAAAGAACGGGGATCCGCAGTCGCATACTGTGCGGGTGCTGGTTCAGTACCGCAATGCAGCCACTGCAGGAACCTGGTCGCAGGTGGTCTACAACTTCACCAACAAAACCGCAGATGGCCACGGTTACACCAAGCGTATCAGCGGGCTGGCGGCAGCGCAGTATGAAGTTCGTGTGCGGCGCACGACGAAAATTGGCGGAGCCAGAACGGTGAATAATATTTACTGGCAGGCGATGCGATCGCGGTTGAGCAAACGACCGGGGAGCTATGCCGGTGTAACAACCCTGGCGATGACTGTGCGCACCGGCAACCGCCTGGCTGCCCAGTCCGATCGCCGCGTTAACGTTATCCCGACCCGCCTGTACAACGGCCACGCTTCGCGCAGCATAAGCGGGGCGCTGTACCACGTTCTGGAATCCCTGGGTTTTCGTCCTGAACAGATTGACCACGCCGCGATTGATGCGCTCGAGCAGACCTGGTGGACGCCGCGCGGGGAAACGTTCGACTGGGCTACCGGCGACAGCAAATCTGCCCTCGAGGTGTTGAAAATCATCACCGGGGCAGGAATGGGGTATTTCCTGCTGTCAGATGGCCTGGTTTCTGCCGGACGGGAAGGGGTGAAAAACTGGACCGGGATGATCACCCCCCAGGAGACGACCGAAGAGCTACAAACCTCTTTTAAAGCGCCCAGCCAGGATGATTATGACGGGGTGGATGTTACGTACATTAACGGCACGACCTGGGCAGAAGAAACCGTTCAGTGTCGCCAGCCGGGAAATCCGACGCCCATGAAGGTGGAAGATTACAAGCTGGAAGGGGTCGTGGATCAGGATCGGGCATACCGCATCGGCATGCGCCGACTGCAGGGTTACCGCCTGCAGCGGCTGCAGCACACCACTTCAACTGAAATGGATGCGCTTTGCTATCAGTTTATGGACCGCATCATCCTCTCTGATGACATTCCCGGCAACCAGACGCTGAGCTGCCTGATAACTGACATGCGCTGGGACAGCGCTGCGATCACCCTGACGGTCAGCGAGCCGCCGGACTGGCGCTTTACCAGCCCGCGCGTGGTGATCCGCCACCAGGATGGCCGGGCTTCGTCGCTGCAGGTTCCGACACGCATCGATGATTACACGATCAGCATTCCATTTAGCGCTGAGCTGGCACCTGATGAGTGGGAGATGGACAGCCCGTACATTGAACCACCACGCCTGCTGTTCTGTTCCTCATCCCGGGTGGGGTATGACGCCCTGGTTGGGGAGATAACACCCGGCAGCGACGGCACAAGCAGCGTATCGGCTATTCAGTACCATCCCGGTAAATACCAGTTCGACGACGCCAGTTATCCAGGCGATGTCGCATAAACCTCAATAATTGCTAACCCGCTTCGGCGGGTTTTTTTATGCCCGGAGCGAGCATGACCAAATACGCAACGATGAATCCGCCGGGCTCTACAAGTCCGTATGATTTGTTCGATAACGCCCAGAACTTCGACATTGCTTTAAACAGTATTACCGCTGCGATCTGGCAGGACCGTCTGGGACGCAACAGAACGACCTTCCGTGGCATGGAGCAGCGCTTCAACCTGTTCATCCAGAACTCTGGTTACAAGGTTATTGGCGATTATGAAGATGGTCCACTCACCATCGACGAATATAACCAGCTGATACGTTACGATGGCGAACTCTGGAAGCTGACCGCGCTTACGAACATTCCGTTTACCACAAGCGGAACAGACTCCACATCGTGGGTCATGGATAAATCGCACTTTGTCAGCGTTGGGGACGGTGCGTTACGCCAGACATTATTCGTTAATGAAATGGTGAACCTCTCTCCCCTCTATTACGGGGCAGCAGGGGATGGTGCGACAGACGACACCGCGGCGTTTGAACTCCTGGAGACAGAAGCAACAGGCCGGGTTATCGATCTGGGTGGGCGTTCGTACGTGGTTACAAAGAGTTTTATCAAAAACTCCTACATCAATGGCTCTTTAATCAGAGCAGGTAGCCGTCGTGTTGCATTTGGTGATCTCAAAGCCCGGGATAAACAACTCCCGCTTATCCACGCAGGCACATCAAAGATATACAACGCCAGACACACGCTGCGAAGAACTGCAGGCGCTGGAGGTGTTTTTGCAGTTATCCAGGGTTGTGCTTATGACGAAATCAACGACAAGATTTTCACTCTGTCATCAACCTCGGCTTTAGGCTACTGCATCAACTCATTTGGCGTAACTAACGCTGGAGAACTGGGAGCTTATGATCGCACCCGATCTCAGCTTCTCGGGCATCAGGGGCTGGGGCTTCATCACTCTCCGGACGGGAAGCCGGTTTTGTGGACATCCACTCCGTACGGTACTGATGCGGCCAACACCTGCGCTTCAATGGAGAATATCCTCAATTACACGGGTGACACGAACGACGTAGTGGCAGGGTTTACCACCTGGAGGCTTTTCCCTCTGGACGGATCAAGCGCCAGCACCACGCCAACCGTTTCAGCTTGTCAGAATTATCTGCTGGCTAAGAAAATATCTGCCGATGGGCTTACTTGCACCGTCCGGGTGTATGACATTAAAGCGATGTGGGCCAGCCGGGGAATACAAACCGATTACAGTGAAGATTATCTGGCTGAATTCAGTTACCAGAAGCCTTCAGCGGATGCGTCCACGCAAAGTCTCGCCTGTGATGGGTCTTTCATCTATGTACTTGAGTCGCACACCTACACCGGTTTAGCGAATTTCATTTATGTATTCGAGCTTACCGGTCGCTTTATCGAGCGTGTCGATATCACAACTGTCGGTGACGTGGAGGCCATTGCGGATAACACCGGGACCCCTGTTTATAAGGAGCCAGAGTCTCTGACGGTGATGAAAACCGATGGGGGGTATGTTCTTAACCTCGGCCTTTGCACGTATATCGGCGTGGAGGCTAACGGTAAGAATGTCTATCTGTTCGACCTTGGGCGCAGCGGATCAGTAGTGCAGAGCAAGGCCAGCCGGTCTGTTTCCAGTAAGACGGGACTGCACGGCGCTGGATCGCCTAACTACCGATATGGCGTTCGCGAATACAACGATTCCTTTCACTGGACAGTACAGCCAACTCGCAAGGGTATTCAGACTAACCGTGATAACCCCATTCTTTCTCTGGATGGCGGCATTACTGGCGGCATTCAGTTAGCGTCTGACGGCACCGAAGGGATGAGTAATTCATGGTCATCCAGGCATGACAACGCCGCCGAAGGGCCGCGCGCGATTATGGCGAAGTCACGTTCCGGGCAGGTGTCGAACACGGTATTCGGTGCCGTGCAGGCGGGTGACAGACTGGGGACGATGCTATGGGCAGGTGACACCGGCAGTAAGTTAGCTCTTGCGGCGCATATAAAGTGTAACGCGATGGCGGCTCCCACGGCGAACAATGTAGCCACGGCGCTGTACTTCGGCAACACAACCACGGCGGGCGATTACGCCGACAGATGGGTGCTGACTGAGTTAGGGCACTGGAGGCCATCCGGGGCCGGGGTGTACGACATTGCTACTTCTGCTAATGCCGTCCGAAATATGTACATCGTTAACAGCCCGATAATTACCTCCAGTAGGGCGTATAAGCAGAATGAAACCGAGTTGTCTGATCCCGAATTGCGGGTTGGCCTGGCGGTTTATCCGCTGATCAAAAAATTCAGGATGAAGGCGTCCTATGCGGAGAAGGGCGAAGCCGCCCGGTATCACATTGGCATCATCGCGGAGGATATTCAGGCTGCTTTTGAGGCTGAGGGTCTGGATGCGTTTGCTTACGGCGTCCTGTGTTTCGAAAAATGGGATGATGAGTACCAGTCGATCTACGCTACTCGCCTAGTTGAGCAGGAGGTGCTGGTGGATGCAGAAACCGGGCAGACAGAAATGGTGTGGTTTGAACAGGAATATGACACAGGAGAGCGTAAGTTAGTCACTCCAGCCGGGGAGAAATTGTCGGTGCGTACTGATGAACTGATGTTCCTGGCCATGCAGGCGCTGCGTCAAGAGATGGATATTAAGATGGGCAGCATCCTTTCTAGGCTTTCATCACTCGAACTAGGTAATCATCTCTCAGGCCCTGCATGACAGACAATGTTTTCAGGACGAAAATGCTCACGGCAAGGATGCCGATCATTACCAGTTTAATTTTAACAGGGAAGAGAAGCACAAATTGTGATATCTGGACGGATCCATGAAGTCTTTTGAGGCAGGCACTCAGTGAACTGAGTAGGGCGACAGAGGAGTATATTGATTACTACAACAACGATCAAATAAACTTGAAATTAAAAAGCCTGTGTCAGGTAATATACCGAACTCAGGCTCTGGAAGTTGCTTAACATGAACTTTTCAGCGTTATAGTATCAGTCCACATTATCGGGTTTTCTATTTTAAAGGAAAGAGATGAACTTTTTCAAGTCGGCCACCACAATTGCTGACGCCAGATTTTTTTCATTCTCATAAATAAGGCGTTGATCAAATAGATGCTTGGCAGAAGTGAATTGATTGGATAATACGGAAAACAAGTGATTCTTGTCTTCATTATTTATTGATTTATTCTTAAATGTGGATACCATCATCTCAGTGCAAAGTATTAGCCATGCATTGTATAGCTTAGACGTTTCGATGTTGTTTTTACGAGAAAACAAAATGGCCGACAGGCCTGAAGAAAACACTTTGTATTTGTCTTCGATGCTCATTCCTCTCTTTGATAGATGGCCATCTTCAGAATCTCCTTCGTGATTGCAGCGGTGATAGTAACCTTTGTTTGCAAGGATTGATACTTTGTTGGCCACTGCATGGACTTGGCACATGAAAAGCTTATCTTCCGCAACCGCGATTGAAGGGTTGAATAATATGTTGTTATATTTTAACAACGATGCCCTGAAAAGTTTATATACAGCTAGAGAACGCATTAGGTGATTTTTAGTAATATCTGCGTTATATACATCACCTTTCTTGAATGGTCTAATGGGCGCTCCAATACCTGCGTCAGCTGTGATTTTAAAATAAATAACATCGCTGTCATTTTTTTCAGCACAATCTATTGCGTCTTCAAGTAAAGTTTCTGATATTTTATCATCTGAATCCATGAAAAATATGTAGTTCCCTTTAGCAATCTTTATGCCTTCATTTCTTGGAGCAGATGCATTTCCTGAACCTACAGGCCTTTTAATGATTCTGTGATTTACATCTTTCCCGATTGTATAATCGATGGCTGTTACACTTTTATCGCTAGAGTTATCATCAATAAAAATCACTTCAAATCTTTTTTTGTCAAGCGTTTGATTATTAATTGAATCAATGCAACCAAGGATCAAATTCTCCCTGTTATAGACAGGTACTATTACTGTAATATCAACGGAAGCATTGGTGTCTATGTCACTCATAATATGTTCTACCTTTTTCATTACTTCTGGCAAACATGCTGTTATCGAAATTGGCTTTGCTATACCCTCGAGTTCAATCCCATCAATATTTATCACCTTGCGACTGTCTTTTCTAATGATAATAGATGCTTTAACCAAAGCATCAGTTTCTGGGAAAAAGTCGATGGCAAAATTTACTCCTCGATATGAAAAGTCCACCACAAAACAAGTGTCCTTGTAATTCCATGATTTTGTGATGTAATTACCTGTTTTAGAGTTTGCGAAATACCTATTAACCGCATCAGAAATATGGGTTATTTTGGATTTGACGACTTTAATCTGAGAAAATCTTAAAGACACATCTTGTGCAATGATGTTGTTTAAATGTAGAAAATCTGAATCGGAGTTTTTATATGTTTCAACATTTTCACCGAGAGAATAATCATCCCAATACAAAAGACTGGATAAGTGTATTTCCTGAAGTGGGTTACTATCATGATAGGTCATGACAGGGAAGAATGAATTGCATTCTTCATTGAGATGTCCGCCTATTGTTATGTTAGATATTCTTGGTGAATCCTGCAGAGGAACAAATACTTTTAAAAACTTCCCATCCTCCCTGTTCTGTTTATAAATAAGCCTTAAGGAATGTCGTGTTCCATTCCTTTCAGAATAAAACATATTGCAATGGGTGCTGTAAGAGTTTACGTAAAACCCTAAGCAAGCATGACTTTCTTGAGTTTTAAGCGTGAATCCATTTTTTTCAGGGATTACATTCATTTTTAAAAGACTATTCGAAAATACTTTTGCTTGCTCGTAAGATGCCCACACCTCATCAGCTATGAAATTTTCTTTGTAATTAACGCAATTTACGCTTCTATTAAAAACAAAGGACTGAAGTGCAGAACCTATTGCTTCACCAATTTTGTAGGAAAATTCTCTTTTAGGGTGCGCTGGGTGTGGTTCATAAATACTTTCGATACTATTCCCATCAAGGAAAATGGTCAGTATCTTTCTTATATCTATAAATTGAGCCCCAACTTGGTGGGCCAATTCTTTCCTTGACGCATAAATTGTAGATTCCTCATCAAAACACCAACTGTTTGTGAAACCTAACACGATCAGACTTGTCTGGGAGGCTATGGTTGAGAAAATCTCATACATCACACGCTCGTTGCGCTCAGTGCTGCTATAGCCTTTTGCCTTGAAAGCATACTCTTCGTCATTAGGGATAGAGTCAAAGAAGACATGGTCATACTGTGTAAAATCCATCGACATTTTTTCGGCGAACTGGATTCCAGGTGAGGCACCAACTGACATGCTTACAACTTCATGCCCCTTTAGCGCATCTCTCAAGCCATATGACCACCCATTTTTAAGAATGGAATTTGACGTACCTAAAATTAACACTTTCATTTATTAAACAAATCCTGAAGTAATTCGTTAATGTTATCTGAATCAGATAAAGGCTTAAGATATTTATCGGCAATTATCATGGATTCCTTTACATCTTTGTATTCTGACATTTTTTTATAGGGTCTTGCAAAAAAAAACTATCAACCACCAATGTGAAAAATATTGTTATAGTTCATTAAAATCAATGGATTGGGTGTTTTTTTAATCAAACCATGCTTGTTTATCGCTGAGAGCGATATCAATACTTGCAGCGATCTCCTCTTTCACGATGCGCATTACCGAAAGCTCGGGCAGATTGTTTACATCAAAGAAAGCAACCTCAAGTGATTCATAACTTGTTGTGAGTTCACCGCCCAACTCTTCACACAGGAAAATAGTCTTATACACATGCCAGGGGTACGGAGGGTGGTTGTATTTATTGCGATCCCAGATGCCTA
>JBAPXW010000011.1:0-1574 GCA_049284415.1 Leclercia sp.
AGGAAATTTCCGCATCGTACTGCCCGGGAAGCTATGATTTGAGCATTGACGGAAAAAAGTTCGCCGGCATCTCGCAGCGCCGCCTGAAAAAAGGGGTAGCTGTCCAAATCTATCTTTGTGTGAATGGAAGCGGCAGCCTACGGGCGGAATTGATTAGAGAGTTTTACTCTCGAGCGAAAAAAGGAGAAAGTACGAAATTTAGCTATCCAGAGATCCAGCCTGAGGTGATGGCCTCGCTTTCCGAACTTTTAGGAGTCGAGATGACGGTTCAGGAAGTCATGTTACGATTTTTAAAATTCCTGAACGCAAACAGCGACGAGCTGACATCCGGATATCTTAACGGTATGGAGATTGAATTATTTGACCACTATTACAACCGGATTATTGAACTGAATGAAAAGTTTCTTGAGCAGCAGGGATAATAGAAAAGCAGAACTTCTGAAATCAGTCCGTTAAATAGGATTTCAATAAACTAATAGGATTCACGCCTCCAAATAGAATTCGAGCCGCTAAATAATAAAGAAAGCCGGAAACCATATGGTTCCGGCTTTTCTTAAGTTTCTTAAGAGGGGGCTGCTGCTATTTTCTCCGTCTCCAGCCAATCATCTATCTATTTAGTAATTAGGAAAACTAGGTTATTCTGCTACTTTTTCCAGATTGCCGTTGCGGTCCATCTTGAACTTTGTTGCTGGGCGTTCTTCTTCTTCAAACAGGGCAAGCTTGCGGGCGCGATTCATGATTTTCATGAGTGTTTCGTAATCTTCCTGCATCGTATTCGTATTTTTCTCGAGTCTATTTATTTTTTCCTGCAGTTCCTCGTTCTGCTTCCTTAAACTATTGATTTCGCGCTTTAATCTTTCATTCTCACTCTTATAAATATCTACTTGAAGCGTTGATCCATTCAAGCTTTGCAGATAGGCAATGACATGGCCCATCGTCAAGCCAGTTGACGGAACCGTATGCCTTACAGGAGTGGCCTGAACTCTTAGAGCAGGGGCAGATGCAACTGGCACCTCAGCCATTTCAGCTGCTTCCACAGAGAAATCATGTTTCTCTTGTTTTCCATTCATTAAATCTTGCATTTCGGCCATAAGTGCCGCTTCAATTTGATTGTCATCCTGGTCAAGCATGGAAAGGTCAAAGGTAATCTGGGAATCATTTGTTTCCACTTCTGCCAACGAAGCTGTCAAACTTTCACCCATCACTGGTACTGGCGGTGCATAAAGTAATTTCTTTTTGCCGCCTTGATCTTTTCCTAGGATTCTCTGTCTCTGTTTCCGCTGTTTTTTTGCAAGCTGTAATGCTTTTTCGTAATTGTGCCTAACAACTGCGTTCCATCTGAAACCGCAGGCGGCAGAAGTGCGGTCAAGCTTGTCGCCCACCTCTTCAAATGCATTCAATTGTGTGCTGCCTTCTCTTACATGGCGCAGCACGGTTTCCGCTAGCAATAAATCATTTTCATCTGTCCAGGCATCCTGGCGTACTTTCATTTTTCTTCAACTCCCTTTTACATTGGTTGACTATTGAAACTTATACTTCAATCATGTCCTGGAATTGGAAAGCTTATACCTGTC
>JBAPXW010000012.1:0-27610 GCA_049284415.1 Leclercia sp.
CCATCGAACTGCCAGAAGGCGTTGAGATGGTAATGCCAGGCGACAACATCAAAATGGTTGTTACCCTGATCCACCCAATCGCGATGGATGACGGTCTGCGTTTCGCAATCCGTGAAGGCGGCCGTACCGTTGGCGCGGGCGTGGTTGCTAAAGTTCTCAGCTAATTGCTGATAACATTTGACGCAATGCGCATGAAAAGGGCATCATTTGATGCCCTTTTTGCACGCTTTCGAACCAGAACCTGGCTCATCAGTGATTTTATTTGTCATAATCATTGCTGAGACAGGCTCTGAAGAGGGCGTTTTAGTCCGAAACGCATCAGAGCATTTCGGTTAGGTTCGCCTCGCAAACGCGGGGTGAAATTATTTGTAGAATACTTCTGACAGGTTGGTTTATGAGTGCGAATACCGAAGCTCAAGGGAGCGGGCGCGGCCTGGAAGCGATGAAATGGGTAGTGGTAGCCGTATTGTTGATCGTGGCAATCGTTGGCAACTATCTTTATCGTGACATGATGCTGCCGCTACGCGCGCTTGCAGTGGTAATTCTGATTGCTGCAGCGGGTGGTGTCGCGCTGTTGACGACCAAAGGCAAAGCGACTGTCGCTTTTGCCCGCGAAGCGAGAACCGAAGTCCGCAAGGTCATTTGGCCTACTCGCCAGGAAACATTGCACACCACGCTGATTGTAGCTGCGGTTACCGCTGTAATGTCACTGATCCTGTGGGGACTGGATGGTATTCTGGTTCGCCTGGTATCCTTTATCACTGGCCTGAGGTTCTAAGATGTCTGAAGCCCCTAAAAAGCGTTGGTACGTCGTTCAGGCGTTTTCCGGTTTTGAAGGCCGCGTAGCGACTTCGCTGCGTGAGCATATCAAATTACACAACATGGAAGAGTTGTTTGGCGAAGTTATGGTTCCGACCGAAGAAGTGGTCGAGATCCGTGGCGGCCAGCGTCGCAAAAGCGAACGTAAATTCTTCCCGGGTTACGTCCTGGTTCAAATGGTCATGAACGACGCAAGCTGGCACCTGGTGCGTAGCGTACCTCGTGTAATGGGCTTTATCGGCGGCACGTCTGACCGTCCGGCGCCAATCAGCGACAAAGAAGTTGATGCGATTATGAACCGCCTGCAGCAGGTTGGGGATAAGCCGCGTCCTAAAACGCTGTTTGAACCGGGCGAAATGGTCCGTGTCAGTGACGGTCCGTTTGCTGACTTTAACGGCGTGGTTGAAGAAGTGGACTACGAAAAGTCCCGCCTGAAAGTTTCTGTTTCTATCTTTGGTCGTGCGACCCCGGTAGAGCTGGACTTTGCGCAGGTAGAAAAAGCCTAAGTAGCCGATCAAAAAAGCGACGATTTAATCGTTGCACAGGGCGCGAGATTGGAATACAATTTCGCGCCTTTTGTTTTTATGGATCACATCCGTAAAACGAATTTTATCACGGGGAGCCTCCTTGAGGCGCTATAACCCAATCAGAGGATTTTACAATGGCTAAGAAAGTACAAGCCTATGTCAAGCTGCAGGTTGCAGCTGGTATGGCAAACCCGAGTCCGCCAGTCGGCCCAGCACTGGGTCAGCAAGGCGTTAACATCATGGAATTCTGTAAAGCGTTTAACGCCAAAACTGAATCCCTGGAAAAAGGCCTGCCGACTCCGGTTGTTATTACCGTTTACGCTGACCGTTCTTTCACTTTCGTTACCAAGACCCCGCCGGCAGCAGTTCTGCTGAAAAAAGCGGCTGGTATCAAGTCTGGTTCCGGTAAGCCGAACAAAGACAAAGTTGGTAAAATTTCCCGCACTCAGCTGCAGGAAATCGCGCAGACCAAAGCTGCCGACATGACTGGCACCGACATTGAAGCGATGACTCGCTCCATTGAAGGTACTGCACGTTCCATGGGCCTGGTAGTGGAGGACTAAGAAATGGCTAAACTGACCAAGCGCATGTCCGTAATCCGTGGCAAAATTGATGCGACCAAACAGTACGACATCAATGAAGCTATCGCTCTGCTGAAAGAACTGGCTACCGCTAAGTTCGTTGAAAGCGTTGACGTTGCTGTAAACCTCGGTATCGATGCTCGTAAATCTGATCAGAACGTACGTGGTGCAACTGTACTGCCACACGGTACTGGCCGTTCCGTTCGCGTTGCCGTATTTGCCCAGGGCGCAAACGCTGAAGCTGCTAAAGCTGCAGGCGCTGAGCTGGTAGGTATGGAAGATCTGGCTGACCAGATCAAGAAAGGCGAAATGAACTTTGACGTTGTTATTGCTTCCCCGGATGCAATGCGCGTTGTTGGCCAGCTGGGCCAGGTTCTGGGCCCACGCGGTCTGATGCCAAACCCGAAAGTGGGTACTGTAACCCCTAACGTTGCTGAAGCGGTTAAGAACGCTAAAGCAGGTCAGGTTCGTTATCGTAACGACAAAAACGGCATCATCCACACCACCATCGGTAAAGTGGACTTTGACACTGACAAACTGAAAGAAAACCTGGAATCTCTGCTGGTTGCGCTGAAAAAAGCGAAACCAACTCAGGCGAAAGGCGTGTACATCAAGAAAGTTAGCCTGTCTACCACCATGGGTGCAGGTGTTGCAGTTGACCAGGCTGGCCTGAGCGCTGCTGCAAACTAATACCTTTACGTGGGCGGTGAATTTGTCTACAATCTTACCCCCACGTTTGCTAACGAAAGTTAGCAGGTAAAAAGATTTGTTCGTTGGAGTCTGGCCTATCCAGGCCTCCGTCGAAGACCGCAGGTGTTTCGTAAGAGACTTAATGCCCTGCGTAGACGGTGACAGAACGCTAAGATTATTTCTGATACTCTGGCTTGTTTCTGCTCACCGTATTTAAGACGCTCTTTTCGTTGAATAGAGTGAAGTGAGTTCCAGGGCATGAGCCCTGGCAAACATCCAGGAGCAAAGCTAATGGCTTTAAATCTTCAAGACAAACAAGCGATTGTTGCTGAAGTCAGCGAAGTAGCCAAAGGCGCGCTGTCTGCAGTAGTTGCGGATTCCCGTGGCGTTACTGTAGATAAAATGACTGAACTGCGTAAAGCAGGTCGTGAAGCTGGCGTTTACATGCGTGTTGTTCGCAACACCCTGCTGCGCCGCGTCGTTGAAGGTACTCAGTTCGAGTGCCTGAAAGACACGTTTGTTGGTCCAACCTTAATTGCATACTCTATGGAACACCCGGGCGCTGCTGCTCGTCTGTTCAAAGATTTCGCAAAAGCGAATGCAAAATTTGAGGTTAAAGCCGCAGCCTTTGAAGGTGAGTTGATCCCGGCATCGCAAATCGATCGCCTGGCTACACTGCCAACCTACGAAGAAGCAATTGCACGCCTGATGGCAACCATGAAAGAAGCTTCGGCTGGCAAACTGGTTCGCACTCTGGCTGCTGTACGCGATGCGAAAGAAGCTGCTTAATAGCCGTTTTCTTTATCAAGTATTCGCTTACGTATAAACTTATTCTGATTTTCAGGAACAATTTAAATGTCTATCACTAAAGATCAAATCATTGAAGCAGTTGCAGCTATGTCTGTAATGGACGTTGTAGAACTGATCACTGCAATGGAAGAAAAATTCGGCGTTTCTGCTGCTGCTGCTGTAGCTGTAGCTGCAGGCCCAGCTGAAGCTGCTGAAGAGAAAACTGAATTCGACGTGATTCTGAAAGGTATCGGCGCGAACAAAGTTGCGGTAATCAAAGCTGTACGTGGCGCAACTGGCCTGGGTCTGAAAGAAGCTAAAGACCTGGTAGAATCTGCTCCAGCTGCGCTGAAAGAAGGCGTGAGCAAAGATGACGCAGAAGCACTGAAAAAATCTCTGGAAGAAGCTGGCGCTGAAGTTGAAGTTAAATAAGCCAACTTTTCTGGTTGAAGCCTAAGAAATTAGGCCGATGGCTGGTGACTTTTTAGTCACCAGCCATTTTGCGCTGTAAGGCGTCAGTAGCGTTTCACACTGTTTGACTGCTGGCTGTCCTGACAATGCTTGTTTCTATCGACGACTTAATATACTGCGACAGGGTGCTCGCTCTGGGTAAATCGCAACGAAATGGTTTAAGCGTGATAGCAACAGGTATTGCGGAAAGTATTCAATTTTCCGATCAACAAAATGGTGTTGCACAAACTGTCCGTCAATGGGCAGATGCGTCGACTTGTCAGCGAGCTGAGGAACCCTATGGTTTACTCCTATACCGAGAAAAAACGTATTCGTAAGGATTTTGGTAAACGTCCACAAGTGTTGGACATACCTTATCTCCTTTCTATCCAGCTTGACTCGTTCCAGAAGTTTATCGAGCAAGATCCTGAAGGGCAGTACGGTCTGGAAGCAGCCTTCCGTTCAGTATTCCCAATTAAAAGCTACAGCGGTAATTCAGAGCTGCAATACGTCAGCTACCGCCTTGGCGAACCGGTGTTTGACGTTCAGGAATGTCAAATCCGTGGCGTGACCTACTCGGCACCGCTGCGCGTTAAGCTGCGTCTGGTGATCTACGAGCGCGAAGCGCCGGAAGGCACCGTAAAAGACATTAAAGAACAAGAAGTCTACATGGGCGAAATTCCGCTCATGACCGACAACGGTACTTTCGTCATCAACGGTACTGAGCGTGTTATCGTTTCCCAGCTGCACCGTAGCCCGGGCGTCTTCTTCGACAGCGATAAAGGTAAAACACACTCATCCGGTAAAGTACTGTATAACGCGCGCATCATTCCTTACCGTGGTTCCTGGCTGGACTTCGAGTTCGATCCGAAAGATAACCTGTTTGTCCGTATCGACCGTCGTCGTAAACTGCCGGCCACCATCATTCTGCGTGCGCTGCAATACACCACTGAGCAGATTCTCGATCTGTTCTTTGAGAAAGTTGTCTTCGAAATTCGCGACAACAAGCTGCAAATGGAGCTGGTGCCTGAGCGTCTGCGTGGTGATACCGCGTCGTTCGACATCGAATTTGACGGCAAAGTGTATGTGGAAAAAGGCCGCCGTATTACTGCGCGCCATATCCGTCAGCTGGAAAAAGATGAGATCAAACTCATCGAAGTCCCGGTTGAATACATCGCTGGCAAAGTGGCTGCAAAAGACTACGTTGATGCATCAACTGGCGAGCTGATCTGCCCGGCGAACATGGAGCTGAGCCTGGATCTGCTGGCTAAGCTGAGCCAGTCTGGTCACAAGCGTATTGAAACGCTGTTCACCAACGATCTGGACCACGGCGCGTACATGTCGGAAACGATTCGCGTCGACCCAACCACCGATCGTCTGAGCGCGCTGGTAGAAATCTACCGCATGATGCGCCCTGGTGAGCCACCAACTCGCGAAGCGGCTGAAAGCCTGTTCGAGAACCTGTTCTTCTCCGAAGACCGCTACGATCTGTCCGCGGTTGGTCGTATGAAGTTCAACCGTTCTCTGCTGCGTGATGCGATTGAAGGTTCCGGTATCCTGAGCAAAGAAGACATCATCGAAGTGATGAAGAAGCTCATTGATATCCGTAACGGTAAAGGCGAAGTGGATGATATCGACCACCTCGGCAACCGTCGTATCCGTTCCGTTGGCGAAATGGCGGAAAACCAATTCCGCGTTGGCCTGGTACGTGTAGAGCGTGCGGTGAAAGAGCGTCTGTCTCTGGGCGATCTGGATACCCTGATGCCTCAGGATATGATCAACGCCAAGCCTATCTCTGCAGCAGTGAAAGAGTTCTTTGGTTCCAGCCAGCTTTCTCAGTTTATGGACCAGAACAACCCGCTGTCTGAGATCACGCACAAGCGTCGTATCTCTGCACTCGGCCCAGGCGGTCTGACCCGTGAACGTGCAGGCTTTGAAGTTCGAGACGTACACCCGACTCACTACGGTCGCGTATGTCCTATCGAAACGCCTGAAGGTCCAAACATCGGTCTGATCAACTCCCTGTCCGTGTACGCACAGACTAACGAATATGGCTTCCTCGAGACGCCGTATCGTAAAGTGACTGACGGTGTTGTTACCGACGAAATTCACTACCTGTCTGCTATCGAAGAAGGCAACTACGTTATCGCTCAGGCGAACTCCAACCTGGATGACGAAGGCCACTTTGAAGAAGACCTGGTAACCTGCCGTAGCAAAGGCGAGTCGAGCTTGTTCAGCCGCGACCAGGTTGACTACATGGACGTTTCCACCCAACAGGTGGTTTCCGTCGGTGCGTCCCTGATCCCGTTCCTGGAACACGATGACGCCAACCGTGCCCTGATGGGTGCGAACATGCAACGTCAGGCGGTTCCAACTCTGCGTGCTGATAAGCCGCTGGTTGGTACCGGTATGGAACGCGCTGTTGCCGTTGACTCCGGTGTAACTGCGGTTGCTAAACGTGGCGGTACCGTTCAGTACGTTGATGCTTCCCGTATCGTTATCAAAGTTAACGAAGACGAGATGCACGCGGGCGAAGCGGGTATCGACATCTACAACCTGACCAAATACACCCGTTCTAACCAGAACACCTGTATCAACCAGATGCCATGTGTGTCTCTGGGTGAGCCAGTTGAGCGCGGCGACGTGCTGGCTGACGGTCCGTCCACCGACCTCGGTGAACTGGCGCTCGGTCAGAACATGCGCGTAGCGTTCATGCCGTGGAACGGTTACAACTTCGAAGACTCCATCCTCGTCTCCGAGCGTGTGGTTCAGGAAGATCGTTTCACCACTATTCACATCCAGGAACTGGCATGTGTGTCCCGTGACACCAAGCTGGGGCCAGAAGAGATCACTGCCGACATCCCTAACGTGGGTGAAGCTGCGCTCTCCAAACTGGATGAATCCGGTATCGTTTACATCGGTGCAGAAGTGACCGGCGGCGACATTCTGGTGGGTAAGGTTACGCCGAAAGGTGAGACCCAGCTGACGCCAGAAGAGAAACTGCTGCGTGCGATCTTCGGCGAGAAAGCGTCTGACGTTAAAGACTCTTCTCTGCGCGTACCAAACGGTGTTTCCGGTACGGTTATCGACGTTCAGGTCTTTACTCGCGATGGCGTAGAAAAAGACAAACGTGCGCTGGAAATCGAAGAGATGCAGCTGAAGCAGGCGAAGAAAGACCTGTCTGAAGAACTGCAGATCCTCGAAGCTGGCCTGTTTAGTCGTATCTACACTGTGCTGGTTGCCGGTGGTGTTGAAGCTGAGAAGCTCGACAAGCTGCCACGTGACCGCTGGCTCGAGCTGGGCCTGGCCGACGAAGAGAAACAGAATCAGCTGGAACAGCTGGCTGAGCAGTATGACGAGCTGAAACACGAGTTCGAGAAAAAACTCGAAGCGAAACGCCGTAAAATCACTCAGGGCGACGATCTGGCACCAGGCGTGCTGAAGATTGTTAAGGTGTATCTGGCTGTTAAACGTCAGATCCAGCCTGGTGATAAGATGGCGGGTCGTCACGGTAACAAGGGTGTTATCTCTAAGATCAACCCGATCGAAGATATGCCGCACGATGCTAACGGTACGCCGGTAGATATCGTACTGAACCCACTGGGCGTACCGTCTCGTATGAACATCGGTCAGATCCTCGAAACCCACCTGGGTATGGCTGCGAAAGGCATCGGCGAGAAAATCAACGCCATGCTGAAGCAGCAAGAAGAAGTCGCGAAACTGCGCGAGTTCATCCAGCGTGCGTACGATCTGGGTACCGACGTTTGTCAGAAAGTCGACCTGAATACCTTCAGCGATGACGAAGTGCTGCGTCTGGCAGAAAACCTGCGTAAGGGTATGCCAATCGCAACGCCAGTCTTCGATGGTGCGAAAGAGTCTGAAATCAAGGAACTGTTACAGCTGGGTGGCCTGCCAAGTTCTGGCCAGATCACTCTGTTCGACGGTCGTACCGGTGAGCAGTTCGAGCGCCAGGTTACCGTTGGCTACATGTACATGCTGAAACTGAACCACCTGGTCGATGACAAGATGCACGCGCGTTCTACCGGTTCTTATAGCCTGGTTACTCAGCAGCCGCTGGGTGGTAAGGCGCAGTTCGGTGGTCAGCGCTTCGGGGAGATGGAAGTATGGGCGCTTGAAGCATACGGCGCAGCATACACCCTGCAGGAAATGCTTACCGTTAAGTCTGATGACGTGAACGGTCGTACCAAGATGTATAAAAACATCGTGGACGGCAACCATCAGATGGAACCAGGCATGCCTGAATCCTTCAACGTACTGTTGAAAGAGATTCGTTCGCTGGGTATCAACATCGAACTGGAAGACGAGTAACTCTCGCTCAAACAGGTCGCTGGTGCCGGGGTCACTCCCGGCACCAGATTGTGCTAACTCCGACGGGAGCAAATCCGTGAAAGACTTATTAAAGTTTCTGAAAGCGCAAACTAAAACCGAAGAGTTTGATGCGATCAAAATTGCTCTGGCATCGCCAGACATGATCCGTTCATGGTCTTTTGGTGAAGTTAAAAAGCCAGAAACCATCAACTACCGTACGTTCAAACCTGAGCGTGACGGCCTTTTCTGTGCGCGTATTTTCGGGCCAGTAAAAGATTACGAGTGCCTGTGCGGTAAGTACAAGCGCCTGAAACACCGTGGTGTGATCTGTGAGAAGTGCGGCGTTGAAGTGACCCAGACCAAAGTGCGTCGTGAGCGCATGGGCCACATCGAGCTGGCGTCTCCGACTGCCCACATCTGGTTCCTGAAATCTCTGCCGTCCCGTATCGGCCTGCTGCTGGATATGCCGCTGCGCGATATCGAACGTGTACTGTACTTCGAATCTTATGTTGTGATCGAAGGCGGGATGACCAATCTGGAACGTAACCAGATCCTGACCGAAGAGCAGTATCTGGACGCGCTGGAAGAGTTCGGTGACGAATTCGACGCCAAGATGGGTGCGGAAGCGATCCAGGCCCTGCTGAAAAGCATGGATCTGGAGCAAGAGTGCGAGCAGCTGCGTGAAGAGCTGAACGAAACCAACTCCGAAACCAAGCGTAAAAAGCTGACCAAGCGTATCAAGCTGCTGGAAGCGTTCGTACAGTCTGGCAACAAGCCAGAGTGGATGATCCTGACCGTTCTGCCGGTTCTGCCGCCAGATCTGCGTCCGCTGGTTCCGCTGGATGGTGGTCGTTTCGCGACGTCTGACCTGAACGATCTGTATCGTCGCGTCATTAACCGTAACAACCGTCTGAAGCGTCTGCTGGATCTGGCTGCGCCAGATATCATCGTACGTAACGAAAAACGTATGCTGCAGGAAGCAGTAGATGCCCTGCTGGATAACGGTCGTCGCGGTCGTGCGATCACCGGTTCTAACAAGCGTCCTCTGAAATCTTTGGCCGACATGATCAAAGGTAAACAGGGTCGTTTCCGTCAGAACCTGCTCGGTAAGCGTGTTGACTACTCTGGTCGTTCTGTCATCACCGTAGGTCCATACCTGCGTCTGCATCAGTGCGGTCTGCCGAAGAAAATGGCACTGGAGCTGTTCAAACCGTTCATCTACGGCAAGCTGGAACTGCGTGGCCTCGCCACCACCATCAAAGCCGCTAAGAAGATGGTTGAGCGTGAAGAAGCTGTCGTTTGGGATATCCTGGACGAAGTTATCCGCGAACACCCGGTACTGCTGAACCGTGCACCAACACTGCACCGTCTGGGTATCCAGGCATTTGAGCCAGTACTGATCGAAGGTAAAGCTATCCAGCTGCACCCGCTGGTTTGTGCGGCTTATAACGCCGACTTCGATGGTGACCAGATGGCTGTTCACGTACCGCTGACGCTGGAAGCCCAGCTCGAAGCGCGTGCGCTGATGATGTCTACCAACAACATCCTGTCCCCGGCGAACGGCGAACCAATCATCGTTCCGTCTCAGGACGTTGTACTGGGTCTGTACTACATGACCCGTGACTGTGTTAACGCCAAAGGCGAAGGCATGGTGCTGACTGGCCCGAAAGAAGCTGAGCGTATTTATCGCGCTGGCCTGGCCTCTCTGCATGCGCGCGTTAAAGTGCGTATCACCGAATACGAAAAAGATGCAAATGGTGAGCTCGTTGGTAAAACCAGCATTATCGACACGACTGTAGGCCGTGCGATTCTGTGGATGATCGTACCGAAAGGTCTGCCTTTCTCCATCGTCAACCAGGCGCTGGGCAAGAAAGCTATCTCCAAGATGCTGAACACTTGTTATCGTATTCTGGGCCTGAAACCGACCGTTATCTTTGCTGACCAGACCATGTACACCGGCTTTGCTTATGCAGCGCGTTCAGGTGCATCTGTTGGTATTGATGACATGGTTATCCCAGAGAAGAAACACGAGATCATCTCTGAAGCAGAAGCCGAAGTTGCTGAGATCCAGGAGCAGTTCCAGTCTGGTCTGGTTACCGCGGGCGAACGCTATAACAAAGTTATCGATATTTGGGCTGCGGCGAACGATCGTGTATCCAAAGCGATGATGGATAACCTGCAGACCGAAACCGTTATTAACCGTGACGGCGTAGAAGAGCAGCAGGTTTCCTTCAACAGCATCTACATGATGGCCGACTCCGGTGCGCGTGGTTCTGCAGCACAGATTCGTCAGCTGGCAGGTATGCGTGGTCTGATGGCTAAGCCAGATGGCTCCATCATCGAAACGCCGATCACCGCGAACTTCCGTGAAGGTCTGAACGTACTCCAGTACTTCATCTCCACGCACGGTGCGCGTAAAGGCCTTGCGGATACCGCACTGAAGACAGCGAACTCCGGTTATCTGACGCGTCGTCTGGTTGACGTTGCGCAGGATCTGGTTGTGACCGAAGACGATTGTGGCACCCTCGAAGGTATCACCATGACCCCGGTTATCGAGGGTGGTGATGTTAAAGAGCCACTGCGCGATCGCGTATTGGGTCGTGTGGCTGCTGAAGACGTTCTGAAGCCGGGCACCGCGGATATTCTGGTTCCACGTAACACGCTGCTGCACGAGCACTGGTGTGATCTGCTGGAAGAGAACTCCGTTGACTCCGTCAAAGTACGTTCCGTCGTATCCTGTAACACCGACTTTGGTGTTTGTGCGCACTGCTATGGTCGTGACCTGGCGCGTGGCCACATCATCAACAAAGGTGAAGCAATCGGCGTTATCGCGGCACAGTCCATCGGTGAGCCGGGTACACAGCTGACGATGCGTACGTTCCACATCGGTGGTGCGGCATCTCGTGCGGCTGCTGAATCCAGCATCCAGGTGAAAAACAAAGGTAGCATCCGTCTGAGCAATGCGAAGTCGGTTGTGAACTCTGCCGGTAAGCTGGTTGTTACTTCGCGTAACACCGAGCTGAAACTGATCGACGAATTCGGTCGTACCAAAGAGAGCTATAAAGTGCCTTACGGTGCGGTAATGGGCAAAGGTGATGGCGAGCAGGTTGCAGGCGGCGAAACCGTAGCAAACTGGGATCCGCACACCATGCCAGTTATCACCGAAGTGGCGGGCTTTATTCGCTTCACCGACATGATCGACGGTCAGAGTATTACTCGTCAGACCGACGACCTGACCGGTCTCTCTTCGCTGGTGGTTCTGGATTCTGCAGAACGTACCGCGGGCGGTAAAGATCTGCGTCCAGCGCTGAAAATCGTTGATGCTAACGGTAACGACGTTCTGATCCCGGGCACCGACATGTCGGCTCAGTACTTCCTGCCGGGCAAAGCGATTGTTCAGCTGGAAGATGGTATTCAGATTGGGGCGGGTGACGCTCTGGCGCGTATTCCTCAGGAATCCAGCGGTACCAAAGATATTACCGGTGGTCTTCCGCGCGTTGCGGATCTGTTCGAAGCACGTCGTCCGAAAGAGCCGGCAATCCTGGCTGAAATCACCGGTATCATTTCCTTCGGTAAAGAGACCAAAGGGAAACGTCGCCTGGTGATCACGCCTCTGGATGGCAGTGAAGCGTACGAAGAGATGATTCCAAAATGGCGTCAGCTCAACGTGTTTGAAGGTGAACGTGTAGAACGTGGTGACGTGGTTTCCGACGGTCCGGAAGCACCGCACGACATTCTGCGTCTTCGTGGCGTGCACGCGGTAACGCGTTACATCACCAACGAAGTACAGGACGTTTACCGTCTGCAAGGCGTTAAGATCAACGATAAGCACATCGAAGTTATTGTTCGTCAGATGCTGCGTAAAGCCACCATCGTGAATGCCGGTAGCTCCGACTTCCTCGAAGGTGAGCAGGTTGAATACTCTCGCGTCAAGATTGCTAACCGCGATCTGGAATCGAATGGCAAACTCAGTGCGACCTTCGCACGTGACCTGCTGGGTATCACCAAAGCGTCTCTGGCAACCGAGTCCTTCATCTCCGCGGCATCGTTCCAGGAGACCACTCGTGTGCTTACCGAAGCAGCCGTTGCGGGCAAACGTGACGAACTGCGCGGTCTGAAAGAGAACGTTATCGTGGGTCGTCTGATCCCGGCCGGTACCGGTTATGCGTACCACCAGGATCGTATGCGCCGTCGCGCAGCAGGCGAAGCGCCAGCTGCACCGCAGGTTACTGCTGAAGATGCATCTGCCAGCCTGGCAGAGCTGCTGAACGCAGGCCTGGGCGGTTCTGACAACGATTAATCGTTTCGTCAGCCCATAAAAAAACCCGCTTCGGCGGGTTTTTTTTTGCATTTATCTGGCTGGGTTTGATGCGGTTGTTGCCCGGAGACGCTGCGCTTACCCGACCTGGGGCGTGAAGCTATTGTAGGCCCGGTAAGCGTAGCGCCACCGAGCGTGTTAGTTCACCAGCGGCAACCGGCGATACAGTTCGATCATATCCCCCGCCAGATCCTGAATCACCATCGCGTTCATCAGGTGATCCTGTGAGTGAACGGTGATCAGATTGACCGGAAGCTTTCCGGTGCCTTCATCCATACCGATCAGCTTCGTCTGGATGGTGTGCGCATGTTTCACGAATTCGCGCGACTCTTCCATCGCCTTCTCGGCATCGGCAAAATTACCTTTACGCGCCATCTGCAGGGCGGTTAGTGCTGAACTACGGGCCGCACCGGCATTCACCAGCAGCTCCATAATGATCGTTTCTAAATCTTCCATGCGTTACTCCAGCAGTTTGAGAGCTTTATCCAGCACGGCATCGCCTTTCATCATGCCGTAATCCATCATGTCGATAACCGCGACCTTTTTGCCCAGCGGCTCGGCCTGAGCCTGAAGATTTGCCAGCTCATATTTAACCTGGGGGCCCAGTAACACGATGTCGGCTGCGGCGATTTCATCTTTAAATTCAGCAACCGGTACGGCTTTAATGGTCACCTCGACCCCTTTCTTCTGCGCGGCGTCTTTCATGCGTTGAACCAGCATGCTGGTGGACATTCCCGCTGCACAGCATAAAACGATGTTCTTCATAGTCAGCCTCAATGTACATGTGTTTATTAATAATTATCCCGCGCCGTCGGCTTCAACAACCGCTTTACCACGGTTGTGTGTGAAGCATCACAAAGAAAGCCGCTTTTTTCTGAAACCGGTTACAACTGTTACAAAGGTGAGAGGGCAGGGCGAAACGAGGAAGAAGCTTTCCGCCCTGGTCAGCGTCCTTTGCTGACAGGGCAAGAGTAAAAAAACGAATACTCACTGGCAATCGCCCGATGAAAACCTTACGTGATGTCTCGTAATATTTTCATTGGGTTACATCTTCTTTCAGCGTAACTGCGAGGCGCGCCCCAGCCAGCTGTCCCAGTCTTTCCATACCGGCTGCAAACCTTGATCGCTGAGCGCCCGGGCAACCTCCTCCGGGCGACGGTTATCGTGTGGCGCAAACTGCTCAAGCTCAGGATGATCGTCGGCATAGCCGCCAGGCTGGGTTTTGGAAAAGGCGCTGACGTTGTTAATCGCCAGTGGAATTACGCGATCGCGAAATGCCGGTGATTCGCGGGTCGACAAGGACAGCTCCACCTCGGGCGCCAGCAGGCGAAATGCGCAAATTGCCTGTACCAGCTGGCGTTCATCCATGATCGATGCGGGCTGAATGCCCCCCGCGCAGGGACGCAGACGCGGGAAGGAGACCGAATAGCGGCTCTGCCAGTAGTGCTGTTGCAGCCACAGAAGATGTTCCGCCACCATATAGCTGTCGACCCGCCAGCTGTCCGAGAGCCCGGTCAGTGCGCCCAAACCGATCTTGTCGATCCCGGCGCGGCCCAGCCGATCCGGGGTCTCCAGCCGCCAGAAAAAGTCCTGCTTTTTACCCTTCAGGTGGTGCTGGGCATACACCGTCTCGTGATAGGTCTCCTGATAGACCAGCACGCCATCCAGACCCAGCGTTTTGAGCTCGCCGTACTCCGCCTCTGACAGAGGCTGGACCTCCATTTGCAGGGAGGAGAACCGGCGGCGAATGGCCGGAAGATGACGACGAAAATAGTCCATCCCGACTTTGCTCTGATGCTCGCCAGTGACCAGCAGCAGGTGCTCAAACCCCATCTCACGGATCGCCGCGCACTCGCGGGCAATTTCGTTTTCATCCAGAGTTTTGCGCTTGATGTGGTTGCTCATCGAGAACCCACAGTAGGTACAGTCGTTGGCGCACAGATTGGACAGATACAGCGGCACGTAAAAACTCACCGTATTGCCAAAACGCTGACGGGTCAGGCGCTGCGCCCGCTGCGCCATTGGCTCCAGATACGCGCTGGCGGCAGGGGAAAGCAGCGCCATCATATCTTCGCGGGTTGGATGACGGGCATTCAACGCGCGCTCAACGTCCGCCGGGGTTTTGCTGTTGATGCGCAGGCGAATGTCGTCCCAGTCCAACTGGCGCCAGCGATCGATAAAGGTGCTCATCAGAACGCCTCCAGGAAACCGGTCAGCGGGCTGGTGGCCTGGGCTTCAAAACTGCGCGAACCGGGGCCAGACTGGCGGGCCAGTACGCCCGCTTCTACTGCCAGACGGAAGGCGCGCGCCATCATCACCGGGTCATCAGCGACGGCGATCGCGGTGTTGACCAGCACTGCGTCGGCCCCCATCTCCAGAGCTTGCGCGGCATGGCTGGGTACGCCGATCCCCGCATCGATGACCACCGGGACGGTCGCCTGTTGAATGATTATCTCGAGCATCGCGCGGGTTTCCAGTCCCTGGCTGGAGCCAATTGGCGCACCGAGCGGCATCACCGCTGCGCAGCCCACCTCCTCCAGCCGCTTGCACAGCACCGGATCGGCCCCACAGTAGGGCAGCACCGTGAATCCCTGTTTCACCAGTTGCTCGGCGGCTTTCAGCGTTTCGATCGGATCGGGCAGGAGCCAGCGGGCATCGGGATGGATCTCCAGTTTAAGCCAGTGGGTGCCCAGCGCCTCGCGCGCCAGCTGCGCGGCGAACACCGCCTCTTCCGCCGTTTTGGCACCGGAGGTATTTGGCAGTAACGTGACGCCTGCTTCGCGCAGTGGCGTCAGAATGGCATCGTTATGGTTGCGTAGATCGACCCGCTTCATCGCCAGCGTCACCAGCTGGCTACCGCTCTCTTTGAGTGCATCAATCATCAGCTGCGGCGAAGCGAACTTTCCGGTGCCGGTAAATAAATGAGAATCAAAAGTTTTATCCGCAATACGTAACATCTCAGCCTCCGGCAATGACCTGAAAGAGCAGGATCTGATCGCCTTCGCGGACCTGCTGAATTTCCCACTGCGCGCGCGGCAGGATCTGTTGGTTAAGGGCCAGTGCCACCCCGGGCTTTAACTGGCGTAGCTGGTCGAGCAGGGTGGCGAGGGTTATGCCGTCCGCACACTGCATCGGTTCGTCGTTAAACAGGATCCGCATAGTGCCCTCCGCATACCGGACAACCACTGGCACGCTGCAGCGCGAGCTGCCGCCAGCTCCCTGCACGGGCATCGAACAGCCGCAGCGTATTGCGGGTGGTCTCCATCCCGCTGAGCAGTTTGATCGCTTCCAGCGCCTGCAGGGTTCCCATTACGCCAACCACCGGCCCGACGATGCCTGCGGTGCGGCAGTTGCGTTGCGGCTCGCTATCCTCCGGCCACAGGCAGCGGTAACAGCCCTGCGTCCAGGGCGGGGTTAGCGCCATCAGCTGACCGCCAAAACCCACGGCGCTGGCGGTGATGAGCGGGGTGTTAAGCGCCACGCAGGCAGCGTTAATTGCCTGCCGCGTTGCCATGTTATCGGTGCAATCCAGCACCAGGTCGGCCTGCGCCACCTGCTCGCGGAGCGCATCGCCCTCCAGACGTTGCTGTAAAGCGATAAGGCGGATATCCGGATTAAGCTGCGTCAACCGACGCTGCGTTACCTGCGCCTTTGGCTGGTTCAGATCGTCGGTAGTAAACACAATCTGGCGCTGCAAATTACTCAGATGGACATCGTCGTCGTCGGCCAGCACCAGCGTGCCGATACCCGCCCCGGCCAGATACAGCGCTGCCGGGGCGCCAAGTCCGCCCAGCCCGACAATCAGTACCCGGCTGGCGAGCAGCTTTTGCTGCCCGTCGATAGCAATATCGTCCAGCAGGATCTGGCGGCTGTAGCGCATAAAGTCGCGGTCATTCATCGCCTGCTCCCGTCAGCTGCAGGAGCTGTGCTGTCGCGGCCTGCCAGTCGTCGGCCTGGGTGATTGCACTGACCACCGCAATGCTCCCGACGCCCGTCGCCAGTACCGCGGGCGCGCGAGCAAGGCTGATACCGCCGATGGCGACGGTGGGATAGTCCGCCAGCCGTGCAATATGGCGTGCCAGCTGATCAACGCCCTGTGGTGCCGACGGCATCTGTTTGGTCTGCGTCGGGAAAACATGGCCCAGCGCGATGTAAGACGGGCGCGCCGCCAGCGCCACGTCAATCTCCATATCGTCATGGGTCGAGACGCCGAGGCGTAAACCGGCGTGGCGAATAGCATTAAGGTCGGTGGTCTCCAGATCTTCCTGACCGAGATGGACACCGTAAGCCTGGTGCTTGATGGCCAGACGCCAGTAGTCGTTGATAAACAGGCGGGCCTGATGGCGATGCCCCAAGGCAATGGCCGCCGTGATGTCGGCTTCGACCTCGTCATCCTGTTTATCTTTGATGCGCAGCTGGAGCGTTTTAACGCCCGCGTTCAGCAGGCGTTCAATCCACGCCACGCTGTCCACGACCGGGTATAACCCCAGACGAAACGGGACGGGCGGAAAGTTGGGTTGATACATCACGCCTCCTCTTTTTTGAGGTAGATCTCGCCGCCTTTGGCGCGGAAAGATTCTGACATGTCGGCCATCCCTACCTCGATGGTCTGTTTTGCCGCGTAGTCGCGCACTTCCTGGCTGATTTTCATCGAGCAGAACTTCGGTCCGCACATGGAGCAGAAGTGGGCCACTTTGCCGGACTCCTGCGGCAGGGTTTCGTCGTGATAGGCGCGGGCGGTGAACGGATCGAGCGCCAGGTTAAACTGGTCTTCCCAGCGGAATTCGAAGCGCGCTTTCGACATGGCGTTATCGCGGATCTGTGCCCCCGGATGACCCTTCGCCAGGTCGGCCGCATGTGCGGCAATTTTGTAGGTGATCAGACCTTGCTTGACGTCCTCTTTGTTCGGCAGACCGAGATGCTCTTTCGGGGTGACGTAGCAGAGCATCGCGCAGCCGAACCAGCCGATCATCGCCGCGCCAATCCCGGAGGTGAAGTGGTCGTAACCCGGTGCGATATCGGTGGTCAACGGCCCCAGAGTGTAGAACGGCGCTTCATGGCAGTGTTCCAGCTCCTCGGTCATATTGCGGCGGATCATCTGCATCGGCACATGGCCCGGGCCTTCGATCATCACCTGCACGTCATATTCCCAGGCAATTTTGGTCAGCTCGCCGAGGGTGTGCAGCTCGGCAAACTGAGCTTCGTCGTTGGCGTCGCGAATGGAACCGGGACGCAGGCCGTCGCCGAGTGACAACGACACATCGTATGCGGCGCAGATCTCGCAGATTTCACGGAAGTGTTCGTACAGGAAGTTTTCCTGATGATGGGACAGGCACCACTTCGCCATGATTGAGCCTCCACGGGAGACAATCCCGGTCAGGCGTTTGGCGGTCATCGGTACGTAACGCAGCAGTACGCCCGCGTGGATGGTGAAGTAGTCGACGCCTTGCTCTGCCTGCTCCAGCAGGGTATCGCGGAACGCTTCCCAGGTGAGATCTTCGGCAATGCCGTTAACTTTTTCCAGCGCCTGGTAGATGGGAACTGTGCCAATTGGCACCGGGCTATTGCGCAGGATCCACTCGCGGGTTTCGTGAATATAGCGCCCGGTAGAAAGGTCCATGACCGTGTCCGCGCCCCAGCGGGTGGACCACACCAGTTTCTCCACCTCTTCCTCGATGGAGGAGGTGACGGCTGAGTTACCGATGTTGGCGTTCACTTTCACCAGGAAATTGCGGCCAATGATCATCGGCTCTGATTCCGGATGGTTAATGTTGGCAGGGATAATCGCCCGGCCGGCTGCCACTTCGTCACGCACAAATTCCGGGGTGATGTTCTCCGGCAGGCGAGCGCCAAAGCCTTCGCCCGGATGCTGGTGGCGCAGCACTTCCCCGCGAATACGCTCGCGACCCATGTTTTCGCGGATGGCGATAAACTCCATCTCCGGGGTCACGATACCCAGGCGAGCGTAGTGCAGCTGGGTCACGCATTTGCCGGCTCTGGCGCGTTTCGGCGTCAGCAGGCCGGTAAAGCGCAGTTCATCCAGTCCATCATCCGCCAGCCGCTCTTTGGTGTAAGCAGAGCTTTGCTCGTCGAGCGCTTCGCTGTCGTCACGGGCGTCAATCCAGGGCTGGCGCAGCTTTGCCAGTCCTTTTTGTACGTTAATCGTCACTGCCGGATCGCCGTAAGGACCGGAGGTGTCGTAGACCGGTACCGCCTCGTTTTCTTCCAGCTGCGGATTGTCTTTGCTGCCGCCGATAAGCGTCGGGCTGAGCTGGATCTCGCGCATCGGCACGCGAATATCCTCCTGCGATCCGGTCAGATAGATACGTGTAGAGTTGGGGAAAGCGGTGCCTTCCAGGGTGTCGATAAAGTGTTGGGCGTGGGCGCGCTGTTCGCGACGGGTCATTTTTGTGGCAGACATAGCTCATTCCAGAAAGTGTCGGAAGTGGCTTGTCAGACGTCGGATGAAGCAAGAGAGGATCGCCCAGGGGCGATTCAACAGATTGACTCTTGTTCCCTTCGCAGGTTTTAACCTGATCAGGTTCCGCGGATCCCGAATTAACGGTCTCAGCCCGGCTTTCGCACTGGGCACTCCGACAAGAATAGGCTCCCTTACAGCGGGAGCAGTGAATGTAAACTACGCGTTAACGATAAATAACTCAAGCCGGACGGGCGACGTTATCTTCGTTATTCGCGTTAAGATGGTGATCCAACGCAAGGGCGATCAGATTATCTTCCAGCGTAAATCGTTGCTCCAGCGCCTCGCCGATATCGGAAAGCGCCTGCTGAAATTCCAGATAGTTATCCTGGTCGATGGCGTTTTCGAGCGTGGAGTCGTAGTAATCCATAATTTGCTGGGTATTGGCCTCCAGCAAGGGATACAGTTTGGTTGCCGCTAAAAACGGGTTGCTGCCTTCCATTTCACGGATAATACGTTCATAAATATTAAAATGCCCGTTGGAAAGGTAGTCGACCAGGCTCTGACAAAAATCATCCAGCGCTTTTTCATTCAGGCGCATATAGGATTCTTTGCCAGGCTTAATACCAACCAAATTGTAGTAGGCAACAAGCAGATGTTTTCGCACGTGCAGCCAGCGATCGACCAGTTTATTACTTCCGCCAACGCGCTCTGTCAGGTTTTCTAGCTGGTTTAGCATGTTTGACTCCGCAAGGTTAAGATTAAAAGCTGCCCACCCAAAATGTAATAGTAATGTTACCAACATGCCTGTGAAGCAAAGGTTGTGCAATAGATATGGATCGTATAATTGAAAAATCGGATCGCGGCTGGTGGTTAGTCAGCCATGAACAAAAATTATGGTTGCCCGGGGGGGAATTACCCCATGGCGAAGCGAAAAATTTCGATCTTGCGGGGCAAGCCGCACTCAGGATTGGTGAATGGCAGGGCGATTCTGTGTGGTTGGTCCAACAAAATCGTCCCCACGAGATGGGATCGGTGCGCCAGGTGCTCGATCTCGATGTCGGCTTGTTCCAGCTGGCCGGGCGCGCGGTGCAGCTCACCGAGTTTTATCGTTCGCATAAATATTGCGGCTATTGTGGTCACACCATGCACCCGAGCAAAACCGAGTGGGCGATGCTCTGCAGCCACTGCCGCGAACGCTATTATCCGCAAATCGCCCCCTGCATTATTGTTGCCATCCGTCGCGATGATTCCCTTTTACTGGCGCAACATACCCGCCACCGTAACGGCGTTCATACCGTGCTGGCCGGGTTCGTCGAAGTGGGCGAAACGCTGGAGCAGGCAGTTGCCCGCGAAGTGATGGAAGAGAGCGGTATCAAGGTGAAAAATTTGCGTTATGTCACCTCGCAACCCTGGCCGTTCCCGCAATCGCTGATGACGGCATTTATGGCTGAGTACGACAGCGGCGAGATCGTCATCGATCAGAAAGAGTTGCTGAGTGCCGACTGGTATCGCTATGACGATTTACCGCTGCTTCCGCCGCCAGGTACCGTGGCGCGCCGCCTGATAGAAGATACGGTGGCAATGTGTCGGGCCGACTATGAATGACGTGATACACTGGGGATAAGACGCTTAAGGAACTGCAAAAATGACCGAACTGAAGAACGATCGTTATCTGCGTGCGCTGCTGCGCCAACCCGTTGATGTCACCCCAGTATGGATGATGCGCCAGGCGGGCCGCTATTTGCCGGAATACAAAGCCACGCGCGCGCAGGCGGGCGATTTTATGTCGCTGTGCAAAAACGCAGAGCTGGCATGCGAAGTGACGCTCCAGCCGCTGCGTCGCTTCCCGCTGGATGCGGCGATCCTTTTTTCAGACATCCTGACCATCCCGGACGCAATGGGCCTTGGGCTCTATTTCGAAACCGGCGAAGGCCCGCGCTTCTCCTCACCGATTACGTGCCAGGCGGACATCGATAATCTGCCCATTCCGGACCCGGAGCAGGAGCTTGGGTATGTGATGAATGCCGTGCGGACCATCCGCCGCGAGCTGAAAGGCGACGTGCCGCTGATTGGCTTCTCCGGCAGCCCGTGGACGCTGGCAACCTACATGGTTGAGGGCGGCAGCAGCAAAGCCTTTACGGTGATCAAAAAGATGATGTACGCCGATCCGCGTGCGTTGCATGCCCTGCTCGATAAGCTGGCGAAAAGCGTCACCCTGTACCTGAATGCGCAAATTAAAGCGGGCGCCCAGTCGGTGATGATTTTTGATACCTGGGGCGGTGTGCTGACCGGACGCGATTATCAGCAGTTCTCGCTCTACTACATGCACAAAATCGTTGACGGCCTGCTGCGTGAAAACGAAGGCCGCCGCGTGCCGGTGACCTTGTTCACCAAAGGTGGCGGTCAGTGGCTGGAAGCGCTGGCAGAGACCGGCTGTGACGCGCTGGGCATCGACTGGACGATGGACATGGCCGAGGCGCGCCGTCGCGTGGGCGATAAAGTGGCGCTGCAGGGCAATATGGACCCGTCTATGCTTTATGCTCCGGCTGCCCGCATTGAAGAAGAGGTCGCAACCATTCTGGCCGGGTTCGGTCAGGGCGAAGGCCATGTCTTCAACCTGGGACACGGTATTCATCAGGATGTACCGCCAGAGCATGCGGGCGTGTTCGTGGAGGCGGTGCACCGACTTTCTGCTCAGTATCACCTGTAAGGAATTGCTATGGATCTTGCGTCATTACGCGCTCAGCAAATCGAACTTGCCGCCTCGGTCTCTCGCGAGGACCGGCTGGATAAAGACCCACCCGCACTGATTGCGGGTGCGGATGTCGGGTTTGAGCAGGGCGGGGACGTGACGCGGGCGGCGATCGTGCTGCTGAAATATCCCTCGCTGGAACTTGTCGAATATCAGGTGGCGCGTATCGCCACCACCATGCCCTACATCCCCGGCTTTCTCTCCTTTCGCGAATACCCTGCGCTGCTGGCCGCGTGGCAGCAGTTGTCGCAAAAACCGGATCTGCTGTTCGTTGACGGGCACGGCATCTCCCATCCTCGTCGCCTTGGCGTCGCCAGCCATTTTGGCCTGCTGGTGGATGTTCCAACCATCGGCGTGGCGAAAAAACGCCTCTGCGGTAAGTTCGAACCGCTGTCGGCAGAACCTGGCGCGCTGGCACCGTTAATGGATAAAGGTGAGCAACTGGCATGGGTGTGGCGCAGCAAGGCGCGCTGCAATCCGCTGTTCATCGCGACCGGCCATCGTGTCAGCCTGGATAGCGCGCTGGGGTGGGTACAGCGCTGTATGAAAGGCTATCGGCTACCAGAACCGACCCGCTGGGCCGATGCGGTGGCATCCGGGCGTCCGGCTTTCATTCGTTGGCAGGAAATTCAGCCCTGAATCAGGTAAACTGCCGCCAATTTCTGACTCTGAGAGTTCATCATGTTACAAAACCCGATTCATCTGCGCCTTGAGAAGCTGGAAAGCTGGCAGCATGTCACCTTTATGGCCTGTCTGTGCGAACGTATGTATCCAAACTACGCCATGTTCTGCAAGCAGACTGAATTTGGTGAAGGTCAACTGTATCGCCGTATCCTCGACCTGGTGTGGGAAACGCTGACGGTCAAAGATGCGAAGGTGAACTTCGATTCGCAGCTCGATAAGCTGGAAGAAGCGATTCCCGCTGCTGATGACTATGATGTGTATGGTGTCTATCCGGCGATTGATGCCTGTGTGGCATTAAGTGAGCTGATTCACTCACGCCTGAGTGGTGAAACGCTGGAACATGCCATCGAAGTCAGTAAAGCCTCCATCACCACCGTCGCCATGCTGGAAATGACGCAGGAAGGTCGCGAAATGACCGATGAAGAGCTACGGTTAAACCCGGCGGTAGAGCAGGAATGGGACATTCAGTGGGAAATATTCCGCTTGCTGGCAGAATGTGAAGAACGTGATATCGAGCTGATTAAAGGTCTGCGAGCAGACTTGCGTGAGGCAGGTGAGAGTAACATTGGTATAAATCTTAGCCAGTGAGACAATAAAACGTGATTTAACGCCTTTTTTGTCATACCTGTACTCTTCCCTTCTGCCCCCCGTCTGGTCTACATTTGGGGGGCGAAAATAAGTGGCTATCGGTGCGTGTATGCAGGAGAGTGCTTTTTTGGCATTTTCGTCGCACTCGATGCTTAGCAAGCGATAAACACATTGAAAGGATAACTTATGAACAAGACTCAACTGATTGATGTAATTGCGGACAAGGCTGATCTGTCTAAAGTGCAGGCTAAAGCTGCTCTGGAATCCACCCTGGCTGCTATTACTGAGTCTCTGAAAGAAGGCGATGCTGTGCAACTGGTTGGTTTCGGCACCTTCAAAGTGAACCACCGCGCTGAGCGTACTGGCCGCAACCCGCAGACCGGTAACGAGATCAAAATCGCTGCAGCTAACGTGCCAGCATTTGTCTCTGGCAAAGCACTGAAAGACGCAGTTAAGTAAGACGCGTGGCAGTGAACAGTTTTAACGAGGGGGCGGTTTCGCCCCTTTTGTCTGTCTGGCGTCAGGCTCTGACGCTGGCAGGCATGCTGTTGCTGACTGCCTGCAGCCATGACGCCTCTCTGCCGCCCTTTACCGCCAGCGGATACGCTGACGATCAGGGTGCGGTGCGCATCTGGCGCAAAGATTCGGATGATGAAGTCCATCTGCTCTCTGCCTTCAGCCCCTGGCATAGCGGCAGCACCACAACCAGCGAGTACCGCTGGCAGGGCGACACGCTTGCCCTTATCGAACTCAATATCTACAGCAAACCCCCTGAGCATATCCGGGTGCGTTTTGACGATCGCGGTGAGCTGAGCTTTATGCAGCGCGAAGTCGGCGGTCAAAAGCAACAGCTCTCCAACGACCAGATTGCTCTCTACCGCTACCGTGCCGATCAAATCCGCCAGACCAGTGACGCGTTGCGTCAGGGGCGGGTGGTGCTGCAGCAGGGGCGCAGGCATCCCGACGGTACCGTGACCTCCTGTGAAGGCCTGACGCGTAAGCCGGATCTCGACAGCTGGGCGACGGAACATATTGCCCGCCGTCAGAGTCATTCATCAATGGAAGTGAGTGTCGCGTGGCTGGAAGCGCCGGAAGGTTCACAGCTGTTGCTGGTGGCGAACGAAGATTTCTGCACCTGGCAGCCGACAGAGAAGAACTTCTGAGGGGAATTCCCTCTCTCCGATGGAGAGAGGGTGAACATGAAGAGAGAAATTACTTCCCTTGCTCGCGGGCAATCGCACGATAACCAATATCGTTGCGGCTAAAGCTGCCGTCCCAGTGAATATCAGCCATTAACGCGTAGGCGCGCTGCTGGGCTTCTGCCACTGTATTCCCCAGCGCCGTGGCACAGAGCACGCGGCCACCGTTGGTGAGCACGCGATCGTCGTCAGAAAGCGTCGTGCCTGCGTGGAACACTTTGCCACCTTCGATCTCTTCCAGCGGCAGGCCGTGGATCTCGTCGCCGTTGTTGTAGTTGCCCGGATATCCGCCCGCAGCAATCACCACGCCCAGAGAGGCACGCTCGTCCCACTCGGATGTTTTCTCGTCCAGCTTGCCCTCGCAGGCGGCCAGACACAGATCCACCAGATCGGATTTCATGCGCAGCATGATCGGCTGAGTTTCCGGATCGCCAAAGCGGCAGTTGAACTCAATCACCTTCGGGTTGCCCTGCGGGTCGATCATCAGACCGGCATACAGGAAACCGGTATAGGTGTTGCCTTCGGCAGCCATGCCTTTCACGGTTGGCCAGATGATGCGGTCCATGGTGCGCTGGTGTACTTCGTCGGTGACAACCGGAGCAGGGGAGTAAGCGCCCATGCCGCCGGTGTTAGGACCGCTGTCGCCGTCGCCGACGCGCTTATGATCCTGGCTGGTGGCCATCGGCAGCACATGCTCGCCGTCAACCATCACGATAAAGCTGGCTTCTTCACCGTCGAGGAACTCTTCGATGACAATACGATGGCCGGCATCGCCGAAAGCATTGCCGGCCAGCATATCCTGGACGGCATCTTCCGCTTCCTGCAGGGTCATCGCCACAATCACGCCTTTACCGGCAGCCAGACCGTCAGCCTTGATAACAATCGGCGCGCCTTTCTCACGCAGATAAGCCAGCGCAGGCTCCACTTCGGTGAAGTTCTGGTATTCCGCTGTCGGAATATTGTGGCGAGCAAGGAAGTCTTTGGTAAACGCTTTAGAACCTTCCAGCTGGGCAGCGCCTTCGGTTGGGCCGAAGATGGTCAGGCCTGCTGCACGGAAGGCGTCCACCACGCCGATCACCAGCGGGGCTTCAGGGCCCACGATGGTCAGATCGATTTTCTCGTTCTGGGCAAAGCTCAGCAGCGCCGGAATATCGGTCACGCCGATCGCCACGTTTTGCAGCGCAGGCTCCAGGGCAGTACCGGCGTTACCCGGAGCCACAAAGACCGTTTTCACCTGCGCCGACTGGGCCGCTTTCCAGGCCAGGGCGTGCTCGCGCCCGCCGTTACCAATCACTAATACTTTCATTGTCTGCTCCGGAAATTAATGGCGGAAGTGGCGCATGTCGGTGAAGATCATCGCGATGCCATGCTCGTCTGCGGCAGCAATCACTTCGTCATCACGGATAGAGCCGCCAGGCTGGATAACACAGCTCACGCCAACGGCGGCTGCGGCATCAATACCGTCGCGGAACGGGAAGAAGGCGTCAGAGGCCATCGCGGACCCTTTCACTTCCAGGCCTTCATCGCTGGCTTTGATCCCGGCGATTTTCGCGGAGTAAACGCGGCTCATCTGGCCTGCGCCTATACCAATGGTCATGTTCTCTTTGGCATACACGATGGCGTTGGATTTCACGAACTTCGCCACTTTCCAGCAGAACAGCGCATCACGGAGTTCCTGTTCAGTTGGCTGACGTTTGCTGACCACGCGCAGGTCATCTGCCGTTACCATCCCCAGATCGCGATCCTGAACCAGCAGGCCACCGTTAACGCGTTTGAAATCAAGGCCTGGCTTGCGCTCTGCCCACTGACCGCAGGTCAGGACGCGAACGTTCTGTTTAGCTGCAGTGATTTGCAGTGCTTCTTCTGTCGCCGATGGGGCGATAATCACTTCAACAAACTGGCGGGAGACAATGGCCTGTGCGGTTTGGGCATCCAGTTCTCGGTTAAAGGCGATGATGCCGCCAAAAGCCGATGTCGGGTCTGTTTTGTAGGCGCGATCGTAAGCATCCAGAATAGAGGTGCTGACTGCCACGCCGCACGGGTTGGCGTGCTTCACGATAACGCAGGCTGGCTCGCTAAACTCTTTTACACATTCCAGTGCGGCATCGGTATCGGCGATGTTGTTATAAGAGAGGGCTTTTCCCTGTACCTGCTGAGCAGTGGCAACGGAAGCTTCTTTGATCTCTTCTTCTATATAGAAGGCAGCGTGCTGGTGGCTGTTCTCACCGTAGCGCATATCCTGTTTCTTAATGAAGTTCAGATTCAGGGTACGAGAGAAGCGGCCAGCAGGCTGGGTGGTCTCACCGTGATAGGCAGGAACCAGACTACCGAAGTAGTTGGCGATCATGCTGTCGTAGGCGGCAGTGTGTTCGAATGCTTTGATGGCGAGATCGAAACGGGTATTCAGCGTCAGGCCACCTTCGTTGGCGTCCATCTCTTTAATAATGGCGTCGTAGTCGCTGCTCTTCACTACGATAGCGACGTCTTTATGGTTCTTCGCGGCGGAGCGCACCATGGTTGGGCCGCCAATGTCGATATTCTCAACCGCATCTTCCAGCGAGCAACCTTCACGGGCGACGGTCTGGGCGAACGGATACAGGTTAACAACAACCATATCGATCGGCGCAATCCCGTGTTGTTCCATAATCGCGTCGTCCTGGCCACGACGGCCGAGAATACCGCCATGCACTTTCGGATGCAGAGTCTTAACGCGTCCATCCATCATTTCCGGGAAACCGGTGTAATCGGAGACTTCGGTTACCGGCAGACCTTTATCTGCTAACAGGCGGGCGGTGCCTCCTGTGGACAGCAGCTCCACACCACGTGCGGAAAGTGCCTGTGCGAATTCGATGATACCGGCTTTGTCAGAAACACTGAGCAGCGCGCGGCTGACTTTACGACCTTGTTGCATGGTAAATCCCCTGGATTTGACGATTACAGAGAGCGTTAGCTGAATTCTTCGCAAAAAACTCAGCTAACACCCCTCACGGAGCATCCTCGAGAAGCGCGAGCATTTTAACGAAAACGTTTGCGCACCGCTCGTGATTTTTCAAATTTTCGCTGCATTGTGGATAAGTCTGTGTGCAAGAAGGTATAAGGCGGGGTTTCGCTGTGGAATGCAGCAGTCAGTCATTTTTCTGTCATTTAAGTATTGCGGCCTGCGGAGAACTCCCTATAATGCGCCTCCATCGACACGGAACAACGGCAAACAAGCCGCCGGGTTGACAGGGGTTCAGAGATGAACGCCGACAGAGAAAAGCGAAAAATAAACGCTTGACTCTGAATGAGGAAAACGTATTATACGGGACCTCGCAACGGTGAGCTTAACGCCGCGTTGCACTGCTCTTTAACAATTTATCAGACAATCTGTGTGGGCACTCAAAGTGACATGGATTCTTAACGTCGCAAGACGCTAAATGAATACCAAAGTCTCTGAGTGAACATACGTAATTCATTACGAAGT
>JBAPXW010000013.1:0-1764 GCA_049284415.1 Leclercia sp.
TAATAAATCATGAAAAAAAAGCTAATAAATTTGCCTAGCACATTTCCAAAAATAGTTGTATGAACATCGATAATATCTCCGTCTGCTTTTTCCAGCAGTTTGTACATCACCCAAATAAACAATTGAACAATGCACCCTGCCACTAAAACACCAATCCAAGCATCATATCCTGCCTTTGCGGCAATGGTCCTTTGGAAGGATAAAATGCCAACACCAACCTGCGAATTGTAAATGATAAAGAAGACTAAATAAGGAGAAACTTGATGTCTAATATTTGCTTGCATATTGGTTTTTCCCCTTTACGATTTATTCATAAAAATCGTTCGACGGCCCCGTTTTTTTTCCTGTACCCGTTGATTTCCACTTCTTTTGAGGTCTCAATGTTTTTGGGTTTTCTTCTTGCTTGGAAAAAGGTAGTCTTACCCCTAAATCTTGAAAGGAAGTATTCCGTATTGGATACTGGCTTAAATAAGGTCGCCCTAGTGACGTTAACCGGAGTAAATGGATTTGTGTAATTTGAAAGGCTAAAAACACCCCAAACAAACCAAACCATTGGGCAAGAAAAATGACAGGAAACTTGATAAACCGAATCGTATTACTAAATTTATATACAGGCGAGGTGTAGGAAGCTAAAGATCCTAGTCCTACTAAAATAAGCAGTACATTACTAGTTAATCCGGCTTCCACCACAGCTTGCCCAATTACAATCCCACCTACAACACCAAGGGATTGCCCAATTTTAAGCGGTAGACGGATACCTGCCTCTTTTACCATTTCAATCATTAACTCTAAAAAAAGAGCCTCTAAAAATGGGGGGAAAGGAACGGCCGCCCTTGAACCAACAAGTGTCTCTAGTAAGCGCGAAGGAATCAATTCATAATGATAGGTCATAATTGCTACATACATAGGACTTAACAATGCCGACATAAACAATGCAGTTAATCGTAATAACCGAAAGAAGTTTGAAATGATCCAGGAATAGCTATAGTCTTCCATTGCAATTAAAGATTCCATTAAGGTAACGGGAAGAATGACAAGATTCGGTGAACCATCTGCCGCAATGATTATTTTTCCTTCTGTTAGTCCATCAGCAACTCGGTCAGCCCTTTCCGTTGATATCGATTGTGGAAACAAAGAATTAGAATTGTCTTCAATCATCGACGCGATATAAGAACTGTCCTGAATATGATCATATTGAATATCATTTATTCTTTGAATTACCGTGTTTACATTTTCTTGATCGGCAATCCCATCCATATATATAACCGCTACTCTTGTTTTGGATAGTTCTCCAACCTTCATTTCCTTGATGAGCAGTTCTGGTACAGGCAATCTTTTTCGAATAAGATTAATATTAGTGTCTAATTCTTCAATAAATCCAATTTGAGGTCCTATGGCAGAAACTTCCATAGTCGGTATGCCAACATCACGAAATTTACTATTTGCTATATTAATTAATAAACATTCTTCGTCATGTTGATGCTTTTGAATAGCTACTGACCCAATTATTATGTTTTGGATGATTTTATTTTTATCCTTGGTCAAAATAATCTCTTGGACGGGGATTTTACTCTTTAATCCTTCGAGTGATAACTGGTCCTGCAAATATGGCAAGACATCTTTATGTAAAATGTCTGATGAGATGAGGGTGCGATAATAAGAAAGCCAAAAAGGTTCATTGTCATTTAATGAAGTGTGTTCGTGAATAAAATCATTGGATTTAGATAATTGTTCAACCCAATTTTGTTCAATTAAATTTTGTGG
>JBAPXW010000014.1:0-76317 GCA_049284415.1 Leclercia sp.
TGGGCTATTGCCTGAATTCGTTGTGCGATGATTTCGATATCGTTCTGGGTCAATTCGGACACTGTGAAATTCCTCTAAAAAACAAGCCCGTCACAGTAACCCTGAAGCAATCTGTAAGTCCATATTCGTTTCAGAGATATGTGGAGTTAGTTTGTGGAGCTTATGGGGAAGGCAGTTATCCGAAGACGGAGAAGCAACACGTGATACTGAAGTTTGGGTAGAGGTGATGGGCGGGTGTGATTTCCGGAAGGAGCTACGCAAAGTTTTATGACGGGGCAAAGTGTGGGGCAAATCTTGGGGCAAACCATCGGTCACATACTTCTTGGGGCACGAAATGGGACAGTGAAAATGTAGCTTATTGGCGCTTAAGGTAGACGCTGAGTGCTGGTAACCATTTGAAAATAATTGAAATTATACTGTTTTCAATGCTTTGAAGGGGTTAGCGCGACTTGTTCAGGTTGTACTGGTCTTTCTTGATAATATCTTGATTTTGCGACATTTAATAATGGCTCAATTCGTTCGTGGCAAACGCCGTGCATGCCGCCCAGCGTTCAGACGGGGGGACTGCAGGTCAACATGAAAAAGTATGGCGTGTATGGTACGGATTACGGCGGTGAATGTCAGCACGTTTTATATCTGACCCGTGCCAACGCCGATACTGACTCACTCACTAGTACGGTGTCCCTTACGCGCAATCATCATAAAGGCCCATGTGTTAAAGCCGCCGTCGCCTGTACGCTTGAACAGGGGCAGGTACTAAATGTGCCAGGAAATCAAACAGGATTGACACATTGAGGCGATAACTATGAATAAGCAGTGGCATTTGATGTTTGGCATTTTCGTTGTGCTGGCCGGGTTCTCATCCGCTCATGCGAACACTACGGCGTTAGGATTGACCCTGGGGCAAACCACACTCAATCAGTTTACGAAAGCCTGGCCGTCGGCTCAGCATGAAGGGCGCAGCAAGTGGAGCGAGGGGGATATCTACTCTATCCCGACTAACGAGCTGGTGCTGGAAGGGATCAAAAGTAATGCGGTTATTTTCAATAAAGCAGGGAGAGTGACCGCAGTGGTCATTGATATCGATAAGAATAAATTCGATCAAATGCACCAGATGCTGTCGCAAAAATATACGGTACGAAAACATAACGTCTCTGTCGTGGGGGATAAATATGCCAGGTACGAAAATGATAACGATGTGATTGAACTCGACGCCCCCCATCTGTCGGCAGAAATGACGCTCACCTATTCAGAAAAAATGTTTCAGGAAGCCTATCTTAAAAAGAGCGCTGAACAGTTGGATAAGCGCTGAGTTTTGCTGATACTGTTTTGCTTTAGTTGAAAAGGACAGGACATGATCGATTTGTCGCCGCTGGGGCATGCCCTTGCGGCCGTTGTGCTGCAGTGTATTGTTGGACTCACGCGCGGAAGATGGGCTGTCGGTGGGGCGATAGGCTGCATCTGGTTTATCGCCCGGGAGCAAACGCAGGCGGAGTATCGTTGGATTGCTCTGTTTGGCCAGGGTAAGCGCGCCAATATGCCGTGGTACGGAGGTTTTGATTACCGGGTATGGAATATGGGCAGCCTGCTGGACTGGCTGGCGCCGGTGGCGGCCTGCATTATCGTTTGCCTGATTGTTCGCGCTCAGAAGCGAATCACGGCTTATCGCGCGCTAAGCAGGGTGGATGATTAATTGTTACCCAGAGTAAGAAGCCTCGCACTGCATTTCAGGCAATTTTAGTTTCTTTAAATTTGCCTTTAACGACTCCGTCATAGAAGCGACCTTTAGAGACCACGTTCAAAAAATCGTTAAAAATCCGCATCGGGACACTCTGATATTGCCAGGCGCTTCGATCGCGAAAGCGGATCTCAAGCGTCTCGCTACATTTATCGTAAGCAATAGAGGCGATGCGGGAAGATTTAACAGCGTGGTGAATCACAATAGCGGGTCCTTTACAGCAGTGCAGACATGAGATTTATCTTGTATCAAATGGCCTGGGTGGCGCAACAAAAAGTGTGAAAAAGATGGCATGTCAGCGCGAAAGGATATGAGCGAAAATGGTGCAGGCGTATTGGACTGTCACCAAACTGTTTAAGGGATAAAAAGTTAGCCCGCGTCGTAACGCGGGCTAATATCATCAGAACTGGTAAACCAGACCGAGGGCGACAATGTCATCGGTACCGATGCCATTATCTTTGTAGAACTGATCGTCTTCGTCCAGCAGGTTAATTTTATAATCAACGTAGGTGGACATATTTTTGTTGAAGTAGTAAACCGCACCCACTTCAGCATATTTAACCAGATCCTGATCGCCCTGACCGTCCAGGTCTTTACCCTTAGACTGCAGGTAAGAAACGACCGGACGCAGACCGAAGTCGAACTGGTACTGTGCGGTTACTTCGAAGTTCTGGGTTTTATTCGCTACAGCGTCATCATTATCGCCGTACGGGGTCATGTTACGGGTTTCAGAATACATGGTTGCCAGGTAGATATTATTGGCGTCATATTTCAGACCGGCAGTCCAGGCGTCGGCTTTATCGCCTTTCGCGGTGGTCTGATTAATCTGCTGGTTGGTACGGTCAGAAGAGGTATATGCCGCACCTGCACTGAAGCCCATGCCGAAATCATACGTCGAGGAGATACCAAAACCGTCGCCGTTCTGATTGCGTGCGCCACGGCCGTTGTTGGTGCCTTCGTTACCGTTACCGGAACTTTCGTTATTACCCTGATACTGCAGCGCGAAGTTCAGACCATCAACCAGACCGTAGAAGTCTGAGTTACGGTAGGTGGCCACGCCGTTCGCACGGCCGGTCATGAAGTTGTCCGCCTGGGTGTAGGTGTCGCCGCCGAACTCTGGCAGCATATCGGTCCAGCCTTCCACGTCGTACAGCACGCCGTAGTTACGGCCGTAATCGAATGAACCGTACTGATCAAATTTCACGCCAGCAAATGCCAGACGGGTCCAGGACTGGTTATCAGAACCTTCGGTATTATTGGCCTGGATATTATATTCCCACTGGCCATAACCGGTCATTGTATCGTTGATCTGGGTTTCGCCTTTGAAGCCCAGACGCACATAGGTCTGATCGCCATCAGCGGAGCTGTCGTCAGAGAAATAGTGCAGGCCATCAATCTTGCCGTACAGATCTAATTTGTTGCCGTCTTTATTATAGATTTCAGCTGCATTTACTGCACCCGCCATCAGCAGGGCTGGGATCATCAGAGCCAGTACTTTTCTTTGCATTGTGACTATTCCTTATGCTGTTTTTATAGTTAATAACTTTAAAACTTTCCATTGAACTTTCTGCGCTGGAAAGATGTCACATGCTAAATCACTCCCTGCTACTCCTTATAAAGTATAATTGTTACTAATTAAGTGAAATCTAAAGAATTTGCTGCAAAAGAAATGGTCATAAGTTTGATGAATGAATTTGGCTAATTTATATAAAATAAAAATTACTCTTCACCCGATGAACGCAGTAAACTCTGGCCCGTTATATGCCTGAAGATGTCTTATCCATTTATTGAATAAATACTTTTTAAGAAATTAACCTGTTATTTATTTCTTTTAGGATCAGCCCAACGTTAATGCGTTGGGCTTTTTTTATGCAGAAATAGATGCCCGGGCAAAATGCGCCGGGCGGAGGGATTATTCGCTGACCGGTTTTTCGGCTTTACCCGCCATTTGCGCCAGGAAGTCATAGCGCTTTTGCAGATCGGCTGCAGCATCTTTCCACAACTGCTCCGCCACTTCAGGCTGCTGGGCGTTAAGACGACGGAAGCGTTGCTCCTGCATCAGCGTCTCGGCCAGCGCATCGGACGGCGGACGGGAGTCCAGCGCCAGCGGCAGTTTACCTTCATCAGCCCGACGCGGATCGAAGCGATACAGCGGCCAGAAGCCGGTTGCCGTCAGCTGGCGCATCTGATCGTGGCTGAGCGCCAGATCGTAACCATGCTCTTCGCAAGGGCTGTAGGCGATGATCAGTGACGGGCCCGGATAAGATTCCGCTTCCTGGATGGCTTTCACGGTCTGGTTAAGCTGCGCCCCCAGCGAAATCTGCGCCACATACACATGACCGTACATCATCATGCTGACGCCCAAATCTTTGCGCGATTTGCGTTTACCGTGCTCGCCGAACTTGGTCACCGCGCCCAGCGGCGTCGCTTTCGATGCCTGGCCGCCGGTGTTGGAATAACACTGAGTATCCAGCACCAGAATGTTCACGTTCTCGGTCAGGCTGAGGACGTGGTCCAGGCCGCCAAAGCCGATGTCATAGGCCCAGCCGTCACCGCCAATCAGCCAGATCGATTTCTCGACCAGCGCATCTGCATCGGTTAACAGCTGCTGTGCGCCTTCGACGCCCGCCAGCGCCTGACGCAGCTCCACCACCTGCTGGCGACGCACGTCCGGCGTGGCCTCGCTGTGCAGGGCTTCGTTTAACGTAGCCGGGATCTGGTCCGCAAACTGTTCCAGCAGACGCATCACGCGCACGCGGTGCTGATCGACCGTCAGGCGGAAGCCCAGGCCGAATTCGGCGTTATCTTCGAACAAGGAGTTCGCCCACGCCGGGCCGCGACCGTTAGCGTCGGTGGTGTACGGCGTCGAGGGCAGGTTACCGCCATAAATCGACGAACAGCCGGTGGCGTTAGCGATCAACATCCGGTCACCGTACAGCTGGGTCAGCAGCTTGATGTACGGTGTTTCACCGCAGCCGGAACAGGCGCCAGAGTATTCAAACAGCGGGGTGATCAGCTGTGAAGTACGGATATCGATACGCTCAAGGGCATTGCGATCGATTTCCGGCAGGTCGAGGAAGAAGTCGTAATTCACTTTCTCCTCTTCCACATGCTCAAGGCGCGACATCATATTGATGGCCTTGATTTCCGGGTTCTGGCGATCTTTCGCCGGGCACACTTCCACGCACAGGTTACAGCCGGTGCAGTCTTCCGGGGCGACCTGCAGGACATATTTCTGTCCGCGCATATCGCGGGATTTCACATCCAGCGAGTGCAGGCTGGCCGGGGCGTTTTCCATGGCCTCCGGGGAAACCACTTTAGCACGGATTGCGGAGTGCGGGCAGGCGGCCACGCAGTGGTTACACTGGGTGCACAGCTCCTCTTTCCAGATCGGGATCGCTTCGGCGATGTTGCGTTTTTCCCAGCGGGTGGTGCCCATCGGCCAGGTACCGTCCGGCGGCAGGGCTGAAACGGGCAGGGCATCGCCCAGTCCGGCCAGCATGGCGGCGGTAACGGTTTTGACAAAATCGGGCGCGGCGTCGGAGACCACCGGCGGACGGTTCGGGCTGTGCGCATTTACCGGCTGGAGTGGCACTTCGGCCAGCGACTCACGCGCCAGCGCCAGCGCCTGCCAGTTACGTTCCACCAGCTCCTGACCTTTGCTGCTGTAGCTTTTGGCAATCGCGCCCTGCAGCTCCATCAGGGCGCTGTCGCCCGGCAGGATCTTAGTCAGGTGGAAAAACGCCATCTGCATGACGGTGTTGATACGTGCCGCCAGGCCGCACTCGCGGGCGATTTTCGCTGCGTTGACCACAAAGAACTTCGCTTTTTTCTGGTTCAGCACCGCCTGCACTTCCTGCGGCAGTCGGGCCCAGACTTCGTCGGCGCTGTACGGAGTGTTCAGCAGGAAAATACCGCCCGGTTTCAGGCCTTCGGCCATCTGATATTTGTCGATAAACTGCAGCTGGTGACAGCCAACGAAATCAGCCTGCGAAATCAGGTACGCCGAGCGGATCGGTTGTTCGCTGACGCGCAGGTGAGACACGGTCAGGCCACCGGCTTTTTTCGAGTCATACACGAAATAACCCTGCGCATACCACGGCGTCGAGTTACCGATAATCTTGATGTTGTTTTTGGTGGCCGACACGCTGCCGTCGCTGCCCAGCCCGTAGAACAGCGCTTCGAGCTTGGCTTTCGACGGCAGGGTGTTTTCCGGTAACGACAGAGAGAGATTGGTCACGTCGTCATAAATACCAACGGTAAAGCGCGGTTTCGGCTTCGCGGCGCTCAGCTCGTTGAAGATGGCCAGCACGCAGTCCGGGCCAAACTCCTTCGAAGACAGACCGTAACGCCCGCCAATCACTCGCGGCAGCGTCTCGCGTTCGCCGCTGTTAAAGGCTTCGGCCAGGGCGGTCATCACGTCCAGATACAGCGGTTCGGCATGTGCGCCAGGCTCTTTGGTACGATCCAGCACCGCGACGGTACGCGCGCTTTCCGGCAGCACCGACAGCAGGTGTCGGGCCGAGAACGGGCGATAGAGTCGTACTTTCAACACGCCGACTTTTTCGCCCCGGCTCAGCAGCTCGTCGACCACCTCTTCGCAGGTGCCGATGGCGGACCCCATGATCACGATAACGCGCTCGGCCTGCGGATGGCCATAAAACTCAAACGGCTTATACTCACGCCCGGTTTCGGCGGCAAAGTCCGCCATCGCCTGGTCGACGTGGTCATAAACGGCGTTGTACCACGGGTTGGTGGCCTCGCGGGACTGGAAATAGGTATCCGGATTGGCAGAGGTACCGCGGATCACCGGATGTTCCGGGTTCAGCGCGCGGGCGCGGTGAGCGTCAATCTCCGCCTGCGGAAGCAGCTTCATAATCGTGTCGTCAGATACCGGCACGATTTTGTTAATTTCGTGGGAAGTGCGAAAACCGTCGAAGAAATGGATAAAGGGTACGCGGCTGTTCAGCGTGGCGATATGCGAGATCAGCGCAAAATCCTGCGCCTCCTGTACGCTGCTGGCGCAGAGCATCGCGCAGCCGGTCTGGCGCACGGCCATGACGTCGGAGTGATCGCCAAAAATCGACAGGGCGTGGGTGGCGATGGTGCGCGCCGCGACGTGCAGTACAAAGGGGGTGAGCTGACCCGCCAGCTTGTACAGCGTCGGGATCATCAGCAGCAGTCCCTGGGAAGAGGTAAACGACGTCGACAGGGCCCCGGTTTGCAGCGCCCCGTGAACGGTGGCAATCGCTCCAGCTTCGGACTGCATTTCGACCACCCGCGGGACATCGCCCCAGACGTTTTTCAGCCCATTGCCCGCCCAGGCGTCAGCCTGTTCCGCCATGGCTGAACTCGGGGTAATCGGGTAGATGGCGATGACTTCACTGGCGCGGAACGCGACGGACGCGACTGCGCCATTCCCGTCAATAGTTTGCATATGACACCCTTACATTGCGCAAAGAAAAAGGGACCCGTGACACAACGACGGATCCTGTAGTTATCTTTATATTTTAGCAAAGGCAGGCTTTTTCGATTTTCGCTTTTGTGTCCTGCGCATTCACGCCATCAAGGGTTTGATCAAACTTTTGCCTGAATTTGGTCAGTATTTGTTTTGACAGCGCAGAAAAACGCAGCATCGCTCTCGACGGCAAGGGGCGGGATGCCTATTATGCATAGGTTTTGCAATTCAATGTGGGGAGAGATTATGCGCGCAGGATTTTGGGTTGGGTGTGCCGCTTTATTACTGTCGGCCTGTAGCAATGAACCTGTTCAGCAGGCTACCGCCGCGCACGTCGCGCCGGGAATGAGAGCGGCGATGTCCAACTCCGGACAAGCTAACTGCGCCATGATTGGCGGCTCAATGTCCGTTGCGCGTCAGCTGGATGGCTCAGCCATCGGAATGTGTGCGCTGCCAAACGGCAAACGTTGCAGTGAGCAGTCGCTTGCCGTCGGATCCTGCGGCAACTACTGATTACTCTGCGCGTTTAAACACCATCGTGGTGTCGGCGGTGGCCAGCGTGAGCTGATCTTCGGTCAAATCGACCTGCGTGCCGTTGCGCAGCATGGTGCCAATGGCGTGATCCAGTTCATTCAGCTGCGGTTCGGCGCAGAGTTTACGCGTCATGGCGAGCGCTTTGACCTTTAACTCGCCGTCAGACAGCTTGCCCTGACCGCTAAAGCGGTTGCACATCACGCCTGAGACGGCCATATCTTCACCGAAGGCAATCTCGGGCGGCGTCGTCCCCGGAATGACGGCCTTGCCGTTAATATTTTCCAGAACAAAGCGATGCTTCTGCAGCTGTTCTTCCTGCACAGAGGCTTTCCCCGGATTCACACAGCCCGCCAGCGCCATGCTCAGGATCGTTACTGCGACGAGCGTCTTCATGTTTCTTCTCAATGTATTCACTTCATAAATAGCTACAGCATAGTTTATGGCGGGGAAGGATTTTGTCTTGCAGGAAAATCTGAAAATGGGGGGAGCGAAAAGGCTCTCTCCGTGCGAAGAGAGCCTGGCGATAAAAATCAGACCAGTTCGTTCGGGCTGGCTTCGCCTTTTTCCAGCTGGCGCAGATTACCCAGCGTGGTTTCTGAAATGCTGATCAACGCCTCGGCGGTTAAAAACGCCTGGTGGCCGGTAAACAGCACGTTGTGGCAGGCGGACAGACGACGGAACACGTCATCCTGGATCACGTCGTTAGACTTGTCTTCAAAGAACAGGTCACGTTCGTTCTCGTACACGTCCATCCCCAGCGCGCCGATTTTTTGCGTTTTCAGGGCTTCAATCGCCGCCTGAGAATCCACCAGCCCGCCGCGGCTGGTGTTAATAATCATCACCCCATCTTTCATCTGCGCAAAGGCATCTTCATTCAGCAGGTGGTAGTTGTCCGCCATCAGCGGGCAGTGCAGGGAGATCACGTCGGACTGCGCGAACAGGGTCGGCAGATCCACATACTCCACGCCCAGCTCCAGGGCGGCCGCGCTTGGGTACGGATCGGAGGCCAGCAGGCGCATACCGAAACCTTTCAGAATACGTAGCGTCGCCACGCCAATTTTACCGGTGCCGATCACCCCGGCAGTTTTGCCATACATGGTAAAACCGGTCAGACCTTCCAGCGAGAAGTTGGCGTCACGGGTACGCTGATAAGCACGGTGAATACGTCGGTTTAAGGACATCATCATGCCGATAGCATGTTCAGCCACCGCTTCCGGCGAGTAAGCAGGGACGCGAACCACTTTCAGACCCAACTCTTTAGCCGCATCCAGATCCACGTTATTGAAGCCCGCGCAGCGCAGCGCAATGTACTTCACGCCATGCTTTTTCAGCTCTTCCAGCACCGGGCGACTGCCGTCGTCGTTAACGAAAATACAGACCGCATCACAGCCGTGCGCGGTTTTTGCTGTTTTTTCGTTAAGCAGAAAGTCGAAAAATTCAAGTTCGAATCCATACTCCTCGTTAACATGTTGCAGATACTTTTTGTCGTACTGCTTTGTGCTGTATACCGCGAGTTTCATAAGACTTTCTCCAGTGATTTTGGAACTACGTTAGCATGATTAAAATAATCTTACAATTTCTAAAATATTATTGAATTCAATAAGTTCTGATAATGATTTTACATCATCGGTGGGCAATAACTCTATGATCTTCAAACTGAACCGCTTTCATCGGTTGCGCGATCCCGACATCGGAAAGGCCGCTCCGCGATGCACGCCAGCGTGCGAGCTATAACCTCAAAAAAAACAGCAGCCTGAAGTGAATACTCAGCCGCTCCGCTCGATATAACCATAAGCGTAACTTATAGTTTTAGAGCGGCACTGTGCTGCGTTAACAACTCAAATTTGACGGAGGCTTTATGGCTGATCGTCCTGATTATATTGATCCTGTTCCTGATGATTCACCGCTTCCTGGTGTCGGCGATCCCCTTCCTGGCGAAGACTTTCCGCTTCCCGGGGATGATATTCCTGATGTGAATGACCCGCTGGACCCTGACGATCCTGACCGGGTCAGAAAACCGCTCTGATGACAGTTTCCTAAACCGCCTTCACGAAGGCGGTTTTTTATTGACCCGCCTGGCCTAACCGTTGACTGAATGACGATCAAAAACGCACGCATGCGGCGTTATCGCATCTATCCTTAAAAATGGCGTTCGCTTCAACTGACCGGCTAAACATGCCACACTATTCGGCATTACCGGCTAATTTTTCGCTAAATCAGGATATTAACTGCCCATGAAGGGTAAATATAAAGCCGCGATCGCGCTTCTACTGTTAATCATTTTACTGCCGCTGACGCTGCTGCTTACGCTTGCGCAGTGGCTACCTACTCTGGCCGGGGTCTGGCTGCCCGCGGGCACCCGCATCGCCTTTGAAAAAACCCCGCGTCTGACCCGTAATGCGCTGGTGATTGCCGATCTGCGCTATCTGGTGGATGACTGCGAAATTGCCCGCGTTGAAGATGCCAGCCTGAGCCACCCGAGCCGCTGGAAAATCACTATAGCCGGGCTGGATCTTAACAGCGCCTGCCTGAGTAAAATCCCCGCCAGCGAGCCTACGCCCGCCGCGCCGAAAACCCTCGCCGAATGGCAATCGATGCTGCCCAACACCTGGCTGACCATCGACCGCCTGACGCTCTCGCCCTGGCAGCAGTGGCAGGGCAAGCTGACCGCGTCATTGACCCCGACGGTGCAGGATATTCGCTACGACGGCGACCAGTTCAGCCTGCGCGGCAAACTGCAGGGCCGCACCTTAACCATCAGTGATGTGAGTCTTAATCTGCCCGATTTCAAGCAGCCCATTACCCTGGTGGGGGAGTTTACCCTCCCGCTGGTGCCGGACGGCTTGCCGGTGCAGGGTCACGCGGTGGCGACTTTCTCGGTGCCGCAAATCCCCTCGCTGCTCGATGCCGATCTGGAGTGGAAAGAAAACCAGGGCCAGCTGGTGATGATCGCCCGGGAGAGCGGCGAACCGCTGCTCGATCTCCCCTGGCAGATCACTCCTGAACGGCTGACTATCAACGACGGTCGCTGGCGCTGGGATCAGGCGGGCATTCCGCTGAGCGGACGGCTGGGGCTTAAGATTGACAACTGGCAGCAGGGCAGCGAAAACGCCCTGATTAGCGGGCGGATGAACGTGCTGACGCAGGGCGATGCCGGGAAAGGCAACGCGGTGCTGACCTTTGGCCCCGGCAAGCTGAGTATGGATAACAGCGCCATGCCGCTGCAGTTGACCGGCGAGGCCAAACAGAATGACCTGACGCTTTACGCCGGGCTGCCGGCGACGCTGACCGGCAGCCTGACCGATCCGCGGCTGACGTTTGCGCCGGGTGCGCTGCTGCGCTCGCGCGGACGAATCATTGATTCCCTGAATATCGACGAAGTGCGCTGGCCGCTGGCCGGGGTGGCCCTCACCCAAAAGGGGATTGATGGCCGTCTGCAGGCGATCCTGCGCGCCCACGAACAGGAGATGGGCGACTTTACGCTGCACCTCGACGGTCAGGCCAACGATTTCTTGCCGGATAACGGCATATGGCAGTGGCGCTACTGGGGTGAGGGCAACTTTACGCCGATGCATGCCCGCTGGGACGTGGCGGGCCGGGGGGAGTGGCGCGACAGTGTGATTGAACTCAGCGAACTCTCGACCGGATTCGACAAACTGAAGTACGGCACCATGCTGGTCAGCGAGCCGCGACTGGTGCTCGACAGCCCCATCCGCTGGCAGCGCGATCCCGACCATCCGCACTTTAGCGGCGCGCTGTCGTTTGATGCCAAAGAAACCACCTTTAGCGGCGGCAGTCTGTTACCCGCCTCGTCGCTCAAGTTCAGCGTCGACGGCACGGATCCTACTCTGTTCCAGTACAAAGGCACGCTGCACGCCGAGGCGATCGGCCCGGTGCAGGTTAACGGCCGCTGGGACGGGGAGCGCCTGCGCGGGCAGGCATGGTGGCCGAAGCAGTCCCTGAACGTTTTCCAGCCGCTGATCCCCCCTGACTGGAAAATGACTCTCCGGGAGGGCGAACTGTATGCTCAGGTGGCTTTTTCTGCCGCGCCCGATCAGGGCTTTGAGGCCGGAGGGCACGGGGTGCTGACCGGCGGCAGCGTCTGGATGCCGGACAACAAAATCAATGGCGTCGATTTTGTCCTGCCATTCCGGTTCAGCGAGGGCACCTGGTCGCTGGGCACAAGAGGCCCGGTGACGCTGCGCATTGGCGAAGTGATTAACCAGGTGACGGCGCGCAACATCACCGCCGATTTGCAGGGCGATTACCCTTGGAGCGACGCCAGTCCGCTGCTGCTGACCGACGTCAGCGTCGATCTGCTGGGCGGCAAAGTGACCATGCAGCAGCTGCGGCTGCCCCAGCACGACGCGGCCCTGCTGCGGGTACAAAATATCTCGTCCAGCGAGCTGATTGGCGCCATCAATCCCAAACAGTTTGCCATGTCCGGCTCGTTCAGTGGGGCGCTGCCGTTCTGGCTGGACAACGAAAAGTGGATCATCAAAGATGGCTGGCTGACCAACGCCGGTCCGATGACCCTGCGCATCGACAAAGACACTGCCGATGCGATTGTCAAAGACAATGCCGGGGCGGGCCTGGCGATTAACTGGCTTCGCTATATGGAAATATCCCAGTCGTGGACGAAACTCAATGTAGACAATCTTGGCGAGTTAACCCTGGAGTCGGCGATCCGGGGCGCCAGTCGGGTGGACGGGTACACTAACGCTGTCCATCTGAATTACACCCATCGGGAGAACGTGTTTACCCTCTGGCGCAGCCTGCGTTTTGGCGACAATCTGCAGACATGGCTCGAGGAACACACAGCATTACCGGATAACCGCTGTCCGACAGGCAAGGAATGTAAGGAATAACCATGAAAAAGCTGGCCGGTGGGATCACCGTGAGCATAATACTGCTGCTAACAGGCTGTACGCCGAGGATCGAAGTGGCGGCATCGAAAGAGCCGATCACTATCAATATGAACGTAAAAATTGAACACGAGATCCACATTAAAGTGGATAAAGACGTGGAGTCGCTGCTGAAGTCGCGCAGCGATCTGTTCTGAGGTCATGATGAGAAAAACACTGGCTCTCCTGATCCTGACGCTTTTGATCAGCGCCCCGGCAGCCGCGCTGACGCTGAACGAGGCCCGCGCCCAGGGGCGGGTGGGGGAAACCCTGAGCGGCTATATCGCTCCGCGCGAACGGGATCGCGACACGCTGGCGCTGGTTGAGCAGATCAACAAGGCGCGCACCGACAGCTATCAGAAGCTTGCCGACAGCAACAATATTCCGGTGGATGAAGTGGCCAAAATGGCCGGGACCAAGCTGGTGGCGCGCGCTAACCCCGGGGAGTATGTCCAGGGCATTAACGGCAAATGGTTGCAGAAGTAGCTAGCGGTGACGTTTGCGGTATTCGCCAGGCGAAATACCAAAGCGCTGCTTAAACGCCGTGGAGAAGTGGCTGTGGTCGGTAAAGCCCCAGCTGTAGCCAATGCCCGCCAGTTTTTCATCATCACGGGTGCCGCGCAGCATCTGCGCGCACAGATCCAGACGGCGATTCTTAATGTACTGCGCCACCACCAGCCCTTTCTCGGCGAACATCCGGTACAGACTGCGCACCGACATTCCACTTTCAGAGGCGATCCACTCCGGGCGCAGGTGCTCGGCCTGGATATGGTCATCAATCAGGGTCAGGACGTTGGTAAACTGACGCTCCTTGCGCGGTTGCACGCTTTCGCGCTGCTGCAGTACCGGGCGCAGCAGGCAGACCATCGCCTCCAGCGCGGCTTCGCTTTCTGTTTCGCTCAAGGCCGGGTTGCTCATGCTCTCCTGCAATAACCGGTAGCTGAGCTGAACGGTGGGCAGGGTGCGGGAGAGCTTTTGTGCGCAGCTCACTTCCTGAAAACGAAAATGCTGTTCGAGGATCTGACGGGGCAGCAGGAGCGAAATCTGACGGGATTTTTCCGGCCAGTAAATAGAGCAGGGGCGCGAGGCGTCGATCAGAGTGATATCGCCTGCGTTCAGCACAATCTGCCGATCGTCCTGCTCCAGCCCGGCTTCCCCTTCAATCTGAAAGACGGTATAGAACCAGGCGTCGTTGCTGGTCTTGATCTCCTGACGGGTGCGAAACAGGTTCACGCCGCTGGCGGTTACGGTGCTGAGCTTGAGGTTACCGGTCCAGGTCGATTCCAGCTCGCCAAAAAACTCACCCGTCAGCGGCCGACCGGCAAAGCTACCGCACACCTGATTAATCTGCGCCAGCCACTGCTGATACTGGTCCTTTTCGCTTGCACACGCCATGTCGTTACCCGCTACGTTGTCAATGTTTCAATATTGTTGCAGATATGTATCCATTTGCCCGTGACAGGGGACGAAATACCGGAAAGAAGTCCGCCACCTCAGCGGGCGAAACGGCAGTATTGTCGCGTTTTGCGGTCGCTGTCACAGGCGGCAAAACGAATGTCACAGAGATAAAAGCATCATCCCGCAAGCCATCTTAGACTGCGTTGACACCCTGCGAATAATAAGGAAAAGCTATGTCTGATACACAGGTCGCAGTACTGCCGAGCGTGCAGCAATTTTTAGCCCGACATCATGGTCTCTGGATCGAGGGACGCCCGTCCGAATCCCACAGTGAAAAACGGCTGGAGGTGTTTAACCCGGCCACTGGTCAGGTGATTGCCTCTACTGCCGATGCCAGCGCGCAGGACGTTGACCGCGCGGTGATGTCCGGCTGGCGGGCCTTTGTCGCCCGCAGCTGGTCCGGCAAACTGCCCGCCGAGCGGGAACGCATTTTGCTGCGCTTTGCCGATCTGGTGGAGCAGCACACCGAGGAGCTGGCGCAGCTCGAAACCCTGGAACAGGGCAAATCCATTCATATCTCCCGCGCCTTTGAAGTGGGCTGCACCCTGAACTGGATGCGCTACACCGCCGGGCTGACCACCAAAATCGCCGGTAAAACGCTGGATCTCTCTATTCCGATGCCGCAGGGCGCGCGCTACCAGGCGTGGACCCGCAAAGAACCGATTGGCGTGGTCGCCGGGATCGTACCCTGGAACTTCCCGCTGCTGATTGGCATGTGGAAAGTGATGCCCGCGCTGGCGGCAGGATGTTCAATCGTTATCAAACCTTCCGAAACCACGCCGCTGACCCTGCTGCGGGTGGCGGAACTGGCGAGCGAGGCCGGGATCCCGGACGGCGCCTTCAACGTGGTGACCGGCAGCGGCGCCGTCTGCGGCGCGGCGCTGACTACCCATCCGCATATCGCCAAAGTGAGCTTTACCGGCTCGACGGCGACGGGCAAGCAAATTGCGCGCTCTGCCGCCGATCGCCTGACCGGCGTCACGCTGGAGCTGGGCGGTAAAAATCCGGCCATCGTGCTGAAAGATGCGGACCCGTCATGGGTGATTGAAGGACTGATGACCGGCAGCTTCCTGAACCAAGGCCAGGTGTGTGCCGCCAGCTCGCGAATTTATATCGAAGCCCCGCTGTTTGATACTGTCGTGAGCGGCTTTGAGCAAGCGGTCAAATCCCTGAGCGTCGGGCCGGGCATGTCTCCCGAGGCGCACATCAACCCGCTGGTGTCCCGCGCCCACTGCGACAAAGTGCAGACCTTCCTGAATGAGGCGCAGTCAAACCACGCTGAACTGATTACCGGCAACCGTGGGCCAAGCGGCCAGGGTTACTATGTCTCGCCCACGCTGGTGGTTAACCCGGACGCCAGCCTGCGCCTGACCCGCGAAGAGGTCTTTGGCCCGGTGGTGAACCTGGTGCGCGTTGCCGATGGCGAAGAGGCGTTGCGGCTGGCGAACGACAGTGAATATGGCCTGACCGCCAGCGTCTGGACGCAGAACGTCAGCAAAGCGCTGGAGTATACCGACCGTCTGCAGGCCGGCACCGTGTGGATCAACAGCCATACCCTGATCGACGCCAACCTGCCGTTCGGCGGGATGAAGCAATCCGGCACTGGCCGTGATTTTGGCCCGGACTGGCTGGATGGCTGGTGCGAAACCAAATCGGTGTGCGTGCGTTACTAACGCTCTTACCCTCGACTTGCCCGGCGGCGCTGCGCTTGCACGGGCCTACATGGTAAAACAAAACGGTCACCTCAGGTGACCGTTTCAATGTGCGCACCTTTCCCCTGGTGCCAGGCAAAAGCCAAAAAAAGGCCGGGGGATTAGCCCGGCCAACAACTGCCTTACTGCGCGTCTTTCTTTTTACCCAGCGACGGGGTTTCGTCGAAGAAGTTCCACGGTTTGAGCAGGGTATAGACCCATTCCGTTGGCATGATTGGCCACTCTTCTGCACGCGCCACGTGGGTTGTGCCGGTGGTCATCCACACCACGTTATCCTGCTTATCCAGCGATTCGTTATCCTTACTGAACTGGCCCAGGCCGCTGTCTTGCGTGGAGCGGTTCGGGAATTTGCCTTCCGGGTACATCTCGTTCGGATGGTAGCGGGTCACCCACAGCTGTTTATCCATAAAGCTCAGGCGGTGATAAATCCACTCGTCCGGGGCGAACTTCGCGCCGCTGGCGACCGGGTGGGTACCGCCTGCGTACGGGATAATCTGGTACGAGACCGGGTTGCCCATGCGGTTCTCTTTGCTGACGTTGCTCATCAGGCGAATGGTGCCCGGGTCAAACTTCTGCGCCGCCTGCTGCTCGGTGTCGATATTGTACTGATTCACCTGGATGGTACTGGTGCGCGGGCCGCCCGCCGTGTTTGGTTTCACCTCCGGATCCATTGCCACCAGGCTGTTGCTGGTGCCGTCCACATCCATATCCAGCCGGAAGTTATAGATGTGCTGGTGCGTGGTGCCGACGATGTTGTGGTCGATCAGCGTGCCGTATTTGGTATCGTCTTTGGCGCTCGGGTCGTGCATGGTTTTCGCCATTACGCCTTTCACCGCCTCAATCCCGGTGGCCCCGGCGTTGATCCCGATGGTGCCGTTCTCGTGGAACACCCAGTCAAAGATATAGTCGTAGTTGCCCACGGTACTCACCCAGCGCACCACCAGCTCACGACGCTCGGCGCTGACGTTCGGCTGATTCATCTCCTGGTGCTTATACTCCGGCCCGGCGTAGCGTTCGAAAACGGCAATTGCCCGCGGGATGGTCATCGGCTGGCCGGTGTAATCCGGGATAATCTGATCCAGCATCACGGCGTTCGACGGCACGTCTTTGCCGCGCACCAGCGGCGAGGTCAGGGTGCCCATCCCGTAGTCGCCGGAATCCAGATAGGCTTTGAAGTACCAACCCACATCCGGGTCGCCATAAGGCACGATCATCCCGCCCAGCGAGCCTTCGTACATCACCTGGCGTTTTTTACCGTTATCGTTAAAGGTGAGGGTGGAGAGGATCGGTCCGACGCGGGAGTCGAGGCTCAGGTGGAAATCCCAGTTCTGCCAGTGGATCATGTTGCCGGTGATGGTGTAGTTCTTGCCTTCCGGCTCGGTAATCTCCAGCGGCTTATGCGCCACCGGGATGCGGTCGCGGCCATCATACGGGCGCGGGAGCATCGGTACCGGCACCGCCTGACCCTCTTCGATTTTAACGATCTTCTTCTCAACCAGGTCGACCACCGCCACCAGATTCTCAATCGGGTGCGCCCAGTAGTTGCCGTCGCCCACGTCCAGATAGCTCACCACTTTCAGCAGCCGGTCTTCCTGCTTCAGGCCATCTTTACCGTCGAAGTAGCCGACGGTCAGCGGGGTGGTGATCACTTTGCTCGGATCGGCAATACCGCGTTTTTTGACAATCTCAGCGTACTCTTTGCTGCCGTTGATGATGCTCTGCACCGCCATAAAGTCATCCAGCAGCACCATGCCGTGCGCGTCTTTGATCGGCTCCCAGTGCAGGATGGTCTTATCTTTCAGATCCACCCGCGCTTCGACAATGTATTTGCCGTCGAGCATGGTGATATTGGCCTGGCGTGGGGCATCGACCGCGGTACCGTTGAGCACAAAATCCCAGACTTTGGCTTTATCCGGCTCGGCCAGCGCGATTTGGGTAAAGCGGGTGTTCGGCTTAAAGTCCGGCGAAGCCTTCACGATCTCGACGGCCTGTTTAATCTCATCGGCGCTTAACGCATTCAGCGGGTGCGGGGTCTTCTCCACCTGGAAAGTCTGATCGAGGCCGGACTGGAAAACATCGTTCACGAAGGTTTCGGAGACCCACGCCTTTTTGTCTTTCATCACCACCGGCACCTGCAGGGTGAGCGGTTTACCGTTGACGATGGCGGTTTTCGCGCCCGGCTTCACTTTGACGAACGCCCCGTCTTTGCTGATGGTGTAAAGCTGGGCGTAGTCGTCCCATTTCACGTCGGCACCAAATTCGGTCAGGGTTTTATCCATCTCGACCATATGCGCGGCGCCGCCGTGCGCCAGCGCCTGCGGTTGAGCAAAAAGAAGACCGGCGACGGCCAGCGCCAGCGCCGTTTTACGTGGAGAAAGTATGGAGGAGCTTCCCATGATTAACCTCTGTTGTTTGTGTTGTTATCCACTCAGGACCGCTGTTCTGCGCGCGGTTTATTCATTGCCAACATAGCAATATCGCGGTGTGCACCGTTTGCCTGCGTTTGCCAGATTATTTGTCAGATGTGCCAGAAGCCGGGTAACGCGCGCGGCGCTACCCGGAAAAGGAAGGGATCAGGAATCAAAATCTCCGCGCTGACGCGAAACGAGGGTCAGGATCGAATACAGCGCGACCGGCTGCTGGTGCTGGTTGAAAATCTCGACCGACCACTCCACCACGCCGGTCGGTTTCTCATCTGCGCTGCGCTGCTTTTTCAGCGTTTTGCGTTTACAGGTGAGGCGCACCTGGATGGTGTCGCCCGGCTTCACCGGCTCGATAAAGCGCAGATTTTCCATCCCGTAGTTGGCGATCACCGGCCCGACGCCCGCATCGACAAACAGCCCAGCAGCGGCAGAGATCAGGAAGTAACCGTGGACCACGCGTTCGCCGAAAATGGATTCCGCCGCGCCAATCTTGTCCATGTGCGCGTAGAAATGATCGCCGCTCAGGCAGGCAAAGTTGACGATGTCGGTTTCGGTCAGGGTACGGCGCGGGGTCAGCAGGCTGTCGCCCGGCTGCAGTTCCTCGAAGTGTTTACGGAACGGATGGACCCGGTCTTCCTGCACCTGGGCACCGCGCACCCACTGCTGGCTGATGGCGGCCAGCATGCTTGGACTGCCCTGGATAGCGGTGCGCTGCAGGTAGTGTTTTACCGCGCGCAGGCCGCCCAGCTCTTCGCCACCGCCCGCGCGCCCCGGACCGCCGTGCACCAGCTGCGGCAGGGGAGATCCGTGGCCGGTAGACTCTTTCGACGACTCTTCATTGAGGATCTGAATACGGCCATGGGCACGTGCCGCGCCAGCAATAAACTGCCGCGCCAGGCGCAGATCGGCGGTCACCAGCGTCCCGGCCAGGCTGCCGCCACCGGCGCGGGCCAGGGTCATGGCGTGCTCGCGGGTCTGATACGGCATTAAGGTCGCGACCGGGCCAAAGGCCTCGGTGGCATGAACGGCAGGGGTTTCGTCCGGCTGCGGGCAGAACAGCAGCGTCGGCGGGAAGAAGGCACCCGCCGCGTTCAGGTCGGCTTTACCGCCCAACCGGATCTGGCAGCCTGCGGCCACCAGCGCATCCACTTTCTCCTGCACGTCAGCACGCTGTTCCGCGTTGACCAGCGAGCCCATTTTGATCCCTTGCAGGGCCGGATCGCCAAACGGCACGTTGCCTAACCGGGCGATCAGCGCCTGGCTGACCGCGTCAACCTGCGCCTGCGGCACGATAATGCGGCGGATGGCGGTACATTTTTGCCCGGCCTTCGCCGTCATCTCACGCACTACTTCGCGGATAAACAGCGCAAACTCTGGCTGCTCCGGGGTGACGTCGTCGCCCAGCACGCAGCAGTTGAGGGAATCTGCTTCCATGGTAAACGGAATCGATTTTGCGACGATGTTCGGGTGGACGCGCAGCATCTGCCCGGTCACCGCCGAGCCGGTAAAGGTCACCACGTCCTGGCTGTCGAGCTGGTCGAGGAGATCCCCCGCCCCGCCACAGATCAGGCTAATCGCCCCGTCCGGCACCAGTCCGCTGTCGATAATCGCCTTCACCATCGCTTGCGTCACCTGCGCGGTGGCGGTGGCCGGTTTGACGATCGCCGGCATGCCCGCCAGCCACGTTGGGGCCAGTTTTTCCAGCATCCCCCAGCAGGGGAAGTTAAAGGCGTTGATGTGCACCGCCACGCCGGATTTTGAGGTCATCACGTGACGTGCGGCAAACCCGCCTTCTTTCGACAGGGGGATCAGTTCATCTTCCGGCCACAGGGTATCGTCCGGCAGCTCGCGGCTGCCGAGGCTGGCGAAGGTAAACAGGGTGCCGATGCCGCCTTCGATATCCACCCAGCTGTCGGCGCGGGTGGCGCCGGTCTCTGCCGACAGGGCATAGAACACCTCTTTCTGGCTTAACAGGTGTTTCGCCACCGCTTTAAGCATTGCGGCGCGCTCGATAAAGGTCATGGCATGAAGGGCTTCGCCGCCTTTCTCAATGGCGTAGCGGCGCGCGGCGGCCATATCCAGCCCTTCGCTGGTGACGCTCCAGAGGGCTTCGCCGCTGATGGCGTGCGAAATACTGCGCTCACGGCCCCGGCCAGACTGCCAGGCGCCGGACAAGAAGCTGGCTAACTGCTGCATGTTCTTTCTCCAGGTGGTTCGTAATTTCACTATAGATAGTTTGATTCTGAATCATAAAATGCAAGGAATGTTTTAATGAAATGTTAATGATGTGATCTGACCTGATTATTCCCACCTGTCACCGCCCGCCGCTGAAGCCGCTCTGTAAAAGGCTTGCGAGCCACATCACAAAATAAACAAACAATCCTTGGGGTTATATTTAACCTTTGTGTAACTTTTAAGAAACGAAGTGATTCATCATTGATCTCAAATTACTAGTTAAACGAATCATAAAGGTGATGACGTGACGGAAGAACAACGCTTTGAACAGCGCATCGCGCAAGAGACAGCCATCGAGCCGCAGGACTGGATGCCTGAGGCGTATCGTAAAACGCTGATCCGCCAGATTGGTCAGCACGCCCACTCCGAGATTGTCGGCATGCTGCCGGAAGGTAACTGGATCGCTCGCGCCCCGACGCTGCGCCGCAAGGCGATTCTGCTGGCCAAGGTGCAGGACGAAGCGGGTCACGGTCTGTATCTCTACAGCGCGGCGGAAACGCTGGGCTGCGCCCGGGAAGACATCTACCAGAAGATGCTCGACGGCAAGATGAAATACTCCTCGATCTTCAACTACCCGACCCTGAGCTGGGCCGATATCGGCGTGATTGGCTGGCTGGTGGATGGCGCGGCCATCGTCAACCAGGTGGCGCTGTGCCGCACCTCTTACGGCCCGTATGCCCGTGCGATGGTGAAAATCTGTAAAGAAGAGAGCTTCCACCAGCGTCAGGGCTTTGAAGCTTGCATGGCGCTGGCGGCAGGCAACGACGCCCAGCGCCAGATGCTGCAGGACGCGATCAACCGTTTCTGGTGGCCGGCGCTGATGATGTTCGGACCCAACGACGACAACTCGCCGAACAGCGCCCGCAGCCTGGCGTGGAAAATCAAACGTTTTGGCAATGACGAACTGCGTCAGCGCTTTGTCGATAACACCGTCTCGCAGGTTGAAATGCTGGGAATGACGGTGCCGGATGCGGATCTGCATTTCGATGCCGAAAGCGGTCACTACCGTTTTGGCGAGATCAACTGGCAGGAGTTTGACGAGGTGATCAACGGACGCGGTGTCTGTAATCACGAACGCCTGGCCGCCAAGAATAAAGCCTGGGAAGAGGGGACGTGGGTGCGTGAAGCCGCCCTGGCGCACGCAGAAAAACAACACGCCCGCAATGTCGCGTAAGAGGAATCAAGATGAGCAAAACATACTGGCCGTTATATGAAGTGTTTGTCCGCAGCAAACAGGGATTATCCCACCGTCACGTGGGCAGCCTGCATGCCGCCGACGACCGCATGGCGCTGGAAAACGCGCGCGATGCCTATACCCGTCGCAGCGAAGGCTGTTCAATCTGGGTGGTGAAGGCGAGCGAAATCATCGCCTCCCAGCCGGAAGAGCGTGGTGAGTTTTTCGACCCGGCGGACAGCAAGGTCTACCGCCATCCGACCTTCTACACCATCCCTGATGGCATCGAGCATATGTGAGGTCGGAAATGAAAACGTTAACGGCTTATGTTCTGCGACTCGGTGATAACGGCCTGGTGCTGTCCCAGCGTCTGGGGGCCTGGTGTGGCCACGCGCCAGAGCTGGAGATCGACCTGGCGCTGGCCAATATCGGCCTCGACCTGCTGGGGCAGGCGCGCAATTTCTTAACCTACGCCGCCGAGCTGGAAGGCACCGGTGACGAAGACACGCTGGCTTTCCAGCGCGACGAGCGCCAGTTCTGCAACCTGCTGCTGGTGGAACAGCCCAACGGCAATTTCGCCGACACCATTGCCCGCCAGTACTTTATGGATGCCTGGCACCTGGCGCTGTACACCCGCCTGACGAGCAGCCGCGATCCGCAGCTGGCTGCCATCGCCGCCAAGTCGCTGAAAGAGGTGCGCTACCACCTGCGCTTCAGTCGCGGCTGGCTGGAGCGTCTGGGCAACGGGACTGAGGTTTCCGGGCAAAAAATGCAGCAGGCGGTCAACGACCTGTGGCGCTTTACCGCCGAGCTGTTCGAGGCCGACGAGATAGACCTGGCGCTGATTGCCGAGGGCATCGCCGTCGATCCGCGCAGCCTGCGTGAAGAGTGGGAAGCCGAGGTCCTGAGCGGACTCAGCGCCGCTACTCTGCGCGTGCCGCAAGAGTCGGCCTACCGCAGCGGCGGTCGTAAAGGGCTGCACACCGAACATCTGGGACCGATGCTGGCGGAGATGCAATACCTGCAGCGCGTCAACCCCGGTCAGCAGTGGTAACGAGGAGAACGCCATGCAACGTTTCGCCGACATCGCCCCCGCAGAAATCCCGCAGATCTGGTCGCTGTTAAGCCAGATCCCGGACCCGGAAATTCCGGTGCTGACCATTACCGACTTAGGGATGGTGCGCAGCGTGGCGCCGCAGGGCGAAGGCTGGACCATCGGCTTTACGCCGACCTATTCCGGCTGCCCGGCGACCGACCATCTGATGGGCGCGATCCGCGACACGTTGAGCGCGCACGGCTTCGCCCCGGTGCATATCGCCATCCAGCTCGATCCGGCCTGGACCACCGACTGGATGACCCCGGACGCGCGCGAACGCCTGCGCCAGTACGGCATCAGCCCCCCGGCCGGACACAGCTGCCACGCGCATCTGCCCGCCGAGGTGACCTGTCCGCGCTGCGCCAGCACCCGCACCAGCATCATCAGTGAATTTGGTTCCACGGCCTGCAAGGCGCTGTATCGCTGCGACAGCTGCCGTGAGCCTTTCGATTATTTCAAATGTATCTGAGGTCGCCATGACAACGTTTCACGCCTTAACGGTGGCAAAAGTCGAACCCGAAACCCGCGATGCGGTGACCATCACCTTCGCGGTTCCCCAGGCGTTGCAGGAGGCGTATCGCTTCCGCCCGGGTCAGCACCTGACGCTGAAAGCCCGGCTCGCGGGTGAAGAGCTGCGCCGCTGCTACTCTATCTGCCGCAGCGTCCAGCCGGGCGAGATCAGCGTCGCGGTCAAAGCCATCGACGGCGGGCGCTTCTCACGCTATGCCCGGGATGAGATTAAACAGGGGATGGCGCTGGAGGTGATGGTGCCGCAGGGGCATTTTGGCTACCAGCCGCAGGCCGAGCGTGAAGGCTGCTACCTGGCGATCGCTGCTGGCTCCGGGATCACCCCGATGCTGGCGATCCTCTCCAGCACCCTGAAAACCGAACCCAACAGCCACTTCACCCTGATCTACGGCAACCGCAGCAGCCAGAGCATGATGTTCCGCGAGGCGCTGGCCGACCTGAAAGATCACTATCCGACGCGCCTGCAGGTGATCCACATCTTCAGCCAGGAGACGCTGGACAGCGAACTGCTGCACGGACGCATCGACGGCGAAAAATTACTGGCGCTGGCACGTCAGCTGGTCGACTTTAGCCAGTTTGACGAGGCCTTTATCTGCGGCCCGGCAGCGATGATGGACGATGCCGAGCTGACGCTAAAGGCGCTGGGGATGCCGGAGAAATCGCTGCACCTTGAGCGCTTTAACACCCCCGGCACCACGGTGAAACGCGCGCATACGGTGCAGGCCGACGGGCAAAAAGTGACGGTGCGCCAGGACGGACGCGACCGGGAAATCACCCTCACCGCCGACGACGAAAGCATTCTCGACGCCGCCCTGCGTCAGGGGGCCGATCTGCCGTACGCCTGCAAAGGCGGGGTTTGCGCCACCTGCAAATGCAAAGTGCTGCGCGGCAAAGTGGAGATGGTCACCAACTACAGTCTTGAGCCGGATGAAGTGGCCGCAGGCTATGTGCTGAGCTGCCAGTCACTGCCGCTGACGGCGGACGTGGTGGTGGACTTTGATGCGAAGGGGATGGCATGAGCGAATTAATCGTTACCCGTCACGGGCGGGTCCTGCAGCTGACGCTGCATCGTCCAGCGGCCCGGAACGCGCTGAACAATGCCCTGTTGAGCGAGCTTGCCACCACCCTTGAAGCGGCCGCCGCCGACAGCGATATCTCGGTGTGCGTGATCACCGGCAGCGAGCGCTTTTTTGCCGCCGGGGCTGACCTGAATGAGATGGCTGAAAAAGATCTGCCCGCCACCCTCAACGATGTACGTCCGCAACTGTGGGCGCGGATCAACGCCTTCAGCAAACCGCTGATTGCCGCCGTTAACGGCTACGCGCTGGGGGCCGGGTGTGAACTGGTGCTGCTGTGCGACGTGGTGGTGGCGGGGGATAACGCCCGCTTCGGCCTGCCGGAGATCACCTTAGGCATTATGCCGGGCGCGGGCGGTACCCAGCGTCTGATCCGCTGCGTCGGCAAATCGCTGGCCAGCAAAATGGTGCTGACCGGGGAAAGCATTACCGCCCGCCAGGCGCTGGCCGCCGGGCTGGTGAGCGATATCTACCCGCAGGATCTGATGCTCGAATATGCCCTGCAGCAGGCCGAGGTGATGGCGCGCCATTCGCCGCTGGCGCTGCAGGCGGCGAAGCAGGCGTTACGCCAGTCGCAGGAGATGGCCCTGCAAGCCGGGCTGGTCCAGGAGCGTCAGCTGTTTACGCTGCTCTCGGCTACCGAAGATCGTCGCGAAGGCATCAGCGCCTTCCTGCAAAAACGCACCCCTGAATTCAAAGGACGCTAACCATGGATTTCATTCTGAGTCACGTTGAGCAGGGGGTCATGACGATTACCCTGAACCGCCCGGAGCGCCTCAACAGCTTTAATGAGGAGATGCACCAGCAGCTGGCGGCGTGTCTGACCCAGGCGGAGCGCGACGAAGCCGTGCGCTGTCTGCTGATCACCGGGTCCGGACGCGGCTTTTGCGCCGGACAGGATCTGAACGACCGCAACGTCGACCCGAACAGCCCCGCGCCGGATCTGGGCATGTCGGTCGAGAAATTTTACAACCCGCTGGTTAAGCGCCTGGCAAAACTGCCTAAGCCGGTGATTTGCGCGGTGAACGGTGTCGCCGCCGGGGCAGGAGCAACGCTGGCGCTGGGCTGCGACATCGTGATCGCCGCCCGCTCGGTTAACTTTGTGATGGCCTTCAGCAAGCTGGGGCTGGTGCCGGATTCCGGTGGTACCTGGCTGCTGCCGCGCCTGACGGGTCGTGCCCGGGCCATGGGGCTGGCGCTGCTGGGTGAGAAAATCAGCGCCGAGCAGGCGCAGGCCTGGGGGATGATCTGGCAGGTGGTGGATGACGCCGAACTGGCCGCCACCGCCCAGCAACTGGCGGTGCATCTGGCCGCGCAGCCGACCTTCGGCTTAGGGCTCATCAAGCAGGCAATCAACGCCGCCGAAACCAACACCCTGGATGCTCAGCTGGATCTGGAGCGCGATTATCAGCGCCTGGCCGGACGCAGCGCCGACTACCGCGAAGGCGTCAGCGCGTTCCTCAACAAGCGCGCGCCGCAGTTTACGGGGAAATAAGATGACCACTATTCATACCGTCGCAGTGATTGGCAGCGGGATCATGGGGGCAGGCATTGCCGAAGTGGCGGCCAGCCACGGTCACCCGGTGCTGATTTACGATATCAATGCAGACGCCATTTCCCGCGCTATCGACGGGATCCGCACCCGTCTGCAATCCCGCGTGACGCGCGGCAAGCTCAGCGTCGCTGCCTGCGAGCAGACGGTACAGCGTTTGATCCCGGTCACTGACATCCACTCGCTGGCAGCGGCTGACCTGGTGATTGAAGCCGCCTCCGAACGCATGGAGATCAAAAAGGCGTTGTTCGCCGAACTGGCGGCGATTTGCCCGGAAAAAACGCTGCTGACCAGCAACACCTCGTCAATTTCGATTACCGCGATTGCCGCCGATCTGCGTCACCCTGAGCGCGTGGCCGGGCTGCACTTTTTTAACCCGGCCCCGGTGATGAAGCTGGTGGAAGTGGTGAGCGGGCTGGCGACCTCCGACGAGGTGGTAGAACAGCTGAGCGAGCTGGCGGTGAACTGGGGCAAACAGCCGGTGCGCTGCCAGTCCACCCCGGGCTTTATCGTTAACCGCGTGGCGCGTCCGTACTACGCCGAAGCCTGGCGCGCGCTGGAGGAGCAGGTGGCTGCCCCGGAAGTGATTGACGCTGCGCTGCGCGAAGGGGCGGGCTTCCCGATGGGGCCGCTGGAGCTGACCGACATGATCGGCCAGGACGTTAACTTTGCCGTCACCTGCTCGGTGTTTAACGCCTTCTGGCAGGAGCGTCGTTTCCTGCCGTCGCTGGTGCAGCAGGAGCTGGTGCTGGCAGGGCGTCTTGGTAAGAAGAGCGGCCAGGGCGTGTACAACTGGCACAGCGACAAACCGACCGCGGGCTGGCTGGAGGCGGTGAGCGAGACCTACAGCGCTCTGCACGTGGCAAAAAGAAGTGACGGTGTCACAGAACTGGACGATCTGCTGCTGATTGAAACCCAGGGCGAAACCGCCCAGGCGCTGGCAACCCGTCTTGGGCATCCGGTGGTAGTGGTCGATCGGCAGGAAGGCGATGTGGCGGTGATTGCGGCTGCGGCCAGCAACCCGACGTCCGCTACTCGTAAAGCGGTGCATCACCTGCAGCAGCAGGGGAAACGCGTCCTGCAGGTGGCTGATTATCCGGGCCTGCTTATCTGGCGGACCGTGGCGATGATCGTCAATGAAGCCCTCGACGCCCTGCAAAAAGGGGTCGCCAGTGAACAGGATATCGATACCGCCATGCGTCTGGGCGTGAACTATCCGCGCGGCCCGCTGGCCTGGGGCGAACAGCTCGGCTGGCAACGGCTGCTGTGCCTTCTGGAAAACCTGCAACGCCATTATGGCGAAGAACGTTACCGCCCGTGTTCCCTGCTGCGCCAGCGTGCGCTTCTGGAGAGTAGCTATGAGTCATAACGCCTGGCGCAACGCCCGCGCCATGTACGAAAACGATGCCTGCGCCCAGGCCTTTGGCATCGACATTATCGAGATGGATGACGGCGTGGCGGTCCTGACCATGACCGTCACCCCACAGATGCTGAACGGCCACAAAAGCTGCCACGGTGGCCAGCTGTTTACCCTGGCCGATACCGCCTTCGCCTACGCCTGCAACAGCCAGGGGCTGGCGGCGGTGGCCTCGGGCTGCACCATTGATTTTGTTCGCCCGGCGTTTGCCCACGACAAGCTGACCGCCACCGCGCAGGTTCGCCATCAGGGCAAACTGACCGGCGTGTACGACATTGAAATTGTTAACCAACAGCAAAAAACCGTGGCCCTGTTCCGTGGGAAATCCCACCGCATCGGCGGCACGATTACAGGAGAAGCATGATGCGTGACGCCTTTATTTGTGACGGGATCCGTACCCCTATCGGCCGCTACGGCGGCGCATTGTCCGGCGTCCGTGCGGATGACCTCGGCGCGATCCCGCTGCGCGAGTTGCTGGTGCGTAACCCGGGACTCGACGCGGAACGTATTGATGACGTGATCTTTGGCTGCGCCAACCAGGCAGGAGAAGACAACCGCAACGTGGCGCGCATGTCGCTGCTGCTGGCCGGGCTGCCGCAGACCGTTTCCGGCACCACGTTGAACCGCCTGTGCGGCTCCGGTCTGGATGCGCTGGGCTTTGCCGCCCGCGCCATTCGTGCCGGTGATGCAGACATGATGATTGCCGGTGGCGTGGAGTCCATGTCCCGCGCGCCGTTCGTGATGGGCAAAGCCACCAGCGCCTTCCAGCGCCAGAATGAAATTTTCGATACCACCATCGGCTGGCGTTTTGTGAACCCGCTCATGGCGCAACAATTTGGTTCTGACAGCATGCCGGAAACGGCAGAGAATGTAGCGGAATTGTTACGTATTTCCCGCGAAGACCAGGACGCCTTCGCCTGGCGCAGCCAGCAGCGTACTGCGCAGGCCCAGGTCAACGGCATTCTGGCGCAGGAGATCGTGCCGGTGCTCATCAAAGGCAAAAAGGGTGCGGTAACAGAAGTGTTACATGACGAGCACCTGCGTCCGGAGACCACCCTCGAGATGCTGGCCGGGCTGAAAGCCCCGTTCCGCGCAGGCGGCGTGGTCACCGCAGGCAACGCCTCCGGCGTAAATGACGGTGCTGCGGCGCTGATCGTCGCCAACGAGAAGATGGCGGCGGCGCAGGGTTTAACCCCGCGTACCCGCATTGTGGCAATGGCGACTGCTGGCGTTGAACCGCGTCTGATGGGCCTTGGCCCGGTACCGGCCACCCGCCGGGTGCTGGAGCGTGCCGGTCTGAGCATCAACGATATGGACGTGATTGAACTGAACGAAGCATTTGCCTCGCAGGCGCTGGGCGTGCTGCGTGAGCTGGGGCTCCCGGACGATGCCCCGTATGTTAACCCCAACGGCGGCGCGATTGCATTAGGCCATCCGCTGGGGATGAGTGGAGCCCGACTGGCGCTGGCCGCCAGCCACGAGCTGCATCGTCGTAAAGGGCGTTACGCGCTTTGCACGATGTGCATCGGTGTTGGTCAGGGTATTGCCCTGATCCTTGAGCGTGTCTAAGCCATTATAAAAATGTGAGTATCCTACGATGACAACAACGACAAAGCTTGACCCGATCGAAACCGCCTCCGTGGATGAGCTGCAGGCTCTGCAAACCCAGCGCCTGAAGTGGACCTTAAAACACGCTTACGACAATGTGCCGATGTACAAACGCAAGTTCGATGCGGCGGGCGTCCATCCGGATGATTTCAAGGAGCTGGCGGATATCCGCAAGTTCCCGTGCACCACCAAACAGGATCTGCGCGATAACTACCCGTTCGACACCTTCGCGGTGCCGATGGAGCAGGTGGTGCGCATCCACGCCTCCTCGGGGACCACCGGCAAACCGACCGTGGTCGGCTACACGCAAAACGACATTGATACCTGGGCGAATATCGTCGCCCGTTCGCTGCGCGCGGCGGGCGGCAGTGCAAAAGACAAAATTCACGTCGCCTACGGCTATGGGCTGTTCACCGGCGGGCTGGGAGCGCACTACGGCGCCGAGCGTTTAGGCGCAACGGTGATCCCGATGTCCGGCGGCCAGACCGAGAAACAGGCCCAGCTGATCCGCGACTTCCAGCCGGATATGATCATGGTGACGCCGTCCTACTGCCTCAACCTGATCGAAGAACTTGAGCGCCAGATGGGCGGCGATGCCAGCAAATGCTCCCTGCGCGTCGGCGTATTTGGTGCAGAGCCGTGGACGCTGGCGATGCGCCGCGAAATCGAAAAGCGCCTCGGTATCACCGCGCTGGATATTTACGGCCTGTCGGAAGTGATGGGGCCAGGGGTGGCGATGGAGTGCATCGAAACCGCCGACGGCCCGACCATCTGGGAAGATCACTTCTACCCGGAGATCGTCAACCCGAACGACGGCACGCCGCTGAACGATGGCGAGCAGGGCGAACTGCTGTTCACCACCCTGACCAAAGAAGCGCTGCCGGTGATCCGCTACCGCACCCGCGACCTGACGCGTCTGCTGCCGGGAACGGCACGCACCATGCGCCGGATGGATCGCATCAGCGGGCGCAGCGACGACATGCTGATCATCCGCGGCGTCAACGTCTTCCCGTCGCAGCTGGAAGAGGAGATAGTCAAGTTTGAGCATCTGTCGCCGCACTACCAGCTGGAGGTCAATCGTCGGGGACATCTTGATTCGCTTTCGGTGAAAGTGGAACTGAAAGAGAGCAGCCTGACGTTGAACCACGAACAGCGCTGCCACGTGTGCCACGAGCTGCGCCATCGCATCAAATCGATGGTCGGGATCTCTACCGACGTGACCATCGTCAACTGCGGCAGTATCCCGCGTTCTGAAGGCAAAGCCTGCCGGGTGTTCGATCTGCGTAAGGTCGCCGCCAACGGCTAAGGCCTGGCTGTCGCCCTCTCCATTTTAGGGGAGGGCCACCGCGCAGGGGCTATGCTATGATTCATCCGATACAATAATCACAACAGAATGAATCACATGAGTAAACTCGACGCCTTTATTCAGCAAGCGGTTAGCTCCGTTCCCATTAGCGGCACCTCCTTGATCGCCTCCCTGTACGGCGACGCCCTGTCTCATCGCGGCGGCGAAGTCTGGCTGGGAAGCCTGGCGGCACTGCTGGAAGGGATGGGATTTGGCGAGCGCTTTGTGCGCACCGCGCTGTTTCGTCTTAACAAGGAAGGCTGGCTGGATGTTTCGCGCATCGGCAGGCGCAGCTTTTATCGTCTGAGCGACAAAGGGCTACGCTTAACCCGTCGCGCCGAGGCAAAAATTTATCGCGCAGAATTACCGGCCTGGGACGGAAAATGGCTGCTGCTGCTCTCCGAAGGGATGGACAAAACCACCCTCGCGGAGGTGAAAAAGCAGCTCATCTGGCAAGGGTTCGGCACGCTGGCCCCCAGCCTGATGGCCTCGCCATCGCAGCAGCTGGCGGATGTCCAGGCGCTACTGCATGAAGCGGGCGTGGCTGAGAACGTGATCTGCTTTGAGGCTTACTCGCCGCTGGCGCTCTCCCGCGCCGCGCTGCGTTCCCGGGTAGAAGAGTGCTGGCAGCTCAGCGAACAGAACCTGATGTACGAAACCTTTATCGACTCGTTCCGTCCGCTACTGCCGCTGCTTCGGGAGGCCGCGCCGGATGAACTGACGCCGGAACGCTGCTTCCAGATCCAGCTGCTGCTGATCCATTTTTATCGTCGGGTGGTGCTTAAGGATCCGCTGTTGCCGGAGGAGTTACTCCCGTCGCACTGGGCGGGTCAAACGGCCCGTCAGTTGTGTATCAACATTTATCAGCGCGTCGCGCCGGGTGCGCTGGCGTTTGTCAGTGAAAAAGGGGAAACCACGGTCGGCGAACTGCCGTCGCCGGGATCGTCCTACTGGCAACGCTTTGGCGGCCTGACGCTCGCGTAACGGAGGTTATGTGCCTGTATATCAAATCGACGGCATGACGCCGGTGGTCCCGGAAGAGAGCTATGTCCACCCGACAGCGGTGCTGATTGGGGATGTGATCCTCGGGAAGGGCGTGTACGTGGGGCCGAATGCCAGCCTGCGCGGTGATTTTGGCCGCATCGTGGTGAAAGACGGGGCCAATATCCAGGATAACTGTATCATGCACGGATTCCCGGAGCAGGATACGGTGGTGGAAGAAGAGGGGCATATTGGTCACGGCGCCATTTTGCATGGCTGCGTCATCCGCCGGAACGCGCTGGTGGGAATGAATGCGGTGGTGATGGACGGGGCGGTGATCGGTGAGAACAGCATTGTCGGCGCGGCGGCCTTTGTGAAAGCCAAAGCCGAGATGCCCGCTAACCATCTGATTATCGGCAGCCCGGCCAAAGCGATCCGGGTGCTGAGCGAGCAGGAGCTGGCGTGGAAGCAGCAAGGCACGCGGGAGTATCAAACCCTGGTTGAGCGCTGCAAACAGACGATGCACCAGGTCGAACCGCTGCGTGCAGCAGAACCGGATCGCAAGCGCCTGGTTTTTGACGAAAATCTGCGGCCCAAATCGTCACGCTGAGCGGCAAAAAACCGGAGCGGGATCACGTAATCATCTGATTTAATGATAGTAAAAAAGAAAATATAATAGTTGGTGAATAGAGGGTTGACACAGCGTCTATAATGAGTAAATTAGAACTCAGCACCACACAGAAATAAAGGTTTCACGGTGCGGTAATACAGCAGTAACGAGATGCGATAATGGCCACGAAGTAGTGTAGTTTGGGTCCTGGTAATCAGTAAATGCCAGTGTGAACACGCTTTCAGGCCATGCAGTAAATATGTACAATCGCATAATGGGGACGACAACGCGATGATGTAAGGCCTTGTTTCAAAAAGTAATATTCGCGATTTGGGTACGTAAGTATGCAGTTGAGAATATCGCGACGGTATTAAGGCTACGCATCAAGAGTATATATCGCGAGGGTGATGTACACGACAGGATACAATGTTATTTCACATACTTATCAAAGGAGGTAGCGTTAACTGGTTCCAACGGTAATCCTGTGAGAATACGTACATCTTAGAAGTTGTAGTGTGTAATTAAGTTGATGAATGTTAAATATTAATTTGGTAGAACCTTAAAGGCCCCGGCAATCAATTGCTGGGGCTTTTTCATTTTGTGGCTTCTGCAGGTTGCCCATTCAGTGTGCGGCCAGTGCATAAAAGAACGCCGGGTTAGCCTGGATAGCCGCCAGCACTTTTGCCGCCAGACCCGTGGGGTTACGTCTTCTGGACTCCCAGCTTTTAATGGTGTCAACGCTGGTACCCAGCGCTTTTGCCATTTCGGCCTGCGAAACGTTGAGCTGCTCGCGTATCGCTTTCACATCCGCAATCTCGTAGCGGGTCACGCGAGCCGGTGCCTTAACCCCGTTCTTGATCTCGACCGCCTCTTCAAGAGACGCTTTTAGCTCGTCAAAAAAAGTCATATCACACCTCGTTTTTCAGTAACGTAGTCAGTTTTTTCAGTTCAGCCTTTTCGCCCTCGGTCAGGCTGTCTTTAGTGCTTTTTGGGTAGGCCATCACCAGCCAGATAATCTCTGTGGTAGCCAGAAAATAGAGTACTCTGGCGCTACCGCTTTTCCCCTGCGATCCCGTCGCCATCCTTATTTTTCGCAGGCCACCCGTGTTTTGGATGACGTCTCCTTTGTCCGGGAAGGCGATGAGCTCTTTTTGTAACGTCCGAAGCTCATCATCGGTGGCGATCTGCTTTATCTGTCGGGTAAACAGTGTGGTTTCGATAAATTCTATCGCATGACACATTTCATACTCTCCTTGAGAGGGTACTACGTACACTGTTAAGTGTACATAGTACCTATCCAGATTATTTTGCCGTCAGGTCTTTTTGGGCATGTTTCCTGGCAAGCATTGTATGGAGTGCGGAGTTATTGTGCTGAAAAGTGTAATGATTTTACGAGGAGTCTCGTAAATAACAGGCAGAATGCGGGGGATAAAAAAACTCCCACCGGGCGGTGGGAGTGGGAAATCTTACGCAGCCACCAGGCTGTCGATTGCTGCTTTAGCATCGGTCTGGGCTTTGGTCGCTACTTCCGGACCGTAAGCAATCCCTTCTGCAAACACGAAGTTCACGTCGGTGATACCGATGAAGCCCAGGAACACGGACAGGTACGGGGCAATCAGGTCGGTTGGGGTATCTTTGTGGATACCGCCACGGCTTGACAGCACGATAGCACGCTTACCGGTCACCAGACCTTCCGGGCCTTTCTCGGTGTAGCGGAACGTAACGCCAGCACGTGCAATCAGGTCGAAGTAGTTTTTCAACTGCGTTGGGATGTTGAAGTTGTACATCGGGGCGTTGATCACGACAACGTCGTGCGCCTGCAGTTCGGCAATCAGTTCGTCGGACAGCGCCAGCGCTTCCTGCTGACGTGGGGTCAGTGGAGCATCGCTTGGACGCAGGGCGCCAACCAGTTCACCATCCAGTACCGGGATTGGCTGAGCGGCCAGATCGCGAACGGTGATTTCGTCAGCGGAATGCTGTTCGCGCCACTGTTCAACGAAATAATCGGACAGCTGACCAGACTGAGAGTACCCTGCCAGAATACTGGATTTCAGAACTAATACTTTGCTCATGGGTGATTCCTTTTTTGTATTTGATAAGGGGGATTGCCCCGTTGCTTGTTGACACTCTATTCACAATCCTGTTGCAGTGATAGCGCAATATATCGAAGCCTATGTTCGATTTTTTTGAATAAGGCAGGAAAAGCGTCAATGTGGTACTCTAGAACAATCATTCAAGTGAGATTTAGCCTGGCAGAGCACTGCCCTCTAACACTATGACAGAACAACAAAAATTAACCTTCGCGATGCTCCAGCAGCAGCTCGAAAACGTGATGCTGCGCGACAAGCAGCGCTTTATCCGCCGCCTGCACGGCGTTAAGAAGGTTAAAAATCCTGATGCACAACAGGCCATCTACCAGGGGATGGCGCAAGAAATTGAACAGGCTGCCGGTAAAGTCGTGCTGCGCGAAGCATCGCGCCCAGCGCTGACCTACCCGGAAAACCTGCCCGTCAGCCAGAAGAAACAAGAAATTCTTGAGGCCGTGCGCGATCACCAGGTGGTGATAGTGGCGGGGGAGACCGGTTCCGGTAAAACCACCCAGCTGCCCAAAATTTGTATGGAACTGGGACGCGGGATCAAAGGCCTGATCGGCCACACCCAGCCGCGTCGTCTGGCGGCGCGCACGGTGGCGAACCGTATTGCCGAAGAGCTGCAAACCGAGCCGGGCGGCTGTATCGGCTATAAAGTGCGTTTCAGCGATCACGTCAGCGACAACACCATGGTGAAGCTGATGACCGACGGCATCCTGCTGGCGGAGATCCAGCAGGACCGGATGCTGATGCAGTACGACACCATCATCATCGATGAAGCGCACGAGCGCAGCCTGAACATCGACTTCCTGCTGGGTTACCTGCGGGAACTGTTGCCGCGTCGTCCGGATCTGAAAATCATCATCACCTCGGCGACCATCGACCCGGAACGTTTTTCGCGCCACTTTAATAATGCGCCGATTATCGAAGTCTCCGGACGCACCTATCCGGTGGACGTGCGCTATCGCCCGATTGTCGAAGACGCGGACGATACCGAGCGCGATCAGCTGCAGGCCATTTTTGACGCCGTGGATGAACTGGGCAACGAAAGCCCGGGCGATATTCTGATCTTTATGAGCGGCGAGCGCGAGATCCGCGATACCGCCGACGCGCTCAGCAAGCGCGATCTGCGCCATACCGAAATTTTGCCGCTGTATGCGCGTTTGTCGAACAGCGAACAGAACCGCGTGTTCCAGGCGCACAGCGGACGCCGCATCGTGCTGGCGACCAACGTGGCAGAAACCTCGCTCACCGTGCCGGGCATTAAGTATGTGATTGACCCCGGTACGGCGCGTATTAGCCGCTACAGCTACCGTACTAAAGTGCAGCGCCTGCCGATTGAGCCGGTATCCCAGGCGTCGGCCAACCAGCGTAAGGGCCGCTGCGGACGTGTTTCGGAAGGGATCTGTATTCGTCTCTATTCGGAAGACGATTTCCTGTCGCGCCCGGAGTTTACCGACCCGGAGATCCTGCGTACCAACCTGGCCTCGGTTATTTTGCAGATGACGGCACTCGGCTTAGGCGACATCGCCGCGTTCCCGTTCGTCGAAGCGCCGGATAAACGCAATATTCAGGACGGCGTGCGCCTGCTGGAAGAGCTGGGCGCGATCACCACCGACGAGCAGGCCACCGTTTATAAGCTGACGCCAATGGGTCGCCAGCTCAGCCAGCTGCCGGTGGATCCGCGTCTGGCGCGCATGGTGCTGGAGGCGCAAAAACACGGCTGCGTGCGCGAGGCGATGATCATCACCTCGGCGCTCTCTATTCAGGATCCGCGCGAGCGGCCGATGGATAAACAGCAGGCCTCGGATGAAAAACACCGTCGCTTCCACGACAAAGAGTCCGACTTCCTCGCCTTCGTCAACCTGTGGAACTACCTTGGCGAGCAGCAGAAAGCGCTGTCGTCGAACCAGTTCCGCCGCCAGTGCAAGCTGGATTTCCTGAACTACCTGCGCGTGCGCGAGTGGCAGGATATCTATACCCAGCTGCGTCAGGTGGTGAAAGAGCTTGGCATTCCGGTGAACAGCGAACCGGCAGAGTACCGCGAAATTCACATTTCGATGCTGACCGGTCTGCTTTCACACATCGGGATGAAAGATACCGATAAGCAAGAATTTACCGGCGCGCGCAACGCCCGTTTCTCGATCTTCCCCGGCTCTGGCTTATTCAAAAAGCCGCCGAAGTGGACGATGGTTGCCGAACTGGTGGAAACCAGCCGCCTGTGGGGGCGCATTGCCGCGCGCATCGACCCGGAATGGGTTGAGCCGGTGGCGCAGCATCTGCTGAAACGTTCGTACAGTGAACCACACTGGGAGCGGGCGCAGGGCGCGGTGATGGCCACCGAAAAGGTCACCGTCTACGGCCTGCCGGTGGTTGCCGCGCGCAAGGTCAACTACAGCCAGATCGACCCGGCCCTGTCGCGGGAGCTGTTTATCCGCCATGCCCTGGTGGAGGGCGACTGGCAGACCCGCCACGCCTTCTTCCGCGACAACCTGAAGCTGCGCAATGAAGTGGAAGAGCTGGAGCACAAGTCCCGCCGCCGCGACATTCTGGTGGATGACGACACCCTGTTTGAGTTCTACGACCAGCGCATCAGCCACGACGTGGTCTCTGGTCGTCACTTCGACAGCTGGTGGAAAACGGTCAGCCGCGACACCCCGGATCTGCTCAACTTTGAAAAGAGCATGCTGATCAAAGAGGGGGCGGAGCAGGTCAGCAAGCTGGACTATCCAAACTTCTGGCATCAGGGCAACCTCAAGCTGCGCCTGACCTACCAGTTTGAACCGGGCACCGATGCCGACGGCGTAACCGTTCACATCCCGCTGCCGCTGCTCAACCAGGTGGAAGAGAGCGGCTTTGAGTGGCAAATCCCCGGCCTGCGTCGGGAGCTGATTATCGCCCTGATTAAATCGCTGCCAAAACCGGTGCGCCGTAACTTTGTGCCGGCCCCGAACTATGCCGAGGCGTTCCTTGGGCGCGCCACCCCGCTGGAGCTGCCGCTGCTGGATTCACTTGAGCGCGAGCTGCGCCGGATGACCGGCGTCACCATCGACCGGGACGACTGGCACTGGGATCAGGTGCCCGATCACCTGAAAATCAGCTTCCGCGTGCTGGACGATAAAAACAAAAAGCTGCTGGAAGGCCGCTCTCTGAGCGAACTGAAAGAGGCCCTGAAAGGCAAAGTTCAGGAGACCTTATCCGCCGTGGCGGACGACGGTATCGAACAGAGCGGGCTACACATCTGGAGCTTCGGTCAACTGCCGGAAAGCTACGAGCAGAAGCGCGGCAACTACAAGGTAAAAGCCTGGCCCGCGCTGGTGGACGAACGCGACAGCGTGGCGATCAAGCTGTTCGACAATCCACAGGAACAGCAGCAGGCGATGTGGCGCGGTCTGCGCCGTTTGCTGCTGCTGAACATTCCGTCGCCGATCAAGTATCTGCACGAAAAACTGCCGAACAAAGCCAAGCTCGGACTGTACTTTAACCCGTACGGCAAAGTGCTGGATCTGATTGACGACTGCATCTCCTGCGGCGTGGATCAGCTGATTAACGCGGCGGGCGGCCCGGTGTGGACAGAAGAGGGCTTTGCGACGCTGCACGAAAAAGTGCGCGCCGAGCTTAACGAAACCGTGGTCACCATTGCGAAGCAGGTCGAACAGATCCTGACGGCGGTGTTCAATATCAACAAACGCCTGAAAGGGCGCGTGGATATGACCATGGCGCTGGGGCTGTCGGATGTGAAGGCGCAAATGACCGACCTGGTGTACCGCGGGTTTGTTACCGGCAACGGCTACAAGCGCCTTGGTGACACGCTGCGCTACCTGCAGGCGATTGAAAAGCGTCTGGAGAAGATGGCTATCGATCCGCATCGCGACCGGGTGCAAATGCTGAAGGTCGAGAGCGTGCAGCAGCGCTGGCAGCAGTGGCTGAATAAACTGCCGCCTGCGCGTCGGGATGACGACGACGTACAGGAGATCCGCTGGATGATTGAAGAGCTGCGGGTCAGCCTCTTTGCCCAACAGCTGGGGACGCCGTATCCGATCTCCGACAAGCGTATTGTGCAGGCGATGGAGCAGATTTTAGCTTGAAAAAATGCCGGGCGGCGGCATTGCCTTGCCCGGCCTACCTATTCTCCCGTAGGCCGGGCAAGCGAATGCGCCGCCCGGCGTTTACTGCCCCAACCATCCACCCCCCAACGCTTTATACAAATCAATCTGCGCCAGCAGCAGGTTATTTTTGGCCTGTACCACGCTGGTCTGCACCGAGAACAGCGTGCGCTGGGCGTCCAGCACGTCCAGATACGAGGAATAGCCGTTACGATAGCGGTTCTGCGCGATCCGCAGCGTCTCCTGCGCCACCTCCTGCTGCGCCACCAGCTCGGTCAGCTGTTCGCCAAAGCGGGCGATGGCATCGAGGCTGTCGTTCACCTCTTTAAAGGCATTGCGCACGGTTTTTTCATAGCTATACAGGGCCTGATTGCGCTGCGACTGGGCGATATCCACCTGCGCGTTCAGCGCCTGACGGTTCAGCAGCGGAGCCAGAATGCTGCCACCGACGCTCCACAGCTCCAGTGGATTATCCAGCAGACCGGGCAGGGTACGATCCTGCAACGATCCGGTTGCGGTCAGGTTGATCGACGGCAGCAGGCTGGCGCGCGAGGCCGCCAGCGTCGCATCCGTCGCGATCAGCTGGCGCTCCGCCTGCACAATATCCGGGCGGCGATTGAGTAACGACGACGGCAGCTGGGATGGAATACGCAGCGGTGTCAGGACATCAAAATCCGCGCTGCGGGCAATCGCCCCCGGATTACCGCCCAGCAGCAGGCTGAGCGCGTTCTCCTGGCGGGCAATCTGATTCTGCACCTGCGGGATCTGCGCCCGGGTCGAGCGCAGTTCGGAGTCGGACTGCATCAGCTCCAGACGTGAGCTGTAGCCGGTTTCATACTGCCGTTTTGCCAGCGTAAACGCCTCTTCGCGGGCTTTGAGAGTCGATTGCGTGACCTTAAGCTGATCGTCCAGCGCCAGCAGGGTAACGTAGCCCGAGGCCACCGACGCGGCCACCGTCAGATCGGCGGCTGCTGCCGCTGCCTGCTGCGCCTCGAGCGACGCCTGGGCGGCATCGGCGGTGCGGCGGTTCACGCCCCAGATATCCACGTCATAGCTGGCGGTCAGGCTGCCTCGGTACAGGGCCCCGTACACCGGGAGCCCGGTCGCCGCTGACTGAGAGCGGGCGCGGGTGGCGCCCACTTGTCCGTCCAGCGACGGAAACAGGCTGCCGTCGGCGGCATACACCCTGGCCTGATATTCGTTAATCCGCTCCCGGGCGATCAACACATCGCTGTTATTGCCCAGCGCCTGGTCAACGTAGCGGTTGAGATAGCTGTCGTGAAAGCTGCGCCACCACTGCTGTTCCGCCGGGCTGGCAGGACCGCTGCTGGCGCGCCAGCTGGCGGGGATCTGCAGCGTCGGTTTAGCCGGGGCGACATCCACCGACTGACAGGCAGCAAGAGACAAGGCAATCAATAACGCGGCAAGCGGGCGGAGGATCATTTCTCCTCCCGGGTATCAATGGTCACCTGCACCGACATGCCTGGGCGCAGCAGGGCAGCCTCTTCCGGTTTGCCGAGTACCTCGATGCGCACCGGAATGCGTTGGGCAATCTTGACGAAGTTCCCGGTGGCGTTATCCGGGCTGATGGCGCTGAACTCCACCCCGGTGGCCGGGGAAATGCTCTGCACCCGGCCTTCATAGGCGCGGTCGTTCAGGGCATCGACGGTGAATTTCACCGGCTGGCCGATCCGCAGCGTTGCCAGCTGAGTCTCTTTGATATTGGCGATCACCCAGTGCTGAGGCGGCACCAGCGTAGTGAGATGGGTTCCGGCAGTGACGTACGCGCCTAAGCGCACTGCAATCTGCCCGAGCTGACCGTCGCGCGGGGCGGTGATGCGGGTATTTTGCAGGTCGATTTGCGCCAGTTCGAGCGCCGCTTTGGCGTTATCAACGTCCGCCTCCAGCGCGCCGCGATTGACGATCGCGGTCTGCAGGTCCTGACGCGACATCTCCAGCGTGGCTTTGGCCTGGTCGATATCGGCGCTGCCTTGGGCGGCGCTCGCCAGGGCGGCATCCCGCTCACGAATTGACAGGGAACCGTCGGCAGTCAGGTCTTTCACCCGCTTCAGGTCGGCCTGGGTTTTCATGCTCTGGGCACGGGCATTTTTCAGCGCCGCATCGTTACGCTGGATCACCGCTTCGGCGCTTTTGCGCTGCTGCAGGTTGTTGTTCAGCGCGGCGATTTTCATCGCCAGCTGGGCTTCGGCCTGATGCACGCGCTGGCGGTAGATCCGATCGTCAATCTGCAGCAGCAGGTCGCCTTGTTTTACCTGCTCAAAATCCTGTACCTTAACCTCGGTGATGTAGCCATTAACCTGCGGGCTGATAAAGGTAGTCTGGCCGCGCACGTAGGCGTTATCGGTGAACTGGGTATGACGGGTAAACGGCGGCAGCTGCCAGGCGTAGAGGATCACCAGCACGCCAACGATGCCGATCGCGGCGGCGGCGAACATCGACACCACGCGCAGATTATTACGGGTATTGGCCTGCTCTTTGGCGGCATCCTGCTGACTCATAACCACTCCTGGAAAAACACGTTAATCATTGTTGTATAAACCGTATTGTATAAACCGTTATTTGCTGCCGGTGGCGCGTTTCAGCGCCAGACGCGCGGTGATGCGCAGGCGCAGCAAGCGCCATAAAATCCACACCAGCGTGACGCTGGCAATGCCCGCCGTCAGAAGATAAGTATCGTTGTAAGCGAGGATATTTGCCTCCAGCGTGCTGGCGGTCTGCAGCTGAAGCGTGGTCTGGGTATTCAGCAGAGCGCTGTCGCCAATCAGGCTCCGGTACATCTGGCTGTAGATCTGCAGACGCTCGTTAACCAGCGGATTGAGGGTACTGAGCTGGTCGGCCAGCAGGCTGGAGTGGTACTTCTCTCGCCAGGTCTGAAAGGTGCCCAGAATGGCGGATCCCAGCAGGCCACCGATGTTCTGGCTCATGCCGAACAGCACCGAAAAACTGACCAGGTTACGCGGGTCGGCTATGACGCCGCCAATCCCGGCCAGCATCGCCGGGGCGAGGAAAAAGGCGCTGCCGAAGCCCAGCAGGAACTGGCTCACCATCAGCTGATCCGGGCGGGTCAGGCTGCTGGACTGGCTGTCGAGCAGGGAGGCGATGATCATCAGCACTAGCGAGGTGACAATCGGCCAGCCAAGGCGCGTCGGTTTGATGGTCAGACAGCTGGCGACGATGCCGCAGGCGATCCCGGCAAAAATCGACCACGCCAGATGGGTCATCTGTTCGTTCTGCAGGCCGACTAACGTCAGCCAGCCAATCACCCCGGTGTTCTGTTCGGCCAGCACGATGCGGATCAACAGCATGATCAACCCGAGGCGCAAAATACTGCCGCTGGAGAGCCAGCGGGTGTTCAGCAGAGGATTACTGCGGTTATGCTCGAAGGCAATCGCCGAGACAATCAGCACCAGCGACATCGCCAGCGACCAGCCGATCCACGGCGCTTCAAACCACCAGTCCAGCCGCCCGAGCGATAGCACCGCGCACAGCAGCGCCATGCCCGGTGCCAGCAGAATAAAGGTGATAAAATCTTTCTTCTCAAACACTTTGCGCCGATCGCCGGGAGGCAGCTTGAGGGCAATCACGCAGCCGAGCGAGATCAACGCCAGCCCGAGTTCAAACAGATACAATCCGCGCCACTCGTCCAGTTGCAGCAGTTCGGTGGAGAACAGGCGCGCAATGGGGATCGCCAGCGACGAGCCGGTGATGCCGATGGTGAGGGCTTTCAGGCGGTGCTTCGCGGGCCAGGCCTGAATCTGATAGTAGATCCCCAGCGAACTGAGGGCCGCGGCCACCATTCCGTGGGCGGCGCGCACCATCAGGGCAGAGCTGAGATCGTTGACGAACAGGTGGAAAAAGGTCACCAGCACGTACAGCACCAGGAAGCCTTCGGTGAAGGCGCGCAGGCCAAACTGCTGGCGGAACTTCACCAGCAGCAGGTTGATCGACACGTTGGTCATCACGTACACCGCGGGCAGCCAGGCGATCTCGGTGGACCAGGCGGCAAAAGTGCCCTGCAAATTCTGCAGGTTGGCGGCCACCATCGCATTGCCCAGCGCGCCGGTCAGACACACCAGCAGCCCCACCACGCCATAGGCGATGCGTTTGGGCGTGCTGTGCAGGGGCGTGGACGGGGAGCCTAACAGCATCGGCTTTTCGTGAGGCTGCCACTCGCGAGGCGAATAGGGGTCGCGTTGAGGCAGGCGCATAACCGTGATACCTATAAAATTAATGAATAGTTAGTGGGCTAATGATTTTAAGTCTGACCCAAATCATTTTTCAAGTGAATATGATAACGCCGGGTTAATCAAATGTGATCCGGTAAATTTCAGAGAGATCCTCTGTTAACCGGCGGCCCGCGCGTTACGCTGAACGTAATAGTTGGAAGGAGGTAATGATGACACTCGCAATCTTCCCCTGTCTGCCGGATAAAACTCTGGCAGCGGTAAACACTGTCGGCAGCTGGCTTGCCGAAACCGATTTCGATCCTGCTCAACCGCCACCGCAGGCGGACGCCGTGGTGCTGGCGGGGAACGCGGTGATCCCCGCCATCGACACCGCCTGCCGTCTGGCGGCAGAGCTTGCCGTACCGCTGCTGATCAGCGGCGGCATTGGCCATTCCACCACGTTCCTGTATGCCGCCATTGCCCGCCATCCGCAATACAACCGGGTGCGCACCACCGGGAAAGCCGAAGCCACGATTCTGGCGGAGATTGCCCGCGAGTTCTGGCACATTGCGTCGGAGCGGGTGCTGGTGGAGGATCAATCCACCAACTGCGGCGAGAATGCGCGCTTTAGCTGGTCGCTGATGCAGCACCATCCGCTACCGGCGAAGAGGGTGATTGTGGTGCAGGATCCGACCATGCAGCGCCGCACCATGGCGACCTTCGCCCGGGTGTGCCGCGACGCGCCTGCCGCGCCCGAGTGGATAAGCCAGCCGGGGATTGTGCCGCAGCTGCAAAACAGTGAAGACGGGCTGGTGTTCAGCGGCGGTGGCGAGGGGCTATGGCCCGTCGAGCGCTATCTGTCGCTGGTGCTGGGCGAAATGCCGCGCCTGCGCGATGACATCAATGGCTACGGCCCGGCCGGGCGGGATTTTACCGTGCACGTCAGCATCCCGGCTGAGGTCGACGCGGCCTGGCAGGTGCTTCGCAACGACACTATTCTCACCGAGGCGCTGGTCAGTCGCTCTCTGCTGTAAACGGCTGCCCGTTTGCGCTGGCTTTTGCGCAAACGGGCAGACTATGTTGTCGGGTTGTAATGAAAATGTTTTGCTGACCCGATTCTTTTATGAGAGATCTCACAAAAACAGCACGATAGAGTAGGAATGCGGATCTGAAACTGTAGTTTTTAACAATAATTTTACGTGTTAAAAACAGTCTAATTACAGGAGCAGGTCATGACAGTACCCGTACAACATCCTATGTATATCGATGGACAGTTTGTCGCCTGGCAGGGTGAAGCCTGGATTGATGTGATCAACCCGGCTACCGAAGAGGTCATTTCCCGTATTCCCGACGGCAGCGCCGAAGATGCCCGCAAGGCCATTGACGCCGCCGACCGCGCGCAGGCTGACTGGGAGGCCCTGCCTGCTATCCAGCGTGCGGGTTGGTTACGCAAAATCTCGGCGGGCATTCGCGAACGCGCCAGCGAGATTAGCGCCCTGATCGTGGCCGAAGGCGGCAAAATTCAGCAACTGGCTGAGGTGGAAGTGGCGTTTACCGCCGACTACCTCGACTACATGGCCGAGTGGGCCCGTCGCTACGAAGGCGAAATTATTCAGAGCGACCGTCCGGGCGAGAACATTCTGCTGTTCAAGCGCGCGCTGGGCGTCACCACCGGCATTCTGCCGTGGAACTTCCCGTTCTTCCTGATTGCCCGCAAGCTGGCGCCCGCGCTGATTACCGGCAACACCATCGTGATCAAACCGAGCGAATTCACGCCGAACAACGCCATTGCGTTTGCCAAAATTGTCGACGACATCGGTCTGCCGAAAGGGGTCTTCAACCTGGTGCTGGGCCGCGGCGAAACCGTGGGTCAGGAGCTGGCAGGCAACCCGAAAGTGGCGATGGTCAGCATGACCGGCAGCGTGGGGGCAGGTGAGAAGATCATGACCGCAGCGGCGAAAAACATCACCAAAGTGTGCCTGGAGCTGGGCGGTAAAGCCCCGGCCATCGTGATGGACGATGCCGATCTGGAGCTGGCGGTGAAGGCGATTGTCGACTCCCGGGTGATCAACACCGGACAGGTGTGCAACTGCGCCGAGCGCGTGTATGTGCAGAAAGGCATTTATGACCGTTTTGCCAACCGTCTGGGCGAAGCGATGAAAGCGGTACAGTTTGGCAACCCGGCCGAGCGCAACGACATTGCGATGGGGCCGCTGATCAACGCTGCGGCGCTGGAACGTGTGGAGCAGAAAGTGGCTCGCGCGGTGCAGGAAGGGGCAAAAGTGGTGCTGGGTGGCAAAGCCGTCGAAGGCAAAGGCTATTACTATCCGCCGACGCTGCTGCTCGACGTGCGCCAGGAGATGGCGATCATGCACGAAGAGACCTTCGGCCCGGTACTGCCGGTGGTGGTTTTTGACACGCTGGAAGAGGCATTGAAGATGGCGAACGACAGCGACTACGGCCTGACGTCCTCCATTTACACCCGCGATCTGAACGTGGCGATGAAAGCGATTAAAGGGCTCAAGTTCGGCGAAACCTACATCAACCGCGAGAACTTTGAAGCGATGCAGGGCTTCCACGCGGGCTGGCGTAAATCCGGGATCGGCGGGGCAGACGGTAAACACGGGTTGCACGAGTATCTGCAAACCCAGGTGGTTTATTTGCAGTCCTGAATGTAAATTCGCCGGGTGGCGCTGCGCTTACCCGGCCTACTAAACCGTAGGCCCGTGCAAGCGCAGCGCCGCCGGGCGAAACCCGCTTATACCTTGGTGGCAATCCAGTTCATCATCAATTCGGGCCAGACCGCCAGCGGCAATCCCTGGGCATCCCGAATGCCAAATCCGTGTTTTCCCCGTTCGAACAGATGCATCTCTACCGGCACGCCGTGGCGGCGCAGGGCGCTGAACATCATCAGGCTGTTTTCCACTTTCACCGCTGGGTCGTCAGCCGCATGCAACAGGAAGGTAGGCGGCGCGTCGGGCGTGGCTCTGTCTTCCAGCGAATAGTGGCGCACCTGGGCGTCGGTCGGGGTGTCGCCAATCAGCTCGTGGCGGGAGCCAGGATGGTGCGGCCCGCTGTGCATGGTGATCACCGGATACGCCAGCGCCATAAATGCCGGACGGGCGGAGAATTCGTCGACGGCATCCAGCGGGGCGTACACCGCTTCATCGTGACGGGTGCCAAGGCTGGCGGCCACGTGCCCGCCTGCGGAAAAGCCCAGCACGCCGATGCGCGCTGGATCCAGCTTCCACTCATGCGCATTGGCGCGGATCACCCGCATCGCCCGCTGCACGTCGGCCAGCGGCGCGTCGGCACCTTCTTCATGACCATCGCCCGGCGCGCGATAGGTCATCACAAACAGGGTATAGCCGCGCGGGTTAAAGAAGGCCGCCAGCGCGCTGCCCTCTTTATCCAGCACCACACGACGATACGAACCGCCGGGGGCCACCAGAATGCCGATACCGTTAGGTCTGTCCGGGGCATAGACGGTGATTTCCGGTGCCCGCACGCCGGTGACGGCGCGATCGAACGCGGAGGTGCCGCTGTGTCGTGGCTCGGGGGTAAAAACGGCGTCGCTGGCGTGCGCGCCTGGCGCTTCAGGGGTGGGCCAGATCGGAAAAGTGGCTGAACGGGCAACGGCTTGCGCCATCTGCTGCTCTAAAATGTCGCGGCTCAATGCTTCCATGATAACGCTCCCTCTTGTGGAAAGCGTTTGTTATATCAGGGTTAACGAAATGAAAACCGGAACAAATTCACAGGTTGCGGACAGCAGGGCTGTCCGCGGTGAAATTAAAGGGCAGCGAATTTATCTAAGGTGCGCACCAGCTGGGTGACAAACCCGTATTCATTGTCGTACCAGGCGACCGTTTTCACCAGCTGCACGTCGCCCGCGTCGGTGACTTCGGTCTGGGTGGCGTCGAATACCGAGCCAAACTGCGTGCCGATAACGTCCGACGAGACAATCTCTTCCTCGGTGTAGCCAAAGGCATCATTGCCCTCGGTGGCCTTTTTCAGCGCCGCGTGGATCTCATCGACGGTGACTTTTTTGTTCAGAATCGCCACCAGCTCGGTCACCGAGCCGGTTTTGACCGGCACGCGCTGGGCATGACCCTTCAGCTTGCCGCTCAGGTCCGGGATCACCAGCCCGATGGCTTTAGCCGCCCCGGTGGTGTGGGGGATAATATTTTCGACCGCCGCCCGCGAGGCACGCAGATCCTTCCCGCGCGGACCATCAACCAGCGCCTGGGTGCCGGTATAGGCGTGAATAGTAGTCATGGTGCCCGCCCGGATGCCAAAGGCGTCGTGCAGCACCTTGGCCAGCGGCGCCAGGCAGTTGGTGGTGCAGGAGGCAACCGAGATAATGGTATCGCTGGCGTCGAGGGTGTCGTCGTTGACGTTAAAGACGATAGTTTTCATCTCACCGGCAGGGGCGGAGATCAGCACTTTTTTCGCCCCGGCGTCCAGGTGGGCCTGGGATGACGCTTTCGAGGTGTAGAACCCGGTGCATTCCACCACCAGATCCACCCCGGCAGCCTGCCACGGAATATGTTTGGCCTCTTTCTCGGCATACACCGAAATCGATTTACCGTCGACGATCAGCGAATCTTCGGTGAAGTCGACGCTCCACGGGAAAACGCCATAGTTAGAGTCGTGTTTTAACAGGTAGGCCAACACTTTCGGCGACGTTAAATCGTTTATCGCCACCACGGTATTACTGTCCTGGGTTTCCAGTAATCGACGAAGCACCAGTCGGCCAATGCGGCCAAAACCGTTAATGCCAATCTTACTCATGATGTTCTCCTGAATGGACGGACGGGATGTTGAACATCTCCAGGATTAGACCATCAACCCCACCGAGGCAATTGAAGAAGCGTCATTTATCGGGAAGTTTTTGAAAAATCATGGACAAAAATTAATGAATTTTTAACTAAAGGTGGTTATTTTGATTTTTTCTACGCTCTACATTCAGGAATGACTATGCGCAATAAATACACCGGCCTGCAAATCGGTATCCACTGGCTGGTTTTCTTGCTGGTGATCGTGGCCTACTGTGCCATGGAGTTTCGCGGCTTTTTCCCGCGTAGCGACCGCCCGCTGATTAACATGATCCACGTTTCCTGCGGGATTTCGATTCTGGTGTTGATGGTGGCGCGCCTGCTGGTACGGCTTAAGTATCCGGCCCCACCGATCGTGCCAAAACCGAAACCGATGTACATCGGCTTATCCCACCTCGGCCACCTTGCCATTTACCTGCTGTTTATTGCGCTGCCTATCATTGGCCTGGTGATGATGTATAACCGGGGCAACACCTGGTTTGCCTTCGGACTGGGAATGCCGCACGCCGCCGAGTCGAATTTTGACCTGGTGGATATGATGAAATCCTGGCACGTGACCCTGGCGAACTTCGGCTACGTTATCATCGGCATTCACGCCTTTGCCGCGCTGCTTCACCATTACTTCTGGAAAGACAACACCCTGCTGCGCATGATGCCGAAAAAGCGTTAAACCGTCTGTGGGAAAAGCCCGGAGCGACACTCCGGGCGAATACATTATCGCAAGGGCGATAATTATTACGCAGGTGACCCATGCGCTTTCTTGAATGATAAACTCAGCCTCCGGAAAGAATATTGTCGTACATATTAACCCCGCAGGGTCAGCCTATATTTCGCGCCTTACTCTTCGGCTTTTTTCCCCGCGCCATGGCTATTATGTCCGCCTTTTTTACCGGCCTCTGAGGCACGTTGTGGATCGTTTTTAAAGTTGCCACCGCTGCGCTGTCCTCCTTTGCGTCCCGCCTCGGCTGCACGTTCCCGGTTTTCTGCGAAATTACCGGCACCACCTCGATGTTTTGCCATAACATGTCTCCCGTATTGAGTGATGATATTTAATGCGGGGAAATTAATCCCTTCTGTCCGTGCAAAAATAAATGTAGTTACCACCCTAAAAACGTCAATAAGCCTTCTGGCTCTTTTTATTGTCGGCTTACTGGTTATTTTCCGATTATTCTGAGGGTGGGCATAAATAGCGTTCGGCGGTGGAAATCCTGTCATAAGGCGCGTCCTCCGGGCCCTTTTCAGGGCCTGGATTAGCGACACTGCTCCCGCTCGACCACCTCTTTGACCTTCAATAATGCCAGACGTAAATGCTCGACCGTGACCGAACCGAGGGCGATGCGGATCGCCTGCGGCACATTCTGGGCGGTACAAAAAGGCTCCGCAGTCGACACCGAAATATGGTTGTCCATCAGCGCTTTAACCACCCGATCGGCCCTGGCATCTTCTGCCAGCGGCAGCCACGCAAAGTATGAATCGGGATGGGCAATGCAGGGAAGATCGCCGAGCATCTCTTTCAGGATCCGTTGCCGCTGGCGGGCGTCGCGGCGTTTCAGGGATTCAAAGCGCGTGACAGTACCGTCCTGGATCCAACGACAAACCAGGGCCGTCATCACCGACGGCGTGTTCCAGGTGGTCGCCCGAATGGCTCTTTCCAGCGCCGGACGCATTGCCTCAGGGCACACGACCGCGCCAACCCGCAGGCCGGTGGCGACGTTTTTGGAAAACCCCGTCACATACAACGTGCGTTCCGGAGCCAGGCTGGCGATCGGCGGCGGCGGGCGGCGGACAAGCCAGGCATAGGCGGTATCTTCGATGATCAGCAGGTCATGCTTGCGGGCAATGTCCACCAGCGTTTTGCGCTGGTTGCGGGTCAATATCCAGCCCAGCGGATTGTGCAGCGTGGGCATGGTGTATACCGCGCGCACCGGCCTTTTGCGGCAGATCTGGCGTAACGCCTCCAGGTCCGGGCCCGTTTCGGTGCAGGGAATGGCGATCAGCTCCAGATGATAAAGTACCGCCATTGCCTTAAAACCGGGGTAGGTGAGTGCATCCACCGCCACCACATCACCGGGCCTGAGCAGGCCCATCAGGGTAATGGTCAGGCCGTGCTGGGCGCCGTTCACAATCAGGATATTGTCCGCCGCAGGCTGGAAGCCTGGCTGCGCGAGATACCCAGCAATCGTCTCCCGCTCCGTTTGCCTGCCGGCATGCGGCTGATAGCGGAGATAGGATTCAATGTCGCCCACGGTCGCGACCTGTTTAAGCGCCTCGCGTAGCATCTCTCCCTGACCCGGAAGAGCGGGATAGTTGAAGTTCAAATCCAGCACGTCCGTTGCCACCGCATGCTGATCGATCCCATGCCCGGTAGGCAAGGCGATCTCCCTGACGAACGTGCCGCGCCCGGTCTCACCACTCACCAGGCCCATACTCTCCAGTTCGGCATAGACCCGCGTGGCGGTGGCCAGCGAGATATGCTCCTGCGCGGCAAGGATGCGGTGTGTGGGCAGTCGGGTGCCTGCCGACAGCTCTGCCCGGCGGATGCGCTGCGCAAAACGGTCGACGATGCTTTTGTATCGCGCTTTCATCAAATGTATCCATGACAATTATTTGATTGTGCCAGATGAGCAAGATTACCCTGCGTTCAGGTCAGGCTCAAGCCTGGATGGGGTGGCAAAACAGAGAGGTCATGGTGGACAGTAAAACAGCATCGGGATGGTTTAACGGTTTGTTGGGGGTGGTGATTTTCAGTGGCTCACTGCCCGCCACGCGGGTGGCGGTACTGGAGATGGATCCTTTTTTTCTGACGTTTGTGCGCGCCTCTGCTGCCGGGGTGGTGGCGCTGATGCTGATCGTCGGGCTGCGGGAGAGACGCCCCCAGGCCGCACATCTTGTGCCGTTAGCGATAGTCGCGCTGGGTGTGGTAACCGGCTTTCCGCTGCTGACGGCGATGGCGTTACAGCATGTCAGCGCCGCGCATTCGGTCGTCTTTTTGGGGCTGCTGCCGCTGATGACGGCGATTTTTGCGGTGCTGCGTGGCAATGAGCGGCCCACATTGGCCTTCTGGATCTTCTCGGTGCTTGGCAGTCTGTTGGTGATGGGGTTTGCGCTGTCGCAAAGTGCGTCGCTGTCGCTGACGGGCGATCTGCTGATGCTGGCGGCGGTGGGGGTCTGTGGTCTGGGTTACGCCGAAGGGGCCGCGCTGACCCGCGTCTGCGGCGGCTGGCAGGTAATCAGCTGGGCGCTGATTCTTGCGCTACCTTTTATGATCGTGGCCGCATTTTTTGCGATGCCCGCGACATTGCACGGCATTGGCTTTCCTGCGTGGGTTGCCCTGGGGTATGTATCGTTGTTCAGTATGCTGATTGGTTTTATCTTCTGGTATAAGGGACTGGCCCAGGGCGGGATCGCTGCGGTCGGTCAGCTGCAGCTGCTGCAGCCGTTCCTTGGGCTGGGCCTCAGTGCCTGGCTGCTGCATGAACGGGTCAGCCCGCTGATGATGCTGATCACGTTGGGCGTCATTGGCTGCGTTATCGGGTCCAGAAAGTTTTCCCGCTGAATTTTACAAGGAATCAACGATGTTTACAGGTTTGAGTGCATTCCCCCTGACGCCGCTGGTGAAGGGCGAGATTGACGAACAACGGTTTGCGGCGTTGATTGAGTCGCTGGCGGCGAGCGGTGTGAATTCCATCGGTGCGCTGGGCTCCACGGGGAGCTACGCCTACTTAACCCGCAAGCAACGTCTGGCGGCCACCAGCCTGGCGGTGCACGCCGCCGGGAATATTCCGGTGATGACCAGTATCGGCAGCATCAATGCCGACGAGGTGATGAGGCTGGCAGACGATGCCCAGCAGGCCGGGGTGCGCGGGTTGTTGCTGGCACCCCTCAGCTACCAGCCGTTGACGGCAGATGAGGTGTACCGCCTGTATGAACGCGTGACCAACGAACTGTCGGTTCCGCTGTGCATTTATGACAACCCGGCTACCAGCGGATTTGAATTCACCGACGAGCTGCTGGTGGCCCTGTCACGCCTGCACAATATCGGTTCCATCAAGCTTGGCGTTTTCCCGGCAGATCCGGATGCGGCGTCAGCGCGTGTTGCCAGGCTGAAAAGCGCGCTGCCGGAAGGGGTGACGGTGGGGATCAGCGGTGACGCCCAGGCGGCAGCCGGGCTGATCGCCGGATGCGACGTCTGGTATTCGGTGCTGGCCGGGCTTTATCCGCACGTTTGCCTGCGGCTGACGCAGGCGGCGATGCGCGGTGATACCGGGGACACTCAGCGGCTTAACCGGGCGCTGGAACCAATGTGGGTGTACTTCCGCCGTCACGGCAGCCTGCGGGTGATAGCGACGATAGCAGAATTGACGGGGACCGTTGCCGCGCCTTGCCTGCCGTTCCCGCTGCAGACCCTGACGGGTGACGAGCGGATTGCGCTGGGTACGATGGTGGATCAGCTGAATGTGAAGCCGTTTTAGCTACTGGCACGGTCGGCTCCCTCTCCATTCAGGGAGCAGAGGGTTAGGGTGAGGGCGCGTATTCACGGGCAACGCGGAAGGTGGGATGACACCCTCACGCATACAGCGCGAGGGTGTCTCTGTTTTACGGTGTCACGATATTGAACCAGAACTCAAACTTGTCCATATAGCCGAGCATAGTATCGAGTTTGGTGCCGTCGCCGGTCACTTTCACCGAACCGCTGTCTTCAGCCTGTTTCAGGGTGGTCTCTTTCAGGATGATTTTGTTCAGCGTGTCACGGCTAAGCGTAATGGTGGCGTCAGCATTCGTCGCTTCGGCGTTGGCGGTGTGGTTAAGTACCCCGTTTTCCAGCTCCAGCTTATATTTGCCACCGTCGCTGCCCAGATCGATGTTAAACACCGATTTCGCTGAACCCGCTTTCTCGCCGTTGATGTGCACCGCCAGATAGTCGAAGAACATTTCCGGGGTCATCGCGCGGACGGTGTCCGGGCTGGCGGTGTTCGGGGTCGGGCCTTTCACCACGCCGTTACGCAGTTCCTGCGCGCCGGTGAGGTAGAAGTTACGCCACGGGCCAGATTCCGCCTGATAACCCAGCTGCTCCAGCGCATCCGCTTCCAGATAACGCGCGGCCTCGTTCTGCGGATCGGCGAACACCACTTTACTCACTACCTGCGCGACCCAGCGGTAGTTACCCTGATCGAAGTCGGTTTTCGCTTTCTGCAGAATGGCATCGGCCCCGCCCATATACTCGACAAATTTCTTCGCCGACTCTTCCGGCGGCAGTTCGTCCAGAGTTGCCGGGTTGCCGTCGAACCAGCCAAGATACAGCACATAGGTGGCTTTCACGTCGTGGCTCACCGAGCCGTAATAACCGCGGTTCGCCCAGGTATGCGCCAGCGAATCCGGCAGTTTGAAGTTGGCGGCAATCTCATCGCGGGTCAGGCCCTGGTTTGCCATGCGCAATGTCTGGTCGTTAATGTAACGGTACAGGTCACGCTGGCTTTTCAGCAGTTTATTGACGTTTTCGTTACCCCAGGTCGGCCAGTGGTGCTGGGCCATCAGGATCTCAGCTTTATCACCCCAGCGCACAATCGCTTCGTTGATGTATTTTGACCACGGCAGCGGCTCACGAATTTTCGCCCCGCGCAGAGAGTAGGTGTTGTGCAGGGTGTGGGTCACATCCTCTGCGGACTCGATCAGTTTTTTCTCTTCGATAAACCACAGCATTTCCGACGGGGCTTCGGAGCCCGGCGCCAGCATAAAGTCATAGGTCAGGCCATCGATGGTCTCTTTCTGGCCGTCTTTCTCGATGATATTGGTTGGCGCAATCAGCGTGACCGTACCGGCAGAGGTGGTGGTCCCCAGACCGGCACCGACCTGGCCTTTAGCATCTGGTTTCAGCAGGTTGCCGTACATGTAGCTGGCGCGGCGGCTCATGACGTTACCGGCCATAATGTTTTCTGCCACGGCGGCTTCCATAAAGCCTGCCGGAGCATAGATTTTGGTTTTGCCTGCCTTCACGTCGGCTTCATCGACCACGCCGCGCACGCCGCCGTAGTGGTCAACGTGGCTGTGGGTGTAAATGATGGCGACAACGGGTTTCTTACCGCGCTGTTTGAAATAGAGATCCATCCCGACTTTCGCGGTTTCTGCCGAGACCAGCGGGTCAACGACGGTCACGCCGGTGGCCCCTTCGATAATGGTCATATTCGACAGGTCGAGGTTACGGATCTGATAAACCCCGTCGGTCACTTCAAATAAGCCGCTGATATTAATCAGCTGAGACTGTCGCCACAGGCTGGGGTTAACGGTATCCGGGGCTTTTTCGCCTTCTTTAATAAAAGCGTACTGCTGCGGGTTCCAGACGACATTGCCTTGCTCGCCGTGAATCACTTCAGTCGGCAGCGGGGCAATAAAGCCTTTATGCGCATCGGTAAAGTCGGTGTTATCAGAGAAAGGCAGTTGGTTATAAAGCTGGTCGTTGGCTTGTTTCGTTGCGGCGGTAGCGTCTTTAGGGGTTACATCGGCATAAGCTGGCATAATAAACGTTGTTAAAAGACCAGCCAGTGCCAGTCCTCTGGCAATCGGTTTCAGTTTCATTTCGATCCTCACACTTTTAGCGGCTCGACGGCAATTGTCTATTTCCCGAAAGTTACATTTGTAACCTGCTTTTAAAATATAATCCGTTGTTTGTAATCAGCAAGTAAGCAGGTAATTAAATAATTAGGCGTGCAGGCTAATCATTTAAAATTTAATGTGTTTATTTAAATGGGTTAATACGCGTAGTGGGTTTTTGCCAGTCCGTCAAATTAATGATTTATTTCGCTTGTGCGAGCATGGCGGGCATGCCTGCACAAGCGGGGGCGGGAAGAATAAGGCTGCGTAATCCATTGTTTTATATTGATATATAAACGCCATAGTCATTGTTAGTGAAAATTAAATATTCAGCTAACCTTAACGTACTACTTCGATGAATATTTCTTAACTTTTCGCCGTATTTCCATCGATTTCAAACCCATGGATTAGACAGGGCCTGTTATGAATAAAATCTATCGTCATGTATGGAGCCACGTGGCAGGTTGTTTTGTTGCAGTCAGCGAACTCTCTACCGCGCATTCCGGCAAAAAAAGTCCCCGCCGCCTGATAATCCCCAGCGCAGTTACGGTAATACTCTCTGGATTATCCGGCGTCGCGTATGCAGACGATGTGAACTGGGCGACAGCGTATCCCAGTTATTTATTCCCGACGGATCCCGCATATAACTTTGATACTGTCATCGATACGGGAATAGCATTCAGCGTTGATAATCAGGTTTTACCGAATCATTATGCGCCGGGCACGACGCTGAATATCCTCGGCCCAATCCCGCAACTGCCGGATGTGACGTCCGGGAACGGCGTCACCGGGCGGGCCGTTACGGTGGTCAATGCGCTGCCAGGGGCCATTGCCCCGGAAGGGGATCGGATCCTCACTATTCAGGCAACGGATTCGCAAGGGGTGATCACCCCGATTACGGCCGCCAATATCAGTGAATTCACCTACTCGCCTAATCCGGCGAATCCGCAGCAAAACCAGGAGCTCAACGTTGAGGTGCCAGGCCTGGACGGCAGCTACCAGGTCATCAGTATTTACGACTCCTCAACCTTTGTTTCGGCGGACGATACCCCGGTCGGCAATATGCAACTATCGGTTTATGACCCTGAATCTGTGCGGATCATGAACCAGTTCGGCATCGTTGAAATCGGTACTGATGGCGGTACGGCGAATATCAATATTGGCGCGGACACCCTTGGCGCGACCCCGATAGCAGCGGCGGCCAATACCCTCGACCTGCTGACCAAAGACTCCACCCTGGCCCGTGCCGACGGGGATGGGTCGGCCGCCAGCGCGGTGACCTGGCAGTCCGATAACTATATTCATTTCCGTCCTGCGGCGGTGATCAGCAACCAGAGTCAGAGCGTGGGCGCGCAAAGCACCCAGTATAACTACACCCTGACGTTACCGAATTACACCGAACTCCCCGGCGGACGCGTGATCCAGCTGGGCAGCCGCACTTTCGACATCACCTCTTCGGACGATATTGCGGATGTGAATAATTACCTCACCGGGCAGGGCACGTATGCCGGCAGCCCGCAGATCCAGTACTGGTTGACCGCCGGGGCCACCGTCCAGGGCGAAGTGATTGACTCGGCCGTTGAAGCGCAAAGCGTTTATAACGCCCTTATCACCGGGTTACTCAGTCAGGCGCAAAGCACGCAGATCAATCTCACCTATAACGTCTGGGAAGATCGTCTGGCGCATACCAACAACGCCACCCTTGGCACGGGCGAACTGCGGGTGATTTATGCCAACGGCGACGCGGCCACCGGTACGGTCACCGCGGATGCCAGCCTGGCCGTCGATGGCGCGTCCGCCGTCATGGAAGCCGCGTCAGGCGGGGTGATCACCAACAACGGTGACATCAACGCCTGGCGCAGCAGCGGCAGCACGTCGACGGTAGCGATGCTCGCCAACTTTGGCGATGCAATCAATACCGGGACCCTCAATGCCGGGCTGTTCCTCGAAAAAGACGGTGTAAACCAGAACGTCAGTAACGTCGGCAGCGTGGGGATGGCCGGGGTGGGCGACTCGACGCTCAGCAACACGGGATACATCAACGTTGCCGTCACCAATAGCGCATCCCATAACGCCTGGGGGATGGCGGCGGGCGACAGCAGCACGATCACCAACACCGGCACCCTTACCCTGACGGGCAACAGCCGTAACCCAGATGGACGGGCGGGCGGCTACGCGATATTAAGTGATACCACCGGGACGGTAACCAACGCCGGGCGTATTTTTATTGGCGGCACCCCGGTCACCACCCCGGCCGCACCGGATGCCATTAATCTGGTCGGCAGCGGGAATTTAACCGCCGGGATGTACACCACCGGCAAGGGCAACATGGTGAACAGCAGCACGGGGAGCATCACGCTGCTTTCGCAGACCCGCAATGCGGCGGCGATGCTGGTTGAGGGCGGTACGGAAGACGTGACCAACGACGGTCAACTGAACGTGCTGGGCACCTTAACCCCAACCTCGACCGGCGAAACCTCAGCGGCCGCCAACTACGGCATGTACGTTAAAGACAATGGCGGGGTGGTGACCAACAACGGGCAAATCTTCGTTGATGGTGACAACAACATCGCCCTGAATGTGCTGGCGCAAACCGCCAACGCCTCGCTGAATTCCACCGCGGCCAGCGCCATTGTGGTGGGCAGCGCGGGTGATACCGGCGGGACGGATAACCAGCCTTTCACCTACCGCAATTACGCGGTTTATGCCGAAGGGCTTAACAGCCAGGCGGCGCAGGTGACGCTGGACTCGGACATCAGCCTGCTGTCGGCAGGAGCCATCGGGGTGCATGCCCGCGGCAATGCGACCATTGATATTGGCGCGGATGCATCACTGGCGTTCCAGAACACCCAGCAGATTGGCTACTACGCCTGGGGCCAGGGTGCGAGTATCAATATCACCAACGCCACCATTACCGACAACGCGCAAACGGATTCTATTCTGTTCGCCGTCGATCACGGGGCGACCTTTAACGGCAATACCGGTACCGGCAGCAGCTATGACCTGATTGTCTCGGGGCAGGGCTCCACCGGGGTCTTTGCCAACGGCGTGGACGATCTGAATAACAGCGATATAACCGATGACGTGCCGACGCAATTAACCACCGGTGACGCCTCCATCACCGTGTCGGGTCTGAACGCCGTCGGGGTGAAAGTCACCGGCGGGGCCAACGGGGCCATCACCGACGGGGCGATTAACCTCGCCGGAAACAACACCACGGCGGTGCTGGTGGATGGTCGTAACTACAATATCGACGCCACCATCGATCCTGTGGCGCGGGAAACATTGGTGACTTCCGATGCGACGATCGCTTCTGCCGACGGGCAATCAGGGATTGTCGGCTACAACGTTGGCTATCTTGGTAATCTGACGTTAAACGCCGGGGCGGCCATCGATCTGCTGGGCACCAGCAGCACCGGGATTATCCTGCATGACAACGGCCAGGCAACGGTCACGGCCCCGGTCAGCGTCGCAGGCACTAACAACATTGGCGTGGATATTCAGAATGCCGGGCTGCTGAATAACAGCGGGGCGATCACCGTGTCCGGCGCGCCCGGCAGCGGCAACATCGGTTTACGGGTTCGGGGCGCGGGCGCAACGGTCAGCCAGCTCGGTACCGTTACCGCCAACGGCGGGTTAGCCGCCGTGCAGCTGGCAGGCAACGGGGCGACGCTCACCGTTAACGGCAGCGGAAACCAGATCACCGCCAGCAACGGCGCGGACGGGGTGCGCATTGACAGCACCGGGGCGTCCTCTTTCAACGCCAGCAACACCACTATTGATGTCACGGGAAGCGGGGCGGGGATTAACAACAACGCCAGCTCCAGTGATATCAACCTCAACAACGTGACGATTAATTCCGGCGATGGCCCGGCGATCCGCACTGCGGTGACATTTAGCGCAGAAGGCAGCGGCAACGTCCTCAACGTGTCGGGCAGCGGCAGCGGCTTTGCCTTTATGCAGGCCGACGGGTCAGAGACCAGCGGCAATTTGACCATCGGCACCGGCTACACCATCAACGGTAACGGGACCGACAGCACCGGGATCCTCGCCCGCACCAGCGGGAGCGTGAACTCGGGCACCTCGATTAATATGGGCGCAACGGCGGGGGCAGCGATTGATGCGGCCAATGCCAGCAGCCTGAGCAACAGCGGCGTTATCACCACCAGCAGCGACACCGGCAGCACCATCCTCGCGCAGAACAGTGCGGCCTTCAGCAACAGCGGCACCATCACCTCCACCAGCACCACCAACGCCCAGTCGCTGATTGCCCTTAACGGCACCGCGACCGCCCGCAGCATCAGCAACACCGGGACCATTATCAGCCAGAGTGAAAATGCCACGGTGATTGATGCCTCCGGTACCGCCAGTAACACCGTGACCAACACCGGCACGCTGCGTGCCGCCAGCGACAGCGCCCAGGTGGTGCTGACCGGCAGCGGCAACGACGTGATGGAGATCAACGCCGGGACCACCCAGGGCGAGATCACTCTCGGCAGCGGTAACGACCGGTTTGGCTTTACCGCCGGGGAATTCGCCGGTGGGGTGACCTTTACCGGGGGGGATGGCAATGACAGCGCCACCTTTGGCAACGTCAGCCTGTCGCGCGTCGGCCATGTGCTGAGCGAAGGCGGCACCAACAACGCGCTGACCTTTAACAGCACCCGCAGCAGCGCCGGGTCGGCGAATATTGGCTCGCTGGCGGCAGACGATCTGGCTGTCGGCACCAACATCGGCACCGGCTGGAGCACGCTAACCCTGGATGGTGATCCCACGGATATCCGCGTGGTGAATGACCTGGCCCTCTCCGGTGCGGCGCAGATTAACGTTAACAACGGGGCGACATTACGCTCCGGCGATAACGGCGTGACCAGCGGCGAAGCCACAATCCGCCAGTACAACATTGCGACGACAGAGCCCACCAGCCTGGTGTCATTTGATGGCGCAGCGGATCAAACCTACAGCGGGGTGATTTCGGGCTCCGGCGGCATGGAGCGTATCGGCGGCGGCAACACCATCGTGCTGGGAGATAACACCTACACCGGCAACACGCTGATCGGCCCCGATTCTGAACTGGCGCTGGGCAACGGCGGCACCACCGGGAGCCTGTCTACCACCACCAATATCACCGATAACGGCCTGTTAACCGTCAACCGTGCCGATAACGTGGCGCTAAATGGCGCGATTTCCGGGAGCGGGGCGTTTCGCCAGATCGGCAGCGGCGTGACGCGCCTCGGCGGCAATAACAGCTACGCGGGCACCACCACGGTCGAGCAAGGCACCTTGCTGGTTAACGGCGTCCAGACCGGAACCGGGCTGACCACGGTGCTGTCCGGCAGCACCCTCGGCGGCTACGGCACCCTCGGCGGTGACGTGGTCTTCAACACCGGCACGGTGCTGCGTCCGGGCGACGACGCCCGGGGCAACGGCACCGGGGTGCTGACCATTAACGGCGATCTCACCCTGGCGAGCGATACCGACAGCCAGTTCCAGCTCGGAGAAGCCTATACCCCGGGCGGGGCGTTAAACGATCTGGTGAACGTGGTCGGGGATCTCACTCTCGACGGCGTGGTCAATGTGGCCCTGACAGCGGGCGGCACCTTCCTGCCGGGAGTGTATCGTCTGTTCAACTACGGCGGGGCGTTGGTCAACAACACCATGGATATTGGCGTACTGCCGCCGAACGACGCCGAGCTGTATGCCGTTCAGACCAACATTGCCAATCAGGTTAACCTGGTGCTGGATTTCCCGCAGCCTGCGGATCAGCTGCAGTTCTGGGACGGTGACCTTAATGCCACTAACCATGGCGATGGCACCTCCGGGAACGGCATCGTGGATGGCGGATTCGGTTTCTGGACCGCGTTAATTTCCGGCACCAGTAACAACTGGACCCAGAGCAACGGGGTGGGCAATGCGCCCTGGTCGCAAACCGCCTTTGCCGTCTTCCAGGGCGCGGCCGATAACGTGCTGGTCAGCAATGCCTTTGGCGATGTTCTCACCAGCGGAATGCAGTTCACCACCGATGGCTACGTGCTGGCGACCGATCCTGCTAACCCGGACTCGCAGCTGCACATTGTTGCCACCAATCTGGCGGGAGCAGGTTCGCCCGATAACAGCTACGACGCAGTGGGCGGCACGCACGGCGACAGCTTCTTCGTGATCCGCGTGGGCGACGGCGCAGCGGGTGGCGATATCACCACCACCGTCAATGTCGACCTGATTCAGGACAACAATGACGACGGTGCGATCCGCCTGCTGAAAACCGACCCTGGCCGGTTGATCCTCAACGGTGATAACCAGTACAGCGGCGGGACGGCAATCTGGAATGGCATCCTGCAGGTGTCGAAAGACAGCAGCCTCGGCGACGCCGATACCTTTGTGCTGATTAAAAATGGCGCGACCTTCCAGACCGGGGCTGATTACACCAGCGACCGACTGTTTGTGATGGACGGCGTGGCGGGCGGGACGTTCGACGTTTACGGCCATACCTTCACCCCACAGGGCGGGATTGGCGGCGACGGCCCGCTGGCGGTGAAAGACACCTCTACAGGCACCAATGATGGGGTGTTAGATCTGAATATCGCCAATACGTATCAGGGCAACACCACCCTTACCGGCAAAAACGGCACCGGCACCCTGACCGTCAATGCCAACGCCACCGGCGCGCTGGGCCGGGCCGACAGCACGGTCACCCTGACCGACGCGGCACGTCTGAATATCAACAACACCAGCGCGGCAGAGTCGCATATTTTCGCGGTGACAGATTCCACGCTGGCCTTCAACGATGCCTCGACGGCAGACAGCAGCACCATCAATCTGGTCGACGGGACGCTTGAACTGGGGGATACCAGCAGCGGCGGTGCGGCGACCATTAACGTCGATGCCGGTTCGCGGATGCTGCTGTCAGGCAATGCCGACGCGGGCAGCAGCCTGACCACCAACAGCGGCACCGTTGCCTTTGCGGCTAACGCCCAGGCCGCGTCTGCGCGCATTGCTAACCTCGCGGGCGGTAACGTTTCGCTGGGCGATTCCGCAGGTAATACGGCGATTGGCTCGCTGTCCGGGGCCGGTAACGTCAATCTCGGCAGCGCGACGCTGACCGAAGGCAACCTCGGCCTGAACGACACCATCAGCGGTCTTATCAGCGGCAACGGCGGCGGGTTGGTGAAAACCGGCAGCGGCACGCTGACCTTAACCGGGGATAACAGCTACACCGGCACCACCTCGGTACAGCAGGGCGTGCTGCTGGTGAACGGCGATCAGAGTGCGGCTACCGGGGCAACCGATGTGGTCGCCGATGCCACGCTGGGCGGTGCGGGGACCTTGGGCGGCAGCGTCAGCGTGGCCGATAATGGCCATCTGACTCCAGGCGCGACGATCGGCAGCGTGGGGGAACTGACGATGGGCAGCCTGACGCTGGCGCAAAACGCGCAGCTGGACTTCCAGTTCGGGCAATCCGGTACGCCGGGCGGGGCGCTGAACGATCTCCTGACGGTGAACGGCGACCTGAATCTCGACGGCCAGCTCAATATTACCCAGACTCCAGGCGGGAATTTTGACGTCGGCGTCTATCGGGTGATCGACTACAGCGGCGCGCTGACCAACAACATTCTGCAGATTGGCACCGCGCCTGCCGCGGCGGACGATCTGTATGTCCAGACCTCCATCGACGGGCAGGTGAACCTCGTCAACCGTAGCGGTTACACCATGCGCTTCTGGGACGGCTTTGGCGGCGAAGGCGGCTCGCTGAAAAACAACGACACCATCGATGGCGGTAACGGCATCTGGCAAAACAGCAACGGCAACGACAACTGGACCACCGATCAGACCTCGCCGGAAGGGGCCTTTAACACCCCGTTCAGCGATGGCGCATTTGCGGTGTTTGGCGGCGAGTCCGGCAACGTCACCGTCGATAACAGCCTGGGCGCAGTGACCATCAGCGGCGCGCAGTTTATGACCGACGGCTACGTGATTAACGACGGGGCGATCACCACCGATACCGCCGACACAATTATCCGCGTTGGTGACGGCACCGTTCGCGGGGCGGGTTATACCGCCACCCTCAACTCGCAAATTGTGGGCAGCGGCGGGCTGAATAAAACCGACCTCGGCACCCTGGTGCTCAACGGCGACAATACCTATCAGGGCGGGACCACCATCAGCGACGGCGTGCTGCAGGTCTCCGGTGATGCGAACCTCGGCGCGGCGGGCACGGGGATCGTCCTGAGCGGCGGGACCCTGCGCTACGGCGCGGCGTTTGATACGGCCCGTGAAGTGACGCTGGCCGGCGACGGCGGTGCGATTGATACCAACGGCAATGATGTTTCGCTGCTGACGGCGGTGAGCGGCAGCGGCAATCTGGCCAAACAGGGCGAGGGGGTGCTGACCCTGACTCAGGACAGCAGCTTCCAGGGTGAAACCACCCTTCGCAACGGCACGTTACAGCTGGGCGATGGCGGCAACAGCGGCAGTGTGCTGGGTAACGTGGTGAACCTGGCGACGATGGTGGTTAATCGCGCCAATACCCTGGAACTTAACGGCATCATTACCGGCACCGGTGATTTTATACAGCGCGGAGAAGGCACCACGGTGCTGAATGGCCTCAATAAATGGACCGGCTACACGCTGGTGGAAAACGGTACTTTACTGGCGGGGGGCATCAACCGGTTCAGCAGCACCTCCAGCCATATCGTCAGCAGCAGCGGCACACTCGATACCGGCGGGCATAACCAGACCGTGGCCGACCTGGTGAACCAGGGGACGGTCAATCTGCGCGGCGGCAACGTCGGTTCGACCCTGACGGTGGCGGGCGATTATGTTGGTCTCGACGGAACGCTGAAAATTGCCGCCCGGCAGAACAGCCCAGGCATTGCCGACCGGCTGGTGATTGACGGCGGAACCGCCAGCGGCAGCACGCTGCTGGACATCGACGTCAGCCAGCTTGGGGAGCCGACCGAAGGCGACGGCATCATGGTGGTCGAGGCGCTTAACGGTGGCGTGACCACCGCGCAGACCACCAAAGATGCCTTTAATATCGGGTCTGATTACCTGACGGCGGGAGCCTGGGAGTACCAGCTGTTCGCCGGGGATCTTAACGGCGCGGGCGAGGACTGGTTCCTGCGCGCCGGTTACCGTCCGGACGTGCCGGGCTTTGACACCCTGCCGTCGATTATCCGCCAGGCCGATCTGTTTGTGCTCGGTACCCTGCACCTGCGTCAGGGCGACGAACAGCCGTATCGCGCGGACAACCCGGCGGATCAAGAGGGGCGCTTCTGGGCGCGATATCTGACCAAAACCATCGATCAGACGCTGGATGATGCGACCGGCAGCACCAGCCACAGCCAGTACAGCGGAATGCAAATGGGGCTCGATCTGTGGCAAAACGACCAGTGGCGTGCCGGGCTGTACACCACCTTCCTGGATATCGACAGCTCAATTGATGGCAATACCGGGATGAGCGGCGGGGCGGCGTACAACTCCACCTTCTCGACCTATCTCGGCGGGTATGCCACCTGGACCGACACCGACGGCTTCTACGTCGATAACGTTCTGCAGTATGGCTATCACTCGGTTGATCTGAAAAACATGACCGATCATCAAACCTACCACCCGGATGGCAACACCATTACCGCGTCGGTGGAGGTGGGCAAACCCTGGTACTTTGGCGACACCGGCTGGGCGCTGGAACCGCAGGCGCAGCTGATCTGGCAGTGGAGCAACTTTGACGACGTGACCCTCAACGACGCCGCCAGAACTCAAGTCAGCGTCAATGCCGACAGCGCGGTGATTGGCCGACTCGGCGCGCGCCTTACCGCCGAATACGACACTCACTACGGCAAAGTAAAACCTTACGTGCGGGTGAACTACTGGCAGGAGCTGACCGACGGCCAGGACGAGGTGACCTACCGCAATACCGCCAACAGCGATGGCAAAACCACCCTGAAGGCTAACCAGCAGTTTGCCGCCACCGAAGCGGCGATTGGCGCTACCTGGACCGTGACGGACGACGTGCAGGCCTACACCGAAGTGGGCAAAACCTGGGATAACAGCGGCAAAACCAGCCTCGATGCGGACATCTCTGCGTCGCTGGGGATGAAGATCCGTTTCTGAGGGTGATGGCGAAAGCGAAACGCTGGACTACGCTCTAAAAAGCACAGGCCACCCGTGGCGTGGGTGGCCTGAAAAATAACAATAATTTTTACATCCGGATGATAGTCATGAACAGGATGCTGACGGGTCTTTTGTCATGGATATGCCCTCTGCTGGCCTTCCCGCTGCTGGCGGCGGAGCCACGTCAACAACCGACCGCCCACGAACAGGCGCGAACGGTCTACGTTTTCCATCAGCCCATCGTCATGCTGCAGGCGAAGTTTGGCCTGACCACCCCTGAAGAGCGCGTGCTGCGCATCCGCAATACGCTGCGCGGCTTTACCCAGGCCGATGTTGCTGAGCCGCTGAAAATGGTTCCCGTCACCCGCTATAACCAGCAGGGTCGGCTGATCGTCATGAATGGCAAATCCGTGCTGTTGCTGGTGGAAGGGGATCTCGATGAAGGTGACGATTTAACCCTCGATCAGGCCGCGCAGCGCGTGCTGGCGCGACTGGAAGCCCAGCGCACCGCGTTACGCGAACAGTACAACGGATCCTGGCTGGCACTCTCGGCGGTGAAAACGCTGGCCGGGCTGGCGGGGTTAATCCTGTTCTGGTATGGCTCGTACCGCTCATGGCGCGCAGTTCGCCGTTACTATCGTCGGCGGATCATCGAGAAAAAAGGGCTGATCCCCCAGGCCTGGCGGCGTTTTCTTGGCGAGGTCGAAACGCGGGTTTACGCTATCCTGATGGCCCTGCTGGGTATTGTGGCGTTTTACGTCTGGTTAAGCTGGATATTCCGGCTCTTTCCCTGGACCCGGGTATGGGGTGAGTCGCTCGGCGACTGGTCAATGCGCGTGTTACGTGAGATTGCGCTCTCTATCTTCTCGGCGCTGCCCGGTCTGCTGATTGTGTTGATCATCTTCTTCATCACGTCGCTGATCCTCAAAGTCCTGAAAGTGATCCTCAATCAGGTGGAGGCGGGGCGCTTACACCTGCCTGGACTCCATCCTGAAACCGTCGCGGCCACGCGCAAACTTATCTCGGTTGTTGTCTGGCTGTTTGCGGTGTCGGCGGCCTATCCCTTCTTGCCTGGGGCGAACTCGCTGGCCTTTAAAGGGGTGAGCGTGTTCTTCGGCCTGATGCTGACGCTGGGTTCGGCCGGGGTGATGAACCATGCCATGAGCGGGCTAGTGCTGATCTATTCCCGGGCGCTGCGCAAAGGCGACGTGATCCGCATTGGCGATAACGAAGGGCAGGTCAGCGAAATCGGCATGCTGGCGACCAAAGTATTAACCCGCGAAAATTATGTTGTGACGCTGCCCAACGCGGTGGTGGTCAGCGGCAAAATTACCAATCTCAGCGCCCTCAACCAGGGCCGTGGTCTCAATCTTACCGTCGGGGTGACCGTCGGCTATGACACTCCGTGGCGACAGGTCCAGGCCATGCTGGAGCTGGCCGCTCACCGAGCCCGCGTTGTCGACCGGACACAACCTGTGAAGGTGCGCCAGCTTGGGCTGATGGACTGGTATATCTCTTATGAATTGCAGGTCACCCTGCTGGCCGATCTGCAACGTCAGTTCCCCGGAGAGCCGCTGGCGATTGCCCGCACCGAGCTACACAGCCAGATCCAGGATGTGTTCAACGAATTTGGCGTGCAAATCATGTCGCCGAATTTTGTGCTGCAACCTGCGGATCCGGTGGTGGTGGCAAAAGAGAACTGGTACACCGCGCCTGCTGTCCCGCCAGAGGGTAAAGCACCATGAAAAAATCATTACTGTTGATGCTGCTGCTTTGCTGGCGCGTACAGGCGGTCGATCTGTTCGACCCCGAAGACGGGATGTTCGATATGAGCCGTCAGCTGCAGGATAACCCGTACGGCTTTCTGCCGATCCCGGTGGTGATCACCGAGCCTGCCATCGGCTATGGCGGCGGGCTGTTTGGTCTGTTCCTGCACGGCAAAGGCAAGCAGGTGGACGGGCAGTTTATTCCCCCGGCGATGAGCGCCTTCGGCGGCGGCGGCACGGAAAACGGTACCTGGTTTGTTGGCGGTGGTCACCGTCGCACCTGGCAGGATGACCATATCCGCTATCTGATTGCCGCCGGGTATGCCGATATCAATCTCGATATCTATTCCGGTGATGTGACGGGTTTTAGCCGCAACAAAGCCATCAATACCGAAACTCAAGGCTACGGCGGCACGCAAAAGCTGCTGTTCCGGGTCGGGGATTCGCCGGTGTTTGTCGGCGCGTCCCAGTTCTGGGCAAAGATGGATATCTCGGCTAAAAACAACCCGCTGATTGATCGTCTCTGGCAGCAGGTGCTGGGTGAGAGCAGCACCTCCTCGGCGCTGGGGATCGTCGCGGAATATGACACCACAGATAACTTCTTCTGGCCGGGAAACGGCGTCGCCCTCAGCGGGGAATACCAGTTTTACGGCCAGTTTCTTGGCGGAGATTACCGCTACGATTTGCTGACCCTCGACGGCAAGTTCTTCCTGCCGCTGAACCCGACCTGGACCCTGTCGCTTGCCGGGAACTATCAAATGTTGTCCCAGCAGGATGCGCATCTGCCGCCGATGGCCCGGCCTTACATCAAGCTTCGCGGGATCTCCAGCTATCGCTATCAGGGCGACAATGTCAGTACCGTACAAACACAGCTCGGCTGGCAGGTGGCCCCGCGCTGGATAGTGCAGGGATTTGTCGGCGCAGGCAGCGCCGCAGACAGTGCAGGCGATCTGTATAACAGCGCCGAGGTGGCCTGGGGCACCGGGTTTCGCTACCTGATCGCCCGTGAGTATGGCCTGCATACCGGGGTGGACGTCGCCTTCAGCGATCACGAGCAGGCGGTCTATTTCAACGTGGGCTCTGGCCTGTAAGGGCGCGAGATATCAATGAGGAGGGTCAATGAGATGGACTAATACGCTGGTGCCGTTGCTGCTGGTCTCGGGCGTGGCCTGCGCGACGGACAGCGAGGAGAGCACGTTTCCCATCTGGGGCGACGAAGCGAGGGCCCGGGGATATTCCATTCCGCTGCCCTTTGGCATCGGGATTAACTACATGAACATGCGCCAGAACATTGATGTCGACAGCATCGGTTTTTCCGGCCTGGCGCTGGGCAACCACGCCATCCCGACCGATATGTTCAATATTGATGCCGGGCACACGCGTGAGCAGAGCAAAACGGAAAACCTGCGCCTCGATATGTGGGTGTTTCCGTTCCTGAATATTTACGGCATCGTCGGCCATACCCGCGGCTCGTCGGTGTCGAACGTCTCGGTCGATGCGGATCCTTCGCGCTATACCGGCGTGGATCGGGTGATTGCCTCGTCGGTGCATCAGCTGTACCAGAGCGGTGAGTTGCAGGATATCGACTTCGTTCTCGACTTCAAAGGCACCACCTGGGGCACCGGGTTCACCCTCGCGGGCGGCTATCAGAACTGGTTTGCGCTGGTGGATACCAACTACACCCGCACCGATTTCGATATTCTTGACGGCAAAATCTCGGCGCTGACCGTATCGCCACGGGTGGGGTATCGCTTCAGCTTCCAGGGCCCGGCGGGACAGTCTCACCTTGGGGTGTGGCTGGGCACCATGTACCAGGATGTGCAGCAGGAGTTTCGCGGCAGTCTGGATGATCTGGATATGCCCGCCGCGCTGCAGCCGCTGATTAATTCCGTCAACCAGAACGGTGACGGGCGGTTTGACGTGAAGCAGAAGCTGACCTCGCCGTGGAATATGCTGATTGGCACCCAGTTCGAGATGACGCCGAACTTTAATCTCCTCACCGAATTTGGCTTCAACCAGCGCAACAGCTTCTTTGTGGCGGGAGAGTACCGTTTCTGATGGCGACCTGCCGCATCGTGCTGGCACTGTCCCTGACGCTGACGGCATGGTCTTCGGCGGCTGCGGTGCTGGACCAACAATCCGTGGATCAGCTGCTCGGTAAACTGGGAGCCGACAATCAGTACGATCCGCAGAAGGGCATTAACTGGAGCGTATTGCCGGGGCCGTTTTATACCCCGGAGCTGCGGCTAGGGTTGGGGATGGCGGTAGCGGGGATTTACCGGGTCGACCCGAATGACACCACCACCCAGAACTCGTCGCTGTCGTTTACCGGCTATGTCAGTTCCAGCGGCGCATTAGGGTTGGGGTTAAGCAGTTACACGTTTTTTACCGACGATCGCTGGCGGCTGTTCATCGACGGGTCGGTGAACCGGGTGCCGACCGGTTTCTGGGGAATTGGCTACGATGCGGCGCAGGGCAATGAGCAGGAGTACACCAGTAACGCCATCCGCGTGCACCCGGTCGTCCTGCGGGAAGTGATGCCAGACGTTTACCTCGGCGTGGGCTGGGACGTTTCAACTCTGCAGGCAGATGTGGACGATCCGCGACCGGACGACAAATTTACGCGCTATGCCGCCGGGACGTCGCCCCTGGCATCGGGGGCCAGCGTCAGTCTGCACTACGACTCGCGGGATGTGATCACCCGTCCCCAGCGCGGGCATTTTTTTAAAGTGGAATACACCTGGTTCGACCCGTCGGTGGGGTCTGACAGCCATTTCAACGCCACCGAGCTGCAGTACGATTATTACCACGCGCTGAACGAAAAGACGGTGCTGGCCTTCGATCTGTGGGGCCGTTTTACCCAAGGTGATGTGCCCTGGGATCGGCTGTCGATGGCCGGGGACGATCGGCGGATGCGCGGCTACTATCAGGGCCGCTACCGGGATAAGGATGTGGTCAGCGGGCAGGTGGAGTACCGTCGCAAGCTGAACTGGCGGCACGGGTATGTGCTGTGGCTGGGGGCCGGGGCGTTGGGGCAAAAAATCAGCGCGCTGGACGATCATCCTCTGTTGCCCACCGCCGGGGTGGGATACCGCTTTGAGGTGAAACCGGCGATGAACGTGCGCCTGGATCTGGGGTTCGGTAAAGAGAGTGCAGGGTTTTATTTTCAGGTGGCGGAGGCGTTCTGAATGGGTAAAGGATTGATGCTGTTATGGCTGGTGGCGGGTTTTGCCTGTGCGGATGCGGATCTGTTCCCGCTTAAGCACGCAGGTAAGGTGTACCCGGTGGTCAGCCAGCTTGCACCGCCGGAATCGTTACGCCCGTGCTGCGCCTTTGGCTACGACCTTCATGTTCGCGCCGTGGGGGTGCCGATCCCGGTGTATCAGATTGGTAACGTCCTCACCCTGGAGACGCTGGGCCATCATCACTACAACGACAGCGCACTGGGGGCGGTGAAAAATATCGTCGGGCTTAGCGAAGAAAAAGACGGCCTGATCTACACCCGTCGCGGCGGGTTTATTGATATCGCCCATGTGCGCGATACCGCAGATAACACGCTGTATATCTTCTCCCGTCTGCTGCCAGAACTGGGCCAGCGCTGGCGCTATTTTTACAGCGAAGAGTTGGGCGTGCGCAGAATACAGCTGCAGGCGTTTACGCCGCCGTCCTCGATGTCTGAACGCTACACGCTGGCGGCCTGGCTGGCCGGTCATCTGGCGTTTCAGCTGGCCCAGTGGCACGAGATTGCCCAGTGGTACGGTTTCCAGTCGGTTCCCGGCTTTTCGGAAGAGATTTCTGCGTTTTCGCCGGAAGATTTGTATTCCAACATGCTAGGCGCGCGGCTCGCCATCAACGTCATTTTGCAGGGCAAGGCCGGAACCACAGAGGAGTATAACGCGGCGATGGATGGTGAATTACGCCATGCCCTGCTACAGCTTGGGGTCGCTACCCGCACGGAAACCGAACGGAAGTTTCGTGAGCTGGACGGCGACTGGTGGAACAGCAAACGCCGGGTGCCGGATAAGTTCCTGGTCCTGAAGCGTAACTATAATCTCGACCACAATCGCCTGCCGACCCCGGTAGCGTATGAAAAAACATCGCCGTATATGCTCACCCTGCCCAGCGTAGTCGCCGGGTATCCGTTGTCGCGTCTCGGCGAGCTGCAAATTTATCCCGGGGCGTCGATGGAATCACTCCCGCCGCCCACCCCATTTTATGGCCCGTCTCAGTTCCAGACGTTGGCAACCCAGGCAGAAGAGGCGGATAAAACCCAGCTGAGTCGGTTTCAGAAATAGCTAATTTCAGCGCAGCGGTGCGCGCACGGTATCAATAACGCTAACAAGCAGGTGGCAAATGAATAAATCTACACTGGTTTGTCTCGGTCTGTTTTTATCACCCACATCCTATGCCAGCGGGCTCTATTTTTATGAAATAGGTACTGAAGATACCGCGCTGGCCGGGGCGGGGCAGGCGGCACGCGCCCAGGATGCCTCTACCATCGTCACTAACCCGGCCGGGATGACGCGGCTTCCGGACCGTATGTTTACCGGCGGGCTGCAGGTGATGGATGGGGATATTTCGTATCAGCTTGATGATGAGAATGGCCGACAAAGCCCCGGCGATATCATGAGTGTGTTTCCGAACGCCAGCGGCTTTTACGCGCAAAAGTTGAATGATGATTTTTATGCCGGAATCGGGATGTATGGCAACTATGGTCTGGCCACCGACTACGGAAACTGGGCCGGGGATCGGCTGATCAAGAAAAGTGCCATGGTTGCCCTGACCTTAAGCCCGTCGCTGGCGTATAAGCTTAGCGACAAAGTCTCGCTGGGTGCTTCGGTCAACGCCAACTACGGTCTCCTTTCACTCACCCGGAACGTTGCCGGGGATGATAAAACCGAGAAAGATCACGACTGGGCGATGAGCTACCGTCTGGGTTTACTGATGGAACTCACCGACCAGACCCGGGCGGGGATCACCTGGAACAGCAGAACCAAATATGACTTTAATATTGATGCTAAAGCCCGCTTCCCGAACTTACCAAATGTTGAATACGATCTGCCGATAACGGCGCAGGTGCAGGCCCCTCAGCAAATTATGCTTAGCCTGGTGCATGACCTCAATAAACAGTGGTCGGTGATGGGCGATCTCGGCTGGCAGGACTGGAGCCAGTTTGGCAGCCCGCAAATCTCGGTTGTCGGGCAAGATCTGGATAAAACCAACCGGCTGAAGGACTCCTGGCATACGGCGTTGGGGGTGCAGTATCGCCCGACAGAGCAGTGGCGGGTTAATGCGGGGGTGGCGTTCGACAGTACGATCTATGAATCGCAGAATGACGCGGCACTGGCTTTACCTACCGGGGATGAGTGGCGCTTTGCCACCGGGGCGCAATATCAGGTGACGCCGCACAGTAACGTCGGTTTCGCGGTCTCGTATCTGCATATGCAATCGTCCCGCGTGCAGTCGCCGGAACTGTTAAAAGGCAGCTACGATAATCCTTATCTGTGGTTTGCCAGCGTGAACTACAGCTATCAGTTTTAATTCATAACCGCCACTTCGTGATGGCGTGGCGGTTTTTTGCTAGAACGTCAGAAACCCGCTCATCCCCTGCGCTAACAACACCACGCTTTCGTGCTCAGCCTCGCCCTTCGGTTCGGTTTTTAATGTTGCGTCAGTGGTGGCGAGCTGAGTTTGCGGGTCGGCCTTATTGTCTGCATAAAGGGCGTTGGCCTGCACGCTAACGGAGAATAATAACGCGGCAACGATAACGATCGGTTTTGAAAGCATGGGATTTCCTTTCAGGGTTGTCAGTCGGGCAGCAAGATTAAATTAACTTTAGCAGAAATCTGACGGGCTTAATTTGCAGGATCTTTTGCCAGATAGCATGAAGATCGACAATTCCGGCCATCGCAAGCAGCACAAGAATGATAAGCAGCGTGGCGACAGTGATGACCAGCATAAAGCGGACAATATTTTTATGCATTTTCTGCTGCTGTAATACGCGGCGTTCTTCTTTTTCATGCTCCACGAGGGTGGTGATCGCCTGACCCTCAACATAATAACTGCCCTGGCGCTCGGTTAAGTCGCCGGTGATAACCAGGGACTCAAGCAGCAGGATTATTTTCCGTCGGAAGGATTCGTTTTTAATGTGTTTATACCACAGCGTCCCATGCAGGAGCGTAATCACCTCATCCCGGCTAAACCCGGACGATGTGCGCGACGGACGTTGATTAACATAATGCGCGACCAGCAGGCGGAGCAGGTTAAAGCGATCCCGGCTGATGGTCTCTTTATCCGATTTTAATCCCGACACCAGCCAGCCTTTAATCCGCGCGATGGCCGTTTTTAAGGTAATAATTTTCAAGGTGTGGTCGAGGGCAAAAAGAATGATGCTGTTATACCGCAGTGAATAATTCTTTTTATAGTGAACGATCTCCGGTTCCATTTCTGTCAGGTCAGCGATGTCTTTATTCACCTCTGTCTCCTGGAGCAAAACAGACAAGACCAGGGTATGTTGATCGTCTTGTAACCTTTTAAACCGGTAGCGCGTGTTGGTCGTGTCCTGAATAAAAACCGTATAGTAGTCGTGAGGGGTGCCTTTATCCGCGCCATTGCGCTGTAACCAGGGTAAATACTTTCGCCAAAGAAATAGCTGGATCCTGTTAATCAGGTTCATGAGTCAGTTCCCGCGTTAAACCAAACCGTGTGAATCTAGTGTAGTTTGCTATCGCGTCGAGCTGAGTGTATTTAGAAAACAGGACAGACTGCGCGCGTTTTGCCCGCGCGCAGCGGTTGTTAGCGTTTATTCGTGAACGATGGCGCCGGCATCTTTTTTAATCGCCGGACCCTCTTTCACGGTCAAGGTCAGTCCTTTGGTCTCCAGCTCGGCGTTGCGGATGCGCAGACCCTGGGCGGCCTCAATATTGACGTTGGTGAAATGGAAGCCGCTGAGCGGGGCTTCTGGCGTGCCGATGATATAGGCGGCCGCTTTGCTGTCACCGGTGGAGGTTAAGTTCTCGACGGTGATATTGCTGAAGTGCGGCGTTTTGTATTTGTCGAACGGCTGTTTTGGATCGCTGTCCGGCGGATAAATCTGCTCGCCGAGGGTAAATCCACCCGCCTTCAGCAGCTGATCGACTTCTGCTTCGACAATCGGCGCGGCTTTGTAATAGGCCGAGAAGACCAGCGGCACTTCAACGTTGTGCATTTTGGTGTTGCGGTACACGATGTTTTTCACCTCGCCACCTTTACCGCGCGGGCTCTTGATACGGATGCCGTACATCGAGCCTTCAAAGGTGTTGTTTTCCACCAGCACGTTATTGACCCCGCCCGCGCTTTCGCTGCCGATGGAGATCCCGCGGCCCTGTTTCAGGGTGTTATTGGCGATATAGATGTTATCCACCACGCCATCCGGGAAACGAGGGTCGGCTTTTTCGGCTTTGATGGCGATATGATCGTCGTTGCAATCGATGTAGTTGTTGGTGATACGAATATTCTGGCTGTCGATAGGATCGATGGCGTCGGTGTTCGGCGCATGCCATGGGGAGAGAATGCGCGTGCCGTTGATATCCACATCGCGGGCGTAGCGGGTCACCACGTGGAAGCTCGGCGAATGGGTGAGGGTGACGCCGTCGATCAGCACATTGTGCGAGCGCGTGATGTAGATCAGCCGTGGCCGATCGGTGCCGCCTTTCTTGCCGGTGGCGCGGATGTTTTCCCGCCAGCGTTCCCACCACACCGCGCCCTGACCGTCTATGGTGCCTTCGCCGACAATTGCGACGTTTTGTGCATCGGCGACGCTGATAAACGGCAGCCAGCCGTTTTCCGCTTCTGCGTATTTGGTTTTTTCATCTGCGCGATACGCGGCGACTTCGGTGGAGGCCACCAGGGTGGCGTCTTTCTCCAGCTTTAACTGAATATTATTTTTCAGGAACAGCGGGTTGGTTAAAAAGTTGCCCTTGGGCACCAGCACAGTACCGCCTCCCGCAGCCGCGCAGTCATCAATCGCCTTTTGGATGGCCTCGGTATTAAGCGCAATTTGCAGTCGATGCCCCTCTGCGCCGTACTGGGTGACATCACAGACCTTATCGGGGAACTTAACGGAACTTGCCGCCTGTGCAGAATGAAGCGGTAAAATACCGACCACAGCAGCAGCGGCCCACAGAGGAAGTGTGCGGGAGATCATAAGGTTATCCTTTTATGGTTTATCGTTTTGTAAAACTAGCACCGCTGTTTCTTTTTTGTGAGTGCGGGGATCACGCTTTGCTGTATGTCGTTATTTTGCCTAAAAACAAGGGCGGCTTTTTGGGCAGATGTCTGATTAGTTAAGGTTTTTCCAGGTGGGTAACTGATTTACTTTGCGGCACCACGACTGATGCAGCCCATCTGAAACAGCCAACGCTTTGACGTTGGCTGTCTGTTAAGAGCGAACAACGGACGGATCGCTATGGACTGACCCTCAATCTGGTCAGGCGTCCCACGTTGCTCAAAATAATTGCTCATGAATGTGGTTTTTTTGCCGATATAACAGGGATATTTTTTAGGGTGGGAAGTGAGCATCTGTATTCACCTGCCTATCCATTTGCATTTCGTTGGCTATCACCAGATAAATCTAAGCGGTGAATTCAACTGGCCGATGTAACGCGAGCAAAACAATCTTGATAAGGAGTGCTTAAGTGGCAGATGTACAAATTGAGTGGGACTGGCTGCATTGGAACTGCCGTCAGACCTGGAAAAAAGATGTTCTTCCAGTATTGCAAAGCAGGGGCGTTAGTCAGGAAGATCTTAAACGGTGCGTTTATGTCATCAGGCTCAATGGTCTGTTCGCTATTGAGTACCCACGCGGCATTTCTCCCACTGTTTACATCGGTGAAGGAAACTTTGAACAGCGCATTACTCAGCATAAGAACTGGCTGGCAGATCTCGCGGACCTGCAAGGCGAGTATGAGTTCCTTATTGGCTATTGTTTCCCTCGGGCGAGAAACGCCTCAAAGGTTTATTCTGAATTTGAAGCGATGCTAATCCATGAGTTTCGAGACATTTACGGCGCGGCGCCATTGCGCAACCGGCAAATGGAATTTCAGAAGTCGAATCACGAGTTTTATCCAATGAGTGAAATTCGTAGCGCAATCATGATTGGCAGAGGGATGCGTTTTCATTGGGCGGTAAAACCGATGAAAAGTTCATCCATGTATGATGTTTACCAGCTCACTAAGGAACCGGTCACCTCTTAATGAGATAATCTGGATAACAATATTTTTTAGTTACGCCCGCTTCTGACTGTGAGTTCAACTGGTCGATGCAACACATTGGTTGAACTCACGGTGTGAAGCAGACAGTAAGTCTGTACAGGCTATCTAACGTAACGGCTACTGAGCGCATTGATCTTCACCTGATACGTTACCTCCGCTATTGGGGTCAACCCTAAATATGGCGGTGGTGCAACCTGCCTTCATCGCGTTAGTCTGTCTGCGTAAAAAAGACCACAAACAAGAAGCGGTGTATGGACATTATTTTGATGCGACATGGAAAGCCTGCTTTTACAGGTTTTTCGAAAGTAACGAGCCTTGAGATGGCCGAATGGATTTCACGATATAATCTCTCTGATACGGGCAGCGATATGCCCCCACAGTCCAGTAAAACATTAGCATCCAGTGCAGTTCGCATCATAAGCAGTCCTCTTCCCAGAGCGCTCTCTTCCCTGACCGCATTAGAACGTGAACCGGACATCGTCGATGACGTTTTCAGAGAAGCTGATTTGCCCATATTCCACATACCGGCTTTTAAGTTACCCCCCATCTTCTGGGCGTCTGTTTTCCGTGTCATGTGGCTTTGTGGGATCTCCCGTAATGTAGAGACCCTGGGCATAGTTAAACAGCGCGCCGTTCAGGCTGCAGATATCCTGGTAACATCTGTAAAAGTATCAAACGGACCTGTGCTGCTTATGGGGCATGGGGTGATGAATAGACTGATTGGAAGGGAACTTATATCGCTGGGCTGGAAAGAGTCTCGTCGACAGGGTAATGGTTACTGGAACGCTCGTATCTACAGCTTACTGTAAGTAAATATCTTGATTCAATATCCAATATGCCCGGTCTTTCGAGGCTTCCTGGTCTCATTGTTGGTTGAACTCAGCCTGACGCATACATTATTTGTACCAGGCATGAGAGGGTGAATAAGGGCACAGAATAGAAAGCGCGTGAAAAAAGCGCTAATTGATCGCCTTAAGTCAAATTAATGCCGCTTAACAGATCCGTGGGCGAAGCGTTGTGTAAGTGGTTGTTAAGATTAATCTTATAATTAACGGGAATAAGAACTATTCATTAGAGATACTGAATATTTCGGCGTAAATTTATTCACAAAAATTATGTTACAAATCTTACGAATTTATTCACAACCAAGGACGTTTAGCGTATGAGGATCTTGAAACCTGGTTTATTACTGACCGCTTTTGTGCTGACTGCATGTGGTGGCGGTGGCGGCGGTGGCGGCGGCGACAGCACGCCCCCGGTAACCACTGCGCCTGTGCAAACGGATAACGGCAATACGGATACCACACCGGAAACCCCTGCCACGGCACCGGTCAGCCTGACCACCGGCGGTACCCTTTCTGGTTGGACCTACACCACTCCTGAGGGCCGTGAATATGTTATGCGCGGTACCGGGATCTCTGCGGGCCTGGTGCAAACCCAGCGGCTCACCCGTGACGACCGTACCCCGGTCTCCTCAACGTCATGGTGCTGTGGCCGTATGAGTTACACCACGTTCGGCACATGGACACAATTTG
>JBAPXW010000015.1:0-295251 GCA_049284415.1 Leclercia sp.
AGGTTACAGGGTCGCCTTCTTTTGCTATCGGTTTACCGAAAGCCATACCCAGCGCTGAACCTACGACAATTCTTCCTCCGCATGTTGTTCTGTCCCCCTGGCAAAGCACAATCCCTGTCGCCATAAATCCCTCTACTTATTATGGGAATAATCCTCGTGGTCATTTTACAAACAATCACCCCATGCGCAACAAGTATCAGACTTAAGGGAAACTTCGTTTCGTCACAATCAGTAAGGGGGTCGGATGAGCTTCTCCCTTAATTCCGTACAGCGAGAAGATGTGATAACCAGAAGGGCGGGGCTTGCACCAGCAAGCCGCTTCCCCTAATCTGGCGGGCGTAAAAAGAGTTAATTTACATGACTCGGGGTGCCCTTCTTTGTGAAGGCTGAGAAATACCCGTACCACCTGATCTGGATAATGCCAGCGTAGGGAAGTCAGATGCCCTCCGGGCTATCGCTTCTTCGCGCAAGGCAGGAGCGATACCATGCAGCCTGACCTGCTTAATTTACACGCCTTACACCATTTCCGAACCCGTTCCCCGCTGACCCACTGCATGACCAATGATGTGGTGCAGACCTTTACCGCTAACGTGTTGCTGGCCCTTGGGGCGTCACCGGCGATGGTGATTGAAGCTGAAGAGGCTGAACAGTTTGCCTCGGTGGCTGATGCATTGCTGATTAACGTCGGCACCTTAACGGCCTCGCGCGCTCAGTCGATGCGCCGGGCAATCGAAAGCGCCGTCGCCGCAGGCAAACCCTGGCTGCTCGATCCGGTCGCCGTAGGGGCGCTGGCGTACCGTACTCGCTTTTGCCAGCAAATTCTTGCCCTGAAACCTGCTGCCATTCGCGGCAATGCTTCGGAAATTATGGCCCTGGCCGGGATGAGCGCGGGCGGGCGCGGGGTGGACACCACCGATACGGCAGCCAGCGCGTTGCCTGCGGCGCAGGCGCTGGCGCGTCAGACCAATGCGATTGTGGCGGTGACCGGCGAGGTGGATTACGTTACCGACGGGCAGCGCATCCAGGCCGTAACCGGCGGCGATCCGATGATGACCCGCGTGGTGGGCACCGGCTGTGCGTTGTCGGCGGTAGCGGCAGCCAGCTGTTCGCTGCCGGGCGATCGGCTCGATAACATCGCCGCAGCCTGTGGCTGGATGAAGCGGGCGGGCACCCTTGCTGCCGCGCAAAGCCGGGGGCCGGGCAGTTTTGCGACGGCGTTTCTGGATGCGCTGTGGAATTTGGGGGATCAGGCATGAAGCGGATTAACGCTTTGACCATAGCCGGCACCGATCCCAGCGGCGGCGCAGGGATCCAGGCCGACCTGAAAACCTTCTCCGCGCTGGGTGCCTACGGCTGCTCGGTCATCACCGCGCTGGTGGCGCAAAATACCCGTGGGGTGCAGTCGGTGTATCGCATCGAACCGGACTTTGTGGCCGCGCAGCTGGAGTCGGTGTTCAGCGATGTGCGCATCGATACCACCAAAATCGGCATGCTGGCGGAGACGGATATCGTTGAGGCCGTGGCAGAGCAGCTTAAGCGTTATCAGGTGCAGAACGTGGTGCTCGATACCGTGATGCTGGCAAAGAGCGGTGACCCACTTTTGTCTGTCGCTGCCGTCGATACGCTGCGTAAAAAGCTGCTGCCGCAGGTGGCGCTGATCACCCCCAATCTGCCCGAAGCGGCCGCGCTGCTGGATGCCCCGCACGCACAAAACGAGCGCGAAATGAAAGAGCAGGGCATTGCGCTGCTTGCCATGGGCTGCGGGGCGGTGCTGATGAAAGGCGGTCATCTGGAAGATGCCGAAAGTCCGGACTGGCTCTTTACCCGTGACGGCGAACTCCGCTTTACGGCCCCGCGCGTGCAGACCAAAAACACCCACGGCACCGGCTGTACGCTCTCTGCCGCCCTCGCGGCGTTACGCCCACGTCATGACAACTGGGCTGATACGGTGCAGGAGGCCAAGCGCTGGCTCTCAAACGCGCTGGCAAAAGCCGATAGTCTGGAAGTGGGTCACGGTATTGGGCCGGTACACCATTTCCACGCGTGGTGGTAAGCCTTATACTGGCAGAACACATCAGGCCTGAGAAAAACAGAGATGGAACAAGCGCATACCCGGCTAATTGCTCAACTGACTGAACGGATCGCTGCACCGGACAACACCCCGCTGTACCTGAAGTTTGCCGAAACGGTAAAAAATGCGGTGCGCAGCGGGGTACTGGCCCACGGGAATATTCTGCCGGGCGAGCGCGATCTGAGCCAGTTGACCGGGGTGTCGCGCATTACGGTGCGTAAAGCGATGCAGGCGCTGGAAGAAGAGGGTGTGGTGACGCGTGCCCGTGGCTACGGGACGCAAATCAATAATATCTTTGAATATTCCCTTAAGGAAGCGCGCGGTTTTTCTCAGCAGGTGGTGCTGCGCGGTAAAAAGCCTAACACGCTATGGGTCAACAAGCGGGTGGTGAAGTGTCCGGAAGAGGTTGCTAGCCAGCTGTCGATTGCCGCGGAAAGTGACGTCTTTTTGCTGAAGCGTATTCGTTATGTGGATGATGATGCCGTCTCGATTGAAGAGTCCTGGGTGCCGGTTGCCCTGATCCCAGACCCGGATGCGATTGGTATTTCGCTGTACGACTACTTCCGCAGCCAGAATATCTTCCCGCAGCGGACCCGGTCTCGCGTCAGCGCCCGTATGCCGGACAGTGAATTTCAGGCCCATATTAAAATGGATGACAAAATACCGGTGCTGGTGATCAAGCAGATTGCGCTTGACCAGCAACACCGGCCCATTGAGTACAGCATCAGCTACTGTCGCAGCGATCTATACGTCTTTGTATGCGAGGAGTAATTCCGCGCGCGTGGGCGCGCAATCTCCGCCGCGATGGCTGACCACCCAGGCGGCCACGGCATTGCCCAGCATCACCGCATCAGCCAGACTCCATCCCGCCGCCAGCCCGGCAAGCGTACCGCCCGCGTGGCTGTCACCTGCGCCAATAGTGTCGACCACGGTAGCCGCAAAGGCTGGAACGTGACCCGAGGTTCCAGCGTCATACCAGGCTGCACCGTCTTTGTCATGACGCACAATCAACACTGAGCCGAACCGCTGCTGCCAGTACGCGCCTAATCTGTCATCCTCCACACCCCATCTTTCAGCGGCGAGCTGCGCCTCCTGGCGATTGAGCGACACGATCGGGTTGCACGCCATAATCCGCGCCATCAGCGGGTCAGGAATATCCGCAATACGCGGGCCAAAGTCGATAAACGCCGTCACGTCCTGCAGGCCTTCCAGCCAGCCTGTCAGTAACTCCCCGCAGGGTGATGCCAGCTGGTAACCCGACAGATAGACCAGACTGCCAGGCGGCACGGTAAGCGCATCCAGCCAGGGCTGCTGCCACTGGTTCTCCACCCCGCTAAACGACATAAACGTCCGTTCGCCGTCAGGCTCCACCAGCGCCAGGCACCAGCCGTTGTCGCCGGTTTCGGCTTCCACGACGCTGTGCAGATCTTGTTTTGCCATCGCGTGACGAATAATGTCCGCCCACACGCCGTGACCGACGGGCAGCGCGTTTTGTGCGCTGATGCCCAGACGTTTCAGGGCGATGGCGATGTTCAGCGCGCAGCCGCCTATGTTGACGCCCTGCTGTTTTAGCTCGATATCACACCCGCGCCAGGGCAGGGCGTAGGCATCGGCAATCACGTCAATCACCGCCGCACCCAGCACCGTGACCGGGCGGGTGGCGTGTAAGGATTCAAGACGCCGGGCTAACGAATTCATAAGGTCTCCCTTTGCTCCCGGTAGTGCAGGAGTTTTTCGCAGTAATGACCAAAATCGAGGCGGTTAACGGCGTCGAGTTCGTCCTTCAGCGCCGGGTCAATCGCCTGCACGCCGTGCAGCGCGCCACAAATGGCCGTTGCCATCGCGCCAATGGTGTCCGTGTCGCCGCCCAGGTTGGCGCATAAAACGGCGCAGCGGTTCGGGTCAGTACCCGCCAGCTCAACCATCGCGATCGCTGCCGGAACGGACTCAATGGTGCTGGTGCCCGCCCCGATAAGTTGATACACCTGCTCGCTGGCCGACTCTGTGCCCGTGGCTTCCCGAACGGTTTTGAGCGCCAGTTCAATGCGCGCGGCAAGCGATGCGCTGAAGGTGGTGGTTTTGGCTTCCTGCGCATAGCGGGCGATACCCGGCAGGGCGTCGGCGATGTTTAGCCAGCTCTCACCGTCGATGGCGCGGGAAATCGCCCAGGCAATCACCACCGCACCGGCAATGGCGAGATCCGATTTATGAGTCGGGCTGGAGGCCAGCGCGACCTGTTCAACAAAGTGCTCCAGAGGCATATCGGGCAGCAGGCAGCCTAGCGGAGAGGCACGCATCGCCGCCCCGTTGGTGACGCCGTTATTTTCCAGCTCGCTGACCGGCTTGCCGTCGCGAATGGCGTTTAGGGCGATTTTCGACGTCGGGCCGAGTACGTTCTTATTAAAGGCATCGAAATCGAGCGCCCAGCGCAGGATATGTTTGCCGATAACGTCCGCATTAATCTGCCCGTCGCACTCGATAATCGCGTCGGCCAGACACAGCGCCATCGAGGTATCATCAGTGAATTCCGCACGGTTGAAATAGCAGGCCGCATTGTTTTCCGCCGGGCCGGGTAAAAAGCGGTCGATCCAGCCAAAGTGCGCTTTAACGCGCTTTCTCGGCCACAGCTCCGATGGCATGCCCATCGCATCCCCTAACGCCTGCCCGTAAAGAGCCCCGAGAACACGTTCGTGTTTCATTTAACTTCCCCTTGTGTCAGCGCGGTATCGCCATCAACCACCTCAATTGCGGTGATCTCTTTATCCGATTCGCGGAAAAACAGCATAAACAGCACGGCAATCACCGCAATCATGATTGCCCCAAACGTCCACATTCCGGCCCAGTTGAAGGTCAGTCCATTCACCGGCTCTTTGTAAGCGAACATTTTTTCCATCATCACGCCGCCCAGACGGTAACCCAGCAGGCTACCAAAGCCCTGGCAGCACAGCGTAATCAAGCCCTGCGCGGCGGTACGCATGTGCGCGGGCGCTTTTTTGTCCACGTAAATGTACGCCGTCACGTAGTAGAAGTCGTAGCTCACGCCGTGCAGCAAAATGCCGAGGAACAGCAGGGCGTAGGTGAAGTATTCTTCCGCGCCGCCGAAGACAAAAAAGGCGTAGCGGATAGCGGCGGTAATCAGACCTAACAGCAGGACCTTTTTAATACCAAAGCGTTTGGTGAAGAACGGCAGGGCCAGCATAAAGAATATTTCTGAGAACTGACCGAGCGTCATCCAGCCCGTGGCGTTTTTCATGCCGACTTCGGTCAGGTAGCCGGTGGCGAAGATGTAGTAGAACGCCAGCGGCATCGCGAACAGGAACGAGCAAAAGAAGAACACCAGGAAGTTCCTGTCACGCAGCAGGATCAGGGCATCCAGTCCCAGCATCACTTTGAGGTCCAGCTTGCCGGTACTCTTCGGCGGAGTATTCGGCAGGAACAGCGCGAATACGCCAAGCAGGGCAGAGCTGGCGGCGGTCATCAGCAGCGGAATATTGGTATCGGAGATATCGCTGTAGCCCATCATCTGCGGCAGAAACCCGCACGCCAGGCCGGAGGCAATCCAGCCTAGGGTGCCCATGACGCGAATACGCGGGAAATCCGCCTCCACATCGTTGACGTTGGCAAACGCGATGCTGTTGGTCAGCGCGATGGTCGGCATATAGGTCAGGGAATACGCCAGCAGCAGCGGGAAGAAGGTGCTGAACTCGGTCTGTTGCGCGGCGAAGTACATCAGCACGGCACCGGCAAACATCAACACGGCCAGCACTTTCTGGGCGGCGAAGAAGCGGTCGGTCAGCGAGCCGACAAGGATTGGCGAAAGGATCGCCGCAATCGCGGTACAGGCATACGACCAGCCGATCTCCCCGGCGCTGAAGCCGCTTTTACTCAGCCACAGCCACAGCGGCACAAACCATGCGCCCCAGATAAACCATTCAACAAACATCATGAACGACAGTTGGACTTTCGTTTTCATTGCTTAATCCTGCATGTCAGAGAGGGTACGCCTTTAACATACCATTCAATAATACCTTTTAAATACCTTTGTGGTGATTGTTTGATCGGTGTAACAAAATTGTTGTACACAAAACCCGCCAGCAACCGGTACGCAATGCGCTGCCGAGGGTGGAAAATCTGTCCAGGCGGTACCAGGCTTAGTCTGCTCATAAAAATGTGAGCCTGGATATTACGCGCCGACATCACGTCGGCCCTGACGGGAGCAAAGCTATGACTGATATTGCGCAGCTGCTTGGCAAAGACGCCGACAGCCTGTTACAGCATCGTTGTATGACCATTCCAGCCGATCATCTTTACCTGCCCGGCCACGACTACGTCGACCGGGTAATGGTCGACAACAACCGTCCGCCTGCCGTACTGCGAAATATGCAAACGCTGTATAACACCGGGCGCCTGGGCGGAACGGGCTATCTGTCGATTCTGCCGGTCGACCAGGGCGTGGAGCACTCGGCCGGGGCGTCGTTTGCCGCTAACCCGCTCTATTTTGATCCGAAGAACATTGTGGAGCTGGCCATTGAAGCGGGCTGTAACTGCGTGGCGTCCACCTACGGCGTGCTGGCCTCGGTGTCCCGGCGCTATGCGCACCGCATTCCGTTCCTCGTGAAGCTGAACCACAACGAAACGTTGAGCTATCCCACCGAATATGACCAGACCCTGTACGCCAGCGTCGAGCAGGCCTTCAATATGGGGGCCGTCGCGGTAGGGGCCACCATCTATTTTGGCTCAGAGCAGTCGCGCCGTCAGATTGAAGAGATCTCAGCTGCCTTTGAGCGTGCGCACGAGCTGGGCCTGGTGACTGTGCTGTGGGCCTATCTGCGCAACCCGGCGTTCAACAAAGACGGAACCGATTATCACGTTTCTGCCGACCTCACCGGGCAGGCTAACCATCTGGCGGCCACCATCGGGGCGGATATCGTGAAGCAGAAAATGGCCGAAAATAACGGCGGCTATAAAGCGGTAAAATTTGGTTACACCGACGATCGGGTGTACAGCAAGTTGACCAGCGACAACCCCATCGATCTGGTGCGCTACCAGCTGGCAAACTGCTACATGGGCCGCGCAGGGTTGATCAACTCCGGCGGTGCGGCGGGCGGTGAAAACGATCTCGCTGACGCGGTGCGCACGGCGGTGATTAACAAACGCGCGGGTGGGATGGGGCTTATCCTCGGTCGCAAGGCGTTTAAAAAATCGATGGCCGACGGCGTGAAGCTGATTAACGCGGTGCAGGATGTTTACCTGGACAGCAAAGTGACCATTGCCTGAAGCTCAATTTCTTAGCCTCCTGCCGGGCGGCACTGCGTTTGCCCGGCCTACCCATACTCTGTCTGCATCTTCGAAACTCCATTTCATTTCAGCTAAACATCCATCCCGATCCACATCACACTTCCCCTGCCTTTTGTGAAAAGTGTCACTTCTTGCCGTGCAGATGCACAGAAAATGGTCGACGCTTAGCGGAATTTGTCTAAGGCTGTGGATGAAATTTGCGCTTAAAGTTAGTTTCGAAACAGCTTTTCATATTGCGAAGCCGCGCAGAACCAACGTTGTTTTAAGGACTGATAATGAAAATCGAATCTGTAAACGTCACCGTCTTTCAGTATCCCACGCGTCGGGTTTCCGACACCGCCGGGCACTCCCACCCGGGGCCGGAAAGCCTGGCTAAAATGGCGATGCTGACCATTACCGCAGACGATGGCACCAAAGGGTACGCATTTGCACCGCCGGAAGTGGTGCGCCCTTTTGTGGTAAATACCTTCTTTCGTAAAGTGATGATCGGGCAGGATGCGTTTAATCGCGAGAAGATCTGGCAGGAGCTGGCGCACTGGCAGCGCGGTAGCGCCCATCAGCTGACCGAGCGCGCGCTGGGGTTTGTCGAGCAGGCGCTGTGGGATCTGATTGGCCGCAAACTCAACGTGCCGGTGTGGAAACTGCTCGGCGGCTATCGCGATAAAGTCCCGGCTTATGGCAGCACCATGTGCGGGGATGACCTGCCGGGCGGCCTGTCGACGCCGGACGAATACGCCAGCTTCGCAGAAAAACTGGTCGCGCGCGGCTATAAAGCGATCAAGCTGCACACCTGGATGCCACCGGTTTCGTTTGCCCCCAATCCTAAAATGGATGTCAAAGCCTGTGCCGCGGTGCGTGAAGCCGTGGGCCCGGACATCGACCTGATGATCGACGGCTACCACTGGTACAGCCGCACCGAGGCGCTGTACATCGGCAAGGAGCTGGAGAAGCTCAACTTTGCGTGGTTCGAAGAGCCGATGGAAGAGGAGAGCATGTCCTCGTACGCCTGGCTGGCCGAAAACCTGTCGATCCCGATCATCGGGCCAGAAAGCCTCGGCGGTAAGCACCACAGCCGTGCCGACTGGATCAAAGCCGGGGCCTGCGACATTCTGCGTGCCGGTTCCAACGGCGTGGGCGGCATCTCGCCGACCCTGAAGGTGGCAAACCTGGCCGAAGCGTTCGGCATGGACTGCGAAGTGCACGGCAACGGCGCGGCAAGCCTGGCGGTGATTGGCGCCATCAAGAACTGTCGCTGGTACGAGCGCGGCCTGCTGCACCCGTTCCTGGATTACGATGTTCCGGCCGCGTATCTCCACAGCATCGTCGACCCGATGGACGAGAACGGCATCGTCACCCTGCCGGATCGCCCGGGACTCGGTGAAGACATTAATTTTGCGTATATCGAAGCCAATACCGTCAGCCACGACTGACAGATAACAATACTTCTACCCTACAAACGGTATACACAGATGAAGAAAAACTCCCTCGCCGGGGCGTGCGTAGTCGCGCTCTCGCTGATGATGGGGAGCGGGGCGGCGTACGCAAAAACGCCGTCCGATCAGCTCATCATCGGTATGAATATGAACAACCTGCTGACCCTCGACCCGGCCGCGATGACCGGTAACGAAGTGGTCGGCATTGTGGTTAATCTCTACGATTCGCTGGTGGAATTGGATCCCAACACTCTCACCAACGTCAGACCGGCGCTGGCGAAATCCTGGGATATTGCCCCGGACGGCAAAACCCTGACCTTTCACCTGCGCGATAACGTGACCTTCCACTCTGGTAACCCGCTCACCGCTGAAGATGTGGTGTGGTCGATGCGCCGCCTGCTGCACCTGAACCTGGCCCAGGCCTCGGTGTGGAAATCCTACGGTTTCAGCAAGAAAAACATCGATCAGCAGGTAAAAGCCGTTGATGACTACACCGTGCAGCTGACCCTGCCGAAGGCCAACGACCCGCAACTGGTGATCTACTCCCTTGGCGCGCTGGGCAACCTTGGCGTGCTGGATCGTAAAACGGTGCAGAGCCACGAGGTCAATAACGACTGGGGCAACCGCTGGCTGACCACCAATGAAGCCGGTTCCGGGCCGTTTATGCTGGAAACCTGGCAGGCAAAAGACGTGCTGCGCATGCAGCGCAACCCGACATACTGGCGCGAAGAGCCGAAGATGAACCGGGTAGTGTTGCGCCACTTCCAGGAGTCGCAAACCCTGCGTCTGATGGTGGAGAAGGGCGATCTGGATATTGCCAGCAATATGGCGGTGGCCGACATCAACGCCCTGCGTAAAGATCCCCAGCTGACGGTGGAAGCCGTGCAGAAGGGCACGGTCTACTACGTGGCGATGAGCATGAAAGAGGATCACTTCGCCAACCCGAAAGTGCGCGAAGCGGTGCGCTACCTGATTGATTATCAGGGTATCAACAAAGCGCTGATGCCGGGCTACGGCGTGCTGCACCAGCGACCGATCAAAGCCGGGATGCCGTCAACGCTGCCGGATCCGGGCTATGCGCTGGATATTCCCCGCGCCAAAAAGCTGCTGGCGGAAGCGGGCTACCCGGACGGTTTCGATACCACCCTGCGCGTGCTGGCAGATCAACCGTTCCTTAATATCGCTATCGCGGTGCAGTCCACCCTGATGCAGGCGGGGATTAACGCCAAAATCATCACCGGTACCGGCAACCAGATCTACGGCGCAATGCGCGAACGTAAGTTCGACATGCTGGTCGGGCGCGGCGGCAGCGGCGTTGAGCCACATCCGCACTCCAGCCTGCGCGCGCTGGTCTACAACCCGGACAACAGCGATGAAGCCCGCCTGACCAACTTCCAGGGCTGGCGCACCAGTTTTTACGATAAACCGCTGAACGAGATGATCGATAAGGCGCTGCTGGAGCGCGATCCGCAGAAGCAGATTGTCGATTATCAGCAGATCCAGGTTCGCTACGACCAGCTGATCCCGGCGCTGATCCCGCTGTCGCAGATGGTTGATTCGGTGGTGGTGCGTAACGAGGTGAAAAACTTCCAGTCGCATCCGTCCGCCACCACCTTCCTGCGGGAAGTGTACAAAACCGGAGGTGAAAAATGAGTATTGCGATCCTTTCGGCAGGCTCCCGCACCCGGCGTTTCTCAAAACGCGTAACCCAGGTGCTGGTGACGCTGTTCGGCCTGCTGGTGCTGACCTTTTTTATCGGCCGCGTGATGCCGGTAGATCCGGTGCTGGCGATTGTCGGCCCGGATGCTGACCACAGCACCTATCAGCAGGTGTATCACCAGCTGGGTTTTGACAAATCGCTGCTGACCCAGTTTGGCATTTACTTCAACAACCTGCTGCACGGCGACTTAGGCAATGCGCTGCTGACCGGCAAACCGGTGCTGGATGACATCATGCGCGTCTTCCCGGCCACCCTGGAGCTGGCAACGATGGCGATTATCGTCGGGGCCGGGCTTGGGATCCCGCTGGGGGTACTGGCTGCGGCGCGTCGTAACAGTATTTCTGACTACGTGGTGCGCATCATCAGCCTGGCCGGATACTCCACGCCGATCTTCTGGGTCGGGATGATGGGGCTGCTGCTGTTCTACGCCTGGCTTGGCTGGGTGGGCGGCGCCGGACGGCTGGATTTGGGCCTCGAAGGCGTAGTGCCACGTCGTACCGGACTGATGACCGTCGATGCCCTGCTGGCGGGCAACAGTGCGGTGTTCTGGAATGCCATTAACCATCTGGTGCTCCCGGCATCGCTGCTTGGTTTCCACTCGCTGGCCTACATCAGCCGGATGACCCGCAGCTTTATGCTGGCCCAGCTGTCGCAGGAATTCATCATCACTGCCCGGGTAAAAGGCTTAACCGAGCGTCAGGTGATCTGGAACCACGCGTTTCGCAACATCCTGGTTCAGCTGCTGACGGTGGTGGCGCTGGCCTACGGCTCGCTGCTGGAAGGGGCGGTCCTGATTGAAACCGTCTTCTCCTGGCCGGGATTTGGCTCGTATCTTACCGGCAGTCTGCTGCTGGGTGACATGAATGCGGTAATGGGCTGCGTGCTGCTGGTGGGGATGATCTTCGTGATGCTCAACCTGCTCTCCGACATGCTGTATCAACTCTTTGACCCGAGGACGAAATCATGACCGTTTCTCTGGATACACCGCTGCAGGTTGGCCGCAGCGAAGGACGCCAGCGTCTGGCGCGCACCGCGCGTCGCGCGGCAGGTTTTGTCGGACAGATGGCGCGTAATCCGCTGACGGCGATTGGCGGCGGCATCATCCTGCTGCTGTTGATTGTTGCGGCCTTCGCACCGTGGATCGCCCCTTATAACCCGCTGGTGCAGGATCTGAATAACGCCCTGGTGGCGCCGAACGCTCAACACTGGTTCGGGACCGATGAGTTTGGCCGGGATATCTTCAGCCGGCTGGTGTACGGCTCACGCATCACGCTGTATATCGTGCTGCTGGTGTCAGTCACCGTCGGCCCGCTGGGACTGCTGCTCGGCGTAACCGCCGGCTATTTTGGCGGCAAAGTGGATGCGGTGCTGATGCGCGTCACCGACATCTTTATCTCGTTCCCGAGCCTGGTGCTGGCGCTGGCGTTTGTCGCCGCCCTCGGTCCAGGGCTGGAGCACGTGGTGATTGCGATTACCATCACCGCCTGGCCGCCAATTGCCCGTCTGGCGCGTGCTGAAACGCTCTCGTTACGCCAGGCCGACTTTATCTCGGCAGTGCGTCTGCAGGGGGCATCCCCGGTGCGGGTGCTGTGGCGACACGTTGTCCCGCTGTGCCTGCCGTCGGTGATTATCCGTATCACCATGAACATGGCCGGGATCATTCTGACCGCCGCCGGGCTGGGCTTCCTGGGCCTTGGCGCGCAGCCGCCAGAGCCGGAGTGGGGCGCGATGATCTCCAGCGGTCGCACTTATATGATGGAGTGCTGGTGGGTGGTGACTATTCCGGGGCTGGCAATCCTGATTAACAGCCTGGCGTTCAACTTCTTAGGAGATGGCTTACGTGACATCCTCGATCCTCGCAGCAACTGATGCACCGCTGCTCGACGTGCGCGATCTGCACGTCGACTTTATCAACGGACGCGCGGTCACGAACGCGGTGCGCGGCGTCTCCTTTCAGCTCGGACGCGAAAAGCTGGCGATTGTCGGCGAATCGGGTTCCGGTAAATCCACCGTCGGACGGGCGTTGCTGCGCCTGCATCCGGCCAAGGCGCAGATCACCGCCACGCGGATGCAGTTTGGCGATGTCGATTTACGTACCGTCAGCGAGGCGCAGATGCGCGGCATTCGCGGCAAGCGCATCTCGATGATCATGCAGGACCCCAAATACTCCCTTAACCCGGTGGTGTGCGTCGGGGATCAGATTGCCGAAGCCTGGCTGACCCACCATCCGGGGCGCAAGGCGGAAGCCAAAGCCAAAGTGCTGGAGATGCTGGACGTGGTGCGCATTCGCGAGCCGAAGCGCGTGTATCAGCTCTATCCGCATGAGATCTCCGGCGGGCAAGGGCAGCGCATCATGATCGCCATGATGCTGATCACCGATCCGGAACTGGTGATTGCCGATGAACCGACCTCGGCGCTGGACGTCTCGGTGCGCCTGCAGGTATTGGGGTTGCTCGACGACTTAGTTCAGTCGCGCGGGCTGGGCCTAATCTTTATCAGTCACGACATCAACCTGGTGCGCAGCTTCTGCGATCGGGTGCTGGTGATGTACGCCGGTCGGGTGGTGGAATCCATTGCCGCCTGCGATCTGCACAATGCGAAACATCCCTACACGCAGGGGCTGATCAATGCCCTGCCGGAGATGAATCACCGCCGTCCGGTGCTGCCGGTGCTGCAGCGTCAGGCCAGCTGGCTGGTCGAATAAGGAGCGAAGATGATCGAGGTAAAAAACCTGAATCTGGCCTTCGGTGAGGGCGAGAAGCGTAGCCAGGTGCTGTATGACGTTAACATTAACGTCCAGCCGGGCGAGATTTACGGCCTGGTGGGGGAGTCGGGTTCCGGCAAAACCACGGTGCTGAAGTGCCTCGCCGGGCTGTTCACCCACTGGGAGGGGGCGCTGGCGATTAACGGCCAGGCGCTGGAGCGGCGCATCAGCCCCCAGCGCTGTCGGCTGGTGCAGATGGTGTTTCAGGATCCGTATGGCTCGCTGCATCCACGCCACACCATCGGCGATATTCTGGAAGAGCCGCTGCAAATTCACGGTATCAACGACCGGGATCGGCGCATTCACGCCCTGCTGGATAAAGTGGGTCTCAACCGCGCCTTCCGCGACCGCTATCCGCATCAGCTTTCCGGCGGTCAGCGCCAGCGCGTGGCGATTGCCCGGGCATTGATTCTGGAGCCGCAGGTGCTGCTGCTCGACGAACCGACCTCGGCGCTCGATGTGTCGGTGCAGGCGGAGATCTTAAACCTGCTGGCGGAGCTGCAGCGTGAGTCGAAGCTGACCTATCTGATGGTGACCCACGATCTGGGGGTGATTGCGCATCTGTGCCAGAAGGTGGCGGTGATGCAGTACGGCAAAATTCTTGAAACGCTGACCGTCGATGAGCTGGTGGCCGGGAATGCCAAAACCGACTATACGCGGATGCTGGTCACCGCCAGCCAGCAGTATTCACGCGAGATGGCGCGGGAGGTGGCGGTGTATTAGCGGGGTTGTGCCGGGTGGCGGCTTCGCCTTACCCGGCCTACTCAACCCGTAGGCCCGTGCAAGCGCAGCGCCGCCGGGCAAAAAAACTTATTTTAGTAGCGGGCAATCCGGCGGCAGACGACAGCGCAGCGCCCCCGGCAGCAGCGCGATGCGGAAATGCTCCCCGCTTAACGGCTCGCCATCAAGGTTAAAGGTCATTCCGTGCGGAGCAGTGATGTCAAACCATGCCGACTGGCCGTCAACAATGTTCGGACTCTCTTCCGGTTTCGTTAACGTGGTCAGCAGGGCGGGCAGCAGTTCGTCACCGGTGAAAATACGCAGTTCGAGCTGACCGTCGTTGATCAGCGCATCCGGGCACAGCTGCTGTCCTCCTCCCGCCTGACGGCCATTGCCGATCCCAATCACCAGCGCATTACCTTGCCAGTGAAACGCTTCCCCGGTTATTTCGCACTGATCCGGCTTCAGGGTATCTAAGCGCACCAGCCCGTGGATCAGGTACGAGACGCCGCCCAGCGCGGCTTTGAGTTTTTCCGGGGTTTCGCTGGTGATCCGCGTGCCAAACCCACCGGTCGCCATATTGATAAAACAGGTTTTATCGTTGACCCGGGCGATGTCCACCGCCGTCGCTTTGCCGACAATCGCCAGCTGGAGCGCTTTGTCCAGGCTTTCGGGGATCCCGGCGCTGGTGGCAAAATCGTTGGCGGTGCCGAGCGGCAGAATGCCCAGCGCCGGACGGTGGGCGTCGGGCAGGGCGATCAGCGCCGTCGCCACCTCATTGATGGTGCCATCGCCGCCGCCCGCGATCACGGTCTCCACGCCCAGAGCGTGGGCTTCGTCGATATAGCGCGCCGCATCGCCTTTTTCCCAGGTTACCCGCACGTGAATGGCCACGCCTTCCTCGCGCAGCAGAGAGACGGCCTGTCGGAGCAGATCGTCACCGGCGCTTTTACCGTTGAGAATTAATAAACTTGCCGGATAATTAGCCATTCACGTTACTCCTTTTGAATTAACAAGAAGTGTAGAGCAGAGCGGGAAAAGGGAGCCAGGAAGAAGATGAAAGGTACAAAAAAAATTAGCCTGAGTAAGGGAGATTACTCAGGCTAAGGAGGTGGTTCCTGGTACAGCTAGCATTTATGGGTTATGTTTTTCAGCGTTATCAATAATAACCGTATTGAACGCAGCGGTATGTGATCGGATTCTAAGAATTATCTCATGCCGGAAAAAATAACCCCTGAAATTACTTAGCGTGCGGGTTGCGGGTATTTTCACCGCTGAAGTTACGCATCAGCAGCGCATAATCCAGCGCAATATCTGCCGGTACCGGCAGCCACACTTTATGACCGTCTCCCGGCGCAACTGACACCGCTTCACCCTTGCCGTTCTGCATATGTTCCAGCGTAAAGTTGATGTTGCCCTGCGGGGTCATCAGCTCCAGGCTATTGCCGACGAGGAATTTGTTTTTAACCGCCACTTCCGCGAGATCGCCTTTGCGCTCGCCGGTAAAGTCACCGACAAACTGCTGACGCTCGGAAATCGAGTGGCCGTATTCGTAGTTCTGGTAGTCGTCGTGGGTGTGACGACGCAGGAAGCCCTCGGTATAACCGCGATGGGCCAGCCCTTCCAGCGTGGTGAGCAGGTTCTCGTCAAAGGGTTTACCCGCCGCCGCATCGTCGATCGCTTTGCGATACACCTGAGCGGTACGCGCGCAGTAGTAATAGGATTTGGTCCGGCCTTCGATCTTCAGCGAGTGGACGCCCATCTGGGTCAGACGCTCGACGTGCGCGATGGCGCGCAGATCTTTGGAGTTCATGATGTAAGTGCCGTGCTCATCTTCGAACGCGGTCATGTACTCGCCAGGGCGTTTGGCTTCTTCAATCATAAATACGCTGTCGGTCGGGGCGCCTTCGCCCAGCGTCGGCTCGACGGTTTTCACCGGGATCGGCTCGTGCTTGTGCACGATGTTGCCCACGTCGTCCTCTTTCCCTTCCTGGACTTTGTATTCCCAGCGGCAGGCGTTGGTGCAGGTGCCCTGGTTGGGATCGCGCTTGTTGATATAGCCGGACAGGAGGCAGCGGCCAGAGTAGGCCATGCACAGCGCGCCGTGAACAAAAATCTCCAGCTCCATTTCCGGCACCTGGGTGCGGATCTCTTCGATCTCTTCTAGCGACAGCTCACGGGAAAGAATTACGCGGGTCAGGCCCATTTGCTTCCAGAACTTCACCGTCGCCCAGTTGACCGCATTCGCCTGCACGGAGAGGTGAATATCCATCTCCGGGAAGTTTTCGCGCACCAGCATGATCAGACCCGGGTCGGACATAATCAGCGCATCCGGTCCCATCTCCACCACCGGTTTCAGGTCGCGGATAAAGGTTTTCAGCTTGGCGTTGTGCGGCGCAATGTTGACGACCACGTAGAATTTTTTCCCTTGGGCGTGGGCTTCGTTGATGCCGAGCTGCAGGTTTTCGTGGTTGAATTCATTGTTACGCACGCGCAGGGAGTAGCGCGGCTGGCCCGCATACACGGCATCGGCGCCATAGGCAAAAGCGTAACGCATATTCTGCAGCGTTCCCGCCGGGGAAAGGAGTTCTGGTTTAAACATGTTTGTTCTCGTTCTGATGACAGGTCAGATGCGCGACACAAGGTGTGCGCCGGGAGGAGATCCCATACTTTAAGGGCGGGCATTGTAGCGCTGTGGGGCAGGGAGGTAAACCATTTAACGAAACGCCGACGGCAGGACAGTACCGTCAGCGTTTATTTAAAGAAAGGGCGTTCAGAGGTCATCCTGGGTGTGATCGACAATAATTTCCAACGTCTTACGAATAATATCGGTTTTGACAACGTCGCGGGTGGACTCAATTTCATGAATAAGGCGCAGGATGATCGCTTTATTGGTCAAAGGTTCATTTGCGTCCGCAATAGCGGCAACAACGGAATGATACAGCGCTGATTCGTCAGCCAGTAACCCTGCAGCATTACGAAAATAGTTGGACAGCACAGGGTTAGGCAGTGGTTGATAAAAATCATTATTCTGGAGCATAGCCTGGCTCATAGGATCACACCGGTTAGTAAGTGGCTGAATAATTGCAGTCAGTGTTTGTTACTGCTGCGCGATTGCTGGCTTGTGCCAAACAAGGGATACACATTGCTGCTGTTCAGACCGTCCTTGTCCCCTGCCTGCTGCTCACTTTTGGCGCTGCGCGAAGGCGCACCGTTACTGTCACTGGAAATTTCCAGGATTACTTGTGCCAGTACGCTGCGTCTTTCATTATCTCGCTCTGCAGCGAGCATTGCGCTCAACCTCTCCAGCAATCCTTTAATGCTGATCGGCCCCTTTTCCTGGAGCAGAGAAAGGGTGGCTTCGCCAATAAGTTCGTCAGTCAGTCTTTCATGTTCACTTCGGTTCATAACTACGTCTCTGTTGCCACATCTTCCAGCAAAGGGAAACGCGGCATGATGTCAGTTTTGAGAGCAGTATAAGAAAACTGCGTGCAAGAAAAAACTGACGAAAAGCAAGGTAATTAGCGGCTGTAACCGGACTTCTCTTAACGATCAAACAGCAGGCCAATCAGCGTTTGGTAGCGGCTCTCCTGTTCCTTATCCAGCGCCTGGTCCATGCGGGAAAGCAATTTGGTGCATAGCGACTTTCGGTTGAGGATCTTTCCCTCGCGAAGGATCTCCACCACAATCTGCCCTAATATCTCCTGCTGAGTCGGCTGGTTAGCTTTGGTAAAATACTGAGTAATGGCATTGGCTGTATTCGGTGCGTACCCGTTCTCGCGCATATGTCACTCCTGATTGCTGGTAATTGCTAATGTGTTAAGCCGTTGTAAATTTATAAATACTGTACACATGGGTTGTACAGGTTGATAGTTTATTTTTGATCATTAAGTGCTATTACATTATAATCAGCAACTTAAAGTTGAATTTTGCTGCGGAAAAGGCAGGAAATATTGTACATCGTGTACGGTTTTTACGCGTTATGATGTTAAATATTACCGCACAAAATCCCGCGATAAAGGATATCAAGAGATATATCCAACTGTTTGATACTGTGGCGTTTCATTCACTTCCTCTATTGGAAATCCTATGCTCACTACCATCATTTACCGTAGTCACTTTCGTGGCCACGTACCGGTTACCGTGCTGGAAGACATGGTTGTTGCAGCTAATGAGAAGAACAGCAAAGCCGGCGTTAGCGGCATTTTACTGTTCAACGGCAAGCTGTTTTTTCAGCTGCTTGAGGGACCCGATGAGAGCGTGAGGGCCATCTACCAGACGATTTGCGAAGATGAGCGTCACCACAACGTGGTTGAGCTGCTGTGTGATTACTCCCCGTCGCGGCGTTTCGGTAAAACTGGCATGGAGCTGTTTGATCTACGAACTTACGATCGTCACGAGGTGCTGCAAACGGTGATGGATAAAGGAACCACCCGGTTCCAACTAACCTATAACGACCGTGCGCTGCAGTTTTTCAGAACCTTTGTCGTAGAAAGTGAAATCGAGAACTACTTCGAAATCCCGCCGGCAGACTACTGGGAGTTTATCCCTGATACCGCCAGCGTGCGGACGCTGCACACGCGCTACAGCGAGACGTGCAGCTTCGCCTTTCAGCCGATTATCGACCCTATGGCCCGTGAGCGGGTCACCCTGGAAGCGCTGATCCGTACCCCGAGCGGGGAGCCTGCCCAGCGCTGGTTTGAAGGGCTGCAGGGAGATGAGGTCTACGCGGCAGATCTCAAAAGCAAAAGCGTGGCCTTTGCGATGGCCAGCGCACTGGGGCTGGGTGAGCAGAGCCTGTCGGTCAACCTGCTGCCGATGACGCTGGTCAACGTGCCCGATGCGGTCAACTATCTGCTGCAGGAAATTGCCGCCAACGGACTGGTGCCCGAGCAGATTGTGGTGGAGTTTACCGAGAACGAAGTGATCTCGCGTCTGGAGGATTTCACCTGCAGCGTGCGCGAGCTTAAAGCGGCCGGGATCGGCCTGGCTATCGACCACTTCGGCGGCGGTTTTGGCGGCCTGCTGCTGCTGGCGCAGTTCCAGCCGGACCGGATTAAGATTAACCGTGACCTGATCCGCGATATTCATAAAAGCGGCCCGCGTCAGGCTATCGTCCTGGCTATCATCAAATGCTGTACAACGCTGGAAATACTGATCTCTGCGGTGGGTATTGAGAAGGCGGAAGAGTGGATGTGGCTCGAATCTGCCGGCGTTTCACAGTTTCAGGGGCACCTGTTTGCCCGTCCTGAACTGGCCGGGATCCCGGCTATCGCGTGGCCTGAGCGGACAGAGGACATTTAAGCAATAGTCTCACCGGGTAGTGATACAATTCTGTTGTACACTATTACAGGTTGTACAGCCTGGTGAGATTCGTTACCTTGAATACAGAATATATCGATTAAGCAGGGAGAATCGATGGCCTTTTACAGTATTGGCGATGTTGCAGAACGATGTGGCATAAACCCCGTCACTCTGCGGGCATGGCAGCGCCGGTATGGGTTGCTGAAGCCGCAGCGCAGCGAAGGTGGACATCGGCAGTTTGACGACGACGACCTCCTGCGCATTGCCGAGATCCAACGCTGGATCGAACGTGGTGTGCCGGTCGGGAAGGTGAAAGCGCTGCTCGATCAGGGAAAAGCGCCGGAGCCGGGAGACTGGTCTGCGCTGCAGGAAGAGATGATCGGGACCTTACGCCAGGTGAGCCCGGCGAAACTGCGTGCCAAAATTGCGGCTTTCTGTACGCTCCATCCCGTCGATACTTTGATCGACAATGTTTTTGATCCCCTGCGGAATACCCTAAGTCTTGATCGTGATACCGCGCGCGCCATGCGCAGCCTGCTGGATGGCATTCTGATCGAGCATGCGGTGTCGAGCCTGACGGAAGCGCGTATCAAAGCGGGCAGAGATGCGTTACTGATCGGCTGGGGAATTGACGATCGCACCGGCCTGTGGCTGGAGGCGTGGCGTTTATCCCAGCGCGGTTGGCGGATTGATGTGTTTGCCGAACCGCTTGAATTACCCCATCCGGAGTTCTTCCCTGGACAGCAAATTCTGGTCTGGGCGGGGCCGACGATTTCGCCGGAACAGCTCCAGCAGCTGGAGCACTGGCAAAAGCAGGGTTATGCCATCAGGGCATACGGGGCGGCAAACGCCGCCTGATTGTTTTACCTCACTGACCCATCCGGCACGCATCCGCTTCCCAGCGATACCCCACTCCGTACACCGCGCGAATAAACGGCTGATCGGCGTCGAGCGCTTCCAGCTTGCGGCGCAGGTTTTTAATGTGGCTGTCGATGGTGCGGTCGGTCACTACCCGGTAATCGTCATAAAGCTGGTTCAGCAGCTGCTCGCGGGAGAACACTTTTCCCGGCTCGTGCGACAATGTTTTCAGCAGACGAAACTCCGCCGGGGTTAAATCCAGCATCTTGCTGCGCCAGCTCGCCTGGAAGCGGCCTTCATCGATAATCAGCGGGCTTTCGGCATCCAGCGTCTGCAGTTCACGCTTAGGCTTGCAGCGGCGCAGAATGGTTTTCACACGGGCCACCACTTCACGCGGGCTGTAGGGTTTGCAAATGTAATCATCGGCCCCGATCTCGAGCCCCAGCAGGCGGTCGATCTCTTCGATTTTGGCCGTCACCATCACAATCGGCACTTCCGAGAAACGGCGGATCTCGCGGCACAGGGTCAGGCCATCGGTGCCGGGCAGCATCAGGTCCAGCAGGATCAGATCCGGCGGGGTCTGACGCACGTAAGCCAGCACCTGATCGCCGTGGCTGATAAGCGACGGGGCATAGCTTGCCGCCCGCAGATAGTCGATCAGGAGCTGTCCCAGCTTCGGTTCGTCCTCGACGATCAGGATCCGGGGGGTGTTTTCGTCAATCGGTAAATCAGTCATGCTTCTCTCGATAAATCGCGTTCCAGCGGTAGCTCTACTGTAATGCTAACCCCGCCAAAAGGCGAATGGGCGGCGCGGATCGTCCCGCCGTGGGCTTCGACAATGTTGACACAAATCGCCAGCCCCAGCCCGGAGCCGCCGCTGGCCCGGTTACGGGAACCTTCGGTGCGGTAAAAGCGCTCAAAGAGCCTGGTGAGCTGTTCATCGGTGACGCCCGGCGCGGTATCGGCAAAGGTCAGGGCAAAACGCTGATCCTCACACCTGCCGGAGATGCGCAGCGCGCCGCCCGGGTCGGTATAGCGCAGGCAGTTTTCCAGCAGGTTATTGAACAGCTGCATCAGCCGGTCGCGATCGCCAAACACCACCGCGTTTTCCGGCAGCGACAGCTCGATCCTAAGATCCCGGCTGGCAAAGCGATCGCGGAAGGCACCGCTGGCGACTTCCAGAATGTTGATCACGTCGACAGGCGCTTTTTGATAGGCCAGTGCGCCTTCGTCGGACATCGACAGCTGGTGCAGATCGTTGACCAGCTTGGTCAGGGTGCCTACTTCGGCCTGCAACGAAGTGACCGATTCGGGGGTGAACTTGCGGACCCCGTCCTGGATCGCCTCGAGCTCGCCGCGCAGCACCGCCAATGGGGTGCGCAGTTCGTGGGAGATATCCGCCATAAAATCCCGGCGCATCTGCTGGTTCTTCTCGAGGGTGCTGGCGAGCTGGTTAAAGTCCTGTGCCAGCCTGCCCAGTTCATCCTGGCTGCGGGTATCCACCCGGGTCGAGAAATTGCCCGCCGCCAGCTGGTGGGTGCCGTCCACCAGCCGTTTGACCGGGGCCAGCAGCCCGCGCGCTAGCGGGAAGGTGGCCAGCGCCGCCAGCAGGGTGGAGAGGGCGACAATCAGCCAGCTGGTCTGGCGCTGCTGGCGGTCAAAGTTGATATCGGTATTGCGCGTCAGCCGTTCAACCGGGGAGGCAATCACCCAGCCGACCGCCTCGCCGTTGACCTGGATCGCCCGCTTAGACCCGTCTTCAGGTACCGGGGCGCGCGGACCCACCAGCACGCGCTTCTCTTGATCTATGACCCAGAACTGGGTACGCCAGCCGTGCGGCGGCATGCCCGCGCCGGGACGATCGTCGTCGGTGTCGTGCTCCAGCGAGCGCAGGATCTGGAACACAAAGCGGTCATTGTTGCGTAAAAAACGCCAATTGCCGTGCAGGGCATACTGCTCGCCCAGCGCGTCGCTTAGCCCCTGTAGCCGCTGCTCGTTGCCGTGCTTAATGTAGTCGATAAAGCCGCGCTCAAAGCTGACCCGCACCGCCCAGTGCATGGTCACCAGCAGCACAATACAGGTGGCAAAAATAGCCAGAAAAAGCTTACCGGTAATACCGGGACGCCAGAATTTCATGGTTCACTCCTTTTGCGCCGACTGATGACGTCATTCTTGCTGGTGTCATCCGGAACCCGGGCGAATACGACGGCGGGCAGGGCGATAATCAGCGCCATGCTCAGGTAGGTATACAGGAACACCTGATGGACGACCGGGCTGTCAGCCGCCAGATGCTGCTGGCCGTACATCCCCAGCAGCATCCCGGCGACGGTGACGCCGATGCTCATCGAGAGCTGCATAATCATCGACAGCAGGCTGTTGCCGCTGCTCGCCAGCTCGTCGGGCAGATCTTTCAGCGTCAGGGTATTCATCGACGAGAAGCGGATAGAGTTGATTATCCCCTGGAAGAACAGCACCAGCGGCAGGACGTAGTACCAGCCCAGCAGGGCGACGCCCATAAACAGCAGGCTCACCAGCGCCAGCCCCAGCGTGGAGGCCACCAGCACCCGGCGATAGCCGAAGTAGTTCACCACCTGCACCACGATCCGCTTCATCCCCATGCTGCCCAGCACCATCGGGATCATCATCAGCCCGGCGTGGAACGGTGAAAAGCCGAGCCCAATCTGCAGAAACACCGGGGTCATAAACGGCAGCATGCCGCTGCCGATGCGCCCGGCAAAGCTGCCGAGCAGCCCCAGCCGATAGGTGGGATTGCGAAACAAGGTCAGGCTGAACAGGGCGCGGTCGTTGCCTCTGGCGTGCCACAGGTACCACAGAATCGAGATCGCCCCAATCGCCACCAGCCCGACCAGCGACAGGGTGGAGATGCCGAGCCCTTTCTGGCCGTCGAGAGCCAGCGTCAGCGTCGCCATCCCCGCTGCCAGCAGAAAGAAGCCCACCAGATCGAAGCGTCGGGTCTGCATGGTGTAGTTCGGCATCAGCATTAAGGTGGCAATCGCCCCGATAATGCCCACCGGGAGGTTGATCAGGAAGATCCAGTGCCAGGAGGCGTACTCCACCAGCATCCCGCCGAGCGCCGGACCGAGCAGCGGACCGACCTGGCCGGGCAGAGTGACAAAGGTCATTGCCGCCATGTACTGCGCGCGCGGCACGATTTTCATCACCGTCAGCCGACCGACCGGCACCATCATCGCCCCGCCGACGCCCTGCAGCACCCGGGCCATGATCAGCTCGTTGAGGGTGTCGGCCTGGGCGCAAAACAGCGAGCCGGCGGTAAAGAGTACAATGGCGGTAAAGAAGATATTACGCACCCCGACCTTGTCCGCCAGCCAGCCGCTGGCGGGCAGCATCACCGCCACCGTCAGCACGTAGGCGACAATCACCATATGCATATGCAGCGGGCTCTCTCCCAGGCTTTTAGCCATCGAGGGGAGGGCCGTATTGACGATGGTGGTATCCAGCGCCTGCATAAAAAAGCCAAAGGCGACAATCCATAGCTGCCAGCGAACGTTGCGCGGAAGGTCAGTCATTTATCCCCTTACCGTCTCTCTTTTTTTAGATGAAAAACGTACCCGCAGGCGGTCAAAGAACAGATAGACCACCGGCGTGGTGTACAGCGTCAGCAGCTGGCTCATTACCAGCCCGCCAACAATGGTGATCCCCAGCGGCTGGCGCAGTTCCGCGCCGTCACCGGCGGAAATCACCAGCGGCAGTGCGCCAAACAGCGCTGCCAGGGTGGTCATCATGATCGGGCGAAAACGCAGCAGGCAGGCCTGGAAAATCGCTTCCTGCGGCGTCATATTGCCGTTGCGCTGCGCCTCCAGCGCAAAGTCGACCATCATGATGGCGTTCTTCTTGACGATGCCAATCAGCAGCATAATGCCGATCAGCGCAATCAGGCTGAACGGCGCACCAAAAAGCTCCAGCGCCAGCAGCGCCCCGACGCCCGCCGAGGGCAGGGTTGAGAGGATGGTCAGCGGATGGACGTAGCTCTCGTACAGGATGCCCAGCACGATATAAACCGTGGCAATCGCCGCCAGAATCAAAATGACCTGCGAGTTCATGGTCTGCTGGAACACCTGTGCGGTCCCGGCAAAACTGCCGCGCACCGTCGATGGCACCCCGAGCTGGGTCATGGTGCGGGTGATCGCCTCGCTGGCTTCGGAGAGTGACGAGCCGGTCGGCAGGTTAAACGACACGGTCGACGCTGCCGACAGCCCCTGATGGTTGACCGACAGCGGGGCGTTAGCCGGTTGCCAGCTGGCGAAATAGGAGAGCGGAATCGCCTTACCGTCGTTATTGATCACAAACATCTTATCCAGCGCGCTGATATCCTGGGTATAGCGCGGATCGACCTCCATCACCACCTTGTACTGGTTCATTGGCTGATAGATGGTCGAGATCTGCCGCTGGCCGAAGGCATTGTTGAGCAGGCTATTGGCCGCCTCGACGTTGATCCCCAGTCGCGACATGGTTTCCCGGTCGTAGGTCAACGCCATCTCAGCACCGTTATCCTGCTGGTCGGAGTTGACGTCCGCCAGCTCCGGCAGCGCCGCCAGCGCTTTACGGATTTTGGGTTCCCATTCGCGCAGGGCGGCAAGATCGTCTGACAGCAGGGTGTACTGGTAGCTGGCGTTAGACTGACGCCCGCCGACGCGGATATCCTGCACCGCCACCAGGAACATGTTCGCCCCCGGCTCTTTCGCAAGCTTGATGCGCAGGCGGTCGATCACCTGCTGGGCGGATTCGTTACGCACGTCGCGCGCCTTGAGAGTGATAAACATCATCCCGCTGTTCACCCGCGAGCCGCCGGTAAAGCCGGTGACGTTATCCACGGCTTCATCTTCGCGGATGATCTTCATGAAATCCTGCAGCTTGCCGCGCATGGCCTGGAACGAGATGCTCTGGTCGGCCTGAATGCCGCCCATCAGCACCCCGGTGTCCTGCTCCGGGAAGAAGGTTTTCGGGATGGTGATGTACATCCAGACGTTGAGCACGATGGTGCCGAGCAGCACCAGCCCGACGATCCGGGTGTGGTTCAGCACCCATTTTAATGATTTTCCGTAACCTTCCTGCAGCGCCACCAGCATCCGGCCAAAGCCTTTTTTACGCGGCTGGGAGTGGGGCGGGCTGCGCTTGAGCATCCAGCCGCACATCATCGGGGTCAGGGTCAGCGATACCGCCAGCGAAATGCCAATCGCCACCGACAGCGTGACCGCAAACTCGCGCAGCAGGCGCCCGGGCAGGCCGTCCATCAGCAGCAGCGGCAGGAACACCGCCACCAGCGACAGGCTCATGGAAAGCACCGTAAAGCCCACTTCGCGCGTGCCCTGCAGCGCCGCCTGCATAGGCTTCATACCTGCTTCGATGTGGCGGGAGATGTTCTCGAGCACCACGATGGCGTCATCCACCACAAAGCCGGTGGCGATGGTCAGGGCCATCAGCGACAGGTTGTTGAGGCTAAAGCCGCACAGGTACATGGCGGCGAAGGTGCCAATCAGCGACACCGGCACCGCCACGGCGGGGATAAGCGTCGCGCGACCCGAGCGCAGGAACAGGAACACCACCAGAATCACCAGCGCCACCGAGATAATCAGCGACTGTTCCACTTCCTCCAGCGAGGCACGAATGGTCGGGGAGCGATCCTGGGCAATCTGCAGGTCGATAGCCGCCGGAATGGTCTCCTGCAGCTCCGGCAGCCGCGCGCGGATGCTGTTCACCGTCTGGATGATATTGGCTTCCGGCAGCTTGCGGATCATCAGCAGAATAGCCGGTTTGGCGTTGGTCATCCCGGCGTTGCGGACGTCCTGCACCGAGTCGGTGACGCTCGCCACGTCGCTTAAACGCACCGCCGCACCGTTGTTGTAGTGAATAATCAGCGGCTGATATTCGGTGGCGGTTTTCAGCTCATCGTTGGTCTGGAGCTGCCAGCGGCGCGAACCGTCCTCCACCGCGCCCTGCGGCTTGCGCACGTTGGCATTGCTGATGGCGCTGCGCACGTCGTCCAGCGAGACGCCCTGGTTAAACAGCGCCTGCGGGTTCAGCCCCACGCGCACCGCGGGCAGGGAGCTGCCGCCGACGTCCACATCCCCCACGCCGTCAATCTGGGCGAGGGTTTGCGCCAGCTGGGTGGAGGCAAAATCGTACAGCTGCCCCTGAGAGTAGGTGTCCGACGTCAGGGTCAGGATCATGATCGGCGAATCGGACGGGTTCGCTTTGCGGTAGGTCGGACGGCTCGGCATGCCGCTGGGCAGCAGGCTCTGGGCGGCGTTGATCGCCGCCTGCACGTCGCGCGCCGCGCCGTTGATATCACGGTTAAAGTTAAATTCCAGAATGATGCGCGTGCTGCCGAGCGAACTGCTGGAGGTCATTTCGTTGACCCCGGCAATGCGCCCGAGCGAGCGCTCCAGCGGTGTGGCGACCGACGAGGCCATGGTTTCCGGCGAGGCACCGGGCAGCGAGGCGCTGACCATGATCACCGGGAAGTCCACCTGCGGCAGCGGGGCCACCGGCAGCAGGCGAAAGCCCAGCACGCCGCACAGGGTAATGGCCAGCGAGAGCAAAATCGTCGCCACCGGGCGGTAAATGAAGAGGGCGAAAAACTTCAATTACGCCTCCTCTTCACGCGTCGGGAAACGCGCCTTGATCTTCAGCGCCAGGCTGTCGAACAGCAGGTAAATCACCGGGGTAGTGAACAGGGTCAGCACCTGGCTGACCAGCAGGCCACCGACCATGCCAATCCCCAGCGGACGCCGCAGCTCGGCCCCGACGCCGGTACTGAGCATCAGCGGCAATGCGCCTAACAGCGCCGCCAGAGTGGTCATCAGGATCGGGCGAAAACGCAGCAGACAGGCCTGGAAGATGGCCTCCCGCGGCGCCATTCCCTGTTCGCGCTCGGCGGCAAGGGCAAAGTCGATCATCATGATGGCGTTCTTCTTGACGATACCGATCAGCAGGATGATGCCGATTATCGCAATCACGTCCAGCTCACTGCCCGCCAGCATCAGCGCCAGCAACGCCCCGACGCCTGCGGTTGGCAGGGTCGAGAGAATGGTGATCGGGTGGATAAAGCTCTCGTACAACACGCCGAGAACGATATACATCGCCACCACCGCCGCGACGATCAGCCAGATGGTGTTGCCGAGCGCCGCCTGGAAGGCGAGGGTGCTGCCCTGGAACTGGGTCTGGATGTCGGACGGGAAGCTGAGATCTTTCTCGGCGGCGAGAATGGCCTCGACCGCCTCGCCCAGCGAATAGTCGTCCGGGACGTTAAACGAGATGGTGGTGGACGGGAACTGATCCAGATGGTTAATCGCCAGCGGCGTATAGCGCTCTTCCACTTTGGCAATCGCGCTCAAGGGCACAATGCCGCCGCTGCTGCTGGTCATGCGCACCGAATCGAGCCCTGCCAGACCCGGCGTTTGTTGGGTGTCGTGCTCCAGCACCACCCGATACTGGTTGGCCTGGGTGTAGATGGTGGAGATCAGCCGCTGACCGAAAGCGTTGTACAGGGCGTTATCGACATCCGCCATGGTGATGCCCAGACGGCTGGCGCTGTCGCGATCGACATTGATGTACGCCGCCAGCCCTTTGTCCTGCCAGTCGCTGCTGACGTCCGAGAGCTGGGGCAGCTGCTGCAGGCGCGTTACCAGCTGCGGCACCCAGGTGCTGAGGGCGTCGAGAGTGGTGGCCTGCAGGGTGAACTGGTACTGCGTCCGGCTGACGGTGGTATCGATGGTCAGATCCTGAGTCGGCTGCAGATACAGCGCCACGCCCGGCACCCGGGCCACGGCGCTTTGCAGACGCTCGATCACCGTGTTCACCCGGTCGTCACGATCGCTCAGCGGTTTAAGGTTAATCTGCAGGCGGGCGCTGTTCAGCGACGGATTGGTGCCATCGACGCCGACAAACGAGGTCAGGCTTTCGACCGCCGGATCTTTCATCAGCACTTCCGCCACCTGCTGCTGGCGCTGGGCCATGCTGGCAAACGACACCGACTGCGGCGCCTGCAAGGTGCCCTGAATAATGCCGTTATCCTGGATCGGGAAGAAGCCTTTCGGGATCATCACCCACAGCAGCACGCTTAAGGCCAGGGTGCCCAGCGCCACGCCGAGGGTCGCCCACGGATGGTTCAGCACCTTGGTCAGCATCCGGCCATAGGCGGCAATAATGCGCTCGAACATTGCCTCAGAGGCGCGCGAGAAGCGGTTCTGCTTGCGCAGGGACTCGGCGCTGAGCATGCGGGCGCACATCATCGGGGTCAGCGTCAGCGACACCACGGCGGAGATCAGGATTGCCACCGCCAATGTCACCGCAAACTCGCGGAACAGACGCCCGACGATATCGCCCATAAACAGCAGCGGGATCAGTACCGCAATCAGCGAGAAGGTCAGGGAGATAATGGTAAAGCCGATCTCGCCCGCGCCTTTCAGCGCTGCCGCCAGCGGCTTTTCGCCCTTCTCGATATAGCGCGAGATGTTCTCGATAACCACAATGGCGTCATCTACCACAAAGCCGGTGGCGATGGTCAGGGCCATCAGCGTCAGGTTGTTGATCGAGAAATCAAGAAACACCATCACCGCAAAGGTGCCTATCAATGACAGCGGCACCGCCACGGCGGGGATAATGGTCGCCGGCACGTTGCGCAGGAACAGGTAGATGATCATCACCACCAGCGCCATCGCCAACATCAGCTCAAACTGGGTATCGTTGACCGAGGCGCGAATGTTGGTGGTGCGATCCGACAGCACCTTAACGTCCACCGACTTCGGCAGGCTCTCAATCAGCTGGGGGAGCATGGCGCGAATGCTGTCGGCGGTATCAATAATGTTGGCCCCCGGCTGGCGCTGGACGTTCATCACGATCGCCTGCTGCTGGTTAGCCCAAGCCCCGAGCCAGCTGTTTTCTGCCCCTTGTTCGACGGTGGCGACATCGCCCAGCCGGATTGCCGCGCCGTTCTGGTAGGCGACAATCAGCTGGCGATATTCATCGGCAGACTGCATCTGATCGTTGGCAGAGAGCGTCACCGCCCGGGTTGGGCCATCGAGGGAACCCTTCGCCGAGTTGACGTTGGCGCTGCTGATGGCGGTGCGGATGGTTTCGCTGGTCAGCCCCAGGGCGGCAATCGCCTGGGCGTTAAGCTTGACGCGCACGGCCGGGCGCTGGCCGCCGGAGAGCGTCACCAGCCCGACGCCGGAGACCTGAGAGATCTTCTGCGCGACGCGGGTTTCGACCATGTCTTCGACCTGGGTCATCGGCATGGCGGACGAGGTGACGGCGAGGGTCATGATCGGCGGATCCGCCGGGTTGACTTTGCTGTATACCGGCGGGTTGGGCAGGTCAGACGGCAGCAGGTTGGTGGCGGCGTTGATCGCGGCCTGCACCTCCTGCTCGGCCACGTCCAGCGGCAGGGTCAGCTGGAACTGCAGCGTCACCACCGATGCACCGCCGGAGCTTTGCGAGGACATCTGTTTCAGGCCCGACATCTGGCCGAACTGACGTTCTAAGGGGGCGGTAATCGCCGAGGTCACCACGTCCGGGCTGGCGCCAGGGTAGAGCGTCACCACCTGGATGGTAGGGTAATCCACTTCGGGCAATGCGGAGACCGGCAGGAAGCGGTAGCCAATGATCCCCGCCAGCAGGATTGCCACCATCAGCAGGGTGGTGGCAACCGGGCGCAGGATAAACAGGCGTGATGGCCCGCCCGTGGAGCTGGGTGGTAACACCTGCATCAGGAATGTGCTCCCTGGGTTTTACGTTCACGTTTGGCCGGTTGAGCCGGGGTGGCGCTGTGCGCGTCGACCACTTCGACGGTGGCCCCTTCGGTCAGGCGATCAATCCCGTCGGTGACCACGCGGTCGCCCGCTGACAGCCCGGCGGCGATCACCACGGTCTGGCTGTCCTGAGTCCCTGTTTTCACCCGATGTTTGCTGACCTTGCTTTCGCTGTTCAGCACCCAGACGAAGTTGCCTTCGTTACCCATCTGCAGCGCGGCGGTCGGGATCACCACTGCGTTCTCTTCGGTGGCGACCAGCATCCGGGCGTTAACAAACTGGTTCGGGAACAGGGCGTCATCCTGATTGCTAAAGCGCGCTTTCAGCTTGATGGTGCCGGTGGTGGTGTCGATCTGGTTGTCGAGGCTCAGCAGGGTACCGTCGCTCAGCTTCTGCTTGTTGGCCCGGTCCCAGGCTTCAACCGTCAACGGCTGGCCCGCTTTCTGGGCCTGCATCACGGTGGCGATATCGCTTTCCGGCAGGGTGAAGATCAGGTCGATAGGGTGGGTCTGGGTAATGACCACGATCCCGGTGGTATCGCCGCTGGAGATTTGGTTGCCGATATCCACCTGTTTTAAGCCTACGCGCCCGTCGATAGGGGCGGTGATGCTGCTCCAGTCCAGCTGCAGCTGGGCGCTGGCGACGGCGGCTTGATCGGCTTTAATGGTGCCGAGGCTTTCACTGACCAGCGCCTGCTGGGCGTCGAGCTCCTGACGGGAGACGAGGTTGGTTTTCACCAGCTGCTGGTAGCGGGCCAGATCGCGGCGGGCATTGGCAAGGGTGGCGTTATCTTTTGCCAGCTGTCCCTGGGCCTGGGCCAGCGCCACCTTGAACTGGCTGGGATCGACTTCGGCCAGCAGATCGCCGGCTTTTACCTGCTGACCTTCCTGGAAGTGCAGGGCCAGTAGCTGACCGTCGACGCGGCTGCGGACGGTGGCGGTATTGGCGGCAGTGATGGTACCGAGGCCGGAGAGATAGCGCGGCACGGATTTACTGACGGCGGTCGCGGCCTGCACCGGGGCCAGCGCACCGCCGCGCATCCCGTGGCGTCCACCGCTCGCTGCGCGCGGCGGCTGGCTGGTGGCACCGGCAGGCGCCGACGCGTGTTGATGCCAGTACCAGGCGGCGGCAAGGGCCACCACAATGATGCCAGCGGCGATTGCCCAGCGGGATTTTTGACGGCCTTTCATCGTTATACGTACTCTTCCTGAATCAATGCGGGAAATGATACTAGTTTAGTCAGGCAGGGGAGCAGAAAAATGGAGGAAATATGGAAGACTGTCTGGAATTGTCTGAATGGGGGCGGTGCGGCCTGTTTGCCGGGCAAGCGCAGCGCCGCCCGGCATTTCTACTAGCTAAACACCACCTGTGCCCAGCGCGCTAAACCTGCGGTAACGGAACCGAAGTCATCGCCTCCGGCAATCGGAATGCCCGGCAACTGCTGCGCCAGCGCTTTCTTGATCAGCGGAGAGCGGGCGCTACCGCCGGTCAGGTAAATCACATCCGGCTTTTCGTTGCCGTTATCCAGCGCCAGCTGCACCTGCTCGAGAATGCGCTGCAACGGCTGTGCAAGGGCGGCTTCCAGACCCTGCTGGCTGATGGCGGTGGCCAGTTCATCGCTGATAAACGGCAGGGTGACAGCGTGTTCCGTTGCTTCTGAGAGCGCGATTTTGCTCTCTTCGGCGCTGCGCACCATCCGGTAGCTCAGGCGCTGACGCCACACTTTGTGCAGCAGGGCCACTTTGTCGCCGTCCTGCGCGTCGCGCACCAGATCGTTGAGGAAACGGCCGTTGGCGACGCTGTAGAAATCGCTTTGCGCAGGCACGTCGTTGATCGCCACCGCGTTCCACCACGGCAGGATCGGCAGCGCGGTGCCTTTCTCGGTCTGTCCGCCCATGCCGAGCAGCGGCATCAGGCTCTTAAAGGCCAGCGCGATATCCAGATCGTTACCGCCGATGCGACAGCCGCTGTGTCCCAGCAGGCTGGTTTCGCGATCGCGACGCTGACGCCACTGCGGACCCATCAGCAGTAATGAACAGTCGGTGGTCCCGCCGCCGATATCGACGACCAGCACCCGTTTCTCTTCGCTGAGGGTGGCTTCAAAATCCAGACCGGCAGCAACGGGTTCATACTGGAAAACCACGTCGCGGAACCCGGCCCGCTGGGCGGCGCGCTCCAGAATACCCTGCGCCTGCTGGTTGGCCTCATCGCCACCCAGCCCCTGGAAGTTGATCGGGCGACCAATCACTGCCTGGGTTATCTCATCCGTCAGCTGGGACTGCGCCTGCTGGCGAATGTGCAGCATCATGGCGCAGACCAGATCTTCAAACAGCGCTACCTGCTGCGGCTTCAGACCGCTGGCACCGAGGAACGATTTCGGTGACTTAACGAAGTACACCTCTTCCGGATCCTCAATATAGTGACCCAGCGACGACAGGCCGAACTGCACGCTGGCCGGGGTCACGTCGATATCTTCGTCGCGGTTAAAATTCACTGCGCGGCGCAGCAGCGCCTGCGTTTCCGTGCCGGTGGCCGGAACCTGATGATGGCGGTAAAGCCACTCGCTCACCGCTTCGCGGGTCGGGGCGCAGATCATCGACGGCAGCAGCGTGCTGTTGTTTTCCATTTTGAGCAGCTGTGGCTGCCCGTTTTGCATCACCGCAACGGAACAGTTGGCGGTGCCATAGTCAAATCCAATAAACACTGCAGGATCCCCATGCCATTGAGAAGGGGCGAGACTTTAGCGAAATGTCAGGCTGGCGACAACAGGAATATGAAAGCAAAGCACAACAACCAAAGTCCGTTTATGCTGTGACAACACCAAAAAGGAGCAACCATGTTTACCCTCAGCTGGCAGCCGCCCTATGACTGGCAATGGATGTTTGATTTTCTCGCCGCCCGTGCAGTAGCGGATGTGGAAACCGTCACCGCCACGGATTACACGCGCAGTTTTGCCTGCGACGGGCATCGGGGGCTGATCCGGGTGACGCCGGATCTGCATACCAGCACCTTACAGGTGACGTTGAGCGATGGCCTGCTGCCTGTTGCCGAACAGTGCCTGGCACGCCTTACCCGCTTGTTCGATCTGGATTGCTGCCCGCAGCAGGTGCTGCAGGCCCTCGGGGATCTCGGTGAGGCCCGGCCCGGCCTGCGCCTGCCGGGCTCGATGGATGCGTTTGAACAGGGCGTGCGCGCCATTCTCGGCCAGCTGGTCAGCGTGGCGATGGCGGCGAAGCTGGCGGGGAAGGTGGCGGCGCGGTACGGCGAGCCTCTTGAGCAGACCGGCTACATCTGTTTTCCGACCCCGGCGGCGCTGGCAAAGGCCGACCCGCTGGCGCTGAAAGCGCTGGGAATGCCGGTCAGGCGGGCGGAATCGCTGATTCATCTGGCGCAGTCGGCGGTGGCGGGGGATTTTCCAACGCAGATGCCGGATGATATCGACAGCGCGATGAAAGCCCTGCAAACCCGGCCGGGGATTGGCCGTTGGACGGCAAACTATTTCGCCCTGCGCGGCTGGCAGGCGAAAGATGTCTTTTTAGCGGACGATTATCTGATTAAGCAGCGCTTTGCCGGGATGACCCCTGCGCAAATCCGCCGCTATGCCGAGCGCTGGCAGCCGTGGCGTTCTTACGCCCTGCTGCACATCTGGTACACCGAGGGCTGGACGCCGTCAGTTGATGGCGAAATAGCTGGTATTGAGTAGCAGTTCCAGCGGCTGTGGTTCGCCAATGGTGTCGCCAAAGATATAGTCGATACCAATCCCGGAGAGGGTATCCATCATAATCGGTTGATTGCTCGGCCCGGCGATGGTTTTCATCCCCAGCCGCACGGCGTGGCCCTGAATAATGGTCACCAGCATTTCATCCATCAGATTGCCGTGGACGTTGGCCACCAGCTCCGGGTCGATCAACAGATAGTCGGCCATACGGGCGTGGAGGTGATTGAACACGTCCATATCGCGCCCGACGTGGCTGAGCACAATCCGGCATCCGGCATAGCGCAGCTTCTGCAGATTCACGCGGGTATTGTCATCCGCCTGCGTCAGCACGCTGACGTGCACCACAAGATGCAGGAGGCGTGACGGGAGTAAGCTTTTGTCCAGCATCTCCAGCAGTTCATCCACCAGCGTAATGCTGGCCAGTCCGGCCATCGACAGTGGCAGAGCCACCCCCATGCCTTTATGGGTCAGCGGCGCGGCAAAATTGCGGAAAAACTCCTGCAAAATACGTCTGTCGAGGGCGTGGATCAGCTCAGGCTCGGCCAGCCCGGCGCGGAAGGCCTGTTCTTCCAGCATCTTCCCTTCGCTGGTCCACAGGCGCAGGGAGAGCATCCAGAAGTTGCTGCTTTCCGGAATGCGCGGGGAGGCGACGCTGCGGGCGATCATCAGCAAATGGTTGTCTTTGATCATGTGCCACTGCTCATCCAGCGAGATCGCGTCCTGGGCATTCTGCGCGCGCTCCTGCTGCGGCTCATACACCGTGACCACGCCGCGCCCGCTGTTTTTGGAGGAGTAGCAGGCGATATCGGCCTGCGACATCACCTCGGCCGCCTGGTGGTTGCGCTCGTCAATCTGGGTGATCCCGGCGCTGGCGCCAATCCGGTGCAGGCGGCCTTCCCACATAAAGTGGTACTCGTTGATCGCCGTAATCAGGCGACCGACGATATAGCGTGCGCTTTCGGTATTGCAGTCCGGCAGCAGCAGGCCAAATTCATCCCCGCCCAGACGCGCCAGCATATCGCTGGAGCGCAGCATACTCAGCATCAGCGAGGAGAGTTCCCGCAGCAGGGCATCGCCCGCCGCGTGACCTGCGGTATCGTTAACGGCTTTAAAACGGTCCAGATCGATAAACACCAGCGCATGGCGCTGACGCGTCTCCTGCACGGTCTGCAGCATCCGCTTGAGATAGCTTTCGAAGCTGACGCGGTTCGCCAGGTGGGTGAGGGCGTCGTGAGAGGCGTTGTAGCTCAGCTCGCGCAGCATTTTGCGCGATTCAGTCACGTCCTGAATCACCAGCACCGAGCCGATATTCTGCCCGTCGAGGGTGCTTAACGGCGTAATGCTGTAGTGGATGTCGTAGCTACCGCCGCTGCGGCTGTGCAGGACCACATCCTGTTCCATATCTGAACGGGACATATCCCCGCTGTGAATATTCTCCATCAGCGGGCCGTTATCGCCGAAGGTGATGTGCAGCACCGAGAGGATCGGCTGGGACATCGCTTCATGCTGCAGCCAGCCGCTCATTTTTTCCGCCACCGGGTTCATAAAGGTGACGTTCATATTGATATCGGTACAGAGCACCGCTTCGCCGATGGAGTCGAGGGTAATGTGCAGACGCTCTTTTTCCTGGAACAGCGCCTCGTTCAGCTCTTTGACCTCGGTCATGTCCATGTTGATGCCGAGCAGACGCTCCACTTCGCCCTGCTTATTCAGCACCCGGTTCGCCAGAGCGCGGATGTGGCGCACGCCGTCCTTCACCCGGATGCGGAACTCAATCTTGAACGGGGTGCGGGCCGCCAGCGAGTCGCGCACCACCTGTTCGGCCTGGGCACGATCTTCCGGCAGCATGCATTCATGCCATAGCTGCCAGGTGGGTTTGATGTGCGCAGGCACTTCGTACATCTCGAACATGCGCTTGTCCCAGCTGATCACGTCCGGTTTAACGTCCCACTCCCAGATACCAATCCCGCCCGCCTCGTTGGCCAGCGTAATACGCTCCATCAAACGCTTGTTGACCCACTCGGTATGCTTAAGGTCGTTAATGTCTTCAATCTGGGCGATAAAATACAGCGGGGTGCCGTCCGCGTGGCGCACCAGCGACACGGCCAGCAGCGCCCAGACCACCTCGCCGCTGCGGGTGTAGTAGCGTTTCTCCAGCGAGTAGCTGTTCACTTCACCTCTGAGCAGCCGGTCCAGCTGTTCCACATCGTTGTGCAGATCTTCCGGCCAGGTCATCTGCTGGAAGGTGAGGGACTGAAGCTCGCTCTGGCTGTAGCCGAGAAACTGGCACAGCGCTTTGTTGGCCTGCAGCCACTGGCCTTCGATGCCGACCAGCGCCATGCCGATAACGGAATATTCCATCGCATTCCGGAACCGTTCTTCGCTCTCGGTGATGTGCTTACGCTCGGCGCGGAAGGCATACATCACCATGGTCATCACGTTGGCGGGGAGCAGCATCATCAGGAACGGCAGCCACGGGGCATTGACCATCGCGCTGGCGTTTTGCGTCACCAGCGGGATCGGATTGGTGGCCATCATCAGCGACACCATCATCACCGTCACCAGGAACACCAGAAACGCTTCGAGGCGCGGCAGGCGCACGGCGCTCCACATCAGCAGCACGATAATGGCGGTGAAAGGCCACGGCAGAAAACGCAGCGAGATCCAGCTCAGCACCATGGTCACCACCATGGTGACCAGCGTTTCTAACAGCAGTCGGGGATTGCGATGACGCAGCAGGTAGTGCGGTTTGAACAGCAGGCCCAGCGGCACCAGCGCCAGCGAGCCGATCGACTCTGAGAGCACCCACACCAAAAAGTTGCGCAGCGGCGCGTCGCCCGGGGCCAGAAAATAGACCAGCATGCCACCCAGCACCGGCGGGATCAGGGCGCTGCCAATCGCCAGACGGATCCAGTCCCCGAGATTTTGCAGCGGATTATACCAGGGCAGCAGTTTGCGCAGCAGCAGGGCGCCGACGCAGGCTTCCAGCACGTTGATCGTCACATACCAGAGATTGATCATCTCCCAGGAGAAAAGCATCCAGGAGGCACCGAGATTACCTAAGGTGCAGGCCAGCGCGATCCCCGGCCACATCTTCCCGGCGTGGCGATAGAACGCCACCATCATAATGGCGGTCGGGAACCATAACGGGGCGAGAAATGTTCCGAAACGCGTTAATTCGAGTGAGAAAAGGGTAAAGATAAAGGTGAGTAAACCAAGACTGACAAGCCGTAGTAAAGGGTGGGGCGTAGTGACTAAAACGCGCTGGTATTTTTTATTCATTACCGCTTATCCGAAGACGCCATACCGCCAGGAGTCATCTCCGGACGCGTTCACTTTTTAATTTCGATCATGCTAGTACAAACAATTTACAATTAATATGGTGTCTGCTCATAATTTGACATCGCAGGGTTATTAAATACTTATCCTGCAAAAAATTCATCTTTAACGCGTTAAAACTGAACGTTAAAATTTGCGTCAGGGGCAATTCGCGCGCACTTTGAACGCGTCTCGCTAAACATATCTATTCGACTGGTATCACGCCCGCGAAATCCCTATAATTGCTGCGTTTGACGCTCAGGCGTCGCCCTTCCTTACATCCAGGTTACTCAGGTCGCAAAATTTATGACTGATAAGTCTCATCAGTGCGTCATTATAGGCATCGCCGGCGCATCGGCTTCAGGTAAAAGTCTCATTGCCAGTACGCTTTACCGTGAATTACGTGAACAGGTCGGTGATGAGCACATCGGCGTCATTCCAGAAGACAGCTACTACAAAGATCAAAGCCATCTGTCGATGGAAGAACGTGTTAAAACCAACTACGACCATCCAAGCGCGATGGATCACAGTCTGCTGTTCCAGCATCTTCAGGCTCTGAAGAACGGCACCGCCATTGAGCTGCCGGTGTATAGCTATGTGGAACACACCCGTCTTCAGGACACCGTCCGCATTGAGCCGAAAAAGGTCATTATCCTCGAAGGGATCCTGCTCCTCACCGACGCTCGCCTGCGCGAATCCATGAATTTCTCGATTTTTGTCGATACCCCGCTGGATATCTGCCTGATGCGCCGCATCAAGCGCGACGTCAACGAGCGCGGCCGCTCAATGGATTCGGTGATGGCCCAGTACCAGAAAACCGTCCGTCCAATGTTCCTGCAGTTTATTGAACCGTCCAAACAGTATGCCGACATCATCGTGCCGCGCGGGGGTAAAAACCGCATTGCCATTGATATTCTGAAAGCGAAAATCAGCCAGTTTTTTGAATAACACGCGCAAATTGTGTACCGTTCAACGATAACCGGGTTCGCCCTTCGGCAGCATTTGCCCGAGGGTGCAGTGCACGAAAGGAGAAAGTGGCATGCGTCTTTGTGACCAAGATATTGAAGCCTGGCTGGACGAAGGCCGTCTGGAAATCACCCCGCGCCCGCCAGTAGAGCGGATTAACGGCGTTACCGTCGATGTGCGTCTGGGCAATAAGTTTCGTACCTTTAGCGGCCATACCGCCCCCTTTATCGACCTGAGCGGGCCGAAGGACGAAGTCAGCGCCGCGCTTGAACGCGTGATGAGCGACGAAATCGTGCTGGCTGACGGCGAGGCCTTCTATCTGCATCCGGGTGAACTGGCGCTGGCCGTGACGTTTGAATCGATAACCCTGCCAGCGGATCTGGTGGGCTGGCTCGACGGGCGTTCATCATTGGCGCGTCTTGGGCTGATGGTCCACGTCACCGCGCACCGCATCGATCCCGGCTGGTCCGGGCGTATCGTGCTGGAGTTTTTCAATGCCGGCAAACTGCCGCTGGCCTTGCGTCCGGGCATGATGATTGGCGCGTTGAGCTTCGAGCCGTTAAGTAATCCGGCGGTACGTCCGTATAACCGCCGCCAGGATGCCAAATACCGTGACCAGCAGGGTGCGGTCGCCAGTCGTATCGATAAAGACTGACCCCCGGCCCACAGAGGAAGCCATGAGAAGAGTTCTGACCACGCTGATGATCTTGCTGGTGGTGCTGGTTGCAGGCCTGTCAGCGTTGGTTCTGCTGGTTAACCCCAATGACTTTCGTGCCTACATGGTGCGTCAGGTTGAGGCGCGTAGCGGCTACGCGCTGAAGCTGGACGGGCCGCTGCGCTGGCACGTCTGGCCGCAGCTGAGCATTCTTTCCGGGCGCATGTCGTTGACCGCGCCGGGTGCTTCTGCGCCGCTGATTACCGCGGATAATATGCGTCTGGATGTGGCGCTGATCCCGCTGCTGTCGCACCAGCTGCAGGTAAACCAGGTCATGCTGAAAGGGGCGGTTATCCAGCTCACCCCGCAAAGCGAGGCGGTGCGCAACGTTGATGCACCTGTTGCCCCGCGCGAAAACACCTTGCCTGACAAAGCCGAAGATACCGGCTGGTCGTTTGATATTGGCCGCCTGAAAGTGGCCGACAGCGTGCTGGTGTTCCAGCATGAAGACGACGAGCAGGTCACGGTGCGTAATCTCAACCTGCAGATGGAGCAGGATGAACACCACAAGGGTACGGTCGAATTCAGCGCCCGCGTGAACCGCAATCAGCGCGATCTTACCCTCTCTTTCCATGCCGACGTCGATGCCTCTGACTATCCGCATCTGCTGAGCACCGATATCCAGCAGCTAAACTGGCAGCTGACCGGTGCCGACCTGCCGACCCAGGGCATTACGGGCAAGGGCGATCTGCAGGCGCAGTGGCAGGAAGAGCATAAAAAGCTCGAACTCAATAAACTCAATCTGCAGGCCAATGACAGTACCCTGACCGGACAGGCCAGCGTGATCCTGAGCAATGAACCGCAGTGGAACATCGACCTGCAGTTCGACAAGCTCAATCTGGAAAACCTGCTCCCGGCTCAGGCGGCGGTATCAACGGCCGATCGCGAGGCGACCCAGCAGGGGCAAAAGCAGCCGAAGCAGACGCGCCCGGTGATCTCCTCTAACCTCAACCAGCCGGACTACAACGGTCTGCGTGGCTTTGATGCTGACATTCTGTTGAAGGCGAACAGCGTGCGCTGGCGTGGGATGGATTTCACCCAGGTAAACAGCCAGATGAGCAACGCCAACGGGCTACTGACCATCACGGAGCTGAGCGGGAAGATGGGGCAGGGGAATCTGTCGCTACCCGGCACGCTGGACGTGCGTAAAGCCACGGCCCAGGCCGCCTTCCAGCCGCGTCTCGATAATATTGAGATTGGCACCATCCTGAAGGCGTTCGACTATCCGATCTCCATGACCGGCAGCCTGACAATGGCGGGGGATTTCGCGGGCAGTAAGATCGATGCCGAAGCGTTCCGCCGCAGCTGGCAGGGTAATGCGCACATCGATATGCGCAACACCCGCATGGAAGGGCTTAACTTCCAGCGGCTGGTCCAGCAGGCGGTAGAGCGCAGCAGTAACGTGAAAGTGCAGGATAACTTTGACAACGCCACCCGTCTGGACAGTTTTGTTACCGACCTGTCGCTTAACAATGGTCAGCTTGCGCTGGATAACATGGAAGGCAGCTCGCCAATGCTGACCCTCGAAGGCAAAGGTACGCTGGATCTGGTGAAAGAGACGGCCGACACCCGCTTTAAAATCCGGGTGCTGGAAGGCTGGCTCGGCGAAGGTAAGCTGATCGATTTCCTGAAAGAGACGCCGATCCCGCTGAGCGTCTACGGCAACTGGCAGGCGCTGAACTACAGCCTGCAGGTGGATCAGCTGCTGCGTAAGCATCTCCAGGATGAAGCGAAGCGTCGCTTAGGCGACTGGGCCGAGAAGAACAAAGATTCGAAAAACAACAAAGATGTGAAGAAGTTGCTGGATAAGCTTTAGATTGTTGGCTGGATCGGGCTCCCTCTCCATTCAGGGAGAGGGCCGGGGTGAGGGGGAACATGCGGTTCCGGTGGCGGCTCCGTTCACTTTATATTTTGTGCTTCTCTATCAGCCGCGTCACTCGTGAACGTGTAAAGAGGGCTATCGCGCCCCCTTTACAATCCCGGCTCCCGGCACGAAAATCGCCGCTTCGCGGTACCCTCAGCTCATTCCTGCAGGCTTTCGGGTCGGGCGCGATCCTACATCCATGTAGGTCACGCCCTCTCGGCGCGTCCCTGCGCCTCGCCCCGGCCTTCCGGAAACGCTTCGGCGATTTACAGCCGGACCAGGGAGCCGCTGAAACCTGTTTATTCACTTATCAGAATGTCATCGCGTTAGAAACCCATAAACTAAAGCTCGTAATCCCCATCCTCCGCCATGCTCAGCGGGATCAGCTGCACTTTCTGCACCCGGTGGTTTTCCACCTCCAGCGTTTTCAGCGCGTAATCTCCCACCTGAACCTCTTCCCCCGGCTGCGGGATGCGCTGCAGATTTTCCATCAGCAGACCGGCAATGGTGTGGTATTCGCGTTTTTCGTCCAGCGGCAGCGGCACATACTGCACCAGATCCTCCAGCGGCATGTGACCGTTGGCGGTCCAGCTGCCGTCGGCATTCTTCTGAATATCATGCCGGGCGTCGAGCTCTTCCACTTCGTTAGGCAGATTCCCGGCGATGGTCTCCATTACGTCGCTGAGCGTCACTAACCCTTCCACAGAGCCAAATTCATCCACCACAAAAGCGAAGTGGGTCCGCGCATTGCGGAACTGTTCCAGCGCCTGCAGCAGCGGTAATCCTTCCGGGAAGACCAGCGGCTGACGCACCAGCGCGCGCAGGTTCAGCGCCTCGCCGTGCAGCTGCTGATTAAGCAGGTCGATGACGTGCACCACCCCCAGCAGCTCTTCTTCCTGTTCACCGCCGGTCACCACGATGCGGGTGTGCTGGTTCTTCTCCAGCAGCGCGCGAATGCTCATCTCCGGCGCGTTGAGGTCGATATGCTCGATATCATGGCGCGAGGTCATGATGCTGCTGACGGAACGCTGATTGAGGTTCAGCACCCGCTCAATCATCCGTCGCTCCTGGGGATCGAAGATCGGGCTGTTATCGTGATCTGCCAGCAGCGAAGAGGATTGCGCATCCAGCTCGGCATCCTCTTTTCGACCGCTCAGCAGGCGTACTACCGTTTCCGCCGTGCGCTGGCGCAGCGTCTGGTTGGCCCACAGGAACCGCCGACGGTTGAAGATTGCCAGCTGGTTCAGCGCCTCAATAATGACCGAGAAGCCAATCGCGGCGTACAGATAGCCTTTCGGAATATGGAAGCCAAACCCGTCGGCCACCAGGCTAAAGCCGATCATCAGCAGGAAGCTGAGACAGAGGATCACAATCGTCGGATGGTTATTCACAAAACGCGTCAGCGACTTGCTGGCCATCACCATCAGGATAATGGCGATAATCACGGCGGCCATCATCACCGGCAGATGGTCGACCATCCCCACGGCGGTGATCACCGAATCCAGCGAGAAGACCGCATCCAGCACCACGATTTGCGCCACCACCGGCCAGAATTTTGCCACGCGCCGCTGGGTGGTGTTTTCGCTGTCCTTACCTTCCAGCCTTTCATTGAGTTCGACCGTGGCTTTGAAAATCAGGAACAGCCCGCCGAAGAGCATGATCAGATCCCGGGCGCTAAAGCCGTGGTCGTACACCGTGAACAGCGGACGGGTGAGCGTTACCAGCCAGGAGATAGAGGCCAGCAGCAGCAGGCGCATCACCATCGCCAGCAGCAGGCCGGTGATACGGGCGCGGTCGCGCTGCGCGGGGGGCAGTTTTTCGGCGAGAATGGCGATAAAGACCAGGTTATCGATACCGAGCACAAGTTCCAGCACCACCAGGGTGACCAGACCGGCCCATATTGATGGATCTGCTATCCATTCCATAGTGGGAGTAATACCTCATGTAAAATGACAATTGTCACATTCCGATCATGGATACCAGGGCGGGAAAATGCAATCCCGGTCGGCAATTTCTCTCTGCTGTCTGCTGGAAAATACGCCAATCATTATCCCTGCACTCTGTGTGTTAATAGCGTAAATGTTCTGGAAATAACTAAAATAAGAAATATCGCATGCTGAATTTATCTCTTTAATAATGTCAATATAAAGTAATTCCTAAAAGCGTGGGAATGATACCGTTAATATTAATCTTAAAAGGTCTTTCCTTGTGGATGTTTCCTTGCCTGCTATTCGGTTAGCTGCAACAATTCTTCCAGCATCACATACCTCTGTATCTTGCTGCTATTTTCTGTGTCGGTTTAATCGCCTGAAAAACTATATTCGGTTCGGATTTATCCTGCCTGACATATTTTTCCGTTAAGCCATGCCAATGAGGGTGTTTATCCATAACTTACTGTTTATGCAGTGGATTGGTAACTGAAAGCCAAGGGCGGTAGCGTGCCTGAAGGCGTGTTAATCAGCCTCGATTATTCTGTCAATAGCCTGGTGGTGCATTACGCGCTTTTAGGACTGATGCCAGTTATATTTCTGTTTTATTAACTGCATGCTAAAAGTATTACCGCACCCCGCTTATTTAAATTGTACAGGGTAATTACTCTGCCAAAGTGATAAATAATCAATGATGAAATCCAAACTGAAATTGATGCCATTATTGGTGTCTGTGACCTTGATGAGTGGTTGCACGATCTTACCCGGCAGCAATATGTCGACGATGGGCAAGGATGTGATTAAACAGCAGGATGCTGATTTCGATATTGATCGCATGGTGAATGTTTATCCCCTGACCCCACGACTGGTCGAACAATTACGCCCGCGTCCGAATGTGGCGCAGCGGAACGTCAGCCTCGACCAGGAGATCGCCGCCTACCAGTACCGCGTCGGACCGGGTGACGTCATCAACGTGACCGTCTGGGATCACCCCGAGCTGACCACCCCCGCCGGGCAGTACCGTAGCTCCAGCGATGCCGGTAACTGGGTGCAGCCGGACGGCACAATGTTCTATCCCTACGTGGGCAAAGTGCGCGTCGTCGGCAAAAGCCTCTCCGAAATCCGCAGTGACATCACCGGACGCCTGGCACAGTACATCGCCGACCCGCAGGTGGACGTCAATATCGCCGCCTTCCGTTCGCAAAAAGCCTATGTCTCCGGGCAGGTGAATAAATCCGGCCAGCAGGCCATCACCAACGTGCCGCTGACCGTGCTCGACGCCGTCAACGCCGCGGGCGGTCTGACCGATACGGCGGACTGGCGCAACGTCGTGCTGACCCACGAAGGTAAAGAGCAGCGCATTTCGCTGCAGGCGCTGATGCAAAACGGCGATCTGAGCCAGAACCGACTGCTCTATCCGGGCGACATCCTGTTTGTACCGCGCAATGACGATCTGAAAGTGTTCGTGATGGGCGAAGTGAAAAAACAGAGCACCCTCAAGATGGACTTCAGCGGCATGACCCTGACCGAAGCGCTCGGCACCGCAGAAGGGCTGGATATGAATACTTCCAACGCCAGCGGCATCTTCGTGATCCGTCCACTGAAAGGCGAGGGCAGTGCGAAGGGCAAGATTGCCAATATCTATCAGCTGGATATGTCTGATGCCACTTCGTTGGTGATGGCGACCGAATTCCGCCTCCAGCCGTATGACGTGGTGTATGTCACCACCGCACCGGTTTCTCGCTGGAACCGCCTGATTAACCAGTTGCTGCCAACCATTAATGGCGTCCGCTACATGACGGACACGGCACACGACGTCCATACCTGGTGATCCGCGATGTTTAACAAAATTCTGGTGGTATGCGTGGGGAACATCTGCCGTTCCCCCACGGCCGAACGGCTGCTGAAGCAGTATCAACCGACGCTGACCGTGGCGTCGGCTGGGCTGGGCGCGCTGGTGGGTAAAGGGGCCGATGCTCAGGCCAGCAGCGTGGCGGCAGAAAATCAGCTTTCGCTCGACGGGCACTGCGCCCGTCAGGTCTCTGCCCGGCTGTGTCGGGACTATGACCTGATCCTCGCCATGGAAAAACGCCACATCCATGCCCTGTGCGACATCGCACCGGAAATGCGCGGCAAGGTGATGCTGTTTGGTCACTGGGACAATGAGCGCGAGATCCCCGATCCGTATCGCAAAAGCCGTGAAGCGTTTGAGGCGGTTTACACCTTACTCGACCAGTCTGCCCGCCAGTGGGCGCAGGCACTGAACGTTCAGCAGGGATAACAATGACAACAAACGTAAAACCTTCTGCCGCCCCCTCTACGGGCAGCGATGAAATTGATATTGGTCGCCTGGTCGGGACTGTCGTAGAGGCGCGCTGGTGGGTACTGGGCATCACCGCGGTATTTGCCCTCGCGGCGGTGATTTACACCCTTTTTGCCACCCCAATCTACAGCGCCGATGCGCTGGTGCAGATTGAACAGAACAGCGGCAATTCGCTGGTGCAGGACATCGGTTCGGCACTGTCGAATAAGCCGCCCGCCTCGCAGGCGGAAATTCAGCTGATCCAGTCCCGTCTAGTGCTGGGCAAAACGGTGGACGAGCTGGATCTGGACATCGGCGTCAGCAAAAACAGCTTCCCGGTGTTTGGCGCAGGCTGGGACCGGCTGATGGGCCGGGCGAACGACACGGTGAAAGTGACCACCTTCACCCTGCCCGCCGGGGCAGGGGGGCAGATCTTTACCCTCGAGGTGCTGGGGCCGAAACAGTATCAGCTCACCAGCGACGCCGGTTTTAGTGCCAGAGGCGAAGTCGGGAAGATGCTGGAAAAAGACGGCGTCAGCATGATGGTCAGCGCCATCAAGGCCGGGACGGGGAGTGAGTTTACGGTCAGTAAATTCTCGATGCTGGGGATGATCAACAGCCTGCAAGGCAATCTCACGGTCACCGAAAACGGCAAAGACACCGGGGTGCTGAGCATGAACTTCACCGGCGAGGATAAAGACCAGATCCGCGCCATCCTCAACAGCATTACCCGCAACTACCTAGAGCAGAACGTGCAGCGCAAGTCGGAAGAGGCGTCAAAAAGCCTCGCCTTCCTGGCGAAGCAGCTCCCGGAAGTGCGCTCCCGCCTGGATGACGCAGAAAACAAGCTTAACGCCTATCGCCAGGATAAAGACTCCGTCGATCTGCCGCTGGAAGCCAAGTCGGTACTGGATTCGATGGTCAACATCGACGCCCAGCTGAACGAGCTGACCTTTAAAGAAGCGGAAATTTCTAAGCTCTACACCAAACGTCATCCGGCGTACCGCACCCTGCTGGAAAAGCGTCAGACCCTGGAAGACGAAAAATCGAAGCTCAATGGCCGCGTTACCGCGATGCCGAAAACGCAGCAGGAGATTGTGCGTCTGACCCGCGACGTGGAGTCCGGTCAGCAGGTCTATATGCAGCTGCTGAACAAACAGCAGGAGCTGAAGATCACCGAGGCCAGCACCGTGGGCGACGTGCGTATTGTCGACCCGGCCATCACCCAGCCCGGCGTGCTGAAACCGAAGAAAGCGCTGATTATTCTCGGCAGCATTATTCTCGGCCTGATGCTCTCTATTGTTGGCGTGCTGCTGCGCTCCCTGTTTAACCGGGGTATCGAAAGCCCGCAGGTGCTGGAGGAGCACGGGATCAACGTTTACGCCAGCATTCCGTTATCCGAATGGCAGAAGTCGCGGGATAGCGTCAAAACCGTCCACGGCGTGAAACGTTACAAGCAGAGCCAGCTGCTGGCGGTGGGCAACCCGACGGATCTGGCGATCGAAGCCATCCGCAGCCTGCGCACCAGCCTGCACTTCGCCATGATGCAAGCCAACAACAATGTGCTGATGCTCACCGGGGTCAGCCCGTCAATTGGTAAGACCTTTGTCTGCGCCAACCTGGCGGCGGTGGTCAGTCAGACCAACAAACGGGTGTTGCTGATCGACTGCGATATGCGTAAGGGCTACACCCACGAGCTGCTCGGCACCAACAACGTTAACGGCCTGTCGGACATTCTGCTCGGCAAGGGCGAGATCAGCCAGTGCGCGAAACCCACCTCAATCACCAATTTCGACCTTGTGTCGCGTGGCCAGGTGCCGCCGAACCCGTCGGAGCTGCTGATGAGCGAGCGCTTCACCCAGCTGGTGGAATGGGCGAGCAAACATTACGACCTGGTGCTGATCGATACCCCGCCAATTCTGGCCGTCACCGACGCGGCGATTGTTGGTCGCCATGCCGGAACCACCCTGATGGTGGCGCGCTATGCGGTTAACACCCTGAAAGAGGTCGAGACCAGCCTGAGTCGCTTTGAGCAAAACGGCATCGCGGTGAAAGGGGTGATCCTCAACTCCATCTTCCGCCGTGCCAGCGGGTATCAGGATTACGGGTATTACGAGTACGAATACAAATCGGACAGCAAGTAATGAGCCACTCGGGGAACACAATGACAACACGTCCTTTGATTTCTATTTATATGCCGACATGGAACCGTCAGCAGCTGGCGATCCGCGCGATAAAGTCGGTCTTGCGCCAGGACTATGACCACTGGGAGCTGATCATCGTTGACGACTGCTCCGCCTCGTATGAGCAGCTGCAGCAGTTCGTCGACGGGCTGAACGATCCGCGCGTCAAATACACCCATAATCCGATTAACTCCGGGGCCTGTGCGGTGCGCAATCAGGCGATCATGCAGGCCGCGGGCCAGTACCTGACCGGAATTGACGATGACGACGAGTGGACGCCGAACCGGCTGTCGATCTTCCTTGCCAATCAGCACCAGCTGGTGACCCACGCGTTCCTGTACGCCAACGATTATGTCTGCGAGGGCGAAGTCTATTCCCAGCCCGCCAGCCTGCCGCTGTATCCCAAGTCGCCTTACTCCCGTCGCCTGTTCTACAAGCGCAATATTATTGGCAACCAGGTATTCAGCTGGGCGTGGCGCTTTAAAGAGAGCCTGTTCGATACCGAACTGAAAGCCGCCCAGGATTACGACATTTTCCTGCGGATGGTGATGGAGTACGGCGAGCCGTGGAAGGTTGACGAGGCGACGCAGATTCTGCACATCAATCACGGGGAGATGCAGATCACCTCTTCGCCGAAGAAATTCTCCGGTTACTTCCATTTTTATCGCAAGCACAAAGACAAGTTCGACCGCGCCAGCCGCAAGTATCAGCTGTTTACGCTGTATCAGATCCGCAACAAGCGGATGAACTGGCGCACCTTGCTGACGCTGCTCTCGGTGCGTAACGGCAAGCGCCTGGCTGACGGACTGCGGGGGAAATAATGCTGCTGGAAGATTGTCGCGCCAACAGCTGGAGCCTGCGCCCGTGCGGCATGGTTCTGAGCTACCGCATCGCCCACTTTTGCTCGGTGTGGCGCAAAAAAAATGTGCTCAACAATCTGTGGGCGGCCCCGGTGCTGGTGCTGTACCGCATCATTACCGAGTGCATTTTCGGCTACGAAATCCAGGCCGCCGCCACCATCGGACGGCGCTTCACCATTCACCACGGCTATGCCGTGGTGATCAACAAAAACGTGGTCGCCGGGGATGACTTTGTTATCCGCCATGCGGTGACCATCGGCAATCGCGGGGCTGACAGCCTGGCCTGCCCGCAGATCGGCAATAACGTCGAGCTGGGCGCTAACGTGGTGATGCTGGGCGATATCACTATCGGCAATAACGTCACGGTGGGCGCAGGGAGCGTGGTGCTCGACAGCGTGCCGGACAACGCGCTGGTGGTGGGGGAAAAGGCCCGCGTGAAGGTGATTAAATGAACATTCTGCAATTTAACGTCCGCCTCGCAGAAGGCGGAGCAGCAGGCGTGGCGCTGGATCTGCACCAGCGCGCCCTGCAGCAGGGGCTGGCGTCGCGCTTTGTCTACGGCTACGGCAAGGGCGGCAAAAAAAGCGTCAGCCACGACCAGTATCCGCAGGTCGTCAAACACACTCCGCGTCTGACCTCGGTGGCGAACATTGCCCTGTTTCGCCTGTTTAATCGCGATCTGTTCGGCAACCTTAACAGTCTGTACCGCACCGTCACCCGCACGCCGGGCCCGGTGGTGCTGCACTTTCACGTTTTGCACAGCTACTGGCTGAAACTGGAAGAGGTGGTGGCGTTTTGCGAAAAGGTGAACGCCCATAAGCCGGACACTACCTTTGTCTGGACCCTGCACGATCACTGGAGCGTCACCGGACGCTGCGCCTTTACCGACGGCTGCGAAGGCTGGAAAGACCATTGCCAGAAATGCCCGACCCTAAGTAACTATCCGCCAGTGAAAGTGGATCGCGCCCATCAGCTGGTGGCCGGTAAGCGGGCGCTGTTTCGCGAGATGCTGGCGCTTGGCTGCCAGTTTATCTCCCCCAGCCAGCACGTGGCCGAGGCGTTTAATAGCCTGTACGGGGCAGGGCGCTGTCGGATAATCAACAACGGCATCGACGTGGCGACCGAAGAGATTCTGGCACAGCTGACCCCGGTCGCCGTCACCCCGGGCAAACCGAAAATCGCGGTGGTGGCTCACGACCTGCGCTACGACGGCAAAACCAACCAGCAGCTGGTGCGCCAGATGATGGCCCTCGGGGAGAAGATCGAGCTGCACACCTTTGGCAAGTTCTCGCCGTTTGAGGGACCGAACGTGGTGAACCACGGCTTCGAAACCGACAAGCGCAAGCTGATGAGCGCCCTGAACGGAATGGACGCGCTGGTGTTCAGCTCCCGGGTGGATAACTATCCGCTGATCCTGTGCGAAGCGCTGTCGATTGGGGTGCCGGTGATCGCCACCCACAGCGACGCCGCGCGCGAAGTGCTGGAAAAGTCCGGCGGGAAAACCTTCGCGGAAAGCGAGGTTCTGCCGCTGGTGCAGCTGGCGAAAGCCGACATCGCCCAGGCGGTATTTGGCACAACGCTTGCGGCCTTCAGCGCCCGCAGCCGCCAGGCCTACAGTGGACAACAGATGCTGGAGGAGTATGTCTCGTTCTATCAGAGTCTGTAGCTATCTGCTGCTGCCGCTCATCTACCTGCTGGTCAACGTCAAAATTGCCCAGCTCGGCGAAAGCTTCCCGATCACCATCGTCACCTTCCTGCCGCTGTTATTGCTGCTGTTCGTCGACAAGATCAGCGTCAAGAAGCTGATGATTGCGCTGGGGCTCGGCGTCGGGCTGACCGCCTTTAACTACATCTTTGGTCAGTCGCTGGATGCCAGCAAGTACGTCACCTCGACAATGCTGTTTGTCTATATCGTGATCATTATTGGCATGGTGTGGAGTATTCGTTTTAAAACCATCTCGCCGCACAATTATCGGAAGATCCTCAGGTTCTTTTATCTGGTGGTCGGAATCATTGTTACCCTGGCGGCACTGGAGATGACGCAGATTATTCTGACCGGCGGCAGTAGCCTGATGGAAATAATTTCGAAATATCTTATTTACAGTAATAGCTATGTACTGAACTTTATTAAGTTTGGTGGCAAGCGTACTACCGCGCTCTATTTTGAACCGGCATTCTTCGCTCTGGCGTTAATCTCAATTTGGCTCAGCATCAAACAGTTCGGTATCAAAACCCCCAAGACCGATGGTATGATTCTCGCAGGCATTGTGCTGTCAGGTTCGTTCTCCGGGGTAATGACGTTTATTCTGTTTTATCTTCTGGAGTGGGCGTTTCAGTATCTCAATAAAGAGGCCATCAAGAAAAAGTTACCGTTGGCAATCATTTCATTATCCGTATTTTTGGTTGGGATAGTGTTTGCGTTTCCGTATATCTCCGATCGCCTGGGTGATTTGGGTACGGAAGGATCGTCATCGTACTACCGAATTATTGGTCCATTAGTGATGGTCGGTTATTCCTTGACCCATATTGATGGCGTAGTCAGATTCGGCTCACTTTATGAATATGTTGCATCATTCGGAATCTTTAACGGTGCGGACGTCGGGAAAACAATAGACAATGGCCTGTATCTGCTGATTATTTATTTCTCGTGGTTTGCGGTGTTATTAACCGGATGGTATCTGACGAAAGTATTTAAAATGACCATTAGCGCGTTTGGCGATAATCAGAATTTTCGCGTGCAGCTTTATCTTTTTACGCCGGTGTCGCTGTTTTTTACCGGGTCAATATTTAGCCCGGAATATGCATTCTTAATCGTATGCCCGTTTATTTTGCGCAAGGCGCTCAATATTACGCATTCATAACGAGGTGGTTTATGTTACTTAGCGTCATTACGGTTGCCTTTCGTAACTACGAAGGAGTGGTCAATACCTGGCGGTCACTGCGCAATCTGGCGCGCGATCCCAGCCTCCGTTTTGAATGGATTGTGGTGGATGGCGGCTCTGATGACGGCACCGCTGAGTTTCTCGAAAAACTGAACGGTGAGTTCAACTTACGCTACGTCAGCGAGAAAGACCGCGGCATTTACGATGCAATGAACAAAGGGGTGGCGATGGCGCAGGGCCGCTACGCCATCTTCCTTAACTCCGGGGATATCTTTCATGACGACGTGGCGCAGACGGTGTGCCAGCTCGCCAGAAAGCCGGATAACGCCATGTACATCGGCGACGCGCTGCTCGATTTTGGCGACGGGAATAAAGTCCGCCGGGCCGCAAAACCGGGCTGGTATATTTATCACAGCCTGCCGGCCAGCCATCAGGCGATTTTCTTCCCGGTCAGCGGCTTAAAAGCGTGGCCGTACGATCTGCAATATAAAGTGTCTTCGGATTACGCCCTGGCGGCCAGACTGTATAAAGCCGGGTATCCGTTTAAACGCATTGACGGGCTGGTGTCCGAATTTTCAATGGGTGGGGTGTCAACCTCGAATAATCTTGAATTGTGCCAGGATGCAAAAAAAGTGCAGCGTGAAATATTACGCGTGCCGGGCTTCTGGGCGGAATTGTCTTATTTATTACGTCTGAGAACGACGGGTAAAACGAAAGCCTTATATAACAAAGTCTGAATATAAGGAAGGACGATGCAGGAATTAAACGGCTTTGCGGTACCGAAAGGATTTCGCGGGGCAGGTGGGATTAAAGTTCAGATGTGGTGGGCAGTGCAGGCAACGTTATTCGCCTGGTCGCCGCAAATAGCCTATCGCTGGCGTGCTTTTTTACTCCGTCTGTTTGGCGCAAAAATAGGAAAAAACGCAGTAATACGACCGTCAGTAAAAATTACCTATCCATGGAAATTAACTCTTGGCGACAACGCCTGGGTGGGTGATGACGCGGTGCTGTATACGCTGGGAAACATTACGATTGGCGCAAATGCCGTGGTGTCGCAGAAATGCTACCTCTGCACCGGCAGCCACGATTATATGAGTCAACATTTTGATATTAATGCGCAGCCGATCGTAATTGGCGAAAAATGCTGGCTGGCAACGGATGTATTTGTTGCCCCCGGCGTATCGATTGGCGATGGTACCGTTATTGGTGCGCGCAGCAGTGTTTTTAAATCGCTACCGGCAAACCGACTTTGCCGTGGCAATCCCGCAGTGGTGATACGCGAACGCGTTGAAACTGAATAACTTCGATAAGTCTGGAGAAAATAAACATGTCTAAAGTCGCTCTCATCACCGGCGTAACCGGACAGGATGGTTCTTATCTGGCGGAACTCCTGCTGGAAAAAGGCTATGAAGTGCACGGAATCAAACGTCGTGCTTCTTCGTTTAATACCGAGCGCGTGGATCATATCTATCAGGATCCGCACGCGGCAAACCCGAAATTTCACCTGCACTATGGCGATCTGACCGACAGCTCCAACCTGACCCGTATCCTGCAGGAAGTGCAGCCGGATGAGGTCTACAACCTGGGCGCCATGAGCCACGTTGCGGTCTCCTTCGAATCGCCGGAATACACCGCCGATGTGGATGCAATGGGTACCCTGCGTCTGCTGGAGGCGATCCGCTTCCTCGGTCTGGAAAAGAAAACCCGTTTCTATCAGGCATCGACTTCCGAGCTGTACGGCCTGGTGCAGGAAACGCCGCAGAAAGAGACCACGCCTTTCTACCCGCGCTCGCCGTATGCGGTCGCTAAACTGTACGCCTACTGGATCACCGTTAACTACCGTGAATCCTATGGCATGTACGCCTGCAACGGCATTCTGTTTAACCACGAATCCCCGCGCCGTGGCGAGACCTTCGTGACCCGCAAAATTACCCGTGCCATCGCTAATATCGCCCAGGGCCTGGAGAAGAAACTCCACCTCGGCAACATGGACTCCCTGCGCGACTGGGGCCATGCCAAAGACTACGTCAAGATGCAGTGGATGATGCTGCAGCAGGACACCCCGGACGATTTCGTGATTGCTACCGGCGTGCAGTATTCCGTGCGTCAGTTTGTCGAGATGGCCGCCGCGCAGCTGGGCATCAAACTGCGTTTTGAAGGCACCGGCGTGGATGAAAAAGGGATTGTGGTCTCGGTCACCGGTCACGATGCACCGGGCGTGAAGCCAGGCGATGTGATCATCGAAGTCGACCCGCGCTACTTCCGTCCTGCTGAGGTAGAAACCCTGCTCGGCGATCCGACCAAAGCGCACGAAAAACTGGGCTGGAAGCCGGAGATCACCCTTCAGGAGATGGTATCTGAGATGGTTGCCAACGATCTTGAAGCGGCGAAGAAGCACTCCCTGCTCAAGTCCCACGGCTACGAGGTTGCCATCGCGCTGGAGTCCTGAGAATGAGCAAACAACGTATTTTTGTCGCCGGACATCGCGGGATGGTGGGGTCGGCGATTGAACGCCAGCTCCAGGCGCGCGGCGACGTCGAGCTGGTGCTGCGCACCCGCGACGAACTGAACCTGCTGGATGCCACTGCGGTACAGGCCTTTTTCGCTGAGCAACGCATCGACCAGGTGTATCTGGCGGCGGCGAAAGTGGGCGGTATTGTCGCCAACAATACGTACCCGGCGGATTTCATCTACGAGAACATGATGATCGAGAGCAACATTATTCACGCCGCGCATCTGCACAACGTGAATAAGCTACTGTTCCTCGGATCCTCCTGCATCTACCCGAAGCTGGCGACACAGCCGATTGCCGAGAGCGAACTGCTGCAGGGTACGCTTGAAGAGACCAACGAGCCGTACGCGATTGCCAAAATCGCCGGGATCAAACTGTGCGAGTCCTATAACCGCCAGTATGGCCGGGACTATCGCTCGGTGATGCCGACCAACCTGTACGGGCCGTTTGATAACTTCCACCCGAGCAACTCCCATGTGATCCCGGCGCTGCTGCGCCGGTTCCATGAAGCCACCGTTAACAACGCAGCGGACGTGGTGGTGTGGGGCAGCGGGACGCCGATGCGCGAGTTCCTGCACGTGGACGATATGGCAGCCGCCAGCATTCACGTGATGGAGCTGGCCCGCGAGGTATGGCAGGAGAATACCCAGCCGATGCTGTCGCACATCAACGTCGGCACCGGGGTGGACTGCACCATCCGCGAGCTGGCCCAGACCATCGCACAGGTGGTGGGGTATCGGGGCCGGGTGGTGTTCGATGCCAGCAAACCTGACGGCACGCCGCGCAAGCTGCTGGACGTGACCCGTCTGCATCAGCTGGGCTGGTTCCACGAGGTCTCCCTTGAACAGGGGCTGGCCAGCACCTGGCAGTGGTTCCTCGAAAATCAGCACCGCTACCGGGGGTAGATATGTTTTTAAGTCAGGAAGATTTTGCCACGGTCGTGCGCGCCACGCCGCTTATCTCCATCGATTTGATTGTGGAGAACGAACGCGGCGAGTTCCTGCTCGGGCAGCGCACCAATCGCCCGGCGCAGGGCTACTGGTTCGTCCCCGGCGGGCGGGTGCAGAAAGACGAAACCCTGGCGCAGGCGTTTGAACGCCTGACGCTGGCGGAGCTGGGGCTGCGTCTGCCGCAATCGGCGGGCCAGTTTTACGGCGTTTGGCAGCACTTCTATGACGACAACTTTTCCGGTCGCGATTTCTCCACCCACTATGTGGTGCTTGGGTATCGCCTGCGGGTGAATACGGCAGACCTGCGTCTGCCTGATTCTCAGCACGACGATTACCGCTGGCTGATGCCTGAACAGCTGCTGGCAAGCGATAACGTGCATGACAACAGCCGGGCCTACTTCCTGGATCAGGCTGGAGTGCCGGGCTTATGAAGATCCTTGTGTACGGCATCAACTACTCGCCGGAACTGACCGGGATCGGGAAGTACACCGGCGAAATGGTCGAGTGGATGGCGAGCCAGGGTCATGAGGTGCGGGTCATTACCGCCCCGCCTTACTACCCGGAGTGGAAAGTGGGCGAGCGCTACTCCAGCTGGCGCTATCGCCGCGAGCAGGGGGCCGCCACCGTCTGGCGCTGCCCACTGTACGTGCCGAAGCAACCCTCAACGCTGAAGCGGCTGATTCATCTGGGCAGCTTTGCCCTGAGCAGCTTCTTCCCGCTGATGGCACAACGCCGCTGGAAGCCCGATCGCATTATTGGCGTGGTGCCGACGCTGTTTTGCACCCCAGGCATGCGCCTGCTGGGCAAGCTCTCCGGCGCGCGCACCCTGCTGCACATTCAGGATTATGAAGTCGATGCCATGCTGGGCTTAGGCATGGCGGGCAACGGCAAGGGCGGCAAGGTGGCGAAGCTGGCCAGCGCCTTTGAGCGCAGCGGCCTGCAAAACGTCGACTATGTTTCGACCATCTCGCGCTCGATGATGAACAAAGCGCGGGAGAAGGGCGTGGCGGCGGAAAAAGTGATCTTCTTCCCCAACTGGTCCGAAGTGGCGCGTTTTCGTGACGTAACTCCTGCCGATGCGGCGGCCCTTCGCGCGCAGTTGGGGCTTGCCGACGCGCAAAAAATCATTCTGTACTCCGGCAACATCGGCGAAAAGCAGGGGCTGGAAAACGTCATTGACGCTGCCGCGCAGCTTCGCGATAAGCCCTGGCAGTTCGTGATTGTCGGCCAGGGCGGCGGTAAAGCGCGGCTGGAAAAGCTGGCCCGCGAGCGCGGCCTGCACAATATTCAGTTCTTCCCGCTGCAGTCCTACGACGCCTTACCGGCGCTGCTGAAGATGGCCGACTGCCATCTGGTGGTGCAAAAGCGCGGCGCGGCGGATGCGGTGCTGCCGTCCAAGCTGACCAACATTCTGGCGGTGGGCGGCAATGCGGTGATTACCGCAGAAGCCCATACCGAGCTAGGCCAGCTGTGTACCGACCTGCCGGGGATCGCGGTGTGCGTAGAGCCGGAATCGGTTCCCGCGCTGGTCGCCGGTATTGAACACGCCCTCACCATGCCCGCTGAGAACGCAGTGGCGCGTGGATACGCTGAACGCACGCTCGAGAAAGAGAACGTGCTGAACCAGTTTATTGCAGATATACGGGAATAAGTCATGAGTCAAAATACGTTGTACCCGGTAGTGATGGCGGGTGGCTCTGGTAGCCGGTTGTGGCCGCTGTCCCGCGTGCTCTATCCAAAACAGTTCCTGTGCCTGAAAGGGGAACTGACAATGCTGCAGACCACGGTCAGCCGTCTGAACGGCGTGCAGTGCGAAAGCCCGGTGGTGATCTGTAACGAACAGCACCGCTTTATCGTCGCCGAGCAGCTGCGTCAGCTGAACAAGCTGACCGAAAACATCATTCTGGAGCCTGCCGGGCGCAATACCGCCCCGGCCATTGCGCTCGCGGCGCTGGCCGCCCAGCGCAGCAGCCCGGATTGCGATCCGCTGATGCTGGTGCTGGCTGCCGATCACGTTATTCAGCAGGAAGATGCCTTCCGCGACGCAGTCCGGGCGGCAGTCCCGTACGCCGAAAGCGGCAAGCTGGTGACCTTTGGCATCGTGCCGGATATGCCGGAAACCGGCTACGGCTACATTCGTCGCGGTGAAGTGACCCCGGGCGAAGGCGACAGCGTGGCCTTTAATGTGGCGCAGTTTGTCGAAAAACCGAATCTTGAAACCGCGCAGGCCTATGTTGGCAGCGGGGAGTATTACTGGAACAGCGGCATGTTCCTGTTCCGCGCCGGGCGTTATCTGGAAGAGCTGCAAAAGTATCGCCCGGACATCCTGACCGCCTGCGAAAAAGCGATGGCGACCGTCGATCCGGATCTGGATTTTATTCGCGTTGACGAACAAGCCTTCCTCGCCTGTCCGGAAGAGTCGGTGGATTACGCTGTGATGGAGCGCACCGCCGATGCGGTGGTGGTGCCGATGGACGCGGGCTGGAGCGATGTCGGCTCCTGGTCTTCCCTGTGGGAAATCAGCGCCCAGACGCCGGAAGGCAACGTCCATCACGGGGATGTGATCAGCCATAAAACCGAAAACAGCTATGTGTATGCCGAGTCCGGGCTGGTGACCACCGTTGGCGTAAAGGATCTGGTGGTCGTTCAGACCAAAGACGCGGTGCTGATCGCCGATCGCAACGCGGTGCAGGACGTCAAAAAAGTCGTTGAACAGATCAAGGCCGATGGCCGTCATGAGCACCACATTCACCGGGAAGTTTACCGTCCGTGGGGCAAATACGACTCCATCGACGAAGGCGAACGCTACCAGGTGAAGCGCATTACCGTGAAGCCGGGCGAGGGGCTGTCGGTGCAGATGCACCATCATCGGGCCGAACACTGGGTGGTGGTGGCGGGTACCGCCAAAGTCACCATCGACGAAGTGGTGTCGCTGCTGGGTGAAAACGAATCGATCTACATTCCGCTGGGGGCCACCCACTGTCTGGAAAACCCGGGGAAAATCCCCCTCGATCTGATTGAAGTGCGCTCCGGCTCGTATCTGGAAGAGGACGATATCGTCCGCTTCGAAGACCGCTACGGCCGGGTGTAGCGCTAACCATCATCTTTCACGTTGCAGATGCGTTGGCTTCCGTTGCGCACCCCGGTCACTTAGTTAACTAAGCTCCCGGGGATACACAACGTCGCCGCCTTCCTGCAACGCGAAATCTAATGGTTCTTGAATGTATAAAAAATATCTCCTGCCGGGAGAGGGCCAACTGTTGCCTGAAAAAGGGGTAATGATGCAAAAATTAACCTGTTTTAAAGCCTACGATATTCGCGGCAAGTTGGGCGAAGAGCTGAATGAAGACATCGCGTGGCGCATTGGTCGCGCGTATGGCGAATATTTAAAACCGAAAACGATTGTGCTGGGCGGCGACGTGCGCCAGACCAGTGAAGCCTTAAAGCTGGCGCTGGCGAAAGGGCTGCAGGATGCGGGCGTTGACGTGCTCGACATCGGCCTTTCCGGCACCGAAGAGATCTATTTTGCCACCTTCCACCTCGGCGTCGATGGCGGGATCGAGGTGACTGCCAGCCATAACCCGATGGACTACAACGGCATGAAGCTGGTGCGCGAAGGCGCGCGGCCGATTAGCGGTGACACCGGCCTGCGCGACGTCCAGCGTCTGGCCGAAGCTAACGACTTCCCGCCGGTTGACGCGGCAAAACGCGGCAGCTATCAGCAGATTAACCTGCAGCAGGCGTACATCGATCACCTGCTGGGCTACATCAATCCGGCCAACCTTACGCCGCTCAAGCTGGTAATTAATTCCGGCAACGGCGCGGCTGGCCCGGTGGTGGATGCACTCGAGGCCCGCTTTAAGGCGCTCAACGTACCGGTCACCTTTATCAAGGTACACAACACCCCCGATGGCACCTTCCCGAACGGTATTCCGAACCCGCTGCTGCCGGAGTGTCGCGCCGATACCCGCAATGCGGTGATCGAACACGGTGCCGACATGGGGATTGCCTTCGACGGCGATTTCGACCGCTGCTTCCTGTTTGACGAGAAAGGGCAGTTTATCGAGGGCTACTACATTGTCGGTCTGCTGGCAGAAGCTTTCCTCGAAAAACACCCTGGGGCGAAGATCATCCACGACCCGCGTCTGGCCTGGAACACGGTAGACGTAGTGGCGGCGGCAGGCGGTACCCCGGTGATGTCGAAAACCGGGCATGCGTTTATCAAAGAGCGGATGCGCGCCGAAGACGCCATCTACGGCGGCGAGATGAGCGCTCATCACTATTTCCGTGATTTTGCCTACTGCGACAGCGGAATGATCCCGTGGCTGCTGGTCACCGAACTGTTGTGCCTGAAGGGTCAGACGCTGGGTGAACTGGTGCGTGACCGGATGGCGGCCTTCCCGGCGAGCGGGGAGATCAACAGCACCCTGGCTGCACCGGCCGAGGCGATTGCCCGCGTCGAGCACCACTTTGCCCTGCACGCGCTGGAAATTGATCGCACCGACGGCATCAGCATGGCTTTCCCTCAGTGGCGATTCAATCTGCGCTCATCTAACACCGAGCCAGTGGTGCGCCTGAACGTAGAATCTCGTGCCGATACTGCGCTGATGCAGGCGCGAACACAGGACATTATGGCGCTGTTGAATCAGTAACCTTTCCCCTCTCCCGACGGGGGAGGGAACCCTGAAACAGGAACAACGATGACAAATCTAAAAAAGCGCGAGCGAGCCAAAACGAATGCATCGTTAATCTCTATGGTGCAGCGTTTTTCTGATATCACCATCATGTTCGGCGGATTGTGGATGGTGTGTAAACTCAGCGGGCTGCCTTTTCTCTATATGCATCTGCTGATGGCGCTGATCGCGCTGGTGGTCTTCCAGATGATCGGCGGCATGACCGATTTTTACCGCTCATGGCGTGGGGTTAAGATTGCCACCGAGCTGCAGCTGCTGCTGCAAAACTGGACCTTGAGCCTGGTGTTTAGCTTCGGGCTGGTGGCCTTTAATAACGACTTTGATAACCGCTTTGCGACCTATTTTGCCTGGTATCTGCTGACCAGCGTCGGGATGGTGGTCTGCCGATCGCTGATCCGCTATGGCGCAGGCTGGCTGCGCAACCGGGGCTACAACACCCGCCGGGTGGCGGTGGCCGGGAGTTTGCCGGTTGGGATGGCGTTACTCGACAGCTTTCGCAAAGAGCCGTGGCTGGGGTTTGACGTGGTGGGGGTGTATCACGATGCCAGACCGGGCGGCGTCAGCGCCGACTGGGCGGGCAACTACCAGCAGCTGGTGGACGATGCCAAAGCCGGGAAGATCCACAACGTTTATATCGCCATGCCGATGAGTGACGAAGCGCGTATCAAAACCCTGATGCGCAAGCTGGCGGACACCACCTGCTCGGTGATCCTCATTCCTGATGTCTTCACTTTTAATATCCTGCACTCGCGTATTGAAGAAGTGAATGGCGTACCGGTGGTCCCGCTGTACGACACGCCGCTCTCTGGCATCAACCGGGTGTTGAAACGCGTGGAAGATATCATCCTGTCGTCCCTGATCCTGCTGCTGATTTCGCCGGTACTGTGCGCCATTGCGCTGGCGGTGAAGCTCACCTCTAAAGGGCCGGTGATTTTTCGCCAGACCCGCTACGGCATGGACGGTAAGCCGATCATGGTGTGGAAATTCCGCTCCATGAAGGTGATGGAAAACGACCAGGTGGTCACTCAGGCGACGCAAAACGATCCCCGCGTGACCCGCGTGGGTAACTTCCTGCGCCGCACCTCCCTTGACGAACTGCCGCAGTTTATCAACGTATTGACCGGGGGAATGTCGATTGTCGGCCCACGCCCGCACGCGGTGGCGCACAACGAGCAGTATCGCGCCCTGATTGAAGGCTACATGCTGCGCCATAAAGTGAAACCGGGCATAACCGGCTGGGCGCAGATCAACGGCTGGCGCGGCGAGACCGACACCCTGGAAAAAATGGAAAAACGCGTTGAGTTCGATCTGGAGTACATCCGTGAGTGGAGCGTCTGGTTCGACATCAAAATCGTTTTTCTGACCGTCTTTAAGGGTTTTGTGAACAAAGCGGCGTACTAACATGAGCTTACGTGAAAAAACCCTCAGCGGGGCCAAGTGGTCGGCGATTGCCACGGTGATCATCATCGGCCTCGGGCTGGCGCAAATGACGGTGCTGGCGCGGATTATCGATAGCCACCAGTTTGGTCTGCTGACCGTCTCGCTGGTGATTATCGCCCTCGCCGATACCCTGTCGGACTTTGGCATCGCCAACTCGATTATTCAGCGTAAAGAAATCAGCCAGCTGGAGCTGACCACCCTCTACTGGCTGAACGTCGGCCTTGGTGTGGTGGTGTGTGTAGCGCTGTATCTGCTGAGCGATGCGATTGCCGACGCGCTGAATAACCCGGAGCTGGCGCCGCTGATGCGGGCCCTGTCGTTTGCCTTTATCCTGATCCCTCACGGGCAGCAGTTCCGCGCTTTGATGCAGAAGGAGCTGGAGTTCAGCAAAATCGGCATGATTGAAACCACCTCGGTGCTGGCCGGGTTTACCTTCACCGTGGTGAGCGCCCATTTCTGGCCGCTGGCAATGACGGCGATCCTCGGGTATCTGGTCAACAGTGCGGTGCGTACCCTGCTGTTCGGCTACTTTGGCCGCAAGATTTACCGTCCGGGATTGCACTTCTCGCTGGCGTCGGTGGCCTCTAACCTGCGCTTTGGCGCGTGGCTGACGGCCGACAGTATCATTAACTATGTGAATACCAACCTTTCGACGCTGGTACTGGCGCGTATGCTCGGTGCCAGCGTGGCCGGCGGCTTCAACCTTGCCTGGAACGTGGCGGTGGTGCCGCCGATGAAGCTCAACCCGATCATCACCCGGGTGTTGTTTCCGGCGTTCGCCAAAATTCAGGACGACACCGAGAAGCTGCGGGTGAACTTCTACAAGCTGCTGTCGGTGGTGGGAATTATCAATTTCCCGACGCTGCTGGGGCTGATGGTGGTCTCCGGCAATCTGGTGCCGCTGGTGTTTGGTGAGAAGTGGGTCAGCATTGTTCCGGTTCTGCAGCTGCTGTGCGTGGTGGGCCTGCTGCGCTCGGTTGGCAACCCGATTGGATCGCTGCTGATGGCAAAGGCCCGCGTCGATATCAGCTTCAAATTCAACGTTTTTAAAACCTTTCTGTTTATTCCGGCGATCGTCATCGGCGGCCTGATGGCGGGCGCGATGGGGGTGACGCTGGGCTTCCTGCTGGTGCAGATCATCAACACCGTATTGAGCTACTTCGTGATGATTAAACCGGTGCTGGGTTCCAGCTATCGCCAGTACATTCTGAGCCTGTGGCTGCCGTTTTATCTCTCTTTACCCACCCTCGTGCTGAGCTATGCCCTGGGCGTAGTGCTGAACGGCCATTTGCCGCTGGCGGCGCTGCTCGCCGTGCAGGTGGGGGCTGGGGCGTTGGCCTTTGCGGTGATGATTGTGCTGTCACGCAATGCGCTGGTGGTGGAGATGAAGCGCCAGTTTTGTCGCGGCGAGAAGATGAAAACACTGCTTCGCGCAGGCTAATTTTAAGAGGTCATGATGAAATTATTGATTCTGGGCAACCATACCTGCGGCAACCGCGGTGACAGTGCGATCCTGCGCGGCTTACTGGATGCGATTCACACCCTTGCGCCTGAAACCGAGGTTGATGTGATGAGCCGCTACCCGGTGAGCTCCTCCTGGCTGCTGAACCGTCCGGTAATGGGCGATCCGCTGTACAGCCAGATGAAACAGCACAACAGCGCTGCGGGCGTAGTGGGGCGGGTGAAAAAAGTGCTGCGCCGCCGCTATCAGCATCAGGTGCTGCTCTCAAGGGTGACCGACACCGGCAAGCTGCGCAATATCGCCATTGCTCAAGGTTTTACCGATTTTGTTCGTTTGCTCTCCGGCTACGATGCCATTATCCAGGTGGGCGGGTCGTTCTTTGTCGATCTGTACGGCGTGCCGCAGTTCGAGCATGCTCTGTGCACCTTTATGGCGAAGAAACCGCTGTTTATGGTCGGGCACAGCGTCGGGCCGTTCCAGGATCCACAGTTCAACCAGCTGGCGAACCACGTGTTTGGCCACTGCGATGCGCTGATCCTGCGCGAATCGGTGAGCCTGAACCTGATGCAGCGTAGCGAAATCGACACCCGCAAAGTGGAGCAGGGGGTCGACACTGCCTGGCTGGTCGATCATCAGGACGACAATTTTACCCCCAGCTACGCGGTGCAGCACTGGCTGAGCGTGGCGAAGCAGCAGAAGACCGTCGCCATCACCCTGCGCGAGCTGGCACCCTTTGATAAGCGGCTGGGCACCACCCAGGCTGCATATGAGAAAGCCTTCGCCGAGGTCGTCAACCGGGTGCTGGCGAGCGGTTATCAGGTGCTGGCGCTGTCGACCTGTACCGGGATCGACAGCTACAACAAGGATGACCGGATGGTGGCGCTGAACCTGCGTGAGCACGTCAGCGATCCCTCTCGCTACCACGTGGTGATGGATGAACTGAACGATCTGGAGATGGGCAAACTGCTCGGCGCCTGCGAGCTGACGGTGGGCACGCGCCTGCATTCGGCGATTATCTCCATGAACTTTGGCACCCCCGCGATCGCGATTAACTACGAGCACAAATCTGCCGGGATCATGCAGCAGTTAGGCATGCCGGAGATGGCGGTGGATATCCGCCATCTGCTGGATGGCTCACTGAGCGCGACGGTGGCCGATACGCTGGGGCAATTGCCTGCCATCAATGAACGCCTGGCGGTGGCGGTTAAAGCCGAGCGTGATAACGGTATCCGGATGGTAAAATCGGTGCTGGATCGGGTCGGGGGGGATAAATGAAGGTTGGTTTCTTCTTGCTGAAATTTCCGCTCTCGTCCGAAACCTTTGTTCTGAACCAGATCACCGCCTTTATCGATATGGGGTATGACGTGGAGATTATCGCCCTGCAAAAGGGCGATACACAAAATACACATGCCGCCTGGACCCAGTACTCTCTTGCCAGCAAAACCCGCTGGCTGCAGGATGAGCCCCAGGGCAAGCTTGCGAAACTGCGCTACCGTGCCCGCCAGACCCTGCGCGGGCTGCATCGCCCGGGCACCTGGCGGGCGCTGAATGTCTCCCGCTATGGCGCCGAGTCGCGCAACCTGATCCTCTCCTCTATTTGCGGCCAGACGGCGCAGACCTGGCGGGCGGACGTGTTTATCGCCCATTTTGGCCCGGCAGGGGTTACGGCAGCCAAGCTGCGCGAGCTGGGCGTTATCGACGGCAAAATCGCAACGGTCTTTCATGGGATCGATATCTCCAGCCGCGAGGTGCTAAATCACTACACCCCTGAATATCAGCAGCTGTTCCAGCGCGGCGACATGATGCTGCCGATCAGCGACCTGTGGGCTGGCCGACTGCAATCCATGGGCTGCCCGCCGGAGAAGATTGCGGTCTCGCGGATGGGCGTGGATATGCAGCGTTTTTCGCCGCGTCCGGTGAAGGTGCCGGGCAAGCCGCTGCAGGTAATCTCCGTGGCGCGTCTCACCGAGAAAAAAGGGCTGCACGTGGCGATTGAAGCCTGCCGCCAGCTGAAAGCGCGCGGGGTGGATTTTCACTATCGTATTCTCGGGATTGGCCCCTGGGAGCGCCGTCTGCGCACCCTGATCGAACAGTATCAGCTGGAATCCTGCGTCGAGATGCCGGGGTTTAAGCCCAGCCACGAAGTGAAGGCCATGCTCGATGAGGCAGACGTGTTTTTGCTGCCGTCCATTACCGGCGCGGATGGCGATATGGAAGGTATTCCGGTGGCGCTGATGGAGGCGATGGCGGTGGGGATCCCGGTGGTATCCACGCTGCACAGCGGGATACCGGAGCTGATCGAAACCGATCGTTCCGGCTGGCTGGTGGCCGAAAATAATCCTGAGGCGCTGGCCGATCGGCTGGCGACCTTTGGCGATATCGCGCACGAGGCGCTCTCGCCGGTAGTGCACAACGCACGCCGCAAGGTGGAGACCGATTTCAACCAGCAGCTGATCAACCGGCAGTTAGCCACTCTGCTGCAAACGCTTTAAACGGAGGCTGTATGCCGAAAGAAATGACGCGCCGCGCGTTTGTCACCACCTGCAGCGTGCTGGCGGCAGCTCCTCTTGTGGGCGTACGGGCCGCCACCGCCAGCGGCACGGTGGACATTCGCCAGTATAACCGTCGTGACTGGATCGCGGCCTTTAAGCAGGCCTTTACCGAAGGCGACACGGTGGTGGTGCCGGCCGGGCTGACCTGCGACAACATCAATACTGCTATTTTCATCCCTGAAGGCAAAACGCTGCGTATTCACGGCGCGATGACCGGCAACGGAAGAGGTCGGCTGGTGCTGCAGGATGGCAGCAAGGTTATCGGTGAAGGGGAGGGGCGAACCGAGAATATCACGCTGGACGTGCGCGGCTCCGACTGCGTGATTCAGGGCCTGGCGATGAGCGGCTTTGGCCCGGTGACCCAGATCTATATTGGGGGTAAAAAACCCAAGGTGATGCGTAACCTGCTGATCGATAAGCTGACAGTGACGAAAGCCAACTATGCGATTTTGCGCCAGGGCTTTCATACTCAGATGGACGGTGTGACCATCACCCACTGCCACTTTAGCCATCTGCAGGGTGACGCCATCGAGTGGAACGTGGCGATTAACGACCGCAATATTCTGATTTCAGACCATGTTATCGACCATATTGACTGCACCAACGGCAAAATTAACTGGGGTATCGGGATCGGCCTGGCCGGCAGCACTTACGACAACAATTACCCGGAAGACCAGGCGGTAAAGAACTTCGTGGTGGCCAATATCACCGGCAGCAACTGCCGCCAACTGGTGCATGTTGAGAACGGTAAACACTTTATTATTCGTAATGTGAAAGCCCGAAATATCACCCCCGACTTCAGCAAAAAAGCGGGGATCGATAACGCAACGGTGGCGATATATGGCTGTGATAACTTTGTTATCGATAATGTGGAGATGACTGACAGCGCGGGGATGCTAATTGGCTACGGGGTGATCAAAGGCAATTATTTATCGATACCGCAGAATTTCCGCCTCAACGATATACATCTGGATAACCAAAATCTTACCCGGAAATTACGTGGGATCCAGATCTCCTCCGGCAATGCCACCTCATTTGTGGCGATTACCAACCTGGAGATGAAGCGCGCATCTCTGGAGCTGCATAACAAACCGCAGCATCTTTTTATGCGCAATATCAATGTGATGCAGGATGCAAGCGTGGGGCCAGCGCTGGCGCTGAACTTCGATTTACGTAAGGATGTGCGCGGTAAGTTTATGGCTAAAGAAGAGACGCTGCTGTCGCTGGCGAACATTAAAGCCGTTAATGAGAAAGGTCAAAGTTCGGTCGATATCGACCGGGTTGATCAGCATACCGTGAAGGCGGAAGGGCTGAATTTTGCCCTGCCGAAGCGCTGAATATTTACCCAACGCCACTTTGCGAAGATTCCTGGAATTAATGCCGGGTGATTCGGATTGCTACTACTGTAATTTGCACGGCAGCTGCGTAACATCAAATCCAGAATTGCAGCAAATCGTGCTGGCGAAAACAGGTTAAAGAGCTATAATTCGGCAACCATTTTTAAGGTGGAAGAAACATGATTAATTTGAAAGCGGTCATTCCGGTAGCGGGTCTGGGCATGCATATGCTCCCGGCCACAAAAGCCATTCCTAAAGAGATGCTGCCGATCGTTGACAAGCCGATGATTCAGTACATCGTCGACGAGATTGTTGCTGCAGGGATCAAAGAAATCGTTCTGGTTACCCATTCATCCAAGAATGCGGTAGAAAACCACTTCGACACCTCCTACGAACTTGAAGCCCTCCTGGAGCAGCGCGTTAAGCGTCAGCTGCTGGCAGAAGTGCAATCGATCTGCCCGCCAGGTGTGACCATTATGAACGTTCGCCAGGCACAACCGCTGGGTTTGGGTCACTCCATTCTATGCGCGCGTCCGGTGGTGGGCGATAACCCGTTTATTGTCGTGTTGCCCGATATCATTCTGGACAACGCGACTGCCGATCCGCTGCGCTATAACCTGGCGGCAATGGTGGCGCGTTTCAACGAGACTGGCCGCAGCCAGGTGCTGGCGAAGCGTATGCACGGCGATCTGTCTGAATACTCCGTTATCCAGACCAAAGAACCGTTGGATTCCGAAGGCAAAGTCAGCCGTATCGTTGATTTTATCGAAAAACCGGATCAACCACAGACCCTCGATTCCGATCTGATGGCCGTGGGCCGTTACGTCCTGAACGCTGAGATCTGGGCTGAACTGGAAAAAACGGAACCAGGCGCCTGGGATCGTATTCAGCTGACGGATGCTATCGCTGAGCTGGCGAAAAAGCAGTCTGTTGATGCCATGTTAATGACCGGTGACAGCTACGACTGCGGTAAGAAAATTGGATACATGCAAGCCTTTGTTCAGTATGGCCTGCGTAACCTGAAAGAAGGGCAGAAGTTCCGGGAAAGCATTAAGAAGCTGTTCGACGCATAAGCTAATAAATGCTTACGAGATTATACAGGTACGAATGACAGCAGTAAACATTCAGGACAGTGATGTAATGAATGTTTACTGCTGTTTTTTTAGTTGTATGAAAAAAGGTTGTGATTTTCAGTGGTTTATCGTGGAATTTTATGTCGGCTGTATGCAGGGTTTTCTCTTGTTTCTAACATGAATTGGTTAGACAATTAGAGGATGAGATAGGGGCTTTGCAAGAGAAAGGTGAGCCCAACGCATATGTAAATGTACGTAGTGCACTGGTAGCTGTAAAGCCAGGGGCGGTAGCATGTCTTTATGAAAATAAGTCACATTAAAGTACATAACGGATAAAAAAAATAATGTTATATGCGATTGTATTTACAATGATTTCCTTTTTGTCAATGTTGGAAACGAATAATACAAAAAAAAATGAGAGATTATTTTTATTATTTATATACTTCTTTTTGCTTGTGTTTTTTATAGGCGCAAGAGATGAGACTGGCTCTGACTGGATTAACTACTATAACCAGTTTGTTTCAGGCGAAACTGGTTATATGGAGATCGGTTATCTAAATTTTGTCGAAGTGTTTAAAGGTATAACAAACAGTTATAACGAATTCGTATTTTTTCACTGTCTAATATACCTTCTTATTTTTTTCTATGTGCTTGTAAAAAAAAACAATATTGGTCTGATCATATTAATGTTTTATTCAGGCCATCTTTTGGGAATGATGGGTGCAAATCGTCAGATTATTGCTATTATGTTATGCTTGGTGGCAGGGGAATTTCTGCTAAATAAACGTAAATTTACCTTCTTCTTTATTGTATTGTTTTCTTCTCTTTTTCATTCAAGTTCGTTAATGTTTATACTTGCATACCCAATTCTTCATTTTTCTAGAAAAATGAAGATTAAAGTTTACTTAATTTTTTTATTAATTGGAGGGCTTGCTTACTTAATATGCCTGCAATACTCTCAAAGTTTAATTACCTTTGCGATTAATCACCTTACGTTTAACGAGAAAATTGCCACGCAGTTAGCTGTTTATACATCAACGCAATACATGGCTGATGGGCTTAGTTCTTTTTTAGTAGTAGTAAAAAGAATGTCTACATTATTCTTAATTCTACTTATGATGAAGATGTTTGTGTCGAAACATATCCAAAGTGCATTCGATAAAATGGGCGATAGATTTAAATTCTATTTTGCTTGTTATTTTTTCTCTATTATAATCGTGCTGGTTTTTCAAAATATATTCTCAGTAATTGTTATAAGGGGGGGGTGGTATTTTTATATTTATGAAATATTTCTGATTCCCATGTTATTGCAATTTGTTAGTTCGAGAAATTATTACTTAGTGATTTCCATGATTATTATTTTTTGCGCAGTCAGGTTTTATTTTCAATTCAGTGTCGATTCTACGCTGCTTTTGCCGTATAAAGGGTTATGGATTAATAATGATGTCATCAGAAAACTATATTAATAAAAGAAAACCTTATCATGAGTAATGGTTCATTAAAAAATATAGCCTGGAATTCATTTGGGTATATTGTTCCGATAGTAGTGACAATCGTAATCATACCTGTAACTATTAAAATTCTTGGTGTTGAAAAATTTGGTACGTTAAGCTTTTTGTGGATGTTGGTAGGTTATTCAAGCTTCCTTGATATGGGCGTGGGGCGCGCATTAACGCATTATATTGCTACAACGGTAAGTACCGAAAATGAGAAATTTATTGTAGGGATCGTTAAAAGAACGATAGCAAGGCTGTTTTTATGTTTATTTATTATATTAGCAGTCGGTATGGTAGGTTCTGTTATTTATTTATATGTTAAAAATGGTCATCTTGATGGTTTGATGTATGCCGCAGTGGTGATGGTTATATCTTGCACTGTTATTACTGCGTCTGCTCTTCGAGGTGTATTAGAAGGATTTCAAGCTTTTAAATCCATTGGGATTTCTCGAGTTATTGTCGGGATTTTGATCTCAGTATCCCCGGTAATTGTTTTTAGTCTTAGCGATAGTTTATTATGGGTCTTCTTTATTTTCTTCGTGATAAGGCTCTTTGAATCATCTATCTATCTTTGGCTTGCCAATGATAATTGCAAGAAGCTTACGCAGCAGTTCACACCTGCAATGCCGAATCTAAAAAATATCTTCCACTTTGGTATCTGGAGCAATATCACAAATCTCGTAGGGGCGCCAATGGCTGCAGCCTATCTTGATAAGTTTTTAATTGTGACTTTGTTAGGTGCAACTTCCTTAACATATTATACTGTACCTTTTGATATAATGGCTCGTTTCTTGATACTTCCTGCAATATTAACAGGGGTATTATTCCCTCTGTTAAGCAAAGGGGGGGGGCTAAATAACCGAGTGTTTATCACTAATCTAGGGTTAAATACTCTAGCTTTAACAATATTGCCTATCTTCGTCGTTGCCATTTCGTTGTCAAAGTTAGGTCTAACATTATGGCTTGGAAATATTGGCGAAAAAATGTTTGTGATATTATCGATACTTGCTATTGGTAAATTTTGTGAATCGCTAAATTTTGTATTACTAACTAGCATCCAATCCTTTGGGCGTCCTGATTTAACAGCGAAACGACACATTGTTGAACTACCATTTTATACAGCTATAATGTTCTTAGGAATAAAGTATTATGGCCTAATGGGTGTGGCGATAACATGGTGTGGCTGGGCAATAATTGACCTTGCATTTCTTCACTACATCTACAATAATATTAATGGGGCGACTAGTATAATGCAGGGTATAAGTAAAATAAAAATTTGCTATTATGCCATTATATTTGGTTGTTGTTTGTATGTTTCAATCTTATTACAAGATAGGTACTCACTGCAGATGGTGAGCGCCGGAGTTATTATTTTGTTCCACCTAATAATGTCGTGGTGCTTTTTACTTGATGATTTGAGCAAGCAAGAGATCATAAAAAAATATTATGTGCTGAGAAACAAGTAGGATATATGAAAATAATTGTAATGGATGTCCGCGAGGCACAGCTTGAACGTGTAGGTGTATCAGTTTATTGTGAAAATTTAATTAAAAATTTTGATAAATGTTCAAAATTCAAATTTATATTTTTGGCGAGTGCATCCGGACCAAAACTAAACTATATTTCTAATTTCGAAGTCAAATATATCGCACCAAATCCTGCTGATTCAAAGCTAAAAAAAATTATATGGTATTTAAATCTACCAAAATTACTCAAGCAATTAAAAGCTGACCTGTATTTTGGCCCTTTTACAACAATATTGGGCACTAAGCCTAAGTGTAAAACTGTAAACACACTGCATGATGCTGCGTCAATAAAAGAAGCTAAATTAACAGGAAGTATTAAAAGTAAAATATTGAACAGGATTTTTACTGATGGTTGGGTTAAAGGTGCAACTCAAATCGTTTGTATATCAAAATTTTGCCAGGAAGAATATCAAGAAATTTATGGTAATCTAATTCTTAGTAAATCAACGGTTATATACCATGGGGTTCCACCGGAATTAAATGTTAATTTAGCATCTACGGAATCAACTTGTGGTACTAATTTAATTAGTCAATTAGGTATTAAAAAAGATTTTTTTGTATTCGTTGGGACTATTTATCCGAAAAAAAATATTGAAAGAATGATTGCTGCATTTTCTCGAACCGACTTAACGAATTATGATTTGGTTATCTGTGGTGGAAAAGGTCCTAATAGCGAGTCAATCTTCACTGCACCATCCAAATATAATGTTGAGAGTAATGTAAAATTTTTAGGGAAGGTCGATAATCAAACCCTGTCTGTGTTGATGCAAGAAGCGAGAGCCTTTATTTTTCCCTCCTTATACGAAGGCTTTGGCTTACCAGTTCTTGAGGCGTACGCGATGGGATTGCCCGTTGTATGTTCGACTGCCACATGCTTGCCAGAAATTGCTGGGGATGCCGCTTTGTTCTTTGACCCAATGAATATCGATGAATTAGCCGAGAAAATGAAAATTATCTCTACGAATGAAACTCTTGCAGTAAATCTTAGAAATAAAGGATATGAAAGAGTTCGTCAATTTTCCTGGAAAAAATCAGTGGAGGAACATTTGTCTCTTTTTGGCAAGGTTCTCAATTAAAACCGAAAAATAGAATCGGTAAAGTCGATGGAAGAAAAATTAATTGTTGTTAATGCTAGTGCTTTAGCAACTAGCGGTGCGTTGACAATTCTGCGACAATTTCTGGCCTCAGCTATAACTAAAAAACAAAGTAAGTTTATATGCTTTGTTCCTGACTTAGTTGACTTACCAGATTCAGATAATGTCCTTTTAATAAGGAAAAAAAAGAAAAATTGGTTTAAAAGAATATATTGGGATTCATTTGAACTACCCAGAATCATAAAAAAACACTACTCACATTGTTCCAAAGTGGTTTCTTTACAAAATACAAGCATTAATACACCAATACACCAAGTTATTTATTTGCATCAACCTATACCCTTTTGTGATATTAATTTTTTAAAGAAAAGTAACTTTAGCCTGAAGTTTTTTCTTTATAAAAAATTTTACAGTTTCTTTATATTTATGTTCGTTAATAATAATACGAACTTCGTTGTACAAACCCGATGGATGAAGGATTCTCTCTGCAAAAGAGGAATTAAGGCTGGGAATATTGACATATTGCGTCCAAACTTTCTTATGCCTGCAAAGGATAATTCTGAAACATTAGTTGTAGACGCAAAAGGTTGTCCCGGTGTTAAAACGACAATTTTTCTATATCCAGCAACACCAATAAATTATAAAAACCATCAGATCATACTGCAAGCGATAAATAAGCTGGTAAGTAAATCATTCAATGATTTTGTTTTTCAGGTCACTTTTGAAAAAAATACATATAAAATCTTTGATTCCTATGTAAAAAGTCATAATCTTGAGGAGTATATTTCTTATTTAGGTGTGGTTAGTTATGACGAGTTAATTAAAAGATATAAAGAGTGCAATGTGCTTCTTTTTCCAAGCTATCTGGAGACATTTGGCTTGCCGTTACTAGAAGCTTCTACGCTAGGGTGTGATATTCTTACTAGTGATTTACCTTATAGTCGTGATGTATTAAGCCATTATGAATTTGCGAAATTTCTTCCTTATGATGATGAGATTGCATGGGCGCTTAACATGCAGCAATTCTTGGGTAAAAACAAAATAAAGCATATACAAACTAACAATCCTAAAAATGAGAACAATTCTTGGGATGTTTTTCTAAGTATTTTGGAGAGATAACTGATGTTTAAAAATAAAGTGCTTTTAATTACAGGTGGTACAGGGTCTTTTGGTAATGCTGTGCTTCGTCGTTTTCTTGATACTGATATAAAAGAAATTCGCATATTTAGTCGAGATGAAAAAAAACAAGATGATATGCGGAAAAAATATGCTAGTGCAAAACTTAAGTTTTATATTGGTGACGTAAGGGACTATAACAGTATCCTGAGTGCAACGAGGGGTGTCGATTATATCTATCATGCCGCAGCATTAAAGCAGGTTCCATCTTGTGAATTCTACCCTCTTGAGGCGGTCAAAACAAATGTGCTTGGTACCGACAATGTGCTTGAAGCGGCTATAACTAATGGTATTAAAAGAGTTGTTTGCCTTAGCACAGATAAAGCTGTATATCCCATTAATGCTATGGGTACATCCAAAGCAATGATGGAAAAAGTCATTGTAGCAAAATCCAGATCAGTACCCGAAGGTATGACGATTTGTACTACTCGCTATGGTAATGTTATGGCCTCGCGCGGGTCTGTCATTCCTTTGTTCGTTAATCAAATGAATGAAGGAAAGCCTCTTACAATTACCGACCCAAATATGACCAGATTTATGATGACTCTTGATGATGCTGTTGATCTGGTCCTCTATGCGTTCGAACATGGCCATAATGGTGACATTTTTGTCCAAAAAGCACCAGCCGCCACGATCAAAGTTTTAACTGAAGCGATTTTAGAACTCTTTGATAAAAAGAATTACAAAGTTAATACTATAGGTACGCGACACGGTGAAAAACTTTATGAAGCATTATGTAGCCGTGAAGAAATGAGAGTTGCTCAGGATATGGATAATTATTATCGTATCCCGGCAGATACCCGTGACTTAAATTATGAAAAATATTTTGCCAAAGGCGATGAGTTAATAAGCAAATTAGATGATTATAACTCACATAATACAGAGCGTTTAACGAAAGAAGGGATGATAAATCTATTACTTAAATTAGATTATATCAATAAAAACATTGCTGGCGAGGTTGCAAATCCTTATGACTAAAAGAGTATTAGTATTGGGTGCAACAGGTATGTTAGGTGCCTCTTTATTTCGATATTTTTCTGCTTTAGGAGAATATGAGACCTATGGCGTGGCCCGACAGATAGAAAAAGCTAAGATTATTAACTCTGATTGTACAAACGAAATAATTATTTCTAATGATCTTAGTGATGCTAATAACGCCCGCATCATCCTTTCGCAACTGCAACCAGATTATGTTTTCAACTGTATAGGGATTATTAAACAGTCAAATGTTTGTAGTAATCATATTAATACTATTGAAATGAACTCCCTGTTGCCTCATGTTTATGCTTCAATTTGCACAGAAATTGGTGCAAAGTTAGTGCATTTTTCAACAGACTGCGTTTTCTCTGGTATCAAAGGCCATTATAGTGAAAATGATGTAGCAGATAGTGATGATCTTTATGGACGCTCCAAGCGACTTGGAGAAGTCAACTATGATAATCATTTAACGCTACGTACATCCATCATTGGACATGAATTAACATCGAGTTTGAGTTTGATTGATTGGTTCCTGAGTACTTCCAGTGAAGTTAAAGGGTACTCAAATGCTATTTTTTCCGGCTTGCCTACAGTTTATCTTGCTGAAGTATTACATAAATTTATTCTGCCAAAAGATTTGAGCGGTCTATATCATTTGAGTGTAAATGCAATTGATAAGAAGAGATTACTAGAACTCGTTAATTATGTTTATGGATCTAATAAAGATATTATTGATTTTCCAGATTTTGAAATCGATAGGTCATTAAACTCATCGTTATTGCGTGCGGCCACAAATTTTGTACCGCTACCTTGGGATAAATTAATTGAGAAAATGCATGATGAATACAAAAAGTATCATATCTAAAAAAATGAAAGTAATGACAATTGTTGGCACTCGTCCTGAAATTATCAGGCTCTCCAGAACTATCGGAAAGCTTGATTTATATACAGACCATTGTTTAGTTCATACTGGGCAAAACTATGATTATGAATTAAATGAAGTATTCTTTAATGAGTTAGCTATACGTAAACCAGATTATTTTTTAGGTTCAGCAGGTTGCGGAGTAGCTGAAACCATCGGTAATGTTATTATTAAAGTAGACGAGGTTTTGGAAAAAGAAAGGCCTGAGGCAATACTTATCCTTGGTGATACTAATAGTTCATTGGCTGCCATTGCTGCAAAAAGAAGAAAAATCCCTATTTTTCACATGGAAGCGGGAAATAGATGCTTTGACTATCGTGTCCCTGAAGAGATAAACCGAAAAATCGTTGATCATATTGCTGACATCAACTTAACGTATAGTGAAATAGCTCGCGAGTACCTGCTTAGAGAGGGATTGCCGGCGGATCAAATAATTAAAACTGGCAGCCCTATGTATGAGGTTATTCATTACTATCTTGATGACATTAAAAATTCCACTATACTTGACACGCTTGGTTTGAAGCAAAATAAATTCTTCCTCGTAAGTATACATCGTGAAGAAAATGTTGATTCAGACATTAATATCCATTCTTTAATTGATTTGTTAAATAATATCGGAGAAAAATACAATCATCCAGTTATAGTTTCTACCCACCCTCGCACTCGCAAGAAATTAGAATTATTGGATCTCGAAATTAACAAAAATATTAGTTTTATGAAACCATTTGGTTTTATTGATTACATCAAACTTCAGATGAGTGCCAAAGTGGTTTTATCTGATAGTGGGACCATTACGGAGGAGTCATCTATTTTAAATTTCCCTGCACTTAATATCAGGGAGGCTCATGAACGTCCTGAAGGCTTTGAGGAAGCTTCGGTGATGTTTGTGGGTGTTGATAAGGAGCGAATCCTTCAGGCAATGGATATTCTTGAAACCCAAGGTAAAGGGGATTCGAGAACCTTAAAGATTGTTAATGATTATAATATTAGTAATGTTTCCGATAAAGTATTAAGAATAATTATGAGTTATACTGACTATGTAAATCGAAAAGTTTGGAAAAAGTAATATGAGGTATGTTCTCATATGCGATGACTACTTGCCTTCAAGTACCAGAGTCAGCGCGAAAATGATTCATGAATTAGCGCTTTGTTTTGCTAGTAAAGGCATTGAGTGTATTGTTGTTGCACCAGATAGCAATATTGAGGAAAGGTTCATCGATGATATCTATGACGGAGTCAGAGTTCTTCGATTTCGCCATGGCCCAATAAAAGATGTTCCAAAATTAAAGAGAGCCGTCAACGAATCATTACTTTCAACGTCAGCGTGGCGCTTACTTTCGGGTGAATTTAAAAAAATGGAGGTCGATGGTGTTATTTACTATTCTCCTTCTATTTTTTTTGGTAATTTAGTGTCTAAATTAAAAAGACTGTGGGGATGTAAATCTTTCTTAATTCTGCGTGATTTATTCCCTCGGTGGGCTGTAGAGCAAGGGATTATTAAAGAACACTCATTAATTTGTTCATATTTTAAGTATTTTGAAAAAAATAATTATAGAGCTGCTGATTTTATTGGGTTAATGACTCCTAATACAATGACTTTGTTTAATAATGAACATTGTTTAGCACATAAAACTCAGATTCTTTATAACTGGGCGACGCCAATTAATTCATCTAATCATGAAAGCGATAAAATAATTGATGACGAATTCTCTATTTTAAATGCCGCACTACGTAATAAATTTGTTTTCTTTTATGGTGGCAATCTTGGTCATGCTCAGGATATGTGTAATCTTCTAAGGTTAGCACAAGGGATGGCTAAATATGAAAATTCACATTTCCTTTTTGTCGGTCAGGGGGATGAGTATGAACTTATGAAAAAATATATTGATGATAACGATTTAATTAACGTTACACTTTTGCCTTCTGTGTCACAAAAGGTCTATAGTGCTATTCTGAGTAGAATTGATGTTGGGTTGTTTTCATTGTCGCGACATCATAAAACGCATAATTTCCCTGGGAAGTTATTAGGCTATATGAATAACGCGATTCCCATCTTGGGAAGTGTGAATGAAGGAAATGATTTAATTACAATCATTCCTGAAAATTACGCGGGATTTTGTGTTGAGAATGGTTGTGATGATGAACTTTTAGAAAAAGCATTATTATTATACAGTGATTCTGAATTACATAAAAAACTTGGAAAAGGGGCGCGGGATTTACTATTGAATTCATTTACTACTGATGCTGCCGTTAATGAAATAGTTCATCGACTGCATCCCTCTCATCTTTTAACTGAAAAAATTAATTATGAGCCCATCTAAAATCGTGCCTGTCATTATGGCTGGAGGAACCGGGTCTCGTTTATGGCCTTTATCTCGAGCGCTTTATCCCAAACAATTTCTTTCCCTACAGGGTGAGTTAACTATGCTTCAATGTACACTCGACCGTCTGAGAGATATTGAATGTGAGAACCCGAATGTCATTTGTAATGAGCAACATCGTTTTATTGTTGCGCAACAATTACAGAAAATAAATAAACTTGCGAATAACATCATTTTAGAGCCTGCAGGGAGAAATACTGCGCCTGCGATAGCAATTGCTGCACTAACCAATTTACATAATGATCCCACATGTGATCCTGTTATTTTAGTTTTGGCCGCAGACCATATAATTCAGGATGTAGAGGCCTTTCGTAAATGTGTTGAAGATGCATTGCCATTAGCTCAACTGGGTAAATTGGTGACGTTTGGTATCATTCCTAGAAGCCCTGAGACAGGTTATGGTTATATTCGTCGCCAGAAAACTATTCAAACGTATGTTGAAGGTATAGAGGCCTACGACGTTGAAAGTTTTGTAGAAAAGCCAGATGCAAAAACAGCACATGATTATATAGAATGTGGTGATTATTACTGGAATAGCGGAATGTTTATGTTCCGTGCGTCACGTTACCTTGAGGAACTTAAAAAGTATCGGCCTGATATTCTTGATGCATGTGAAAAGGCTATGACGACCTTTGTTCCCGATTTAGACTTTGTAAGGGTAAATGAAGAGGCATTTCTCGCGTGTCCTGATGAGTCTATTGATTATGCAGTTATGGAACATACATCCGATGCGGTTGTGATTCCTTTGGATGCGGGGTGGAGCGATGTGGGTTCGTGGTCATCGCTCTGGGACGTGAGCAAAAAGGATGACAACGGAAATGTTTGTGAAGGTGATGTTCTGGCTTTAAATTCGCATGATAGCTACATTTACTCGGAGTCTAGTTTGGTTACGACGATAGGTGTTAGAGACTTGGTCATAGTGCAGACCAAAGACGCGGTGCTGATTGCTGACAGAAATGCAGTGCAGGACGTAAAAAAAGTTGTCGAACAAATAAAGGCCGAAGGTCGGCACGAGCATCATATTCATCGAGAAGTATATCGTCCATGGGGGAAATATGACTCCATTGATGCTGGTGAGCGTTATCAGGTCAAACGCATTACGGTTATGCCTGGCGAAGGTCTTTCGGTCCAGATGCACCACCACCGTGCCGAACATTGGGTCGTAGTTGCTGGTACTGCGAAAGTCACCATTAATGGTGAAATCAAATTGCTCGGTGAAAACGAATCGATATATATACCGCTTGGGGCAACCCATTGTCTGGAAAATCCGGGGAAAATTCCGCTTCACATGATTGAAGTCCGTTCCGGTACATATCTCGAAGAGGATGATGTGGTTCGCTTTGAGGACCGTTACGGACGTATCTAACCATCATTTTTCGTGCATCAGATTCGTTGACCTCCTGAATGTACTCCGGTCATTTAGTTTACGAAAGTCTGGAGCACAGGTTTTCACAGCCTGTCTGCTTCGCTAAATCTTTTAGTTTTCCATTTAAAATTCCCTTTCAGAAGAGTGGGAGTGGTTCCCTGAATAAGTGTAAAAACATGACAAAATTGACTTGTTTCAAAGCCTACGATATACGCGGTAAGCTGGGTGAAGAACTCAACGAAGATATTGCGTGGCGCATTGGCCGTGCCTACGGAGATTTTCTTAAACCGAAAACCATTGTGCTGGGCGGTGATGCGCGGCTGACAAGCGAAACCTTGAAAATGGCGCTCGCTAAAGGTCTGCAGGATGCTGGCGTTAACGTGCTGGATATCGGTCTATCCGGCACTGAAGAGATCTATTTCGCGACCTTCTATTTGGGTGTTGACGGTGGCATTGAAGTGACCGCTAGCCATAACCCGAAGGATTATAACGGCATGAAACTGGTACGCGAAGGCGCACGTCCTATTAGTGGCGATACCGGTCTACGAGACGTACAGCGTCTGGCAGAAGCTAACAATTTCCCTTCTTTGGATGCGGTAAATCGCGGCAGTTATAAGAAAATCACTTTGCGTGACGCCTACATTGATCATCTGTTAGGCTATATCAATGTACAAAACTTTACGCCGCTAAAGCTGGTAATTAACTCCGGCAACGGCGCTGCCGGTCCGGTGGTCGACGCTATCGAAGCTCGTTTTAAAGCGCTCGGTGTGCCAGTTATGTGTATTAAAGTACATAATTCGCCGGATGGCACCTTCCCGAATGGTATTCCTAATCCACTATTGCCAGAGTGCCGTGCCGATACGCGAAATGCGGTCATTGAGCACGGTGCTGATATGGGAATCGCCTTTGATGGTGATTTTGACCGGTGCTTCCTATTTGACGAAAAAGGTCTGTTTATTGAGGGATATTACATTGTTGGTCTGCTGGCTGAAGCATTCCTCGAGAAACATTCGGGTGCAAAGATTATTCACGATCCGCGCTTGTCATGGAACACCATAGATGTTGTGAAGGCAGCAGGTGGTACGCCTGTTATGTCCAAAACTGGCCATGCATTCATTAAAGAGCGTATGCGTCATGAGGATGCCGTCTATGGAGGGGAAATGAGCGCCCACCATTACTTCCGTGATTTTGCTTACTGCGATAGCGGGATGATCCCATGGCTTCTGGTCGCTGAACTAATATGTCTTAAAGGGCAGACATTAGGAGACTTAGTGCGTGATCGCATGGCAGCTTTCCCGGCGAGTGGGGAAATAAATCGTATGCTGGATGAGCCTGCGCTGGCGATTTCGCGTGTTGAGCAACATTTCACGAATGAAGCGTTGGCGGTGGACAGGACGGATGGCATCAGCATGTTATTTACTAACTGGCGTTTTAACCTTCGGTTGTCCAATACCGAACCTGTGGTGCGTCTTAATGTGGAGTCGCGCGGTGATACCGAACTGATGCATAAAATGACTGAGCGGATTCTAGAATTATTGTCATAAAGAGGTATGTCTTATGAAAACCTTTAATAAAAATGATTTCGTACACGAAAGAGCAAGCATCGAAAATTCTGTCCGCAAGAGAAATCATCATTTAATTCACGATAGTCATTGTGAGCCTGTACAATTTCTTTATATTAATCTTTGTTCAGAGAGTTATATTCCCCCGCATAAGCATATAAATAATAATCAATGGGAGTTTTTTCAACTCTTGGATGGGGAAATAGATCTACTCATCTTTACAGATGATGGTAGGTTAGAAAATCGGTTACATCTTAATACTCACGATCTTTTTTCGGTTAAAATACCTGCGAATGTTTTCCACACAATTTTATGTCGAAGTGAATATGCTCTAATGCTTGAGGTTAAAGAAGGACCATTCAAAACTGAATATGCAAAAGAAATTGCTTGTTGGGCTAGTGAAGAGAAAATAGATAATAGCGATTGGTTAAAAAAGTTGCGAATTTTAGAAGTAGGGCAGCGTCTTTGAGTTTTATTAAAATTAAAAATTTCAAGTATTTACCAAAACATGAAAAAATTATATAATTAATGTAGTGGAAAGTTATAGTGCATTAAGCATATCACGATTTTATGTGATAATCACAACTGACAGGAGTATGTAATGTCCAAGCAACAGATCGGCGTCGTCGGTATGGCAGTGATGGGGCGCAACCTGGCGCTCAATATCGAAAGCCGTGGTTATACCGTTTCCGTATTCAATCGCTCTCGTGATAAAACCGAAGAAGTGATTGCAGAGAACCCGGGCAAGAAACTGGTTCCTTTCTATACGGTTCAGGAGTTTGTTGAATCCCTGGAAACGCCTCGTCGTATCCTGTTAATGGTGAAAGCCGGCGCTGGCACAGATGCAGCCATCGACTCCCTGAAGCCGTATCTGGAAAAAGGCGACATCATCATTGATGGCGGTAATACCTTCTACCATGACACCATTCGTCGTAACCGCGAATTGTCTGCAGAAGGCTTCAACTTCATCGGTACCGGCGTTTCCGGCGGTGAAGAGGGTGCCCTGAAAGGCCCATCTATCATGCCTGGCGGTCAGAAAGATGCCTATGAGCTGGTAGCGCCTATTCTGACGAAGATTGCTGCGGTTGCTGAAGACGGTGAGCCGTGTGTGACCTACGTAGGTCCAGATGGTGCAGGTCACTATGTGAAGATGGTTCATAACGGTATTGAATACGGTGACATGCAGCTGATCGCTGAAGCCTATTCTCTGCTGAAAGGCGGTCTGAACCTGTCTAATGAAGAACTTGCGCAAACCTTCACCGAGTGGAACAACGGCGAACTGAGCAGCTACCTGATCGACATTACCAAAGACATCTTCACCAAGAAAGATGAAGAGGGTAAATACCTGGTCGACGTGATTCTGGATGAAGCGGCAAACAAAGGTACCGGTAAATGGACCAGCCAGAGCTCTCTGGATCTGGGCGAGCCGCTGTCTCTGATTACCGAATCAGTCTTCGCACGTTACATCTCTTCTCTGAAAGAGCAGCGTGTTGCCGCCTCTAAAGTACTGAGCGGCCCGCAGGCGAAGCCAGCAGGCGATAAAGCAGAATTCATCGAGAAAGTTCGTCGCGCGCTGTATCTGGGTAAACTCGTCTCTTACGCACAGGGCTTCTCGCAGCTGCGTGCCGCATCCGATGAGAACAACTGGGATCTGAACTACGGTGAAATCGCGAAGATCTTCCGCGCGGGCTGTATCATTCGTGCGCAGTTCCTGCAGAAAATTACCGATGCTTACGCAGAAAACGCGGGTATTGCTAACCTGCTGCTGGCTCCGTACTTCAAGCAAATTGCTGACGATTATCAGCAAGCGCTGCGTGACGTGGTTGCCTATGCGGTGCAGAACGGTATTCCGGTTCCCACTTTCTCCGCTGCAGTGGCATACTACGACAGCTACCGCGCTGCCGTACTGCCTGCTAACCTGATTCAGGCACAGCGTGATTACTTCGGTGCGCATACATATAAACGTACTGATAAAGATGGTGTGTTTCACACCGAATGGCTGGATTAATTTCACGCAGCTTTGCCATCATTTATAAGCCCGGTTGCCAATACTGGGCTTTTACATTTTCATGACATCTATTTCATTAATGGAAGATATCACGTGAAAATTCTTGTTACTGGCGGCGCCGGTTTTATCGGTTCTGCCGTTATCCGTCATATCATAAAAAATACTCAAGATAAAGTGGTCAATGTTGATAAATTGACCTATGCAGGTAATCTAGAATCACTTTATGAAATAAGTGACAGCGATCGGTACACATTCGAACATGCCGATATCTGTGATCAAGATGCAATGGAGAGGATCATTGCGACGCATAAACCGGGTTATGTTATGCATCTGGCGGCAGAAAGCCACGTTGATCGTTCTATTACGGGGCCTGCTGCGTTTATTAAAACCAATATTGTAGGCACTTATGTGCTGCTCGAGGCAGTGCGGGCCTACTGGATGACAATGAATGCCGCTTCAAAATCAGCATTCCGTTTTCATCATATCTCTACCGATGAGGTTTACGGCGATCTGCCGCATCCAGATGAATACCCGGCTTTGACACCGTTGCCGCTTTTTACTGAAACCACGGCTTATGTTCCTAGTAGCCCCTATTCGGCTTCGAAGGCCTCCAGCGATCATCTCGTTCGTGCATGGTCGCGCACGTATGGTTTGCCCACAATCGTAACAAACTGTTCGAACAATTATGGTCCGTACCATTTCCCGGAAAAGCTCATCCCACTCATCATCCTGAATGCGCTTGAGGGAAAAGCATTACCCGTTTACGGTAAAGGTGATCAGATACGTGACTGGTTATATGTCGAAGATCATGCCCGTGCTCTGTATACCGTTGTTACACAAGGTATGCCAGGAGAGACTTATAATATTGGCGGGCACAACGAAAAGAAAAATATCGACGTTGTCCAAACGGTTTGCGATCTGCTGGACGAGATTGTACCGAAAAAGACGTCGTATAGTGATCAAATAACGTTTGTGACAGATCGTCCTGGACATGACAGGCGTTATGCGATTGACGCAAGTAAAATAAGTGATCATCTTGGCTGGGTACCATATGAAACCTTTGAGAGTGGGATACGTAAAACCGTTGAGTGGTATTTAAGCCATACTGAGTGGGTGAAAAATGTACAAAGTGGTGCTTATAAAAACTGGATTGAACAGAATTATGGGGAGCGTAACTAATGACTTCGCGTAAAGGTATTATTCTGGCTGGAGGTTCAGGAACACGCTTATATCCTGTCACGATGGCGGTTAGCAAACAGCTGCTACCAATTTATGATAAGCCGATGATCTATTATCCGCTGACCACGCTCATGTTGGCAGGGATCCGAGACATTTTAATTATAAGCACCCCGCAGGATACACCACGTTTTGAACAACTGCTTGGAGATGGTCGCCAGTGGGGGTTAAACCTGCAATATAAAATTCAGCCAAGCCCGGATGGGCTTGCGCAGGCGTTTATTTTGGGTGAAGAGTTTATTGGTGATGATAACTGTGCGCTTGTTCTGGGAGATAATATTTTCTACGGGCATGACTTACCCAGACTGTTAGAAACTGCATCTGACCAGCAAGAGGGAGCGACCGTTTTTGCATATCACGTGAAGGATCCTGAACGCTATGGTGTGGTTGAATTTAATAGAACTGGTACAGCCATAGGTCTTGAGGAAAAACCGCAACAGCCAAAAAGTAACTACGCGATTACTGGGCTCTACTTCTACGATAACGACGTCATTGAGATGGCTAAAGGTCTCACCCCCTCCGTTCGCGGTGAGCTTGAAATCACAGATATTAATCGGATCTATATGGAGCAAGGACGTTTGTCTGTAGCAATGATGCGGCGTGGGTACGCTTGGCTAGATACCGGTACACACCAAAGTATGATGGAGGCAAGCAACTTTATCGCCACAATTGAAGAGCGGCAGGGATTGAAAGTTTCTTGTCCCGAAGAAATTGCTTATCGCAGAGGTTTTATAGACGCCGAACAAATAAAAAAACTAGCTGAACCGTTGATTAAGACAGGCTATGGTCAATATCTTCTAAATTTAGTTATAGCTAACCCGGGAGTTTAATCTCCGTCAGATAAATCTCTTCTAACTCATAGCTATCGGAGTTTGAATGGAAGATTAATCTGAAATGTTTTTTATTTTTATTAAGGCAATTAATGTAAATGTATCGAATCTTTTTTTTCGTATCTAGCCGATTTTTAAGAGGATTTAACTAAACCCCCTGTATCAAAACTCCTACACATTCACAATGAATGTTAAAAGTGTTCATCTTGACAGTTAATCTTCGTTGACGGTAAAAAATTACAGCAATTTGAAGGTGGTGATGAAATGTCCCCTCAATTCACTCAATTTAAAGAAGTCTAACGAATGAAAATAACAATCTCCGGAACAGGTTATGTTGGTCTCTCAAACGGGATCCTGATTGCGCAACACCATGAGGTGGTGGCACTGGATATCGTGCAGGCAAAAGTGGATATGCTGAACCAGAAAATCTCGCCGATTGTGGATAAAGAGATCCAGGAATACCTGACCCACAAACCACTGAATTTTCGCGCAACTACGGATAAAGCGGATGCGTATCGCGATGCCGATTTCGTGATTATTGCAACGCCCACAGATTACGATCCAAAAACGAACTATTTTAATACTTCAAGCGTAGAGGCGGTGATCAAGGATGTGACGGCACTGAACCCGGACGCCGTTATGATCATCAAATCGACAATTCCTGTCGGATTCACCCAAGCGATTAAAGAAGAGCTGGGTATCGATAATGTCATTTTCTCACCAGAGTTCCTGCGTGAGGGGAGGGCCTTGTACGATAACCTGCATCCATCACGCATTGTCATCGGTGAGCGATCGGAGCGGGCAGAGCGCTTTGCGGCTCTCCTGCAGGAAGGCGCGATCAAGAAAGATATCGATGTGTTGTTCACCGATGCAACTGAAGCTGAGGCCATTAAGCTCTTTGCCAATACCTATCTGGCGATGCGCGTGGCCTATTTTAACGAGCTGGACAGCTATGCTGAGAGCCTGGGGTTGAACTCCCGGCAGATCATCGAAGGCGTTTGTCTGGATCCGCGCATCGGCAACCACTACAACAACCCATCCTTTGGTTATGGCGGTTACTGCCTGCCGAAAGATACCAAACAGCTGCTGGCTAACTATCAATCGGTACCAAATAATATCATCTCAGCGATCGTGGATGCCAACCGCACCCGTAAAGACTTTATTGCTGATTCGATCCTGGCGCGCCACCCTAAAGTGGTCGGCGTATATCGTCTGATTATGAAGAGCGGTTCGGATAACTTCCGCGCGTCGTCAATTCAAGGGATTATGAAGCGAATCAAGGCGAAGGGTATCCAGGTCATTGTTTATGAACCGGTGATGAAAGAAGAACACTTCTTCCACTCACGTGTGGTTCGCGATCTGGATACTTTTAAGAAAGAAGCTGATGTGATTATGTCCAATCGTATGGCGGAAGAGCTGGCGGATGTGGCGGATAAAGTCTATACCCGCGATCTGTTTGGCAGTGATTGAATGTTGTTACCTGCATAAAAAATGCCCGGCAGCGCTGCCGGGCATTTTTTGCGCTTGTTAACCGTGGTACTGGTTGTCGACAATGTGGCGACCCTACCAAGGATATTTATGTCTAAACATCATCTTTTCTTTATAGCTTATCGGATTCCTATAGAAAATTCGGCAACAATCGATAAACTATGCTGTAAGTTTTTTTGCGCTTTTTGCCTTCTAAGGATTATATGACGCACAACAACAATAACGCGGTCATGCGAAGCAGTGACTCTGAGCAGATTGATTTAATTGATCTATTAGTACGACTGTGGCGTGGAAAATGGTTGATTACCGCATTTATCGCCCTCGCCATCGTGCTTGCCGTAGCCTATCTCGCTTTCGCCAAAGAAAAATGGACCTCGACAGCCATTATCACTGAGCCTGATGCGGCTCAAATTGGTAGTTACAGTAACGCGCTGAATATTTTATATGGCACTGCAGCACCAAAGTTGAGCGATGTTCAGGAGAGTGTGATCACGCGCTACAACGCCTCTTTCTCCGCATTATCGCAAACGCTGGCAAACCTGGAGGACCCGGAGAAGCTAACGATTGAATCTGCTGTAAAAGACAAGCCGTTACCTTTAAAAATAAGCTATGTGAATGGTTCAGGCGAAGCGGCACAAAAGCAGGTCGCACAATACATCCAGCAGGTTGACGAGCAGATCCAGAAAGAGCTTGAAGTTGATCTGAACGACAACATCAAGCAGCAGGTAGCTACCTTGAATGACGCGCTGACTAACCAGCAGGCGATCGCCCAAGAGCAGAAAGATCTGCGTATCAAACAGGTTGCCGAAGCGCTGAAGTATGCTGAAGCGGCAAATATTACCAGCCCGAAAATTCAACAGACGCAGGACGTTACCCAGGAAACGATGTTCCTGTTAGGTACCGAAGCGCTGAAATCGATGATCGAACGTGAGGCCTCACGCCCGCTGACCCTGTCTGACAACTATTATCTGAATAAACAGAAATTACTGGATATTCAGAAGCTGAAAATCGATCCGACGTCTATCCATGCTTATCGCTATGTGATGAAGCCGGACCTGCCGATTCGTCGTGACAGCCCAAAACGTTCCCTGGTGCTTATCCTGGCGGTTCTGCTGGGTGGCATTATTGGTTCTGGCGTGGTGTTAGGTCGTAACGCGCTGCGTAACTACCAAACTAAGGCCTAATGCCGGCCTAAATGCTGAAAAAAAAACCGGGTTTCCCCGGTTTTTTTATTTGTGTCGCTGGCGTAGATTTTCAATTACTGCCGTTAAGTCCAGCTCCTGATCCTGCAGCAGCACCAGCAGGTGATACATCAGATCCGAGGCTTCATTGGTCAACTCATGCCGGTCGTTGACGGTAGCTGCCAGTGCGGTCTCCACGCCTTCTTCCCCCACTTTCTGCGCGATACGCTTGGTGCCGCTGGCGTACAGTTTCGCCGTGTAGGAGCTTTCCGGGTCAGCGTTCTTACGTTCAGCCAGCAGTTGCTCCAGCTTATACAGGAACAGCCACTGGTGGCTGGCGTCGCCAAAGCAGCTGCTGGTGCCCAGATGGCAGGTTGGGCCGACAGGGTTAACCAGTACCAGCAGGGTATCGTTATCGCAGTCCGGGGTGATGCTCACGACATTGAGAAAATGACCGGAGGTCTCGCCCTTAGTCCACAGACGCTGTTTAGTCCGGGAGAAAAAGGTCACTTTGCCGCTGTCGATGGTCTTCGCCAGCGCATCCTGATTCATATACCCCAGCATCAACATTTCGCCAGATACCGCGTGCTGCACCACCACCGGCATCAATCCGTCGGTCTTTTCCCAGTCCAGCTGCGCGCGTTGTTGCTCTGTTAACATACCCTGATCTCCACGCCCTGATTTGTCAGGAACGTTTTTAACTCACCAATATTAATTATCTGCTTGTGGAACACCGATGCCGCCAGCGCACCGTCAACGTCGCTGTCGCGGAAGGCTTCGAGGAAATGTTCCATCGTACCCGCCCCGCCAGAGGCGATCAGCGGTACATGGCACACATCACGTACTTTCTTCAACTGTGCCAGGTCATAGCCGTTGCGCACACCGTCCTGGTTCATCATGTTCAACACGATCTCGCCTGCGCCGCGCTTCTGTACTTCCTGCACCCAGTCCAGCGTTTCCCATTGGGTGACGCGGGTGCGGCTCTCATCGCCGGTATATTGATTCACGTGATATTTGCCGGTGGCCTCGTCAAACCAGGTATCAATCCCGACCACAATGCACTGCACGCCAAAGCGATCTGCCAGACGGGTGATCAGCGACGGGTCTGCCAGCGCCGGGGAGTTGATTGAGATTTTATCCGCGCCGAAAGTGAGAATTTTTGCCGCATCATCGGCAGACTTGATGCCGCCCGCGACGCAGAAGGGGATATCAATCACTTCCGCCACGCGCGCGACCCAGCTTTTATCCACCACGCGTCCGTCGCTGGAGGCGGTGATATCGTAAAAGACCAGCTCATCGGCGCCTTCTTCGGCGTAGCGTTTTGCCAGCGGGACGATATCGCCAATAATTTCGTGATTGCGGAACTGCACGCCTTTCACGACCTGGCCATCACGCACGTCGAGACAAGGAATTATCCGTTTTGCCAGCATTGAATCGCCTCCGTTACCGTAAATTTGTCTTCCAGCAGGGCGCGTCCAACGATGACGCCGCGCACGCCGGTCCTGCGCAAGGCGGCGATATCTTTCAGATCGCCAATGCCGCCGGAGGACTGGAACGCCACCTGCGGATAGCGGGCGCAGACTTCTTCGTACAGGGATACGTTAGAACCCGCCAGGGTGCCGTCGCGGGAGATATCGGTACACAGCACGTGTTTGAGGCCGACCGGCAGATAGGTCTCCACCAGGGCTTCCAGCGTCACGCCGGAATTTTCCTGCCAGCCGCTCACCGCCACTTGCTTTTGCCCCTGGTCATCGATGCGCACGTCCAGCGCCAGCACCAGCGCGTCGGCACCGAAGCGACGGAACCAGCCTTTTACCGTCTTGGGCTCTTTCACCGCCGTTGAACCCACCACCACGCGCGCCACGCCTGCGTCCAGCAGGGCCGCCACGTCGTCTTCGGTGCGCACGCCGCCGCCAACCTGCACCGGAACATTCACACCCGCGACCAACGTTTTCAGCAGCGGGATCTGGCGTTTAGCCGGATCCTTGGCACCGGTCAGATCCACCAGGTGCAGCACTTCAGCGCCCTGGGCGGCATAATCCTGCAGCCGGGGCAGCGGATCGTTGCCATAATCGCGCTGCTGGCCGTAATCGCCCTGGTGCAGACGGACAACCGTGCCGTCAATTAAATCTAAAGCAGGAATAATCATCACATCTCCAGGAAGTTTTTCAGCAACTGCGCGCCTGCGGCCCCGGAACGCTCCGGGTGGAACTGCACGCCGTAGAAATTGTCTTTCTGCACGGCAGCAGTGAAAGGTTCGCCATAATGGCACTGGGCGATGGTATTGGCATTGACCGGCATTGCGTAGCTATGGACAAAATAGAAATACGCCCCGTCTTCAATCCCCTGAAACAAACGGTTGCCCGCTTTTGGGTAGACGCGGTTCCAGCCCATGTGCGGCAGCGGCAGGCCGTGGTCGGTCATTTTCGGCACGTCCTCGTCAATAATGCCCAGCAGATCCACGCCGTTGGACTCTTCACTGCGGCGGCCGAGCAGCTGCATCCCCAGACAAATACCCAGCACTGGCTGGGTACAGGCTTTAATCAGCTCGACCAGCTCGCGCTGGTGGATCTGATCCATCGCGGCTTGTGCGGTGCCGACGCCCGGTAAAAAGAGTTTACTGGCGTGAAGCACCACATCCGGATCGCGGCTCACCAGCGGCTCATAGCCGTGGCGGGCAATCGCTGACTTCACCGAATTGAGGTTAGCGCAGCCCGTATCGAGGATCACCACGTTCATTACAGCACTCCTTTTGACGACGGCAGCGTATCGCCTTCCACGCGAATGGCCTGGCGCAGGGTGCGGCCAAAGGCCTTAAACAGGCTCTCCACGCGATGGTGATCGTTCTTGCCTTTGGTTTTCAGGTGCAGCGTCAGGCCCATGGTGTAGGAGAGGGAGCGGAAGAAGTGCTCAACCATCTCGGTGCTCAGATCACCCACGCGCTGGTAAGCAAAGTCGGCTTTATATTCCAGATGCGGGCGGCCGGAGATGTCCAGCGCGCAGCGGGCCAGGCATTCGTCCATCGGCAGTACAAAGCCAAACCGGTTGATGCCGCGCTTGTCGCCCAGCGCCAGTTTCAGGGCTTCGCCCAGCGCCAGGCCGGTATCTTCAACGGTGTGGTGATCGTCGATGTAAAGATCGCCTTTCACGCCGATCTCCATGCGAAAACCGCCGTGGGTCGCAATCTGATCCAGCATATGATCGAAAAAGCCGACGCCGGTGTGGATCTTGCTGCCGCCTTCGCGATCCAGCCACACCTTCACGTCAATCTGCGTCTCTTTGGTATTGCGCTCAACGTGCGAGTAACGATCCCGTTGGGTCAGTTGTTCGCCGATCATCGCCCAGTTCAGGGTGTCGCTGTGATAGCGCAGGCCAACGATGCCCATGTTAGTGGCCAGCTCAAGGTCAGTGGCGCGATCGCCAATCACGTAGCTATTGGCTTTATCGAGCGCTTCTTCGGCCAGAAACTGTTCAACCAGCTTCACTTTCGGCTTGCGGCAGTCGCAGTTGTCAGCCGGTAAGTGCGGGCAGATAAGCACTTCATCAAACGCCACGCCCTGTGAGGTCAGAATCTGCATCATCAGATTGTGCGGGCCGTCAAAATCGACCTGCGGGAAGCTGTCCGTGCCCAGACCGTCCTGATTGGTGATCATCACCAGTTTATAACCGGCTTTCTGTAGCTTAAGCAGCACCGGAATGACGTCGGCTTCAAACGCCAGTTTGTCGAAGCGATCGACTTGATAATCACTCGGTGGTTCTGAAATGATGGTGCCGTCACGATCGATAAAGAGGTACTTCTGGCTCATACTTTCTCCGCATTCAGGGCGTCGATAACGCGCTGGCTCTCTTCACGGGTACCTACGGTAATGCGTAAGCAGCCACTCAAAGTGGGTTGTTTGTTCTGGTCTCGTAAGATAATGCCCTGATCCCACAAAGATTTAAATACTGCACTTGAGGCGGTGAAGCGCGCCAGAATGTAATTCGTTTCTGAGGCGAAAACCTGCTCAACGCAGGCGATGTTGCGCAGCTGGCTGACAAGATACTCACGCTCATCGAGGATCTGCGCCACGCGTTCGCGCATGGCGGTGATACCCTGGGTGCTAAGCGCCTGGGCGGCGATATCCGCGACCGGCGTCGAGAGCGGGTAGGGTGCAATCACCTTCATCAGCAGGTCGATAACCTCTTTGTTTGCCAGCGTAAAGCCGCAGCGCAACCCGGCCAGGGCGAAGGCTTTCGACAGGGTACGCAGCACCACGAGGTGTGGATACTCGGTTAACCAGCCCGCGAGCGTCGCCTGTGGGCAAAACTCAATATAGGCTTCATCGGCGACAACCAGCGCTTTGCCGCGGGTCATCTCCAGCAGGGTGCGGATATCCTGCGGGTTGATCAGCTGGCCGGTTGGGTTGTTCGGACTGCAGACAAACACGACTTTCACGCCGTTGAGATTATCAGCAATGCCCTGTAGATCGAGCTGCCAGTCATCGCGCACCGGCACGGTACGCAGCTCCACACCGAAGGTTTCGGCGCTGACGGTATACATTCCGTAAGTCGGCGGGCAGTACAGCACCGCGTCCTGGCCTGGTTCGCAGAAGGCGCGGATCAGCAGTTCGATGCCTTCATCGGCGCCGCGGCTCACCAGCACCTGCTCGGGTTTTACCCCTGCATAGGCCGCATAGTTCTCGATAACCGCTTTTGGCTGGCATTCCGGGTAACGGTTCAGCGTCTGCTGGGTCAGCCCGAAGGGAACAGCAGTTGGGAATTCATTGGCATTCAGCCACACGTCGCCATTCCCGCCCAGACGACGGGCAGACTGATACGGGGTCAGAGCGCGAACGTTTGCGCGGGCTAACTCTTCAATACTCATGCTTGCTCCTTCAGGGCGGCAACGCGCAGCGTCACGGCATTTTTGTGGGCCGTCAGGCGTTCGGCGGCGGCCAGGGTTTCGATGGTGCTGGCAAGGGCAGCAAAGCCCTCGCGGGAGAGTTCCTGCACGGTCATCCGTTTCTGGAAGTCAGCCAGCCCCAGGCTTGAGCAGGTAGAGGTGTACCCGTAAGTCGGTAGCACGTGGTTGGTGCCGGAGGCGTAATCGCCCGCAGACTCCGGGGACCAGTCGCCGAGAAACACCGAGCCAGCGCTGGTGATGCTGTCAACCAGCTCCCGGGCATTACGGGTCTGAATGATCAGGTGCTCAGGGCCATAGAGGTTAGAAATTGCCACGCACTGGGCCATATCGCTGGCCACGATCAGGCGGCTTGCGGCGAGGGCCTGGCGGGCGGTGTCGGCGCGCGGCAGATCGGCCAGCTGGCGCTCAACCGCTGCGCCCACCCGTTTTGCCATATCCGCATCCGGGGTCAGCAGGATCACCTGCGAATCCGGACCATGCTCAGCCTGCGACAGCAGATCGGAGGCGACGAAATCCGGCGTTGCACCGCTGTCGGCAATGACCAGCACTTCCGACGGGCCGGCTGGCATATCGATGGCGGCACCGTCCAGACGCTGGCTGACCTGGCGCTTGGCTTCGGTGACGAAGGCATTGCCCGGGCCAAAGATCTTATCCACTTTGGCAATCGATTCGGTACCCAGCGCCAGCGCGGCGATGGCCTGTGCGCCGCCCACTTTGTAAATGGCCTGCACGCCACACAGCTGCGCGGCATACAGAATTTCGTCGGCAATCGGCGGCGGGGAGCACAGCACCACTTTGCGGCAACCGGCGATGCGCGCCGGGGTCGCCAGCATTAATACCGTCGAAAACAGCGGGGCCGAACCGCCTGGAATATACAGCCCGACCGAGTCAACAGGGCGGGTCACCTGTTGGCAGCGTACACCTGGCATGGTCTCGACATCGATAATCGGCAGGGCTTGCGCCTGGTGGAAGGTATCAATGTTTTTGACCGCCACCGCCATCGCCTGCTTTATGTCGTCGCCCAGGCGGCTACAGGCGTCGGCAATTTCCTGCTCGCTCACCTTCAGCGCGCCAACCTCGGTTTTATCAAACTTCGCGCTGTATTCCCGCAGGGCATCGTCGCCGCGAGTTTTCACGTTGTCCAGAATCTCCGCCACGGTGCGGGTAATGCTGTCTGAGGCAGAGATCGCCGGGCGCATCAGCAGCGCGCGCTGCTGTTCTGCGTTACAGGTGTTCCAGTCGATAACGGTGTTAAAGGTCATGGTGATTACTCCATCATCTTCTCAATCGGTAACACCAGGATTGAGCTGGCGCCCAGCGCTTTCAGTTTTTCCATGGTTTCCCAGAACAGGGTTTCGCTGCTGACCATATGCATCGCCACGCGCTGCTGATCGCCGGCCAGCGGCAGAATAGTTGGACGTTCCGCACCTGGCAGCAGGGCGATCACTTCATCCAGACGTTCGGTCGGAGCGTGCATCATGATGTATTTTGATTCGCGAGCCTGAATCACGCCCTGAATACGGGTCAACAGGCGGTCAATCAGCTGCTGTTTCGCGGCAGGCATCTCGCCGTCGCGCTGAATCAGGCAGGCTTTTGAGCGGAACATTACTTCCACTTCACGCAGGCCGTTAGCCTCAAGGGTCGCACCGGTGGAAACCAGGTCACAGATAGCATCAGCCAGTCCGGCACGCGGTGCCACTTCAACGGAACCGTTCAGCAGGCAAGATTTGAACTGCACGCCTTTTTGGTCGAGGTAGCGCTTCAGCAGGTGTGGGTAGGAGGTGGCGATGCGCTTGCCGTTCAGGGAAGCCGGGCCGTCCCAGGCTTCGTCAGCCGGGGTTGCCAGCGACAGGCGGCAGCCGCCAAAATCCAGACGACGCAGGGTGAAATAGCGCGGATCTTCGCCCTGCGCGCGGCGGGTCAGCAGCTCTTCTTCCAGCACGTTTTCGCCAATAATGCCCAGGTCCACCACGCCGTCCATCACCAGGCCTGGAATATCGTCATCACGTACGCGCAGAATATCAATCGGCATATTCTCGGCCAGCGCAATCAGGCGCTGGGTGTGCAGGTTGATTTTAATGCCGCAGCGCGCCAGCAGTTCGCGTGAATCATCGCTCAGTCGCCCGGATTTCTGCATAGCTATGCGTAAACGTGAATTATCTAACATTATGGTTTCCTCGTGATCCTGTTGTAACTTGCCTGAATACGGTCCAAAAAAAAGCCCCCGGAAGGTGTTCTTCCGGGGGCTCTCGCTTGCGTTCATGCACCACTGGAAGATCTAACTGTCTTCCAGCACACATCGCCTGAAAGACTAGTCAGGATGATGGTGATGATGGTGGTGTTTAAATTGAACGCGTGTCATAAAATTCTCGATGAATGCTTATTCATGTGATGTCGTTTAACCTAAACCACTTACGCTACAGAAAGCAAGGGCTTTTTTTTATCATTAAATGATTTCATATTGGCGCTATCAATTGTCAGTTCCGCAGGGCTGGCGTAGCCTTAAAGCAGAGGCGTAAAAGTCAGGAGAAAACGGATGAAAAAGGTCGCAATTGTCGGTTTAGGATGGCTCGGGATGCCGCTGGCGATGTCGCTGACGGCGCAGGGCTGGCAGGTTACGGGCAGCAAAACCACCCCGGATGGCGTCGAGGCGGCGCGCATGTGCGGCATCGAGAGCGTGGAATTGCGCCTGGAGCCAGAGCTGGTGTGCGACGCCGAGGATCTGGATGCGCTGATGAACGTAGACGCGCTGGTGATCACCCTGCCGGCGCGGCGCACCGGTGCCGGAGAGAACTATTATCTGCAGGCAATGCAGGAAATTGTCGACTGCGCGCTGGCGCACCACATTCCGCGGATTATTTTCACCAGCTCCACGTCGGTGTATGGCGACGTTGAAGGCACGGTTAAAGAAAATATGCCGCGCCAGCCAGTGACCGCCAGCGGGCGGGTGTTAAAGGAGCTGGAAGACTGGCTGCACAATTTACCCGGCACGCAGGTGGATATTTTACGTCTCGCGGGGCTGGTAGGGCCTGGACGTCATCCCGGACGTTTTTTTGCCGGAAAATCAGCGCCTGACGGACAACATGTCGTCAATCTCGTGCATCTTGAAGACGTGATCGGCGCAATTACCTTGATTTTACAGGCTCCAAAGGGCGGTCACATCTATAATATATGTGCGCCTTCTCATCCTGCACGCAGTACGTTCTATCCGGTGATGTCGCGCCAGCTTAATCTGGCCCCACCGCAATTTCATGATTCCACGGGTGAGGGGACCGGTAAGTTGATTGACGGGAACCGTATCTGTCACGAACTGGGATTTGAGTATCTCTTTCCCGATCCGCTGGTTATGCCGATGGAGTAATGCCGCTGGCGGAGCGTAGGCGCACCACAAGGGGGTGAGCATGAAACCGCTGCTGGATGTCCTGATTATCCTTGATGCGCTCGAAAAAGAGGGGAGCTTTGCTGCCGCGTCGGCAAAGCTCTTTAAGACGCCCTCCGCCCTCAGCTACACCGTCCACAAGCTCGAAAGCGATCTCAATATTCAGATCCTTGACCGGACCGGCCACCGGGCGCGCTTTACCCGCACCGGGCAAATGCTGCTGGAAAAAGGCCGCGAAGTTCTGCATTCCGTCCGGGATCTGGAAAAGCAGGCCGTTAAGCTGCATCAGGGCTGGGAAAACGAGCTGGTTATTGGCGTTGACGATACCTTTCCCTTTTCCCTGCTTGCGCCGCTGATTGAGGCATTTTATGAGCGCCACAGCGTGACCCGACTGAAGTTTATCAACGGGGTACTGGCGGGTTCATGGGAGGCACTGGTGCAGGGCCGGGCGGACATCGTGGTTGGCGCGCTGCATGAGCCACCGCAGTTAAGCGATTTTGGTTTTGCCTGCCTGGGGAAACTGGAGCAGGTGTTTGTGATTGCGCCGCACCATCCTTTGGCCCAGGAGCCGGAGCCGGTGAATCGTCGCGCAATTAAAAATCATCGCGCCATTGTGGTGGGCGACAGCGCCTTGCCGGGCTGTACCGCCTCTTCACAGCTGCTGGACGATCAGGAAGCCATTACCGTTTTCGATTTTAAAACCAAACTTGAGCTGCAAATTAGCGGTCTTGGGTGCGGATTTTTGCCGCGCTATTTAGCCCAACGGTTTATCGAAAGCGGGGCGCTGATCGAGAAGGAGGTCATGGCGCAATCCAGTTATGATTCAGTGTGGATAGGCTGGAATGAACAGACCGCCGGGCTGGCAAGCGCATGGTGGCGGCAAGAAATTTTAGCAAATAGTGCTATTGCTGCCGTTTACGCGCAGCACGAGGCCGATAAAACAGGCGATTAGTAAAAAATTTACGCCTGCCGGGCTTGCCGAAGGCTTGCCTTTTTGGTCCAAATTAAGGAAAATGCCGCCGCTGCAAAAGCATTGGAATAATCGACGATATAAAAGGCGTCGGTTATTTTTTTTTGCATGTACGAAAATCATTTAAATCAAGAGGCCGGGCTTCGTACCGGATAGATACTTACTAAAATCCGACAGTTGTTGTCGCTGAGGAATACAGAAAATGGGGCAATCTTTTGCTTACGCGGCGGTATTTACCGTAATGGAGAATCACCATGTCGCATAACGCTACTCCAAAAACCTCTCGCGTGGAATTACGTAAAACGCTTACGTTGATTCCGGTTGTTATGATGGGCCTTGCCTATATGCAACCGATGACGCTGTTCGATACGTTTGGTATCGTTTCAGGCCTCACTGACGGTCACGTTGCAACGGCATACGCCTTTGCGCTGGTCGCTATTCTCTTTACTGCGCTGAGCTACGGTAAACTGGTTCGTCGTTTCCCGTCCGCAGGCTCTGCGTATACCTACGCACAGAAATCCATCAGCCCGGCTGTTGGCTTTATGGTGGGCTGGTCATCGCTGCTGGACTACCTGTTCATGCCGATGATCAACATTCTGCTGGCAAAAATTTACTTCGAAGCGCTGGTGCCATCCGTGCCATCGTGGATTTTCGTTGTCGCGCTGGTGGCCTTTATGACCATCTCTAACCTGCGCAGCATCAAGACCGTTGCCAACTTCAACACCCTGATTGTGGTGCTGCAGATGGGTATTGTGTCGGTCATTGTCGGCCTTATCATCTACGGTGTTGCCCACGGTGAAGGGGCTGGTACGCTGATGAGCTCCCGTCCGTTCTGGTCTGAGAATGCCAACGTGGTGCCGATGATTACCGGTGCAACAATCCTGTGCTTCTCGTTCCTGGGCTTCGACGGCATCTCTTCGCTGTCGGAAGAGACCAAAGACGCTGAGCGCGTGATCCCGAAAGCGATCTTCCTGACGGCACTGATTGGTGGCGTGATCTTTATCGGCGCGTCTTACTTCCTGCAGCTGTACTTCCCGGATATCTCCCGCTTTAAAGAGCCGGATGCGTCGCAGCCAGAAATCATGCTGTATGTTGCCGGTCAAACCTTCCAGTGGGGCGTGCTGGTTTTCTCCAGCGTTACCGTTCTGGCATCCGGCATGGCCGCGCACGCAGGTGTTTCTCGTCTGATGTACGTTATGGGCCGCGATGGCGTGTTCCCGAGCCGCTTCTTCGGTTACATTCATCCGAAATGGCGCACCCCGGCATGGAACGTACTGCTGGTAGGCGTTATTGCGTTGATGGCGATTAAATTCGACCTGGTAACGGCAACGGCGCTGATTAACTTCGGTGCGCTGGTGGCATTTACCTTTGTTAACCTCTCGGTGATCTCTCAGTTCTGGATCCGTGAGAAGCGTAACAAAACCCTGAAAGACCACTTCAACTACCTGCTGATGCCGGTATGTGGTGCGCTGACTGTCGGTGCGCTGTGGATTAACCTGGAAGAGAGCTCGATGATTCTGGGTCTGATCTGGGGCGGTATTGGCCTGATTTACCTGGCATGCGTGACCAAAAGCTTCCGCAACCCGGTTCCTCAGCACGAAGACATCGCGTAATTGCGACATGACCCGTAGGCCTGCGCAAGCGCAGTGCCGCCGGGCAAAAAAAACCGGAGTTTATTACTCCGGTTTTTTTATGTCTGCAATACCTCAGACAATTTCCTGCGCATACTGATACAGCGCTTTTAACAGCGCCTGCTTCTCGCTGTTCCCTTCATACTGACCGTAAAGCATCTCCATCTCCTGGGCGTAGGCCTGCAGGAACTCCGGAGTAAACACATTGCGGCGATGCTGCAGCCAGCGCTCCTGCTCCACTTCATCCAGCGTGCCGGGGAAATTGCGCGCGCGGTAGTTAAAGATCAGCTTCTCAATGCGCTTATCGACAAAGCTGATATCCAGCGCGGGCAGGTTGCGCGGCTCAGTTTTTAAAACGATATTCATTGCCGCACGGTCAGCATCGCTGAAAAAGCCGTTGTAGAGCTGGGCATCGACGTTCTCCGATGGGGTAAACGGCTCCGCTTCGGCAAAGATGGCCACCACTTTGTCACGCACCTGCGGGTTCTCTCGTAGCAGCTTCAGGTTGTCCAGACAGCGCTGTCTGTCGATACCCAACCGTTCGGCATCTTGCGGGCGCAGGGTACTGGCAGGTGCCAGCACCGGGCACTTGTTGATGTGAACCAGCTTCACCGGGACGGCGACGTCATCGCCGAGTGTCTCTTTCGGGGTGTAAAGCCGTTCACGGAGTGTGTCGCTGTCCAGCGTCAGCAGCGGCGACATATCGCCCGCCAGGTCCACCATAATCACCGCGTTGCGGTTTTCCGGATGCCAGGCCAGAGGAGCGACCCAGCTAGTATTGCCGCGCCAGGCACCGAACATACCGGAGATATGCACCAGCGGCTTCATCTGCGGCACGTCAATCAGGGTGGTTAATTTTTGCTTGCTGCGATGGCTGAGCAGGTACGCAAACAGTTTAGGCTGATGGGCCTTCACCAGCTTCGCCATCGCAATAGTTGCGTAGACATCCGCCATCGCATCATGGGCGTTGCTGTGCTCAATGCCGTTGGCGCGGGTCAGGTGCTCAAGACGGAAGCTGGTCAGCCCTTCGTCATTTTCAGGCCAGTTGATCCCCTCCGGGCGCAGGGCATAGCAGGCGCGCATCACGTCCAGCAGATCCCAGCGTGAATTGCGGTTTTGCCAGCTCCAGGCGTAAGGATCGTAGAAGTTACGGTAAAAAATGTGGCGGGTGACTTCATCATCGAAGCGTACGTTGTTGTAGCCCACCACGCAGGTGTTAGGCACGGTAAACAGTTCGTGGATGCGGCGGGCAAACTCGGCTTCGTTCACGCCTTTCTCGCGGGCTTCCTGCGGCGTGATGCCAGTGACCATCACCGCGCCGGGCTGCGGTAAATAGTCATCTGCAGGCTTGCAATAGAACACCTCCGGCTCGCCAATAATATTGAAATCCGCATCGGTGCGGATCGCGGCAAACTGAGAAGGGCGATCCAGCGAGGGGCTGGTGCCAAAGGTTTCGTAGTCGTGGAATAAAAATGTGGGCAGCGCGGCGGAGTCAGACACCAGTAATACCATCCTGTTTATGAGTGACGCCGCTATGGTAAACCATCCGGCCAGGCACGCCGAAGAAAAAGCGCCTTCAGGCGTAAAATTTGCGACCTTCTTTCCGGGAAAAACCTGCGTGCTGTCACATTTTTTTGCAATTATTCCAGGTATCGACATGAGAAGTTCCGTAAAAAGGTCAACGATTTTAAACGACCTGAGGATATACCGTTGAAACGCCGTCTGTTTATTGCTGTTTCTTTACTCACTTTGAGCATCTCATCCGCGCTGGCTGCCGATCCTATAAATTATGCGCCGCAGCCGCCTGCTATCCAGGCGGGATCGTGGGTGCTAATGGACTACACGACGGGGCAGATTTTAACGGCGGGCAATGAACATCAGCAGCGTAATCCGGCCAGTCTGACCAAGCTGATGACCGGCTACGTGGTCGATCGCGCGATCGACAGCCATCGCATCACGCCGGACGACATGGTGACCGTCGGCCAGGATGCCTGGGCAAAGGGCAATCCGGTGTTTGACGGCTCCTCGCTGATGTTTTTGAAGGCGGGCGAGCGGGTATCGGTGCATGATCTCAGCCGTGGCCTGATTGTCGACTCCGGGAATGACGCCTGCGTGGCGCTGGCCGACTACGTGGCGGGGGGACAGCCCCAGTTCGTCAAGATGATGAACGACTATGTGCAAAAACTAAATTTGCACGATACCCATTTTGAGACGGTTCACGGTCTGGATGCCCCGGGCCAGCACAGCTCTGCGTTCGATCTGGCGGTGCTCTCGCGCGCCATCATTCACGGCGAGCCTGATTTTTATCATATGTACAGCGAGAAGAGCCTGACCTGGAACGGTATCACCCAGCAGAATCGCAACGGCCTGCTGTGGGACAAATCGCTCAGCGTCGACGGTCTGAAAACCGGCCACACCTCTGGCGCCGGATTTAACCTGATCGCCTCTGCCGTTGACGGCCAGCGCCGCCTGATTGCCGTTATCATGGGGGCAGAGAGCCCGAAAGGCCGCGAGGATCAGGCCCGCAAGCTGCTGCACTGGGGGCAACAGAATTTCGATACCGTGCAGATCCTGCATAACGGCAAGCAGGTCGGCAGCGAACGCATCTGGTACGGCGACAAAGAGAAGATCTCCCTCGGTACCGACCAGGACTTCTGGCTGGCGCTGCCGAAGTCAGAGGTGCCGAATATCAAAGCCAAATATGTGCTGGATAAAAAAGAGCTCGAAGCCCCCATCGCTGCGCACCAGCGGGTAGGGGAAATTGAGCTGTACGATCGCGATAAAGTGGTGGCCCACTGGCCGCTGGTGACGCTGGAAAGTGTCGGCAAGGGAGGAATGTTCTCCCGTCTGAGCGACTATCTGCACCACAAATCCTGACCCGGCAGGGAGCAGGCTGGCGAGGCTGCGAGTCTGCTCACATAATAAACACAGTACAATTGTTAAACCGCTTTTCTCTGCTTTATAGTGTATGTATATACAGTAATCAAACGGAGGCAGCATGGACTACAGCATCACGCACCAGAACAAACGTAAAATCGCCGGTTTTCATCTGGTTGGCCCTTGGGAGCAGACCGTTAAGCAGGGTTTTGAACAACTGATGATGTGGGTAAACGGCCAGCAGATCCAGCCGCTGGAGTGGGTGGCGGTCTATTATGACAACCCAGACGAAGTGCCGGCTGAAAAGCTACGCTGTGACACGGTTATCACCGTGCCGGATGATTTTACGATCCCCGCCAACAGCGAAGGGGTGATCCTCACCGAAGTGGCAGAAGGCGATTACGCCGCCGCGACTGCCCGGGTTGAAAATCACGACTTCGCCACCCCCTGGAATCATTTCTTCGACAGCCTGCTTGAAGACGGCAAATACCAGATTGCACCGAAACCCTGCTTCGAACGTTATCTGAATGACGGCAATGCAGACGGCTACTGGGATATCGAGATGTTTATCCCTGTCCAGAGTAAGGTGGGCTAAGCGGTCAACACTACCCACGCTTTGTCGGGTTTTTCTGCCGGGGGACACTCCTTCGGCAGAAAACACAGTACAATCAGGGTTTGCCGTAATGCTGGAGAGCGTGTGTGCGCCCCGACAAATCACTAACGCCTTTTGAAATTCGCCTGTATCGCCACTACCGCACGGTTCACGGATGCCGTATTGCGCTGGCGTTTATCCTCACCTTTTTACTGGTGCGTCTGCTGGACGTGCCGGAAGGGACATGGCCGCTGATCACGCTGGTGGTGATCATGGGGCCGATCTCCTTTTGGGGCAATGTCGTTCCACGCGCCTTTGAGCGGATTGGCGGCACTATTTTTGGCTCGATTCTGGGGCTGATTGCCCTGAAGCTGGAGCTCTTCTCGCTGCCGCTGATGCTGGTGTGGTGCGCGGTCGCCATGTTCCTGTGCGGCTGGCTGGCGTTGGGCAAACGGCCCTACCAGGCGCTGCTGATTGGCATCACCCTCGCGGTGGTGATCGGTGCACCGACGGGAGACATGCACACCGCCCTGTGGCGAAGCGGCGACGTGATCCTCGGCTCTCTGCTGGCGATGCTGTTTACCGGTATCTGGCCGCAGCGGGCGTTTTTGCACTGGCGTATTCAGATGGTGAACTACGTCACCGCGTTTAACCGGGTCTATCAGGCGGGTTTTTCCCCCAATCTGGTCGAGCGCCCGCGGCTCGAGAAACACCTGCAAACTATCCTTAACGACGTGGTCAAAATGCGCAGCCTGATTACTCCGGCCAGCAAAGAGACCCATATCCAGAAATCCATCTTCGAAGCGATTCAGACCGTCAGCCGCAATCTGGTCTGCATTCTGGAGCTGCAAATCAATGCGCACTGGGCCTCCCGGGCCAGCCATTTTGTTATGCTTAATGCCCGGACGCTGAAAGAGACGCAGCAGATGACCCAGCAAACGCTGCTCACCATCGCCCATGCGTTGTACGAAGGTAATCCGCAGCCGATTCTGGCCAATACCGAGCGGCTGAACGAAATCGTTGCCGAGCTGCGCCAGCTGATCAACGATCAGCGCGGTGAAAACGTGGCGGAAACGCCTATTCACGGCTATGTATGGTTGAGCATGGAGCTGGCTCGCCAGCTGGAGCTGCTGTCTCATCTTATCTGCCGGGCATTGCGCAAATAAAAAGCGGACATGCGCAGTTATGATGCCTGCTGCTTCGATTCAGCAGAAATTGAGGTTATGATAGGGACAAAGGAAAAATTATTGTCATCAGCAATCGCTGTCAGTAAGGTTAACGCCATCGCGGTTGTTTAAACGAATCCGAATCTCACATTATCAGGGGTGTAAAAATGGAAACTACCAAGCCTTCGTTCCAGGACGTTCTGGAATTTGTCCGTCTGTTCCGCCGCAAGAACAAACTGCAACGTGAAATTCAGGACGTTGAGAAAAAGATCCGTGACAACCAAAAGCGCGTTCTGCTGCTGGACAACCTGAGTGACTACATCAAGCCAGGCATGAGCGTAGAAGCGATTCAGGGCATCATTGCCAGCATGAAAACCGACTACGAAGATCGCGTAGACGACTACATCATCAAAAATGCTGAGCTGTCGAAAGAACGTCGCGACATTTCCAAAAAGCTGAAAGTGATTGGCGAAATCAAAAACGGCGAAGCAAAAAGCGAGTAATCGCTGCAGGCTGTAAATAAAGGCTCTCTGCATCGCAGAGGGCCTTTTTTATTGGGCTGATGATTGCTCAGCCGATGCGAATGACCGGTTTGATGGTTATGCCCTGTTCACTGTCCTGCGCTGCCTGATTAATCTGATGGAAGGGGTAAAAACGGATCAGTTTATCGATCGGGAAACGTCCCTGCATGTACAGCTCCACCAGCTGCGGAATAAAGATATCAGGAATACTGTCGCCTTCCACGATGCCCCGTAGCACTTTGCAGTTCTGCATCATATCGTTCATATCCAGCGCAAACGTGGTGCCCATTTTCGACGCGCCGACAATCCCACAGGTCCCGCGTGGGCGAAGTGCTTCAACGGCGGCGCGGACAATTTCAGGACGCCCGGTCGAGTCCAGACTAAAATCGACGCCCTCTGTGGTGATGTCGCGAATCGCCTGAACGGGATCCTGTTCTCTGCTGTTAATCACATGCGTCGCGCCCAGCTCGCGGGCTAATGCCAGCCGTTCTGCCACCACGTCAATGGCGATAATGGTGGTGGCCCCGGCGACCCGGGCGGCCATTATCGCACTCAGCCCGACGGTCCCGCCGCCAAAGGCGGCAAAGGAACGGCCTGTCTGCACCTTTAGCGCATTCAGTACCGCACCGGCGCCTGTCTGGATCCCGCAGCCCAGCGGTCCCAGCAGTTCGAGTGGCGCATCAGGGTGAACTTTAACCACGTTGCGCTGATCCACGACCGCGAATTCTGCAAAAGATGACTGACCAAAAAAGCGATCATGGAGCCGCTCGCTGTCATGGCTGCACAGCGCATGGCTGCCGTCAGGACGCTGGCCGGAAAAATTCAGGGCATTAAAATTCTGGCAGCTGGCCGGGGCACCCTCAAGGCAAGGCCGACAGACGCCGCAGGATAAAAACGTCAGCACTACGTGATCCCCCGCGGCCACTTTCTGTACGTCTGCCCCTGTAGCGGTAATCACGCCAGCACCTTCGTGCCCCAGCACGATAGGTTGCGGAACGGGATACAAACGATCCCGTGCAACCATGTCGGTATGGCACATGCCCGTCGCCACAATCCGGACAACGACCTCATGTGGCTGCAGCGAATGTAAGCAGACCGTTTCCTGTTCAAAGGGACCACCGGGCTGGCGAACGACGGCGGCCTGAAAGGTGCGGGGGAGTGCGTTATTTCCAGACATATTCTCTCCTTAAGCAAAGCGGGTTAATTTCCGAGTACCACGTCGACCAGTACTGAACGCTTCTGCGTCCGTATAATGTTGACCGCCTCTTCGAGGATATCGGGCAGGGCCTCGGCGCGGTCTACCGTCAGCGAGAAGGCGCGGCCTGACGCCGCAATCGCCGACATGTCTGGCGATGCCGTAAAGGATGTCGCCGGGATTTGCCCCATTCTGGCGGCGTAACCGTCCGGATAGAGCGCCAACGTTCCGCCTGCGACAGCACCCCATCCGGCGTTGTTGCCGATCACAACCAGAACCGGAAGTTTCATCACCTCTGCAATGTGATGGCATACCGCAGGGTTGGAAAACAGGTAAGATCCGTCCCCGACTGCAGCAATGATGAGTTGATCGCGATTCGCCAGCTGTAATCCCAGCGCCAGAGGGAAGGCTTCACCCAATCCGCCGGAGAGTGCCTCCTGGTAATAACTGTCGGGCTGGGTGAAATGCGCGTATTGCGGTAACGTGGTCAGTTCGGAGGTGACTTTGGCGTTGTATTTATTGGCCAGCGCACCCAGGCAATGGCTCAACCAGGGTTTGCCGATCGGGCCTGATTTTTTGGCCTGAATAAGGCGGTCCCTTTTGTCTTTTTCCGCGTTATTGTGCGCAACCACCTGTGAATAGCGCTCCCGTGCCATATTGTTTTTCTGCGCCAGACAGGGGGTTAAGGCATCATTGAGCAAGCTGAAAAGCGTATCCGCCTCACCTGCCAGGTTAATATCCGCCTGATAACCCCGGACGGGATAGCGTGCAAAGAGCGGGTCGGGCCCCATTTGAATGACCTTACAGTCCGGGCGAACGTTAATCTTGTCCATCATCCACGGTGCCTGCGAATCAAGGACCAGCACAACATCCGCGTGGGATAACCAGTACTCGGGGTCATCGCCGGCATACATCGGGTGATCGGCCGAGAGCGTCACCTCCGTGGCCCAATATTCCACCACCGGAATGGCCCACGCCTCGACGAAGCGGCTGATAAGATCGAACGCCCGACGGTTTCGGGCGCCACGTTGGGCAAAGAGTACCGGCTGTCTGGCATTGGCGATCAGCGCCGCTGCGGCAGAGAGTGACGCCTGGGTCGGCGAGTAGGCGACCGGTTGCTGGGACGGGCTTTGCAGCAGCGCAGACGGCGTGGTGCTGAAGGTGTCGCACAAGGGTTCGCGGGGCAAACTTAAATACACCGGGCCTTTTGGCAGGGAACTGGCGATGGCCCACGCGCGATCGACGAGTTCTCCCGCCTGGTCAGCAAGGCGCAACTCAAAATCCCATTTAACCGATTCGCGCACCAGCGCCGCCTGATCGCGCATTTCCTGGCCGTAGCCGATAGGGGTATTGCGGCAACCAAAATGCGTATGTTCACTGATCGGGGTACGCCCACCGAAAATCAGCACCGGGATATGACTGTTGGCGAGGTTAATGATTGCGCATGCGGCATTGGCTAATCCCACATTGGTATGCACCATGACGGCCTGGACGTTTCCGCTGGCGAGGTAATACCCATGCGCCATGCCTATCGCCGCATTTTCATGCGGGCAGACGATCAGCTCAGGCACTGACTGTCCCTCACTTTTAGCCCGAGAGTAAGCCTCGACCATCGGCGGATAGTCGGTTCCTGAATTAATAAAGATGAAGTCAACGCCAAGCGCCTGTAAACGATACAATATCATTTCGGCTGCTGAAACTGTTATTGGTTGCATATTCTCACCTTGCTTATTATTGAAGGGTTAGAAGGTTAATAAAATAAAACCGCCCATGGTCAGGATTGAGGCAATAATACTCAGCGCCATGGTCGAGGCCATTTCCTGCTCACCTGTGTTATATTGCATGGCAATAATGATCGCGATCGACCCGACCGGAATAGCCATCGTTAATACGACCTGTTTTATTTGCTCCATTGAAAAGCCAAGGCTGGCAAGCGCGATAAAACAGACGCCGGGGACGATAATGTTTCTGGCGATTACCGTCACGATGGTCGGTACGGTGATAACAATACTGCGTGAATAGAGCACAATACCGGCCGAGAACAGCGCCAGTCCGCCGGTGGCTTTGCCCAGCAGGCCTAACGACATCGCGACCGTTTCAGGAATATGAATATCCGCGATCACCAGAATCAGGGCGAGCACTGGCGACCAGACGACGGGTTGTTTAATAGCATTTACGACGCTTGAAACAAAAGACGTATTATTTTTATCACCTGCGGCGTAAGACATTAAAATCATCACCAGCGGTAGCTGAAACACATTTTGCGTAATGCTGGATACCGTAATAAGAGAGGCGCTAACCGTTCCAAATAAAAAGGCCAGTACCGAAGTGCCGATAAACGGTACCGCGGGTGACCCGATGGCCAGTGCCTGCAGGGTACTTAATGATAAGTCACGTTTGAACAGATACCGCGCAATAAGAAGAGGAATGACAAAGCTGACGATCAGGGCGATGATAATGGCCGCGGCCACTGGCCCCATATCCATCACCACGCGACGGGGCGTCATCACCATATTACTGAAAATACTTAAGGGTAAGGCATATAACATCACCAGTTTATTAATGGCACCTGCGTGTTCCCAGGTAAAATCTTTCCGTTTGCCGCTGATGTAGCCCAGAATGACGGTAATGATAACGGGTAGAATGGCCCCGAATATTAAGAGTAAGTTGTTATTTGATATTGTATTCATTTCTCCTGAATCCCTCTCTGTCCTTGATTGATACATTTCATGAATAAATAATCTGGCGTTTGCCCATAATCTCGTTTTTATGATGCCGTCGAGATAATCACTGGCAGAGTAATGTAAAATTAAAATGAAATATAATGCGGAAACGTCCTGTTTAATGAGTAAATGACATGCCTATGAAAATGAAGCAAATACAGGCGTTTATTATGGTTTCCTCGGAAGGGAATCTCACTGTGGCTGCGCGGAAACTGGGAATAACACAATCGGGTCTTAGCCGCTTGTTAGCAGGGCTGGAGTCCGATCTGGATGCTATTTTATTTGAACGGCATAAGCACGGCGTGTCATTAAGCGCGCTGGGAAGCGCATTTCTACCCCATGCACTGACGCTGATAAATACCGAACGTAAGGCACGACAGGAGTTAGATCTGCTTAACGGCTCGGGGAAGGGGGTGGTAAGAGTAGGGTGTGTCTCCAGCTTCCTGTCGAGTCATTTTATTGAGAGGGTAAATGACTTTCATCAGGCGTACTCCGATGTGCATATTAAAATCGTCGACAGGATCGATTCTGAACTTTTTAAGCTGTTATTGATTCATGATATTGATATCGCCATCTGCGGCCCGTTGCCGCCTGACGAGAAAGTCCTGACGCGGGGCAAGATCAATTTTCAGGACAGTATTCACATCATTTCGCGTAGCGGCCATCCGCTACAAAAAAGAGAACATCTCAGCCTGCAGGAGCTGAATGCCTACGGCTGGATCATGCCGCCTATGGATAGCACGCCGATGAAGATTTTAGCGGAAGTCTATCAGACCAATAAGATGCCACCGCCGGAACCGTTCATCGAGTGCTCGTCGTCATCGGCGATAAAATCACTTATCTGCAACAGCGATTTATTGACCTCGATGCCAGCACCGATCTATCAACTGGAGGCTGAGTCGGGGCTGATTAAACCGCTGGCGATTGAAAATACCGTTTTTGTCCGGGATTTTTATATTTACAGCCACTTTGGGGTACTTACCGGCGCATCGCAGACGTTCATTCAGTTTTTGAAGGCATAAACCGCCCGGCGGCAGAAAAGCAAAAAGCCTGCTCGTAAGCAGGCTTCTTAAATTTGGCTCCTCTGACTGGACTCGAACCAGTGACATACGGATTAACAGTCCGCCGTTCTACCGACTGAACTACAGAGGAATCGGTGTGGAGTGCTATCTTAGCGGCGAAAAAAGTTTTGTCAAACCTGATCTTAGCCAATCGTAATCAACTGCTGATTCTGTCGACAGTTCGACGTAAATCCCAACATATTTTTGTGGGAAATACTTTGCAGGATCGTCTATTCTCCCTCATTATTTGAAAAGGAGTTTCAACTTTCTCTCGCTAAGGTCCATTTTGAACGTCACCTCCGCTTTACGCCAGGCTGTGAAACGCACGCCCTGGTATGCCAAACGTAAGAGTTACAAAGTTCTGTTCTGGCGTGAAATCACCCCCCTTGCCGTGCCTATCTTTCTGGAAAATACCTGTGTCCTGATGATGGGCGTGCTCAGTACCTTCCTGGTGAGCTGGCTCGGAAAAGAGGCGATGGCGGGCGTAGGCCTGGCCGACAGCTTCAACATGGTGATCATTTCGTTCTTTGCCGCTATCGATCTCGGTACCACAGTGGTGGTGGCCTTTAGTCTCGGCAAACGCGATCCACGGCGCGCGCGGGCGGCGGCTAGACAGTCGCTGGTGATCATGACGTTGTTCTCCATCGTGCTGGCGGCGGTGATCCATTACTTTGGCGAAGAGATCATTAATGTCGTCGCCGGGGAGGCTAACCCTGAAGTAAAAGCGATGGCGCTGTCGTATCTCGAAATGACGGTTCTGAGCTACCCGGCCGCGGCGATCGCGCTGATTGGCAGCGGGGCGCTGCGCGGGGCGGGCAATACTAAAATTCCGCTGCTGATTAACGGCGGGATGAACATCCTCAATATCATGATCAGCAGTGTGCTGATTTATGGCATCTTCTCCTGGGACGGGCTCGGCTTTATCGGCGCGGGCCTGGGGCTAACCATCTCCCGCTATGTGGGCGCAGTGGCTATTATCGCGGTGCTGGCGGTGGGCTTTAACCCGGCGCTGCGCATCAGCTTAAAAAGCTATTTCAAGCCGCTGAACTTCGCCATTATCTGGGAAGTGATGGGCATCGGCGTGCCGGCCAGTATTGAGTCGGTGCTGTTTAACAGCGGCAAGCTGCTGACCCAGATGTTTGTCGCCGGGATGGGTACCGATGTTATCGCCGGGAACTTTATCGCCTTCTCCATCGCTGCCTTGATCAACCTGCCGGGGAACGCCCTCGGTTCAGCTTCTACCATTATTACCGGCAAACGGCTGGGGAAAGGGCAGATAGGGCAGGCGGAGCGTCAGCTGCGCCATGTATTCTGGCTCTCCACTATTGGCCTGACCGCGATTGCATGGGGAACCGCACCGTTTGCCAGCCTGCTGGCATCGTTCTATACCCAGGAGCAGGACGTTAAAGACGTGGTGGTGATCCTCGTCTGGCTGAACGCGGCCTTTATGCCGATCTGGGCCGCCTCGTGGGTTCTGCCTGCCGGGCTCAAAGGGGCACGTGATGCCCGCTTTGCCATGTGGGTATCGATGCTCGGGATGTGGGGCTGTCGCGTGGTGGCAGGTTATACGCTGGGGATCATGCTCGGAATGGGCGTGGTGGGCGTCTGGTTGGGGATGTTCCTCGACTGGGCGGTACGCGGCGCGTTGTTCTACTGGCGGATGGTCAGCGGGCGCTGGCTGTGGAAATACCCACGGCAAAAACGCGACCATACCCTGCAGAGTGGTGCAGAACGGTTGCCAGATGCGCAAAGTGGAGAATAAATCGGCAAACGATGCAAATTATGCATTCTGCCTTTGACAACACCAGGTGGCATCGCTAATATTCGCCCCGTTCACACGATTCCTCTGTAGTTCAGTCGGTAGAACGGCGGACTGTTAATCCGTATGTCACTGGTTCGAGTCCAGTCAGAGGAGCCAAATTAGAAAAGCCTGCTTTTAAAGCAGGCTTTTTGCTTTTCTGCGTCCGGAGAAAGTAAGACGGTAACCCGAAGGTTACCGTCATCACGTCATCGGTTGACGCGAATCGGCGCCGTAGCCGCAATCAGCCACGGGCGCGCTGCGCTGTCGATACGCGAGGAAAGCGCCTCGCGAACCTGCTGGTGGTAGTCGTCCAGCCACTGCTTCTCTTTGTCGCTCAGCAGGTGCAGCTCCACCTGACTCAGGTCGATCGGTGCCAGCGTCAGCGAGGCAAAGCGGCAGAACCCCGGAATGCTGTCGACAATCTCCACCTGATTTTCAATACGAATTCCGTATTGATCCGCCAGATAATACCCCGGCTCGATGGTGATGATATTGCCTGCTACCAGCGGCCATGGATTCACTTTCTTCGCGATACGCTGCGGGTTTTCGTGGATCAGCAACTGATGGCCTACGCCGTGTCCGGTCCCGTGATCAAAATCCAGCCCTAGCTCCCACAGCCCACGCCGCGCGAAAGCGTCGATCTGATGCCCGCAGGTCCCGGACGGGAACTGCAGCGTAATCAGCGATAAAAAGCCTTTCAGTACTGCGGTGTAGTGCAGGCGACACTGCGCGCTCAGCGTGCCGAAGGCCAGCGTGCGCGTGGCATCGGTGGTGCCGTTGTGGTACTGACCGCCGGAATCATTCAGATAAAAATGGTGGCGGGTAATGGCGGTGTTGGTTTGCTCGCTGGAGTGGTAATGGCACATTGCCGCATTACTGGCCGACGCGGAAATGGTGGCAAAACTCTGCTCGATAAATCCGGGCTGCTGCTGGCGAAACGCCAGCTGTTTAGCCTGCGCTTCCAGTTCCGTGAGCGGATTGCCGGCGGCTTCACGACGGGGTACCTCGTGCGCCAGCCAGGCCAGGAAGTTGACCCATGCCGCACCGTCCTGATGATGGCTGTCGCGATAGCCGGTCAGCTCGGTGGGGTTTTTGTGCGCTTTCAGCACAGTAATCGGTTCAGCCTGCCAGACGATCTCGCCCTGAGGCTCGACGGCAAAGCGCAGGGCAACGGGGGCGCAATCGCCATCCACCATTACGCGCTTACCGGCGCAAAGCTGCTGGCTGCGTGTCAGAAAAGCAGACTCAGGCGACAGGACCAGGCTCTCCAGCAGCGAGGCCGGGAGTGTCTGCGTTTTCTCGGGGGCGACAAACCACTCCACCGCGCCGTCGCGGCCCAGCAGGGCAAACGAGTTCGGAACCGGGCTCATCGGGATATCGCTGCCGCGCACGTTGAGCAGCCAGGCAATATTATCCGGCTGGGTAATCGCCAGATAATCAACCTGCTGCTCGTCCAGCAGGGCAGCAACGCGCTGACGCTTATCGGCGCTGCTTTCTCCGCTGATCTCAACGGGCATTTCACGGATCGCACCTGTCGGTGGCGCAGGGCGATCCTGCCAGAGAACATCAAACGGCGAGTCATTCAGCGGGATGAGGTCGCAATGGCTGGCATTCAGCCCCTCGTACTGGGCATTGGTCATCAGCAGGGCTTCGAAGGCGATACGGGCGCCGGCTGCAACGTGCTGCGTCAGCCATGCTGGCAGCGGATCGTTGTGCAGATGCAGGATCTCAACGTCGGCCAGATCAACCTGCTGGCGGGCCTGAACCTGATAACGACCGTCGACAAACAGCACGGCGCGATCGTGCAGGATCAGGGCGTGGCCCGCCGAACCGTCAAAGCCGGTCAGCCAGGCCAGCACATCAGCATGGGGGTGGCAGTATTCGCTCTGAAAGGCATCGGCACGCGGGACGATAATCCCGTCCAGTCCCTGTGATGCCAGCCACTGGCGCAGCGCGGAGAGCGGTGATGTGGTTTGCATAACTTTCCTTTTTTATGATTAGCGGAACGGCGGCTCGTTAAAGGTCCGCAGTTTACGCGAGTGTAATTTATCGCCCTCGGCCCGCAGCCGATCGATAGCGCGAATGCCAATTTGCAGATGCTCGGAGATCGCCCCTTCGTAGAAACGGTTTGCCTGGCCGGGGAGCTTAATTTCACCGTGCAGCGGCTTATCAGAGACGCACAGCAGGGTGCCGTAAGGTACGCGGAAGCGATAACCTTGCGCGGCGATGGTGGCGCTCTCCATATCGATCGCCACCGCGCGGCTTAAGTTAAAGCGCAGCGCCGAAGCCGAGTAGCGCAGCTCCCAGTTACGGTCGTCGGTGGTAACCACCGTACCGGTACGCAGACGCTGTTTAACCTCTTCACCCGGCATCCCGCTCACCTCCTTGGTGGCGTCGTACAGCGCGCGCTGCACTTCGGCAATGCTCGGGATCGGAATGTCCGGCGGCAGCACCGCATCCAGCACGTGGTCGTCGCGCAGATAGGCGTGTGCCAGCACGTAATCGCCAATCAGCTGGCTTTCACGCAGGCCGCCGCAGTGGCCAATCATCAGCCAGACATCCGGGCGCAGTACCGCGAGGTGATCGCAGATAGTTTTGGCATTCGACGGGCCGACGCCAATGTTAATCAGCGTGATGCCCTGGCCATCGGCGGTGATCAGGTGCCAGGCTGGCATCTGGTGTTTTTTCCATGCCAGATCGGAAATGGCCTGCTCCGGCGCTTCGGTTTCAGCGGTGATCCAGATCCCGCCCGCGCAGGACAGGGCGATATAAGGGCTGTCGGGATCGAGGATCTGGCTGCAACCCCAGCGGACGAACTCATCCACATAGCGGGTGTAGTTGGTGAACAGCACAAACGGCTGAAAATGTTCCGCTGGGGTGCCGGTGTAGTGACGCAGGCGCGCCAGCGAAAAATCGACGCGGCGGGCGTCGAAGTGCGACAGAGGAGAAAACTCCGCCGGATGGTAGATCCCGTCGGCAGTCTCATCGCCAATTTGCGACAGCTCGGTGGTCGGGAAGTGGCGCGTCAGCCCGGCGCTCATGGAGCGGTCGAGCGTCAGCTCTGAGCCATCAATAACGTACGGATAAGGGATCTCGTGGCGCGACGGCTCCACGGTAATGTGGGCATTGTAATCCTGGTACAGCAGCGTCAGCTGTTCTTCGAGATACGGACGAAACAGCTGAGGGCGGGTGATGGTGGTGGAGTAACAGCCTGGATGCGTAAAGCGCGCATAGGCGCGGGTTTTCGGCAGATTGGTGGCGCTGCCATCCCAGGTCACGGAAAGCGAGGGATAGACAAAAAGGCCATTCAACCGGGCCTCTGCATCGGGAAGCGTTCCGTCTTCAATATAGCGACTGATAGCGCCGCGCAGCGCGTTAACTGCTTGCTCATACATCGTATTTAGCGTGTCCAGTGCCTGAGTCGGGGTCAGGCTGGAGCCCTTATTATTCATCTCTGTCTCCTTAATACAGGTGTGCGGCGTTATTCGATAGTATGTCACCTGTATGTGAAACAAAAGTCAGGAGATCGGGGCGCGGCCTCTTTCATCGAGGCTATGCTTATCGGACGCGCGGAGCGACAGAGGAAGGGAATTATGCGTCGTATTAATTTGTTGGGTTATTTAGCTGCTTTACTGGTCAGTCAGAGCGCGCTGGCGGTGAGTTATCCCTTGCCGCCTGAAGGGAGTCGCCTGGTGGGGAACCCGCTGGTCATCACCGTTCCGCAGGGCAACACCCTGCCGCTCGAAGCGTTTGCGGCGCAGTACAGCCAGGGCCTGAGCAACATGCTGGAGGCCAATCCGGGAACAGATCTGTTTTTACCCCAATCCGGTTCACAGCTGATTGTTCCACAGCAGGTCATTTTGCCTGAGACGGTGCGTGAGGGCATTGTGGTGAATGTGGCGGAAATGCGTCTTTACTATTATCCGCAAGGCAGCAACACCGTGGAGATCCTGCCGATCGGTATTGGCGAGGCCGGACGTGAAACGCCGCGCAACTGGGTCACAACGGTACAGCGCAAACAGGAGGGGCCGACCTGGTCACCGACGCCAAACACGCGTCGTGCCTATGCCAAAGAGGGGAAAACGCTACCCGCCTTTGTGCCTGCCGGGCCGGACAACCCGATGGGGCTGTATGCCATTTATATTGGCAGACTGTATGCCATTCATGGCACCAATGCGAATTTTGGCATTGGCCTGCGCGTCAGTCAGGGCTGTATTCGCCTGCGCGACGACGATATCAAATACCTGTTTGATAATGTCCCGGTCGGGACGCGCGTCCAGCTGATCGATCAGCCCGTAAAAACGACCATCGAACCGGACGGCAGCCGCTGGGTGGAAGTGCACGAGCCGCTGTCCCGCAATCGCACGGAATTTGAGTCCAGCAATAAAGTACCGTTGCCGATAACGCCCGCGTTGCGTGCGCAGCTGAAAGGGGCAGGGGTGGATACCGTGCGGGTTGACGGGGCGCTGGAGCGGAGATCGGGGATGCCGGTGAATATCGGCCAATAGTGGCAGAGCGGGGCAAAATATCGCCCAGCGACATCTCGTTGGCCATCTAACAGTTCCAGCGTGGGGCCGTTAGATGGCCTGAAGTCGTCCTCGGTACCTGTGTTGTACGACGTTTTATAAGCCTAAATAGAAATGCATTTGAACGTAATGCAGAGAATTTAATTTTTTTCTCTTCGATTCAGTAGATATTTAATTTTACGTAATATTATAGTTTTCACGGTTTGCAAATAGCGATCAGCCTAATACGGCTGTTATTAATTCATACCTACAGATTACGGCGTAGGCCGTAATGCTCTCTATTATTCATACTTATCTTCTGATCTGTACGCTCATCTTAAATTCCCTCCTGGGCTAGCGAGCATAGATATCATGAAAAATTTCCAGCACTTAGTACCAGTGGTACCGAAGCCACCCATGCGGCGGCTTAATGTATATGCTTTTGATCCGCAGTCTTCCGTTGAGTTAAAAACTGCAGTAATTAACAATACTATTATTGAGATCCCATGGGAAACGCGGTGGGAAGATCGGTTAGAGCCGGGTCCTGTTAATGATTACCTGGAGGTCATCGATTACGATCCCAGCTCAGGTCTTTTCTATTCCCCAACTGATCTTAATGAACCCTTTCTTTTGGCTCAGGATGGGTTACCTCCATCCGAAGGCTGCCCGCAGTTCCATCAGCAGATGGTGTTCGCTGTTGCAATGCGTACGATACGTAATTTCGAACGGGCGCTTGGGCGTCTGGTTCTGTGGGCGGGCGATCGCAACGCCCCGAAAGGCACGCCTGAACGTAATTTCACCCGAAGGCTGCGCATTTATCCTCATGCACTACGTGAAATGAATGCCTATTATAGCCCCGCTAAACGGGCACTATTGTTTGGATACTTTAAACATCCGGATGGCGATTCCGCCTCCAGTACCTGGGTTTTTACCTGTCTCTCGCAAGATATAATTGCCCACGAGACAACGCATGCGATCCTACATGGAATGCAACAACGTTCGATAGAAGCCTCCAACCTTGATTCTCTGGCATTCCATGAGGCATTTGCCGACATCATTGCATTACTTCAGCATTTCAGCATGACAAATGTTGTTCGGCATCAGCTGGTACAGAGCAAGGGTTCGCTGCGCGAGCCGGGGTTATTGAATGGACTGGCCCTTCAGTTTGGTCATGCGACGGGATGTCACGGGGCGTTGCGCTATGCTCTCCAGTACCTGAAGTCATCAGCGACTGCAGTAAAAGCGGAGCACGATAATGAACTCAGTCAGCCCCAAAAACTGTCTGAAGCCATTGAAGCGCATCAAAGAGGAGGCTTTCTTGTCGCGGCTATTTTTGATGCCTTCGTCACTATTTATGAGCACCGGACAGCCGATCTTTTTCTTCTGGCATGGTCTGGCGCGGCATCCAGTCAGAATAATCTTTCCGGGGAGTTGGTAGATCGCCTGGCCGCCGAGGCAGGAAAGGCCGCCGACCAGGTGCTTCGTATGTGCGTGCGCGCCCTAGACTATATTCCGCCAGTGGACCTGCATTTTGGTGAATATTTGCGTGCAATCATTACGGCAGATACTGATCTTGTTGCTAACGACCCAATGCGTTATCGGATTGCTTTTGTCGAAGCCTTTAGAAAAAGAGGCATAACTGTACCTGGCTGTATTTCAATGGCACCTGAAAGTTTGCTGTGGGATGAACCAGATCTTACTGAGGCCCCTGAATTTGGTGCAGCGGGTAAAAGTCCTGAAGAGGGGCTCAGTAATGTTTTCTCCGACCTGTTGGGGGCACTTGAACTGTCTATCGCAATCAAGTCTAGCGATCACGGGGCTTCTGGCGGGGGAAGGAGAAATCTTCGGGAGGCAGCTGTGGGCTCAATCCAGCGTAACCAGGCGCGCATTTACAACTGGTTTAAGGAGGACAGCCCGTTTGACGAAGGGTGGGAAAAACTGGTTGGGATGCGGTTGATTGCTTTTAATGATACCCGGCGTAAAGCGGAATTAATTGACATCCCTACGCTCTGGACCGGTAAGGCAAATGGGAAGGGGAATTTTCCTCTGATACCGATATTCGAGGTGCACTCAGCGCGTATCGCGCGTCGCGCAGGACCGGAGGGGCAAGAGACGCATCAACTTATCATTCAGATAACGCAGAAACGGCGTGGATATGATGATCCTGCTGACCAGGAGAAAGCTGATGCGGGCGACCTTAACATTCTTGCTCGCGACCCCGATTTTTGGTTCCGCGGCGGTGCCACGATCCACATTGACCTGCGAGATGGGAAATTAATCCGCATCATCAGAAAGAACGTCTGTGACGACAAACGGCTAGCAGCCCAGCGGGCATTCCGTACGGGGCAAGCGCCAGGGTCGGTATCAGGCTCACATCTGAATACCAACAACGAGCCATTCGCCTTCCTGCATCGGGGGTTCTGATGAATCAGCAACAGATATTTGTCCGAATGTACAGAGCATTGGGCGTTCAAGGACGCGCATATAACGGCTATCTAGGCGATTGTTTCCTGATTCGTGTAACTAGCGAACGTGAACCCCATGCGCACATTTTAATCGACTTTGGCATTCTGATGGGGACTGCCCAAGCGGATGAGCGGATGCGGCAGATCGCGACCGATATTGTTAAAGCTGCGGGAGGACAATTCGATGATAAGGGAAACATAACCAGAAAGGGGACGCTGGATCTGTTAGTTATTACTCACGAACATTGGGATCACATTTCGGGGTTTTCGCAGGCGCAGGATATTATTTTTGACGGTTTGATTATCAAGAAATTGTGGATGGCCTGGACCGAAGATGACAATGACGCCTTTGCGAATCAACTGCGTCAGAAGCGAGACCAACAGAGTAATACACTAGCCGCCCTATCCGACATGGTTCAAAAGGCTGTGAAGAGTGCGGAGCCATCACCTTTTGCGGCGGATAGGCAAGTTGCCCTGTCAGGGTTGGATGCCTTCCTGGGGCCATTGGTGACAGATGACAAACAGGCGAACGGGAAAATTGCGTTAGCGGCAGGGTCAGCTATGCCCAAACGGCTGAAAAGCCGGGACATCATCAATAAATTGAAAGCAGAGGCGTTAAGTCAGCAATTCTTGTCACCTGGGCAAGTGATAGTGGCTCCGGGAGAACTTAAAACGTTTGTCCTGGGCCCTCCGCGCAATTTGATTCGACTCAAAAAAGATAAACCTTCAGGAACAGCAAAAGAGACCTATATCGATAACAGGGCCTTAGAGGAGCTGCTGTTTCGTCTCGTAGATAATTTGCCTCCAGATACGGACAACGACCTGCCATTCGCAAAACGCTTTAATCGTATTCACGCAGAAAATGTGTACGCCGTTGCGGACCCATCGAATAAGGGCGATCTCAGCGACCAGACGGGGGTGCTCGAATGGTTTAATGAGCACTATTTTGCGCAGACCTCCGATGATGGGCGCGATCAGTCGCGTCGAACAATCGACGCGGATTGGCTCGGTGCAGCAGGTCAACTGGCTCTTAAGCTCGACTCTGATACCAATAACACCAGTCTTGTTCTTGCTTTTGAGCTTCCTGATGGAACCTTCATGCTCTTTCCTGGGGATGCACAGGTTGGTAACTGGTTGTCCTGGCACGACCAGTCCTACTGCGATGGACAGCGGAAATTGACGGCGACAGATATTCTTGGTCAGGTGCGCTTTTACAAGGTGTCGCACCATGGGAGCGATAACGCCACAGTAAAGGACCAGGGGCTTGAATTGATGACGCATCCTGAACTGGTGGCGGCGATCTCAACGGACGAGATTTTTGGTAAGCAGCAAGGTATCAAGGGATGGAGAATGCCCGATCCTCGGTTGAATGACGCGATCCTGGCTGCAACGAAAGGGCGAGTTTTTCGTAACGATGACCCCACCAATACGGATTACTCGCAATTCAACACTCAACTCAGTTCCTGCGAACTCTATCTTGAGTACAGCGTAATGAACCCAACGGAGTAAGCATCATGGCTTTCGACACAGACAAGGCTAAACAGTTTATTGCCGATACGAATTTACCTTCAAAACCTGAGATCTTCGGTTTTGATGGAGGACTACCCGAGTTAAAAACCACCCAGGATCAGGCATTGGTTGTTGGCTCAAACGCCATTTCTTTTATGGCTGGGGTAGATGCTGAATTGCGGCACATCATAATGGATTCGTCACTTTTTGCTCAACTTGCAGCCTCCCGGGAAGTAGACGTTGATACCGATCCGCTGAAATTCTTTGAAGCCTACTTCAATAACCTGGCAGTCATTGGTTGGGTCATTCAGAAAAAAGAAAGCGCAGAGTTCACCTTCGAAGAGAATACGTTTGATGTTCATCAAGCCATCATCGGCGTCATTACTACGTTTCTGAGCCCGATAGCGGGTGCAGCTAAAGCCGTTCTCGCCGTACTGACCGGATTACGTAACATGGGAAGGGATGCTCCGTTTATCACACTTTTTAATAAACAGAGCCGGCATGGGGAAATTGGTCGCTTTCAGTTTACCTATATTTATTCGGGCCCTAATCATGGACTCACGGCAGAAGTCATGGCGTTTTCCCTAAAAGCTGATAATACCCTGACACAAGTGCTTTTTTTTAAATTACAAAAAGGCAAAACCTCATTGAGGCGCAGCACCGGGGAACTTTCAATTGATGTTGATGCGATGAAAAGCCTGGGATCACAACTGAATGTAAAGATGAAGGCCTATCGCAGTGCTTACATCGCAAGTGTTGATCTGGGTGACCACTGACAGGAGACAAAATTATGGCCATATGTTCCTTTGCTGAGCAGCATCCAATAACAGGTAGCAGCGGAAAGTACACAAGCGGCGTATTCAAAATTGTTCATCACACCACAGAAGGAGGGAGCGCGGAGGGGGCTTTTGCTGCCTTTAGCGCCAACAGGTCAGATCCGCATTTTACCGTTGATTCGAGCAAAATTTATCAGCACCTTGATACAGACGTGGCTGCGCGTTCGTTACGAAATGCCGCTGGTGGGGTAGAGACCAATCGGGATCACGCCCTGCAGATTGAGGTTGTTGGTTTTGCGGGTAAAGCGAAGAATAAAGCGACGTTGAAGAATCTTGCTCGCCTGTGCCGTTGGCTTGAGCAGATTCATAATATTCCGCCAGTGTGGCCGGCGGGGTTACCTAAACCTGCCAAAAATGGCAAGGACCCTGGAGGCCATATCCGCAGTACAGAAGCGTGGGCGAAGAGCGGGCATTTTGGTCACTGCCATGTGCCAGAAAATACGCACTGGGATCCTGCCTATACCCGTGTTGAAGTCGATTACCTCATGGCGGCAAAATTTGATGCCGCAGGCAAAATAATCAATGCCCAGGATCCCGCAGTTGTGGCGCTTGATAACCAGCCGATGGCAATAGATGGTGATGCACCCTTTGACGTCATGGGCGACCACGCGGACGTTGGTGATGCCAGCTCAGGCAATGTGGAACCTATTTATGTGTCAATTCATAAACCACCGGAGTCGGTCTCGCGCCCTGCAGAGCCAGGGACAGGGCTTTGCCTGTCCGGGGGCGGATATCGGGCTATGTTATTTCATGTAGGTAGTCTTTGGCGGCTTTATGAAGCTGGGCATCTCTATTCGCTGCAACGCATTTCCAGCGTATCGGGTGGTTCGATCACCAGCGCTGTTCTGGCACTGGCATGGAAGCATCTGCCCTTTGACGGCAAGCGAGCGCCATTTGAAGCTCGGGTAGTGATCCCCATCCGGGATCTTGCCGGGCGGACGCTCGATGCTGAAGCCATTATTGGGGGTATTCTGTTCCCCGGTAGTATTGGTGAGAAAATTGCGGCCGCCTACGATAAATACCTGTTCCATGGGGCGACATTACAAGACTTACCTGATGCACCTCGTTTCGTTATCAATGCAACAAATGTGCAATCTGGGGTACTGTGGCGTTTTTCCAAACCCTATATGGGGGACTATCGTGTTGGCCGCATAGAGGATCCTGATTTATCGCTGGCTAAAGCGGTTGCGGCATCTTCAGCTTTTCCTCCTGTGTTATCACCGCTCACTATCGAGTTGCACTCCGCAGCATTTGCACCCAATTCAGGCGATGATCTGCAAAGGCCACCTTACACATCGGATGTCGTACTGGCTGACGGCGGCGTTTATGACAATCTGGGTCTCGAGACGGTATGGAAACGTTATCAGTCGGTACTGGTCAGTGATGCGGGTGCCAAAATAAAACCGGAGGAAGAACCGAAAAATGACTGGCCGCGACATGCCTATCGTATCCTCGATCTAATTGATAATCAGGTACGAAGTTTACGTAAGCGCGCACTTATTGCTAGCTATCAAACCCGGCCTGGCGATCCGGGTAAACGCGAGGGTGCATATTGGGGAATCGGTGCTGAGTACTCACATTACTCCGGGCGTGCACTAAATCTTAAATGTGCGCCAGATCGAGTAGATGAACTGGCCAGTGTGGCTACGCGACTCAAGAAAATGGATGATGAATTGCAGGAACGATTAATTAACTGGGGTTATGCCATCACGGATGCTGCTTTACGGACTTATGTCGATCCTACATTGCCACAGCCTATTGCATTTCCCTATCCAGCGAGCGGCGTTTGATTCAGCAATATTGAACGATAAAAAGCCCGCTTAAGTTTCCTTAAGCGGGCTTCTCTAATTTGGCTCCTCTGACTGGACTCGAACCAGTGACATACGGATTAACAGTCCGCCGTTCTACCGACTGAACTACAGAGGAATCGTGTGAACGGGGCGAATATTAGCGATGCCACCGGCCGTTGTCAAAGGGTGTTCCTGTCTGTTTGGATCGTTTGCTGACAAAACCAGCAAAGTGGCTGTTTCGCCAACGAATCCGCACACTTTTGGTGCAGATATACCCCTTATGGGGCAGATCATAAACCGTTGTTTCACTTTCAAAAGCGGCCTTATTGATTAGATTCTCTTATTTTCAGCCGTTTAGCGGACATATCGGACCTCTTGTGAAAACTGGCAAGCATCTTGCAAAACCCTCTGTACATTCGCGCCGGAACCGGCAACGCATTTCGTACAGGGGGCAAAATGAACTTAAGACGACTGAAATACTTCGTAAAAATCGTCGATATCGGTAGCCTGACCCAGGCTGCTGAAGTGTTGCATATCGCACAGCCGGCACTCAGCCAGCAGGTGGCCACTCTGGAAGGTGAACTGGATCAGCAACTGTTGATTCGCACGAAGCGCGGCGTCACGCCTACCGAAGCGGGCAAAATTCTCTATACCCATGCGCGCACTATTCTGCGTCAGTGTGAACAGGCGCAGCTGGCCGTTTGCAACGTCGGGCAGACGCTGAGCGGCCAGGTCTCGATCGGGCTGGCACCGGGTACGGCGGCCTCCTCGATTACCATGCCGCTGCTGCAGGCGGTGCGCACCGAACTGCCCGAGGTACTGGTCTATCTGCATGAGAACAGCGGCTCGGCGTTGAACGATAAACTGCTCAGCGGCCAGCTGGATATGGCCGTGCTGTACGACCGTTCACCGGTGGCCGGGATCACCAGCCAGCCGGTGCTGAAAGAAGATCTGTTCCTGGTTGGGACACGCGACTGCCCGGGGCAGAGCGTGGATTTAACCGCTGTCGCTGAAATGAATCTGTTCTTACCGCGTGATTACAGCGCCGTGCGTTTGCGCGTGGACGAAGCCTTCTCTCTGCGTCGCCTGACGGCAAAAATCATCGGCGAAATCGACTCTATCTCGACGCTGACCGCCGCGATTGCCAGTGGGATGGGCGTAACGGTATTGCCGGAATCGGCAGCCCGGTCGCTCTCAAGCGCGGCTAACGGCTGGATGGCGCGGATCACCACACCCTCTATGAGCCTGCCCCTGTCCCTGAACGTCTCGGCTCGCGGCTCGCTGTCGCCGCAGGCGCAGGCGGTGAAAGAGATCCTAATGTCGCTGGTGAGCCGCCCGTCGCTGGAGAATCGCGAGCTGCAGCTGGTGAGCTGATATTCCATAAAAGTATAAGATGCTGGTTTTTATTATTTGTTCTCACGGCGGGCACACTCTAACAATAGCGGTATGTCAGATGCGCCGGAGTGAACCGTGAATTTCCAGCAACTTAAAATTATCCGTGAGGCGGCCCGTCGGGATTACAACCTGACCGAGGTCGCCAACATGCTTTATACCTCTCAATCGGGCGTCAGCCGCCATATCCGCGAGCTGGAAGAAGAGTTGGGCATTGAGATTTTCATTCGTCGTGGCAAGCGCCTGCTCGGGATGACCGAGCCTGGTAAAGCGCTGTTGACCATCGCCGAGCGAATTCTCAATGAAGCCAGCAACGTGCGCCGCCTGGCGGATCTCTTCACCAATGATGCCTCCGGTGTGTTAACCATTGCGACCACCCACACGCAGGCTCGTTACAGCCTGCCGCCGGTGATCAAGGCCTTCCGCGAGCTGTTCCCGGAGGTACGCCTGGAGCTTATTCAGGGTACCCCGCAGGAGATTGAAGTTCTGCTGCAAAACGGCGGGGCGGATATCGGGATCGCCAGTGAGCGCTTGAGCAATGACCCGCTGCTGGCGGCCTTCCCGTGGTTTCGCTGGCATCACAGCCTGCTGCTGCCGGTCGACCATCCACTGACGCAGATTTCCCCTTTGACGCTGGACGATATCGCCCGATGGCCGCTGATCACCTATCGACAGGGGATCACCGGGCGTTCGCGTATCGACGAAGCGTTTAACCGCAAAGGGCTGACGCCCGATATTGTGCTGAGCGCCCAGGATTCCGACGTGATCCGCACCTACGTCGAGCTGGGGTTGGGCATTGGGCTGGTGGCAGAACAGTCCGGCGGCGAGAGCGAGCAGGGCAGCCTGGTACGGCTCGATACCCGTCATCTGTTTGACGCCAACACCGTATGGCTTGGCCTCAAGCGTGGGCAGTTGCAGCGCAACTATGTCTGGCGCTTTATTGAACTGTGCAACGCCGGGCTGTCGGTCGATGAAATTAAACGTCAGGTGATGGAATCAGAAGAAGTGGTGCTGGATTATCAAATCTGAATAACATTGATTTAATGCATTTATTTTATGAATTCATTAAACGTTACTAATTAGAATTGTAGTGATATAGCAGGTTAATTTGCCACGTGCGAATTAACCTGGTTTTTTTGGAAGTCTTTAGTGTTGTTATCATTGAAATTTGTTTTTATAAACGAAACGCATGGCAATTTTGTGCGCGAGATAACGCTTATATTTTACCCTGATGCTACTTTTCCTTGAGGTCAAAATGCTGGAGGAAAAAATGGGAAGACGTATCGTTATATGCTGCGATGGGACGGGTAATGAATTAAATAAAACCATGTCGAATGTGCTCAAGTTTTATCGCTGCCTCGAAAAAAATGCACAGCAAACCGTTTTTTATACCCCCGGGGTGGGGACATTGGCCCAGGATAATCCCTGGCAGCAGTTAAAACAAAAGTGCCGATTGCTTCTGGGGCTGGGCACGGGCTACGGACTGGATGAGGACATTCTCGAAGCCTATGATTTTCTTTGCCAGCACTGGCAAAAGGATGACCGTATTTATCTGCTGGGTTTTAGCCGTGGGGCTTATACGGTGCGGGTACTGGCGGCGCTTATTGACACCATTGGTATCGTTGGACCCGATCAGCGTAATCTCGCCAGCTACGGGCTGACCGCCTATAAAAAAGCCAGTGGGGATAAATCTGCTGAGGTCGGTTCGGACGATCTGAAAAACGCCTGGCTGTTTGGTCGGGTGGCTGGAGGGCGGCCTGCACGGGTGGAGTTTATTGGGGTGTGGGATACGGTAGCGTCAATCATTGTGCCGCGCAGCGACCGTCTGTTGCCCAGTATGCAAACCCTGCGCTTTACCCGTACAAACCGGGCCGTGAAAACCTTTCGACAGGCGATTGCTATTGATGAACGACGTAGGATGTTTCGCCTGAACCGATGGACAACCCCGCAATATTACCGACCCAATCCCTATAAAAAAGAGAGTGAGCGACCGCAGGATATTTTGCAGGTCTGGTTTGCGGGCGTCCATTCTGATATTGGCGGTGGTTACCCGGAGAGTGAAAGCGGTTTATCTAAATTTCCGCTTATCTGGATGCTGGAAGAAGCGGCCAACGCCGGGCTGACGTTTGATGAAGAGGTCAGGGACGTTATCAGCCATGGTGGAACCCTTGCCCACGGAAAAGAGAGTTTTGTCCCGCCGAACGTGCAGGGCACGCTGCATGTTTCGTTGAATACTCTGTGGTGGCTACTTGAAATTATACCGAAGCAGGTTCGTTGGCGCGAGTGGCCTGCCCGCCGGGCTGTTTTGGGTTGGTATTTACCTGTAGGCGAACCAAGGCGAATCCCGACAGATGCCCTGATTCATCATTCGGTCAGAGAGAGAATAGCGCTGGTTAAAGGCTATCGTCCGGTAAATCTGCAGGGTAACTGGCGCTATACCGATGATCCGGTGATCGCTCCCGACATTGAGGAGCGCGCCGATGCAGTACGTTAACAGAGCCCGGGTACCGCCGCCTGAAGGTATTCAAAATTTTAACTTGCAAGAAAACAGTGAAAAAATGTTGAATTTCCTGCAAATAAGCCCGGAACGCCGTGCACAAACAAGAGTGCCGGAGAGTTTTAGTTCCGGCCAGTCGTCAGGTGCTTTATCCGCTCTTCATGAACTGTTTCACGGTCGGTGCGCATTTTGCGAATCAGAAAGCGATGATGTGGGACTGCATTTCTTCCGTCCTATTAGTGGGGCGGAACCACAGCAACGTTCCATGGATGCCCATATTTACTACGCATGGTTGGCATATGCATGGCAGAACCTTTATCTGGCTTGCCCCAGGTGCAACCGACATGCGAATAACTATTTCCCTGTTCGGGGAAAGCGTGCGCCGATCCCCTCTGCAGATCAATTTATGAGTTATCTGCAGAGTGGCAGCGGACTGTGGCCTGACTGGCCGCCAAAAGAAAACCCGCTCCTGCTGGATCCCTGCAAAGCGCAGAGTTTTTTCACACATTTTACTGTGCAAAACGATGGGGTAATCGTTGCTGTTTCGGAATCAGGGCGGGAAACCATTAGTACATATGATTTGAATCGCGAAAGCTTAGTCAGGCAACGCGCGAAGCGCTTCGGAGAATATCTGGGCGGGATTGTCGAAGCAATTAACACGCGATCCTTGATTCAGTTAAAGCGATATTTCAGGTTTGTCGATTTAGAGTATGGCGGCGGCTGGTACCTACTATTAAGGCGTATCGCCGAAAGATTAGGTACTCGTAAGGGGCCAAAACCGGTTCTTTCGCCAACCCGAATTGTGCGTGTTTTCTTACCGCTGTTAAAAGAGCCGCAAGGTTTTGATTGGTTACTGGATGCGATAGGTGAGAGCCGACGGGAAGAACCTCTTTCTGACGATGCGTATTCCTATGCTAAATCTAGTGTTGAGCCGCTTTCCAGCCTGCATTCTGCCAGATTCCACCATTTCAAATCGCTGGAGGAGATAACGCTAACCGTTCCGCCCGCACCTTACAAAACCGGAGAGACGCCGATCGCACCCGCGGTACTGATTCTGGGCGAAAATGCCACCGGTAAGAGCTCACTTCTCGAAGGTATTGCCCTGGCGCTGACTACGGAGGCCGCAAGAAAAAGACTCAGTCTTAAATGGCGTAGCTACGTGCTGGATCCTGAATACATGGGAGGAAGCACCGGGCGTGAATCACGCGTTGGTCGGGTGGACATTGTGAGTTCCGGCCAGGCAACGTTAAGCCTGACGTTACAGAATGGTGGTTATCAGATCCACCGGGAGAATGGGTTTAACCTTGGGCCAGTCTTTGCCTACGGTGCGTTTCGACATTACCAGCATAAGAAACGTCTGTTCGTGCCTGATCACCCGGTGCGTAATCTGTTTGACGGCAATTTGCTGGGCAACCCGCAGGCTTGGTTACTGACACTGGAAGACGATCATTTCAACATGGTGATCCGTGCATTGCGTGAAGTTCTGGCAATCGAAGGGGAGTTTGACGTCGTTGAGAGAGATAAGAAGGCTCAGGAGTGTCTTATCGTGACCTCGATGACAAAGCAGACTGGGGATATCATCACTATCCGCACGCCGTTAAGTATTGTCTCTTCGGGTTTTCGGTCTGTGCTCGGGATGGTTTGCGACATTATGGCAGGTCTGATGAACCCGGATGTTAACCCCGGGTTTACGACATTGGAAACGGCCCGGGGCGTGGTATTGATTGATGAGATTGAGGCTCATCTGCATCCGCGCTGGAAAATGCAAATCATGAACGGATTGCGCAAGGCGTTGCCGGGGCTCACGTTCATTGTCACTACTCACGATCCGCTCTGTTTACGGGGAATGCGTGACGGTGAAGTGGTTGTTCTGCAGCGTGTCATTAATGACGATATCTCGATTGAGAGCGAATTTCCGACCGTCGTGCAGACGTTAACGGCGCTGCCGCACCTGAGCACCATGCGCGTCGATCAACTCCTGACCTCGGATTTCTTCCAACTTTATTCCACCGTTGAACCTAAAGTGAATCAGCAGATGGCGCATGTCGCCGATCTGATCGCCAAAATGCAGCAGGCGATACCGCTGAATGATGAAGAGAAAAGGGTCATGTCCGCCTTTGAAGAAGACATTGCAGCGGCAATGCCGGTTGGTACATCTGAAGCGCACCGACTGGTGCAGGAGGCCGTCGCGGATTATCTCAAGCAGCGGCATGCGAAATCCGCGCCTGAGATGGGTGAACTACGGATAAGCACCCGCGAAAAAATCGTCGATATTTTGCGGAGGGTGTTGCAATGAGACGTATCGATCGTACACCAGAGCAGGTGCTACCGCCCGGCGCGCTAAGCGCAAAAAACAAAGACGGTATGACCGAGTTAGATCGCTCGCGATCCCACTACGCCCAATTACAGGGTAAAAAGGAGAGTTTTGACTTTGCGGCATATAAAGCCGACGAGGTGAAATGGCGGCTTAACGCGCTATTTCATTATAAATGCGCCTATTGTGAAACTTTTTTCTCGGCTTCTGCGCCAGTGGATATTGAACATTATCGCCCCAAGGGTTCCGTCAGCGAGGATAGCACCCACCCCGGTTACTGGTGGCTGGCGATGGACTGGGACAACCTGCTACCAAGCTGCATCGATTGCAACCGTAAGCGTAAACAACAAGCGGTTGATGGTTCGGTCGAACTTCGTGTGCTCTTCGCCAACCAGCTTCAGTCGATCACTTCTTCGGGCAAAAAAGACAGTTTTCCTGTGATCCGCGGTGGCAGTCGCCTACTGCCGGAAGATAAACGCTATGCCAGCGAGTCGCCGCTGTTGCTTAACCCCTACGTCGATATTCCAGAAGCACATATGCGGTTCGTCAGTGTAGGCGATCCGCCTGTCAGCCTTGTCGTGCCGTTTGGCGACGCACCCAGCGAAAGAGGAGCGGCGTCGATCCATATCTACGGACTGAATCGGTTGGGATTAGTTCAGGAGCGTACGCGCTACCTGCGTAGGCTGGTTTTTTTGGGTGAGATGCTGCGCTCGCTCGGCGCGATGATCGATGATGTTGCGAAAATGCCTCTACCGTTGGCGATCGAAAGCAGCATTAGTGGCAAGCTGGAACTCCTGATGAAATGGACCGGGGATGAGATGAAACAGATGATGGCTCCTGATCAACCCTATTCGGCGATGGCGAATGCCTGGATTAAAGATTTCTATCAGCAAATGGCCGGTCATGTACGCCAAACTGGCGTTGACGGCAATGTCGTCACCTGAAATAAAACAGGTACCAATTTTCATTTAGCAGGGCATAAAGGTAGTGGAATACCTTTATGCCGCTGAACACAGAACAGCTGAAAAAACGTTGGTTACACCTGTTGCGAATACAGCAACTTTACATACGTGTTCTCAGTCTTTCTGAATAATCAAACGCGAGTAGACGGTGGCTTTGCTCGGATCTATCTGGGAAGTCGATGCCATTTGATCGCTCACCTGCACAATCTTCCAGCCCTGTTTTGCCAGTTCCGGAAGGGTGCCTTTCACGCCACCCCCACAGGTAAAAACGGTGCTGTCATTAACATCCTGGCGACCGCTTGCCAAGGCGCTGACTTCAGGTGAACCGCAAAAATGCGCTTCACCGGCAATTACCGATGCGCTCATACCCAGTAATACAGCCACTAATAATGTCTTTTTCATTTCAGCCTCTTCTCGGTGATGTTGTCTTCCCCGCAGGGAAATTAATCGTTATGCGTAACATAGCCGAAATCAAAACCTCCCAGCACCGTTTCTCGCAGATACTGGTTCAGCGGATAGCTGTAGCTTTGCCCGATACTGACCGCATGCACAACGCGCAGTAACGCCCCGCCGCGAAGGGCTAAAGGCTCATCGGTAATGGAAATTTCAGCTCCCTGCATCGCATTCCTTAAGTCCTGATAGGCCGCTGATTCGGTGATGCTGTTATTCATCACGCTAAACATCACCAGCAGCGCTGAAATGAGCGCGACAGGGAAAACCAGCGGATGGTGATTCAGGATCTGTACCACGCGCGAGGATCGCCGGGCCAGGATGGCGGCTGTCAGGGGCACGAGCACTAAATAGAGCAGTTTTGCCAGGTGGGTGAGGGCGCCAATCAGGGAGAAGATCAGCGCAACAGGCGGCACAATGACGGCTCGCGCGGCATCCTCACCCTGTTTTTCATTTTCGCCACCCGCGCTGTAGCTGGATAACGAGGCCCGCAATCCCGGCAATTGCTGCTTTACCGCCTCATTAAGATGGGGAGTGTGCAGCTCAGCGGCAAACAGCTTCAACCCGTCATTTTTTGGGTATTCTTCGCGAACGAGCGAGCCTGCCGGGAGCACCAGTTTTTCGCGCAGGGTTTTTTGTACCACCTCCTGGCGGAAGAAGACCCCCCAGTCGAGTCGCTTGGGGATAGTCACTCCGTTAAAAACAACGGTTCGCTGGGCGAGATATCGCTGTTTGACGGTTTTTGCTACCGCAGCATCAAACCCGGCGCGATCGGATGGCGACCAGTTATTGGCGACGGGTACGCCTTGCCCGCGAACATGGTTACGCACGCTGGCGTAGTAACGCCGGGGAACGTTCCAGGTTTTCAATCGCTTTGCCTCTAACGAGCGTTCATAGCGTTGCCAGGCTTTGTCCTGCTCACGGCGAACCGCCTCGCTGATGTCCATTTGATCGTTGTAATAGGCCACGTACTGTTTATGAACGGTTTCGCGTGCCTCCAGCCAGGCTTTGTAATAGCCGAGGACACCCCCTTCCCGTGCGCTGATGTTGTCGCGTAAATTTTGCTCCGCGCCGCTTTTCAGCAGCTGATGATAGCGATCGGAGGAACTCAACAGGATGGGGAGCGTGGCCAGAAACGCCTTCCCGGATGGACTGGTCCAGGTCTGCACCTGCCCGCCCGCGCTATCCAGCGGGATCCCTTCCAGCGTCTGATGCCCTTCAATCAACGAACGCTGATAGAGTTGCGCCAGTAGCGACATCTGGCGAAATTCGCCGGTGCTCTTCGAGACCTGGCGTTCAATCACCCATTCCACGGCGTGCCACGTTACCGTGCCGGTAACAAGACACAGCAACAGCACCGCGCCCGTGGCTGCCTTTGCCGTCAGGATGATGCCTTTTTTCTGCAGCCTGACATTGGCGAGCAGCGCAAACTGGAGCACCAGCAGCGCCGCCGCGATGGCCGTTAATGTCCGCCCATACCGCTCGATATTGTGAACTTCCTCGGCCGTTGACACGCTGCCAACCAGATCGAGCAGGCGTGAGTTGAACGCCAGTTCACAAATGAGATAGGTCAGGGTAATGCCGATCACCAGCCAGTTTTGCCAGGAGGGGAGAGGCGAGCGCTTGATACTGTCCCGCACCCTGCTTTCTGACTGTGCCTGCTCGGTCATGACTTGATCTCCAGGCTGGTTTGACGAGTTTTCGTCGGCTGATAGATCTCAGTAGGCAGTGAGTTATCCAGCTCAGGCTGGGCGACCTTAGGCGGAAGCGGTGGTTCAGCTTTGACCGGTGTGCGTTTTACCGGCTTAGACGAGTTCTGAGATTTGGCCTTACGTGATGTTTTGGCCTTCTCACGGCGGTCAGTCTGCGCGGTTTTTTGCGGCTGAACGGCCAGCCGACGATGGTAAACCTCACCATGCTGCCAGTTGAATTGTTCAATACGATTATCGGTTTTAAAGTTCAGCTGCAGTTTATCCGCGCTGGCGGTAATATCCGGTCCGATATCGCATATTCCGGTAAATGCCCACTCCTGCGAACGCGTGTTCTGCAGGTCGACCAGCCGATATTGTGCCGGGCAGGACGACGTCGCTACTTTCAGCAGCAGTAATGTATGCCCTTCGATATGATATTGATTGATGATTCTTGCCCAGCTCACGCCTTCCAGCGGGCGCTCAATCATCAGGTTGCTCCATTTCAGGCTGTAGCGGCCACCCAGTTCTCTTAACGCACCTTTCGAGCCATCGGCCAGCGTAAACTGACCGACTTCATTCCCCAGCACGCTCGCCAGGTCAGTATTAAAAAGGATCTTACCGTTTTTATCGTAACGGACCGAGCAGCCGCTTAACCCGAGAACTAACGCCAGAACCAATAAACTTCGCAGGGTTAAGTTGTGTAGTGACACGCTCATTGCTTAATTCCGTTTTTGTTCATGTTTTATCAATGCAAAAAGTTATCAATGTCACCATTGATAACTTTTGAGGGGAATGCCTGCGCGTGCGTTAGGCTTTCGGCAGTTTGCCTTCGCCCAGACGGGTCATACCCTTAATAATTTTGATTAATGACCAGATAAACCAGGCAAGGCCAACAATCATCCCAATGACAAATACCCAGGTCAGTAAAGCAACAATAACCAACACAAAGCTAATCCAGAACAGTTTGATGAGATAGTTAAGGTGCTCTTTCTCAAACGCTGTTGCGCTGGAGCGATTGACGTAGGCCATAATCACGCCAACAAGCGCGGCTAACCCGCCGGTGAAATAGCTAACGATGAACAGAATATAAATAATTCTGATCGTCGTGACTTTCGATTGTGCGGCGACCGTTGGGTTCTGCAATTGTTCAGACATAGAATATTCTCGCGATTTTAGTTAAGGTGAAAAGACGTGCTGGTAATACATTTTTTGCATTAGTCTGACGATCGTAACTTCGATTACCCCATTGGACTGTATTGTTATGACAGATTGATGAAAAAAATTATTATCGTTATTCACTGTCAGAAGCAGGTAAAGGGCTAGCCCCAAAAAAAGCCTGAAGAATTTAGCACGTTAACGCATTCCGTCAATATCCAATTTTGGTAGTTCTCGATCGGATAAGTCCTTGAAAGGGAAATGCGGCCAACGTCATTTTCAACCACGTTACTACTATTTATGGTGGCTAAAAAAAGCTGGCACGCTCCGAAAAACACTTCAAAATAATACGTTGATTTGGCTTTATATTAATCAAATAGGGATGATGACGTTATATGAAAAATAAAAAAGTACTTGCGATACTTATCACGCTAGCCGCCACAGCACTTGCTGGATGTGGAGAGGAAGGTGATTTTAAAAAGGCAATTAATACTAAAATCAGCAAAAACACGATGTGTTATGGATTCAGTAAAGAAAATAACGCTAAGGTCTTTGATAATTTTAGACTGGGCAATCCCGTTAAAGTGAATATATATAACAATGAGCAGGATCCTATTTTAACAGGGCTTAAAGATGCGGGCATTTTAGAGATTTCATATGAACAAGAAATGTTCAAAACCGTGGCGCTGTTAACCACGACAGAGAAAGGACGTAAAACCAGTTTCTGGGACCGAAATAATGGCGCATGTGTGGGCCATCGTTCTGTCGATGAGATCACCAACTGGACTGAACCCGGTGATAATGGCGGCCAGAAAGTAACCCAGGTTACCTATACGTGGAAATTAGCGGATATCCCAGGCTGGGTTGATAAAAAAATATTTGCTGAAGCTGGCGTGACGGGCATCGACGAAGCAAAACAAAGCAAAATAGTGCTCGTCAAAACCAATAATGGCTGGCAGGCGGCAGGTTTGTAAGGCCTGTAACCCCTCAGATCTGTCCCTTTACGATTTTAGTGAATAATGCGCTGCTAAAATGCAAAAAGGTGTCAGATCTGAAGCCATTACACAGTACACTCCCATGGTCAGAACTGCTCTTGTCCGAGACGATGCAGACAGCACTGATACAGACATTAACCCTTGGGGGCGCCTTATGAACAATGAAGTACCGATTAAATACTATGACATCGCGGATGAGTACGCGACGGAATCCGCAACGGCGGTAAGCGAATCAGAGCGTGATTCCCTGGCACGCTACTTCGAGCTGCTGCTTACCCGCTTAATGAATAACGAAGAAATCAGTGAAGAAGCGCAGCAGGAGATGGCCTCTGAAGCAGGTATCAACGTGCAGCGTATAGACGAGATAGCGACGTTCCTCAATCAATGGGGCAATGAGTAGCTTCTGTTGATGTCATGCCGCTTGATTCAGGATCCGGAAATGCGCTGCGTTTCCGGATTTTTTTTCGGGTCACATAACGCTGAATGTCTTGCATGATGTTCACTGAAATTTCTGAATGCCTCTTCCGCTTTTCCGTAAAGGGACATGCTTTCCACGATCCCATCCCTCACAATCCTCTCACAGCTTAACACCTTCACGTTTCGTTATGTTAAGGAAAACAGCCACAATGAATCTGATTGAAAAGTGTGCATCTCCCACTTTGAATGTTATATTAAAATATAATATCTGGAGGGAGTTTATGTATACCACTCGCCTGAAAAAGGTCGGCGGATCCGTCATGCTGGCGGTTCCTCCCGCTGTGTTGAAAACGCTTGCGCTGTCAACGGACAGTGAAGTGGGTATGACCATTGATAATGGCTGCCTGATTATCGAACCACAGAAAAGACCGCGTTATTCACTTGATGAATTGCTGGCACAGTGCGATCCACATGCTGAAGTGAGCGATGAGGAACGGCAATGGACTGGGGCATCCGCGGTGGGTAAGGAGATCCTGTAAATGGAGAGAGGGGAAATCTGGCTCGTTTCACTTGATCCTACTGCAGGACATGAGCAAAGCGGGAAGCGCCCGGTACTTATCGTTTCGCCTACATCATTTAATCAATTTACCCGATTACCCGTTGTGCTTCCTATCACCAGCGGCGGGAATTTCGCCCGAACGGCGGGGTTTACCGTTTCTTTGAATGAAGCGGGAACGCAAACAACGGGCGTCATTCGCTGCGATCAGCCAAGAACTCTTGATATGGCAGCCCGCCATGGCAAGCGTCTGGAGCTTATACCTGATGCTGTTCTGGATGACGTGCTGGCAAGGCTGGAAGCGATTCTGCGCTAATGCTTTTGATGTAGCGGAAAGACGCTAAAAAGCAAAAAGCCTGCTTAAGTTTCCTTAAGCAGGCTTTTCTAATTTGGCTCCTCTGACTGGACTCGAACCAGTGACATACGGATTAACAGTCCGCCGTTCTACCGACTGAACTACAGAGGAATCGTTTGAACGAGGCGCATGTTAATGGCCTCGCTATTTTGTGTCAACCCTAATTTCAACGTGCTGATTCAGTTGGCTAATTAAGGCGCAAAATGCGGATTTAGTGTACTTGAGTGGCGGGATCCTCGCCATCTTCGCTATTGTCACGCAAACGCTGCATCGGGTCCTGCTGGTAAAAATAGCAAAAACGTTGCCACAGTGCCGGGAAGCGCGGGGCGAAAAGCTCCGGTGCGCTAAAGAAATATTCCGACAGCACGGCAAAGCATTCGGCGGGATCGGTGGCGGCGTACGCGTCGATACTGGCCGCGCTTTCTCCTACCAGGTCTATTTCATCCTGAATGTTGTTCATGGCCGCGTGCAGATCGTGCTCCCAGCCTGCCACTTCACGTAGCGGGATAAACGGCACGCCGCTGGCGCGATCGCCGTTACGGGTATCCAGCTTATGTGCCACTTCATGCACGATCAGGTTAAAACCGGAGGCGTCGAACGAGTCCTGAATATCCAACCAGTTGAGGATAATAGGTCCTTGCTGCCAGCTCTGGCCAGACTGCACCACCCGCTGATTGTGAACCAGTCCGATGTCGTCTTCCCATTCGTCATCCACCACGAACGGTGCTGGGTAGATCAACACTTCATGAAAACCGTCCAGCCACTCGATACCGAGTTCCAGTACCGGCAGGCAAAAGAGCAGGGCGATGCGGGTGCTTCGGCGATCGTCGAGCTCAAAACCCTGTAGCGGAACCAGTCGTTTTTGCTGTAAGAAACGCTGGGCCAGATGGACCAGGCGAAGCTTGTCCTCATCCGACAGTGTAGAGAGCACGGGGATTGCCAGAGCCTCATCCCACGGCAGCGCCGTACTTCGGGCGGATTCATTCGATTTCCAGGGCCATTTAATCATCGCTTTGCTCGCAAACTCGTCACATGAACAAAATTGAAAGGTTTTGGTCTGTTAAAATGCCAAATTACCTGGCATGATGGCAACCATCAAAACGGAGAGATGCCGGAGCGGCTGAACGGACTAGTCTCGAAAACTAGAGTAGGGGCAACTCTACCGGGGGTTCAAATCCCCCTCTCTCCGCCACTTTTCCTCGTCAGTCACTCTTCCCGAACGCATTATTCTGAGACCTCCCGGGCGTGGTGTACCTTATCATTCTGATTATGAGAAGGCACAGCGCTTTACCGCTTCGTAACAATATATGTGAACTGAATCAGGGTGTTTGCCTGTATGCGTTGCATTGTATTCATCACATCAATGGCAATACTGCCTGAGCAAGGCTATTTGTGCGGGCTGCAGGCGATAGCGATACACCGGGCGTCCGGTTGCGCCATAGTGAATGCTGGTAAACAGAATATTGACCTGCGCCAGCCAAATCAGATATTTGCGGCAAGAGACCCGGGAAATATTGACCGCGTTCGCCAGGTCGTCAGTCGAAAACTCGAGCTCCTGATGCGCATCAATCCACAGGCACAGAGTGCGCAGCGTCTGTGGCGTAAGCCCCTTCGGCAGGCGACGACTGTCCGCCAGCCCCGGTGCGCCGCCACGCAGCAGCCGGTCAACGTCGGCCTGTTCATAATACTGATGTGAATCCATCAGGTTTTTCTTCTCGCGCCAGCCGACCAACGCCTCTTCAAAGCGCGGAAACTGGAACGGCTTGATCAGATAATCCACCACCCCGTAGTGCATGGCCGTCTGAATGGTGGACCCATCGGACGCCGACGAGATCATAATCACATCTATCTTACGCCCCGAGGCGCGCACAATCGGCAGCAGGCTCAGGCCGTTGTCCTTTTGCATATAGACGTCGAGCAGGATCAGATCCACCAACCGGGCAGGATCGTTAATCACCGCTCCGGCTTCAGCAAGCGTGGTCGCCACTCCACAACAGCGAAAACCCTCCACCCGGTTCACGTACTGGCGGTTGAGGTCGGCCACCATGGCATCATCATCGACAATCAAAACATCTATCACGCGATCTTCCTTTCACATTCCCACGGGATCTGTACAAAAAACTGAGTAAACACGCCCGGCTCAGACTCGACGGCTATCTCGCCGCCCAGGCTTTCGGTTTGCTGACGGACGAGGAACAGGCCGACCCCGCGGTTTTCTCCTTTGGTGGAGAAGCCTTTATTAAAAATAGCACTCAGGTCCTGCGGGTCGATACCGGGCCCGTCATCGCTCACCTCAACGCTAAGCCAGCCATTCTGGTAATGCAGCAACAGGTTGATTTCGCCCTCGGGCTGCGCGGCCATCGCATCCAGCGCATTTTCAATCAGATTGCCCAGAATGGTGACAAGCCCCGCGACCTGCTTTTCATTGGGATTATCCGGCACGTCACTCTCTTCGGCCAGCGTCAGGCTACACCCTAACTCTCTGGCGCGGTTGATTTTACCGAGCAGGAACCCGGCGACCACCGGTGACTTGACGGTACGCTGGATGGCACCAATATCATTCTGCCAGCTGTTGGCGGTCAGCAGGACGTAGCGCTCCAGTTGGTCATAGTGCTTCATGTTCAGCAGGCCAAGGATCACATGCAGCTTATTCATAAATTCATGGGAATGGGTTCGCAGCGCATCGAGGTAATTTACCATTCCATCCATGCGCTGCATCAGCTGACGGATTTCCGTTTTATCGCGGAAGGTGGTGATGGCCCCCATCAGCTGATTGTCGCTGCGCACCGGCAGGGTGTTACAGAGTAAAAGTCGGCCGTGGCAGTTGAGCTCTTGATCCTGGCGCGGCTGGCCGGAGCGTAGCACCTCGCGCAGATTTGCCAGCAGGGGCGCATCATGCAGCGCGTCGCCGCTGATATTCAGGATCTGCCGGGCCGCATGGTTCACCATCGTGACATGTCCTTGCTGATCGACCGCGATGACGCCTTCCCGCAGGGAGTGCAGCATTGCCTGCCGCTGCTCGAGCAGGGCTGAAATTTGATACGGCTCCAGACCAAACAGCACGCGCTTTAACATTCGCACCAGCCCCCACGCGCCCAGCGCACCGAGCAACGCGCTGAACAGCACCAGCCAGATGGCGTCCCAACGGTTGCGGGCGATCTGCTGCTCAACCTTTTGCAGGGAGATGCCGACGGCAACGACCCCAATCTGCTGACGTTGGGCGTTATACACCGGCGTGAAAACGCGCAGCGCCTCGTCGAGCACGCCATGGTTGATGGCGACATTCTCTTTGTCCGCCAGCGCGGGCCGCAGATCGTCGCCAATAAAGGCTTTGCCAAGCAGCCTGTGGTCAGGATGGGAATAGCGGATCCCCTGCATATCGGTGACTACGGCAAACAGCAGGTTGTTACGCTGCATAACCGCGAGGGCGACAGGCTGAATAATGTTGCTTTGCGGAGGATGGGATAAGCCGTCGATCACCGCCGGGCTGTCGGCCAGCGTTCTGGCGACGGCCAGGGCAGTATCCCGCACCCCATCGCGGGTGGCTTTGGTGATTTGCGCAAAATAGAGAGCAAAAATCACCAGCAATATACAGCCGGTCACGCCGTACACCATCAGGGTGACCAGGGTATTCAGTTTCATTGGGCGCTTGTGCGGGGTGGTGACGGGCGGCAAATCGCGCATTGAAACTCCAGGCAGGGCGGAAAGGGGCATTATCGCTGATGCTGGGAATTTGTTAAAGCTATGTAAAGGTTGCAGAAGGGGAAAGGGCAGGGGAATAACGCAAAAAGCCCGCGTTTCAGCGGGCTTGAGGGAATGTCAGCTAATCAGAACTGGTAGACAATACCCAGCGCCAGTTGGTCGTCGGTATCGGCACCGGTGATGGCCGCATCGTCGTCGTCCAGCAGGTTGAACTTATACGCGCTGTAGATGTTCATGTTTTTGTTGAAGTAGTACCAGGCACCCACTTCGATATAGTTCACGCGATCGGCATCCACACCGTTGACGCCAAGATCTTTGCCTTTGGAATAGACGTAGCCCAGAGAAGGAAGCAGGCCGGACTCAAACTGGTACTGAACCACGGCTTCGACGTTCTGGGTTTTGTTGGCAAAACCCACGATATCGCCCGTCCAGGTCATGTTGCGGGATTCACCGTACAGCACGGCGGCATAGATGTTATTGGCATCATATTTGGCTGCCAGCGACCAGATTTCTGCGTTATCGCCATTGCCATCAGCAGCCTGCTTATCGGTACGGTCAGATTTGCCGTATACGCCGACCACGCTGAAATCATCGAAGCGGTAGCTAAGTGAGGTGCTGTAGCCGTCGCCGTTAGCTTTCTTCACTTGATCGTCGTGGTTTTTGCCCTGGTACTGCAGCGCAAAGTCCAGACCTTCAACTTCGCCAAAGAAGTCAGTGTTACGGTAGGTTGCTACGCCCGTGGTACGGCCGGTCATAAAGTTGTCGGTGGTGACCCAGGAGTCAGCACCCCATTCCACGAACATATCGGTATACACGCCAGCATCATAGGCTACGCCGTAGTTGCGACCGTAATCGAATGAGCCGTAATCACCAAACTTCAGGCCAGCGAAGGAGAGACGGGTGCTCTCATCCTGTTGACCTTCCGGGGCGCTGGCTTTCATGTTGTACTCAAACTGGCCAAAACCGGTCAGTTCGTTGCTAATTTGTGTTTCGCCTTTAATGCCGAAACGAGCATAGGAGTCATCGACGTTATCGCTGCCGTTATCATTGCTGCCGTTCCAGATGTGCTTACCGACCATCTTCCCATACAGGTCAAATTTGTTGCCGTCTTTGTTGTAGATCTCCGCAGCATTTGCCGCGCCAGCGCTTAATAAAACGGGTACGAGGACGGCCAGAACTTTTCTTTTCATTATATATTCCCTTCTGTGTATCATCTTTATGAATATAAATAACCCCCTCCGGGCTACGGGTAAGATACTATTTCAGGGTGGGTTGTGATCGTTCAATAATAAATGTAACGATATCATTTAGATTATTTCAAAATATTAATAAAGGTGTCTTTATATGTTATTTTGATAGATTTATTGAAAGTATATTTCATATGAATTGATATTTATATTGAATATCTATCAATAACTTAAATTTATTTTATTTGATTATGATTTATCGCCGAAAGACGGGCAAAAAAAAGCCCGAGGCGACTCGGGCGAGGGTCAATGCACAATGAAGTTGCATTAAAAGAGTGAAACTTAAAAAAAGCGTATTACCGGGTTATCATTACACAGGGACTCGATTAAATAAAACGCTTTGACCAGGGAAACGAGAGCGAAATAATCCTCTTTATCCTGTTGTTATAATCGCAGTGTGGGTTGATGAATATATGTGGCGAAACAATAATCACCATCAATCAAAGCTTGCCGAAGATCAACTTAACACAAACTGAGCGTAGGGGATCGTCGCCAAAGAGTGCGTTTAGTTGAAAAATGTGATTTATTTCACGGTTTAAAATGGCGATGTGAGAATGGCAAGGACGAACATTATGCAAAAAAAGCACAATCGCAGCCTGGGGGGCAAGCTGGCCCTGTGGGTGTTCTACGCGTTTTGTGGTTACTTCATCTGGGCAATGGGCCGATATTTCTGGGTGATCAGCAAGGTCAATACGGTACCGGGACCGCTCATTGACGGTGAAATGGGATCGACGGCAGGGAAATGGTTGGGCGCGCTGCTCGGTTTCCTGCTGTTGGGGGCGGTAGGTTTGATCCTCGGGGCGATTGCCTGGTATACCCGACCCCGCGATGTGGCAGAAAACTAAATAATTGCTATTGTACGGCTTTTCATTTTGTGGAAAGTGCTATGGACCTCGTACAGTGGCAGCAACGCTTTGAAACCTGGCTGGCGGCGCATCATCCTGCTGATGATGCGGCCCATGATATTTCGCATTTCCGCCGCGTCTGGCAAACATCACAGCGCTTGATGGTGAACCAGCCGGTTGACGGACTGGCTGTCCTGGTGGCCTGCTATTTTCACGATATCGTCAGCCTGCCGAAAAACCACCCCCAGCGCGCTCGCTCCTCGCAGCTGGCGGCAGAAAAGACCCGCACGATCCTTCGCGAGCATTTCCCCGATTTCCCGGAACAGCATTATGCGGCCATCCTGCATGCGATTGAGGCGCACAGCTTCAGCGCCGGGATTGCCCCGCAAACACTGGAAGCGAAAATTGTGCAGGATGCAGACAGGCTCGAAGCGCTCGGGGCGATTGGCCTGGCGCGGGTGTTTGCCGTGTCGGGGGCGCTGGGAGTGGCGCTGTTTGATGCGGACGATCCCTTTGCCGACAGACGCGAACTGGACGATCGGGCGTTTGCGCTTGACCATTTCCAGACCAAACTGTTACGTCTGCCCGCAACCATGCAAACCGCTGCCGGGCAAGCGCTTGCACAGCATAATGCCGATTTTCTGATCCAGTTTATGGCCAAGCTCAGCGCCGAGCTGGGCGGCGATTGCCAGGGCATCGACAGCGCGGTGCTGCGGCGTTTCGGCGGCAGTCTGTAGTGCCTTTCTGTGTTACTCTGTTTTAAGTCCCTTTTGGCCGGTTAAACGTATGCAGGAAAATGTATCAGTGACGGAGTCCACGCTTGCGCTGGCAGAGAAATCAACGGCGTCCGTTCAGGCGTTGTTGTGTCAACTGCTTGATATTTACGATGCCAGATCGCTGGCAAATCAACTCAATGCGCAGGGCGAGAGCCACTGGAGCCCGGCGATTATTAAACGGCTGGTGACCAGCGATCGCGCAGGTCAGCGCCTCAGCGACGGCGAGTTTAGCTTCTTGCAAAACCTGCTGCCCCGTCCTCCGGCCCATCACCCGCAGTATGCCTTTCGGTTTGTCGATCTGTTCGCCGGGATTGGCGGTATCCGCCACGGTTTTGAGGCGATTGGCGGCCAGTGCGTGTTCACCAGCGAATGGAACAAACACGCGGTGCGCACCTATAAAGCCAACTGGTACTGCGACCCGCAGGCGCATCAGTTCAATGACGATATCCGTGAGGTGACGCTCAGCTACCAGAGCGGCGTGACCGATGCCGAGGCGGCAGCGCATATCCGCAGCGCCATTCCGGCACACGATGTGCTGCTGGCGGGCTTCCCGTGCCAGCCGTTTTCGCTGGCGGGGGTGTCAAAAAAGAACGCGCTGGGCCGCGCGCACGGCTTTGCCTGCGACACGCAGGGAACGCTGTTCTTCGACGTGGCGCGCATTATCGATGCCCGCCGTCCGGCGATCTTTGTGCTGGAAAACGTCAAAAACCTGAAGAGCCATGACGGCGGGAAAACGTTCCGCATCATCATGCAAACGCTGGACGCCCTCGGTTATGACGTGTCCGATGCCGGAGAGAGCGGACCCGACGATCCGAAGATCGTCGACGGCAAGCATTTCCTGCCTCAGCACCGGGAGCGCATCATCCTGGTGGGCTTCCGCCGCGATCTCAACCTGAGCAAAAACTTCACCCTGCGCGATCTTCCGGCGCTGTGGCCAGCCCGCCGACCGACCATCGCCGATCTGCTTGAGCCAGCAGTGGACGCCAAATTTATTCTTACCCCGGTGCTGTGGAAGTACCTGTATCGCTATGCGAAAAAGCATCAGGCGAAAGGCAACGGCTTTGGCTTCGGGATGGTGGATCCCACCAACCCCAACAGCGTCGCCCGCACGCTGTCGGCGCGCTACTACAAAGATGGTGCCGAGATCCTGGTCGACAGAGGCTGGGATAAAGCGCTCGGCGAGCGTGATTTCGACGATCCTCACAACCAGCGCCATCGTCCGCGTCGCCTGACCCCCCGGGAGTGCGCGCGCCTGATGGGCTTTGAAACGCCGCAGGGTTATCAGTTCCGCATTCCGGTGTCGGACACCCAGGCCTATCGCCAGTTTGGTAACTCCGTTGTGGTTCCGGCCTTTGCGGCGGTGGCCCGACTGCTGGAGTCGCGCATTCTGCAGGCCGTGGAGCAGCGCCAGTGCGAGGCCGTCAATGACGGATGTCCACAGTAAGGCCACCCGCAGCAAGAACATGCGCGCCATCGGCAAGCGCGATACCGCCATCGAGAAACGGCTGGCCGCGCTGTTGACCCAGCTCGGCGTTGAGTATCGGGTGCAGGACGCCAGCCTTCCCGGGCGTCCTGACTTCGTCATCGAGAGCGAACACGGCGTGATCTTCACCCACGGCTGCTTCTGGCATCGCCACGACTGCTATCTGTTTAAAGTTCCGGCAACCCGCACCGATTTCTGGCTGGAAAAAATTGGCAAAAACGTGGTCCGCGACCAGCGCGATATCGGGCTGCTGCATGAGCAGGGATGGCGGGTGCTGGTGGTGTGGGAGTGCGCGCTGCGCGGCAGACTAAAACTGGATGATACGGCGCTCACCGAGCGGCTGGAAGAGTGGATCTGCAGCGGCGGTGCCACCGCGCAGATCGACACTCAGGGCATTCGCCCGCTTAGGGTTTCTCCGCCTGGCACGGCGTAACCACCGGTTTAGCCGGAAGCAGATACTTGCCTAACGTCACCAGTACCACCGCCATAATAATAATCCCCAGCGCCATCCACTCTACGGATGAGAGCGATTCCCCGCCCAGCCCGGTACCGAGCAGCACCGCGACCACCGGGTTCACGTAGGCATAGCTGGTGGCGACCGCCGGAGAGACGTTGCGGATCAGGAACATGTAGGCATTAATCGCAATCACTGAGCCGAAAATCGCCAGATAGCCCACCGACAGGAAGCCCGACAGGTCCGGCATTGCCGTCAGTTTCTCGCCCGCCAGCAGCGAGGCGGCCAGCAATACGATCCCGGCGGTCACCATCTCAATGGCCCCGGCCATCATCCCGGTGGGCAGCTCGATACGTGACCCGTATACCGAGCCGAATGCCCAGCTCATCGAGCCAATCAGGATCATCAGAGCGCCCCACGGATTGCCGCTCAGGTTGCCGCCGCTGTTGAGCAGAATAATGCCCGCCATCCCGATACCGATCCCGAGCCACTCCAGCTTGCGCGTCTTAATGCCAAACAGGCGGCTGAAGCACAGCGTAAACAGCGGCACCGTGGCGACGACCACCGCGGCGATGCCGGATGGCACATCCTGATGTTCGGCGACCGTGACAAAGCCGTTACCGACAGCCAGCAGCAGAACGCCAATCAGGGCGGCGTTAAGCAGGGGCCGCAGCGGCGGCAGCTTATGCCCGCGCAGCATCAGGAACGCCAGCAGCAGCGCGCCCGCCGAGAGGAAACGCACCCCGGCCATCATCAGCGGCGGCCAGCTCTGCACGCCGATACGGATCACAAAGTAGGTGGAGCCCCAGATGATATACAGCGCAAACAGCGCGCCCATTAATGGTAATAAGTGCCTGAAACGCATACTCCCTCACGGCGAATTAAAAAGGTCGCATATAGTTAACGTGAAAACTATCACGCTGGCGAGTCCTTTAATTGTGTCGTTGATGTGAATTAATTGTTGACTTAAGTCGGGTGGTTTCGGGCTCCCGGCTTTTGCTCCATACTGTTCAGGTCACTAACAAAAAAAGAAGGAACGTAATTTTGGCGGGAAGTAGTTTACTCACATTGCTGGATGATATCGCCACGCTGCTGGACGATATTTCAATCATGGGAAAACTGGCGGCCAAGAAGACCGCCGGGGTGCTGGGGGATGACCTGTCCCTCAATGCTCAGCAGGTTTCGGGCGTGCGCGCCAACCGGGAGTTGCCCGTAGTCTGGGCGGTGGCAAAAGGATCGTTTATCAATAAAGTGATCCTCGTGCCGCTGGCGCTGCTGATTAGCGCCTTTATCCCGTGGGCCATTACGCCGCTGTTGATGATTGGCGGCGCGTTTCTCTGTTTTGAAGGGGTGGAGAAAGTGCTGCACACCTTCGAATCACGCAAAGAAAAAGAGAGCCCGGCCGCGCGTCAACAGCGTCTGGAAGCGCTGGCCTCAAAAGATCCTGTGAGCTTCGAGCGCGATAAAATTAAGGGCGCGATCCGCACCGATTTTATCCTCTCGGCGGAAATTGTCGCCATTACGCTGGGGATTGTGGCGGATGCGCCGCTGCTGAACCAGGTGCTGGTGCTCTCCGGGATCGCGCTGGTGGTGACCGTGGGGGTTTACGGCCTGGTGGGGATTATCGTCAAGCTCGATGACGTCGGCTTATGGCTGAGCGAAAAAACCAGCGTGCTGGCGAAGATGACCGGTAAAGCGCTGCTGGTGGTGGCTCCCTGGCTGATGAAATCCCTTTCAGTGATTGGGACAGTGGCGATGTTCCTCGTCGGCGGGGGAATTATTGTTCACGGCATTGCGGTGCTGCACCATGCGATTGAACACATGGCCGCGGGGCAGGGCGCGTTTATCGGCGCAATCCTGCCGACGCTGCTGCATCTGGTCATCGGTTTTATCGTCGGAGCGGTTGTCGTTGCGGGGGTGAAACTCGTGGCGAAAATGCGTGGTCGATCACATTAAAAAACGGTGCTGATACCAGGCATAACGGCTGATCCTCGACTAAATTGATACAGTTTCGCACTGATAAAGGAGGCGGTTATGGTCTTTCTGGTCAGCGATGAAGTTAAGCCTAAAAACGGCGGTCCACGAATGGTTGTCACGGGCTTCGCCAGTGGCATGGTGGAGTGTCGCTGGTACGATGGGTTCGGCATCAAGCGCGAAGCGTTTCATGAAGATGAGCTTCAGCATGGTGACAGTTCCCGACGACACGATCAGGCTTAAGTCACGCAACGCCCGGCATTGCCGGGCGTTTTTGTGCGCTATACTCGCAGCAGAGTGTAATATTCCGTTAATGGCGCGCGGATGGCGCAGATGGCTTTCATGGAGAGTTTGTGCAGCACGACACCGTTGTGAGAAAAGAATCTTTTCTGGCGCGTCACCTTAGTCAGCCGGGCCGGATTGTTAATATTTGCTTCATCTCTGTCCTCATTTTCTCCACGCTGCTGACCTGGCGTGAGGTGGTGGTGCTGGAAGATGCCTACGCCGCCAGCCAGCGCAATCACCTGGATAACGTGGTCAATTCCCTGGATCGACAGCTGGAGTTCAGCGTCGAAAAACTGCTTTTTTTTCGCAACGGTATGTACGATGCGCTACAGGCGCCGCTGGCCTCTACCGTCCTGCGCGACACCGTGTCCCGCTTCAACAGCTTACGCAATCAACCCTTCTGGCGACTCACCTTCGATGAGCGGCGCACCCTGCCGGTCAACGGCGTCTCCGATGCTTTTGTGCAACAAACGACGGCGCTGGACCGCGACGATAAGCAGATCGTTAACGAGCTAAGCGCAGCCTTCGAAGTGGGCTACCTGCTGCGGATCTCGTCCCCTGAGCGACTGGTAAAGAAGGTAACCTACGTCTCGCGCGCCGGTTTTTACGTCTCAACCGATCCCGCCGACTGGCAGAATGACATCACCACCCGCTATTACCAGCGAGTGACCAGTCCGTGGTATACCGGCCAGTCGGAACGTAACAACCCGTCCCGCAGCGTGCGCTGGTTTACACAACCGGCGCTGGCCGGGGCCGAAAACGAGCAGATCGTCACCGTCAGCGTGCCGGTTGATTTTAAGCGCTACTGGTACGGCGTGCTGGCGATCGATTTTTCCGTCTCGACCCTCAAGCATCTGTTGCAGGACGCAGTGAACGGGCGCGGGGAAGGGGAGTACCAGCTGTATGACAACCGGTTTAACCTGCTCGCCACCTCCGCGAGCGATGCCAGCCAGGTCCACCGCTTCGACGAACGCGAAATCGCGCAAATTGCTCATGCGCGTGAAGAGGATAACCACGGCGTAATGCGGTTGGGCAGTCGCTACGTCAACTGGCAGCACCTTGACCACTTCGAGGGAGTGCTGCTGCGCATTCATACCCTGAGCGAAGGAGCGCGGGGGGATTTTGGCAGCATCAGTATTGCGCTGGCCCTGCTGTGGCTGCTGTTTACCAGTATGCTGGTGGGCTCGTGGCTGGTTATCCACCGTACGGTCGGCAATATGTCGAAACTCCAGCATTCATTGCAGTGGCAGGCGTGGCACGACCCCCTTACGCGCATGAATAATCGCGGGGCGCTGTTTGAGCGCGCCCAGGCGCTGGCGGCAAAGTGCCAGCAGTTAAAGCAACCTTATTCGGTGATGCAGCTGGATCTGGACCATTTCAAAAATGTGAATGACCAGTTCGGCCACCAGGCGGGGGATAAAGTGCTGATCCACGCTGGCGGGTTGATTACCAGCACCATCCGCGATGGGGATGTCGCCGGGCGCGTGGGCGGGGAAGAGTTCTGCATTGTGCTCCCGGACACCTCTTTAGAAGAGGCCGCGCAGATTGCCGAGCGGATCCGGGCGCGCATCAACCGCCGTGAGATCCTGGTGAAAAAGAGCCGCACAACGCGCATCAGCGTGTCGATTGGCGTCAGCAGCGCGCAGGAAAGCGGAAATTACGACTTTGAGCAACTGCAGTCCATCGCTGACGCCCGGCTTTACCAGGCGAAGCAGCGTGGACGCAATCAGGTGGTGAGTCAGGACCCGATAAAGTGATCCAGCCCTTCGCGCCAGCCCGCCGGTCCGGGCTGTTGGGTATGGTAGACCCGTTCCGGGGTATCTTTTTTTAGCTGGATGCCGTGGCGGTTAATGCCTTTAACCACCACGGCAAAGTCGACGCTGTCCAGCAGCGGCGCGTCGTTTGGCCCGTCCCCGAGACCCAGCGTGGTCGGGAGGCTGCCCTCCCGCTGCAGGTACTGGGCGTTGAGCCAGTTAATCGCCTGATCCTTACCCCCGCGTGCGTCGAGGATGTGCCAGAAGCGAGCCCCCTGCACAAACTTCAGGCCCAGCTGCACCAGCTCGGCCTCAAATTCCGCCATTTTTTCATCGCTGTCGCGCCAGATAAGCGTCGCCGAGGCTTCGTGCAGCTGCGCCAGCGCTGCTCTCTCATTGCTCAGCCCGGTCCACTCGCTGATCACCCGCACGTCCACGTCATCAAAGGTGGTGAACTTGTACCCGTCCCGGCTGCGCAGCTGATTGATGATATTTACAATCTCAGCGTGCGGAATGCCGTTCATTAAACGGGGCGCGTCGGGGTGATCGTCCCAGCGGACGTCAAGCTGGATCACTGCGCCGTTTTCCGCGATAAAGGGCAAACCGTCCAGCCCGAGGTCGCTCTGGATCTCCAGCATCTCGGCTGCGGTTTTGCTGCTGCATAAAATGACCGGGATTTGATTGTCCTGCAGCGTCTCCAGCCAGCCGAGAGCCGGCTCCCAGCTGTAGGTGTGAATATCCAGCAGGGTGCCGTCCAGATCGCTGTAAACCAGCAGAGGATCCTGAAGTGAAGGCATGGTGTCTCCCGTAAATACGTAGGGTATCTTAAGAATAGTCTTAAACAAAAAGCGGTTTAAAAAAGGCGCAAATTGGGACCGTTACCGCTCAGGGCCCAGGCCTGCCGCATCCCGGCAACCATAACTCAAATCTCATTTCTGAATTTTTGCTATTCATATTGTTAATATATCCTTGTCTTACAAATTTTTTGCGGATAAGGTTTGTCCGACATCAGATTTCCTGATGTAACGAATTTACAAGTGCTTCTTGCATAAGCAAGTTTCATCCCGGTCACCCCATGACCGGGATTTTTTTCGCCTCAGCGATTCACTTCTGACACGCTAAAGTCGTGTATATCGAGTTCAAAGGCCTCTGCCAGCTCACGCCAGGTGTGGTAGTCCCGGTCGTTCACCCGCACGTGGTTAGGGTCATCCTCAATGCGGCGCACTTCGCTTTCGCTGATCTCATTGATTGCCGCGAGCAGGGCATCAACGTCCACATTCACTTCACGTTTTGCCGTTTCGCTGTACTCTTTTGCGGTCTTCATCGCTCATTCCTCTTATCACCGAATTCAGCTATAAGTATAGACCGCTGATAAAAGCGTCAGTCGCGCGGGGAAGGCGCTGCCAGTTTTCGCGTTTTGTTCTACACTGGCTCAAAACCAGAGGAGGATTGTATGAAGGTCAACGATCGGGTTACCGTTAAAACAGACGGCGGGCCACGCCGTACGGGTGTAGTGCTGGCCATTGAGCAGTTTAATGAAGGGGTAATGTATCTGGTATCGCTGGAAGATTACCCGCTCGGTATCTGGTTCTTTAACGAGGTTGGCCATCCTGACGGTATTTTTGTTGAAAGCGTAGAGTCGTGATTAGCGTGTCGGGTGGCCTGGGGCTTGCCCGACGCGTGCGGCCAACGTCAAAAAAGAATCTCTGGCATAGCCAGAGATTGGAGAACCGCGAAAGGGCGCAGGTCAGCGCAGATTGACAAAAATTCCGTTGGTCACATTGTCCGTCAGGCGCACGACGTGGTAGATCACCTGCTTATTATGCGTTTTAATTTTCCTTTTAATATTTCCCTTATGTGACGAAACGGTCTTCGCCTTGATATTCATCTGGTCGGAAATTTGGATCGTGCCCTGGCCCGCCATCCACATCCGCAGCATGCTCGATTCGGTGCGGCTCAGTGATAAAGTCGGAAATTTCGCCCCGTTACTGTTTATTTCTTTACTGAAATAATCGCCCAACAAATCATCCAATGATTCGGGCTTAATGGACTTCGAACTAATAAGAAGATTCTGACGCACCCGCAAATATTCATCAAAATGCAGATTGGCAATAGCCATAAAAACAATAAACAAGGTCGCGGGATGCTGATTAATGATCTGCTTTATTTGCTGACTGTTGGCGGGGTCGTGAATAAAACAGTCCTCATTAATAAACACCACACCAGGCGTAAACTGGTCGCAGGCGGCGGCGAGTTCGTCAACGATATGTACATCGTTGATGTCTCGTTTTTTTACCCCCCTGCTGTTCAGATACCCGGTTAACCCCAACCGGGTGTAACTGCATAAATCCATAATGATCGTTGACATGGCATACCCTCACTCAATGTATAACGATAATTCACCCACTGCCCGATAATTCTTAAACAACCAAACGGGATAAAATAATAAAATTACCTGCGCGCATTACAAGGACTTTCAGGCGGACTCACTATCCCGTAAAGTTACGTATAATTTGCCAGGAATCATCTCAAAGTAAAGTAAATGTTGAGTATTGTGAGGAGCATGGAAACAATTAACCCGCGCCAGATATATCCTGCCGGATGATTCTTATAATCTCTTTTAGGAATATCCTCATAAAGACAGGATAAAATGCAGGGGTTATTATTTTGCTGGTAGCTCATGAATAATATCCGCCAGCAAATTAAATAAGTCACTGAACAGGCGTTCACAGAACGGGGCAATCAGCGGCATCAGCAGAGAAATAAGCAGCAGACCGACGGTGAGGGTGATGGGGAAGCCAATGACAAACACCGAGAGCTGCGGCGCCATGCGGTTCAGTAAGCCCAGCGCCAGGTTGATGGTCAGCAGCAGGGTAATCACCGGCAGCGCCAGCATCAGGCCATTGAGGAAGATCAGCCCCGCCGCGCGGGTCAGAGACATAAACGCGTTGCTGTTTACCGGGTCACTGCCAATCGGCAGGGTATGGAAGGTATCTACCAACATCGACAGCAGCCACAGATGCCCGTCAAACGCCAGGAACAACAGCAGGGCCAGCATATCGATGATGCGCGCCAGCACTGGCATGTTGAGATGGCTGGCAGGATCAAAGAAGGTGGCGAACGACAGGCCCATCTGCAAACCGATCAGCTCCCCGGCGGTACGGATAGCGGCAAAGGCGAACTGCATGGTAAAGCCAAGCGCCACGCCAATCAGGATCTGCTGCAGCCCCAGCCACACGGCGGCAGGGGAAAATATCGGCACGTTTACCGGCGGCAGCGTCGGGGCGATGATAATGGTGATCACGATCCCGAGCGCGATTTTTATCCGCTTCGGTACCGAGCGCTCGCTGAAGATAGGCGCAGTTGAGATCAACGCCAGCACGCGCAGTAAAGGCCAGAAATAGAGGCTTAGCCACTGCATCCACTGGTCGCTGGTAAAGTGCAGCATCCGTCAGTTAGCCAATGATGTAAGGCAGATTGGTGAACAGATTACGCATGTAATCCAGCAGCAGGTTCAGCATCCACGGTCCGGCGATAATGATCGCCACAAACACGGCGATTATTTTCGGAATGAACGAGAGGGTCATTTCGTTAATCTGCGTGGCGGCCTGCAGAATACTGATAATCAGGCCGGTGACCAGTGCCACCAGCAGCAGGGGAGCGGCAACGGCAATCGCAACTTTCATTGCTTCCGTGCCCATCATCATTACCGATTCAGGGGTCATCGCGCGCGCCTCAACTGTAGAAACTTTGCGCCAGCGAACCGACCAGCAGCTGCCAGCCATCCACCAGTACAAACAGCATCAGCTTGAAGGGCAGGGCAATGGTTGCCGGAGGCACCATCATCATCCCTAGCGCCATCAGGACGCTGGCGATCACCAGGTCGATAATCAAAAACGGAATAAAGATGGTAAAGCCAATCTGGAAGGCGGTTTTCAGCTCGCTGGTGACGTAAGCCGGCAGCAGAATACGCATCGGCACCGCTTCCGGTCCCTGGATTGGCCCGGCATTGGCGAGGCGGGCAAACAGGGCCAGATCCGCTTCACGGGTCTGACGCAGCATAAATTCGCGCAGCGGCTGTGCCCCTTTCTCCAGCGCTTCCTGCATCGAGATCTTCTCTTCGCTGAACGGCTGGTAGGCATCGACATAAATTTTGTCGATCACCGGGGACATAATGAAGAAGGTCAAAAACAGGGCCAGACCCAGCAACACCTGGTTCGGCGGCGCGGACGGGGTACCCAGCGCGTTACGCAGTAAACCAAACACAATAATGATGCGGGTGAAGCTGGTCATCATCAGCAGGATCGCCGGAATAAAGGTCAGCGAGGTGATAAACACCAGCGTCTGGATCGGCAGAGACCAGCTTTGACCGCCACCGGCCATCGGCGTGGAAATCAGGCCAGGCAGTTGAGCAGAGACGGCAGGTGCAAACAGGGCAAGACCTGCAAGCGTAAGGGACAACACAAGGCGCATCACGATCTCCCGGAACGCTTAAGCAAACTCTTCATCACCGACTGAAAATCCGGTGCAACATCGGTGCGGGCCTCGTCAACGACGGGCGCAGGGGGCAAGGTATGCAGCAGGTTAATCTGTGATGCCGTTACACCCAGCACCAGCCGGGCGTCGTCCACTTCCACAATCACCACTCGCTCGCGCGGCCCCAGCGACGTGCTGGCGCACAGCTTCAGACCGCGTGCCCCGGCGGTTTTTCCCGCCAGACCAACGCGTTTTGCCAGCCAGGCGGCAATCAGAATAAAAGCAATAATCCCCAGCAGCGCACCGCTGACCTGCAGCAGCGGCGAACCGGGTACCGCAGAGGGTTGAGAAACGGTGGCCTGGGTTGTCATGCTTAACGGCTCAGACGACGCATACGTTCGGATGGGGTGATGATGTCGGTGATACGCACGCCGTACTTATCGGCAACCACCACCACTTCACCCTGGGCAATCAGGTAGCCGTTGATCAGGATGTCCAGCGGCTCACCCGCAAGGCCATCCAGCGCCACGACTGAACCCTGCGTCAGGCGCAGCAGCTCTTTGATGGTCATCCGGGTACGACCCAGCTCCACGGTCAGCTTGACCGGGATATCCATAATCAGATCGATATCCTGCAGCGTGCCGCTGACGTCACCGCCGCCCAGCTGCTGGAACACCGCATCGGCCACGCTTTTGCTGGCCGGTGCTTTTTGTTCGTTCATTGCCTCAGCCCACAGATCGTCCAGTGCTCCGTTGTTGTCATCGGACGGATTGTTCATATCACTCATTTGGGCTGTTCCTCATTCAGAGAATTCAAAATCGGGTTAATCAGGTGCTCAACGCGAAGCGCGTACTGACCGTTCACGGTGCCGTACTGGCTGGTCAGGACGGGCACGCCATCCACATGGGCAATGATGCGATCGGGTTTATCGATCGGCAGCACATCGCCGGGTTTTAATTTTAAGATCTGCGACAGGCGTAGCGGCACGTCGGCAAAATTCGCCACCAGCTCCAGCTGAGAGTGCTGCACCTGACGGACCAGGTTCTCACGCCAGTTCTGGTCTTCATGACGGGAGTTTTCCAGCGGCGGGTTCACCAGCACTTCACGCAGCGGTTCAATCATGCTGAACGGCAGACAGATGTTGAACTCACCGGTCAGGTTGCCGATCTCCACGTGGAACGGGGTGTTAACCACGATGTCGTTTGGCGAGGTGGTGATGTTGGTGAACTTCACCTGCATCTCGGAACGCACATACTCCACTTCCAGCGGGTTAATCGCCTTCCACGCGTCGCTGTAGGACTCCAGCGCCAGCTTCAGCATCCTGTTGATGACGCGCTGTTCTGTATGGGTGAACTCGCGGCCTTCCACTTTCGTCGGGAAGCGCCCGTCGCCGCCGAACAGGTTATCCACGGCGATAAACACCAGGCTCGGCGAAAACACGAACAGGCCGGTGCCGCGCAGCGGTTTCAGGTGGATCAGGTTAAGGTTGGTTGGCACCGGCAGGTTGCGGGCAAACTCATGATACGGCTGAATGCGGATCGCGCCGACGGTGATATCCGGGCTACGACGCAGCAGGTTAAACAGCCCCATACGGAACTGACGTGCAAAACGTTCGTTGATGATCTCCAGCGCCTGCAGACGCTCGCGGACGACGCGACGCTGGGTATTGGGATCGTAGGGGCGAATATTGCTTTCGCCCGCCGAACCCGGTGCGGGTTCATCGCTCTTATCGCTGTCGCCGTTGAGCAGCGCATCGATTTCCGCCTGTGAAAGAATACTGTCGCCCATGTCGTTACCGCAAAATAAAGGCTGTATACAGAACGTCAGTGACTTCCTGCTTAGGTTGACCACTCACCAGAGGGGCGGCCAGCGTTTGCTTAATGGCGTCTACCAGCTTCTGCTTACCTTCATCGGTCGAGAGCTGGGAAGCATCCTGGCGTGCGAACAGCAGCAGCAGACGGCTGCGCACTTCCGGCAGGTACTCGCTCAGACGCGCACGGGTGATATCGTCCTTCAGACGCAGCGTAATCCCCACGTACAGAACGCGGTCCGCGTCACCCAGGTTAACGGTAAACGTATCCAGCGCGAAAAAGACCGGTGCGGCGGGTGGTGGTGGCTCGACTTTGGCTTCGGCAGAAGGCGCTTTGTTCATACGCCAGTAGCTGTAGCCCGCCGTAGCGCAGGCGGCGAGCGTAATTAACACCAGCAGCGGGATCCAGATGGAACGCTTACTTTTTTTGGTGATAGCGGAGTCAGTCATCTGATGCGTGCTTCCTGTTTCGGGACTGCTAATGAGGTGATTATCCCGTGTCCTGTCACCGTCAAAGGGTGGAAAAGACGGGGATAATCACGCTACCTCTGGCGTTTACGCGAAGATATCCACGGCACCGTTTCCACGCGCTGCGGACTGCAGGGAGGCCGGGGTGGCCAGCAGTTCATCGTTCTCTTCGTCAAATCCGCCCTGATTGCCGGAGCGGGAAGCCTGCTGTTGCTGCTGGGATGCGCTGTGCTGCTGGCCGCTGAAGTTTTCGCTGCTGATGTTGCTTTGCGTCAGCTGAATGCCGTTTTCCGCCAGCTGGGTGCGCAGCATCGGCAGAGCGGCTTCCAGCGCTGCACGCACGTGGCTATGGCCGGAAACCATCTGCAGCTGTGCCTGGTTATCGTCCATCTTGAGGGTGATCTGCACCTGACCCAGATCTTCCGGGTGCAAGCGCAGTTCGGCGCTCTGCTGGCCCTGACGGGTGAACAGCGTGATGTGCTGGCTGAGGGTCTGTTGCCACTCGCTGCTGCCGAGCGGTGCGTTCAGCACCGGTGCGGCGGCGGGCGTTGGCAGGGCAGACGAATGGCTGCTGAGGATCGGGGCCATCGTGGCGGTTGGGCCGCTCGGCGATGGCGTGCTCTCGGCGTCCTGTTTGCTGACGGTGGCCGCCATCGTTGGTGTCAGCTGCGTGTTTGAGGCTAACGCGGCATCTTTGTCCTGAGCGACCGTTTTCGCGCTGCGCAGCGCGTCGGTATCCAGCCCCGGCTGGCGGCTGTTGCCCGCAGGCGTGGTCTGGACCGCAAGCGTATCGGCGTTAACGGGTTTCGGCGCGGCGGCGGTCGCCATCTGCTGGTGCGGCAGCATTGCCATTAAGGCGCTTAATCCGGCCAGCTCTTCGTCGCTGAGATCGGTTTTGCTGTCGGCGTCTTTCGCGGCCTGGGCCAGCGTTTTCAGCACGTCGCCTTTAGCGGATGTCAGCAGACCGCTGGTCAGCCCCGGGAGGGTCGCCTGCGGTGCGCCGTCGTCGGCAACCACGATCTCCTGACGCGCCAGCAGCTCCGCCAGTTTGCCGGTCTCTTTACCTTCGGCGTCTGCGGTCAGGCCTACTTTCGGCAGCTTACCGCCGGCGGCATGCAAATCGTTGAGCGTCAGTCCCGCCTCTTTGCCCAAGGCTGGCGCATCGGTTAATGCGCCCGTCAGCAGGGCGAGAAAATCCTGCGCGCCATCGGCGGCTTTCCCGCTGCGGGCACTGCCCGCCAGCTCGGTGTCGCTCGAAAGCAGTTGTTGCACTGTGATCATTCCGGTTTCCTCATTGATGCGCGCTGGGCGAACTCATCCATTTTTTTCTGATCGAGACGGTTTTCGGCAAGGGCGGCGGCGGTCAGCTGGCGATCCTGTAACGTCTGCCAGGCCTGTAAACGCTGCTTCTTCTCGCGCCAGAAATTCAGCGCCCTGTCGACTTTGTTATTCCACTGGTCCAGCTGCTGGCGATGCTGGTCGATAGCCTTTTCCAGGGTCTGGATAAACTGCTGATAGTTGATCCAGCGTTGGCTGCCGATGCCCTGCGTCATATCGCTGTTGAGGTTGGCGCGATACTCGTGCTGATAGTCGATCAGCATCTTCAGTTGTTCTTCGGCCTGCTGATGCCCGCGACGCATGGCGCCAAGCTGCTGGGCGGCAGTGTCCACTTCTTTCTCGGCCAGATCTTTCAGCGTGGCTAATGCGCCGTGTTGCGCCATAACGTTCGCCCTCTACCCTGATTACGCCTGCGGGAAAATGTATTCCAGCATCTGGATCGAACTTTCCCAGTCGGCTTTTTCAAAAATACCCTGTTGCAGATAGGCTTCCAGCTGCGGCCACAGCGTGATGGCTTTGTCGAGCATCGGGTCGCTGCCTTTGGCATAGGCGCCGACGCTGACCAGATCGCGGTTGCGCTGGAAGCTGGAGAGCAGTTGTTTGAAGTTACGCACCCGGGCGTAGTGCTTCTCGGTGATAAGCGATGTCATGGCACGGCTGATCGACGCTTCAATATCAATCGCCGGATAGTGTCCGGCTTCGGCCAGACGACGCGACAGCACGATATGACCGTCGAGGATCGCACGCGCCGAGTCGGCAATCGGATCCTGCTGATCATCGCCTTCGGTCAGCACCGTATAAAAGGCGGTAATCGAGCCCCCGCCGCTGATGCCGTTGCCCGCGCGTTCAACCAGCGCCGGGAGTTTGGCAAACACCGACGGCGGATAGCCTTTGGTGGCCGGCGGCTCGCCGATTGCCAGCGCGATTTCACGCTGCGCCATCGCATAGCGGGTGAGGGAGTCCATGATCAGCAGCACGTGCTGACCCCGGTCACGAAAATCTTCCGCAATGCGCGTGGCATAGGCGGCACCCTGCATACGCAGCAGGGGAGAGACATCCGCCGGGGCGGCAATCACCACCGAACGGGCGCGCCCCTCGGTGCCAAGAATATTCTCGATAAAATCTTTAACTTCGCGGCCACGTTCGCCAATCAGTCCTACCACGATGACGTCGGCCTGGGTGTAGCGGGCCATCATTCCGAGCAGCACCGATTTGCCGACGCCGGAACCGGCAAACAGCCCCATACGCTGGCCGCGACCGACGGTCAGCAGGGCGTTGATCGGGCGCACGCCGGTATCCAGCACGTGTTCAATCGCGGTACGTTGCAGGGGGTTAAACGGCTGAGTGATTAGCGCGCCGGTTTCGGTGGTGTCCGGAGAGGGCAGGCCATCCAGCGGTTTTCCGCCGCCGTCCAGTACCCGACCCAGCAGCGCCGGGCCGAGCGGCAGCTGTTTGCCGCTGTGCAGCCCGTCGGCGGATAAATTTTTGGCATACACGCGGGCTCCCGGCAGTACGCCTTCGACCTCTTCCAGCGGCATCAGGAACAGTCGCTGGCCGTTAAAACCGACCACTTCGCTCTCGACTTCGCGGATCTCGTTCCCGTCCTGACGTTCGATAATGCAGGTCGCACCCAGCGGCAGCTGCAGGCCGGTGGCTTCCAGCACCAGCCCGGTGGCGCGGGTCAGACGACCGTAGCGACGCACGGACGGCAGCTGAGCCATCTTCGTTTCAAAGTTGTCGAGGGTGTTCAGCCAGCGGGTGAGGCGAGCGGTCATCAGATGACTCCCGGTGCGGCCAGGCGGCACAGTTCCTGCCAGCGTGTCGCCACGCTGGCATCCAGATCCCCTTCATCGGCAGAAACTTTGCAGCCGCCGTGATGCAGGGTCGGATCGCCGCGCAGGCGCCAGCCGTGCAGGCTGAGGGTCGCGCCGAGCATCTCTTCCACCCGCTGCAGATCGTCCGGATGGACGCGCAGCTGAGGCTTACCGCTGAATAGCGGCTCCTGCTGCAGCAGGCCCTGAATCTGTTTAATCAATGACGAGTTATCGACAGGCGGCGTGTGGCCAATCACCTGACGCGCGGCCTCCAGCGCCATCTGCATCAGGCGCGACGCGATCACGCTGTCCAGCGCATCGAGCGTATTCTGGAACTCGCTGACCAGCTGCTGCATCCGGGCGTGGATCGGCGCCTGCTGGGAACGGGCCTGCGCCAGTCCCTGTTCAAGCCCCTGGGCCAGCCCTTCCTGATAACCCTGTTCCTGACCTTTTTGTCGGCCTTCGTTCATTCCGGCCGAGTAACCCTGCTCGTGGGCCTGGAGCTGGATCTGCGCCAGCTGTTGGGCGCGCAGCTCTTCTTCACTGAGCTCCGGCTCGCCTTCTTCATCCCCGTCCAGCGCTGGTGCGACCGTCGCGGGGACAAACTCGGCGAGGGGAGGGGCGAGATCTTGTGGCGTCCAGATCTTCCACGGCAGTTCATCAGACATAGGTATCCTCGCCGCTGCCGACTACCATCTCGCCGGTTTCGGCCAGACGACGCACAATAAGCAGGATCGCTTTCTGTTCGTTTTCCACCTGAGACAGACGGACCGGGCCACGGTTGGCCAGGTCGTCGCGCAGGATATCCGCCGCGCGCTGGGACATGTTGCGCAGGAACTTCTCGCGCAGCGGCTGTTCGGCACCTTTGAGGGCGATAAGCAGCGATTCGGAGTCCACTTCCTGCAGCAGGCGCTGGATACTGCGGTCGTCCACGTCGACCAGGTTTTCGAACAGGAACATCTCGTCGATAATTTTCTGCGCCAGCTCGCCGTCGAATTCGCGCACGGCGGTAATAACTGCCTCTTCCTGCTGCGTTTTCATCAGGTTGATAATTTCGGCTGCGGTTCTCACGCCGCCCATTTTGCTGCGCTTGAGGTTCTGGCCGTCGAGCAGGCCATTCAGCACTTCGGTCAGTTCCGCCAGCGCCGCCGGCTGGACGCCGCCGAAGGTGGCGATACGCAGCATCACGTCGTGACGCAGACGCTCGTCGAACAGCGCCAGAATATCGGCCGCCTGGCCACGCTTGAGGTGGACCAGGATGGTGGCGATGATCTGCGGATGCTCGTCGCGAATCAGGTCTGCAGCGCTCTGCGGTTCCATAAAGTTGAGCGTTTCGATGCCGCTGGCGGTATCGCGGGTTTCGAGAATATCTTCCAGCAGGCTGGCCGCACGCTCTTCGCCGAGTGCTTTAACCAGCACCGAGCGCAGGTATTCGTTGGCGTTGACGTTGAGCGCCGCGAACTGTTCCGCTTCCTGCTCAAACTCGGCCAGTACATCGGTGAGCTGTTTGTTGGAGATCTGCCGCACGTTGGCCATCGCTGAACTGAGCACCTGCACTTCGCGCTGGGAGAGGTGTTTGAACACCTCTGCCGCCCGATCTTCGCCAATGGTCATCAGCAGAATGACGCTTTTATCTGTTCCGGTAAGGTTACTCATTTTCGGTGCTCATCCACTGGCGAATGACCAGCGCCACGACGCGCGGATCGTTATCTGACATTTCGCGAATACGCTGGCTCATCACTTCAGCGCCCATGCGCTGATTTGCCCGGCGCTGCTGCGTCTGTTCGTCTTTACTGAGGCGGACTTCCACCGCTTCGTGGGTTTCCTGACGCAGCATGGTCTGCTCTTTCAGGGCTTTGGCTTCGTCTGCGCGGCGAACCAGCTGCGGACGGACCGCTTTACGCCACAGCAGCCAGGCGACAATCACCACCAGCAGCCAGCGACCGGCTTCGATCAGCTGATCGATAAACGCCTGCTGTTGCCAGAACGGCAGTTCACCGCTGGTATCATCAACCGCGCTGAACGGCGAGTTCACCACGTTGAGGGTGTCACCGCGTTTTTCCGAGTAACCCATTGCTTCACGGGTCAGGTCTTCGATCTGTTTCATCTGCTCGGTGGTCAGCGGCAGCGGCTTACCGTCCGGCAGGGTTTTGTAGTTGACCACCACCGCCACCGAGAGACGTTCGACGTCGCCGACGTTCATTTTGGTGTGACGGATGGTGCGGTCGACTTCGTAGTTGGTGGTTTCGTTACGGCTGCTGGTGCGCGGTCCGCTGTTGGCGGCCGTAGTAGAGGTGGTCTGCTGCTGTTGCGCGTTTGCCTGCTGGCCGTTCTGTGGATTTTGCGGCGGCGTGGTGATAGGGCCGGCGTTGGCAGGGGCAGGCTGATTAGAGAGCGCACCCGGCACGCCGCCAGGGTTATTTCCGCCATTCTGCTCGTTTTCATTCAGCTGACGCGAACGCATCACCGCCCGGGAAGGATCGCCATTCGGACTGTACTGCTCTTCGGTCTGCTCTTTATTGGCAAAATCAATCTGGGCGTTAACCTGAGCGTGAACATTGCTGTTGCCGACAATCGGGCCAAGAATAGCTTCGATACGGCGCTGGACGCGGCCTTCGACATCGGTGGCGTATTTCAGCTGGGCGTCATTCAGATCGCGACCGGCGGTATTGGACTGGGTCAGCAGATGCCCACCCTGATCCACCAGGGTCACGTTACCCGGCGGCAGACCCGCCACGGCGCTGGAGACCAGATGCACGACGGCGCTGATTTGGCCTTCATCGAGCGCACGCCCCGGCTGCAGATTGACGGTAACGGAAGCCGAAGGGGCTTTTTGTTCGCGGACGAACAGCGACGGTTTTGGCATCGCCAGGTGAACGCGGGCGCTTTTCAACGGCCCCAGCGTTTCGATGGTGCGGGCCAGTTCGCCTTCCAGCGCGCGCTGGTAGTTAACCTGCTCGCTGAACTGGCTGATGCCGAACTTTTCCTGATCCAGTAACTCAAAACCGACCGCGCCGCCTTTCGGCAGACCTTGCTGAGCAAGACGCAGACGGAGTTCGTGAACTTTATCGGCCGGGACTTCCAGCGCGCCGCCATTATCCGCAAAGCGGTAGGGGACGTTCATCTGGGTGAGCTGGGTGACGATGGCACCGCCATCCTGATCGGAGAGATTGCTGAACAGCGTGCGATAGTCAGGCTGTTTCGCCCATAAGACCATAGCGACAATAATGGCGATAGCGGCAGCGCCTGCCACGATCAACGGTACTTTAGGGTTCGCGCGCAGGCGGCTCATCCATTCGAGAGATTTAGTTTGAGGGCCGGTTGTTGCTGTCGCACTCATCGCGCACCTCTTAGCTCTTCGTGGATGACATTATTCGTGTTGAGAAACAAAACAGACTCCCGGGTCGGCAAACACAACAAAAATTCCATAATCATGGCGCTGCCATTATTTGATGATTCCGGAATTTCTATGGGTCAAATAACCTGGGTTTTTCATGCTATTTAACGCCTTTATCTCATTGACAGACTGATACTCTTGAGCGCGTAAAAATCCATCAGGGGAAAGTCATGGCAATACAGGGGATTGAAGGCGTCATCAGCCAGCTACAGGCAACGGCAATGACCGCCCGGAATCAGAACGTGGCTGACGTGCAGCCAACCGTCAGTTTCGCCGGTCAACTGCACGCCGCGCTGGACCGCATCAGCGAGACCCAGGGCGCCGCCCGCACGCAGGCTGAGAAATTCACCCTCGGCGAGCCGGGTATCGCGCTGAACGATGTGATGACCGATATGCAAAAAGCATCGGTATCCATGCAGATGGGTATTCAGGTGCGTAATAAACTGATGCAGGCGTATCAGGATGTTATGAATATGCAAGTATAACGATGGCGCGTATTGAAGTTCGCAACGCGCCAAATATTCTGTGGGGCTGGTGATTTTTAATCCAGCTCGCTTTATGTGTTTCAAGCTCAGCCAGTAAATTTAAGGTCTTACTTTCATCTACTGTATAGTATTCAAGGAAGTAAGTGTTAAACAGTTTAGTAAATCTGGCTGCGCCCACCACTCCAGATCTAAAAGTGATTCATTGATTTTACTGGAAAAACGGAAACGAATTAAACGAGCTGGAATACCTGCATAAATCTCAAAAGGCTCTGATTTAAAATTAAGCGATAACGATGATCTCGCCCCGATAAGGCAGTCATGGTCTATTACCACGCCGCCGGGCATCATTACTTCATCACCTATCCAGACTTCATTTTTTATTACCGAAACTCGATGCTGTGGCTGAGGGGGAGTCGTGAGGCTAGGGGGGTGAAACATCTACTAGGATGTAGACATTTTCCTCATTTTATTCAAGCGCGTAATACATTGCTGATATTAATATTTTCTTAAGAAATATTGGGTATCCTGCATCTAATTTCCATTTCTTCGTAGAAAAAATGGTTTTTGTGAGGGGCAAAATAAATTTCCGGGGCGATGAACGGCTCAAAGACTCCATAGTCATGACTCTATCATTATTTGATGGTTCAGAGTTTTCTATGCCTCAAATAACCTGTATTTCTAATGCTATTGGAGGCGAATATGTCATTGACAGGGAGCTCTTGAGCGCATAAAAAATCATCAGGGGAAAGTCATAGCAATAGGAAGGGAAAGCGACATCGACACGTTGCATACAGAGCTCAATCGAATCAGCGACACATATATAGTACTGCATACGTGCAGGGAACACATTCAACATTGGTACTCCGGGTATCGGGCTGAAAAAAAAGTGATTAACGATTTGCAGAAAGCACTGGTGTCGATGAAGATGGGCATTCAGGTACTGAATAAGTTGATGTGGGCGAACGAGGATGTTATGAATATGCAGGTATAGTGCTCCTGCAATTAAACTCGGCGAATTCCCGACAGGGATTCATAAGCTGGGTTGAGTAAAAAAACGTATTCATAAAATAGAGTATGCTACCTTTCTGCTTAGAAGGGCAAGCCAAACATTTTTTCACACATGATAAAATGTGTGCCTATATATGGATTTTCATTTGCGATCAATACCAAGTACCTTCTGTTCCAGTTCCAGTAGTGCCTTATGGCGTGCTTTTAGTTTTTTTACTGGCGAACCAAAATAGATAGACCAGTCCTCGGTGTTTTTTGTTACCAATGAATTGGCACCTATAGCGCAACCATCGGCAATCACTACACCAGGCATAATAACAGTTTGAGAACCAACTATTACATGTTTTCCTATCAAAACCGGCTTACGAATAACACCAGTGTATTGTTCTGGGACAGTGGGGTTTGTCATGACTGAACCGTTGTAATTATCACTAGTAGAGTAAATTTTCACACCCTGAGATAAACCGCAAAAATCCAACATTTCTACCCCTGCGCCTGCAAAAATAGCGCAGTAGCCACCAATGTGAACATATGACCCGATATTCAAATATCCTGAATTAGTCGCGGTGATGGTGCTAAATCCATCAATCCGTACATGATTTCCAATCGAAATGTTCTCCAGTCCGATAATTGTGCAATTTTTTGCAATAAGAACGTCTTTACCAACTGACTTAATACCGAATTCTTTTAGTTCATCTTCGTTAAAGTATCCAGGATTAAATGGATTTTGGTTCATGTCGTAATCCTCTGTAAGTATTTTGAACTATTGGTCTTAGTGAACACTAATCCGCATGATATCTAAAGTAGCATTTGGCAAACGGGAGAATACATTAAGGTCAATTGCGTTGCTCCCTCCTTAGTTTTTTCAAATGAAGTTCAACGGTTTCATTGAGCTCATTGTTTGGACTTACCTTAACGGGAAAGGGTGGCGACTTCATTACTTTAATGTCACACTCTTTTTTTTCTCCGTAAACGGACAAATGATGAAAAAAATAGCAATGATGGCGGGGCTGCTGGCGTTAACCGGCTGTGTGCAGGTCGAAAAATATGAGGATGTGATCAAGCATCCCGTCCCGGCAGAGCTGGCGGGCTACTGGCAGTCGAAAGGACCGCAAAGCGCGATGGTCAGCCCGGAAGCGATCGCCACGCTCGTGGTGACGCAGCAGGGCGATACCCTGGATTGCCGTCAATGGGTGCGTGTGGTGGCCGTGCCGGGGAAAATCATGCTGCGCTCGGATGATTTTTATAACGTGACCCAAAAGCGGGATGTCTATCCGCTGGAACGTGACGGCAGCGCCATCGAGTATGACGGCATGACCCTGCAGCGCGTTGAACGCCCGACCGTTGAGTGTGCGGCGTATCTGAGCAAAAATCCGCTGCTCAGTAAGCTGCCATAAGATTTGTGAAAGCCGGGCAGGCATCGGGTATGAACCGGAAACATGGGTAACACTTTAGACCGGATACATGGGTAACAGTTATAACTGGCATAGAAGAGGAGACTCACTATGCCCTGGACTGAGACCCGACCTATGCAACGCCTTGATTTTATCCGTGCCTGCCATGCAGGTACGGACTCCTTTGCAGCCCTGTGTCGTCTTTTTGGCATCAGCCGGAAAACCGGCTACAAATGGCTTGAACGCTTTGACCCTTCTGATCTCTCGTCCCTCTCTGACCGCTCACGTGCTCCGCACTCTCACTCACGGTCGGTGCCTGATGATATTGTCGGCCGGCTGACTTCACTGCGGCAAAAGCATCCCGACTGGGGCCCCAAAAAGCTGCGGATGTGGCTCCTCAACCATCATGTCGATTTTACTGTGCCTGCTGCCAGCACCATCGGCGATATCCTCAAACGCGAGGGGCTGGTCCCGGATAAAAAAAGAAAGCGCCGGACCCCCGGAAACCGCCAGCCCCTGACGACCATCAGTGAAAACAATCAGGTCTGGAGTGCGGATTTTAAGGGTAAGTTCAGACTGTTAAGCAGGGAGTACTGCCACCCCTTCACCCTGACAGATAATCACAGCCGTTATCTTCTCAGTTGCAGGGGAACGGACCGCGAGAGTGAGCCGTTCGTCAGACAGTGCCTTACGGACGCGTTCCTGGAATACGGTCTGCCGGAAGTGCTCAGAACAGATAACGGCCAGCCCTTCGCCGGGACAGGTATCGCCGGATTAAGCCGTCTTGCAGTCTAGCTGATAAAGCTGGGCGTCAGGCCGGAACGCATCCGGCTGGGTCATCCTGAGGAAAATGGCCGACATGAACGCATGCACCGCTCGCTGAAAAGTGCGCTGAGACATGGCAATACCTTCATGACGATGGAGGAGCAGCAGGTCTGGTTCAGCCATTACCGGAAAGAGTTTAATCATGAAAGGCCACATGAAGCCCTGAACGGTTCAACGCCGGGAGTGGTGTGGCGGCCGTCATATCGCAGCTGGGACGGGAATGTGCCGGAGTACGTCTATCCGGAGGGAGCCCGGTTGTGGCGGGTTATGTCGAAAGGGGTGATACACACCGGTAAAAGTGTGTTCCTGAGTGAGGCACTGATAGGGGAATACATCATGATGGAAGAACAAGATGATGGCCTGGAGGCCATCATCTTCAACGGACTGACGCTTGCGTATTACGATCGAAATGCGCAGTGTATTATCCGGATAGACTAGAAAAGTGTTACCTATGTCCCCGGTCTAATCTGTCACCTATGTATCCGGTCGTACAATCGCGCCGCCCGGCTGTCCCTTCGTTACAACACCGCCTCCATCACCCACACGCTAACGCTGCCGCCGTTGCAGGTGAACACGCCCTCGCCGTTTTCATCCGTGGTAACCACCTCTTCCCGGTTGCCGAGAAAATCTTTCCAGCTCCGGTTGCCGTAGTTCTCGCCAAGCGCGATTGTCTTCTCGCCCTCGTCACCGTTGGAAAGCACCACCACGCAGCCGGGATCCTCATCGGTTCCGCTGCGGCTGAAGGCGATGCAGTTGGGATGATCGAACCACAGGGTCTGGATGCCGTGAGCAAAACGCTGGCGGGCGAGGATCAGCTGATCGAGCTGCTCAATGATTGGCATCTCGATGTGGTACGTCTCGCCGTCACCGCCGGTATCGTCGTAGCTGACGCCGTACAGATCCGGATAGAAGACGCTCGGCACGCCGTTCTCGCGCAACAGGATCAGCGCATAGGCCAGCGGTTTAAACCAGGGTTCGACCGGGGCCTCCAGCGCCTGTAACGGCTGGGTGTCATGGTTGGCCACCAGCGTCACCGCGTGGAACGGATCAGCCTCTACCAGCGTGCCGGTAAAGATCTGACTCATGTCGTAATCACGTCCCTGAAGAGAGGCCTCGTGAAACTTCATGTGCAGCGGGGCGTCAAACAGCATCGTCTGGCCGTCTACCTGGTTGATATACTGCTGTAGCGTTTCGACATCATGCGACCAGTATTCCGCCACGATAAACAGGGGGGTTGGCGCGACTTCCTGCACATGCTCTATCCACTCTTTATAGAACCATGCCGGAATATGTTTCACCGCATCGAGACGAAAACCGTCGCACTGGGTTTGCTCCATCACCCAGCGCGCCCAGTACTTGATCTCCTCGGTCACGGCGTGATTGCGAAAGTCGATGTTCTCGCCCATCAGGTAGTCGAAATTGCCCATCTCGGTATTGACCTGATCGTTCCAGCCCTCGCCGGTGTAGTCGTTGACGATTTTGAAGATGCTGTCTTCATCGGGGTTTTCGATATGGTCAATGCCGCTGAAGCATTTGTAATCCCAGATAAATTGCGAGTACTGACCGGCCCGTACCGGGAAGGTGTAGCGAGTCCAGGCTTCGCATTCGATGATCTCATCGTCAATCTGGGTGCGATCGTCAGCATTGACGCGCTGAACGCGGATCTGCTCTTTCTCGTCGGCGCCCATTTTGTGGTTCACCACTACGTCCATCAGCACCGCGATATCGTTGCGTTTTAGCGCGTCGATAGCGGCGAGCAGCTGGGTCTTGTCACCGTATTTAGTAGGGATGGAGCCTTTTTGATCGAACTCGCCAAGATCGAACAGGTCGTAGGAGTCGTAGCCAACCGAATAACCGCCAGAAGCCCCTTTATACGCCGGGGGAAGCCAGACCATGTTAATGCCGATGTCGTTTAAACCGTCGGCGCGCTCGGCCACTTCCGGCCAGAGCTGACTGCCGTCAGGGTAATACCAATGGAAGAACTGCAAGAGGGTGGGGTTTTTCATCTTCCGTGCTCCAGAAGCCATAATGGCGGACTTCTGGAGTATGGATCATCAAAATCATAACTGGGGGTCGCGGGTTAAATTTTCCGGATAAAGAATATTGCCTGACAACTTACCGTAAGTAGACGTGACCGACTGCTGTTTACCGGTCTGGGTGATCAAATTACGCAGATCGTCCATTCGTGCTTTCAGCAAACCTTTCAACTCGGTCTCATTTTGCAGGACTTTTTCGAGGATAAAGCGTGCCTGTTCAATTTGCGCTGGCGGGCATGCCGAGATGGGATTTTGTGCAATGCCTTCAACTAACTGAACGTACTCCATCTCTTTTTCGATCAGCTCATCCCATTGACCGGAATGAGCAAGCTTCAGCATGGCAATACTAAGGGCATGCAGCGCATGCCAGTTATTGAGAACAGTACCGGGGTTGTTCATCAAAATTATCCTGAAATAGAGGAAGCATTGGGACCGATTTGTTTCCACGCATCCGCAATGTTATTCAATAAACCCTCAACTTCGACGATCGCCTCAACATCATTATGTAAATTCGCGTGCAACAGGCGGCGAACCATATAGTCATAAAGTGCCGCGAGATTAGCGGGTAAGTCGCTGTCGACTTCCATGTTCAGGCCCGCTTTTAAGCCGTTGTCGATGATGTTGATGGCTTTAGATAGCGCTTCGCCTTTAGCCGGTATCTGACCTGCTTCAAGAAACAGGCGTGCTCTGACAAGGGCGCTATGCGCCCCATCGAACAACATGACAATCAGTTGATGTGGACTGGCGTTCATTACCGCGCTTTCCACCCCTATCTGCTGATAGGACTGAACACCAGAGGTGTTGTACATATTTGCTCCTGTGCTGATTTAACTTTGCGAGAACTGTTGAGTAAGATAATTTGCAGTAGTGGTCATCTTAGTTACAAGTACATCCAGACTGGTAAACTGCGCCTTATAACGGGCCATTGTTGCTTCGATTGATGCTTCCATCGAGTCATAACGGTCGCTGAGGTTTTTAAGCGTTTTGTTTATACCGTCTTTTGCATTCTGAATAACACCTGTGCTGCCAGCGCTGGTGCTCAGCATCGAATCCAGAGCTTTACTCATCTGCGTAGCAAGGCCGGTTTTTTCACCGTCGCCAATAAAATATTGCTGTACTGCATCGGGATTGTCAGTCAGCACTTTAGTCAGCTTGGTAGTATCGATTTTTAAATTACCCAGTGTCCCATCTGCACCTCTGACGGGATCCTGAGTAATGCCAAGCTGCGCCATGATCTGTACCGAACCTTCCTGAAGATTGGTCAATAAGCCACGTAACTGAGACTGAATGCCGCGTACGTTTGCATCACCTACCAGGGCACCATTGCTGGATGACTGACCATCTGTACCTGCGTCAACAGCAACATATTTTGTGAGACTGTTGATCGTTGACTGCAGAGAGTTGTAAGCAGTCACCCAATCTGAAACCGCTTTCTGATTAGCATCGGTTGCGCGGGTAACTTCCAGCGTTTCGTCCACTTTGCTTTCAGCTTTGAGTGTGAAGGTTACGCCTGGTAATGCGTCAGCGATAGTATTCGTCTGACGTTCAATCTCAATGTCATTAACTACAACGACAGCATTTTGTGCTGCTGTCTTAAGCATGAGCGCGCCAGTTTGAGTTTTAGAGTCATAGCCAATCGCTGTTTGTAATTTGTTATCGCCAGTAACTTCGATCGTCATCTCACCATCGGTACCGGTGGTTTTAGATGTCAGCATAAGACGATAATCGCCTTCTTTAGCTTTGATGACGCTGGCTGTAACGTTACCATTCGCTTTATTGATCGCGCTGGCAATACCTGTTACTGACGTATCCGCATCAGACAATTCAACTGTTAAGGGCATTTTTGTGCCTGGTTGAGTAAGGGTGATTGTCCGTGTCGTCCCGGTTGTATCTCCGAGAACTTCCGTATTCGTTTTATAAGTGCCAGTTGAAAGCGCCTGTGCTTTGGCCAGCTTAGTTACGTTAACAACAAAGGAGCCGGTAGAGGCTTCTGAAGTTGTCGTGGCAGCGAACGCAGTATTCGTACTACTTACAGACGTTGAATTCCATGATGCCGTTTTACCCAGTGCGGCGGTTGCTGTTTGAAGCGTTGTCATGGCGCTCTGCAGTTTGCCGTAAGCACTCAATTGCGCGTTATACGTCGATTGCCGGGAGGTTATGGTCGTCAGTTTGGTCTTTTCAGCCGCTTCTAACTGATTGTATAAATCCCCGAGTCCTGCAGAACCTATCCCGAGGTTGCTTATAGTAGCCATGCACGTTTTCCTTAAGATACGAAAGTAGTTCAGGACCTTTATCGGCGTCTTGAGAAAAAAGTTTACTGACTTTGCAAAAAAATAAATCCAAGAATAAAAGCTTAAGACGACAGTAAATGGAGGGATAAGATTTTGAAGACAGGTCATTGACGAGGGATGAAATGGAGTAGGGAGGGGGGAGTGTTGACCTGATTTAGTGTTGGTATTTTACAGGGAACAGGCGCGTAAAAGCCATGGAGGATTTGAAAAATAATAATAAACATCTAAATATCAATATCTTATGTTTTTTTTGAATTTGATTCTAAAGTATTTTTCTGACCCGTCGATAACCTTGTTGACGGTGAGAGACGCTGTGAGTGTTAGGCACCGGCCCTAAAACCAATTTTGAAGGAATGAAAATTATGGCAGTTATCAATACTAACCTGTTGTCCCTGACTACTCAGAACAACCTGAACAAATCTCAGTCTTCACTGGGCACTGCTATCGAGCGTCTGTCCTCTGGCCTTCGTATCAACAGCGCAAAAGACGATGCAGCGGGTCAGGCAATTTCTAACCGCTTCACCTCTAACATCAAAGGTCTGACTCAGGCTTCCCGTAACGCTAACGACGGTATTTCTATCGCGCAGACTGCTGAAGGCTCTCTGAACGAGATCAACAATAACCTGCAGCGTATCCGTGAGCTGGCAGTTCAGGCGCAGAACGGCACCAACTCTGGCTCTGACATCGATTCAATCCAGTCTGAAGTTAACCAGCGTCTGGATGAAATCAACCGTGTTGCTAGCCAGACTCAATTCAACGGCATCAACATCCTGAAAGGTACCACCGCGAGCACCATTTCAATCCAGGTTGGTGCTAAAGATGGTGAAACGATCGGTATCTCTATCTCGAGCAATACGGCATGGAACAAACTGACTACCGGTGCTGCTGGTACAACTAACAGCAACGTAACTACCCGTAGCGTACAACAGAAAGGTTTCGACGTTCTGTCCAGTACTGTATTGAGCAGCGTCGATGATGCTCTGAAAGCCGTAGATAACCAGCGTTCCGATCTGGGTGCAATTCAGAACCGTTTCGAATCAACTATTTCTAACCTGAGCAATACTATTACCAACCTGTCTGCTGCACAGTCCCGTATCCAGGACGCCGACTACGCAACAGAAGTTTCTAACATGTCTCGTGCGCAGATTCTGCAACAGGCTGGTACTTCTGTGCTCTCTCAGGCAAACCAGGTTCCTCAGGGTGTCCTGTCCCTGCTGCGTTAATCCTTATTCATTTAATGCTAAAAACTATCGTCATATGGCGATAGTTTTTTCTTTTTATCTCTCCAGAGCATCCCACGTTCTAATCAGATAAATAAGGTAGCGATCTACAGGCTGCTTTCTTAATTAATGACTCATCCTTCCTGATACGCTAGCTAAAATCACAGCCTTTTCTGCCCTGAGTTCTCCATTTGCTGGTGATCTTGTGCAGTGATAAATGCTGTCGGCCTCTCCAGAATGGATCTTATTACAGTGAATGACATGTACTTATCCTCATGCCGTATAACATCACATATTGGTGCAATGGCGGCCGTTTACGGTGTGCCAACCAGTCTTCCCGCGCAAGCGAGGGTACTGGAATTAGGGTGTGGCAACGCTGAATCCCTTATCACCCAGGCGCTGGCATGGCCGGAGAGTCATTGCACGGGTATTGATTTAGAGCCTCAATCTATTCTTAAAGCTGAAGAATATCGCAAACAACGAGGGGCGAAGAATGTTTCCCTCTATGCACTGGGACTGAGAGAGCTAGTAAAAAGTCAGCTGGGAGAGTTTGACTACATTATTATTACTGGTCTCTTTAGCCTGTTACCAGAACAAGAACGGGCAGTATTGTTGAATTTCTGTGAGCGGAATTTAAGCTCAGCGGGGATTGTTGCTTTGCAATGGAATTGCCTTCCGGGAAGCCGTGACGCCAAAACGTTGCAGGATGCTATCGCTCTTCACACTATAGATGCGCCCAATGAGCATGCGGTGCTGGATTCCGCTCGTGCAATGTTGATTTATCTCGAGATGGCGCAGCAGGCTGGCAGTACTAACAAAATAATTGATCATGCGTCGAACATGTCTGAAAGTGAATTTATGCTGCGTTATTTAAATGATTTTAATGATGCAGTATACCTTGTCGATTTCAATCAGCAAATTACTGAAAATGGATTTCAGTATGTGGGTGATCTTCGCGCAAATAGTGAACTTGCTGCTTGGTATGGCGAATCATTAAGCAAAGTTCACGATGCGATTGTGCCTGGTAAGAGCAAAGTACTTGCCCAACAATATCTCGATTTTGCAGTGAACCGCACTGAACGCTTCAGTTTACTGGTTGCGAAAAGCCGTCTTTCAAAGATAAATGATAAACCTTGTATTACTGCCATTAATGATCTTCACTGGGCAGGATGCTTTAAACGTTTTTTTTCGAACAATCAAGAAGTTGGTAATGCACATATTAACAAGAATAAGCTGAGCTTCCCCTCTAAAGATCCTTTAACTTTAAGTATTCTTGATATTATTGGCGATGCATGGCCGTTAAGTGTTTCTACGGAGCAAATTATACAACATACGCTGATGCCGGAGGATCCTGAGGGCCACCGTGAAAACGTTCTGGCAGCGCTAGAAATTCTTTTTTCGGAGTCTTATGAGGGACTTCTGTTTAGCTACGGCCCTTCACCCTATAACCTTCAACATGAACGGCACCTGCTGCCTATTCCCGGTCTGCGTGACGATGTAAAATCAAATGATGAAGTCATCAGGTTTAATCTTTGGGGCGAGCCAATTGCACTCAATACTGAAGAATATACCTTCTTACACAACGGTGTGAATATTATTGATGATTATACCGCAAATTTATTCCTTACATTACGTGATAAAGGTGCGATTGGTGGGAGCGCGTACGCATGGAGAGAAGCATTCCAGGCTTGCCTTACTTTTGTAGATGAAACCAAAGTTTCTCAACTGGTTATGCCATTATTAATGTTTTCATTTAGTACAGATATTGGTGGTTTCCTGACTGATGTTGTAGCCGTAGAAAAGAAAGCAAAAAAAACATCAGCAGCAAAGCACAAAAAAAATGATGTATTATTAAAAAAAGCAAGCATTTTGTTACATAAAGGTAAAAATCAAGAAGCGCGGGCATTTTTAGAAAATATCCATCATCAATACCCTGAAAATATTCAGATTCTGGAGGGGCTTGTTCGTGCATATTTGTTAACATCCTCCTATGATAATGCTCAACAAAAAATCGCACAATTATTAGCGCGTCATCCTTCTCATTGGGATTTTTACCATCTCTTGGCAAACATATATTATAAAACAGGGGTATTCTTCTATGCGGGGCGTATAATTCGTATTATTTTGCGAAATGATCTAGAGAATGCTCAGGCCTGGGATATACTCGGATGTTTATATCGTGAACACGGGAATGCTGATTTCGCTCTGACTTGTGCTAAAAAAACCGTCAACCTTGAGCCTTCAAACCCTTATTTTTTAAATAATCTTGGCCATATGCTGAGCGAAAAGCAGCAGATGAAAGAGGCTGTTAAATATCTTAAAAAAGCTGTTGAAATTTCTAATAATAATTTTGAACTATATGGAACCTATCTCTTTGTTTTGACACATGATCCTGATATTTCGCCGCAGGATCTGTATCATGCCCATGTGCAATATGGCAATGCGGTAGATGTATGGGCGCAGCAGATAGGCGTAATGAAAAGCTGGAAGGGTAGCCGTGATCCAGATCGTAAGCTACGTATAGGATTTGTTTCAGGTGATTTTTTACGTCATCCAGTTAGTAATTTTTTAATGCCTTTCTGGGATGGGATCGATCGTCAGCAATTCGAGCTGATTGGTTATCACTCCTGTCCAAAACGCGATGAAATAACCGATCATTTTGAAAGCACGGCTTTATTATGGCGTGATATTGTTAAAAGCAGTGATGTAGAACTGGCAAATCAGATCCATGAAGATGCAATTGATATTTTGATTGATTTGTCGGGTCATACAACATATTGCCGATTACCTGTTTTTGGACTGCATCCTGCACCTGTACAGATGACATGGATTGGTTATCCGGGTACAACAGGGATGAAAACCATGGATTATAGGATGTTACCGGATACGTTCCGAAATGCACCAAATCTTCAAGAACAGTTCACAGAACAGATTTTGTATGTGTCCATGGATAAAACTTTTGAACCAAATCCTGAATGTCCAGAAGTCAGTGTGCTTCCTGCGCTTGAGAATGGCTATATTACCTTTGGAAGTTTTAATCGTCCTAAAAAGATCAATGAGGATGTACTTAAACTCTGGGCCGCAATTCTGACACGTATCCCGATGGCAAAAATGCTGATCGGTTTTATGAATGACAAAGGTATTGTGAACTGGATTACCCAGTTTATGTTGGATAATGGCGTTAACGAAGAACAGTTAGTTTTCCGTTCACAAATGCCTATGGAAGAGTATCTTGCTGAACATAAGCATATAGATATTATGCTTGATGCTTTCCCTTATTCAGGTGGAACAACCACAAATCATGCTGCCTGGATGGGCGTACCTACTATCTCCTTGAAAGGTATAACTCTTTCAGGGTGCCAGACTATGGATACTATGTATACATATGGACTGGAACAGTTTATTGCCGTTGATGCAGTGGACTATATTAATAAAGCATTGTACTGGTCTGGAAATATTGAAGAGCTTAGTGCCATACGTATGGGAATGCGTGACAAAATTCCAACTAAACATACTTCAGGATTCAACGTAGCGGCAACCTTTGAAAAGGCATTGCGTACGGCATGGGGTTTATATTGCAGTGGTGAGGCACCGCAATCTTTTGTTGTTAAAAAATAAAATATAAATGCGCTGCTGACGTATTGTCTTTAGCGATGGATTAAATGATTGTGTACAAAAGAGGTGTGTCATGAAAGATATCTTTGTTACCAGTCCACTCCTTCCCCCGCTGGAGGAGTTCATTCCCTATCTTGAGGAAATATGGGAAAAAAAACATTTGACTAACGGCGGATATTTTCACCAGCAGTTGGAGATTGAACTTGCCAGCTATCTGGGTGTTAAACACGTATGCCTGTTTGCTAATGCAACACTTGCGCTCTTGACCGCATTGCAGGCACTTCGGATAACAGGTGAGGTAATTACAACGCCCTACTCTTTCGTTGCTACCTCACATACATTAAAATGGAATGGGTTAACACCTGTATTTGCTGATATCGATCCGCAAACTTATAATATCAACCCTGATCGTATCGAAGAACTTATCACTTCCAATACAACTGCTATCATGCCAGTTCACTGTTACGGTATTCCTTGCGATATAAACAGGATTGAGCAAATTGCCGATATATATGGACTGAAAGTAATATATGATGCAGCGCACGCTTTTGGAGTTAAACAGGGTGGGGAAAGTATTCTAAATTATGGCGATCTGTCTGTGTTAAGTTTCCATGCTACGAAGGTATTCAATACCTTCGAAGGCGGTGCTATTATTTGCCACAACGAACGAATCAAACAACGTATTGATTATTTGAAAAACTTTGGTTTTGCAGGTGAAACCACTGTTGTAGCGGCAGGCATTAACGGAAAAATGAATGAATTTCAGGCTGCTTTTGGCTTGTTGCAACTACAACACATTGATGCTGCCTTTGAAAAACGCATGGCTTTAGATGCGTACTATCGTGAATTGCTGCAGGACGTTCCTGGAGTAACGACACTTAAGATACCAGACAATGTGGAATGGAATCATGCTTATTTCCCGGTTAGAATTGGCCAAGAATATCCTGTAAGTCGCGATGGGATTTATGAACTACTCAAATTAAATGGAATTATGTTGAGACGCTATTTCTACCCCTTAATTAGTAATTTTTCAATGTACCGAGGGTTATCTAGTGCTGCGGAATCTTTACTGCCACATGCTAATCACATTGCAGAAGAGATCCTTTGTTTACCAATTTATCCAGATCTTTCTTTTGCCGATCAGGAAAGGATTGTTGCTATTCTAAAATCCCCATTTATATCGATTAATATACAGCTTGATAAAGCATCATGATAAATTGATTTCTGGTTTATGAGTGGGTGTTTATATGTGTCAGTGCGGTGCTGTAAAAAGATGTTCTGGGCGATGATTTTAAGGCGGGTGTAGCGAGCGACTAGACCTGCCATGCATATTTTATTATAAATTCCATTGAGTTTGGTATTTTAATTGCCCTTTTTAAAGGGGGGCAAGTGCAAGGTAATATGATTATTGTGGGGGTAATCGGCTAGGCTTAGCTACCAAGGGAGGTTGTCATTAATATATGGTTTCATGATTTTATGTATCAAAAGAAATTTTTTCTAAAAATCTGAGATTGGCAAGGGGGTTATTTAGCAACGAATCTACAGGAGGGGCGTATTGGTTGGGGGTTTAATGAAAATATATGGCCTACAATCTGTTTTAATCATGTCAGGTGAAGTGCTGTGTTGACATCATTCTCTTTGTTAAGTTATTAATGCAAGTAGGAATGCGGATAATGATTTTCATTGATTGCTGGCATTTATAATTATTGTCCAGTTTCTCTGTTCACTCACCAGAAAATACTATTTATCATATTGTATCAGTTCGGATGGATTGTTTAATGCTGATAGTGTGTGAAGCGCTCGACTCTACAACCCCCCAAATAACCCCCCATTTCACCCACTATTCATCCGATTAAAACCCCTCCAGAATCGGATAATCATGCCGATAACTCAACTAACGCAGGGCTGTTTATCGTGAATTCACTCTATACCGCTGATGGTGTAATGGATAAACACTCGCTGTGGCAGCGTTATGTCCCGCTGGTGCGTCACGAAGCATTGCGCCTCCAGGTGCGGCTGCCGGCGAGTGTGGAACTGGACGATCTGCTACAGGCGGGCGGTATCGGGTTATTGAATGCAGTTGACCGATATGACGCTCTGCAAGGAACGGCATTTACGACTTACGCAGTACAGCGTATTCGTGGTGCGATGCTGGATGAACTGCGCAGCCGAGACTGGGTGCCGCGCAGCGTCCGCCGCAATGCACGCGAAGTGGCGCAGGCGATGGGGCAGCTGGAGCAGGAACTTGGGCGCAACGCAACCGAAACCGAAGTGGCGGAGCGTCTGGGTATCGCCACTGTTGAATATCGTCAGATGTTGCTCGATACCAATAACAGCCAACTCTTCTCTTATGACGAGTGGCGTGAAGAGCATGGCGATAGCATCGAACTGGTGACGGACGATCACAAGCAGGAAAACCCGTTGCACCAGTTAATGGAAGGCAACGTGCGCCAGCGCGTAATGGAAGCGATTGAAGCTTTACCGGAACGTGAACAGCTGGTGCTGACGCTCTATTACCAGGAAGAGCTCAATCTCAAGGAGATTGGTGCGGTGCTGGAAGTAGGGGAGTCAAGGGTTAGCCAGCTGCACAGCCAGGCCATTAAACGCTTACGGACCAAACTGGGTAAGTTATAGGTGATGCATATCACCCGATAAGTGCCGCACAACGTATTGAAACCAGGAGTTATCATGACGGTGCAGCAATCTAAAAGACGGCCATTAAGCCGCTACCTTAAAGACTTTAAACACAGCCAGACGCATTGCGCCCATTGCCAGAAGTTACTCGACCGCATCACGCTGGTTCGTCGCGGAGAAATCGTCAATAAAATTGCGATCTCCCGCCTCGATACCCTGCTGGATGAAGCCGGATGGCAGGAAGAGCAACAAGAGTGGGTGGCATTATGTCGTTTTTGTGGCGATCTGCATTGCAAAGAGCAGAGCGACTACTTCGACATCATTGGCTTTAAGCAATTCTTGTTTGAACAAACAGAGATGAGCCACGGGACGGTGCGCGAGTATGTTGTGCGTCTGCGTCGTCTTGGCCAGCATCTGACCACGCAGCGTATCTCCCGCGACTTACTGAGCAATGGTTATCTGGATGAAAATCTTGAACCGTGGCTGCCTGCGACCAGCACCAATAACTATCGGATTGCACTGCGCAAATATGCACAATTCAAAACGCAAATGCCGATGTCGACCAGGCAGAAAGTCCGCCTCGAGACAACTTCTGATATATATTAAAAATGAATAACATGTAGCGCAGTCGTGTTTGACCTTGCGGTTGAACACCCTACACTACACTCAAAATTCCAATGATATCGGGGTAGGTATGAAATTAGCACTTCTGGGTCGTCAGGCGCTGATGGGTGTAATGGCCGTTGCGCTGGTTGCCGGTATGAGCGTCAAAACATTCGCGGCAGAAGGTCTGTTGAATAAAGTGAAAGAGCGCGGCACGCTGCTGGTGGGGCTGGAAGGGACATATCCTCCGTTCAGCTACCAGGGCGATGATGGCAAACTGACCGGTTTTGAAGTTGAGTTCGCTGAAGAGCTGGCGAAGCACCTCGGCGTGAAAGCGTCGCTGAAACCGACTAAATGGGACGGCATGCTGGCCTCGCTGGACTCAAAACGTATTGATGTGGTGATTAACCAGGTCACCATCTCAGACGAACGTAAGAAAAAGTATGACTTCTCCACGCCGTATACCGTCTCTGGTATCCAGGCGCTGGTGAAAAAAGGCAATGAAGGCTCTATCAAATCGGCTGCGGACCTGAAAGGGAAAAAAGTCGGTGTTGGTCTGGGCACCAACTACGAAGAGTGGCTGCGCCAGAACGTGCAGGGCGTGGACATTCGTACCTATGATGATGACCCGACTAAATACCAGGATCTGCGCGTAGGCCGTATCGACGCCATTCTGGTTGACCGTCTGGCGGCGCTGGATCTGGTGAAGAAAACCAAAGACACGTTGGCAGTCGCTGGTGATGCGTTCTCCCGCCAGGAAGCGGGCGTCGCAATCCGTAAAGACAACGACGATCTGGTCAACGCTATCGACGCTGCAATCGCCGAGATGCAAAAAGACGGCAGCCTGAAGGCGCTGTCCGAGAAGTGGTTCGGGGCAGATATCACAAAGTAAGCAGTTAGCTAACAAAAAAGGCGCTTATCAAAGCGCCTTTTTTATTTCCTCGCCGTCAGCGTGCATAATAAAAACATCAGACTTAGACAGGGTTACGGAGGTTTTCATGTCACTACAGAACTTAACGCGTTTTCCACGCCTCGAATTTATTGGCGCACCCACGCCGCTGGAGTATTTACCGCGCTTATCGGACTACCTCGGACGCGACATTCTGATCAAACGTGATGATGTGACGCCGATGGCGATGGGGGGCAATAAGCTGCGCAAGCTGGAGTTTCTGGCGGCGGATGCCCTACGCGAAGGCGCTGATACGCTGATTACCGCAGGCGCCATCCAGTCAAACCATGTTCGTCAGACCGCTGCCGTGGCGGCCAAACTGGGCCTGCACTGCGTGGCGCTGCTGGAAAACCCGATTGGCACCCGGGCGGAAAACTATCTCAGCAACGGCAACCGCCTGCTGCTGGATCTGTTTAATGTGCAAATTGAGATGTGTGATGCGCTGACCGATCCGCAGGCGCAGCTTCACGAGCTGGCGACCCGCGTCGAAGCGCAGGGTTTTCGCCCTTACGTTATTCCGGTGGGCGGCTCGAACGCGCTGGGTGCGTTGGGCTACGTCGAAAGCGCGCTGGAAATTGCCCAACAGTGTGAAGGCGCGGTCGGGATCTCCTCGGTGGTGGTGGCTTCTGGCAGTGCTGGCACCCATGCCGGGCTAGCGGTTGGCCTGGAGCAGCTGATGCCCGAGGTCGAGCTGATTGGCGTCACCGTGTCGCGCAGCATCGCCATGCAAAAGCCGAAGGTCGTTACCCTGCAGCAGGACGTCGCGCAGCAATTGGAAGTGAGCGCCAGTAACGACATTATCCTGTGGGATGATTATTTTGCCCCTGGCTACGGCACCCCGAATGACGAGGGGACGGAAGCGATAAAACTGCTGGCGCGGCTGGAAGGGATCCTGCTGGATCCGGTCTACACCGGTAAAGCGATGGCGGGGTTGATTGACGGCATCAGCCAGAAGCGCTTTAAAGATGAAGGGCCGATTCTGTTTATCCATACTGGCGGTGCACCGGCGCTGTTTGCCTACCATCCTCATGTCTAAAGCACAGGCAGAAAAATCATAATGCAAGAAAGTATCCAACTGGTGATTGATTCATTGCCCTTCCTGCTGAAAGGCGCGGTGTTTACGCTGCAGCTGAGTATCGGCGGGATGTTCTTTGGACTGGTGCTGGGCTTTGTGCTGGCATTGATGCGCATGTCGCCCATCCTCCCCGTCCGCTGGCTGGCGCGGTTTTATATCTCGGTGTTTCGCGGTACGCCGCTCATTGCCCAGCTGTTTATGATCTATTACGGTCTGCCGCAATTTGGTATCGAGCTTGATCCGATCCCGGCGGCGATGATTGGCCTGTCGCTGAACACCGCGGCCTACACTTCGGAAACGCTGCGCGCGGCGATCTCTTCCATCGAAAAAGGGCAGTGGGAAGCGGCGGCCAGTATCGGCATGACGCCGTGGCAAACCCTGCGTCGCGCTATTCTCCCGCAGGCGGCGCGCGTGGCACTGCCCCCGCTTAGCAACAGCTTTATCAGCCTGGTGAAAGACACCTCGCTGGCGGCCACCATTCAGGTGCCGGAGCTGTTCCGCCAGGCGCAGCTCATCACCTCGCGCACGCTGGAGGTCTTTACCATGTACCTTGCGGCCTCGCTGATCTACTGGGTGATGGCGACGGTGCTTTCGGCGCTACAGAACCATTTTGAAAACCAGCTTAACCGCCAGGAGCGTGATCCGAAATGAGTGCTATCGACGTCAAAAACCTGGTGAAAAAATTTCACGGACAGACCGTTCTGCACGGGATCGACCTGGAAGTGCAGGAAGGGGAGGTGGTGGCGATCATCGGGCCGAGCGGCTCGGGTAAAACCACGCTGTTGCGCAGTATCAACCTGCTGGAACACCCCGAGGGCGGTACCATCCGCGTGGGCGATATCACCATCGATACGGCTAAATCCCTTAACCAGCAGAAAGGGCTGATCCGCCGCCTGCGTCAGCAGGTGGGGTTTGTGTTCCAGAGCTTTAATCTGTTTCCGCATCGCACGGTGCTGGAGAACATTATTGAAGGGCCGGTGATCGTCAAAGGCGAGCCGAAAGAGGACGCCACCGCCCGCGCCCGCGAACTGCTGGCGAAAGTGGGGCTGTCGGGTAAAGAGACCAGCTACCCGCGTCGCCTCTCCGGCGGACAGCAGCAGCGCGTGGCCATCGCCCGCGCGCTGGCGATGCGTCCTGACGTCATTCTGTTTGATGAACCGACCTCGGCGCTGGATCCGGAGCTGGTGGGCGAGGTGCTGAACACCATTCGTCAGCTGGCGCAGGAGAAGCGTACCCTGGTGATCGTCACCCACGAGATGAGCTTTGCCCGCGACGTGGCGGACCGGGCGATTTTCATGGATCAGGGGCGCATCGTTGAACAGGGGCCAGCGAAATCACTGTTTGCCAACCCGCAGCAGCCGCGCACGAAGCAGTTTCTGGAAAAGTTTCTGATGCAGTAGCATTTTTGCACTCTTTTGCTCCGGAATTAATCTCTGGAGCAAATTATTGTTCCTGTGAATGCATCTGAACGTGATTAAATGCTGTGAGTATGGTGCTAACTCTATAAAATCTGTAGCTATTTATCGCTGAACCGATATTTTATATATATAAATAAGATTTATGTGTTAGTTTATGAATACATAATAATGATTATCTTTTACAGGGGTTTTATTTCGTAAGTATGAAGGATTTAGACTTTTTCACATGGCGACGGGAATGCTTTGTGCGGTTTCAGGAGATGACTTCTGCCGACGAGGTATATTCCGAACTACAACGACAAACCCAGACCCTGGGTTACGATTTTTATGCCCTCTGCGTGCGTCATCCGGTACCTTTCACGCGGCCTAAACTCTCCCTGCATTCGACCTACCCGCAGCAGTGGATGTCCCAGTATCAGGCTGAAAATTACTTTGCGATTGACCCGGTACTGAAGCCGGAGAACTTCGTGCACGGCCATTTACCCTGGAATGATGCGTTATTCTCTGAGGCACAACCTCTGTGGGACGGTGCACGTGACCATGGGCTGCGCAAGGGCATTACGCAATGCCTGATGCTGCCGAATCATGCGCTCGGTTTTCTGTCGGTATCCAGTACCAGTCTCTCAGGGCAGGCAATGGCGGGCGAAGTGGTTGAATTGCGTCTGCAAATGCTGGTGCAAATGGCAATGACCACGCTGCTGCGTTTCGAGCATGAAATGGTGATGCCACCGGAGATGAAATTCAGCAAGCGCGAAAAAGAAATTCTGAAATGGACGGCGGAAGGGAAAACGTCAGCAGAAATAGCGATCATTCTGTCTATTTCTGAAAACACGGTTAACTTCCATCAGAAGAATATGCAGAAGAAATTCAATGCGCCTAATAAGACGCAGATTGCGTGCTATGCGGCCGCGACGGGGATTATCTGACAATACTTCTGTTCTGCGTGGCAGGCGAGTAAACGGCTGAATGCGATGCTTTCAGCCGTTTTTGTTTTATTGACGGTAAGCTTGTTTGATTTGCTTAACGGTGCCGGAAAATACCTCGGCCTGAGCCTGGTCTTCCATCTGCGCGATTTGGCGTTCCATCTTAATGATCACACGACCAGCGTCTGCCTGGCCCATCGCCTGCAGCATCAGCGTCAGCAGTGATTTCAGGCAGGAGACTTCCTGCGCCAGTTCTTGATTATTTTCTGCCGTGGCGAAATCAGGTGTGCTCATTTATTTTCCTCATTATAAAAACGGCGCTTAAGCGCTTAGATCAAAGTTAAGGCGGCGGAGTATACCACAAGCTGTCTGGAAAAACGCAGTGGTTGTTTTTTGTGCTTTTCCGCATTTTGTTTATTTAACTGAACAAGCAATACGTTTACGCTTTATGCGTATTTAGCCGTAATTAATTGTTTGGTTAAGGTTTGTGCTGCGTTAATTATTGTTACAAAATTATATTAGATATTTTAACAACGCTAAAAATAGCGATAAAAATTTGTGGTTTCCGAAAACAGCTGGCTTCGAACCTGCGTGCAGCGCCTTACGTGAGGTTTTTGTTTCCAGTTGATGTACAAGTTAATTTCCAAAAACGAGAACCCTGGGGCGGGCGTCCTGTTTTAACGTTTTTAAGTTGCGTTAAAAACCGTTAATATATGCCGAATTAGCTGTCCATAGCGTTATCCCTATTCTGGAGAATGTCCTTTGATCAACGTCCTTCTTGTTGATGACCACGAACTGGTGCGCGCAGGGATACGACGCATTCTTGAAGATATAAAAGGTATTAAAGTCGCCGGTGAGGCCTGTTGCGGTGAAGACGCCGTCAAATGGTGCCGTTCAAATAGCGCTGATGTTGTGCTGATGGACATGAATATGCCCGGTATTGGCGGTCTGGAAGCGACCCGCAAGATCGCCCGCTCCTTTGTAGACACCAAAGTCATCATGCTGACGGTTCATACCGAGAATCCGCTGCCTGCAAAAGTGATGCAGGCCGGCGCGGCGGGCTATTTAAGCAAAGGCGCAGCGCCTCAGGAGATGGTCAACGCGATCCGTTCCGTGTTTTCGGGGCAGCGCTATATCGCCTCTGATATCGCGCAGCAGATGGCCCTGAGCCAGATTGAACCAGAAAAAACCGAATCGCCGTTCGCCAGTTTGTCTGAGCGTGAATTGCAGATTATGCTGATGATCACCAAAGGTCAGAAGGTGAATGAGATTTCCGAGCAGCTGAATCTCAGCCCGAAAACGGTGAACAGCTACCGCTACCGTATGTTCAGTAAACTGAACATCCATGGCGATGTCGAACTTACTCACCTGGCCATTCGCCACGGTCTTTGCAATGCCGAGACCTTAATAAGCCAGTGAGTAACGTGTTTGAATCCAGTGCTTTTCTTAAAACCGTAACCAGCCAGCCAGGCGTCTACCGGATGTACGACGCGGGCGGCACGGTTATCTATGTCGGAAAAGCGAAGGATCTGAAAAAGCGCCTTTCCAGCTATTTCCGCAGCAATCTCGCCTCCCGCAAGACGGAGGCGCTGGTCGCCCAGATCCAGCAAATCGACGTCACCGTTACCCATACGGAGACCGAAGCGCTGCTGCTGGAGCATAACTACATCAAGCTGTATCAGCCGCGTTACAACGTGCTGCTGCGTGATGACAAATCCTATCCCTTTATCTTTCTCAGCGGTGATACCCATCCGCGGCTGGCGACGCATCGCGGCGCGAAGCATGCGAAAGGTGAGTATTTTGGCCCGTTCCCCAACGGCTATGCCGTGCGGGAAACGCTGGCCCTGCTGCAAAAAATCTTCCCGATCCGCCAGTGTGAAAACAGCGTCTATCGCAACCGCTCCCGGCCCTGTCTGCAATATCAGATTGGCCGCTGTCTGGGGCCGTGCGTGGAAGGGTTGGTCAGCGAAGAGGAGTATGCTCAGCAGGTGGACTACGTGCGCCTGTTCCTCGCCGGGAAAGACGATCAGGTGCTGACGCAGCTGATTGCCCGGATGGAAAAGGCCAGCCAGGCGCTGGCCTTTGAAGAGGCCGCGCGGATTCGCGATCAGATCCAGGCGGTACGCCGGGTCACAGAAAAACAGTTTGTCTCCAATACCGGCGACGATCTTGACGTGATTGGGGTGTCGTTTGACGCGGGTATGGCCTGCGTGCACGTGCTGTTTATCCGCCAGGGTAAAGTGCTGGGTAGCCGCAGCTACTACCCGAAGGTGCCAGGCGGCACGGAGCTTGGCGAAGTGGTTGAAACCTTTGTTGGCCAGTTCTATTTACAGGGCAGTCAAATGCGCACCCTGCCGTCGGAAATTCTGCTCGACTTTAATCTCAGCGATAAGACGCTGCTGGCGGATTCGCTTTCGGAGCTGGCAGGGCGTCGGGTTAACGTTCAGACCAAACCCCGCGGCGATCGCGCCCGCTATCTTAAGCTGGCACGCACTAACGCGGCCACGGCGCTGACGACCAAGCTGTCGCAACAGTCAACCATCCATCAGCGTCTGAATGCGCTGGCAACTGTGCTGAAAATGCCGGAAGTGAAGCGGATGGAGTGTTTTGATATCAGCCACACGATGGGGGAGCAAACCGTGGCCTCCTGCGTGGTGTTCGATGCCAACGGCCCTGTGCGGGCTGAATATCGCCGCTATAACATCACGGGCATCACGCCGGGTGATGATTATGCTGCGATGAACCAGGTGCTGCACCGTCGCTACGGTAAAGCCATTGAAGAAAGTAAGATCCCGGATGTGATTGTCATCGATGGGGGCAAAGGCCAGCTCGGCCAGGCAAAAGCGGTGTTTGCCGAACTGGAGGTCGCCTGGGATAAGCATCATCCGCTGCTGCTGGGCGTGGCAAAAGGCACTGACCGTAAAGCCGGACTGGAAACACTGTTCCTGGAACCGGAAGGGGAGGGTTTTAACCTGCCGCCGGATTCGCCTGCGCTGCATGTCATCCAGCATATCCGCGATGAGTCGCACGATCACGCGATTGGCGGTCACCGTAAAAAACGGGCAAAAGTGAAAAACACCAGCACCCTGGAGACGATTGAAGGCGTTGGGCCAAAACGTCGCCAGATGCTGCTGAAATATATGGGTGGTTTGCAAGGATTACTCAACGCCAGCGTCGAGGAAATTGCAAAAGTGCCGGGTATTTCGCAAGCGCTGGCAGAAAAGATCTACTACTCGTTGAAACATTGAGGGCTCTGTAGCAACATAGGGCTAATAATTACTGACAACAAACAGTTACCGTCACTATGCGATTAAATATCCCTACGTTGTTAACGCTTTTTCGCGTTGTCCTTATCCCTTTCTTTGTACTGGCTTTTTATCTGCCATTCGTCTGGGCTCCCTTCGCATGTGCGCTGATCTTTTTTGTCGCGGCAGTGACAGACTGGTTTGATGGCTATCTGGCGCGTCGCTGGAACCAGAGCACCCGTTTTGGTGCGTTCCTCGATCCGGTAGCGGACAAAGTGATGGTCGCCATCGCGATGGTGCTGGTGGTTGAGCATTACCACACCTGGTGGGTGACGCTGCCAGCCGCCACCATGATTGCCCGCGAAATTATCATCTCGGCCCTGCGCGAGTGGATGGCAGAGCTGGGTAAACGCAGCAGCGTGGCGGTTTCCTGGATCGGCAAGGTGAAGACCACGTCACAAATGGCCGCGCTGGTGTGGATGCTGTGGCGTCCAAACGAGTGGGTAGAGTGGGCCGGTATCGCGCTGTTTATGGTCTCAGCGGTGCTGACGTTGTGGTCGATGCTGCAATATTTGAACGCCGCGCGCGGAGATTTGCTTGATCAGTGATCGTTTCGCCGTAATTTTCAGCAAACGATCTGTAGTTGCGAAAAATAACGTTGACTCAAAACGTCAGGTAAGTAGAATGCAACGCATCGAACGGCGGCACGCTTCGCCAGTCGATAGCAAAATCAAGTGATTAGCTTGATGATTGCGGGAATAGCTCAGTTGGTAGAGCACGACCTTGCCAAGGTCGGGGTCGCGAGTTCGAGTCTCGTTTCCCGCTCCAAATTTAGACGCACCGGCAATTGCGGGTGTAAGTCGAAAGATTTTAAGGCGCGTTAGCAAAGCGGTTATGTAGCGGATTGCAAATCCGTCTAGTCCGGTTCGACTCCGGAACGCGCCTCCAATTTCTTCCCGAGCCCGGATGGTGGAATCGGTAGACACAAGGGATTTAAAATCCCTCGGCCATAGGCTGTACGAGTTCAAGTCTCGTTCCGGGTACCATGGGAAATAAGCAGAATAATCAAAGCAATAAGCAGTGTCGTGAAACCACCGAAAGGTGGTTTTTTTGTGCCTGAAATTTGGGGCCTGGAACACCCTCAGCGCTCCAGGTCAGGAATAGAAATTTAAAACACCTTAGATGAAAAATCGTTTTTTACTTCACTTTCTATATAGGTATTCAGACCCCACCCGGCACGTGCCAGCTCTTTCATCTTTTCCAGATGTTCCGGTCCCGGATGGCGGATATCGTATACATAGACGTGATTGTTCTTAAAACGGACTTTAATTGCGTTGGCATCAATCTGGAAGCTGACGACCTGTGAATCACCGCTTTTGTTGGCGTAATTTTCCATACCGCATCCTGTTAGCTAAGCCTGATTTCTGGCGACGCTATCTATTAACCACGTCCTGCGTTCTCATACAGGGTAATGGCTCACGCTTTGCGTAACAGAGCAAAATAATATGCGCCTCTCGGAGAGTGCGAGCGTCTGTGCCGTTTATGTCAACACCGTCTCGCTCCGGGTACCATGGCAAAGTAAAGAGCAATCAAAGCAACAAGCAGTGTCGTAATGTGCCTGAAGCCCACTTTACTATCATCATTCGACCGCTTTTAGACCGCCTACAACCGACACACTTTTAACTTTACTGTCATATCGCGCAATCTGCGTAATCGTTTTATGACCGGAAAATTGCTGTTTCACTTGTTAACTTCCCTCCAAATCCGAAACGCCTGATCAAGTTGTTCATGATTTGGCAGCAGATGATATTGTTGGATTAAAATGCGTGAAGCGCTTTTATGAATGCGATGAGTCTTTTTAAGTTTAAATTGCGATGAACCTAACATCCTTGCCGACATCCTTTTGTTACATAATCTAATAGTAATCAAGTTTCATCTTAAAGTTTTACTTGTTAAGTCAGATGGTTAAGCAAAATTAATGTTAAAAGGATTGGTTATGGAATTTATAGGAAAACTGAGTGCACTTTCTGAAAAGATAAAGCAGCAGGGAAAGAATATTAAAACGGAAGAAGCGACCAAAACAGCGTTCATTTTACCCTTCATTCATACTGTACTTGGTTATGATGTGTTCAATCCTGAAGAGGTTATTCCTGAGTTTATCTGCGACGTTGGAACTAAAAAAGGTGAAAAAATCGATTATGCCATCACCCGTAACGCGGAAATTCAAATTTTGTTTGAATGCAAAAAAATCGGTGAGCCTTTAACACTTAACCACGCTGGACAGTTGTTTCGCTATTTTCACGTTACCAATGCACGAATCGCCATCTTAACAAATGGACAGGTATACCAATTTTATACAGATCTAGATGCGCCTAACCGAATGGATGATAAACCCTTCCTGGTTTTGGACCTTTTAGATATCGATGATTACGCTGTTCCTGAATTACTCAAAATCACTAAGTCTGATTTTGATGTTGAATCGATAGTCAGTGCTGCCGGCGAACTCAAGTATGTCAGCCAAATTAAAAAAGTGATTGCTGGTCAATTTCAGACTCCAGAAGACGATTTCGTAAAGTTTTTGGCCTCACGTGTCTATGATGGCATCTTAACCCAGAAGGTCCGTGAACAATTTGCAGAACTTACTAAAAAGGCGACCAGTCAGTACTTAAATGATCGAATCAATGAAAGGTTAAAGTCGGCAATGGCTGGTGAGCGGGTAGTGACCTCTGTACCAGAAAGCTCCGACATCCCGTCGAAAGAGGAAGTGGCCATAGCAGAAGATGATGGCATCATGACGACGGAAGAGGAGTTAGAAGGTTTTCATATTGTGAAAGCAATCACTCGCGCTGTTGTCGATGTGAAGCGAATCACTATCAGGGATGCCAAATCATATTGTAGCGTTTTGCTTGATGATAATAATCGAAAGCCATTATGTCGCCTTCATTTTAACCGTACTCAAAAGTACGTCGGTATATTTGACCGGGAAAAAATTGAGACCAGGATACCTATTACTCATCTCGATGAGATTTACGATATAGCTGATCACTTAAAAGAGACGGCGCTGAGTTATGAGATTAACTGATACTGCATAGATCAGTAAAACAGAGACCTTTCATTCACCACCTCTCTACTGCAATTCAACTGACCCCACATTGCGCTGCGGGGTCACCCAAAACCCTACACCAACCCTCCATCAACCTTCACAATAATTTTCCGCAGCGGCGCGCCTTCACCCAAACTGCCCATCGGGCGATGCAGCTCGCCGGGGAACAGCACTGCCAGCTCCCCAGGGTGCAGATGGATCAGCGTTTCGCTGCTGATCTGCGTGCAAAAGCCAATATCATGCGCGGCGTTAAATTCCCCGTCAGCAACGATCGCCAGCCCTCGGTTTCCCGTACCGATAATCTCTTCGCCCGCCAGCACAATGTGGATATCAATATAGTGCCGATGAAATTCCGGACGCAGTCCGGCGAGCGGGTGGGTTTCACCTTCAACGACGTTAAAGAAAATATTATCGCCATCGACCGTATATTTACCGGCGGGCAGCGTGTGCGGCTCCTGCTGGATAATGGCGCGCAGCGCTTTGCGGATGGCAGCAGGGTAAAACGGGTTTTGCTCGGCGCCAGTCAGGGTATCAATGATCATGCCGGGATCCTCTGGAGGGGTTGAGGGTTGAGTAAAGCTAACGCCTGCCCGACAATCTGGGCTACGTCCGGGGCTACATCGACAGCTACAATATCCGGCTCGCTCTCGTCCGGGGCTTCCAGGGCGGCGAACTGGCTCTGCAGCAGCGCTTCTGGCATGAAGTGGCCTTTACGCTGCTGCATGCGCTGCAAAATGCAGTTGTAATCACCTGTGAGCCATAAAAAGCGCAGGGCGGGATTCCCCTGACGGAGCTGGTCGCGATAGCGCTTTTTCAACGCCGAACAGACCAGGATACCGGACTCGTTCTTTTGCCCGAGGCTGAAAATAACATCGCCGATGCGATCCAGCCACGGCAGGCGATCGCTGTCTTCCAGCGGCTGGCCGGAGGCCATTTTGACAATATTCTGCCGTGGATGGAGGTCGTCGCCATCGATGAATTTAGCGCCGATGGCCTGCGACAGAGCCAGTCCGACGGTGGTTTTTCCGGTGCCGGAGACACCCATTAAGATAATGCACAGCTCTGCCATGATCCGCTCCTCACTCAGACGGCAACCAGCATCCCGCCGTCGACAAACAGCAGATGCCCGTTCACAAAGTTCGATGCACTGGACGAGAGGAATACCGCCGCGCCGACCAGTTCCTGCGGATCACCCCAGCGGGCGGCAGGCGTGCGTTTGCACAGCCAGTCAGTGAAAGCTTGATCGTCGACCAGCGTCTGGGTCATCGCAGTTTTAAAGTAGCCCGGGGCAATACCGTTCACCTGGATGTTATGTCGCGCCAGCTCCACGCACATACCGCGCGTCAGCATTTTGACCGCACCTTTGGCGGCGGCATATGGCGTAATGGTGTCGCGCCCCAGTTCGCTTTGCATGGAGCAGATATTGACGATTTTCCCCGTGTTGCGCGTCACCATCCGTTTCGCCACCGCCTGGGAAACCAGGAATACAGCCGTCTGGTTGACGGAAATAACGTCATTCCACTCCTGAACCGGGAATTCGGTAAAAGGATGACGGCGCTGAATACCGGCGTTATTAAATAAGACATCAATCGGGCCAATATTCTGTTCAATCTGGTGAATGGCCGTTTCAACGGAATCCGGGTCGGTGACGTTAAATACTGCGGTATGGGCCGTCGCGCCTTCATCACGTAATGTCATTGCCGCCTGCTCGGCGCGTTCAGGGGAAATATCATTGATAATAATTTCTGCGCCATATTGCGCCAGACCTTGCGCCATCACCAGGCCGATACCCTGGCCGGAGCCGGTAATTAAAATACGCTTGCCTTGTAAATTGAATAAATTGTTCATCACTGTTTCCTGTATTGCGGCGGAAATGCATTTAGCAGACGCCCTCTATCTCACGGTTTTTACGTCGGAGAAACTGTGATGCAGATCACTGGCAATTATGTTACGAAAAGGGGTTACAGCATGTGTGATCCGGGGCGGGCATTTGCCGCATAATCCGCGCCGGACGGGCCTTGGCAGGGGCGAGGCAATTCTCTTTTGCGCCCTCAACAGGCATAATGGCGGGATACGGTTTCGGTTATCACGGGCAGCAGCAATGAAAGCACAACGTATTACGTTAGATGATGTCGCCACCCTGGCAGGGGTGACGAAAATGACCGTCAGCCGCTATTTACGCACCCCAGAAAAAGTTAAACCCGAAACGGCAGCGCGTATTGCCAGCGTAATTGCCGAAGTCGGCTATCAGCCCGATCCCGATAACCCTGCCGTCAGCAGCCAGGCGACGCCGCGCATTGGCGTATTAATTCCCTCCTTTAATAACCAGATCTTTGCCGATGTTCTGGCGGGGATTGAGTCAGTAACAACCACCCACGGATACCAGACGCTGGTGGTTAATTACGATTATGACAGCCAGCGCGAAGAGGAGCAGATTGCGACAGTGCTGGCGCTGAACGTGAAGGCGCTGTTATTAACCGAATCCGTGCATACTCTGCGGGCTGAGAAATACCTCAAAGCGGCAAAAATACCGGTGGCGGAAGTGATGGGTTTATCCACCAACCCTGACCGGATTAACGTTGGCTTTGATAATTACCGCGCCGGGTTTGATATGACCAATATGCTGCTGGCGAGCGGAAAAAAGCAGATTATCTATTTTGGCTCGATGTCCGATATTCGCGATGAACAGCGCTATGCTGGTTATTGCCAGGCGATGAGCGAAGCCGGGCGAGAAGTCGGGCGGATCGCACCGAATAAAGTCTCGTCGGTGATGATTGGCACCGGCATGATGACCCTTGCCCGGCAGATGTATAAAGAGATGGACGGCATTCTTTGCACCAACGATGACCTGGCGGTCGGGGTGTTACAGGAGTGCATCGCTTCCGGTATCAAGGTGCCGCAGGAGATGGCAATCGCCGGTTTTCACGGTCTGGAGATTGGGCAGATCATCACCCCGCGGCTGGCGAGCGTTCTGACGCCGCGCGTTGAAATGGGCAAAGTAGCGACCGAGATCCTGATCAAAAAGATAAAAGGTTTACCGACCATCGAAAAGGTGGATCTGCACTACCGCCTGTCTCTGGGCGAAACGATCTGAGACCCGATTTTTGCCTCCAGGATCACGTCATCCGTAACACGGATTTCTAACACGATTCAGCGTGATGCAGATCGCAAAACGCTGCCCGGAAAAGCCGTTTGATAGGACAACGCAAATGTTGAAACTCTCAAACAGGTACTCCCATGACGACTGCAAACCTTAAAACTGTGTTGTTGATTGCTCCGGTAGTTGATGACTTGCTGGATAAACTCTCCTCTGCCTTCCAGGTCTTCCGACTGTATGACCAGCCCGATCCCCACGCGTTTCTCCGGCAGATGGGGGAACAGGTGCAGGCCGTGGTCACTCGCGGCGATGTGGGCGTGACCCGCGAGGTGCTGGCACAACTGCCGAACGTCGGGCTGGTGGCGATCTTTGGCGTGGGTACGGACGCGGTGGACCTCGACTATACCCGCAGCCGAAATATTGCCGTCACGATTACCTCCGGCGTGCTGACCAACGACGTGGCCGATCTGGCGATGGGCTTACTGCTGACCGGTGCCCGCCAGCTCTGCCAGGGCGATAAATTTGTCCGCGAGGGGCGCTGGCTCAAACAGGGCCCGGCGCTGGCAACCCAGGTGAGCGGCAAACGGATCGGGATTTTTGGCATGGGAAATATCGGCCAGGCCATTGCCCGTCGTGCCACCGGGTTTGATATGGAGATCCTCTACACCGACCGTAAAAAACTCCACAACGCCGATTATCAATGGTGCGCGGATCTGCATACCCTGGCGCACGAAAGCGATTTTCTGGTGATTGCGGCCTCCGGTGGGGCGGCGAACCGGGGGCTTATTGATGCCAGCGTCTTTAACACCATGCCAAAACATGCCTGGCTGATTAACGTCGCACGCGGCAGCCTGGTGGATGAACCTGCCTTAATTCGTGCGCTACAAACCGGGGTCATTGCCGGGGCAGGATTAGACGTGTATGAAGACGAGCCGAATGTGCCCGCTGCGCTTACCGCCCTGGATAACGTGGTGCTGCAGCCGCATGTAGCCAGCGCCACGCATGAAACCCGGCAGCGCATGAGTGAGGTGGTGTTTAACAATGTCACGGCGTATTTTGCTGCTGCGCCACTACCGAATGCGATTGATTAATCAGGCTGTATTGACCTCGCGATAACGTTATTTCCCTCGAGAGAGTATGAATGATGAATGAGAAAATACCTGGCACTCGCTGGTTGCGCATCATTGCGCCGGTTCTGATCGCCTGCATTATTTCTTTTATGGACAGGGTTAATATTAGTTTTGCTCTGCCGGGCGGAATGGAAGCCGATTTAGGTATTACCAGCCAGATGGCTGGGGTCGCCAGCGGCATATTTTTTATCGGTTATTTATTTCTGCAAATACCCGGCGGGCGAATTGCCGTTAACGGCAGCGGGAAACGCTTTATCGCCTGGTCGCTGCTGGCCTGGGCGATTGTGTCGGTGGCAACCGGCTTTGTGACGCATGAATACCAGCTGCTGGTGCTGCGCTTTATTCTTGGCGTCTCGGAAGGCGGAATGCTGCCGGTGGTGCTGACGATGGTCAGTAACTGGTTCCCGGAAAAAGAGATCGGTCGGGCCAATGCCTTCGTGATGATGTTTGCCCCGCTGGGCGGCATGTTAACGGCACCGCTGTCAGGCGCGATTATCGCCGCCTTTGACTGGCGCTGGCTGTTTATTATCGAAGGTTTGCTCTCACTGGTGGTGCTGCTGGTGTGGTGGCTGATGATCAGCGACCGCCCGGAAGAGGCGCGCTGGCTACCGGAGCGCGAGCGCGACTACCTGCTGACGACGCTGCGCGCCGAGCGAGAAGCCCGCCGCGCGGAGGCCCCGGTCAGCAATGCGCCGCTGAAGGACGTGTTTCGCAACAGCGGCCTGATGAAGCTGGTGGCGCTGAACTTTTTCTACCAGACCGGGGATTACGGCTACACGCTGTGGCTGCCGACGATCCTGAAAAACCTGACCGGGGCCAGTATGGCCAGCGTCGGCGTGCTGGCCGTCCTGCCGTTTATCGCCACTCTCGCCGGGATTTACGTCATTTCGCTGTTCAGCGACCGCAGCGGTAAACGTCGGCTGTGGGTGCGTTTTTCACTGTACAGCTTTGCCGCCGCGCTGCTGGCATCGGTGATCCTGCGCGATCACGTGGTCGCCGCTTATATCGCGCTGGTGGTGTGCGGCTTCTTCCTCAAATCGGCGACCAGCCCGTTCTGGTCGATTCCGGGGCGCATCGCCATGCCGGAGGTGGCAGGAAGTGCGCGTGGGGTGATCAACGGGTTGGGCAATTTAGGCGGGTTCTGCGGGCCATATCTGGTGGGGGTGATGATTTACTTCTACGGGCAAAACGTCGCCGTCTGCGCCCTGGCGGGATCGTTAATCATTGCCGGGACCATTACCTTCTTCCTGCCGAAGCAATGCGACCTGAGCCAGACCCCCGACGTGCCGCCGGCTGCGGACAACGCGCTGCGTCAGGCACAATAAAGTGTGTGGGCGCGCACGCCGCGCCCACCTGTTACGGGCTGTAATGAACCGCCAGCCATAGCGTCGGCTCCTGTGGGTCGGTCCATTCCACCCGGTGCCGACACTGGGCAGGAATATGCACGGAATCCCCCGGATGCAGGATCCGCACCGTATCGTCCTCTTCGAATTTCACCCCTGCCGAGCCGCTGATCACCACCACCCATTCGCTTTGGCTCTGGCAGTACCAGAAGCCAGGCGGGCTGGCCTGGCCGGTTGAGAGGATACGCTCAATTTTGATCCCCGGCGCTGACAGCAAGACGTCAAAGATTTCCTCCTCGCGGTGAACCGCGCGGTCGGGAAGATTTGAGAACAGATTTAACGCCATCCGGATACCTCCGCTGATGATTACGATCGGCGAAATAGCTGCGAGAGATGGGCCCCTTTCAGGAAAATAAACGCCAGCAGCAGGCCGCCCCACAGGGCCATGGTGATATAGCTGCTCACGCCCAGAATGTTCAGACCGCTTTCCAGCATTTGCAGCAGAACCAGCGCCATTACCATGCCAAAGACTTTACCAAAACCGCCGTCAGGATTTACGCCGCCCAGCACCGCCGCCAGAATCGACACCAGCAGGTAAGACTCGCCGTAAGAGGCCTTGGCCGAGTTAAGCTTTGACATCATCAGCAGCGCGGCGATGACGCACAGCACCGAAGAGAGAATATAGACCCAGATAAGGGTTTTGCGGGTGTTGATCCCGGAATAATGGGTCGCTTGTTCGTTGGAGCCAATCAGATACAGGCTGCGCCCGAAGGCGGTTTTTTCGAGGATCACCCACAGCACGCAGACCACCGCCAGAAACACCAGCAGCGGCAGTGGGATACCGAGGATATTGGTGCTGTTAATCACCAGGATGTAGTCCGGGAAGTTCGAGATCGCCGAGCCTTTGGAGATCAGAATATTGATGCCTTTCAGCAGGGTCATGATCCCAAGCGTCGCCAAAATGGGCGATACGCGCACTACCGCAATTAAAAACCCATTGATAGAACCAATCACGATGGCCATCGCCAGACCGGCAGCGATCACCAGCAGCATGCTGCCGAGGGTCGGGGGATAGTGGGTGGCGACCCAGGCCATCACCAGCCCGCAGGCGTTCATGGTGGCAATAATCGACAGGTTGATCCCACCGGTGAGGATGGTGACCGCCATTGCTAAGGCCAGCACGCCGAGGATCGGCATTTGCGAGGCGATAGACTGGAAGTTGGCGGAAGACCAGAACACGGACGGGATCAGGAAACTGAACGCGATAACGACCGCGGCAATAAGCAGGCTCAGGTAAATTTCAACGCGATCCTGGGGTTTTCTGGCGCTCATACTGGTACTCCCTGGCCTTTGCGCTGGCTCCATGCGGTCATGCTGATACTGGTGACAATAACCACCCCGGTGACCACCGTGTGCCAGTAAGAGGAGATCCCTAACAGATTAAGACCGTTCTGTAACACGGCCAGTAAAACAACCCCCAGCAAGGTGCCGAGCAGCGTGCCGCGCCCGCCAACAATGCTGGTGCCGCCTAACACCACGGCGGCGAGAACCGTCAGCTCATAGCCGAGTAAGGAATCTGGCGCCACAGTTAACACCGTCGCCGACTGCACCACGCCCGCCACGCCGGACATTAACCCCATATAGCCATAAACAAACAGCTGCATTTTTAAGATGCCGAATCCCATTCGCGACGCCGCTTCGCGGTTGCCGCCCATGGCGTAAATCATGCGACCGACGCTGGTTTTGTTCATGATAAAGCCGGTTAACGCTACCACCACGATCAGCGTCATGATCGGCAGACTCAGGCCATAGTCATAGCCATCTGCGGCGGTGAAGGTAAACAGCATCACTCCCTGTTCAAACCACTCCGGATAGCTGTACAGCCACACCCCTTTGGTCAGGTACAGCAGCAGGCCGTAAAAGATATTGAGGGTGGAAATAGTAATAATGATCGAGGGCACGTTGAGGCGATTGACCAGCACGGCATTGACCATGCCCAGCAGCAGCCCCAGTCCGCCAGACAGGGCAAAGGCGAGCGCAAAGTTGCCGCTGGTTCCCTGAATCAAGGTGACCATCACGTATTGCGCAATGATGGTCATCGCCGGAAAGGAGATATCGATCCCGCCGGATATCAGGACAATAAACAGCCCGCAGGCGAGAATGGTGAGCATGGCGTAGTTGTTGATCAGGTCATAGATATTGCCAAAGGTCATAAACTCGTCGCTGGCAAACGACAGATAGCCGCCGATAGCCAGTATCGTCAGCCCTAAGAACAGTTCGTGGGTTTTAACCCCGAGGTGTTTAGCCATTGACGACCTCTGCCAGCGCGGCTTCCGTGGTATGTTCCGGGAGAATTTCGGCGATCATTTCGCCTTTGCGCATCACTAAAATTCGATGGCTGTTAAAGAAGGCTTCATCGATTTCATCGGTGACCATCAGGACGGCGATCCCCTTGCGCGACAGGGCAGAGATGATTTGATAGATCCCCGCTTTATTGGCAATGTCGACGCCGACGGTGGGCGAGTCAAGAATCAACACTTTGGGATTAATGGCCAGCCATTTGGCTATCGCCACCCGTTGGGCGTTGCCGCCGGACAGGGTATTGACCGGCAGCGTCACGCTGCCAATTTTAATGCTCAGCTGCTCAACCAGATCTGCGACGATGCGCTCGGACTTTGCGGTATCCAGTAAGCGGAAGGGCGTTTTCAGCCGCTGCAGGACCGTCGAAATAATATTGTCATTGATCGATTGATCCATCACCAGCCCGGTGCTCATCCGATCTTCGGAGACATAGCCAATCCCGGCTTTTACCGCATCCCGGTTGCTGGCGAAATGCACCACCTTATTTTCCAGCAGGATCTCGCCGGAATCCGGTCTGGTGAGCCCAAACAAACTCAGGCATAGCTCGGTGCGTCCGGCACCCAATAATCCGGTAATGGCCAGGATCTCCCCTTGGTGGATCTGAAAGGTGATGTCGTGATACTGCTGATGCTTAGTAAGGTTTTTGACGCTTAACGCCACCTCGCCGATTTTTTCAACCGGCGGCAGTACCGCATACGAGAACTCTTTACCGGTCATCAGGAAGGCGAGCTTTTTATTATTAATCTCGCTGGCGGGGTAGGTGCCGATCAGGGTGCCATTTTTGAGTACGCTGATCCGGTCGGAGATTTCCATCACCTCGTCCAACCGGTGGCTGACGAATACCACGCAGATGTTTCGTTTCTTTAAGTCACCGATCACCCGCAGCAGGCCTTTGACTTCCTGCATGGTGAGCGAGGCGGTGGGCTCATCCATAATAATTAGTCTGGCTTCCTGGGCCAGCGCCCGGCAGATAGCCACAATCTGGCGCTGGGCAATTGGCAGGGACTCCACGGTCGCGTCCAGATCCAGTTCTGCTTCGATGCTTTTAACGGTCAGGGCGGCAATGCGACGAATTTCTCGCTTATTCACCAGCAAGTTATGGTGGTGTTGGTGGATACCGATATTTTCGGCCACGGTTAAATTGGGGAATAAAGAGAGATCCTGATAAATAACCTGGATCCCGGCTTTGACCGAGTCGATGGGGGAGAGGTGGGAATAGCGTTTACCTTCAATGGCAATCTCAAATCCGGGGTCGGGTTTATACACCCCCGAGATGATTTTAATCAGCGTTGATTTGCCACAGCCATTCTGCCCGGCCAGACAGTGAACCTCACCGGGAAATAGCGTCAGGTCGATATTATCCAGCGCTTTCACACCGTAGAAGGTTTTGCTGATCTTACCCAGTGAAATAAACGGCTTCATTACTACCTCGCAGGGGGCAGACAGCACGCCCTTATCAGAAGGGCGTGCTGGGCTGGCTGATTAATACAGGCTATCGATATTCTCTTTGGTGACGCGCAGCACTTTGTGGAATTTAATGATCCGTTTTTCGGTATCCACATCGGCTTTGCCAAGGTTCGGGATATCCAGCTCTTTGCCGATTGTTTCCCCTTTCAGGATCTTGTCGGCAACCGCCGTCAAGGCATAGCCTGCAGAAGCCGGGTCGTAGGTGATCCCCATGGTAATGTCGCCGCTTTTAATCAGCGAGGCGGCCTGGGATGGGATCATCATCCCGTAGACAAACACTTTCCCTTTCGCGCGTTTCTCTTTCACCGCGCGGCCCGCACCAATCGGCCCCTGGGAACCAAATGACACGATCCCTTTCATATCAGGATGGGCTTTCATCAGGTCGATGGTGGTACGACGGGCATCGTCGATATTCTCGGCCACCGGCATGCGGTTGGTGACTTCAAACATCTCCGGGTAGTGCTCTTTTTGGTATTTAACGAATAAATCCGCCCACAAATTATGCTGAGGCACGGTCAGGCTGCCGACATAAATGACATAGCCGCCTTTCCCGCCCATCGCTTTTGCCATCTCTTCGACGTTATCGGCGGCGAATTTTTGGTTATCGATAATTTCCACATCCCAGTTGGCGCTCGGCTGTCCCGGGGATTCATTGGTTAATACCACGATGCCCGCTTCACGCGCTTTTTTGAATACCGGTTCCAGAACGTCGGCGTCATTGGGAACAATAGAGATCGCGGATACCTTTTTCGCAATCAGGTCTTCAATGATTTTGACCTGCTGCGGGGCATCGGTACTGGAAGGCCCTACCTGCGAGGCTTTAATGCCGAGGTCGCTGCCCGCTTTCGTCACGCCTTCGCCCATGCGATTAAACCAGGGCATGCCATCAATTTTGGAAATATTGACCACTTCAATTTCTTTCGCCATTGCAGCGGTGGAAAAAACCATCAGTCCCAGCAAGCCAGCAGACAATAATTTTGTTACGCACATTTTACTCATTTCATACCTCTGAATGGTGGTGAAAATAAAATAGAGTGATAACGTTGTTTGGCTGTTTTGATATTGCGATGCGCATTTTAATATTAGGTGATGAACGTAATTCCCTTCCACTCAATATCCCCGTTTATTCAGTGGGTAATAAAAGCCAGTTTAAGAATAAACAGTAGAGTTTTCATATTTATATTGTTATGGAACTATTGGCTTATGGCATGGACGATTATGCGAATGCGCAGCTTTGGGCGTCAGGTCACATCTTAACCGCCCACGCGGCAATCCCTGTTTTAATTGCGGTTATTTCCCGGTTTTTTGACCTCACGCCTGTACAATGTGGTTTGGATCACGCCTAATAACGGCGCTTCGATTTTTCATTCACAGTTAACAGGTCTGTTATTGATGAATAAACCCCATCGCTTCGCCTTGCTGCGCCTGATGCTGTCCACTGTGATGAACCTTCACCTTCAAAGGACAGGACACCATGCTGCGTCGACAATTTCTTAAAAATAGCGTTCTTTTTTCTGCCGCCGGTTTAGTCGGCCCGGCCTTAGCAAGCCCCACGATACAGAGCCTGAAGCCGCTCGCCGCGCCGGTGATGCGCCGCCGCTTTGCGCTGTCGCAAACTTACAAACTGGTGCCGCCGCAGGGCTCCAGCGGGGTGGTCAAACTGTGGATCCCGCTGCCGGTGGATACGGCCTTTCAGCAGCTGACCGGGCTGTCATTCAGCGGTAACTACCAGCAGGCGTACATCACCACCAACAATACCTACGGGGCGAGAACGCTGTTCGCCAGCTGGCCGAAATCCGACGGCGAATTGCTGCTCCAGCTCGATCTGGAGATCGAAACTGCAGACTGGGAGCCGCTGAAACACGATGCGCTGAAAAACTGGCGTGCCCCGGAAGCGATCGTCTATCCCCTGGACGTCAAACCCTATCAGCAGCCGACAACCCATACTCCGGTTGATGGCGTGGTGCGTGAAACGGCGCAAAAAATTACCGGCGACGAACAGGATCCGCTCAAAAAAGCGCGTCTGATTTACGACTGGGTCAGCAGCCATATGGAACGTGATAACAACGTGATCGGCTGCGGGACCGGCGATGTGGCAACCATTCTGCAAAGCGGCAAGCTCAGCGGCAAATGCACTGATATGAGCTCGGTGTTTGTGGCGCTGGCGCGGGCCAGCGGGATCCCGGCGCGCGAGCTGTTTGGCATTCGCCTGGGTAAAGCCAACAAGCTTGAGCGCTACTCCGCCAGCGCCTTCGGTAAAGCCGACAGCGCCGGGGTGGCCGACGTCAGCGGCGGTCAGCACTGCCGGGCCGAGTTTTATCTGGCGGGTTACGGCTGGCTGCCATGCGACCCGGCGGACGTCACCAAAATGCGGCTGGCCGAGAAAAAATCCCATCAGGATCCTGATGTGCAGGCGGTGAATACCTATCTGTTTGGCAACTGGGAGATGAACTGGGTGGGCTTCAATTACGGCCGCGATTTCGAACTGTATCCGGCGACGGAGCAGGGCGCGATGAACAACTTTGGCTACCCGTATGCCGAAGTGGACGGCGATCCGCTCAATTTTTACGATCCGAAAGTGTTCGCGTATCAGTATGTCTCGACAGAACAACGCTAAAAGCGCGGGCGTGACCCTGCTGACGGCCGCTGCGGCTGCCGTCACCGCCGGACTTTGCTGCGTCGGGCCGCTGCTGTATCTGCTGTTTGGCATTTCGGCGGCCGGTTTTGCCGGGCTCAGCCAGCTGGAGTTTCTGCGGGTCCCGATGATCGTCCTGTCGCTGGGGCTGATGCTGCGCGTCTTCTGGCGGCTCTATATTTCAAAACGGCTGTGGTGTACCGGGCGATTAACGCTCGGGCAGATGCGTTTTCTTTTCTGGCTGATACTGCCTTTCATGCTGCTGATCCTGTTCTATCCGACGGTGATCGCCTGGTTTTACGAGGTGTTTGAATGAAACGACTGGCGCTGGTCGCGTGCTTATTCCTTCCGCTGTTCGCCCAGGCGGCGAATCAAAAAGTGGTGCTTGATGTGCAGGGCATGACCTGTTCGCTGTGCGTCATTTCGGTGAACCAGGCGCTGCGGGAGACGGAAGGGGTGATCAAAGCGAAAGCTTCATTAAAGACCCGGCAAACCGAGGTGATCGTGGCGGAAGGTTTCCCGACCGACACGCTGGTAAAAGCCGTCGCTAAAACGGGGTACACGGCATCAGTGAACCGTATTGATAAACTGCGAGTACAATAATATTAATCATGACTTAAATATCCATACTGTCCTGTGAGTCTTGCAGAACCCATTACAAGACTCATTATCACCCGAAGGGGTGATTTATTCATTATTATGATACGCGTTGCGCTTGCGGAATATACTTCTGCGTGGCGTTGATATTCTTATCCTGCGGCTCTATCTTCTGTAATATTCTGTCGTCTCGCTCAGCCGTATTCTCCATCCTGTTATCAGGGTTCGGAGAGGGCTCGTGTAAATCAGGGTGAATATGAACATAGCGGCTAAATATACCCTGCTGGTGCGCGGCATTACGCTTAATCCGTGGATACCCTTTTATTTCCTGCAATCGCTGGTGATAAATTTTTCGTTTGGTTACTCCTTTAGCCTGCTGCATTCGTTGGCATTTAGCTGCCTGTTGTTTGTGCTGTGGCGCGTCGCACCCCGCCTGCAAAAATGGGTTGTGGCTATTTGTAGCCTGCTGGCCGCGCTCTATTTCCCCTTTGGCATGACTTACGGTGCACCAAATTTCAATACATTGCTGGCTTTGCACGCCACTAATTTCAATGAATCCACGGAAATTATCACGCTATTCCCGTGGTATAGCTATTTAGTTTCAGTCGGGATAATCGTATCCGGCATTATTGCGCTACGGCGAAAAATGACGCCGCAAGATAGCTGGCGTCGCGTCGATATATTGTGTCTGGTATTCAGTATTGCCTGCCTGTTTGCGGTTCCGGTTAAAAATCTGCTGAAGTGGGGCCATTTCAGCCTGATGGATACAGGATATCCCGTCTTCCGCTTTGTGAAAGATGTGGTAATGAATAATCAGGAAGTGGTCAACGAAAAAGCGCGGATGCTGGCGCTTTCCAGACAAAAGGATTCCTGGCAGGTGCTGGCCGTTAAACCTCGCTACCAGACCTACGTGGTGGTGATTGGTGAGAGCGCCCGGCGGGACGCCTTAGGGGCCTTCGGCGGGCAGTGGGACAATACGCCGTTTGCCAGCACCGTTAACGGCACGCTGTTTCTTGATTTTATCGCCTCCAGCGGCTCAACGCAGACTTCGCTCGGGATGTCATTAACCCGGGTTGTCGACGGCGTTCCGCACTATCAGGATAATATTGTCTCGCTGGCGAATCGCGCGGGTTTTCGCACCTGGTGGTTCTCAAATCACGGGCAAATTGGGGAATACGATACCGCCATTGCCAGTATCGCTAAACGCGCGGATGAGGTGCAGTTTCTGAAAAAAGGGAATTACGAGGAAGGGGGAGATACCCGGGACGACGCGCTGCTGCAGATGACCGCCCAGGTCCTGTCGACCCCCGGCACCGAACCGCGGATGATCGTCCTGCATCTGCTCGGCTCGCACCCGCAGGCCTGCGAACGCACCCAGGGGAAATATACCGAGTTTGTGCAGTCGAAAGAGACCTCCTGCTATCTGTACAGCATCACCCAAACCGATGCTCTGCTCAGACAGCTCTATCAGCAGCTGCAAAAAATGGGCGACAGCTTCTCGATGGTCTATTTTTCTGACCACGGCCTCACCTATAAGGCCCGCCTGACCGGGGGGCAATATATGGCCCATGGCGACCAGTTTCAGGAGAACTATCAGGTGCCCATGATGGTGGTCTCCAGTGACGACAAGGCGCGTCGTCTGATTAACGCCCGCCGTTCGGGCAACGATTTCCTCTATTTCTTCTCCGACTGGACCGGTATTCAGGCCAAAACGCTGACGCCAGATTATCAATTTGTGTCGGAGCAGGTGGCGGGCCCGGCCTGGGTGACCAACTTTAAGCTCGAGAAAGTCGACTATTCACAGCTGCCCAACGATTTGTCAGAGAACAGCGTGAACTAAACCCCGCCGAGATAGGCTTTGCGCACGTCCTGATTGCCCAGCAGCTCTTCGCCGCTGCCGCTCAGGCGGATCTGGCCGTTCACCATTACGTAGCCGCGATCCGAGAGCTTCAGCGCGTGGTGCGCATTCTGCTCCACAAGGAATATCGTCATCCCGTTGCGGGCCAGCTCGCGCAGGGTCTGGAAAATCTGCTTCACCACAATCGGTGCTAACCCCAGGCTCGGCTCATCCAGCAGCAGTAATTTAGGCCGACTCATTAATGCCCGGGCGATCGCCAGCATCTGCTGCTCGCCGCCGGACATGGTCATCGCCCGCTGTTTGCGCCGCTCTTTTAAGCGCGGGAACAGGTCGAACATGCTCTGCAGATCCTGCGCCGCATACTGATTGCCAACGGGAATGGTGCCCATCAGCAGATTCTCTTCTACGGTCATATCCGGGAAAATACGTCGGCCTTCCGGGGCCTGGGCAATGCCGCCCGAGGCCACGTAGTGCGTCGACTTATGGCTGATGTCTTCTCCGCAAAACAGGATCTCCCCGCTGCGCACCCGCGGCTGGCCGAAAATCGACATCAGCAGGGTGGATTTGCCTGCGCCGTTGGCGCCAATCAGCGCCACGGTTTCACCCGGGTTCACCTCCAGGGAGACCTGTTTAAGTGCCTGGATCACCCCGTAAAACACATCCACCTGCCGAAACTCCAGCATCGGCTCACTCATAGGCTGACCTCGCTCTCATCGGTGCCCAGATACGCGGCAATCACCTTGTCGTCGTGCTGGATCTGCGCCGGTTTGCCCTCTGCAATCACGTCCCCATGGTCGAGAACAATAATGTGATCCGATATCTCCATCACCATCCCCATATCATGTTCAATCAACAGGACCGTGATGCCGTGATGGTCGCGCAGAAAACGAATAATTTTACTCAGGGTGCGCGTCTCCACCGGGTTCAGCCCGGCGGCCGGTTCATCCAGACAGATCATCTCCGGCCCGGTACACATGGCGCGGGCGATCTCGAGTCGCCGCTGCTGGCCGTAAGACATCTCCCCCGCCAGCCGGTTGGCGCAATCCACCAGATCCACCACCTCCAGCCAGTAAAAGGCCCGGTCGAGGGCGTCGCTTTCGGCCCGGCGGTAGGCGGGGGTGTTCAGCACCCCGGCCAGCAGATTGCGGTTAACCTGCATGTGCTGGGCCACCAGCAGGTTCTCCACCACCGACATTTCGCGGAACAGACGGATGTTCTGAAAGGTTCGCGCCAGTCCGGCCCGGTTCACCAGGTGGGTACCGCCAAACATTTTGTAGAAAATACGCTGTCCCAGCTGCGCCGGATTGACCCAGTCACCGGGCTGGAATTTTTGCCCGAGGATCTGAATCACGTTGGTGGTCTTGCTGCGGGTGTTAAACAGAATGTTGCCGCCGGAGGCTTTATAAAACCCTGTCAGGCAGTTAAAGACCGTGGTTTTGCCCGCGCCGTTGGGCCCGATAAGCGCAGTAATGGAGCCGCGCTGCACCGCAAGATTGACGTCGTTAAGCGCCTTGATGCCGCCAAAGTGCATCATCAGATGCTCAACGTTCAGGATCATATCGCTCATGGCGCCACTCCCTTACGCACCGCAAATCCGCTGCGGTTAATACGGATCAGGCCGCGCGGCCGCCAGATCATCATCACCACCATCAGCACGCCAAACAGCAGGACGCGGTACTCCGCAAAGGTGCGCAGCAGCTCCGGGGTGACGGTGAGTACAAACGCCGCCAGCACCACCCCGAGGGTGGAGCCCATCCCGCCAAGCACCACAATGGCGAGGATCAGGGCCGATTCGAAGAAGGTGAACGAGGTCGGGTTGACGAAACCCTGATAGGTGGCGAAGAACACCCCGGCAATGCCTGCTGTCGACGCCCCCAGCGTAAAGGCCGACAGCTTCACCAGCACATGGTTAAGCCCCATGGATCGACAGGCAATTTCGTCTTCGCGCAGCGCTTCCCAGGCCCGTCCAATTGGCATCCGGGTCAGACGGTGCTTGATGTACAGCACCAGCAGCACCACCACCAGCAAAATGGCGTAAATAACGATGAACTTCAGGTTGGGGTTAAACGTGGTATTGAAAAACTCATGGAACGGCACGCCGCCATCCTTGGCCCGACGGCCAAACTCGAGGCCGAACAGGGTAGGGGGCGGGGCAGAAATACCGTTTGGCCCGCCGGTAAAGGTCAGCCAGTTGTTGAGCACCAGGCGGATAATCTCCCCGAAGCCGAGGGTGACAATCGCCAGATAATCCCCGTGCATGCGCAGCACCGGGAAGCCGAGCAGCGCCCCTGCGGCGGCGGCCATCAGCGCCGCCAGCGGCAGCATGGTCCAGAACCCGAGCCCCAGATACTGGTAGCCGAGCGCCAGACCGTAGGCGCCAATGGCGTAAAAGGCGACGTAGCCGAGGTCCAGCAGGCCCGCGAGCCCGACCACGATATTCAGCCCGAGGCCAAGCAGAACGTAGATCAGCCCGAGGATCGCCACCGTCAGCACGTATTTGGTGGCGACGAACGGAAAGCAGATTGCCAGCGTGACAATCAGCGGAATAATCCAGCGCATCCGGCTTTTGTATTGCGGCGGGCGCACGTATACCCCCGAGTTATCGTTATCAAAGCGCGACGCCACCCGGCGGCCCACTGCGGTCATCAGAAAGGCGCTGAGGACAAAGCGTCCGGTCATCACCGTGGCAATGATCCACACCAGCCGCTGGCCTTCAAAGTTAAAGCTGTAGCCGTCCAGCACCACGCCCGCGACCGGACCAAAAATGATTAACGCGACCATGCCCGCAAAAATGGCATCGAGGACGCAGCGTTTAAGCGAAAAACTGTCGTGAGAAACGGTCTGCGATGTCATCGTTGATTCCCTCACACCTTAGCCACGACAGGGCGGCCAAGCAGTCCCTGTGGACGGAAAATAAGGATCACCACCAGCAATCCAAAGGAGAACACGTCTTTGTAATCGGAGTTCACCATCCCCGAGAACTGCGCTTCGGCAATTCCGAGGATCAACCCCCCCAGCATCGCGCCGGGCAGCGATCCGATCCCTCCGAGGACGGCGGCGGTAAAGGCTTTAATGCCAATAATAAAACCGGCGTAAAAATCAAAGGTGCCGTAGTTCATGGTGATCAGCACCCCGGCCAGTCCGGCCATCGCCGCGCCAATCACAAACACCAGGGAAATAATCCGGTCGGTATTGATGCCCAGAATCGACGCCATCTTGCGATCCTGCTGTACGGCGCGGCACATCCGCCCTAAGCGGGTATGGTTGATTATCCAGGTCAGCAGCAGCATCCCGGCAAACGAGGCGATCAGAATGAACACCTTGGTGTAGGTGATCTGGACAAAACCTTCGCCAATATGAAAGCGCAGCACCCCGTCAAGCAGGGTTGGCACCCCTTGCTGACGCGGGCCCTGGCTTATCTGGGCGTAGTTTTGCAGGATCAGTGACATGCCAATCGCGGAGATCAGCGGCGCCAGGCGCGTGGAGTTGCGCAGCGGTTTGTAGGCGATACGTTCGATGGTCCAGCCGTAAACCCCCGTTACCACGATGGTGAACACCAGCGTGCCGAGGATCAGCAGCGGAAACGACTCCAGCCCGAAGAACGACAGCAGCGCCAGGCCGATGGCGCAAAGATAGGCGGAGATCATATACACTTCGCCATGCGCGAAGTTAATCATGCCAATAATGCCGTATACCATGGTGTAGCCGATGGCAATTAACCCGTACACGGACCCCAGCGTTAAGCCGTTTATCAACTGCTGCAGAAAGAATGTTTCCATCGCCGCGCGCTCGTGTAATAGGCCGCCTGACGAACGGCCTGAAGATTATCGTGCGTCGGCATGCGCACATGCCGACGTTGAGCGTGACTCCGTCCTGTTACTGCACTTCCTTATATTTACCTTTGTCGTCCCACTCATACACCACGTAGTCGGAGACTTTCAGGTCGCCTTTGCTGTCCCAGGATTTTTTGCCCATCACCGTATCCACCGGGTTGGCTTTCAGCCAGGCGCTGGCCTTGGCCGGATCGGACCCGCCGGTGGCTTTGAATGCTGCGGCAATGGCCTGCACAGAGGCGTAGGAGTAAAGGGTATAGCCTTCCGGCTCGAATTTGCTGGCGCGGAATTTCTCGATAACGGCCTTGCCTTCCGGGATCAGGCGCGGGTCTTTACCGAAGGTCATATAGATGCCGTTGGTGTATTTCGCGCCCCCGGCGGCGGTGACCATCTCTTCGTTAACGATGCAGTCGCCGGAGAAGAATTTGGCCTGCACCCCTTGCTCACGCATCTGGCGCACCAGCGGCCCGGCTTCTGGATGACAGCCGCCGAAGAACACCACGTCCGGCTTCTGGGCACCAATTTTGGTCACCAGCGCGTTAAAGTCTTTCTCACCGCGCGACAGCCCTTCGTACATCACATCCTTGACGCCGTGTTTGGCCAGCGCCGCGCGGGTGGCGTCCGCCAGCCCCTGACCGTAGGTGTCTTTGTCGTGAATGATCGCCACCCGTTTGGCTTTCAGCTTGTTAACAATAAAGTCGCTGGCGACCTGGCCCTGCTGGTCATCGCGCCCGCACATGCGGAACATATCGCTCATGCCGCGCTCGGTGATCAGCGGGTTAGTCGAGCCCGGGGTGATGGCGAGCACGCCCGCGTCGTTATAGACCTCAGAAGCGGGCATCGTCGAAGACGAACAGAAATGGCCGACCACGGCTTTGACTTTATCCTGGTCTACCAGCCGGTTCGCTACCGACACCGCCTGTTTTGGTTCACAGGCATCGTCGCCCTGTACCAGCTTAATTTTTTCGCCGTTGATCCCCCCGGCGGCGTTGATGTCTTCTGCGGCCTGCGTCGCACCGTGCCAGTATTGATCCCCGTAGGTGGCGTTAGGTCCGGTAAACGGGCCGGCAACGCCAATGACGATATCAGCCTGGGCGGAAAATGCCGTCACCAGGCAACCTGCCAACATAAGAGAAAGCGGACTTCTGATAAATTTCAGCGACATGTGTACGTACCTTTCAGGAGGTTTATATAACGGCGTTCAACACCCGCAACATTAAGCAAAAGGGTTGCCAGAATTGACTGCACGCCGCTGGGTTTCGACAATTTTCAGTATAGAGCGCCGTTTTACGCCCCCCGGCGCGGTGAAGTGAAATTACAGCGGGGATCACATCTCATTAACAACAAGGCACATAAGTTGTGTAAGGGTCACGATTTGGGCGGTTTTGCACCATCATTGACCGTTGGGCGCAACTGCGCGTGTTCAGGGGCGTTCTGTGCTACCCTGCAGCCAAATTTCTATTTTGCTGGAGAATGACCATGAGCGAAGGTCCGTTAAATGAAAATGAGCTGGAGTGGCTGGAAGAGACGCTGATGTCTTACGGCCATGACGAGTCTGTGATGGACGTTTCAGAGCTCGACGGCATGCTGACTGCGGTACTCTCGGGCCCGGTAGTGGTTGAGCCCGACCGCTGGCTGGTGGCGGTATGGGGCGGCGAGAAGCATATTCCGCGCTGGAAGAACGATCGCGAGATGAACCGCTTCCTCGATCTGTGCTTTAAGCATATGAATGATATTGCCGAGCGCCTGAGCGATTATCAGGATCAGTTTGAGCCGGTGTTTGGCGAGAATGACGTCGACGGCAAGAGCTATACCGTGGTGGAAGAGTGGTGCTTTGGCTATATGCGCGGCGTGGCGCTGACCGACTGGTCAACCCTGCCGGAGTCGCTGCGTGCCGATCTTGAACTTATCGCCCTGCATGGTTCCGAAGAGAACTTTGAGCGTCTGGATACCTTGAGTGAAGAAGAGTTCCAGGCGAACATCGAGAACATTCGCCCGGCGGCGTTGCGCCTGTATAACTACTGGAGCGCCAATCCTCAGCAGCCAACGACGCAGCAGCCGCTGATCAACGGCACCAAAGTCGGCCGCAACGACCCTTGCTCATGCGGCAGCGGTAAAAAATTCAAGAACTGCTGCTTACACTAATCACTGCCGGGTGGCGCTGCGCTTACCCGGCCTACAAATCCTGTAGGCCCGTGCAAGCGTAGCGCCGCCGGGCAATTTTTTACCCCACTGCGGGTAATATTCCCGCCGCAATCCCAAACTGCACCAGAATAATCATAATCCCGCAGGCAAAGACCAGGCACAGGGCCGGTTTCCCACCCGGTACGCGGTATTCGCCCTCCGGATGATGCTTGCGGCTTTGCCACACCAGCAGCGACGGCAGCAGCAGGGCCAACACCGCCAGCGCAACCCCGGCATAGCCCAGCGCCATCACAAACCCACGCGGATAGAACAGGGCAAACGCCAGCGGCGGCAGGAAGGTAATCGCCCCGGTCTGCAAACGCCCACCAACGCTGCGGCGGCGCTGGAACAGATCGGCAAGATAATCAAACAGACCCAGCGCGACCCCGAGGAACGACGTCGCCAGCGCCAGATCGGCAAACAGATGCACCGCCAGCTCCACGTGCGGTGACGCCACCACTTCACGTAATGCCTGCAGTAATCCGTTAAGCCCGGAATGGCTGGCCAGCATCCCCATAAAGGTGGACGAGTTGATGCTGCCGAGCGTCACCAGCTGCCAGAAGATATAGGCCACCAGCGGGATGGCGCTGCCGGTAATAAAGATCCAGCGCAGCTTGCGCACGTTACCGTTCATATAGCTGACGATACTCGGCACGCTGCCGTGGAAGCCAAACGAGGTAAAAATCACCGGGATTGCCGACAGCGCCAGCCCTTTTTCCAGCGGCAGCGTCAGCAGGTTGACCTTATGGATATGCGGCGCCAGCAGGGCCAGCATCACCACCAGGAACACGATTTTCGCCGAGAACAGGAAGCGGTTGAACAGATCGACCAGCGACGTCCCCACGCAGACCACGCCGCCGCCAATCAGGGTAAAGAAGATCACCCCGGTTGACGGGGAGATATCGGCATTAAACCAGTCGTTAACGCTGGAGGCGATCAGCTCCCCCGCGCCGCTGATGTAGGCCGCAGTCAGGGCATACATCAGGAACATCATGCTAAAGCCGGTAATCCACTGGCCAAAGCGGCCCAGATAGCGCCCGGCCAGCGACCCGAGCCCGGTATCAGCGGGAACATGCTGATACACCTCAAGCAGCAGCAGGGCGGTGTAACACATTAGTGCCCATAAGGTGCCCAATAACACCAGCGTAACGCTAAACCCTACGCCTGCGGCTGCCAGCGGCATTGCCAGCATCCCTGCACCAATCGTCGTTCCGGCGACGATAAAAATACTACCCAGAGTTCTGTTTTTCACGCTTTCCTCTACAACCACACGTCATCGCGACAAAATCTGCGGCGCAGCGTAAGGGAAAACCGCAGATTCGTCAAACCGGCGTTACAAAGGGTGTAACCACAGGTTTACACAATTTGGCTTAAGTGCTGCGCTGGGCGGATGCCCGGCAAATTGTGGGTAGGTGCCTGGTTCATAAGGAGAATGTTTTCGCCTGATAATCAGGCGTAACGTAAACAATTCTAATAAATAATCAAAAAAAGTGAGGCGTCGATGCCCCAGAGTAATCCCTTCAGCGCAAAATGGAGTCGGTCAGGCAATTTACTGTGTCACGGGCACTGGATCCTGCACTGGCAGGGACAAGCGCTGACACTGCCCGAATCCCGGCAGGAGAAGGATATGGGCACCTGGGCCATCTACTCCATTATCGATCCCGAAGATGAAACCTTCGCCCAGGGATTGCCGGAGGATGAGTGGATTATTGCGAATGTGGAATGGCTGACCGATCTCTTTTTTGACCACGGTATCCCGCTTGAAACCGACAGCTATCGCCAGTTTTACCATGCGGTAAACCGCGAAGACTGGCGCTGCACCAGCTGTGCTGGCTGCATGTAAACCTGAGCCAGCGCAAGGCGGCCCGCGCGAGAAGCGTTTAGGCTGCGCTTTTTTTTGTGGAGGGGTTATGACATCTGTTCATGGGCACGACGTGCTGACAATGATGATTGATTCTGATGAGCAGTATACGGAGCAGCGTCTGATTGCGGCGATTACCGCCCGTTTCGGGGAAGAGGCGCGTTTTCACACCTGTTCGGCGTCGGATCTGACGGCGGCGGAGCTGGTGGCGTTTCTGGCGGCGCGCGGTAAATTTATTCCGCTGGAAGAGGGGTTTTCAACCCACGAAAGTAAAATCTGCCGTCATTAATAATAATGCGGCGCCCTTTTGGCGCCGCGGCATCATTATTTCTGGGCGTCGAGCGTCGACAGCTCTTTATCAATAAAGTACAGACCTTCACCTGATTTACCCGCCAGCGACAGTTTATCGAGAACCGATTTAAACAGCTTCTCTTCTTCATGCTGCTCTGCCACATACCACTGCAGGAAATTAAAGGTTGGATAATCCTGGCTGGTCATTGCGGCATGGGTCAGGGCATTAATCTGCTGGGTGATCAGCTGCTCATGTTGGTAAGTGGCGCGGAACAGCTCGTCGAGCGAGGCATATTCTGCCACCGGGGAGGCGACCGGGTTAATGCGCGGCAGGCTGCCGGTATCGGTAAGGTAATCAAAGAGACGCTGCATGTGGGTCATCTCTTCCTGCGCGTGACGGCGTAAAAATGCCGCCGCACCTTCAAAGCTGTGATAGCTACACCAGGCGCTCATCTGCTGATACAGCAGGGAGGAGTAAAGCTCGAGATTCATTTGCTCATTCAGCTTGTCGATCATTTCGGGTTTAAGCATGGTGTAGCTCCGTTTTATTATTAACAGGTCAACGTGAGCGCCACTATAATTTGTTATTTAATTATTTGCAAAAGGTAAAATAATTATTTAAATGATGATAACAGGAATGGGAATAACACGCATTGCGCTAAATTAAATATAATTAATGAGAATTATTCTGTTTCGTGTTTAACGTTATTATTGCCAGCAACTTCGCTGGCAATACGCTTAATAATACGCTGAGGTGGTGACGGCCGGGCGCGGGGCATAACCCTGACATTGATACTGGACGGTGAGGGTGGAATTCAGACACAGGGAGCCGCTGATCACGCTGCAGGTTTCCACCGGCTGACCGTAAGCCGTGGCGGTGCTGTACCCCATGGCCTGACATTCGCGGGTCGCGGTGCCACTGGTTATATAGGCGTCATCGTGTGAAGTCTGAAAGATGGGCTGACCATAATCGAGCCGGACGATACCCGACGTTACATCGACGCTGCTGACTTCCGCCTTGCGGGTAATACCGCAACCCGCCAGCAGCAGGACCAGGCCAACCTTGCATAATCTCTTCATAGAACGCTCTGAATAGAGTTGAAATAACCTATACTACTGCCACGCGCGCGGCGCAATGCCAGGATTAACCACGTTTTTTGCCCCTTCACGTCGCGACAGGCGACGTGCTCCTTCAATGATATGTCATCCGTACAGGCATCAACGTCAAAACGCCCTCCGATCGCAAAATTGTGAGCGCATCTTTGTTTTTTGAAACTATTTTTCACTTAATTTGAAAGTGCGTTTGCTTAGTAGTAAGGTTGGTCGGGTTAGCTATTCACAGCGGGACGTCCGCATCGTATTCAGGAGACGAAGAATGAAAATTGCACTGATGATGGAAAACAGTCAGGCGAACAAAAACGCCACCATCCTCAATGAGTTAAAAGCTGTTGCCGATGACAAAAGCTTCCCGGTTTATAACGTAGGGATGAGCGATGAAAACGATCATCACCTGACCTACATTCACCTGGGGATCATGGCGAGCATTCTGCTGAACTCAAAAGCGGTCGATTTCGTGGTTACCGGCTGCGGCACCGGTCAGGGCGCGCTGATGTCCCTGAACATCCATCCGGGTGTGGTGTGCGGCTATTGCATCGATCCTGCTGATGCGTTCCTGTTTGCTCAGATCAACAACGGTAACGCGCTCTCTCTGCCATTTGCTAAAGGCTTCGGCTGGGGCGCAGAGCTGAACGTGCGCTTTATCTTCGAAAAAGCCTTCACTGGCCGTAAAGGCGAAGGCTACCCGCCAGAGCGTAAAGAGCCACAGGTTCGCAACGCAGGCATTCTGAACCAGGTTAAAGCCGCCGTGGTGAAAGAGAACTATCTCGACACCCTGCGTGCGATCGATCCAGAGCTGATTAAAACGGCGGTGTCCGGTCAGCGCTTCCAGCAGTGCTTCTATGAGAACTGCCAGGATAAAGAGATCGAAGCCTTTGTTCGCGGTATTACCGGCTAAGTTGCCAACACCCGATTAGAGCCAGCGTCCGCTGGCTTTTTTTATGCCTGTTTTTTCGATACGGCACTGCCGGCATCTTTCACCAGCCGCAGGGTATCAAACATCCCCAGCAGACAGACCAGCGCAATTGCCACGAACGCCAGCCGGAAGCTGATCCCCGGCAGCAATGCCATCCCCAGCATCTCACTGAACAGCTCACCAATGCGGATCCCGATGGCGCCCAGAGTGATCCCCAGCCCCACTGCCAGCTGCGTCGCCGTGGAGAACAGGGTGTTCGCGTAGCTCATCTGCGGGGAAGGCACATCGGAAAAGGCGAGGGTGCTGATGGCGGTAAACTGAATCGAGCGGAACACCCCGCCGAGATACAGCACCAGCATAATGACCCACACCGGGGTTTGCGGGGTTAACAGGGCGCAGGCCAGCAGGGCCAGAACGTTCAGCGCGCCGTTAATCAGCAGCAATTTTTTAAAGCCCAGGGTGCGGATCAGCGGCGTGGTGGCGGGCTTAATGGTCAGGTTGCCAACAAACACCGCCAGTACCAGCAGCCCGGAATGAAATGCATCCATCCCGAATCCCACCTGAAACATCAGCGGCAGCAGGAAAGGCACGGCGCTGATCGAGGCCCGGAACAGCGAACCGCCGTACATCGTCACGCGAAACGTCGGCACCTGCAGGGCATCCAGGCGGATCATCGGCCACTCGGCGCGGCGGAAATGGCGCAGCGCATAGGTCAACGTTACGCCCCCGAGCGCCAGCAGCGCCACGGTCAGGCCGGTGTTGACGTGCTGCGCCCCCATCGACTCCATAGCGTAAACCAGGCTCACCATCGCCACCGAGGTGGCAATAAAGCCCGGGATATCAAAGGGACGGCGCGTCTCTTCATAAATGTCGGGAATAATACGCAGCGCCAGCACGATGGCAATCAGCCCCAGCGGGACGTTAATAAAGAAGATCCAGCGCCAGTCGGCGTAGCTGGTGATAAAGCCGCCCAGCGGCGGGCCGATGATCGGTGCCACCAGCGCAGGCCAGGTCAGGGTGGCGATGGCGGTGATCAGTTGATGTTTTGGCGTGGTACGCAATACCGCCAGCCGTCCGACCGGCACCATCAGCGCGCCCCCCATGCCCTGCAGCACGCGCATGGCGACAAACTGATCGACGGTGTTTGCCAGGCCGCACAGCACCGAGGCGAGGGTAAAGATCGCCAGCGCAAGGGTGAAGACTTTGCGCGCGCCAAAGCGATCGGCGATCCAGCCGCTGGCGGGGATCAGTACCGCCAGGGTGATGAGATACGCACTGATACCGATGTTCAGATCGACGGCCTGCACGCCAAAGCTTCTCGCCATATCGGGCAGCGCCGTGGCGATCACGGTGCCGTCGAGAAACTCCATAAAGAACGCTCCCGCCACCAGCAGCGCGGCGGGAGACATCCCGCTGGACGCTTTTCCGGAGATGTTGTCTGTCATTTTTCCTCTGCCACTTAAAAAAGATTTGAAATTTTTACTGGAACACAGTGGTATTTAATTATCTGATTTATAATATTTTTTAATCGGAACAGGGTTTTATTATAAATAAACCTGCGTGATGAATATCACAAAATGATTGAAATTTGTGATGAAGGTCATATTATGTGCGCATCAAAAGAAAACACCTGCATAACACATAATCTGGAGTACACCGATGAAATTGCGCAAAATCCTGAAAAGCATGTTTGAAAGCTACTGCAAAACCTTCAAGGACGTACCGCCTGGCGCGATGTTCTGATAAAAAAACCTGCTCCGGCAGGTTTTTTTATGCCTGCAAACGGCATCGGGGCGAGCGTTTTGCTACTATGGCGGCCTTTAATACAGGAGAAGCCTATGTCTCAAAACCTGAGTGCCGATCAGGAACTGGTCTCTGACGTTGTTGCCTGCCAGTTGGTTATCAAACAAATTCTTGATGTGATCGAAATTATTGCGCCAGCTGAAGTGCGCGAGAAGATGTCCAGCCAGTTGAAAAGCATCGATTTCGCCAGCAATCCTGCCTCGGCAGACCCGGTCACGCTGCGCGCAGTGCAGAAAGCCATTGCGCTGATCGAGCTTAAGTTCACCCCGCAGGGCGAATCTCACTAAAATAAACCGATGTTTCGAATTTAGAAATGGGTTTGTGAAAAAAATGTGAACGGGCGGCCGACGGTCGCCCGGATAACCGTTACATAAAGGTTTCTACCAGCAGATAGCTCATGGCACAGGCGCAGCTGACGCCGATAAGCCCCGGCAAAATAAAGCTGTGGTTGATGATGAATTTACCGATGCGCGTGGTGCCGGAACGGTCGAAGCCAATGCAGGCCAGATCGCTGGGGTAAGTAGGCAGGACAAAGTACCCATACGACGCTGGGAAAAAGGCGATCAGCATTTTCGGTTCAATCCCCAGCATCAGCCCCATTGGTGCCACTGCCGTCAGCGCGGCGGCCTGGCTGTTTACCAGCTTCGATACCAGAAACAGCACAATGGCATAGGTCCAGGGGTGGCTTTTCACCACGCCTTCAAGGGCCATCTTCAGCTCGTCCAGGTGGGCCTGGAAAAAGGTATCGCTCATCCACGCCACGCCAAAGACCGAGAAAATCGCCACCATCCCGGCCTTAAACACCGCCCCGTTCGAAATCGCCGCCGCACTGACCTTGCAGACCATCAGCATCACGGCCCCGGCAATCAGCATCATCATCTGAATCACCAGATTCATCGACAGCGCCGTCATTTTGCCTTTCACCTCGAAAGCCGGACGCAGATCGGGCAGGGCGCCCAGCAGCACCACCACCGCAATACCGGCGAAGAAGATCCACGTTGACCAGTAGGCCTGTTTCGGGAAGCGCTGATCCATTAAAGTTTCAGTGCTGCCGTAGATGAACTTACGCTGCTCGGGATCCTGTAGTCGGGCCTGAAACTCCGCATCGTCGGCCAGGTCTTTACCACGACGCAGGCTCCAGAGGGCCGCAATCGCCACGCCGGTGAGCGAGGCGGGAACCGAAATGGCCAGGATCTCCAGAATGCCAAACGCGTGACCCATCCCGTGCCGGGCGGCGAGGATCGACACCAGTGACACCACGGCCACCGACACCGGCGAGGCGGTGATCGCCATCTGCGACGCGATGGACGCCACCGCCATCGGGCGCTCCGGGCGGATGCCTTTTTTCAGGGCGATATCGGCAATGATCGGGAACATGGTATAGACCACGTGTCCGGTGCCGCACAGGAAGGTCAACGTCCAGGTGGTAAACGGGGCGAGCAGGGTGATGTGCTGCGGATGCCGTCTGAGCAGACGCTCGGCAAACTGCATCATCACGTTCAGACCGCCCGCGGTTTGCAGCGTGGCGGCACAGCCAATCACCGCGAGGATCGTCAGCATCACATCAACGGGGGGCTTACCGGGCTGAAGGCCAAAAACAAAGCTCAGAATAAACAGGCCAATACCGCTTATCAGGCCCAGCCCCATGCCGCCGAACCGGGTTCCGATTAGCAGGCAGAGGATAATGACGATAAATTCAACAGTGATCATGAGACTCCCTTGTCAACGATGGCAAAATTTCGCCAAATCATTACACGTTGTAAGGGTATGTGGTGGGAGCCAGATCGGATTTGTTAAAGGTTAACAAAAGCAATGAGTTGGTAACTTTTTGGCAACACATTATCACCCGTTGCCGGCGGGCAATAATGCGTCAGGCAGGTGATTAATGGTGCTGGCAATTCACCACATTAAGAAGATGACGGTCCGTTTGTTCCTGGCACATTCCGGCGCGGCGCGCGTGACACACTTCATCCACCAGCGTTTTCAGCAGCAGGCCGTCCTGCTCCTGTTCTTTTTCAATATCATGCAGAAAATCGAAAGTGGGCAGATCGTCCATTTCCCGGGCGTTATCCGCCAGCTGAATCAGTGTGGAATGACGCTGCTCATACTCTTCCAGCATGCGCTGGAACAGCCCTTCGAGCGAAGAGTAAGCTTCATCGGACATATTCGTCGCTTTAAGCACCGGGTTTGCACCGGACGCTTTCATAAATTCGAACACGCGCATCATTTGGGTGACGTTGCTTTGAGCCTGGGTGCGCAGGAAGGTGGCGGTGCCGTTGAGTCTGTTTTCTGAGCACCACTCGCTCAGGTGGAGGTAAAGGTTGGAGGCATTAAACTCAAGATTCATTTGCGTATTAAGTTTGTTCATTATGCCGGAGACAGCCATAGCAACTTCCTTATTTCCGAGAGACGTATTTGGGGGAATTATCGCCATAATAGATTCATTCGGTCAGCGCTGTATGTGATCGGTTATTCATTTCGGGCGATGATTAAAATAATAATAACAGCCCATTTTTCATTAGAGAATGCTTATAAATATATTCTTACTATTCATCGAACATATTTAGATAATGGCAATAGTACAGGGGTAATAATTTACTGAACAGACGGTAAAAATATAACTCATTGTATAATATAAATATTTATATTTACTTTCAGAAGGTAACATTAACGCCGCTGAACATTGATCGTTTAATTCAGAAAATAAGTCTGCACACGATGATGAATTTATTTCACCCAGGAAGATTCTTAGTGATACGCACTATTAATACCTCTTTACATCTTCCGGAATTTGCGCGCGATCATTTTTACGGGCAATCCCCCGTTCTGTGATCCAGCAGGAAGTTTAGCCTGAACGACTCTGTGAAAATGAAACGACGTTTTATCTTTTTATATCATGGAGTTTATCATGGCAAAAGTTGCGGTGCTGCTGGCACCCGGGTTCGAAGAAGCGGAAGCGATCATCACGATTGATATCCTGCGCCGTTTGAACATTGAAGTTGAGACCCTGGCCTGCGCTGAGTCGCGGGCGGTGGTGAGTTACCACAACATCCCAATGGTGGCCGACAGCACCTTGAGCGAGAAAATCGACAGCTACTACGATGCCGTCGTCCTGCCGGGTGGCCCGCAGGGCAGCGTGAACCTGGCGGCCAATGCCGAGGTGCTGCGCTTTGTTGCGGCCCATGACGAAGCGGGCAAGTATATCTGCCCCATCTGCTCTGCCGCTGCCCGGGTGCTGGGCGGCAACGGCTTGTTGAAAGGCCGCCGCTATGTGTGTTCGGGCGATCTCTGGCAGGACGTGCAGGATGGCGAGTATGTCGATGCGCCGGTGGTGGAAGATGGCAACCTGATCAGCGGTAAAGGTCTGGGCCATGCGTTTGATTTTGCCCTGACCCTTTCGGCCCGCCTGCTGGGTGACGACGCTCCGGTACGCGAACACGCTGAACACATCTACTACCCCTGGTAAGCTGAAGTCCGGGCGTGAAGGCGCCCGGATGACAAGGATTCCTTAGCTGACCTTATGGACTAATCTGCTTTACCCCTTCCTATTTGTCTGACAAATCACTTCTTTTTTATGTCATTTCCCGCTGAATGTATGTACGCAATTACTGTAATTCTGCGGTGTGATGGCGCTCTCTTATGGATGATCAATTTCCCGCTAAAACTATCTCAAGCAAATGCGCTTTATACGTGGGTAGCGCTAATGCCTTGTTTTAAGTCCAATTAAATAAATTTGAGTTGTTTTCCCCCTACATATTAGAACGCTAAAGCTGGAGTTTACCATGCACAAATTTACTAAAGCGCTGGCGGCCATTGGTCTGGCTGCCGTTATGTCACAATCCGCTATGGCGGAAAACTTAAAGCTCGGTTTTCTGGTGAAGCAGCCGGAAGAACCTTGGTTCCAGACCGAGTGGAAATTCGCCGATAAAGCCGGGAAAGATTTAGGCTTTGAAGTGATCAAAATTGCCGTGCCTGACGGTGAAAAAACGCTGAACGCCATCGACAGCCTGGCGGCCAGCGGCGCGAAAGGGTTTGTCATCTGTACTCCGGATCCAAAACTGGGCGCGGCGATTGTCGCCAAAGCCCGCGGCTACGACATGAAAGTGATCGCAGTGGATGATCAGTTCGTCAACGCCAAAGGCGTCCCGATGGACACCGTACCCCTGGTGATGATGGCGGCGACCAAAATCGGCGAACGTCAGGGACAAGAGCTGTACAAAGAGATGCAAAAACGCGGCTGGGACGTGAAAGACACCGCGGTGATGGCGATTACGGCTGATGAGCTGGATACCGCGCGTCGTCGCACCAGCGGTTCGATGGAGGCCCTGAAAGCGGCGGGCTTCCCGGAAAAACAGATCTATAAAGTGCCAACCAAATCTAACGACATCCCAGGCGCCTTTGATGCGGCGAACTCGATGTTGGTTCAGCATTCCGAAGTGAAACACTGGCTGGTCGTCGGGATGAACGACAACACCGTGCTGGGCGGCGTGCGCGCCACCGAAGGGCAGGGCTTCAAAGCGGCTGACGTTATCGGTATCGGTATCAACGGCGTTGATGCGGTGAGCGAACTGTCAAAAGCGCAGGGCACGGGCTTCTTCGGCTCCCTGCTGCCAAGCCCGGACGTTCACGGCTACAAATCCAGCGAAATGCTCTACAACTGGGTAACCAAAGGGGCAGAGCCAGCGAAATTTACCGAAGTGACCGACGTGGTGCTAATCACCCGCGACAACTTCAAAGCAGAGCTTGAGAAAAAAGGACTGGGCGGTAAGTAATTTACTGTGATTGTGCCCCCCGCAGCCTGGGGGGCCAGACGTTCACTACTCGATCCTCGGAGACGTTATGCACCAGTCAGAACCGTATCTCTCTTTTCGCGGCATCGGCAAAACCTTCCCTGGCGTCAATGCGCTGACCGATATCAGCTTTGACTGCTATGCCGGCCAGGTCCACGCCCTGATGGGGGAGAACGGCGCCGGAAAATCCACGCTGTTGAAAATTCTCAGCGGTAACTACGCCCCCACGACCGGCACGCTTGCCTTACAGGGCAAAGAGGTCGCCTTTGCTGACACCACCGCCGCGTTGAACGCCGGTGTCGCCATCATCTATCAGGAACTGCATCTGGTTCCCGAGATGACCGTTGCGGAAAACATCTACCTCGGGCAGCTCCCGCACAAGGGCGGTTTCGTTAACCGTTCGCTGCTCAACTATGAAGCCGGGCTACAGCTTAAGCACCTCGGGCTGGATATCGACCCGCAGACCCCGCTCAAGTATCTCTCCATCGGTCAGTGGCAGATGGTAGAAATCGCCAAAGCGCTGGCGCGCAATGCCAAAGTCATTGCCTTCGATGAACCGACCAGCTCGCTGTCGGCGCGTGAAATTGACAATCTGTTCCGCGTGATCCGCGAGCTGCGCAAAGAGGGGCGCATCATTCTGTACGTGTCGCACCGTATGGAAGAGATCTTCGCCCTCAGCGATGCGATCACCGTCTTTAAAGATGGCCGTTACGTGCGCACTTTCTCCGATATGCAGCAGGTCAACCATGACCAGCTGGTGCAGGCAATGGTCGGCCGCGAGCTGGGCGATATCTACCACTGGGAATCGCGTCAGTACGGCGGCGAGTTGCTGCGTCTTGAGCAGGTAAAAGCCCCGGGCGTGCGCAAGCCGATCACGCTGACAGTGCGCAGCGGTGAGATCGTCGGCCTGTTCGGGCTGGTGGGTGCCGGGCGCAGTGAACTGATGAAAGGACTGTTTGGCGGCACAAAGATCACCGACGGACAGGTATTTATTGACGGTCAGCTCGTCGATATCCAGAAACCCGCTCACGCCATTCGGGCGGGGATGATGCTCTGTCCGGAGGACCGTAAAGCCGAGGGGATTATTCCGGTGCACTCCGTGCGGGATAACATCAACATCTCGGCGCGACGGAAGTCGATTCGTGCCGGGTGCCTGATTAACGACGCGTGGGAGGCCAGCAACGCCGATCACCACATTCGTTCCCTGAATATCAAAACGCCTGGCGCCGAGCAGCTGATTATGAACCTCTCGGGCGGCAACCAGCAAAAGGCGATTCTGGGCCGCTGGCTGTCGGAAGAGATGAAGGTGATCCTGCTGGATGAACCGACCCGCGGCATTGACGTGGGGGCCAAGCACGAAATCTATAACGTGATTTATGCACTGGCAAAACGCGGGGTGGCGGTGCTGTTCGCCTCCAGCGACCTGCCGGAAGTGCTGGGCGTGGCCGACCGGATCGTGGTGATGCGGGAAGGCGAGATCGCCGGTGAATTGCTTCATGAACAGGCGAATGAAAAGCAGGCGTTAAGCCTCGCCATGCCTAAAGTTAGCCAGGCCGTCGCCTGAGTAAGGAGAATAAGATGTCTTCTGTTACTACATCCGGATCGCCGAAATCGGCCTTCAGCCTGGGTCGCATCTGGGATCAATACGGCATGCTGGTGGTGTTCGCCGTGCTGTTCCTCGGCTGCGCTATCTTTGTGCCTAACTTCGCCACCTTCATTAATATGAAGGGCCTGGGACTGGCGATCTCCATGTCCGGGATGGTCGCCTGCGGGATGCTGTTCTGTCTGGCCTCGGGCGACTTCGACCTGTCGGTGGCCTCGGTTATCGCCTGCGCCGGGGTAACCACTGCAGTGGTCATTAATATGACCGAAAGCCTGTGGATCGGCGTCGCGGCGGGTCTGCTGCTCGGTGCTCTCAGCGGGCTGGTGAACGGTTTCGTGATTGCGCGGCTGAAAATCAACGCCCTGATCACCACCCTCGCGACCATGCAGATTGTGCGCGGCCTGGCCTATATCATCTCCGACGGTAAAGCGGTGGGGATTGAAGACGAGCGCTTCTTCGCCCTCGGCTACGCTAACTGGTTCGGCCTGCCGGCACCTATCTGGCTGACGGTCGCCTGCCTGATAATCTTTGGTTTCCTGCTGAACAGAACCACCTTTGGCCGCAACACGCTGGCAATTGGCGGGAATGAAGAGGCATCTCGCCTCGCCGGGGTTCCGGTGGTGCGCACCAAGATCATCATCTTTATGCTCTCAGGACTGGTGTCGGCGGCGGCAGGGATTATTCTCGCCTCGCGCATGACCAGCGGCCAGCCAATGACCTCGATTGGCTATGAGCTGATTGTGATTTCTGCCTGCGTGCTGGGCGGGGTTTCACTGAAAGGCGGCATCGGAAAAATCTCATATGTGGTGGCCGGTATCCTGATCCTCGGCACCGTGGAGAACGCCATGAACCTGCTGAACATCTCCCCGTTCTCGCAGTACGTGGTTCGCGGCCTCATCCTGCTGGCGGCGGTGATCTTCGACCGTTACAAACAAAAAGCGAAGCGTACCGTTTAACCGTTTTTCCCGCCTTTACCCACCCCAACTTTTAAGTGTAGCCCCCCTTTCCGGACGCAGCGGAAGGGGGGTGTCAAATGGCGAGCAGCGTCACACTGTCTATACTTACATGGCTACTGAGATGTTAACTGTTTTCATCTCGCCAACCGTAAGGAGGATCAGGGTGGCCGATACGTTAACTTCACCGCCTTTACTGTCTGACGATTTTTCCTGGTTTTTTGACCTCGACGGGACCCTTGCCACCATCAGACCGCATCCCGATGAAGTGGCCGTTCCGGACGACGTTTTACATGCGCTGAATCAGCTGTCGCTGCTGAATCAGGGTGCATTGGCATTGATTTCAGGGCGTTCAATGGCCGAGCTGGACAAGCTCGCCGAACCTTACCGTTTCCCGCTGGCCGGGGTACACGGCGCAGAGCGCCGCGACATCCATGGCCACGCGCACATCGTTACGCTTCCTCAGGAACTGGTCCAGACGCTGCATGCTCAGCTGGCGACGGCGCTTGCCTGGCTGCCGGGCACTGAGCTGGAAGCCAAAGGCATGGCCTTTGCGCTCCACTATCGTCAGGCCCCGCAGTATCAGCCGCAGGTGCAGGCGCTGGCGGAACAGGTGGTACGTGACAATCCCCAGCTGTCGCTCCAGCCGGGTAAATGCGTGGTCGAAATCAAACCGCGCGGGATCCACAAAGGCGAAGCCATCTCTGCTTTTATGCATGAAGCGCCTTTTGCGGGCAGAACACCGGTCTTCTTTGGCGATGACCTGACGGATGAACACGGCTTTGAAGTGGTGAATCAACTCAAAGGCGTATCAGTGAAAGTCGGCGCAGGCGAGACCAAAGCCAGCTGGCGGCTGGCAACGGTGCCTGATGTCTGGGAATGGATAATAAAAGCCGCTAACCATCAACAAGAAAAACAAATAGCGCAAACTAACAGGAGAACAGAATATGGGTCGCTTGATCGTAGTCTCTAACCGAATCGCTCCCCCGGATGACAAAAAAGCCAGCGCGGGTGGCCTGGCGGTGGGGGTACTGGGTGCGTTGAAAAGCACCGGCGGACTCTGGTTTGGCTGGAGCGGGGATATTGGCCAGGACGACAAACCGCTTAAAAAGGTCACGCGCGGGAACATCACCTGGGCCTCGTTTAACCTCAACGAGCAGGATTACGATGAATATTACAGCCAGTTTTCCAATGCGGTGCTGTGGCCAGCCTTTCACTATCGCCTGGACCTGGTAAAGTTTAAGCGTGAAGCCTGGGACGGCTACATGCGGGTGAACCGCCTGCTGGCCGATAAGCTGACGCCGCTGGTTAAGCAGGATGATGTCCTGTGGGTACATGATTACCATTTACTGCCGTTTGCCAGCGAGTTGCGCAAGCGCGAGATCAATAACCGCATTGGCTTCTTCCTGCATATCCCGTTCCCAACCCCCGAGATTTTTAACGCACTGCCGCCCGGTGAGGAATTGCTCGAGCAGCTGTGCGATTACGACCTGCTGGGCTTCCAGACCGACAATGACCGTCTGGCCTTCCTCGACTGTGTTGCCAGCAAAACGCGGCTCATTGCCCACGATGATGGGGCGCATACTGCCTGGGGCAAGCGGTTCCACACCGAAGTCTATCCGATTGGTATCGAGCCTGACGACATTGCCGAACAGGCCTCCGGACCGCTGCCGCCCAAGCTGGCGCAGCTTAAAAACGAGCTGAAGCACGTCAAAAACATCTTCTCCGTTGAGCGACTGGATTACTCCAAAGGGCTCCCGGAGCGTTTCCAGGCCTATGAGACGCTGCTGGAAAAATTCCCTGAGCACCACGGCAAAATCCGCTACACCCAGATTGCGCCAACCTCACGCGGAGAAGTACAGGCCTATCAGGACATTCGTCATCAGCTGGAAACCGAAGCCGGACGCATCAACGGTCGCTACGGGCAGCTGGGCTGGACGCCGCTGTTCTATCTCAACCAGCACTTTGAGCGCAAAATCCTGATGAAGGTGTTCCGCTATGCCGATGTCGGGCTGGTGACGCCGCTGCGCGACGGGATGAATCTGGTGGCGAAGGAGTACGTGGCGGCGCAGGACCCGAAGGATCCCGGCGTGCTGGTGCTGTCGCAATTTGCCGGTGCCGCCAATGAGCTGACCTCGGCGCTGATTGTCAATCCTTACGACAGGGACGATGTGGCTAACGCCCTGCATCGTGCGCTGAACATGCCGCTAACGGAGCGTATATCGCGCCATGCGGAGATGATGAAAGTGATCCGCGATAACGATATTGATCGCTGGCAAGCGCGCTTTATTCAGGATCTGAACGACATCACTCCCCACAGCGTGGAGAGCAATCTGCAAAAAAAGGTCGCAACCTTCCCTAAACTGGCCTGATGCTTTTTCACTCAGCGGCTCAGACAGCGCTGAGTGGAATTAACAGCACGTCTACTTTGCTGCTGCTGAAAATGGTTTTTGCGCTACACGCCGCACGTGAAAAAAAACTGCGGTTGTGATTGCCACATATCACTAAATCTACCTTCTGTTTTTGACATATATCCAAAATGCACTGACTTATTTCGCCGGTCGCAATAACCTTTTGCGCAATCGGATATTCTGCGTGCGCAATCAGCGCATCCAAAAATTGCTGCGTCTCTTCCTGCAACACACCGCGAATATCTTCCAGCATGGGGGCGGCCAGCTGGTTGTACATTTCAGGTTCTGTCGACAGCGTTACCAGCGTGATGCGTGCCTGCGAGGGGCGGGCGATGGCAACCGCTTTGCTTATTAACTGTTCGCTTTCCGGGGAAAGGGCAACACAAACAAGTAGATGGGAGTAACTCATTGCGTCCTCCAGAAGGTTCGGCAAATCGCCTGTGCATCAGCTTTAGCGCGCTTCCTTACTTTGCGCAAGAGAGGAAGATGGCATTAGTGTGATGCTCATCATAATTATTCATTAATAATTCTTATGCAAAGAATAGCCTGGTCATGCATGCATCGGCTGTAAACGATTACTTAACGTAAATCATACAAATCTAACGAGTTGTAATCGTTAAATTTTAACCTTGCATTAACCTTTGAAAAGCGGTAACGGAAGGAAATTACTTAAGCAACTTTAACGGTTAACTGGCTGTTTTAAAACAGGTTAAATAAAACGTTTCTATCATAGACATAGCGAGGCAGGACGGGCGTTTGTAACCTGTCAACCCCCGGCAAGTAACGTGCCGCCTCAGTTCATGCTTCTGCATGAATATTCGCCTGAAGAGAATATATCTTAGGGTTAATCGCTCATAAAAAAGACAATTTAGAAGCCTGGCTGATGGATTTTTGGTTCGAATTCAGGCAAATTATGTGATCTGGATCACATTTATTTCAAATTTCAGGCGGGTCTGCATTGTATGTGGTAAACCGGACGGGTAGAGTTGCGGCGAATTAGGAAAAATCTTAGTTAATTGTAAGAAATGATAAATGTGTAAGAGAGGACGATTATTCTTCTTTACGTGATTCATCTCTACACAACTTAATTCGACTATGTGTTTTAGCCTTTTCTTCTTTTTTTTACCGGGGTTTTCCCGGCGACATCACGGGGTGCGGGATGACTGCACAAAAAATGATTGTAGGTTATTCGGGAAGGAACCGATGCATACATCCGAATTGCTAAAACACATTTATGACATCAACCTGTCATATTTACTGCTCGCCCAACGTTTAATTAGCCAGGACAAAGCCTCTGCGATGTTCCGTCTGGGTATCCATGAAGAGATGGCTACCACGCTGGGTGCGTTAACGCTGCCGCAAATGGTGAAACTGGCCGAAACCAATCAACTGGTTTGCCAGTTCCGTTTTGACAGCCACCAGACCATTACCCAGCTGACGCAGGATTCCCGCGTGGATGATCTGCAGCAGGTTCACACCGGTATTTTGCTTTCTACCCGACTGCTCAACGAAATCAGCCAGCCTGATGACGCAGCCCGTAAGAAAAGGGCATAACGATGAGCGAGAAGAGCATTGTTCAGGAAGCGCGTGACATTCAGCTGGCGATGGAATTGATTACGCTGGGTGCTCGTTTGCAAATGCTGGAAAGCGAAACGCAACTGAGCCGTGGTCGTCTTATCAAACTGTATAAAGAATTACGCGGAAGCCCGCCACCGAAAGGCATGCTGCCGTTTTCCACCGACTGGTTTATGACATGGGAGCAGAACATTCATGCTTCTATGTTCTGCAACGCCTGGCAGTATCTGCTCAAGACCGGCTTATGCAGCGGCGTTGATGCGGTCATTAAAGCCTACAAACTGTACCTGGAGCAGTGCCCGCAGCCCGAAGAAGGCCCACTGCTGGCACTGACGCGCGCATGGACGCTGGTGCGTTTTGTTGAGAGCGGACTGCTCGAACTTTCTCGCTGCAACAGCTGTAGCGGTAACTTTATTACCCATGCGCATCAGCCTGCTGGCAGCTTTGCCTGCAGTTTGTGCCAACCGCCGTCCCGCGCGGTAAAAAGACGTAAACTTTCCCGGGAACCTGCCGATAGTAATCCACAACTGCTGGATGAACAGATCGTACAAGCTGTTTAACCCGATCCCAGGGGCAAGATTCCAGCAGCGGTAAGCCATTACCGCTGCTTTTTTTATGCCCAAAGGGCGGGTAAACCCCCGAACTGCGCATCCAGCTAAAGTCACTAGCGGAAGGATGATGTCGTGCTTATCTTATTAGGTTACCTGGTAGTTCTCGGTACAGTTTTCGGCGGTTACATGATGACCGGCGGGCACCTTGGGGCACTCTATCAACCCGCTGAGTTGGTCATCATCGGCGGTGCAGGGGTGGGGGCGTTTATCGTTGGCAACAACGGTAAGGCGATCAAGGCGACGTTAAAGGCGTTGCCGTTACTGTTCCGTCGTTCGAAGTACACCAAAAGCATGTACATGGATCTGCTGGCGCTGCTGTATCGCCTGATGGCCAAATCGCGCCAGCAGGGGATGTTCTCGCTGGAGCGTGATATCGAGAATCCGCAGGAGAGCGAGATTTTTGCCAGCTATCCGCGCATCCTCGCCGATAAGGCGATGCTGGAATTCATCGTCGATTATCTGCGCCTGATCATCAGCGGCAACATGAATACCTTCGAAATCGAAGCCCTGATGGACGAAGAGATCGAAACCCACGAAAGCGAAACCGAAGTCCCGGCCAACAGTCTGGCGATGGTGGGGGACTCCTTGCCTGCCTTCGGGATCGTTGCGGCGGTAATGGGGGTCGTTCACGCCCTGGCCTCGGCGGATCGTCCGGCGGCAGAGCTGGGCGCGCTGATTGCCCACGCGATGGTGGGAACCTTCCTCGGTATCCTGCTGGCGTACGGATTTATCTCCCCGCTGGCAACCGTGCTGCGCCAGAAAAGCGCCGAAACCAGCAAAATGATGCAGTGCGTCAAGATAACCTTGCTCTCCAACCTGAACGGGTATGCCCCGCCGATCGCGGTCGAGTTTGGGCGTAAAACCCTGTACTCCAGCGAGCGTCCATCGTTTAACGAGCTCGAAGAGCACGTGCGTGCGGTGAAGAACCCAAACCAGCAGACGAGCACTGAAGACGCATGAAAAACCAGGCCCATCCTATCGTCATAGTCAAAAAGCGTAAGCACAAAGGCCATGGAGGCCACCATGGCGGCTCGTGGAAAATTGCTTATGCCGACTTTATGACCGCCATGATGGCCTTCTTCCTGGTGATGTGGTTGATCTCCATCTCCAGCCCGAAGGAGCTGATTCAGATTGCCGAGTATTTCCGTACTCCGCTGGCGACAGCGGTGTCGAGCGGGCCGCGGATGGCTAACAGCGACAGCCTGATCCCCGGCGGTGGCGATGATTACACGCAAAAGCAGGGCGAAGTGAAGCGCGAGCCGAACATTGATGAGCTGAAAAAACGTATGGAGCAGAGCCGTCTGCAAAAGCTGCGCGGCGATCTGGATCAGCTGATTGAGGCCGATCCCAAGCTGCGCGCGCTGCGTCCGCACCTGAAGATCGACCTGGTGCAGGAGGGGCTGCGCATTCAGATTATCGACAGCCAGAACCGCCCGATGTTTAAAACCGGCAGCGCCGACGTGGAACCCTACATGCATGACATCCTGCGCGGTATTGCGCCGGTGTTGAATGGGATCCCTAACCGAATCAGTCTTTCCGGTCACACCGACGACTTCCCTTACGCCAGCGGCGAAAAAGGGTACAGCAACTGGGAACTCTCTGCGGATCGTGCTAACGCCTCCCGCCGCGAGCTGGTGGGCGGAGGGCTTGATGATGGCAAAGTGCTGCGGGTTATCGGCATGGCCGCCACCATGCGCATGTCTGACCGCGGGCCGGACGATGCCATCAACCGTCGTATTAGTATTTTAGTGCTCAACAGGCAGGCGGAGCAGGCCATCCTGCACGAAAACGCCGACAGTCAAAATGAGTCACTGGATAATTTAAAACAGCCAGGCGCCGTGCCTTCGGCTGCCGTTACAACATCGCCACCAGCCAATCCGAGGTGATAGCGTGAGCATGGATATTACCGATTTTTACCAGACGTTTTTTGATGAAGCCGACGAGTTGTTGGCTGATATGGAGCAACATCTGCTGGACCTGGTGCCCGAAGCGCCGGATTCAGAGCAGCTCAACGCCATATTTCGTGCTGCCCACTCCATCAAAGGGGGCGCCGGCACGTTTGGCTTTACCATCCTGCAGGAAACCACGCACCTGATGGAAAACCTGCTTGATGAAGCCAGACGCGGTGAGATGCAGCTCAATACCGACATTATTAACCTGTTTTTGGAAACGAAAGACATTATGCAGGAACAGCTCAATGCCTATAAAAGCTCGCAAGAGCAGGATGCTGCCAGCTTTGAATACATCTGCAACGCGCTGCGCCAGTTAGCCCTTGAAGCCAAAGGTGAAGCGGCTGCGCCCGCCGTCGCCCCGGCCAAACTGAGCGTGGTGGACGCCGCGCCTGTTGCGGCAACCGTTGCGGACGACCGTCTGCGGATCGTGCTGTCCGGTCTGAAAGAGAGCGAAGTTAACCTGCTGGAAGAGGAGCTGAGCAATCTGGCCACCCTGAGCAACGTGGTGAAGGGCAAAGACACCCTTGCGGCCACGCTTGGCGGTGGGATCGGCAAAGACGACGTGATTGCGGTGCTGTGCTTTGTGATTGAGCCAGAGCAGATTGACTTTGAAGCGGTGATCGACGAACCGGTGGCTGACGCCATTGTTGAAGCGCCAGCCGCGCCAGCCGTGGTGCCTGCAGCCCCTGCGCTGAAGGCCGTGCCGACAGAAACTGCCGCGCCAGGCCGCGCTGAACGGGAAAAACCGGCCGCGCGCGCCAGCGAATCCACCTCCATTCGCGTGGCGGTAGAAAAGGTCGATCAGCTGATCAACCTGGTGGGCGAACTGGTGATTACCCAGTCGATGCTGGCCCAGCGCTCCAACGAGCTGGATCCGGTGAACCACGGGGAGCTGATCACCAGCATGAGCCAGCTGCAGCGCAACGCCCGCGACCTGCAGGAATCGGTGATGTCGATTCGTATGATGCCGATGGAATACGTCTTCAGCCGCTTCCCGCGTCTGGTGCGCGACCTGGCCAGCAAGCTCAACAAGCAGATTGAACTGACGCTGATGGGCAGCTCTACCGAGCTGGATAAGAGCCTGATTGAGCGCATTATCGATCCCTTAACGCACCTGGTGCGTAACAGTCTCGATCACGGGATCGAACTGCCGGAAAACCGCGTGGCGGCAGGGAAATCCCCGGTCGGCAACCTGATCCTCTCCGCAGAGCATCAGGGCGGGAACATCTGCATCGAAGTGACCGATGACGGCGCGGGCCTGAACCGCGAGCGCATCCTTGCCAAAGCCCTGTCGCAGGGGATGGCGGTCAACGAAAACATGACCGACGAAGAGGTCGGGATGCTGATTTTCGCCCCGGGCTTCTCCACCGCCGAGCAGGTGACGGACGTCTCCGGTCGCGGCGTGGGCATGGACGTGGTGAAACGTAACATCCAGGAGATGGGCGGCCACGTTGAGATCAAATCGAAGCAGGGGTCCGGGACCACCATTCGTATCCTGCTGCCGCTGACGCTGGCGATCCTCGACGGCATGTCGGTAAAAGTGGCGAACGAAGTCTTTATCCTGCCGCTGAATGCGGTGATGGAATCGCTGCAGCCGCGTGAAGAAGATCTCCATCCACTGGCGGGCGGTGAGCGCGTGCTGGAAGTGCGTGGCGAATACCTGCCGCTGCTGGAATTGTGGAAAGTGTTCGACGTGGATGGGGCCAAAACCGAAGCCACGCAGGGGATTGTGGTGATCCTGCAAAGCGCAGGCCGTCGCTATGCGCTGCTGGTTGATCAGCTGATTGGTCAGCATCAGGTGGTGGTGAAAAACCTTGAGAGCAACTACCGCAAAGTGCCGGGAATTTCCGCCGCCACCATCCTCGGGGATGGCAGCGTGGCGCTGATCGTCGACGTGTCGGCGCTTCAGGGATTAAATCGTGAACAACGTATGGCGCACACAGCCGCCTGATTCAGTTAAGAAGGTAAAAACATGACCGGTATGAGTAATGTAACGAAGCTGGCCGGCGAGCCATCAGGGCAGGAATTCCTGGTTTTCACTTTAGGTGATGAAGAATACGGTATCGATATTCTGAAAGTGCAGGAAATCCGTGGCTATGATCAGGTGACCCGTATCGCCAACACGCCTGAATTTATCAAAGGCGTGACCAACCTGCGCGGCGTGATCGTGCCGATTGTTGACCTGCGTGTGAAGTTCAACCAGGGCGACGTAGAGTACAACGAGAACACCGTGGTGATCGTCCTTAACCTGGGCCAGCGCGTGGTCGGGATCGTGGTTGACGGGGTATCAGATGTGCTCTCCCTGACCACCGATCAGATCCGCCCGGCGCCGGAATTTGCCGTAACCCTGTCCACCGAATACCTGACTGGTTTGGGTGCGCTCGGTGACCGAATGCTGATTCTGGTGAATATTGAGAAGCTGCTGAACAGTGATGAGATGGCGCTGTTGGATGTGGCGGCGAATCACGTCGCGTGATGAGGCTGGCCTGAAGTTATATATTGCCATAGTGGTATCGTTCCGTTCACTAAGGCTTCACAGCAACATGTCTGTTATTCTGCGGTGAACGTGTAAAGGGGGCTACCGCCGCCCCCTTTACAATCCCGGCTCCCGGCAACGAAAATCGCCGCTTCGCGGTTCCCTCAGCTTATTCCTTTCGGCTATCGGGTCGGGCGTGATCCTACATCCATGTAGGTCACGCCCTCTCGGCGCATCCATGCGCCTCGCCCCGGCCTACAGGCAACGCTTCGGCGATTTCCAGCCGGATTTACCATCCCTCAACCTTTTTTGCGGCTTGAATGTGGCACGGGTGTTGAGTCCCCGCTGAAATCGGCGAACCGGAGACCGGATGACAAGGGCTGGACGCCATGGATGGCGGCCAGAGGCGAATCGAGACAGGATGTCGAGTTGAGCCGACCGCAGGCAGTTGGTCGGGAGGTGAGCGAAGTGCGAAGCACCGATTTCATTGCGGGGCCGCGGGGATTGACAAGGGGGCCGCGGTGGCCCCCTTGTCACGTTCACCGGTTCTGGAACGTCATATTCTGTTGGACGTAAGGTGAACGGAACCTTTCCACACCATTTACATAAAAGCTTACGCTTCCTGGCTAGCCAGCCCGACGTCCTCCTCCATTAACCCCTCATTCTGCGCCAGCATCGCCGTCGCTACGCCATTCCCCAACACGTTAATCGCGGAACGCCCCATATCCAGGAAGTGGTCGATCCCCATCAGCAGCAAAATACCCGCCACCGGAATATGGAAGCTCGGAATCGTCGCCGCCAGCACCACCAGTGCAGAACGCGGTACCCCGGCGATGCCTTTTGAGGCCAGCATCAGGGTTAACATCAACACCACAATCTCGGAAAAACTCAGCTGGATATTGTACGCCTGGGCGATAAACATCGACGCAAACGAGCAATACACCATTGACCCCACCAGGTTAAACGAATACCCAATCGGCAGCACGAACGAGACGATATTGCGCGAACAGCCAAAGCGGGTGAGCTGCTCCAGGGTTTTCGGGTAGGCCGCTTCCGAGCTGCTGGTGGTAAACGCCACCAGCACCGGGTCCTTCAGCATACTGACCAGCCGGAAAACCTCTTTTTTCAGCACCATGTAACCCACCGCCAGCAGCACCAGACAGGTCAGGACGATTGCCAGATAGTAGCCGCCGATAAACGAGGCGTAGTTCAGCAAAATGCCCAACCCCTGGGTGGCAATCACCGAGGAGATCGCCGCGAAGATCGCCAGCGGGGCAACGTACATCACGTAGCCCGTGACCTTCAGCATGATGTGGGACACCACGTCCAGGGCTGCCACCAGCGGGGCGTTAAACTTCTCGCCCAGCGACGCGCCGCCAATGCCAAAGAACATCGAGAACACCACAATCTGCAGGATCTCGTTATTTGCCATCGCCCCGGCAATGCTGGTCGGAATGGTGTGGGAGAGGAAACCTTTCAGGGTCATGCCGCCGGTGGCCAGCCCGGTCTCGACCGAACCGGCCGGGACGGCCAGATTCAGGCCGCTGCCCGGATGCAGCAGGCTGACGATAAACAGACCAACCAGAATAGAGAGCACCGAGGAGCTGATAAACCAGACCATCGCTTTGCCGCCCACGCGGCCAATGGTGGCGGTTTCGCCGAGGCGCATAATCCCCACCGTCAGGGTGCTGAAGACCAGCGGCGCTATCACCATCTTGATGAGCCGCAGGAACATATCGGTAAATAATGTGATGTTGTCTGACCAGGTTACTATCGCGTCGGCTGACGCATATTGATGAATAACTGCGCCGGACAGAATGCCCGCCAGCATAAAAATCACGATAAAGATCGTGAGTTTGTTTGCACTTGCCACCAAAAAATCCTCGTTGAAGGTATGAATTATTCAATTGGCTGATTTGTATAGATTTTATTATTCAGCGCATCAATGAATCCATTACCTAAACTGAAGTAAATCGGTTGCCATTTCAATATTTTTTTAATAATTATTAGTTTTGTTGTTATTTTCGCGCGGATATATTGTGACGCTAATCACATTTTAGCCAATATATTTTCCCGCTTTGCTTGTTTGTCCGCGCATGACATTTTTTATCTAATTGTTTTAATACGTAAATTTACGTCAATACGGCAAAAGCATGAGAGGTCACGCGAAAAGTGGTTGAGTCGGGATCCATAAACTAAATTTCAGATTAACCACCCGACTGAAACGTAATGGGTGCTAACAGATTGAGCGTTATCAGAAAACCGTGATAACCCGATGCGACATTTTCTGGAGGGTGGAAAATGAATAAAACACATCTGATGCTATTTACCGGCGGGATGCTCGCCATTATCGCCTCCGGCCCGACGCAGGCGGTGACCAGTAGCGGTACCATTGGCGCGACCCTGACGTTGACCAACGGCTGTTTGATCAACGGCTCGCCAACCCAGAACGGGATCAACTTCGGTACCCTCGATTTTGGTACCCATGCCGCCACGTTCTCGACCCTGACAACCCAGTTAACCGGTGCCAGCGGCGGCAACACCTTTACCATTCAATGCACCACCGATAGCTATACGGTGGCGATCACCGGCAACACCAACTCCACCGCGCCAGGCACGGTAGTAGGGACGCCGGGGACGCCAAACCGCTATCTGGTGAACAACGCCGATGCCAGCCAGGGCGTGGCCTACAGCCTGTACAGCGACGGCGGATTTAATAACATTATTGCCAACAACGCCCCGCTGCCGATTGCATCCACCGCAGGCGGGGTAAACAGCTACACGCTGTACGGACGGATAACCGGCGGGGGCAACAGCGTCACCGTGGTGCCAGGCACCTATACCGATACCATCAACGTCAGCGTCACCTATTAGCGCCAGTTCCCGATGATCGGCAACACGCCATCGCTCCAACACCAGGGAGAGGGCAAACTGCGCGCTTTTTTTATCCTGAGCCTGCTGCTGGCGTCCGGCAGCGTCGGGGCCGTGACCACCCAGTCCTTTCAGGTCAATGCCACCATCACCCCCGGCTGTTCGGTGGTGGCGGGCAGCGGCGGGCTGCTGGGTACGCTCAATTTTGGCACGCATACCGGGGTGGAACGCGGTTCGGTGAACACCAGTTTTGTGCCGAACGGATCGCTGTCGATTGCCTGTACGCCCGGCGTGGCGCTAAGCATGAGTATCGACGGCGGCCAGCACTATACCTCGGTGCGCAATATGCAGCGGGCGGGCGGCACCAGTCAGGTGGCGTATCGCCTGTACAGCAGTAGTTCACTGGCGGCCAACAGTGAAATCGGTGTCAACCAGGCGGTGTCCGTGGCCTACACCAACAGCAATAACATTGCGCTGCCGCTGTTTGGCGTGGCGCTTCTGACCGGGTTTAGCCCGGCCGGAAATTATGCAGATCAACTCACTGTGACCTTAACGTGGTGAAAAAGGGAGAGGGATGATGACGGTATTCTCGCGGCATTGCGTGTTCGGCCTGATGCTGGCGCTGGGCGGTACGGTAGGGCAGGCCCAGGGGGCGGCAACCATTTTGCTGTGGCCGATCGACCCCTGGCTGTCAGCCGATACCAAAGCCACCGAGCTGTGGGTACAGAATCAGGGCAACAGCGCCACCACCATGCAGGTGCGTATTGTGCGCTGGAAACAGGAAAATGGCCTTGAGCGCTACACGGCCCAGCAGGAGGTGGTCGCCAGCCCGCCTATCGTCACCATCGGCAAGGGCAGCAAGCAGCTGATCCGCCTGATCAAACAGGGGAATGTCCCGGTAGGAGTGGAACAAGCCTACCGCATCATCGTGGATGAAATCCCTCAGCCGCAGGATAAAGAGACCCCGCAGATGGGGTTAAAGCTGCAGATGCGCTACTCCATTCCGCTATTCGTTTACGGGCAGGGGATTGAGACCATTAAAGAGGGCGCGCATCACGCGCTGGTCGAGCCGCGCGACCTCAGCTGGCGGGTGGTGCGTGAGAACGGACAACCTGCGCTGCAGGTGCGTAATCAGGGTGATGTGCATGTCCGGCTCAGCCAGGTCACGCTGCAGCAGGGCGGGCAGAATCGCACCCTGGCGGACGGCCTGCTGGGGTATGTGCTGCCGGGCAGCGCGCGCAGCTGGCCGCTGCCGTCAGGCGTCGGCCAGCCGGGTCAGCTGCGTGCGCAAATTAATGCCAGGGATACGCAATGGCAGTCGGCACCGGCCAACTGAAGCCGTTGATGGGTATCCTGCTCTGCGTCAGTACAGCAAGCTGGGCCGACTCCGGCGACGATATGTTGCCCCCGCCGCCCGCACCGCAGTCGGTTAACGACGAGGCGGTTTTTCAGCTGGCGCTGATCCTTAACCATTTCGACACCGGGCTGGTGGTACCCGTTACCCGGCGCAGCGGCGATTACTGGGTGGGCAGCGCCGATCTGCTGCGCGCCGGGTTGCCTGCCGACCAGGTTGCACCGGGAGACGTGAATGTCTCCCGGTTGAAAGACGTGCGCGCCGAATACGACAGCAGCGGGCAGCGCCTGCTGCTCAGCGTCCCGCGGGAGTGGGTCGGCACGCGCGCCACACCGTTCAGCGGCCAGATGGCGCAAAGCACCCCGCACTTTGGCAAAGGGGCGTTGCTCAACTACGACTTTTACACCAACCACACCGAACACAGCGGCGGCCAGGCCTCCCTGTGGCACGAGTTTCGCTATTTTGACGAACGGGGATCGTTATCCTCTACCGGTTACGTGCGGCAAAACTTCACCGGCGGCAGCGGGCAGCAGGAAGGGTACGTGCGCTACGACACCACCCTGATGGTCACCAACGAAGAGGACGCCACCACCTGGACCGCCGGGGATGTGATCAGCGATGCCCTGAGCTGGAGCAGCAGCGTGCGCATGGGCGGGATAAGCTATGGCCGCGATTTCTCCCTGCGCCCGGACCTGGTCACCTGGCCGTTGCCGGAATTTTCCGGCGAAGCGGCAGTGCCAACCGCCGTGGATCTGTTTGTTAACGGCTACCGTGCGGGCTCCACCAGTCTGCAGCCGGGGCCGTTCACCCTCACCAATCTGCCCTACATCAACGGGGCGGGGGATGCGGTACTGGTCACCACCGATGCGCTGGGGCGCCAGGTCAGCACTACGCTGCCGTTCTACGTCACCAGCGAGCTGCTCAAACAAGGGCTCAGCGACGGGGCTATTACCCTCGGTAGCCTGCGGCGCAATTACGGCATCGACAGTTTTGACTACGGCCCGGCGGCGGGTAGCGGCTCGTATCGCTATGGCCTGACCGACTGGCTGACGCTGGAAGGACACGTGGAAGGGGCGGAACAGCTGGCGCTCGGCGGTGCCGGAACGGTGGTCAAGCTGGGGCAGTTTGGGGTGGTGAATACCGCCTGGAGCCAGAGCCAGATGCGCGGCGACACCGGCGGGCAGCTGAACTGGGGCTATCAGTACAGCACCAGCGCCTTCAGCCTTGCCACCCAGCACAGCCGCCGCGATCGCGGGTTCGGTAACCTCGCCCTGTACGATCAGCCGACGATGTATGATGAATACGACCAGCCCATTGCCAGCCTGAGCCGTAACACTGACCAGTATTCCCTGACCTTCAACATGGGCGAATTCGGCAATATCGGTGCGGCGTGGATTGGCGTCGAGAGTTTTGATAACCAGAAAACCGAGCTGCTTAACCTCTCCTGGAGCCGCAATCTGTGGGGCAGCAGCAGTATTTATCTCGCCGCCAGCCGGGATCAGCAGCAGGGTGACTGGACGGTGGCGATGTCGCTGCAGATCCCGCTTGGTGAACGCGACAGCGCCGCCCTCACCGTGGAAAACACCCCGACGGCCGGAAGCACCCAGCGTTTCAACTACAACCACTCGATGCCCACCGACGGCGGTCTGAGCTGGAACATGGCCCTCGCGCGTCAGTCGCGCTCCAGCAACTATCAGCAGGGCTCGCTGGGCTGGCGCAACAGCAATATCGAGATCCAGGGCGGCGGCTACGGCGAACGCAACATGATGACCTGGTGGGGCGAAGCTCTGGGCTCGCTGGTGCTGATGGACGGAGAGCTGTTCGCCGCCAACAAAATCAACGACGCTTTTGTGGTGGTCAGCACCGACGGCCAGCCGGAGGTGCCGGTCAGCTACGAGAATCAACCGGTCGGCAAAACCAACCGCAACGGCTATCTGCTGATCAGCGGCGTGTCGGCCTACTATCCGGCCAGCTACAGCATCAACACGCTTGATCTTCCCGCCGACACCCGGCTGAAGGAGACCGAGCGGCGGGTGGCGCTGCGGCGCAACAGCGGCTATCTGGTAGACTTCCCGATGGAGCAGGAGCGGGTGGCGAGCGTGATCCTCCACGACGGCGACGGGCTGGATATCCCGCTCGGCAGTCAGGTGTCGCGCCCGGGCAGAACCCCGGCGGTGGTGGGCTACGACGGGATCGCCTGGCTGGAAGATCTGGCGGATGTGAATGCCCTGACGGTGCGCACCCCGGACGGCAAACGCTGCCACGTGACGCTCACCCTGGACGCCAATCCGGGGCATAAGCTGCAAACCTACGGGCCGCTGACCTGTCGGGAGGGGCAATGAAACGCCTGCTGCTGATGCTGGTTTTGCTGCTGGTTTCCACGATGAGCTGGGGGGCTTGCACCGTCGGCACCGTCAATGCCAGCTTTGGCAGCGTCACCTCGTTTGCCCTTAGCGGCAGCGGGGAAGTGCAGACCACCGGCACGCTGGTGGTGAATTGCGATGCGACGCTCAACCTGCTGACTAACGACTCGATCACCCTGAACTACACCGGGGCCACCGTCAGCGCCAACAGTCGCGGCACCTTGAAGCGTACCGATAATGCGGCAATAACCGACGTGATCCCCACCCGCCTGTGCGGACTGGCCGGGTGCGGCAGCAACAGCGAAGTGCAGATCGGCAAGGCCTATACCTGGAGCGGCCCGACGCTGTTAAGCCTGCTCGGGGCCAAGCAGTACAATATCCCGCTCTATTTCCGCACCGTTCCTGGGCAGAACGTCAGCGCCGGACCCTATCAGGTGACGCTTAATTTCAGCATCAACTACAACGTCTGCGCGGTGGGGATCCTTGGCTTGTGCGGTACCCCGCAGGTGGGGACTGTCGCGACCAGTATCGTTCTGAATATGACCGTAACCAACGACTGCAGCGCGATGACCACCCCGAACGTCAATTTCAACAGCGCCCCGCTGGTGCAGAACTTCCCCACCGTGTCGCAGGCCATTTCGGTCACCTGCACCAAAGGCAGCGTCTACACCATCGGCATTAATAACGGTGCTAACGCCAGCAACAACGTGCGCCGCATGGCGAGCGGTAATAACCGCATGAGCTACGAAATCTATAAAGAAGCGACCAGCAATCGCTGGGGCAGCAGCGGCACGGAGCGCTGGTCCAGCGGGGTCTCTTCCCAGGTCAGCGCCGACGGCCTGCTGCGCAGCTATAACTACACCGCGAAGGTGTTGACCACCCAGACGACCCCGCCCGCAGGCAACTACAGCGACACCCTGGTGGTCGACATCGCCTTCTGAACCACGCTTTTCCCTTCTGCAACGTAAAGTTCCCGCCAGTTGTGCCGATAACACCGGGAACAAATCCAGTTAGAAGGTGTTGTATGTTGAACCGTATGCGCGTTGTCACATTGCTGATGTTGGTGCTGGTTGTCTTCGCACTTCTGCAGCTTATTTCCGGCAGCCTGTTTTTCTCGTCACTCAAGCACAATCAGGCCAGCTTCGCGGCCTCCAACGATTTACGCCTTCAGCAAAGTGAACTCACCACCACCTGGGATTTGATGCTGCAAACCCGTATCAACCTGAGCCGCTCGTCGGCGCGGATGATGATGGATGCCGCCAACCAACAGAGCAGCGCCAAAACTGAACTGCTGAAAAACGCCCGCACCACGCTGGATGAAGCCGGGAAACACTTCGCAGCCTTCAAGCAGATTGCACCGCTGCCGTCGATGGAGCAGGCGAGCCAGAACATCGACGAAAAATACCATAACTATGCGGCCGGTCTGGCGGAGCTGATCCAGTTCCTTGAGAGTGGCAATACCGACGCCTACTTTGCCCAGCCGACCCAGGGGATGCAGAACGCCCTCGGCGCCGCACTGGGTGAGTACGCCAAAGCCAGCGACGCGCAGTACCGCACCGCCTTCACCACCAGCGTGGACGACTACCGCTTTGCTCAGTGGCAGATGGCGATCCTCGCCCTGGCGCTGGCGATTGTGCTGATCGCCGTCTGGTACGGCATTCGTCATATCCTGCTTAACCCGCTGGGCCGCGTCATTACTCACATCCGCGAAATTGCCAGCGGCAATCTGATGCATACCCTGGCGATTTCGGGCCGCAATGAGATCACCGAACTGGCCAGCAGCGTGGACCACATGCAGCGCTCGCTGATCGAGACGGTCACCAACGTGCGTCAGGGCTCGGATGCCATCTACACCGGCACCAGCGAGATCGCGATGGGTAACAATGATCTCTCGTCCCGTACCGAGCAGCAGGCGTCGGCGCTGGAAGAGACCGCCGCCAGCATGGAGCAGTTGACCGCCACCGTGAAGCAAAACGCCGACAACGCGCGTCAGGCGTCGCAGCTGGCAGAGAGCGCCTCTGAAACCGCCCAGCGCGGCGGCAAGGTGGTGGACGGGGTGGTGAAAACCATGCACGACATCGCCGACAGCTCGAAGAAAATCGCCGACATCATCAGCGTGATCGACGGTATCGCCTTCCAGACCAATATCCTGGCGCTGAACGCCGCGGTAGAAGCCGCCCGTGCCGGCGAGCAGGGTCGCGGATTTGCCGTGGTCGCCGGGGAAGTACGCAACCTCGCCAGCCGCAGCGCCAATGCCGCCAAAGAGATCAAAACCCTGATTCAGGACTCCGTTTCACGCGTCGATACCGGCTCGGTGCTGGTGGAAAGCGCGGGTGAAACCATGAATGACATCGTTAACGCCGTCACCCGCGTCACCGACATCATGGGCGAGATCGCCTCGGCCTCTGATGAGCAGAGCCGCGGCATCGACCAGGTGGCGCTGGCGGTCTCGGAAATGGATCGTGTGACACAACAAAACGCCGCGCTGGTGCAGGAGTCCGCCACGGCGGCAGCTGCCCTGGAAGAACAGGCGAGCTTACTGAAGATGGCCGTTTCGGCATTCCGTCTTACCTCTACGCCCGCAAGAACGGTAGCAACGCACTCGGGTATTTCGATGACAGCGCCAGCCGCTGCGTCGGGTAAACCGCGTGCGCAGGCTGCCGGACAGGATGATAACTGGGAAACATTTTGACTGAACTTTAAACCGCGGCTGCTGGCCGCTGAATGGGAGCGTGGATGTTAAATCGTATTCGTATCTCGACCACACTGTTTTTGATTTTGATTCTGTGTGGGGTATTGCAGGTTGGCAGTAACGGCTTGTCGTTCTGGGCGTTTCGCGACGGCTATCAGAATTTACAGGAAGTGGAAGTCGGTAATCAGCAGCGGGCGCTGCTTGACCAGACCCGTGGCGTGCTGCTGCAGGCCAGTACTGCGCTGAACAAGGCCGGGACCTTAACCGCCCTGAGCTATCCGCCGGATGATATCAAGGCGCTGATGACCACCGCGCGCGACAGCCTGAAGCAGGCTGACGGCATGTTCAAAACCTTTGTCGAACATCGGGCGATCGGTGCCAAAGGGGATGCGCTGAAAAAAACCGTGCAGGCGGGCTATGCCCAGTGGCACGGCGATTTAGAGCATCAGGCGACCTGGCTTGAGAACAACCAGCTGTCGGACTTCCTCACCGCGCCGGTGCAGGAGTCGCAGGCGGCGTTTGATGCCAGCGCACAAAACTGGCAGCAGGAAATTAACCACTTTGTGGAACAGGCCGGGGCGGACAGCCGCACCAGCTACCACATGTCGGGGGTGATTTTCGCCACCATGGTGGTGCTGGCCGCGTTGCTGACCAGCGCCGCGCTGTTCTGGTCGCGCAGAATGATTGTCCAGCCGCTGGCGATCATCAGCAGCCATTTTGACAGCATTGCCAAAGGTGACCTCGCGCGCCCGGTGGCGGTGTACGGCAAAAATGAAATTTCGGCGATTTTCGCCAGCCTGAAAGCGATGCAAAGCTCGCTGCGCGACACGGTGACCCAGGTGCGTCACGGCAGCTATGCCATGCACACCGGGATCGCTGAGATCGCTGAAGGCAACAACGATCTCTCGTCGCGTACCGAGCAGCAGGCGGCCTCGCTGGCGCAAACCGCTGCCAGCATGGAGCAACTGACGGCTACGGTCGGGCAGAACGCCGACAACGCCCGTCAGGCCTCGGGTCTGGCGAAGAATGCCGCGCAAACGGCGAAGCAGGGCGGGGAACAAACCACCCGCGTCGCCAGCACCATGAATGCTATTGCTGCCAGTTCGCACAAGATTGGCGACATCATCAGCGTGATCGACGGCATTGCCTTCCAGACCAATATTCTGGCGCTCAACGCTGCGGTCGAAGCGGCGCGTGCGGGCGAGCAGGGGCGTGGGTTTGCGGTGGTCGCCGGTGAAGTGCGTAACCTGGCCAGTCGCAGCGCCAATGCGGCAAAAGAGATCAAAGTGTTGATTGAAGAGTCGGTGTCACGGGTTCAGCAGGGTTCTGCGCTGGTGGATACCGCCGCAAAAACCATGACTGAAATCGTCAGTTCCGTGACCCGGGTGAACGACATTATGGGTGAAATCGCGTCTGCGTCCGACGAGCAGCGTCGCGGTATCGAGCAGGTTGCCCAGGCAGTAAGTCAGATGGATCAGGTGACACAGCAGAACGCCTCCCTTGTCGAAGAGGCGGCGGCGGCCACCGACCAGTTAGCCAGTCAGGCAGATCATCTGACCTCACTGGTGTCTGTTTTTAATGTGAATGAGCGTGTTGAAACCGTAACAGAAGTCGGGCGGTCGCAGACCGTTCCAGTGGGTTCCTGAAAGTGATTAAGAAGGCGCTATGACATCATCTCTGCCCTCAGGGCAATCGTCATTACTGTTACAGATGACACAGCGCCTCGCGCTGTCCGATACGCATTTCCGTCGGATATGTCAGTTAATCTACCAGCGCGCGGGGATCGTTTTAGCCGATCACAAGCGCGACATGGTCTACAACCGTCTCGTGCGGCGCTTGCGCACCCTCGAGCTGGATGATTTTGGCCGCTATCTGGGGATGCTGGAAGCGAATCCGAACAGCGCGGAATGGCAGGCGTTTATCAACTCGCTGACCACCAACCTGACCGCCTTTTTCCGCGAAGCGCACCACTTCCCGGTGCTGGCGGATCATGCGCGTCGTCGCAGCGGCGAGTATCGCGTCTGGAGTGCGGCAGCGTCGACCGGCGAGGAGCCGTACTCGCTCGCCATCACCCTTGCCGATACGTTGGGTACCGCGCCGGGTCGCTGGAAAGTAATTGCCAGCGATATCGACACTGAAGTGCTGCAAAAAGCGCAGAACGGCATCTACCGTCAGGAAGAGCTGAAAACCCTGTCGCCGCAGCAGCTTCAGCGCTACTTCATGCGCGGCACGGGCCCGCACGACGGGCTGGTGCGGGTGCGCAGCGAGCTGGCGAACGGGGTCGAGTTTTCGGCGTTGAACCTGCTCGAAAAGCAGTACAACGTGGCGGGTCCGTTTGACGCCATTTTCTGCCGTAACGTGATGATCTATTTTGACAAAACGACGCAGCAGGAGATCCTGCGCCGCTTTGTGCCGCTGCTCAAACCGGACGGTTTACTGTTTGCCGGACACTCGGAGAATTTCAGCAATCTCGCGCGCGAGTTTAGCCTTCGTGGCCAGACGGTCTATGCGCTGAGTAAGGATAAAGCATGAGTAAAATCAGGGTCCTGGCAGTCGATGACTCGGCGCTGATGCGCCAGATCATGACGGAGATCATCAACAGTCACAGTGACATGGAGATGGTGGCAACTGCCCCCGATCCGTTGGTTGCCCGGGATTTGATTAAAAAATTTAACCCCGACGTGCTGACGCTGGATGTCGAAATGCCGCGTATGGACGGTATCGATTTTCTGGAGAAGCTGATGCGCCTGCGACCGATGCCGGTGGTGATGGTCTCATCCCTGACCGGCAAAGGGTCGGAAATCACCCTGCGCGCGCTGGAGCTGGGGGCGGTGGATTTTGTCACCAAACCGCAGCTGGGCATTCGTGAAGGGATGCTGGCCTACAGCGAGATGATCGCCGAGAAAATTCGCACGGCGTCCCGGGCGCAGATTGCGGTGCATAAGCCGCTGGCGGCGCCTGCACTGCTGAAATCCGGCCCGCTGTTGAGCTCGGAAAAGCTGCTGGCAATTGGCGCGTCAACCGGGGGAACAGAGGCAATTCGCCATGTACTCCAGCCATTGCCGCTCTCCAGCCCCGGTATTCTGATTACCCAGCATATGCCGCCGGGCTTTACCCGTTCGTTTGCCGACCGTCTGAACAAGCTGTGTCAGATAAGCGTAAAAGAGGCGGAAGACGGCGAGCGCGTCCTGCCGGGACATGCCTATATCGCCCCTGGCGACAGGCATATGGAGCTGGCGCGCAGCGGGGCGAACTATCAGATTCGAATTCATGACGGTCCGGCGGTTAACCGGCACCGGCCGTCGGTGGATGTGCTGTTTCATTCGGTGGCGAAATACGCCGGGCGCAACGCCGTTGGGGTGATCCTGACGGGGATGGGCAACGACGGCGCCGCCGGAATGCTTGCGATGCACCAGGCTGGTGCCTGGACCATCGCGCAGAATGAAGCAAGTTGTGTGGTGTTCGGCATGCCGCGCGAGGCCATCAATACGGGTGGCGTGAGCGAAGTGGTCGATCTCAGTCAGGTTAGTCAGCAGATGCTGGCAAAAATCAGTGCCGGACAGGCAATACGTATTTAACGAGGAGTGTAGTTTTATGGCGGACAAAGAGCTCAAGTTTTTGGTTGTGGATGACTTTTCCACCATGCGTCGCATCGTACGCAACCTGCTAAAAGAGCTGGGTTTTAATAATGTTGAAGAAGCGGAAGACGGTGTCGATGCGCTGAACAAACTGAACGGCGGCGGTTTTGGTTTCGTGATTTCCGACTGGAACATGCCGAACATGGACGGTCTGGAACTGCTGAAAACCATTCGTGCCAATGGCGCGATGTCGTCTCTGCCGGTGCTGATGGTGACCGCAGAAGCGAAGAAAGAGAACATTATTGCTGCGGCACAGGCGGGCGCAAGCGGGTATGTGGTGAAGCCATTCACTGCAGCAACACTGGAAGAGAAGCTCGGGAAGATCTTCGAGAAACTCGGCATGTGAGGTACGGGTGATGATGCAGCCTTCGATTAAACCTACGGATGAGCATTCAGCCGGCGATATAATTGCCCGGATCGGCAGCCTGACGCGCATGTTGCGCGACAGCCTGCGTGAGCTGGGCCTGGATCAGGCGATTGCCGAAGCAGCGGAAGCAATTCCCGATGCCCGTGACCGTCTCGATTACGTAGTGCAGATGACCGCCCAGGCGGCAGAGCGAGCGCTGAACAGCGTTGAAGCCTCGCAGCCGCACCAGGACGAAATGGAAAAAGGCGCGAAAGCGCTGACCAAACGCTGGGACGAATGGTTCGAAAATCCTATCGAACTGTCCGACGCGCGTGAGCTGGTCACCGATACCCGCCAGTACCTTGGCGACGTACCGGGCCATACCAGCTTCACCAACGCCCAGCTGCTGGACATCATGATGGCGCAGGATTTCCAGGACCTTACCGGTCAGGTGATCAAGCGCATGATGGATGTGATCCAGGAGATTGAGCGCCAGCTGCTGATGGTACTGCTGGAGAACATCCCGGAACCGTCGGCGCGCCCTCAGCGCGAAAACGAAAGCCTGCTCAATGGCCCACAGCTCGACGCCAGCAAAGCCGGCGTCGTGGCAAGCCAGGACCAGGTGGACGACCTGCTGGACAGCCTCGGCTTCTGATGCCCGGCGGCGCTGCGCTTGCGCGGGCCTTCCGCTCTCGTTTTGTCGGCCTGGTTAGCGCAGCGCCACCCGGCACAAATGCCACCTGAGAAGGTGGCTTTTTTTTGCTTTATCTGCGGTGCCCCTTCCAGAATCACAACCTGCCATGACATCACGCTCTTGCGCGACTGACCATACTGATAATCTGCCTGGCATCTGTTGCTGGCCGTAGGCAGCGATAAATGACGAAGGACGGGTATAAGTGTGTTGACGTATGTCAACGAAACGCATAAGGTTTGAGCTACGGAGGCTGATGAAGAAATCAGGAGGTTCTATGGCGCTTTTTAGCTTTACTCTGACGCTCTCAGGCGTGACCTATGACCAGGAAGGCCTGGAAGATGCGCTGCATGCCAGCGGTTGTGACGATGCGTTAATCTGCGCATACGGTAACTCGGTCTATGTTGAGTTCGACCGTGACGCAAAAACGCTGGATGACGCCATCTCCTCAGCGGTCGACAATATCGAATCAGCCGGGATCGGCGCTATTGTAGAATCCGTTGATTCTGCTCTGGTGGGGTTGAGCGATATTGCTGACATGACGCAGATGTCTCGTCAGGCGATCGCCATGCTGAAAGACGGCACGCGCGGAAGCGGCGATTTTCCATGCCCCATCCAGCGTATTAAAGGTCAATCTCCGCTCTGGGATTGGGCTGAAGTCGCTAACTGGCTGCTTAAAAATGGTCGGTTAAAAGAGGGCCGCGAGCGGGTGATTAATGCCCGGATAGTGAGTAAATGGAATCTTATCCTGCGAAACAGCGCATCAAGAGACTTTGCCGAAATTGAGTCCATCGCCGCATCACTTCTGGAACGTCGTCGTAAACAGGCTCAATGCGCCTGAACCAACACACCCGCGGGTGAAATTCCGTCCACCTGCGTATCTGACAACACCGAAGGGGGTAAATCAGCCCTTTTAACACCCCTATTTCGCCCATTGTTCACGTCCTGCTTTGGCATCATAGCGTCCAAACCTATACCTGCGGGATGCTTGCCGTGGCAGACGACAGCGACGACAAAACAGAAGCCCCCACACCCCACCGACTAGAAAAGGCGCGTGAGGATGGGCAAATACCCCGATCCAGAGAACTCACCTCGCTGCTGATTATGTTAGTCGGCGTGTGCATTATCTGGCTGGGCGGGGAGTCCCTTGCCCATAGACTGGCAGGCATGCTCTCGGCCGGGCTGCGCTTTGACCACAGCATGGTGAACGACCCCAATTTGATCCTCAGCCAGATAATCTTGCTGATCAAAGGTGCGATGATCGCGCTGCTGCCGCTGATCACCGGCGTGGTGCTGGTGGCGCTGATATCGCCGGTGATGCTGGGCGGACTGGTGTTTAGCGGCAAGTCGCTGCAGCCTAAATTTTCCAAACTCAACCCGCTGCCCGGGATCGCGAAGATGTTCTCGGCCCAGACCGGGGCCGAACTGCTGAAAGCGTTGATGAAAGCCTCCTTGATGGGCAGCGTAGCCGGTTTGTTCGTGTGGCATAACTGGCCGGATATGATGCGTTTAGTCAGCGAATCGCCAATGAGTGCGATGCGCAATGCGCTCAACCTGGTGGGGCTGTGTTCCCTGCTGGTGGCGCTGAGCATTATCCCGATGGTGGGGTTTGACGTCTTCTTCCAGATTTACAGCCACATTAAAAAGCTGCGTATGTCCCAGCAGGACATCCGCGATGAATATAAGCAGATGGAAGGCGACCCGCACGTGAAGGGCCGTATCCGTCAGATGCAGCGCGCGGCGGCGCGTCGTCGGATGATGGAAGATGTGCCGAAAGCGGACGTTATCGTGACTAACCCGACCCACTACTCGGTGGCGCTGCAGTACGACGAGAACAAAATGAGCGCGCCAAAAGTGGTGGCCAAAGGGGCAGGGCTTATCGCTCTGCGCATCCGCGAAATAGGCAATGAAAACCGCATCCCGATGCTTGAGGCCCCGCCGCTGGCGCGTGCCCTGTACCGGCATGCGGAAATTGGACAACAAATCCCAGGTCAGCTGTATGCCGCCGTGGCGGAAGTGCTGGCATGGGTATGGCAGTTGAAACGCTGGCGTCTGGCGGGAGGTCAACGACCTGTCAAACCTGACAATCTCCCGGTGCCTGCAGCGCTGGATTTTTTGAACGAGAAGGACACTGATGGCTAATCTGGTGGCGATGTTGCGCTTGCCCAGCAACCTGAAATCGACTCAATGGCAGATCCTTGCCGGGCCGATCCTCATCCTGTTAATCCTGTCGATGATGGTGTTGCCGCTCCCGGCCTTCATCCTTGACCTGCTTTTCACCTTCAACATTGCGCTCTCTATTATGGTGCTGCTGGTGGCGATGTTCACCCAGCGCACGCTGGAGTTCGCTGCGTTCCCGACCATCCTGCTGTTCACCACGCTGTTGCGCCTGGCGCTGAACGTGGCGTCGACGCGTATCATTTTGATGGACGGTCATACCGGCGGCGCGGCGGCCGGTAAGGTGGTTGAAGCTTTCGGTCACTTCCTGGTCGGCGGCAACTTTGCCATCGGCATCGTGGTGTTCGTGATCCTCGTCATCATCAACTTTATGGTTATCACCAAGGGTGCGGGACGTATCGCCGAAGTGGGCGCGCGTTTCGTCCTTGATGGGATGCCGGGCAAGCAGATGGCGATTGATGCCGATCTTAACGCCGGGCTGATTGGCGAAGACGAAGCCAAAAAACGCCGTTCCGATGTGACCCAGGAAGCGGACTTCTACGGGTCGATGGACGGTGCGAGTAAGTTCGTTCGCGGGGATGCCATCGCCGGTATTCTGATCATGGTGATCAACGTGATTGGCGGCCTGCTGGTCGGGGTGTTGCAGCACGGCATGGACATGGGCCACGCGGCAGAAACCTATACCCTGCTGACCATCGGTGATGGCCTGGTCGCGCAGATACCGGCGCTGGTGATCTCCACCGCCGCGGGCGTTATTGTCACCCGCGTTGCCACCGATCAGGATGTCGGCCAGCAGATGGTCTCCCAGCTGTTCAGCAACCCGAACGTAATGCTGCTGTCGGCGGCAGTACTCGGCTTGTTAGGGCTGGTTCCGGGGATGCCGAACTTTGTCTTCCTGCTGTTTACCGGCATGCTGCTGGGCCTGGCCTGGTGGCTGCGCGGGCGGGAAGCTAAACCTCAGGCGGAGGCCGCGCCGGTTAAAATGCCGGAAAACACCCAGGCGGTGGAAGCCACCTGGAACGACGTGCAGCTGGAAGATTCACTGGGGATGGAGGTGGGTTATCGCCTGATCCCGATGGTCGATTTCCAACAGGACGGGGAACTGCTGGGCCGTATCCGCAGTATCCGTAAGAAATTTGCCCAGGATATGGGCTTCCTGCCGCCGGTGGTGCATATCCGCGACAACATGGATCTGCCGCCCGCGCGCTACCGTATTCTGATGAAAGGGGTAGAAATCGGCAGCGGAGACGCCTATCCAGGGCGCTGGCTGGCGATAAACCCCGGCACGGCGGCAGGCACGCTGCCGGGCGAACAGACCATCGACCCGGCATTTGGCCTGGCGGCGATCTGGATCGAAAGCGCCCTGAAAGAGCAGGCGCAGATCCAGGGGTATACCGTGGTGGAGGCCAGTACCGTGGTGGCGACACACCTTAACCACCTGATCGGCCAGTTCTCCGCCGAGCTGTTTGGCCGTCAGGAAGCGCAGCAGCTGCTGGATCGCGTGACCCAGGAGATGCCGAAGCTGACCGAAGATCTGGTCCCGGGCGTGGTGACGTTGACCACCCTGCACAAGGTGCTGCAAAACCTGCTCGACGAGAAAGTACCGATCCGCGATATGCGTACCATCCTGGAAACCCTGGCCGAGCATGCGCCGCTGCAAAGCGATCCGCACGAGCTTACCGCCGTGGTGCGCGTGGCGCTGGGCCGGGCGATCACTCAGCAGTGGTTCCCGGGCACCGGCGAAGTGCAGGTGATTGGTCTGGATACGCCGCTTGAGCGTCTGCTGCTGCAGGCGCTGCAGGGCGGCGGCGGGCTGGAGCCGGGGCTGGCCGACCGCCTGCTGGCGCAAACGCAGGAGGCCTTGCAGCGCCAGGAGATGCTCGGCGCACCGCCGGTGCTGCTGGTTAACCATGCCTTGCGTCCGCTGCTGTCTCGCTTCCTGCGTCGCAGTCTGACTCAGCTGGTGGTGCTCTCTAATATGGAACTGTCGGATAATCGTCACATCCGCATGACCGCCACTATCGGAGGTCAGTGATGCGTAAATTACTCTGGCTGCTGGCGCTACCGCTGATGGCCCAGGCCGCAGGGGAGGGCGCATGGCAGGACAGCAGTATCGGCCTGACCCTTAACCATCGCGGCGTGGCAGCATCGTCGCGCCCGCTTTCGGCACAGCAGCCGGTGTCGGGTCTGATGACGCTGGTGGCCTGGCGCTATACGCTGAATGGACCGATCCCGGCAGGGCTGCGGGTGCGATTATGCTCCCAGTCGCGCTGCACGGAGCTGGACGGTGCCAGCGGCACCACCCGGGCGTTTGAAAACGTGCCCGCCGTCGAGCCGTTACGCTTTATCTGGGAAGTGCCCGGCGGCGGTCGGCTGATCCCCGCCCTGCAGGTCCAACGCAACGAAGTGATTGTTAACTACCGCTAATTGCCCGCTTTTTCACCAGTCGTCAGGATATTCTGGCGGCTGGCTCGCAAATCTGACACCTCCTTTTGATGCAAGAGAAACGCTGTTTTATAAAACAGTGACACGCGTAGTAAATCTCTTTGCATTTTTGCCAGTTGCCGCCAGGTGATGGCAGCAACAGAAAGGTATCCGCGTAGGGATACTCTTACTGTAACCCTGTAGTCACTCCCGCCACCTTCGGGTTACCGGGAGTCTTCTAAAACTTACAGGGTCGACGGTAATGAAAACACGTAAAATTGGACTCGCGAATTATCTGGCCTACGGTTCGGGCGATTTTCTCGGGGCGGGGACGACAGCGCTGACCGCTGCCTGGCTGTTATATTTCTACACCACTTTCTGCGGCCTTACGCCGATTGAGGCCACCTTTATCTTCGCGGCGGCAAGGGTTCTTGATGCCGTGGTCAGCCCGCTGATGGGGTTCCTGACCGATAACTTCGGCACTACCTGGCTTGGCAAACGCTTTGGCCGCCGCAAATTCTTTATTCTGCTCGGCATCCCGTGCGTCTTCAGCTATTCGCTGATGTGGGTCGGAGACATGGGGTTCTGGTACTACCTGCTCACCTATCTGGTGTTTGATATCGTCTACACCATGATTCTGGTGCCGTACGAAACGCTGGTGCCGGAAATGACCGACGATTTCAAACAGAAGACCAAATTCTCCGGCGCGCGTATCTCTATGGCGCAGATGTCGGCGATCCTGGCCTCTTTCCTGCCGGGCATTCTGTTAACGCACTTTGGTAAAGACAACGCCGTCTCCTTCTTCTATGCGAGCCTGGTGTTCTCGGTGCTGTGCGCCCTGATGCTGACCTTCGTCTGGTTCTTTACCTGGGAACGCCCGCGCGAAGAGTGGTCTGAAGCGGCGCTGCGTGCCGAAGAAGAGAAGAAAAAACTCAATCTGAGACAGAGCCTCAACCGTCTGTTTGTTGAACTGAGTTCCACGCTGCGGGTGAAGATTTTCCGCCAGCATCTGGGAATGTACCTCGGCGGTTATATTGCCCAGGACGTGTTCAACGCGGTCTTTACCTACTATGTGGTGTTCGTGCTGATGCAGGAGGCGTCGATGGCGTCGAATCTGCTGGGTACGATGGCCATCTTCCAGTTTATCGCCGTTATCGCGATGATCCCGCTGTGCATCCGCTTTGGACCGGCACCGTCCTACCGGATGGTGGTGGTGCTGTTCGGTCTGGCGTCTATTTCCTATGCGATGCTCTACTACGCCGGACTGAGCGATGTCTACTCTCTGCTGCTGTTGGTGTCTGCCCTCGCAGGTCTGGGCCGCGGGGGGATCAACTACGTGCCGTGGAACGTTTACACCTACATTGCGGACGTGGATGAAGTGATCACCGGTCAGCGTCGCGAAGGTATCTTCGCCGGCATCATGACCCTGACCCGTAAAGCGTCTCAGGCCGGTGCCATCATGCTGGTGGGGATTGTGATGCAGCTGTCCGGCTTTGTCAGCGGCCAGAAAGTGCAGCCGGAAGAGGTCAGCCATACCATTCTGATGATCCTGAGCGTGGGCACCGTGCTGGTGCTGATCTGCGGCTTCCTGGTGTCATTGCGCTTTAAGCTGAATTTGCAAACGCACAGTACGCTGCGTGAAGAGACGGCCAAAATGCGTGAGTCTGGCCGCGCGATGCCGGAAACGGCGACGCCGCAGGCGCGTGCCACCGTTGAAATGCTGGCCGGTCTGCCGTACGAGTGCCTGTGGGGTAATAACAACATCGGCTACCTGAACCGCAATAAACCGGCGGCACCGTCCCTGAATGAACGTGCTTCACTGAATTCGACATACAACAGAGGTTAAGATTATGAAGGTTTGGCCTGTCAAACATAGCCCGTTACTGCGTCAGCCTGAGCGTTTTATCGCCAGGGATGAGCTGAAATCACTGATTCAAAAAGTAACGCATAACCTGGTCAACATTCACGATAAAACCGGTGAGTTTTTACTGCGGCTGGACGACGGGCGCGTGATCGACACCAAAGGCTGGGCGGGCTGGGAATGGACGCACGGCGTGGGTCTCTACGGTATCTGGCAGTATTACTGCCAGACCGGCGATCAAGCGATGCGCGATATCATCGACAGCTGGTTTACCGCGCGCTTCGCCGAAGGGGCGACCACCAAAAACGTCAACACCATGTCGCCGTTTTTGACCCTGGCCTATCGCTATGAAGAGACGCGCAACCCGGCCTGGCTGCCGTGGCTGGAGAGCTGGGCCGAGTGGGCGATGAACGAGATGCCGCGCACCGATCATGGCGGTATGCAGCACATCACGCTGGCGGAAGAGAACCATCAGCAGATGTGGGATGACACCCTGATGATGACCGTGCTGCCGCTGGCGAAGATTGGCAAACTGCTCAATCGCCCGGATTACGTGGAAGAGGCGGTCTATCAGTTCCTGCTGCACGTGCAAAACCTGATGGACCGGGAGACCGGTCTGTGGTTCCACGGCTGGAACTATGACGGCCAGCATAACTTTGCCAACGCCCGCTGGGCGCGCGGCAACAGCTGGCTGACCATCGTGATCCCGGACTTCCTCGAGCTGGTGGATCTGCCGGAAAACAACGCCGTGCGCCGTTATCTGGTGCAGGTGCTGAACGCGCAGATTGCGGCGCTGGCGAAGTGCCAGGATGCGAGCGGTCTGTGGCATACGCTGCTCGACGATCCGAACTCGTATCTGGAAGCGTCGGCGACGGCCGGGTTCAGCTACGGGATCCTGAAAGCGGTGCGCAAGCGCTACGTGGGGCCGGAGTATGCAGAGGTGGCCGAGAAAGCCATTCGCGGGATTGTAAAAAACATCTCCCCGGAAGGCGAGCTGCTGCAAACCTCGTTCGGTACCGGGATGGGCAGCGATCTGGAGTTCTATCGCCAGATCCCACTGACCTCGATGCCGTACGGGCAGGCGATGGCGATATTGTGTCTGACGGAGTATTTGCGGAAGTACTTCTGATAAAAAAGAAACCCGGCTTTCGCCGGGTTTCTTTTTACATGCGCTCTACGGTATCGATACCCAGCGTATCCAGACCCTGCTTCAGGGTCTTCGCGGTCAGCTGCGCCAGCTTCAGGCGGCTGTTGCGAACCGCTTCGCTCTCGGCGGAGAGAATCGGGCAGTGCTCATAGAAGCCCGAGAACAGGCCAGCCAGATCGTACAGGTAAGCACACATCACGTGCGGTGTACCGTCGCGGGCGACCACGGCCAGCGTCTCTTCGAACTGCAGCAGACGCGCCGCCAGCTGCGCTTCGCGATCTTCCGTAATCACGACAGCGGCAGTCGCCAGCACGCTCTCGTCGATCGCTGCTTTACGGAACACAGACAGCACGCGGGTGTAGGCATACTGCATATACGGCGCAGTGTTGCCTTCAAACGCCAGCATGTTGTCCCAGTCGAACACGTAGTCGGTGGTACGGTTTTTGGAGAGATCCGCGTATTTCACCGCGCCGATACCCACTGCGGTTGCCAGTTTTTCCAGCTCGTCAGCAGGCATGTCAGGGTTTTTCTCGGCCACCAGACGGCGGGCACGCTCCAGCGCTTCGTCCAGCAGATCCGCCAGCTTCACGGTGCCGCCTGCGCGGGTTTTAAACGGCTTGCCGTCTTTACCCAGCATCATGCCGAACATGTGGTGTTCCAGCGGTACTGAATCCGGCACATAACCCGCTTTGCGCACGATGGTCCACGCCTGCATCAGGTGCTGGTGCTGGCGGGAGTCGATGTAATAGAGCACGCGATCCGCATGCAGCGTTTCGTAGCGATATTTGGCGCAGGCGATGTCGGTCGTGGTGTACAAATAGCCGCCATCCTTCTTCTGGATGATCACGCCCATCGGTTCGCCTTCCTTGTTTTTGTACTCATCAAGGAACACGACGGTAGCGCCTTCGCTCTCGACGGCCAGACCTTTGGCTTTCAGATCGGCGACGATACCGGCCAGCATCGGGTTGTACAGGCTTTCACCCATCACGTCTTTACGGGTCAGGGTCACGTTCAGACGGTCATAGGTCAGCTGGTTCTGGGACATCGTAATGTCGACCAGCTGGCGCCACATCTGACGGAAGTACTCGTCACCGCCCTGCAGTTTAACCACATAGCTGCGTGCGCGTTCGGCAAAGACGTCGTCTTCATCGTAATGTTTTTTCGCTTCGCGGTAGAAACCTTCGAGATCCGCCAGTGCCATTTCACCGGCGTTTTCCTGCTGCTGTTTCTCCAGGTAAGCAATCAGCATCCCGAACTGGGTACCCCAGTCGCCGACGTGGTTCGCGCGGATCACCTTGTGGCCAAGGAACTCAAGGGTGCGCACAGCGGCGTCGCCGATGATGGTGGAGCGCAGGTGGCCCACGTGCATCTCTTTTGCGACGTTAGGCGCAGAGTAGTCGACCACGATGGTTTGTGCTTGCGGCTGGGTCACGCCCAGACGGTCGGACTGCAGCGCGGCGTCAACGTGACGCGCCAGGAAGGCCGGCTCGAGGAAAATGTTGATAAAGCCCGGCCCGGCGATCTCGGTTTTGCTGGCGATACCATTGAGATCCAGGTGCGTCAGGACCTGCTCAGCGAGTTGTCGCGGCGCCATGCCCAGTTTTTTCGCCACTGCCATCACGCCATTAGCCTGATAGTCGCCAAACTGTACTTTTGCAGACTGACGAACCTGCGGTTCGCAATCCGCAGGCGCGCCTGCAGCAATCAGAGCCTGACTGACTTTTTCTGAGAGAAGAGCCTGAATATTCACCGGGATACCTTACATTTTTGTCGCGGCTGTCATGCTGCCGCGCCAGTTAAAGAAATTAGGCCAGGAGTATACTGCAATTGCCTCTTGCCGTCAGCACTGGCTCAAATCAGCGGTTGGTCGCCGGCCGCCAACAGAGTAAATTAACGCTTTTGCACCACGACAAGAGTATTGATGATGGCGAACTGGCTCTCTATTGACGACCTGCAGGACATTGCAGCCGATTTACCGCGCTTCACCGAGGCATTTACTACCCTGGCGGATCGCCTCGGTCTGGATATCGCCCCCCTCGCAGCTGACCACATTTCACTGCGCTGCCACCAGAATGCCACTGCTGATCGCTGGCGGCGTGGGTTTGAGCAGTGCGGCGAGCTGCTCTCCGAAAACATCATCAACGGCCGTCCGATCTGTCTGTTTAAGCTGCACGAACCGGTCTGCGTGGCGCACTGGCGTTTTGATGTGGTCGAGCTGCCGTGGCCGGGCGAAAAACGCTATCCGCACGAAGGCTGGGAGCATATTGAAATCGTTCTGCCCGGTGAGCCGGAAAGCCTGAATGCCCGCGCGCTGGCGCTACTGTCCGACGACGGACTCAGCCAGCCGGGGATCTTCGTCAAAACCAGTTCGCCAAAGGGTGAGCGCGAGCGTCTGCCGAACCCGACGCTGGCGGTGACGGACGGTAGCGTGACGGTTAAATTCCATCCGTGGACCATCGAACAGATTGTCGCCAGCGAAGAATAAAGGAGGTTTTATGCCATTGCTGGAGATTTGTTGTTACAGCGTAGACTGCGCGCTGACGGCGCAGCAGCAGGGCGCCGATCGCGTTGAGCTGTGCGCCGCACCCAAAGAGGGCGGGCTGACCCCGTCCTGGGGTGTATTAAAATCGGCGCGTCAGGCGGTGACGATCCCCGTTCACCCGATTATTCGCCCGCGCGGCGGAGACTTTTGCTACAGCGCGGGCGAGTTTAACGCCATGCTGGAGGATGTTGCCGTCGTTCGCGATCTCGGCTTCCCGGGACTGGTGATCGGCCTGCTGGATGAGGACGGTCACGTCGATATGCCGCGGATGCGCCAGATTATGGCTGCCGCGCAGGGGATGGCGGTGACATTTCATCGCGCCTTTGATATGTGCGTCAATCCGCTGCAAGCGTTTGAAAATCTGGCGGAACTGGGGGTGGCGCGGGTGCTCACATCCGGTCAGCAATCGTCCGCCGAAAAAGGTATTTCATTAATTAAGGAACTAAAAGCACAATCAGGTGTTCCAATAATAATGGCAGGTGCTGGCGTTCGCGCCGCTAACCTGGAATTGTTTTTACAGGCTGGGGTAACCGAGCTTCACAGTTCGGCAGGCAGATGGTTGCCGTCACCCATGCGCTATCGCAATGCAGGCTTGTCGATGTCGACGGAGAGTGAGGCGGATGAGTATTCCCGCTACGGCGTTGATGGCGAGTCGGTTGCAGTGATGAAGGCGATGATCGAAAGGTATCGCCGCTAAAACCCGTTTTTACCGCGCATCATGTCGCCCAATATGATGCTTGTTTGTACCAGGCCCCTGCAAATTCAACAGGGGCCTTTTTTTATCCTTCATATTTCACGCTGCAGCGGCGTTGGCTGCCTCGCTCACCCCGGTCACTTACCGATGTAAGCTCCCGGGGACTCGCTGCGTTGCCGCCTTGCTGCAACGTGAAATATTTTGGATAAAGGGTGCCATATGTAGGCCGGGTCAGGCGTAGCCGCCACCCGGCAAAAAGTTACGGCTTGGTGGCAATCAACACCGCGCGCACCGGGGCCGGATAACCTTCAATTGTCTTGGTCGGGTCTTTCGGGTCGAGGAACTCGGCCAGCGACTCGGTGGTCATCCACTCGGTGCGGCGCTGCTCCTCGGTGGTGGTGACGCAGACGTCGGCGATACGGATATCGACAAACCCGCACTTCGCCAGCCAGTTTTTCAGCGCCAGCGCCGACGGAATAAAGTAGACGTTGCGCATCTGGGCGTAGCGATCGCCCGGCACCAGCACTGCGTTTTCGTCGCCTTCAATCACCAGCGTCTCCAGCACCAGTTCGCCCCCGCTGACCAGCTGATCTTTCAGCTGCCACAGGTGCTCCAGCGGAGAGCGGCGGTGATACAGCACGCCCATTGAGAACACGGTATCAAACGCGGCCAGCGCCGGAAGCTGTTCAATGCCCAGCGGCAGCAGGTGTGCGCGCTGATCGTTGCCCAGCAGTTTACGCACGGCTTCAAACTGACAGAGGAACAGCTGCATCGGATCAATGCCAACCGCCAGATTTGCCCCGGCGCCGATCATGCGCCACAGGTGATAGCCGCTCCCGCAGCCGACGTCCAGAATGGTGCGGCCGGTTAAATCGGACAGGTGCGGCAGGACGCGATCCCATTTCCAGTCGGAATGCCATTCGGTGTCGATATCCATGCCGTACAGGGAGAATGGTCCTTTGCGCCATGGCATCAGGTTACGCAGCAGCTTTTCGAGACGGATTAACTGACCTTCGCTCAGCGGCTCTTCACTTTCGGCGGTGACGCTGTGCAGCAGATCCAGCTTATACGGGGTCATTTCCGGCAGAAATTCGACCGCGTTGCTCCACTGCTTAAACTGACCGTGCAGGGATTCGCGCTGCCAGACGGCAATCTGCGCAGGCAGGGTTTCCAGCCAGTGCGAGAGATGGTTTTTGGCAATCAGCTGATAAAAGTTACCGAAATCAATCATGCTGTACCGCCTTTCAGCGCCACCAGGGAACCAAAGTTAAAGCACTGGAACCACAGCTCGCTGTGCTCAAAGCCGGCCTTCTGCAGGCGCGCTTTGTGGGCTTCGACCGAATCGGTCAGCATGACGTTTTCCAGCATGCTGCGCTTCTGGCTGATCTCCAGCTCGCTGTAGCCGTTGGCACGTTTAAAATCGTGGTGCATGTTGAACAGCAGCTCGCCCACCGCGGCATCTTCAAAGCTGAATTTCTCGGACAGCACCAGTGCGCCGCCGGGGTTCAGCCCCTGATAAATGTTGTTCAGCAGCAGCTGACGGTCGTCAGGCTCGAGGAACTGGAGGGTAAAGTTCAGCACCACCATTGAGGCGTTTTTGATCTCGACATGACGGATATCGCCTTCGATCACTTCAACCGGCGTCGGGGCTTTCCAGGCGTCGATGTGGCGACGGCAGCGCTCGACCATGGCCGGGGAATTATCGATAGCGATAATTTTGCAGCCGTCCTGACGAATGTTACGACGAACCGACAGCGTGGCTGCGCCCAGCGAACATCCCAGATCGTAAACCTGCGTGCCGGGCTGGACAAAACGTTCCGCCAGCATGCCAATCATAGAGATGATATTGGAGTAGCCGGGTACCGAGCGCTGGATCATATCCGGGAAGACTTCAGCCACCCGTTCATCAAAGGTCCAGTCGCCCAGACTGGCGATAGGCGCAGAAAAAAGCGTGTCGCGATCTGACATAACGTAAAAATCCGGGAAAAATAAAGTGGCGTATTGTGCGCTAATGCAGGGAGAAAACCAACTCCCACGGCATATACCACAGGTTAGCCAGCACCATCAGCACAAGCGAACTCCAGGTGGCGCTCATGCCGGAACGTCGCCAGCGGATCAGGCGATGGTGAAAACCATAGTAGTGCATCAGGCGACCGGCGATCAGCAGCAGGCCACAGACATGTACCATCCAGGTCTCGGCGCCGTTCATCTCCATAAACAGCATCAAAATAAGCGCAACGGGGATGTACTCCACCGCATTGCCATGCACGCGGATCGCCGTTTGCAGCTCAGAAAAACCGCCGTCACCGTAGGAGACGCGATACAGCATCCGCAGGCGCACCACGTCGAACGAAAACTTAATTAACAGTAACGCACCCAGAACCGCATACAGCGCGCAGACCATACAAACTCCCTGTTTTTTGCAGATGGCACTTCTATGATAGGGGTTGCTTTCAGAAAAGAGAAGATTGCTGCGGAATGGCAGGAGCGTCGCCAACCGATGGCACCGCGGCCTGCAAGGCTTGCCAGAGAGCTTCGACCAGTTCCGGTGCCTGGGCAATATCGGGCGTATGCAGAAAAAGATACGGCGTGGTGGTCTGTTCCCATTTCGCCAGGGTCTGTAGCCAGACGGCAAACAGCGCCTGGTTTTGCGGCATATTGTCGCTGCCGATAAAGCGGACCATTGGATTTTTGGCGGTGAGTACCGCATGCACCGGCACTTTCGGTTTTTTGCGCTGGGCGTCGATAATCGCTTCGCTGTGCGGCACTGCAGCATGGACCGGACGGCTGTCGAGGATCACCCGGTTAACGTCGCGCTGGTGGAGCCCACGGTTAAGCGCTGTTTCCGCTTCGCCTTTCGCAAAAAAGTCCAGATGCCGGACTTCCACCCCATAGGTAAACTCCCGGGGCAGGGCATCCAGAAACGTCCACAGCGCGGGCAGATCGCGCGGGCTGAAGGTGGCGGGAAGCTGTAACCAGTACTGGCCCATCCGGTTGGCGAGGGGGGACATCCGGCTGAAAAACTCCACCGTTAAATCGCCACAGTCGCGCAGCTTTGCCTGATGCGAAATGGTGGACGGGAATTTAAAGCAGAAGCGGAAATCATCGTGGGTCTGTTCCCGCCAGCGCGCCACCACCTCGGCTTTTGGCAGGGCGTACAGCGTGGTGTTGCCCTCCACGCAGTTAAAGTGGCGGGCATACTGTTCAAGACTGGTGATGCCCAGCCGCACCCATTTTGGGTGCGACCATTGGGGGAGACCCAGATAGATCATAGGACGCTGATAATCTCGTCAGTGCTGCGCACCCGGCCAATACGCGGGAAGATATGGGTCATGCTGCCCTGATGCTGATCGGTATCGGCCGCGCTGCAGGCATCTTCGGCAATCACCAGATTAAAGCCCAGCTCCCAGGCGTTACGGGCGGTGGACTCGACGCCAATGTTGGTGGCAATCCCGCACAGAATAATGGTGTCGATCCCACGACGGCGCAGCTGGAGCTCGAGATCGGTGCCGTAGAATGCACCCCACTGGCGCTTGGTCACTTCGATATCGCTTTCACGCTTGCCGAGTGAGACCGGATACGTCCACCAGTTGTCCGGCAGGGCGTGGGCTGGCGTCTGGGCATCCACCGGCTGCTTCAGCGCATCGGCGAAATCAGCCGACCAGCCCACACGCACCATCACCACCGGTATGCCACCGGCGCGGCATTTTTCTGCCAGACGCGCGCTACGGCTGACCACGTCCTGCGCGCTGTGCGGGCCCCCGGCGAACGGCAGGATCCCTTCCTGTAAATCAATGACCACAAGGGCGGTTCTGGCGGCGTCGAGTGTAAACATGTTTATTCCTGTTAAAGAGTGAGCGTCGGTGACACCTTACGCTGCAGAGGCTGGGTGTGGGTCGGATATTTTTGTTAAATTTTGTGAGAATATGCAAGATGCGCGCAGCAATCGCGCGTCTGGCGCGCTTCTCTCTTATCGTCCGGCGGAATTTCCAGTATAATAGCCCCCTTTTTTCATCCAGTTTGACATACATAAAGCTGCGACCTAATAGCCTGCGGCTAAGTTAAGGGATATCTCATGCGTACAGAATATTGCGGGCAGCTGCGTCAGTCCCACGTTGGGCAGCAGGTGACCCTGTGTGGTTGGGTCAACCGTCGTCGTGATCTTGGCAGCCTTATCTTTATCGACATGCGCGACCGTGAAGGCATCGTGCAGGTATTTTTCGATCCGGATCGCGCCGATGCGTTAAAACTGGCCTCTGAACTGCGTAATGAGTTCTGCATTCAGGTCACCGGCACCGTGCGTGCGCGTGACGAAAAAAACGTGAACAGCGACATGGCAACGGGTGCCATCGAAGTGCTGGCCACCGATCTGACCATCATCAACCGTTCAGAATCGCTGCCGCTTGACTTCAACCACGTCAATACCGAAGAAGCACGTCTGAAATTCCGCTATCTGGATCTGCGTCGCCCGGAAATGGCCGACCGCCTGAAAACCCGCGCCAAAGTGACAAGCCTGGTGCGCCGCTTTATGGACGATCACGGTTTCCTTGATATCGAAACCCCGATGCTGACCAAAGCCACCCCGGAAGGCGCGCGTGACTACCTCGTGCCTTCTCGCGTGCATAAAGGCAAATTCTACGCGCTGCCGCAGTCTCCTCAGCTGTTCAAACAGCTGCTGATGATGTCCGGCTTCGACCGTTACTATCAGATCGTTAAATGCTTCCGTGACGAAGACCTGCGTGCTGACCGTCAGCCTGAATTCACCCAGATCGACGTCGAGACCTCCTTCATGACCGCCGAACAGGTGCGTGAAGTGATGGAAGCGCTGGTGCGCAGCCTGTGGCTGGACGTGAAGGGCGTGGATCTGGGCGATTTCCCGATCATGACCTTCGCCGAAGCGGAACGCCGCTACGGCTCCGATAAGCCAGATCTGCGTAACCCGATGGAGCTGGTGGACGTGGCTGACCTGCTGAAAGCGGTTGAGTTCGCGGTGTTCTCCGGCCCGGCTAACGATGCCAAAGGCCGCGTGGCTGCCCTGCGTGTACCGGGCGGTGCTGCCTTAAGCCGTAAGCAGATCGACGACTACGGCAACTTCATTAAGATTTACGGCGCGAAAGGGCTGGCTTATATCAAAGTCACCGAACGTGCGAAGGGTATCGAAGGGATCACCAGCCCGGTGGCCAAGTTCCTCAACGCTGAGATCGTTGAATCCATTCTTGAGCGCACTGGCGCGCAGGATGGCGACTTGATCTTCTTCGGTGCCGACAACAAGAAAGTGGTTGCCGATGCGCTGGGCGCACTGCGTCTGAAACTGGGTAAAGACCTGAACCTGACCGACGAAGCCAAATGGGCGCCGCTGTGGGTTGTCGACTTCCCAATGTTTGAAGACGACGGTGAAGGCGGCCTGACTGCTATGCACCACCCGTTCACCTCAGCAAAAGAGATGACGGCTGCTGAGCTGCAGGCCGCGCCGGAAACGGCTATCGCCAACGCCTACGACATGGTAATCAACGGCTACGAAGTGGGCGGCGGTTCCGTGCGTATCCACAGCAGCGAAATGCAGCAGACCGTGTTTGGTATTCTGGGCATCAACGAACAAGAGCAGCGCGAGAAGTTCGGCTTCCTGCTGGATGCGCTGAAGTATGGCACCCCGCCGCACGCGGGCCTGGCGTTTGGTCTGGATCGCCTGACCATGCTGCTGACCGGTACCGACAACATTCGTGACGTTATTGCCTTCCCGAAAACCACCGCTGCGGCGTGTCTGATGACCGAAGCGCCAAGCTTCGCCAACCCTGCGTCCTTAAGCGAGCTGGGCATCGAAGTGGTGAAAAAGGAAGAGAAGAACTGATATGGCATTTAAGCGCCCCGTTTCTGTCTTAGTTATCATTTATGCCCAGGACACGAAACGGGTGCTGATGTTGCAGCGACGCGACGATCCTGATTTCTGGCAGTCGGTAACCGGCAGCCTGGAAGAGGGTGAAACCGCGCCGCAGGCCGCCGCGCGTGAAGTAAAGGAAGAGGTCTTGATTGATGTTGCCGACGAGCAACTGACCCTGATGGACTGTCAGCGCACGGTGGAGTTTGAAATTTTTAGCCATTTACGTCATCGCTATGCCCCGGGAATTGCACGCAATACCGAATCCTGGTTTTGCCTTGCACTTCCCCACGAGCGGGAGATCGTGTTCACCGAACACCTGACCTACCGCTGGATGAATGCGACGGATGCCGCTGCGCTCACCAAGTCGTGGAGCAACCGGCAGGCGATTGAAGAATTTGTAATTAACGTTGCCTGAAAAGGTGCGATCTTCGAGGAAATTTATATGGCAGGTCATAGTAAGTGGGCCAACACCAAACACCGCAAAGCGGCACAGGATGCCAAACGCGGTAAGATCTTTACCAAAATTATTCGTGAGCTGGTCACTGCAGCCCGTCTGGGCGGCGGCGATGCCGCGTCCAACCCGCGTCTGCGTGCGGCGATCGATAAAGCGCTGTCTAACAACATGACGCGTGACACGCTGAACCGTGCCATCGCCCGTGGCGTTGGCGGCGATGACGACGCGAACATGGAAACCATCATCTATGAAGGTTACGGTCCTGGCGGCACGGCAGTAATGATCGAGTGCCTGTCCGACAACCGTAACCGTACCGTGGCTGAAGTGCGTCATGCGTTCACCAAAACCGGTGGCAACCTCGGTACTGACGGCTCCGTGGCGTATCTGTTCAGCAAGAAAGGGGTGATCTCTTTCGAAGCGGGCGATGAAGATGCAATCATGGACGCAGCGCTGGAAGCCGGTGCTGAAGACGTGGTGGCCTACGACGATGGCGCCGTTGACGTCTATACCGCATGGGAAGAGATGGGTGCAGTACGTGATGCGCTGGAAGCGGCGGGCTTTAAAGCCGACGTGGCCGAAGTGTCGATGATCCCGTCCACCAAAGCGGACATGGATGCAGAAACTGCACCGAAACTGCTGCGTCTGATCGACATGCTTGAAGATTGCGACGACGTGCAGGAAGTGTATCACAACGGTGAAATCTCCGACGAGGTTGCGGCTACGCTGTAATGGCCCACCTTAAACCGACAACCGGAGAGGCGTGATGGCCATTATTCTCGGCATTGACCCGGGCTCACGCATCACCGGTTATGGCGTGATCCGCCAGGTCGGGCGTCAGTTGACCTACCTTGGCAGCGGCTGTATCCGCACCAAAGTAGAGGATCTGCCGTCGCGTCTGAAGCTTATCTATGCAGGCGTGACGGAGATCATCACTCAGTTCCAGCCGGACTATTTCGCTATCGAACAGGTGTTTATGGCGAAAAATGCTGATTCGGCGCTGAAGCTCGGTCAGGCACGGGGCGTGGCGATTGTCGCGGCAACCAACCAGGATCTGCCGGTGTTCGAATATGCCGCGCGTCAGGTGAAGCAGACCGTAGTGGGGAATGGCGGTGCAGATAAAAGCCAGGTGCAGCACATGGTGCGCACCTTGTTAAAGCTGCCGGCCAATCCGCAGGCGGATGCCGCCGATGCGCTGGCGATTGCGATAACCCACTGCCACGTCAGCCAGAACGCGATGCAAATAAGCGACTCGCGGCTCAATCTGGCGCGAGGTCGATTGCGCTAAATATAAAAATCAGGCTGGATGTTTATCCAGCCTTTTTTTATGATGGCAGCGGTAACTTTTAGCCCTTAACGCAGGAGCGTCACGTGATAGGCAGACTCAGAGGCATCATCCTTGAAAAACAACCCCCGATAGTGCTGCTTGAAGCGGGAGGCGTAGGCTATGAAGTGCATATGCCGATGACCTGCTTTTACGAGCTGCCGGAGGCGGGCAAGGAAGCGATTGTCTTCACCCATTTTATCGTCCGTGAAGATGCCCAGCTGCTGTTTGGCTTTAACAACAAGCAAGAGCGGACGCTGTTTAAAGAGCTAATCAAAACCAACGGCGTCGGCCCGAAGCTGGCGCTGGCGATCCTGTCCGGGATGTCGGCCCAGCAGTTCGTGAACGCCGTCGAACGTGAAGAGCTGGCGTTGCTGGTCAAACTGCCGGGTATCGGTAAGAAAACCGCAGAACGCCTGATTGTTGAAATGAAGGATCGCTTCAAAGGACTGCACGGCGATCTGTTTACGCCGGCCGCCGATCTGGTACTGACATCGCCTGCCGGTCCGGCTGACGATGATGCGGAACAGGAAGCCGTTGCTGCGCTGGTGGCACTGGGCTATAAACCTCAGGAAGCGAGCCGTATGGTCAGCAAAATTGCCAAACCGGACGCCTCCAGTGAAACCCTGATTCGTGAAGCGCTGCGCGCCGCATTGTGAGGTAAAGGATGATTGAAGCAGACCGTCTGGTGTCGGCAGGCAACGTTCAGACAGAAGATCTGGTAGACAGGGCGATCCGCCCGAAGCTGCTGGATGAGTATATCGGCCAGCCGCAGGTGCGCTCGCAGATGGAGATCTTTATCCAGGCGGCGAAACTGCGCGGCGATGCGCTCGACCACCTGCTGATCTTCGGCCCGCCAGGGCTGGGTAAAACTACCCTCGCCAACATTGTCGCCAACGAAATGGGCGTCAATTTACGCACCACGTCCGGCCCGGTGCTGGAAAAGGCCGGCGATCTGGCGGCGATGCTGACCAACCTCGAACCCCATGACGTGCTGTTTATCGATGAGATCCATCGTCTTTCACCGGTGGTGGAAGAGGTGCTCTATCCGGCGATGGAAGACTACCAGCTGGATATCATGATTGGCGAAGGGCCAGCGGCGCGCTCGATTAAAATCGATCTCCCGCCGTTCACCCTGATTGGCGCCACTACCCGTGCGGGCTCGTTAACCTCACCGCTGCGCGATCGTTTCGGCATTGTGCAACGCCTGGAGTTTTATCAGGTGGCCGATCTGCAGCATATCGTCGGCCGCAGCGCCCGTTATATGGGGCTGGAGCTTAGCGAAGAGGGCGCTTTTGAAGTGGCGAAGCGTTCTCGCGGCACACCGCGTATCGCCAACCGCCTGCTGCGTCGGGTGCGTGACTTTGCGCAGGTGAAGCACGATGGCACCATTTCGCTGGATATTGCCGCTCAGGCACTGGATATGCTGAACGTGGATGCCGAAGGCTTTGACTATATGGACCGCAAGCTGCTGCTGGCGGTACTGGACAAATTCTTTGGTGGACCGGTGGGGCTGGATAACCTGGCCGCCGCGATTGGCGAAGAGCGTGACACCATTGAAGACGTGCTGGAGCCGTATCTGATCCAGCAGGGCTTCCTCCAGCGTACCCCGCGCGGTCGCATGGCAACCGTGCGGGCGTGGAATCATTTCGGTATTACGCCTCCCGCAATGCCATAGCCACAGTCACCCCGGTAAGCGAAGCGCCACCGGGGTACGGCTCAGCTGGCGGGCTTTTTCATCATGCTGAAGATAAACATCATCGCAGCGCACAGCACCACTGACGGTCCGGCAGGGGTGTCGTAAAACGCCGAGAAGGTGAGTCCTCCGGTCACCGCGAGCATTCCCACACCGACGGCTACGCTGGCCATTTGCTCCGGCGTGCGGGCAAAACGACGCGCGGTGGCGGCCGGGATAATCAGCAGCGACGTAATGATCAACGCCCCGACAAACTTCATCGCCACACCAATGGTCAGCGCGGTGACCAGCATCAGCAGCAGCTTAACCCGCTGCAGCTTCACGCCGTCAACAAAGGCCAGGTCCGGGCTGATGGTCATCGCCAGCAGGTTGCGCCACTGCCACAGCAGGATAGCCAGCACCACCACCACACCAATGGCAATGGCAATTAAATCGTCCGGCGTCACCGCCAGCAGGTCGCCAAATAGATAGGCCATCAGATCCACACGAATATTGTGCATCAGACTGACCACCACTAACCCCAGTGACAGGGCACTATGGGCCATGATCCCGAGCAGCGTATCCACCGCCAGATGTGGGCGTTTTTCCAGCCACACCAGACCGGCCGCCAGCATCAGCGTCACCGCAATCACCGCGTAAAACGGATTCACATCCAGCAGTAAGCCAAACGCCACGCCCAGCAGTGAAGCATGCGCCAGCGTATCGCCAAAATAAGACATTCTGCGCCAGACCACGAACGAGCCCAGCGGACCCGCCGCACAGGCGAGCATCATCCCGGCCAGCCAGCCGGGCAGTAATAATTCAATCATGAGTTACCGTTTCCCCGGCGCAGGACAATGCGGCCCTGCAAATCATGGCGGTGGTTATGATGGTGGCGATAAATGCCCAGCTGTTCCGCGCCGCGTGGGCCAAACATCGAGATAAACTCAGGATGCATGGAGACCACTTCCGGCGTGCCGGAGCAGCAGATGTGCTGGTTAAGACACAGCACGTCGTCGGTTTTCGCCATTACCAGATGCAGGTCGTGGGAGACCATTAGCACGGCGCAGTCCAGCTCTTTACGCAGCTGATCGATCAGGTCATACAGCGCGACCTGACCATTGACATCCACGCCTTGAGTCGGTTCGTCGAGCACCAGCAGCTGCGGTTTGTTGAGCAGCGCCCGGGCCAGCAAAACGCGCTGCGTCTCGCCGCCGGACAGCTTTTGCAGCGGCGCGTCGATCAGATGTCCAGCCTGCACCCGCTTGAGGGCAGGGAGGATATCCTCCTTGCGGGTGTCGGGGCGCAGACGCAAAAAGCGGCTCACGGTCAGCGGCAGGGTGGCATCCAGATGCAGCTTTTGCGGCACATAGCCAATCCGTAACTTACCGTCACGCTTGATAATACCCGCGTCCGGCGCTACCAGACCCAGCACCACGCGCACCAGCGTTGACTTACCCGCGCCGTTCGGGCCGAGCAGGGTCAAAATTCTACCGGCTTTCAAATCCAGGGACACGTCAGAGAGGACGCGGCGCTGGCCATATGAAACCGAAATGTTTTCGAGAGATACCAAAGTCGTCATGTCAATTTATGCTTGCAGAAGTTATCGAATGTTATAATATCACATTCCACACACTCATTACGATGAATAGTCGCATTATGTTACAGAAAAATACGCTTCTTTTCGCAGCATTATCCGCTGCCCTTTGGGGTTCAGCAGCACAAGATGTTAACGCCGCTGTTGTCGCTTCGCTTAAGCCGCTTGGATTTATCGCTTCAGCTATTGCTGATGGCGTCACCGAAACGCAGGTTTTATTACCGGATGGAGCCTCAGAACACGATTATTCCCTGCGTCCTTCCGATGTAAAACGCTTACAAAACGCGGACTTAGTTGTATGGATCGGCCCCGAGATGGAAGCCTTCATGCAAAAGTCAGCAGGTCAGTTGCCGGAGGCTAAACAGGTTACCATCGCTAATCTTTCGGGTGTCAAACCGTTGCTGATGAAAGGCGACGACGACGACGGGGATGAGCACGGCGACGATCACGGTGCCGAGGCAAAAGGTGACGAGCATCACCATCACGGTGAGTACAATATGCATCTTTGGCTTTCACCAGAGATCGCCCGCCTGTCGGCGATTGCAATCCACGAAAAATTAGTGGAACTTATGCCGCAAAGTCGAGCCAAATTAGACGCCAACCTGAAAGATTTTGAGGCACAACTCGCCGCAACCGATAAGCAGGTAGGTACCGAGCTCGCACCATTGAAAGGTAAAGGATATTTCGTTTTTCATGATGCCTATGGCTACTACGAAAAACACTACGGTCTCACGCCGCTTGGCCACTTCACCGTAAACCCCGAAATTCAACCTGGTGCGCAGCGTTTACATGAAATCAGAACACAGTTGGTTGAGCAAAAAGCGACCTGCGTTTTTGCTGAGCCACAGTTCAGGCCAGCCGTCGTTGAAGCCGTGGCAAGGGGAACGTCCGTTCGTATGGGCACCCTTGACCCGCTTGGAACCTCTATCCAGTTGAGCAAAGCGAGTTACACCACGTTTCTCAGCCAACTGGCGAACCAGTATGCGAGCTGCCTGAAAGGAGATTAACGAGGAAGTGAATACGTGCAACAGATAGCCCGCTCTGTCGCTCTGGCATTTAATAATCTGCCCCGGCCCCACCGCGTCATGCTGGGGTCGCTTACAGTACTCACCTTAGCGGTCGCCGTCTGGCGGCCCTATATTTACCATCCAGTCTCTACACCTATCGTCAAGACTATCGAACTGGAGAAAAGTGACGTCCGGTCGTTATTGCCCGAAGCCAGTGAGCCTATCGATCAGGCGGCACAGGAAGAGGAAGCGATCCCGCAGGATGAGCTGGATGACAAGACTGAAGCCGAAGTCGGTGTCCATGAATATGTGGTCTCAACCGGCGATACGCTCAGCAGCGTTCTTAACCAGTACGGCATTGAAATGGGCGAAATCAGCCAGCTTGCCGCCTCGGATAAAGAGCTGCGTAACCTGAAAATCGGCCAACAGCTCTCCTGGACGCTGACCGATGCCGGTGATTTACAGCGCCTGACCTGGGAAATGTCGCGTCGCGAAACCCGTACGTACGATCGTACTGAAAACGGTTTCAAGATGACCAGCGAACTGCAGCAGGGCGACTGGATCAACAGTGCGATGAAAGGCACGTTAGGCGGCGGGAGCTTTGTCGCCAGCGCGCGTGACGCCGGATTGACCAGCGGCGAAATCAGTTCGGTGATCAAAGCCATGCAGTGGCAGATGGACTTCCGTAAGCTGAAAAAAGGCGATGCCTGGTCAGTACTGATGTCCCGTGAAATGCTTGACGGCAAGCGCGAGCAGAGCCAGCTGGTCGGGGTGCGTTTGCGCTCGGACGGCAAAGACTATTACGCGATCCGCGCCGAAGACGGTAAGTTCTATGACCGTAACGGTACCGGGCTGGCGAAAGGTTTCCTGCGTTTCCCGACCTCAAAACAGTTCCGCGTGTCGTCGAACTTTAACCCGCGTCGTCTGAACCCGGTTACCGGTCGCGTTGCGCCGCACCGTGGCGTTGATTTCGCTATGCCGCAGGGTACGCCGGTGCTGGCCGTCGGTGACGGTGAAGTGGTGATGGCGAAACGCAGCGGTGCCGCAGGCTATTACGTTGCCGTGCGTCACGGGCGGACCTATACCACCCGCTATATGCACCTGCGCAAGCTGCTGGTGAAGCCTGGACAGAAGGTGAAACGTGGCGATCGCATTGCGCTGTCGGGCAATACCGGCCGCTCTACCGGTCCGCATCTGCACTATGAAGTGTGGATCAACCAGCTGGCCGTCAACCCGCTCACGGCGAAGCTGCCGCGCACTGAAGGGCTGACCGGCAAAGACCGTAGCGATTATCTGGCGCAGGTCAAAGAGGTTATTCCGCAACTCGGTCTGGATTAATTTCCGGGCGACCAAAGCCGGTGCAGACGATGCGCCGGCTTTTTCTTTTGTGCCTGGCGCACGGCCTCGCTAAACTAATGCCTGACTCTTTTGTGCATCACCCGCCCTGGAAAAAGCATGGAAACCAAAAAAAATAACATTGAATACATTCCTGAATTTGAAAAAAACTTTCGCCATCCGCGCTTCTGGGGTGCCTGGTTTGGGGTCTTTGCCTTTGCAGGTATTGCTCTGCTTCCTGCTGCCGTGCGCGATCCTGTGCTGGGAAAAGTGGGGCGTCTCGCGGGCAGGTTCGGTAAAAGCGCCCGTCGGCGCGCACAGATAAACCTGCTTTACTGCTTCCCGGAAAAGAGCGAGGCGGAACGTGAGGCGATCATCGATGAGATGTTCACCACCGCGCCGCAGGCGATGGCGATGATGGGTGAGCTGGCGTTACGCGGTCCGGAGAAAGTCGCTCAACGTGTCGACTGGAAAGGGCTGGAGATCATCGAAGAGATGCGCCGCAACGACGAAAAGGTGATTTTCCTCGTGCCGCACGGCTGGGGCGTGGATATCCCGGCGATGCTGATGGCCTCGCAGGGCCAGAAAATGGCGGCGATGTTCCATAACCAGGGGAATAAAATCTTCGATTACGTGTGGAACACCGTGCGTCGTCGCTTTGGCGGGCGTCTGCATGCCCGTAACGACGGCATCAAGCCGTTTATCCAGTCGGTGCGTCAGGGCTACTGGGGCTACTATCTGCCCGATCAGGATCATGGCGCAGAGCACAGCGAATTTGTTGATTTCTTCTCGACCTATAAAGCCACGCTGCCCGCGATTGGCCGCCTGATGAAGGTGTGCCGGGCGCGAGTGATCCCGCTGTTCCCGGTTTACGACGGCAAAACCCATCGTCTGACGATTGAAGTGCGCCCGCCGATGGACGATCTGCTGACCGCTGATGACGTAACCATCGCGCGGCGAATGAACGAAGAGGTCGAGATTCTGGTGGCACCGCATCTGGAGCAGTACACCTGGATCCTGAAGTTGCTGAAGACGCGCAAGCCCGGCGAAACAGAGCCGTATCAGCGCAAAGAGTTATATCCGAGGAAGTAAAAATACCCCTCTTCCGAAAGGAAGAGGGGAGAGACCGGTTACTCGACGGTCATGACGCGGGTGGTGTTGGTGGAGCCGATGGTGCTCATCACATCACCCTGGGTCACGATGACGATATCGCCGGAGACCAGGTAGCCTTTGTCGCGCAGCAGGTTCACTGCGTCGTTCGCCGCAGCAACACCGTCGCTGGTGCTGTCGAAGTAAACCGGGGTAACGCCACGGTACAGCGCGGTGAGGTTCAGGGTGCGCTCATGACGGGACATCGCAAAAATCGGCAGACCGGAGCTGATACGTGAGGTCATCAGGGCGGTACGGCCCGACTCCGTCATGGTGATGATCGCCGTGACGCCTTTCAGGTGGTTGGCCGCGTACATCGCGGACATCGCAATCGCTTCCTCCACGTTGTCGAACTGAATGTCCAGACGGTGCTTAGAGACGTTGATGCTTGGGATCTTCTCCGCGCCCAGACAAACGCGCGCCATCGCGGCCACGGTTTCTGCCGGGTACTGACCTGCGGCGGTTTCCGCTGAAAGCATCACGGCATCGGTGCCATCCAGCACGGCGTTTGCCACGTCCATGACTTCTGCACGGGTTGGCATCGGGTTGGTGATCATCGACTCCATCATCTGGGTCGCGGTGATAACCGAACGGTTCAGCTGACGGGCGCGGCGGATCAGCGCCTTCTGGATCCCGACCAGTTCCGGGTCGCCAATCTCAACGCCGAGGTCGCCACGGGCAACCATCACCACGTCAGAGGCGAGGATGATGTCATCCATGGCATCCTGACTGCAGACCGCTTCCGCACGCTCTACTTTTGCCACGATTTTGGCGTCGCAACCTGCGTCGCGCGCCAGGCGGCGAGCGTAGTTCAGATCTTCGCCACAGCGTGGGAAGGAGACCGCCAGATAATCCACGCCAATTTCGGCTGCCGTCACGATATCGGCCTTATCTTTCTCGGTCAGGGCTTCAGCGGAGAGGCCGCCGCCCAGTTTGTTGATGCCTTTGTTGTTGGAGAGGGGGCCGCCAACGGTCACTTCGGTAAACACTTTCATGCCCTGAACGCTGAGCACTTTCAGCTGTACGCGACCGTCGTCGAGCAGCAGGATGTCGCCCGGAACCACGTCAGCAGGCAGACCTTTGTAGTCGATCCCCACTTTCTCTTTATCGCCTTCGCCTTTGCTCATGTTGGCGTCGAGCAGGAATTTATCCCCGATATTGAGGAAGACTTTGCCTTCTTTAAAGGTTGAGACGCGGATCTTAGGCCCCTGAAGGTCCCCAAGAATAGCGATGTGGCGTCCCAGTTTTGCCGCGATCTCACGGACTTTATCCGCACGTAATTTATGATCTTCCGGCGTACCGTGGGAGAAGTTCATACGTACCACGTTGGCACCTGCGGCGATGATTTTCTCGAGGTTATTATCGCGGTCTGTGGCCGGGCCTAAGGTGGTAACGATCTTGGTTCTGCGAAGCCTTCTGGTCATTTAATACTCCATTGACTGAAACAACCTGGTGTTGCGTGAACGATAATTCGGCACACCGTTTGCTCTGTACGAACAAGGAAAATACCGAATACTGAAAAAGGTAACAACCTTGTAATTGACGATCAGGGAACATCACCCTTGATGAACAATTCTTTATCAAAACGCGATTCCTTGAGCGCTTCTTTGACCCGCTTCAAGTTATCTCTGAATTTAGCGCCGCGGCGCAGGGTAAAACCGGTGGCCAGCACATCAATCACCGTCAGCTGCGCCAGACGCGACACCATTGGCATGTACATGTCGGTATCCTCCGGCACATCGAGGGTAATTGCCAGCGTCGCTTCCCGCGCCAGCGGCGTGCCGGCGGTGGTGAGGGCAATCACGATGGCATCGTTTTCACGCGCCAGTTGCGCCAGCTCAACCAGACTTTTGGTGCGTCCGGTATGCGAAATCAACACCACCACGTCATCGTCGTTACAATTCATACAGCTCATGCGTTGCAGGACGATGTCGTCGGAATAGATGACCGGCACATTAAAGCGGAAAAATTTGTTCATGGCATCATGGGCAACGGCCGCCGACGAGCCCAGTCCAAAGAACGCAATCTTCTTAGCCTGGGTTAGCAGATCGACAGCACGGTTCACCGACGCCATGTCCAGCGACTGGCGAACCTGATCCAGCGTCGCCATCGCTGATTCAAAAATCTTGCCGGTGTAGGCCTCCACGCTGTCGTCTTCATCGACGTTACGATTTACGTAAGGTGTCCCGTTCGCCAGACTTTGCGCCAGATGCAGTTTAAAATCAGGAAAGCCACGCGTCTCCATACTGCGGCAGAATCGGTTAACGGTCGGTTCACTGACCCCCGACTCCTGAGCCAGAGTGGCGATGCTGGAATGAATGGCCTGAGCGGGGGTGGCGAGAATTACTTCAGCCACTTTCCGTTCGGATTTGCTAAGGTGTTCCAGTTGAAACTGGATTTTTTCCAGCATGTTCATTATTAACACGACACTCATCGGTGGAAACGATTTCATTAATGGGTGAAATCGCGATTCGAATTAGCAAGAATATACGCCTGTGATCGGCCGAAAGGGGCAAGCCCTGAAAAAAATGTTGTTGTTTTTTTTCATTACTTGATCGCTGTCGGATTTTAGCAACGTTCGGACAGCACAAAATTTCAACAGCTATTTCGTCATAACCGCGCATGAAGCGATCCGGTGGGCAAAAACCGCCGTTTCGCACGACAGGATAAGTGCAAATGGTTTCGGGAATGACGTAAAAGCAGTACAGTGCATTGTAATAAAATTACAACGGTAATCTGGCAAAAGCACCAGGATATCCAACTGAGGAGAATGACATGGCGGTAACGCAAACAGCCCAGGCATGTGACCTGGTCATTTTCGGCGCGAAAGGCGATCTTGCACGCCGTAAATTGCTGCCTTCCCTGTATCAACTGGAAAAAGCGGGTCAAATCCACCCGGATACGCGCATTCTGGGCGTGGGCCGTGCGGACTGGGATAAAGACGCGTATACCAAAATCGTGCGCGAAGCGCTGGAAACTTTCATGAAAGAGAAAATCGATGAAAGTTTGTGGGATACGCTGAGCGGACGTCTCGATTTCTGCAACCTGGACGTTAACGATACGACCGCCTTCACCCAACTGGGTAAGATGCTCGATCAGAAAAATCGCGTCACCATCAACTATTTTGCCATGCCGCCAAGCACCTTCGGCGCTATCTGCAAAGGGCTGGGTGAGGCGAAACTGAACGCCAAGCCAGCTCGCGTGGTGATGGAGAAGCCGCTGGGCACGTCGCTGGCGACCTCCCGCGAAATCAACGACCAGGTCGGCGAATATTTTGAAGAGTGTCAGGTTTACCGTATTGACCACTACCTCGGTAAAGAGACGGTACTGAACCTGCTGGCGCTGCGCTTTGCCAACTCCCTGTTCGTGAATAACTGGGATAACCGCACCATCGACCACGTGGAGATCACCGTGGCGGAAGAGGTGGGTATCGAAGGGCGCTGGGGTTACTTTGACCAGGCCGGTCAGATGCGCGACATGATCCAGAACCACCTGCTGCAAATTCTGTGCATGATCGCCATGGCGCCACCGTCCGATCTCTCTGCAGACAGTATTCGCGATGAGAAAGTGAAAGTGCTGAAGTCTCTGCGTCGCATCGATCGTTCCAACGTGCGCGAAAAAACCGTCCGCGGCCAGTATACCGCCGGTTTTGCTCAGGGCCAGAAAGTGCCGGGCTATCTGGAAGAAGAGGGTGCCAATAAAACCAGCAGCACCGAAACCTTCGTGGCGATCCGCGTGGATATTGATAACTGGCGTTGGGCGAGCGTGCCGTTCTACCTGCGCACCGGAAAACGTCTGCCAGCCAAATGCTCTGAAGTGGTCGTGTACTTCAAAAATCCGGAGCTGAACCTGTTCAAAGAGTCCTGGCAGGAGCTGCCGCAGAACAAACTGACTATTCGTTTGCAGCCGGACGAAGGCGTGGATATTCAGGTTCTGAACAAAGTGCCGGGCCTCGACCATAAGCATAACCTGCAAACCACCAAGCTGGATCTGAGCTACTCCGAAACCTTCAACCAGACCCATCTAGCCGATGCGTACGAACGTCTGCTGCTGGAAACCATGCGTGGCATTCAGGCGCTGTTTGTCCGCCGTGATGAAGTGGAAGAGGCGTGGAAATGGGTCGACTCCATTACCGAAGCCTGGGCCGCCGATCAGGATGCACCGAAGCCGTATCAGGCAGGCACCTGGGGACCGGTTGCCTCAGTGGCGATGATTACCCGCGATGGTCGTTCCTGGAATGAGTTTGAGTAAAGTTTATCGCTAATCCCTACGGGGTATTTTACCGGTAACATGATCTGGCTCAGGCCAGCGCACAATAATTAATCATTTGAGCTCCGGGTGGATTTCCACCCGGAGCTTTTTTTATTACACTGGCTGAAGCGATTTTGCCCCAGAGCTCCGGCCATCAAGCGTTTCAGGGATGTTTCAGCCCGCTAAACGTTTTGTTAAATCCAGAGCGCGGACAGATAAATTACAGGAGCTTCTATGAATCCGAAAATGTTACGCGTAACACAGCGCATTATTGAGCGCTCAAAAGAGACCCGTTCCGCCTACCTCGCACGCATCCAGCAGGCGAAGAGCGATACGGTACATCGTTCGCAGCTGGCCTGCGGCAATCTGGCGCACGGCTTTGCTGCCTGCCAGCCTGAAGATAAAGCCTCGCTGAAAAGCATGCTGCGTAACAATATCGCGATCATTACCTCCTATAACGACATGCTCTCGGCGCATCAGCCGTACGAGACCTACCCGGATATCATTCGTAAAGCACTGCACCAGGCCAATGCGGTCGGGCAGGTGGCGGGCGGCGTGCCGGCTATGTGCGACGGTGTGACCCAAGGTCAGGACGGCATGGAGCTTTCTCTGCTGAGCCGCGAAGTGATCGCCATGTCGGCGGCGGTAGGCCTGTCGCACAACATGTTTGACGGTGCGCTGTACCTTGGCGTGTGCGATAAAATCGTCCCGGGTCTGGCAATGGCGGCGCTGTCGTTTGGTCATCTTCCTGCGCTGTTTGTGCCGTCAGGCCCAATGGCCAGCGGTCTGGCGAACAAAGAAAAAGTGCGCATTCGTCAGCTGTACGCCGAAGGCAAGGTCGACCGCATGGCGCTGCTGGAATCAGAAGCCGCGTCTTATCATGCGCCGGGTACCTGTACGTTTTACGGCACCGCCAACACCAACCAGATGGTGGTGGAGTTTATGGGGATGCAGCTCCCGGGCTCGTCGTTTGTTCATCCGGACGCCCCGCTGCGCGAAGCGCTGACGGCCGCCGCGGCGCGGCAGGTCACGCGTCTGACCGGAAACGGCAACGAATGGATGCCGCTCGGGAAAATGGTCGATGAAAAAGTGGTGGTGAACGGTATCGTGGCGCTGCTGGCAACCGGCGGTTCCACCAACCACACCATGCACATGGTGGCGATGGCGCGTGCGGCAGGGATCCAGATCAACTGGGATGATTTCTCCGATCTCTCAGAAGTCGTCCCGCTGATGACCCGCCTGTATCCGAACGGCCCGGCGGATATCAACCACTTCCAGGCAGCGGGCGGCGTACCGGTTCTGATGCGCGAACTGCTGAAAGGCGGCCTGCTGCATGAAGACGTCAATACAGTCGCCGGTTTCGGCCTTAAGCGTTATCTCCAGGAGCCATGGCTGAACGATGGCGTGCTCGACTGGCGTGAAGGGGCGACGGCGTCGCTGGATGACAGCGTGATCGCCACCTTCGATAAGCCATTCTCTCACCACGGCGGCACCAAAGTGCTGAACGGCAACCTCGGTCGCGCGGTGATGAAGACCTCTGCGGTGCCGGTGGAAAACCAGATCATTGAAGCCCCAGCGATTGTTTTTGAAAGCCAGCATGACGTTCTGCCGGCGTTTGAAGCGGGTCTGCTGGACAAAGATTGCGTCGTGGTTGTGCGTCATCAGGGACCAAAAGCGAACGGGATGCCAGAATTACATAAACTAATGCCGCCGCTTGGTGTATTATTGGACCGCTGTTTCAAAATTGCGTTAGTTACCGATGGACGCCTCTCCGGCGCATCAGGTAAAGTGCCATCGGCAATCCATGTGACCCCGGAAGCCTACGACGGGGGATTACTGGCGAAAGTGTACGACGGTGACATGATCCGTGTTAACGGCCAGACGGGTGAGTTAACCTTACTGGTCGACGAAGCGGTACTTGCCGCTCGTAAGCCGCATATTCCTGACCTGAGCGCATCGCGCGTGGGGACGGGGCGCGAAATGTTCAGCGCGCTGCGCGAGAAACTCTCGGGCGCGGAGCAGGGCGCGACCTGTATTACGTTTTAAGACGACAAGAATAATCGATCTGGTGAGAGAAAAACTCTGATGAAAAACTGGAATACAAGTGCAGAAGCAATCCTGAAAACTGGCCCGGTAGTGCCTGTTATCGTGGTTAACAAGCTGGAACATGCTGTACCGATGGCGAAAGCGCTGGTTGCCGGTGGCGTCCGCGTGCTGGAAGTCACCCTGCGTACCGCCTGTGCAATGGATGCGATTCGCGCCATTGCTAAAGAAGTGCCGGAAGCGATCATCGGCGCAGGCACCGTGCTGAATCCACAGCAGCTGGCTGAAGTGACCGAAGCTGGCGCGCAGTTCGCGATTAGCCCGGGTCTGACCGAGCCGCTGCTGAAAGCCGCGACCGAAGGCTCTATTCCGCTGATCCCAGGCATCAGCACCGTGTCTGAACTGATGCTGGGTCTGGACTACGGCCTGAAAGAGTTCAAATTCTTCCCGGCTGAAGCCAACGGCGGCACCAAAGCGCTGCAGGCGATTGCGGGTCCGTTCGCGCAGGTCCGTTTCTGCCCGACTGGCGGCATCACGCCGGCTAACTACCGCGACTACCTGGCGCTGAAAAGCGTGCTGTGTATCGGCGGCTCCTGGCTGGTGCCAGCGGATGCGCTGGAAGCAGGCGACTGGGATCGCATTACCAAACTGGCGCGCGATGCCGTTGAAGGCGCGCAGCAGTAAGGTTATCGAACTGAAAAAAAACGGGCCCTTCGGCCCGTTTTTTTTATCCTGCGACCTGGACGCTCGCGGCTGCCTTTTTGGCCCGCTCGACCGCCTGATCAGTGTTGTCACCCACCGCCAGCGCCACGCCTAAACGACGCGACCCTTCAATTTCGGGTTTGCCAAACAGACGCAGCTGCAGGCCTGCGCCGACCGCCGCTTCGACGTTAGCAAAGGTGATATTCTGGCTGGTCAGCTGTGGCAGGATCACCGCCGACGCCGCCGGGCCATACTGACGAATGCCGCCGACCGGCAAACCGAGGAAGGCGCGCACGTGCAGCGCAAACTCGGAGAGATCCTGCGAGATTAAGGTCACCATCCCGGTATCGTGCGGACGCGGAGAGACTTCGCTGAAAATCACCTCGTCGCCGCAGACGAACAGCTCGACGCCAAACAGACCGTAGCCACCCAGCGCCAGGACCACGTCGCGCGAGATTGCCTGGGCGCGTTCCAGCGCCAGCGGGCTCATCTGCTGCGGCTGCCAGGACTCACGGTAGTCGCCATCTTCCTGACGATGACCAATAGGATCGCAGAAATGCACCCCGTCGACGGCGCTGATGGTCAGCAGCGTAATTTCGAAATCAAACTGCACCACGCCTTCCACGATCACCCGTCCGGCACCCGCGCGGCCGCCCTGTTGGGCATACTCCCACGCTTTATCCAGCTGGTCGGCGCTGCGCACAAAGCTCTGGCCTTTACCGGAGGAACTCATCACCGGTTTAATGATGCACGGGTAGCCAATTTCCGCCACAGCCTGTAAAAAATCGGCCTGACTGTCGGCAAAACGGTAGCGGGAGGTCGGCAGCGCCAGCTCTTCGGCGGCCAGGCGGCGAATACCTTCCCGGTTCATGGTCAGTTTTGCCGCACGGGCGCAGGGCACCACGCGCTGGCCTTCGGCCTCCAACGACAGCAGGATGTCGGTGGCGATGGCTTCGATCTCGGGTACCACGAAGTCCGGTTTCTCCAGCGCGATTAGCGCGCGCAGGGCGTCACCGTCAAGCATATTAATGACGTGCGCCCGATGCGCCACGTGCATGGCTGGCGCGTCGGCATAGCGATCGACGGCGATGACTTCAATGCCTAAGCGCTGGCACTCAATGGCCACCTCTTTACCCAGTTCACCTGAGCCCAGCAACATTACGCGCGTCGCTGCCGGTCGCAGCGCTGTTCCTAAACGAGTCATCATAATCCCCCTGAAAAAGTTGCGCGCAGTATAAACGAAAACGTTTGCGTCTGTCTTGCATCGCGGAAATATCCCCGGCAGACAGGTCGTTATTTGCATAGCTGCATTTTTCGACCATGCTTTTGGGGAACAAAAACAAAGGAGCGCGTGATGAAGAAAACAGGGGTTATGGTAGCAATGCTGCTGCTGGCTGGCAGCCTGACGGCGCAGGCCGCAGAGAATAAAACGGTCAAGTTTCCGGCGTGCGAAGGGCAGAATGCCGAAGGGATCGCGGCCAGCGTGAAGCGGGATTATCTGCAAAACCGTATCGTACGCTGGGCTGACGATCAGAAGACGCTGGGGCAGGCCGACCCGGTCGCCTGGATCAACCCTCAGCAGGTGAAGGGCGAGAACGATCGCTGGACGGTGCCGCTGACGGTGCGCGGAAAAACCAGCGACATCCATTATCAGGTGAAGATCGACTGCAAGGCCGGTAGCGCGGAGTATCAGACGCCTAAGAAGTGAATTTTCGCTTCTTTTGTTGCCGCAGACATTTCCTGACATCCCCTCGCTTAGGCTGTGAAATTCATGCACCGAAACGTGAGGGGAATCATGTCAAACTGGTTGAATCAATTGCAGTCGCTGCTGGGGCAGAAATCATCGTCATCGTCCGGCGAAGGGCTGAGCAAGCTGCTGGTACCGGGCGCACTCGGCGGCCTCGCCGGGTTGCTGGTGGCGAACAAATCATCGCGTAAACTGTTAAGCAAATATGGCACCGGGGCGTTACTCGCCGGCGGCGGTGCCATTGCGGGCTCGGTGCTGTGGAACAAGTACAAGGATAAGGTGCGCAACGCCCATCAGGATGAGCCGCAGTTTGGCCACCAGGCTTCGGCGCTGGACGTGCGCAGCGAGCGTTTGATCGTGGCGCTGGTGTTTGCCGCCAAGAGCGACGGACACATTGATGATAAAGAGCGTGCCGCCATCGAACAGCAGCTGCGCGAAGCCGGTATCGAAGAGCAGGGCCGGGCACTGGTGGCGCGCGCCATCGAACAGCCGCTCGATCCTGCGCGTCTGGCGCAGGGGATTCAGAATGAAGAGGAAGCGCTGGAGCTCTATTTCCTGAGCTGTGCGGCGATCGATATCGATCACTTTATGGAGCGCAGCTATCTCAGTGCGCTGGGCGACGCGCTGAAAATTCCGCAGGATGTTCGCGACGGCATTGAGCAGGATATTAAGCAGCAAAAACTGGCGCTACCAGGCTAGTTTTTGCCTGCGGCTGTCACGTTTCGCTTGCATCATGCGCATGTTTTGCCAACCTTATAGGGTGTAAAACGCAAAAGAATCAGACCGACATGCCACCTAAAGCCCAACGTATACCGCACGCCATCACCGTCCACGGTGACACGCGTACCGACAATTATTACTGGTTGCGGGACGACAGCCGCTCGCAGCCGGAGGTCCTGGACTACCTTCATGCGGAGAACGACTATGGCCGCAAGGTGATGGCCACCCAGCAGGCGCTGCAGGATCGCCTGCTCAGTGAAATGGTGGAGCGGGTACCTCAGCGCGATGTCTCGGCGCCATGGAGCAGAAACGGCTATCGTTACCGGCACGTTTACGAACCCGGTAACGAATACGCCATCTATCAGCGCCAGTCGGTGCTCTGCGCCGAGTGGGAGGAATGGGAAATCCTGCTGGATGCCAACCAGCGGGCAGCGCACAGCGAATTTTATACCCTCGGGGGAATGGGGGTATCGCCGGATAACGCGATTATGGCGCTGGCCGAAGATTACCTCTCCCGACGCCAGTACGGCTTACGTTTTCGCAATCTGGAAACCGGCAACTGGTATCCGGAAATGCTGGATAACGTCTCGCCCGGCTTTATCTGGGCCAACGACTCCGAGACGGTCTATTACGTCAAAAAACACGCCACCACGCTGCACCCTTATCAGGTGTGGCGCCATACGGTAGGGACGCCCGGGGCCAGTGATGAACTGGTGTATGAAGAGAAAGACGAAACCTTCTACGTTAGCCTGCATAAAACCACCTCGAAGCACTACGTCATTATTTATCTCGCCAGCGCCACGACCACCGAAGTGCTGCTGCTGGATGCCGAACTGCCGGACGCGCAGCCGCTGTGCTTTCTGCCACGGCGCAAAGACCATGAGTACAGCCTCGATCACTTCCAACACAGCTTCTATCTGCGCTCCAACCGGGAGGGCAAAAACTTTGGCCTGTATAAAACCAAGGTGCGTGATGAACGTAAGTGGGAGGTGCTGATCCCGCCGCGCGAGCAGGTGATGCTTGAGGGCTTTACCCTGTTTACCGACTGGCTGGTGGTGGAAGAGCGCCAGCGCGGGCTGACCAGCCTGCGTCGGATCAACCGCAAGACCCGGGAGGTGATCGGTATCGCCTTTGACGATCCGGCTTACGTGACCTGGATTGGCTATAATCCGGAGCCGGAATCATCGCGCCTGCGCTATGGCTATTCATCGATGACCACCCCGGACACCTTGTTCGAGCTGGATATGGATACCGGGCAGCGTAAGGTGCTCAAGCAGGCGGAGGTGAAAGGTTTTGATGCCGCGATGTATCGCAGCGAACACCTGTGGATTGTCGCCCGCGACGGTACCGAAGTGCCGGTGTCGCTGGTCTACCATAAAAATCACTTCCAGAAAGGGAAAAACCCGATTCTGATCTACGGTTACGGTTCGTATGGTTCCAGCATTGATGCGGACTTTAGCAGCAGCCGGCTTAGCCTGCTGGACAGAGGGTTTGTCTACGCCATCGCCCATATTCGCGGCGGCGGTGAGCTGGGGCAGCAATGGTATGAAAACGGCAAATTCCTGAAGAAGAAAAACACCTTCAACGACTATCTGGATGTTTGCGATGGCTTGCTGAGCCAGGGTTATGGCGATCGGTCCCGGTGCTTTGCGATGGGCGGCAGCGCAGGCGGAATGCTGATGGGCACCGTGATCAACCAACGTCCTGGATTGTTTAAAGGCGTGGTGGCCCAGGTGCCGTTTGTCGACGTGCTGACCACCATGCTGGATGAAACCATCCCGCTGACCGTCGGTGAATATGAGGAGTGGGGCAACCCGCAGGACGAAACCTACTACCGCTATATGAAAGCCTACAGTCCGTACGACAACATCGAGGCCAAAGCCTATCCGCATATGCTGGTCACCACCGGCCTGCATGATTCCCAGGTGCAGTACTGGGAACCGGCAAAATGGGTCGCGAAGCTGCGCGAAATAAAGACCGACGATAATCTGCTGCTGCTTTGTACCGACATGGACGCCGGACACGGGGGTAAGTCCGGGCGCTTTAAGTCGTATGAAGGGGTGGCGCTGGAGTATGCGTTTATCGTTGGCCTGGCGCAGGAATCGCTCACAGGCCAGGCGGCTGGTCAGGCTTCTCCCAGATAGTGTTTCAGGGTCAGGCGCAGCTCCGGGCTCATTCTCTCCAGGTTGTTGTACAGCCAGCGCAGATAGCCCGGGTCTTTGTCCGCCACTTCCGCCACCGCTTTACCGCGGTATTTGCCGAAGGTAAAGGTGGTCAGCAGCGCCGGGCGACCGGTGATGGTCGCCATCTCATCCGGCGTCCAGCCGGTGGTATTCATAATGTCGATCAGCAACGCAGCGGTGATGTAGCAGTCATACAGGGCGCGGTGATGGTGCAACCCTTCCGGCGTCCTGACGTTGAGCTTACGCGACTTATACAGCGCCATATTGCTGTATTTAATCCCCGGCCATAAGCGACGTGCCAGCTTCATGGTGCAGATCCACTCCCCCGGCATCTCGGGCAGAACGCGGCGATCGAAACTGGCGTTGTGCGCCACGTACCACGCGCTTCCGTGGTAGTGCGGGATCACCTCATCGATCCACGGCTTATCGGCGACCATCGCTTCGGTGATCCGGTGGATAGCCATCGCCTGGGGGCTGATCGGACGATCCGGGCGCACCAGATGGCTGAGTGGATTGACGATCTGTCCGTTCACAACGTCGACAGATGCCACTTCCACAATCCCTCCCTGCAGATCACAGGTTTCAGTGTCGATGACACGCAGCATGGCTCTCTCCTGGCCGTAAAACGTTTAGCGTAATGGAATGATCTCACCTTGCCAACCCTGGTCGGCAAAGCGGCCTGTCAACAGTAGCTCACCGCCATCAGCCCGCACAATTAATTGCCCGCCAGCGTCCCACAGGGCGCTGCCGCCGTCGCCGTTAGCGACCAGCACCGGGATGGCATAGCGATGGGCAAACTGCTGAAACTGGTCAAGCGAGGAGAACCAGTCGCACTCGTTGACCACCAGGTTATGGGTAAACAGCGTGGCATCCGGCGTGATGTTTGGCTGGTCAGCGTGTAAATCGACAATGGTCAGGCTGCTGTTGCCGTTTTCCACGCAGGCTCCGGTGCCGTGCGGGTAAATCATCACCTGCGGTATCGTGGGGGTGAAATACGCCAGCCCGCGCCGCCGGACGCCGTTCTCTTCCACGGTGATTCCGGCAATAACCGACAGGTTACAGCTGTGCGCGGCCTCAAGCAAAGGGGTGAGCTGGCGAGTGTCGGGTGGGGCAGGTAACGAGGTATTTTGCTCTGCCGGGCCGGTTAATGACAGTTCCGGAAAAAGCAGCAGATTGCACTGATGGAGGGCGGCGGCGTAGATAAAGCGCAGGTGGTGCGCAACATGATCGTCTACGCAGTGGTGCTTTGGGCGGTACTGAGCGGCCGCAATATTCCAGTGAGACATCGTGATTTCCTTATGCACCGTGTCGCAGTGATTTATAAAGCCCCTGAATAGGTTGGGGCTTTATTATCCTGACATAAACAGTGTAAGGAATTGTAACTTCTGTTTAAGGTTACTTAACTTTAGGTTCCCACGGCAGGCGGGAGAGGTTAACGGAGGCTAAACGATGAGCGATTAACCGCTGACGAAACCAGTCACGCAGGTGCGTGGGTTGCTCGCGTTCTACCACTTCGGCGATCACCGGCATGTTGTAGCGCTCTTTAAATGCCACACCGGCGGCGGCCAAATCGACATTCACTTTATCCATCTCCTCCTGGGGGAGGGTGGCGAGATTACTCTTCATTTCCGTCTCCTTCATTTGCGGGCCAACGTTACCCAATCAGCGGCGCGTTGACAAGCCCGGGCAGGATGATCCTCGACGCGATCGTAATACAGCGTTATCCTCTGCCACTCATTGTGCGGGTGAATCGATATGTTCTGGTGCCGCAATTGCGTTTTGACGAGGTAAAAACGATGAAAAAAGCAGTACTTTCTCTCTTATTGCTGGCCTGTTCTGGCGCGGCGCTGGCTGCACCCCAGGTGATTACCGTTAGCCGGTTCGAAGTGGGTAAGGAGAAATGGGCGTTTAACCGCGAAGAAGTGATGCTGACCTGCCGACCGGGCCACGCGCTGTATGCCATCAACCCCAGCACTCTGGTGCAGTATCCGCTAAACGATGCGGCGCAGCAGCAGGTGGACAGCGGCAAAAGCATTGGCAAACCGATCAGCATTATCCAGATTGACGACCCGGCTAATCCTTCGCAGAAGAAGAGCCTTGAACCGTTTATAGCGCGCGCCGAAACGCTCTGCTAGCTGTCGGGTTCCAATAAAAAAACCGCAGGCTTCTCTTCGGAAGCGTTGCGGTTTTTGTGTTTAAGGACAGGCTGACGCTTTTTTTCAGGCCACTTTTACTGCGGACTGGAAAACCTGGCGTCGTCATCTATTCTTAAAGGGCAAGGCGACTTAGCCTGCATTAATGCCAACTTTTAGCGCACGGCTCTCTCCCAAGAGCCATTTCCCTGGACCGAATACAGGAATCGTATTCGGTCTCTTTTTATCTGTTGAAAGTAAACGTATTTTTCCGTTACGCACTTTCACAGGCAGGCAACATCCTCTGTTCTTCATTAAACCATACCACACTCCCGCATGAGGAAGTCCAGCGCTTTTTAGCCGTTTTGTTAAATTATTGCTTATTACCGGTGAAAGCAGGGGTTAGTGATTAAACCGCGTTCCGGCGTGCGCAAGAGGGCCTTCCACAGGGACTATACTGAACGGAGGAGGCGCTATGTATCTCAAACTTGATGGTCACAACTGGCGACACGTCTGGGTGGTCAGCGATCTGCATGGCTGCTATCAGATGCTGATAGAGGCGATCAAACAGCGTCGCCTGGATCCGTATCAGGATCTGCTGATTTGCGTCGGCGATCTTATCGATCGTGGGCCGGATAGCGTGAAATGCCTGCAGCTGTTAAACGAAAAGTGGTTTTACGCCGTGCGGGGAAACCATGAGCAGATGGCCCTGGATGCGCTGCACACCCACACTTTTGCGCTGTGGATGATGAACGGCGGGGTGTGGTTTGCTGAATTAAAAGGGGCGCAAAAGCAGCATGCGGTGGATCTGATTACCCGCTGCGACGCCCTGCCGTGGATTATCGAGATTACCTGCGCCAATGGGGTTAACGTGATTGCCCATGCAGACTATCCAGCTGCGCACTATGCGCTGGATAAACCGGTTGATAAACAGCGTACACTCTGGGACCGGGATCGCCTGCGCGGCTTGATGGCCGGCGAAGGTGAGGGGATAAGCGGGGCCGATCACTTCTGGTTTGGGCACACGCCGCTCAACCAGCGTTTCGATAGCCACAACCTGCACTATATCGACACCGGGGCGGTGTTTGGCGGCGCGTTAACCCTGGCGCAGCTGCAGTGATTACATTTCCGCATACTCCTGCGCCGGTCGCCAGAAGCCGTCGATAAAATCTTCAACCGGGAAGCAGCCACCGTGGCGAATACGTTGATCGTCCATCGATGCCACACACTGTGGTTCGGTGTTGTACACATCTACCACGATGTCCTCGCAGCCAGCGTCCAGATAACAGATAAACAGTACCAGTGCGAACATCATTCCCTCAACATTAACTACTCAGTTGATATTGTAGGGGAAGATTGCGAGGTGGGGGGAATTCAGGCAATAAATAACCCGCCTGCGGGCGGGTTCTCTCCGGATCAGGCAAGGCGCATGACCCAGGCATCAGAACGTTGATCGTAATGCTCACGGTAAAGAACGGAATGTTCGCCATCGAGGATTGCCGGAACGCTGGTGTCTGCATCCCAGGCGTCAAGCTGCATGCACAGGTCAGGGTCGGATTTGCAGGGGATCGTTAACGTTCGCTCGCCCTGCGTATCGCCGTTTAACTCGGCATCATCGATTTCGAATGCGCCAATGCGCACATTGGTTTTCGTCATAATGCTCTCCGGTGTGGTGCTGTATTCTGGTACGACCAGTATAGTCGCCCACTTTTCAGCCTGGTCAATGGAGAGCAAATCCGCCAGTAAAAAAATGCTTTTTTTAGCTGTCGTTACTGTTACCGGTAAACAGCCGCCCGTCGCGCACCAGCTCGCGCGGATAGCTGTTTTTCAGGCGCGAACCCACTTTTTTGGCATGACCAATCGGAAAACCTTGATAGGTTACAACGGCATCATCGCCGGACGGGGTGTCCTGCGGATAGACGTCGCGCCCGCGATACCACTCTTCAGCTTCCAGCTGGGTCAATGCAAAGGTGTTGTCCTTACCGGCCAGCGCGATAACGGCTTCGTGCTGCCAGCGGTAGCCTTTGTTGTGCGTCTCGGCCAACCGGATGCCGATGCGGGAGAAGCGCACTTTACCGATCAGCGGTTCAATCTCCGTCGGGAACAACCACACCTCTTTATCACGCTGCCACAGGCGCAGATTATCGCCCCAGACAATCCCGGCCTGACCGGCAGCTGCGGCGATCTGCGCGCTTTCCCGGGTTTTCATCGGCACAAAGGGGAAGTTGCCCACCTTGAATTTAGGTACAGGCAGAGGCGCAATGGCGGCGGTTTTGCGCAGACGCGCGACGAAGAAGCCTTCGCAGTCAAAAATTTGCGGGAATACGTGCAGGAACCCTTCCGGCGTGACGGCGTCGCGGGCGCTGACAAACAGCGCATCCAGCGGCAGAATCTCGACGGCGTCGGGATACTGAGCTTTGAGCCACAGGCAGACGTCTTCGTTCTCGTCGCGGTTCAGGGTGCAGGTGGAGTACACCAATGTGCCGCCGGGACGCAGGGCGTGAAAGGCGCTGTCGATCAACTCCCGCTGGGTGGCGGCGATGGCCAGATTGCTGTCGACGGACCAGTTTTTCAGGGCGTCGGGATCTTTGCGCACTACGCCTTCGCCGGAACAGGGGGCGTCGAGCAGGATCGCATCGAAGGCTTCCGGCAGAGCGGCACCAAACACGCGACCGTCAAAATGGGTCAATGCCACGTTGCTGATCCCGCAACGGCTGATGTTGGCGTGCAGCACCTTAACGCGGCTGGCGGAGAACTCATTCGCCAGTATCGCGCCCTGGTTGCCCATGCGGGCAGCGATTTGTGTGGTTTTAGAACCTGGCGCGGCGGCGACGTCCATCACTCTGGCGGGCGTCTGTCCGTCGGCGAACAGGGCGGTAACCGGCAGCATAGAGCTGGCTTCCTGAATGTAAAACAGTCCGCTCAGATGTTCAGCGGTACTGCCCAGGGGCAGTGCTTCCTCGTCGTCACGCTCGATCCAAAATCCCTCTTCGCACCACGGAATGGGGGTCAGCTGCCAGCCGTAGGGCGCCACCAGGATAAGGAAATCGGCGACGCTAATTTTCAGCGTATTAACGCGCAGACTGCGGCGCAGCGGACGCTGGCAGGCGGCGATAAACGCATCAAAGGAGAGATGTTCAGGCAAGGCCTGGCGCATTTGCGCCAGAAATTCTTCAGGGAGATAGACGGAACGTTGAGCCACGGGCGCACCACAGGGAGTCATTGATGCGCGCAGTGTACCACAAACGCTCCGGTGGGTTGCCACCGGAGCGTGAGGGTTAGCGCGGCAGGGCGGTCCCCCAGCTGCGCCACTCTTTCGGCTCGCTTTCCTGCAGCAGGAAGTGCTTACCGGGCTGCGACTTCGGCGCCAGCGGCGTGCCTGGCGGTGTGGCAAAGGCGATGCCCCCGCGAATAAACTGATTAAAGGTGCCAGTTTTCACTACTCCGCCGGTCAGACCAAAATCGAGCGTATAGCCGGATGCCAGCCAGAACACCGAGTTATTGCGCACCAGATGCTGGTAGCGATCGCTGATGCGCAGGCCAACCATCACCCGGTCAGACAGCGTGCCCAGCGTCAGGCCCGTTACCGTACCCACTTCCATTCCGCGGAACAGCACCGGGGTACCAATCGCAAGCGACGCGGCCTCCGGCACTTCCACCACAATGCTCAGACCGTCGAGATAGCGCGAATCGGTAATGGTGGCTTCCTGTAATTCAAAGTCGCGGCGCGGATTGCCCCTGCCGGGCTCGACGTTGATGTACGGCTGCAGAATGGTATCCAGATGCTCCACGCCTGCGGCAGAAATTTGCGGCGTCACTACCGAGAAACGCGTTCCGGCGCGGGCGAAGTTATCGACATACTCCGGGTACAGCACCGCCGTGGCCTGCACTTCGTTGCGGGCGGTGATCAGCTTGAGAGTCTGAATCTGACCGATATCGATCCCCAGATAGCGCACCGGCATCCCTTCGGCGAGTTTACCCGCGTCAAAGGCGTGCAACGTAATCTGACCACCCACCGCGCGAGCGGCGGTTTCGGACGGATAGAGGATCCGCTTATCGCCTTTACGCTGGCTGGCGCTTGCCCCGCTCAGATTATCGAAGCTGATAGCACCCCGCAGTGCGCGGGAGAGGGGAGATGCCTGCACTGTCAGTCCGCTGCCGTTGAGCTGTACTTTGGCACCGCCTTCGGCCCAGAAGACGCTGTTGCTGGTCAGCAGCTTGCGGTATTCCGGCTTCACGTGCAGTTCGATATCGAACGCATTGGCGCGCGGCCGGACGGTGATCACTTCCCCCACCTGGAATTTACGGTACAGCACCACCGAGCCCGCCTGAATATCCGGCAGGGTTTCGGCCACCAGCGTCAGGGTGGTGGTCGGCAGATCGCTCAGGCTGTTTTCCAGCGCTTTATCGAGATTGGCATACAGCGGGTAATTGTCTCGCATTGCCCCTTTTTCACCGGGTAAAATGCGGATCCCACCGTTTATCCATTCGCTTGCGCTGGCCGCCAGAAACTCGACGCCGTCGAGACCGACTTTGACATCGACCCGGCTGTTCACCACGAATTTACTGTCGCCATGCACCAGCTCGCGATACTGCGGATCGATGGCCACCGCAAAGGTCACGCCTTTGGCGGTTAAGTTCCGTTCCAGCACTTGCCCAATCTGCACTCCGTGTAACGTCAGCGGCTGACCGGCATCGATGCCGTAGCTTTCTGGCGCGTTAAGCGTGACGGTCAACACGCCCGGCTTTTGCAGCAGGGCTTTATCGGCCGGGGCGACCACAAAGCTGCTGGCCGGTTCCCCTGCACCCGGGAGCAACTCAAAGGTACTGCCGGTGAGCAGGCTGCTGATGTTGGCGTTGCTGAGGGACAGTTTAGGGTTACGCAGTTCGATGCGGGTTTTGTCGCGCAGCAGATCGACCACGCTGGGATCGACGGTCATTTCACCGGTTACTGAACCGCCGGGATTCAGCGTCAGACGGGTGAGCTGTCCTACCTGGAGTCCCTGGTACATCAGCGGCGTAGAGTCAGCTTTCAGGCCCTCGGCAGAGGGCAGGGCCAGCTTCACAATCACGCCGCGCTGGCTATGGGCCAGATCTTCGTACAGGCCGAAATCATCGTCCTGGGTGGCAGCGGTCGAGCCTTCCGGTGAATCAAAGGCGATAGCGCCGTTGACCAGCGCCGCCAGGCTTTCGAGCTTCACTTTCGCCCCGCTCAGGCTCAGATCGGCATCGACGCCGGAGACATTCCAGAAGCGGCTGCCTTTTTTCACCAGCGCGGTAAAGCGCCGTTCGATCAGCACGTCAATGATCACCCCTTGTTTATTGGGGGTGATGGCGTAGTCATAGACCCGCCCGACCGGGATCTTGCGGAAATAGACCAGCGAGCCGCTGTTCAACGAACCGAGATCCGAGGCGTGCAGATGGATCATCAGATCGCCATTGTTGAGGCGATAGCGCGGTTGGGTATCGAGCGCAGTAAAGTGATCCCGCGGCTCACCTTTGCCCGGCATCATGCCGATATAGTTCCCGCCCACCAGTGCGTCCAGTCCGGAAACACCCGCCAGTGAGGCCTTGGGCGTCACCAGCCAGAACTGCGTTTCCTCCCGCAGGGCATCTTCCATATCGGATTTGATGCTGGCGCGGACGTTGATTTTATTGAGCTTCTTATCCAGCGAAATATCCTGGACGGTACCCACCTCAACCCCCTGAAAACGTACGGGGGTTCGGCCAGGTACGATGCCATCAGCACTCTGGAAGTCGATAGTAATGGTATTGCCGCGATCCTCGTAGCTGGTCCAGATCAGCCAGCCGGCGATCATCAACGCGATGACCGGCAGCAACCAGAATGGCGAAATACGGCGTTTTGTTTTAATTCGCGCTTCAGTCGGCGAAGCGGGCGTTTCCTGACTCATGTGCATCCCAAAGTAAGCGGCTATCCAGCCATTCCACTGCAAGAATAGTCAATATCACCGCAGTACCGAAGTACAACGCGGCGGGTCCCATAGTAAAAGCGAGCAGCTGATCGCGGTTAATCAGCGACATCATCAACGAAATAACAAACAGATCCAGCATTGACCAGCGGCCAATCCAGGTGACAAAACGCAACAGCTGTATACGGGTTTTTAGCCCTTGTTCACATTTGAAGTGAATACTGATCAGCAGGGTAAACATCACCACCACTTTGGTAAAGGGAACCAGGATACTGGCGATAAACACCACCGCGGCGACCGCGATATTGCTGTCTGCCAGCGAGATGATCCCCGACATAATGGTATCTTCCTGCCGCGCGCCGTTGACGTAAATCACCGAAATTGGCAGCAGGTTGGCCGGTAAGAGCAGTATCAGAGAGGCGATCAGCGCCGCCCAGCATTTTTGCAGACTGTTGTTGCGCCGCAGCCGCAGGGGAATGTGGCAGCGAGGGCAGCGGCCACGCGCGTCCGGCAGCCCGGTATAATGACAGCCCAGACAGACCCGCAGTTGCTCATTGTAACGAGTGGCGGGGCGCTGGGGGTAGAAGCGTTCCCAAAGCTGCTCCACGTTTAAATGGATCAGGGTCAAAATACTTAAGACGACCAGCGCAATAAATGCAAACAGGCCGCCGCCTGGCTGGATAAATGCGTAATCCTGAACTTTGATCGAGGCAACGACAATCCCCACCAGGTAGATATCCAGCATCACCCACTCCTTGAGCTTCTCGAGCATCAGAAGCACCGGGCGTAAGTTCATCCCCAGAATGTTGCCAAACCACAGATAGGCGATGGACGCCACCAGCACCACCGGCGCACCCACGGTACAAAACAGCACCATCGAGGCGGTAAGGGGATCGCCCTGGCGGGTCATCTGCCAGATCCCCTGCAGCAGGTTGGCGTCGATATGCACGCCCAGCAGATACAACCGCAGCAGCGGTTCACTCCAGGCAAACGGCATCAGCAGCATCATGGTGACGGCCATTGCCGCCAGTCGGGTCAATGACCAGTCGCGTCCATCGCGAATTTTTGCGTTGCAGCGCGGACAAAAAGCACTTTGGTGTGATTTCATCTTTGGCAGCGTAAAAAGCGTATCGCATTGGGGGCAACGCTGATAATGTGCACGAGGAAGCGCATCGCCGACCGTATGAACCGTTATCTTTCTGACCGGCGTGATTTTGGGTGTTTTAAGAGCCATGAGTCGCGCATTGAATGAATAGTTATTAGTTATCTTAACTCATGAATTGATTCATCTTGAGCATGAACGTAAATAATGCGTATTTTAATAGGCTATGCTGTAACTCAGTAAGACAACCAAGTGATTGAATAATGAACAAAACAGAATTCTACGCGGACCTAAATCGCGACTTTCAGGCATTGATGGCAGGCGAAACCAGTTTTTTAGCTACCCTGGCCAATACCAGCGCGCTCCTCTTTGAGCGTCTGTCCGATGTCAACTGGGCCGGTTTTTACCTGCTGGAAGGCGAGACGTTAGTGCTGGGGCCTTTCCAGGGCAAACTGGCCTGCGTGCGTATTCCTGTCGGGCGTGGTGTGTGCGGTACTGCCGTCGCGCAAAACCAGGTACAGCGTGTCGACGATGTCCACGCATTCGACGGGCACATTGCCTGCGACAGCGCCAGCAACGCGGAAATCGTTCTGCCGCTGGTGGTGAATAAGCAGATTATTGGTGTACTGGATATCGACAGCACTGTCTTCAGTCGCTTTACAGCCGACGATGAACAGGGCCTGCGCGAGCTGGTGGGGAATCTGGAAAACATCCTCGCCGCGACCGATTATCAAAAATTCTTTGCGCGCGTCGCAGGATAATCAACGGATAACGTAGCATTTACGGATGGCGTCATTATAATGTCGCCTGTTCATGCCTGCGGCTTGTCGGCAACGTCCGTTGTAATCAGGAAATTTCATGGAAAATCAACCTAAGTTGAATAGCAGTAAAGAAGTCATCGCGTTTTTGGCCGAACGTTTTCCACAATGTTTTAGTGCCGAAGGCGAAGCTCGTCCCCTGAAAATTGGTATTTTTCAGGATCTGGTAGAACGTGTTGAAGGTGAGATGAGTCTCAGCAAAACCCAACTGCGTTCTGCTCTGCGTCTTTATACTTCAAGCTGGCGTTACCTTTACGGTATCAAAGCCGGTGCGACGCGTGTCGATCTCGACGGCAACCCGTGCGGTGTGCTGGATGAGCAGCACGTTGAACATGCTCGCAAGCAGCTTGAAGAAGCCAAAGCGCGTGTCCAGACCCAGCGTGCCGAACAGCAAGCGAAAAAACGCGAAGCTGCAGCGGCCAATGGTGAAGAAGACGCGCCTCGTCGCGAACGCAAACCGCGCCCAGCGCCGCGTCGCAAAGAGAATACCGAGCGTAAGCCACGTGCTGATCAACCAGCGGCTAAAGCCCCACGCGCGCCTCGTGAAGAGCCGCGTCATACTCCGGTTTCTGACATCAACGCCCTGAGCGTCGGTCAGAATCTGAAAGTAAAAGCGGGTAACAATGCGATGGATGCCACCGTACTGGAAATCACCAAAGATGGCGTTCGTGTACAGCTGACTTCTGGTATGTCAATGATTGTACGCGCAGAACACTTGTTGTTCTGAAACGGAGGCCAGGCCCGGCATGAACACATTTTTTAAGCTCACCGCGCTGGCTGGCCTGTTTGCTATAACAGGCCACGCCTTCGCTGTGGACGAGATTACGCGTGTTGCTCAGATTCCTGTTCTGAAGGAAGAGACCCAGCACGCGACGGTCAGTGAGCGCGTTTCGTCGCGCTTCACCCGTTCGCACTACCGTCAGTTCGACCTCGACCAGGCTTTCTCGGCTAAAATTTTCGACCGCTATCTGAACCTGCTGGACTACAGTCACAACGTCCTGCTGGCCAGCGATGTCGAACAATTTACCAAAAGACAGTCTGTCGTCGGCGATGAATTACGCAGCGGCAAACTGGACCTGTTCTACGACCTGTACAACCTGTCGCAGAAACGCCGTTTTGAGCGCTATCAGTATGCGCTCAAGGTGCTCGAGCGCCCGATGAACTTCACGGGTAACGACACCTTTAATCTTGACCGCAGTAAATCGCCGTGGCCGAAAGATGAAGCCGAGCTCAACACGCTGTGGGACAGCAAAGTTAAGTACGACGAGCTGAGCCTCAAACTCACCGGTAAAGATGAGAAAGAGATCCGCGAAACGCTGACCCGCCGCTACAAATTTGCCATTCGTCGCCTGGCGCAGACCAACAGTGAAGATGTGTTCTCACTGGCGATGACGGCCTTCGCGCACGAAATCGATCCGCACACCAACTATCTGTCCCCGCGCAACACGGAACAGTTCAATACGGAGATGAGTCTGTCTCTGGAAGGGATTGGTGCCGTGCTGCAGATGGATGACGACTACACCGTGATCAACTCTATGGTCGCCGGTGGCCCGGCAGCCAAAAGCAAGGCGATAAGCGTAGGCGATCGCATTGTGGGCGTGGGTCAAACCGGGCAGAACATGGTGGATGTGATCGGCTGGCGACTGGATGATGTGGTCGCCCTGATCAAAGGGCCGAAAGGCAGCAAAGTTCGCCTCGAAGTTCTGCCTGCCGGTAAAGGCACTAAAACCCGTATCGTTACCCTGACCCGCGAGCGCATCCGTCTGGAAGATCGCGCGGTGAAAATGTCGGTGAAAACCGTCGGTAAAGATAAGGTTGGCGTGCTGGATATTCCTGGCTTCTACGTGGGCCTGACGGACGACGTCAAAGTCCAGCTGCAGAAGCTGGAAAAACAGAATGTGAAGAGCGTGATCATCGATCTGCGCACGAACGGCGGTGGGGCACTGACCGAAGCGGTATCGCTTTCCGGTCTGTTTATCCCGTCCGGTCCGGTTGTGCAGGTGCGCGACAACAACGGTAAAGTGCGTGAAGATGCCGATACCGATGGCGTTGTGTACTACAAAGGTCCGCTGGTAGTGCTGGTCGATCGCTTCAGCGCCTCGGCGTCGGAGATCTTTGCCGCCGCAATGCAGGATTACAACCGTGCGCTGGTGGTCGGTGAACCCACCTTCGGTAAAGGTACGGTGCAGCAGTACCGCTCCCTGAACCGTATTTACGACCAGATGCTGCGCCCGGAATGGCCTGCACTGGGCTCGGTACAGTACACCATTCAGAAGTTCTATCGCGTGAATGGCGGCAGTACCCAGCGTAAAGGTGTGACCCCGGATATCATCATGCCAACCGGCAATGAAGAGACGGAAACCGGCGAGAAGTTCGAAGATAACGCTCTGCCGTGGGACAGCATTAACGCGGCCACCTACGTTAAATCGAGTGATATCAGCCAGTTTGGTCCGGCGTTGCTCAAGCAGCACGATGAGCGTATTGCTAAGGATCCTGAGTTCCAGTACATCGCGAAGGACATTGCGCGTTTCAATGCCCTGAAAGCGAAGCGTAATATCGTCTCTCTTAACTACGCTCAGCGTCAGAAAGAGAATGACGAAGATGATGCAACGCGTCTTGCGCGCATCAACGACCGCTTCAAACGCGAAGGCAAGCCGGAGCTGAAAAAGCTCGACGATCTGCCGAAGGATTATCAGGAACCCGATCCGTATCTCGATGAGACGGTCAAAATCGCCATTGACCTGGCGAAACTTGAAAAAGACCATCCTGCCAGCGACCCCGCACCGGCAAAATAGTCCCCCGACAGGCACAAGAAATTGTGCCTGTTTTTTTGTTAACCGCATCCTGCCGTCAGCCAGTGATCTGAAAGTGTAAAGTTGTGTCTTTCTGGTGACTTACACCCCGCCAAACCTTGAAAATACGCCGAATACCCATACGATGTGGGTAATCGTAAAGTGCGTTTTGTTAAACTGAGGTTAAAAGAAAATTATGATGCGAATCGGGCTTTTCCTGCTCACCAACCTTGCGGTTATGGTGGTTTTCGGGCTGGTGCTTAGCCTGACAGGAATTCAGTCAAGCAGCATTTCCGGCCTGTTAATTATGGCGTTGCTGTTTGGTTTCGGCGGTTCCTTTATCTCGCTGCTGATGTCCAAATGGATGGCGCTGAAATCCGTGGGTGGCGAGGTTATTGAGCAGCCGCGTAACGATATGGAACATTGGCTGATGACCACCGTGGCGAACCAGTCCCGCCAGGCGGGGATTGCGATGCCGCAGGTTGCTATCTATCACGCGCCAGATATTAACGCGTTTGCGACCGGCGCACGCCGTGATGCCTCTCTGGTGGCGGTCAGCACCGGGCTGTTACAGAACATGAGCCGTGACGAAGCAGAAGCCGTTATTGCCCATGAAATCAGCCACATTGCTAACGGCGATATGGTCACCATGACTCTGGTCCAGGGCGTTGTGAACACCTTCGTGATCTTTATCTCCCGTATTCTGGCGCAGATTGCGGCCGGATTTATGGGCGGTGACCGTGAAGAGGGCGAATCCAGCAACGGCAACCCGATGATCTACTTTGCCGTCTCTATGGTACTGGAACTGCTGTTTGGTATTCTGGCAAGCATCATTACCATGTGGTTCTCTCGTCACCGCGAGTTCCACGCGGATGCAGGTTCCGCTAAACTGGTGGGCCGCGAGAAGATGATTGCCGCCCTGCAGCGCCTTAAAACCAGCTACGAGCCGCAGGAAGCGTCCAGCATGATGGCGTTTTGCATTAACGGTAAATCGAAGTCGTTGAGTGAGCTGTTTATGTCTCACCCGCCGCTGGATAAGCGTATTGAAGCGCTGCGCAACGGGGAATACCTGAAGTAATCCGGCAGGTTAAAAATGAAAAGCGCGTCGAAGGACGCGCTTTTTTTATGCCTGTGTCTGTGGCTGCGTGACCCGTAGGCCGCTGATAATCGCGGCGACGGTCGCCAGCGCACCGGCCGTATACAGCGCCACGTGGGTGCCGCCCTGGCCGAACAGGTTGAACATTAACGCCACCAGCGCCGCACCGGTACTTTGCCCCAGCAGCCGGGCGGTACCCAGCATGCCGCTGGCGCCACCGCTGCGATGGCGGGGGGCTGCGGTGATAATCGTATGGTTATTGGGGGACTGGAACAGGCCAAAACCGGCCCCGCACAGCACCATCCGCCAGATGATATCCAGATCGTGAGGGGCGGCCGGCAACAGGGCCAGCGCAAACAGACCGACGGCCATCACCCCCATTCCCAGCGTACCTAACAATCCTGCATGCACCCGGCCAATCAGATAACCCGCCAGCGGCGCCATCACCATGGTCGCCAGCGGCCAAGGGGTTAACAGCAGGCCGGTTTCCACTTCAGAGCGGCCAATCACGCTTTGCAGGAAAAAGGGCAGCGACACCATGGCCAGCATCTGCGCGCAAAAAGAACAGATCGAGGTGCCGATGGAGAGAGAAAACAGCGGAATACGCAGCAGATCCACCGGCAGCAGCGGCACCGGCAGCGCCAGCTGGCGACGCACAAAAAAGAAGCCGACGATCAGCAAGGCTACGATTTCTGCGCCAATCAGCGTCAGCGACTGACCCTGAGCAAAGCCGCTCAGGGCGGTAATCAACAGGCCAAAGGTGAGGGCATTCATCACCGCACTTGGCAGATCGAACTTTGGCATAGTGCTTTTGGTCCCGTTAGCCGGCAGATAGCGCAGGGCAAACAGCAGGGCGATGATACCCAGCGGGACGTTGATCAAAAACAGCCACTGCCAGGAGGCAACGGAGAGGATCGCCGCTGCTATCGTCGGGCCCGCAGCAGATGATACGGCGACAATAAACGAGTTTATTCCCATCCCGCGTCCCAGCTGGCGCTGAGGATAGATAAGTCGAATCAATGCGGTGTTGACGCTCATCAATGCCGCGCCGCCAAATCCTTGAGCAATACGCGCCAGCGTCAGCAGGTGCAGCGTGTCCGAAAGGGCGCAAAACAGGGAGGTCAGCGTAAACACCACCAGCCCGCACTGGTATACCCGGCGATAGCCAAACATATCGCCGAGAAAAGAGAACGACAGCAGTGAGATAACAATCGCTATCTGGTAGGCGTTAACAACCCAGATCGAGCTCGCAGGGGAGGCGTTGAGATCGCTGGCGATGGTCGGCAGGGCGACGTTGGCGATCGCGCCATCCAGTACGGCCATCGAAATACCGATAATAATCGTAAAAATTGCGCCATACCGCTGTGGCAACGGCAGGCCATCTGAAGGGGTTATCGTCATGGAAATTAATTAGCATTATGGTGATTATTCTGAGGATAGTGAGTTTAGCACCGTTATTTTGGTTGTATGTCGCAGATTTGTAACCAGGTGAGCCAATAACCATTCCGGCAAAGCAACATGGAAATCGCTATTCAGAACGGGTCAGATGCTAAAATAGCGCATCTTTCGACGCGCTATTTGTGCCTGCGATTGCAGCAATGTCACTCTATTCTGGCTTTATCAAGCGGTAACAGGTGGATCACCAGTTACCGTGGAAGCCGCCATTCTGAGCAGAACCGCCGCCAATATGCGATCCGCCGCCTAAACCGTGCGCACTTGCACTATTCGCCGCATTGTTACTGCCATTTCCGGTACCACCATGATTTGAGGTAGAGCGCTGATCGTGATTTTGCCCATTTCTCACCAGTGTTTTCTGGAAATAGCTTGATGGCATTGGAATTGAAATCTGAACCTGCGGATCGAACTGCGCCACAGTTCCCGCCGTCGTTGCCTGCTCAGTACCATTAACAGTGACGCTGACAGGTGTGTCCGGATTCAGGGAAGTGGCTGCAACATTGATCGTCGCCATGGGTTGGTTATCCATACCTGCGAAGCGTGCCTGATGAGCAATAACTTCGCGGTGCTCTAAAATAGCCTGTTTCATCGCTGCTGCGCGTTCAGCGTTCACATCAGGCGTATCAAGATGAGGAGTCGGGTTAGCGACTTGCGCCGCTGTTTCTGCTGCGGTCAGGGCAGTAACCTGTGATGCCGTACGCTGCTGGTTAGCTTCAGCCAGTGCTGCGCCTTGCGCATCGTTCAAAGCAGTAACCTGTGATGCCGTGCGCTGCTGGTTAGCTTCAGCCAGTGCTGCGCCTTGCGCATCGTTCAGAGCAGTAACCTGGGATGCCGTGCGCTGCTGGTTAGCTTCAGCCAGTGCTGCGCCTTGCGCATCGTTCAGAGC
>JBAPXW010000016.1:0-77236 GCA_049284415.1 Leclercia sp.
CGCAGGGTTTTCGAATTTGGCGGAAGCGTAGAGATTCGAACTCTAGAACCCTTTCGGGTCGCCGGTTTTCAAGACCGGTGCCTTCAACCGCTCGGCCACGCTTCCTAAGTGAGGCGCACTATAAACAGCTCCTTGTGCTCTGTAAAGAGCGAACCTAATCGTTCGTCTTAAAAATAGCCAAAATGCGGTTAATTGGTTGTATCAACAACATATTGGCTATTTTATCAGCACGCCTGACCCTCAAGGCGTTAGTGCTTTTTGATGTACATATCTTTGGTGAAGTAATACCCCAGCTTATCTGGCGTAAATCCTCCTACCCACGGCTTCACCAGATGGGTGCGGACATAGTGATAAACCGGAATGGCGGGCACATCCTGACCTAACAAATCTTCCGCCTGCTGATAGAACGTCCCGCGCTCGGCGGTGGTTTTCGCTTTTGCCGCCTCAACCAGCGCTTCGTCGTAGGCCGGATTGCTGTACTGGCTGGTGTTCTCACTGTCGCCGGTACGGAAGTTGTTCAGGAAGGTGGCGGCATCGTCGTAATCGGCGATCCAGGCGTAGCGTACCGCATCAAAATTGTGGGTGTGCATGGTGTCCAGCATGGTCTTCCACTCCTGATTTTGCAGCTTCGCTTCCACGCCGAGGTTTTTCTTCCACATCGAGCTGGCGGCGATGGCAATACGCTGGTGCGATTCCGAGGTGTTGTACAGCAGATTAAAGCTCAGGGGATGGCTGTCGTTAAAGCCCGCCTCGTTCAGCAGCTTTTTAGCCTCGGTAATGCGCTTATCCATCGGCCAGCTGGCGTAGTCCGGGTTTTTCAGCTTCACGCCGCCGATATCCGGCTGGCTGACTATCCAGGCCGGGCGCTGCCCTTGTCCGAGCACCTTATCGGCGATGATGTCTTTATCCAGCGCCAGGTTGAGGGCCTTGCGCACGCGCGGATCGTTAAACGGCGGGCGAGTGGTGTTGAACTCGTAGTAGTAAGTTGCCAGCTGCGGCGAGACGTTCAGCTCAGTGCCCATGGTTTTTTTCAGCTGGGCAAACTGGTTGATGGGCAGCGTGTAGGCAATATCAATTTCACCGGCCTTGTAGCGGTTCACATCGGCGGATTCGGAGGTGATCGGCAGGTACGTTACCTTGTTAATCACCGTATGGGCGTTGTCCCAGTAGCGCGGGTTACGCTCGGCAATGATCCGCTCGTTGACCACCCATTTACTCAGCGTATAGGCGCCGCTGCTGACGAAATGTTCCGAGCGGGTCCATTTATCCCCGTACCGCCCAATCATGACCTTATCGACCGGGACCAGCGACGGGTGTGCCAGCATTGCCAGAAACGCGGCATTAGGCTGGGTGAGCGTCACTTCAAGGGTGGTATCGTTCAGCGCCTTAACGCCCATCGTCTCGGGGGCTTTTTTACCCTGGGCGATATCCGTGGCGTTCACAATGTGCATGTTGCCGGGGTAGCTGGCGTACGGTGAAGCGGTTTTCGGATCCACCAGCCGCTGCCAGCTCCAGACCACTTCCGGCGCGGTAATGGCGGTACCGTCGCTCCAGGTGATGCCCGGGCGTAAATGGAAGGTCCAGACGGTGTTGTCTTTATTCTCCCATTTCTCGGCCAGCCGCGGCTGGATGGTGCCGTCCGGGGCAACGCTGACCAGTCCTTCGAATAAATCGCTGATAATATTAAATTCGACATCGCTTTCGACTTTATGCGGGTCGAGCGACGCCGGTTCATTGCCATTATTCCTGACCAGTTCCTGTTGCTCTGCCAGCACGGTTCCCGCCGGTACGCTGGCGGCAAAAGCCGTTGTGCCTGCGCTAAGGATGCCTGCCGTCAGCAGAGAGAGTGTAAAAATAGTGCGTGATGATGGTTTCATTTCCTTCGCCTTATTGTTTTTTGTCTGACGATCCGCAATAACTCTTAGCGCCGCGACTGTAATAAGGCAATATATTTCAGTAACCTATAAGAGCTTGATCTGATTAGCGCTGACAAACCGCGCTTCGTTCGGCAAAATTGCAGTTATGGAACATAAAATGCTTGAACGACGCCTAAGGCTATGAGTAAAGATGGGTAAAATAGCTAGGTTCCCGGCGCATCGTTTCCTATCCTTGCCGTTAATTACATCTGTCATAAGAGAGTGACTCATGGATCGTATTGTTAGTTCTTCACACGACCGCACATCGCTGCTCAGCACCCACAAAGTGCTGCGTAACACCTATTTCCTGTTGAGCCTGACGCTGGCCTTTTCTGCGCTGACGGCGACCGCCAGCACAATTCTGATGCTGCCATCGCCGGGTATTATCCTGACGCTGGTGGGCATGTATGGTCTGATGTTCCTGACCTACAAGCTGGCCAACAAACCAACCGGTATCATTGCCGCGTTTGCCTTTACCGGGTTCCTGGGTTACATCCTGGGGCCAATGCTTAACTCCTTCCTGTCTGCCGGGATGGGCGATCTGATCGGCCTGGCGCTGGGTGGTACGGCATTAGTATTCTTCTGCTGTTCTGCCTACGTGCTGACTACCCGCAAAGACATGTCCTTCCTCGGCGGTATGCTGATGGCAGGCATCGTGGTGGTACTGGTCGGGATGGTGGCGAACATCTTCCTGCAGCTGCCGGCTCTGCACCTGGCGATCAGCGCCGTGTTTATCCTGATCTCCTCTGGCGCAATCCTGATGGAAACCAGCAACATCATTCGCGGCGGCGAGACCAACTACATCCGCGCCACCGTGAGCCTGTATGTGTCGCTGTACAACATCTTTGTCAGCCTGCTGAGCATTCTGGGCTTTGCAAACCGCAATTAACCCACTGTGCTGTATACCGGGCCCCGCTTATGCGGGGCTTTTTTTTTTGCTAAACTGCTGCGGTTTTCGATAAACCCGTGATGATTATGTTGAACTTTGAAGGTAAAGAGATTGAAACCGATAGCGAAGGCTATCTGAAAGAGACCAGCCAGTGGAGCGAAGGGCTGGCGGCCGCTATTGCTGAAAAAGAGTCGATCGCCCTGACGCCCGAGCATTGGGAAGTGGTGCACTTTGTGCGCAATTTCTACCTGGAATTTAATACCTCCCCCGCCATTCGCATGCTGGTCAAAGCGATGGCCAATAAATATGGTGAGGAAAAAGGTAACAGCCGCTATCTGTACCGCCTGTTCCCGAAAGGCCCGGCCAAACAGGCGACCAAAATCGCCGGTCTGCCGAAGCCCGTGAAGTGTATTTAGTACCGAATACCGAAATTGACGTATTCCCTGCCGGGTTGATGCGGTTCTGATAAGACCTTCTCAACCCGCGCGCTGCGTGGCCCACCGGCCTTAAGCCAGGCAACCAGCTGTTCTACCTTTTCCGCTTCGCCACAGGCGACCACCTCGACACTGCCGTCATCCATGTTGCGCGCGTACCCGGTCAGTCCGAGCGTTGTGGCCTCCCGCTGGGTGCTGTAGCGGAACCCGACACCCTGAACCGTGCCGTGGATCCACGCAATTATGCAGACTTTTGACATCATCGTTCCCCTTATCCCTGTCTGGCGCGTTGCATTTCCTCGCTGAACTCGGGAAAATGGCGGCCATCTTTTCGAATCGACAGAATAGCAAATTATGAGTGTACGTTTAGTGTTAGCCAAAGGGCGCGAGAAGTCATTACTGCGCCGTCATCCCTGGGTCTTTTCTGGTGCGGTTGCTCGCGTGGAAGGCAAAGCCAATCTCGGAGAAACCATTGACATCGTCGACCATCACGGCAAATGGTTAGCCCGCGGCGCATACTCCCCTGCTTCCCAGATCCGCGCGCGCGTCTGGACCTTCGATAAAGACGAGACCATTGATATCGCCTTTTTCACCCGTCGTTTACAGCAGGCGCAGCAGTGGCGCGACTGGCTGGCAAAACGCGACGGGCTGGACAGCTATCGCCTGATCGCCGGTGAATCCGACGGTCTGCCGGGCGTCACCATCGATCGTTTTGGCAACTTCCTGGTGCTGCAGCTGTTAAGCGCGGGCGCAGAATATCAGCGTGCGGCGCTAATCAGTGCCCTGCAATCGCTGTTTCCGGAGTGCGCCATTTACGATCGCAGCGACGTTGCGGTGCGTAAAAAAGAGGGAATGGAGCTGACGCAGGGCACCGTGACCGGTGAACTGCCGCCTGCCCTGCTGCCAATTGAAGAGCACGGCATGAAGCTGCTGGTGGATATCCAGGGCGGGCATAAAACCGGCTACTACCTCGATCAACGCGACAGCCGTCTGGCAACCCGCCAGTACGTGAAAGACAAGCGCGTGCTGAACTGCTTCTCCTACACCGGCGGTTTTGCGGTTTCTGCCCTGATGGGCGGCTGCAGCCAGGTGGTGAGCGTCGATACCTCCCAGGAGGCGCTGGACGTGGCGAAGCAGAACGTCGAGCTCAACAAGCTGGATCTGAGCAAAGCGGAATTTGTCCGCGACGATGTGTTTAAGCTGCTGCGCAAATATCGCGATCAGGGTGAAACCTTCGACGTCATCGTGATGGACCCGCCAAAATTTGTGGAAAACAAAAACCAGCTGATGGGCGCGTGTCGCGGCTATAAAGACATCAACATGCTGGCAATTCAGCTGCTTAACCCCGGCGGCGTGCTGCTGACCTTCTCCTGTTCCGGCCTGATGACCACTGACCTGTTCCAGAAAATTGTTGCAGATGCCGCTGTAGATGCGGGTCGTGATGTACAATTTATAGAACAGTTCCGTCAGGCGGCCGATCACCCGGTGATCGCTACCTATCCGGAAGGGCTATATCTGAAAGGGTTTGCCTGTCGCATCATGTAACTTGAAAAGTGGAATGTTGCCCTCACCTAGAGTGTAAGTAACGTTTCCCGGGAGGTGACTATGATTGCCAGCAAATACGGTATCGGCCAGCAGGTCCGCCACTCCCTGTTAGGTTATCTGGGTGTGGTCGTGGATATCGACCCGGAATATTCCCTCGACGAACCGTCAGCCGATGAGCTGGCGGTTAACGCAGAACTCCGCGCCGCACCCTGGTATCACGTGGTGATGGAAGATGACGATGGCCAGGCGATGCATACCTATCTTGCCGAAGCCCAGTTGAGTAGCGAGCCGCAGGACGAACACCCCGAACAGCCGTCCATGGATGAACTGGCGCAAACCATTCGGCGACAGCTACAGGCCCCGCGCCTGCGCAATTAATGCTGAAAAGCCCGGTGGCACGATGCTCACCGGGCTGACCTTCCGCGCTTAGCGGGTTAACCCTAAGCGCGGGATTTCAATCGCCGGACAGCGATCCATCACTACCTGCAATCCCGCGTCACGCGCCAGCACGGCGGCCTGCTCGTTAATGACGCCCAGCTGCAGCCACAGGGTTTTCGCTCCGACGGCGATAGCTTCCTGCGCCACGCCCCAGGCGGCTTCGGAATTGCGGAACACATCCACCATATCAATTTTTTCTGGCACATCCGCCAGCGTCGCATAGCCCTGCTGCCCCAGCAGTGTCTTACCCGCCACTTTCGGTGACACCGGGATCACGTGATAACCGTGATCGAGCAGGTACTTCATCACCCGATAGCTCGGCCGGTCGGGCTTGTCACTTGCCCCAACCAAAGCAATCGTTTGGGTGGTGGTCAGAATCTCTGCAATATCGTTCTCTTTCATTATCTTCCTCCTGGCTTTTTCAAAGTGTACGCCAAAGTGGGTAAGGCAACTATCTATCCCATACGTCTGCATGAGAGCAAATCACCAGAATATGTCTATATGTTAGTAAATATGATCTGCGAAAAAATTAGATACATTATTCACATCGCGCGTCTTTGAGAGGAGCTCTCTATGAAAACCGGCATTGCCTGGGGTTTGGTTGCACTGCTCATGCCGGTTTGCGTTTTTGCTACAACGCTGCGGCTCTCCACTGACATCGATTTACTGGTGCTTGATGGAAAAAAAGTGTCCAGTTCATTGCTGCGCGGTGCGGACAGCATTGAGCTGGATAACGGTCCGCATCAGATTGTGTTCCGGGTTGAAAAAACCATCCGTTTTGGCAACCATGAACAGCGCGTCTATATCTCTCCCCCGCTGGTCGCCAGCTTTAACACACAGCGCATCAGTCAGGTTAATTTTAGCCTCCCCCGACTGGAAACAGAAAAAGAGTCGCAAGTTTTTGATCATGCGCCCCACATCGAGTTGCTGGACGGCGATGCGACGCCTATTCCGGTAAAGCTGGATATCCTGACGATCACCGAGACCCCGAAAGGTATCAATTACGAGAATGATACTGAGCGCTATAACAAGGCCGGGCAAAGCGCGTCCTTACCGCAATTTGCCACCATGATGGCCGATGACAGCGCGCTGTTATCGGGCGTATCTGAGCTGGATATGCCGCCGCCGCAATCGCAGACGGTTACAGAACAACGACTTAAATACTGGTTTGCCTTGGCCGATCCCGAAACCCGAGCGCGTTTCCTGCAGTGGGCGAAGCAGCAACCTTCGTCCTGACCCGCATTTTTTATCCCTTTCTCTTGCAGAGTCAGACACTTCCAGTAATCTGTAACCAGTTAATTAATGGATAGAGATTATGGAACTCACAACTCGCACCCTGCCAGCACGTAAACATGTCGCGCTGGTTGCACACGATCACTGCAAACAGATGCTGCTCAACTGGGTTCAGCGTCACAAATCCCTGCTGGAACAACACCAGCTGTCGGCAACCGGTACGACGGGTAATCTGATCCAACGCGAGACCGGGCTTGAGGTTCATGCCATGCTGAGCGGCCCGTTAGGTGGCGATCAGCAGGTCGGCGCGCAGATTTCTGAAGGGAAAATTGATGTGCTGATTTTCTTCTGGGATCCGCTCAATGCGGTGCCGCACGATCCGGATGTCAAAGCGCTGCTGCGCCTGGCGACGGTGTGGAATATCCCGGTCGCCACTAACCTGTCGACAGCAGACTTTATTATTGCGTCTCCGCAGTTCAGCTCTCAGAACGAAATCCTGATCCCGGATTATCCGCGCTACCTGGCGGATCGCCTGAAGTAAATTCAGTCAATGCCGGGCGGCGGATTCGCCTGACCCGGCTTACGCACGCGCAGTATCCCGCCAGATTCATTAGGGTTTACGCGCTACCGGCACATCGATATTTTTCAACACCTCGACAAACCCCGACGGCTGCTCTTTATTGAACAACAGCCAGACGCGGTGACGCGCGCGGGTCATTGCTACGTACAGCAACCGCCGCTCCTCGGCATCCGGAAAATCTTCCACCGCTGGCAGTAACGCCTGCTCCATGACCGATTCACGCGCGGGAGCCGGGAATGCGTCGCTGCCTTCCTGCAGGCCTACCACAATCACATAATCTGCCTGCTGTCCTTTGCTGGCATGAATGGTCATAAAATCCAGCTGCAGCTTCGGCCAGCGGGTGGCGGCTTTCGCCAGGCTGGCCGGTTTAAGGTGGTGATAACGCGCCAGCACCAGAATGCGTTCATCGGCTTTGGCGTAACCGCTCAGCTTATCCAGCAGCGCATCGAGCTGATCGTCCGCCAGCAGCGTCACCGCTTTTTTGTCGCCAACGGACAGGCTGTTCAGCGGTTTTGCCAGCTGATTCGGGTTCTGCTGAATAAACCGGTTAGCGACTTCACCGATCCGGTTATTAAAACGATATGTAGTATCGAGGTCGCAGCGATCGCCTTCGCCGAAGTAATGGTGGAACGCGGTGGTCAACGACAGCTGCGCCCCACTGAAGCGATAGATTGCCTGCCAGTCGTCGCCCACAGCAAACAGCGTGGTGTATTTATTTTGTGCCCGCAGTGCTGCAAGCAGCGCCGCGCGCTGGGGGGAGATATCCTGAAACTCATCCACCAGAATGTGCTTCCACGGACTGACAAAACGGCCTTTCTCAAGGATATTGATTGCCTGATGGATCAAGCCGGAAAAATCGACCGCATTTTCTTCTTTAAGGGCGGTTTTCCACGCTTTTAACAGGGGAGCCATCAGCTTCACCCGTTTTGAAAACAGGGTGCGGATCTCTTCCGGCGCACCGGCAATCATCTCCGCCTGCGCACCGCCGTGCATCCGCATCAGGCTCACCCAACGATCCAGACGCGGTGCCAGTCGGCGCGCGAGCTTATCGTTTTGCCAGAAGTTGCCCTCCGGCACCGTCCAGTTAAGCTCCTCTTCCAGCCACTGGCGCCAGCCTTTGGCCTGGGCTTTTTTCTCGCTGCACTGCTGTTGCCAGGCATCGATAAAAATCTTCTGCCGCGCCTCGGTGTCATTTTCAAGCTGGCTGACCACCGGCACTTTTTTGCTCCCCTGCTGAATAATGTACAGGGCCAGCGCATGAAAGGTTCTGGCGGTGATGTCGCGGGTATGCAGTCGCGCCGCGATCCGTTCATCCATCTCCTGGGCGGCCTTGCGCCCAAATGCCAGCAGGAGGATCTGTTCCGGGGAGGCTTCATTACGGGTCAAAAGCCAGCCCGCCCGCGCCACCAGCACCGAGGTTTTACCGCTCCCGGCGCCTGCCAGTACCAGCAATGAACGCTCACCGTTGACCACCGCCCGGGCCTGGGCCGGGTTAAGCGGCGATGACTCAATGCCGGCAAAGAAGTCGGCATACTGGCTGAGCATGGCGTCGGTCCACGCCTGATTGTGCGCCTGCCGGCTTTGATCAATGTCGGTTAGCCACGCCTGGCACTGGCGCCAGGCGTCACGGCAGTTATCAAACTCTGCCAGACGCGCGGTGGACAGCGGTAATGCCTGCAGCGCGTTAACGATTTTTTGCTGCAGACCCAGGGATTTGTCCCGGGTGAGCCAGCTGTTTTGCTCATGGCTTGCGGCAATCTCATCCAGCACGTTGTGCAGAACCTGCGCCGCAACCTGACTCATTTCTGCACTCCATTGCTGCCAGAGCGTATTCAGATGATGATGAAACCGCTGGGTTTCTGCCCATTCGGTGCCGTGAAGCCGCACGACCTTGTCTTCCGGCAGGACAAACTCCAGCTCGCCCCACACCAGACCGCGCTTGCAGTGAATGGCCAGCAGCTGATTGAAGGGAATCAAATATTCGTGCCGTTCGCCAGAGACTTTGACCCCGGCGTTAAGCAGAACGACTTTGTCGTACGGATGTTGTGCCAGGCGTTTGCCTAACGAAGTTGCTTTCAGTTCCATGTCCAGCCCGATCCACGACGTGAGAAGTTGCCTGACAGTTTAACTGCCAGTTTTCAGGTGCTCCAGCGCAAAAAACCGTTACAATCATTGAGCCTTAAACAAAACGGAAAGAACCGAGGTGTTATGCGTACTGTTCTGAATATTTTGAATTTTGTTCTTGGTGGTTTTGCCACCACCCTTGCCTGGCTGCTGGCGACGCTGGTCAGCATCGTCATGATCTTCACCCTGCCGCTTACGCGCTCCTGCTGGGAGATCACCAAACTCTCGCTGGTGCCCTACGGTAACGATGCGATCCACGTTGACGAACTTGAGCCCGACAGCAAAAGCGCGCTGCTGAACACCGGCGGAACGCTGCTCAATATAGTGTGGCTGATCTTTTTCGGCTGGTGGCTGTGTGTGATGCATATTGCGGCAGGTATTGCGCAGTGCCTGACGATTATCGGCATCCCCGTTGGGATCGCTAATTTCAAGATTGCGGCCATTGCCCTGTGGCCTGTCGGACGCAGAGTCGTCCCTGTTGAAGTCGCCCGCGCCGCGCGGGAAGCCAACGCCCGTCGTCGTTTTCCGTAACAAGGACCGAGTGCGCTCATGCTAAGCCCACTGCTACGCCGCTACACATGGAACAGCACCTGGCTGTATAACGTCAGGATTTTTATTGCTCTTTGCGGCAGCACCGCCCTGCCCTGGTGGTTAGGTGAGGTCAAGCTGACCATTCCGCTGACGCTGGGCGTGGTTGCCGGGGCGCTGGCCGATCTGGACGATCGCCTCGCCGGTCGGCTGCGCAATCTGGTCATCACCCTGATCTGCTTCTTTATTGCTTCGGCCTCGGTGGAATTGCTCTTTCCCTGGCCCTGGCTGTTCGCCCTCGGTCTGATGATCTCCACCAGCGTCTTTATTTTGCTGGGCGGGCTCGGTCAACGTTACGCCACCATCGCTTTTGGTGCGTTGCTGATTGCTATCTATACCATGCTGGGGGTTTCGCTTTACGACCAGTGGTATCACCAGCCGCTGCTGCTGTTGGTTGGCGCTGTCTGGTATAACCTGCTCACCCTGGCCGGGCATCTTATTTTCCCCATTCGTCCTTTACAGGACAATCTGGCGCGTAGCTATGAGCAGTTGGCCCATTATCTGGAGTTAAAGTCGCGGCTGTTCGACCCGGATATTGAGGACGATGGACAGGCGCCGCTGTATGAGCTGGCGCTGGCAAATGGCCAACTGGTCACCACGTTGAACCAGACTAAAGCTTCGCTGCTTACGCGGTTGCGCGGCGATCGCGGTCAGCGCGGCACCCGCAGAACCTTGCACTACTATTTTGTCGCGCAGGATATTCATGAGCGCGCCAGTTCCTCGCATATCCAGTACGCCAGCCTGCGTGAAAAGTTTCGCTACAGCGATGTGATGTTTCGTTTTCAGCGGCTGCTGTCGATGCAGGCTCAGGCCTGTCAGCAGCTGTCGCACTCGATACTGCTGCGCACCCCCTATCAGCACGATCTGCGTTTTGAACGGGCGTTCAGCCACCTTGATGCAGCCCTCGATCGCGTCCACGCCAGCGGAACCTCTGCCGAACAGATGCAGGCGTTGGGGTATCTGTTAAGCAATCTGCGCGCCATCGATGCCCAGCTCGCCACCATCGAATCGGAACAGGCGCTGGCCATGCCGGGCAATGAGGCAGAAAACCAGCTTGCTGACGACAGCCTGCACGGTTTCAGCGATATGTGGCTGCGCTTAAGCCGTAACTTTTCGCCGGAGTCTGCCCTCTTTCGCCATGCGGTAAGAATGTCGGTGGTACTCTGCATCGGCTATGCCTTTATACAGATAACCGGTCTGAATCATGGCTACTGGATTTTGCTGACCAGCCTGTTTGTGTGTCAGCCTAACTACAATGCGACCCGCCATCGCCTGGCGTTACGTATTCTCGGGACGCTGGCCGGGGTCGCGCTGGGGCTGCCGATCCTCTATTTTGTCCCCTCGCTGGAGGGCCAGCTGATCCTGATTGTGATCACCGGGGTGCTGTTCTTCGCGTTTCGTAACGTCCAGTACGCGCATGCCACCATGTTTATTACCCTGCTGGTTTTACTGTGCTTCAACCTGCTCGGAGAAGGTTTTGAAGTCGCGCTGCCGCGCGTCATTGATACGCTGATTGGCTGCGCCATTGCCTGGGCGGCGGTGAGTTTCATCTGGCCAGACTGGCGGTTTCGTAATCTACCGCGGGTGCTGGATAATGCGATCAACGCCAACTGCCGCTATCTTGACGCGATTCTGGAGCAGTATCACCAGGGCCGCGATAACCGCCTGGCCTACCGTATTGCCCGCCGCGATGCGCATAACCGCGATGCAGAGCTGGCGTCAGTGGTATCGAATATGTCGAGGGAACCCCGGGCGACAGAGCAAACCCGCGAGATTGCCTTCCGCCTGCTGTGTCTGAATCATACTTTTACCAGCTACATTTCAGCGCTAGGCGCGCATCGCGAGCAGCTGACCAGCCCGACGATCTTAAACTTGTTGGATGATGCGGTCTGTTACGTTGATGATGCCCTTCACCAGAGGCCCGCGGATGAACCGCGCGTTCAACAGGCGCTGGCGGAACTGGCGCAACGCATTTCACATTTAGAGCCGGAAGCCGAGAACAAAGCTCCGCTGGTTCTACAGCAAATCGGCCTGCTGATTGCGTTGCTGCCAGAGATATGTCGTTTACAACAGCACGTTAATCAACTGCCGGAATGAATGTCGTTGGTAAGTGGTTGAGTCTTGAACCACGCGAGCAGCTCCTGGCGTCTTATCTCCGGGAGCGCCGCTTCATGCAGGCCGACTATCGCCCCCTCCAACGCAAACAGCACCTTATAACTGAGTCGCTTGTTAAGCTCCCTTATCTTTAACCAGCATTGCTCCGCCCCCAGCGCACGCAATGTCTCTTCATTAGTAATGCCGGCGTCATAAAGCAGGATCTCCAGCTGGAAGGTGAGATTCGGTAAATCTTTCAGCCGATGCATTTTGTACCGTTGGCAGCGTTCACGTCGCGCCGCTTCCAGGGCAAAAGAAGACAGTTGCAAAAACCGCTCCTGATCCCTCCAGAGTCCTTCATCCACACGGTAATAGTTCAGCAGTACCGGGCGACCCCGTTTGACCAGCGTTAGGAAGGAGGTGGCATTTTTGACACAGTAGGGAGCGCTCTCTTCGCAGGCTCGTAGGTAGAGCTCGCCGTCTGACACCATCGCGAAAACGGTGTCATCCACTGCCAGGGTATAACCGCCAAATAATGCCCGATGCTGCACATCACCGAGCGGTGAAAGGTATTTCGTAGACTGATAGATCCGCTCGTAAGAGATCTTTTTCATGATATTTCCTTTTTAAATCATGGAGTAATGTTGTCATCTTTGTTAACGGATCCGATATCAGGAAAATAGGCAACTTATGTTCGAACAGCAAGATGATTTTTCAATGTGCCTGAAAATTGAACCAAATTTGCGAGGCTCTTTCCGAAAATGAGGTTGATCTTTGGTCGTACAGGGGTTACTGTATATCCATACAGTAACTACAGGGCTGGGTCGATTATGTTCTCTTCAGGCTACGCAAATCGTTCAACATCTTTCGCTTCTTCCGCAGGCAATAGCACGCTGAATTCCACTGCGCGCGTTTCTACCGGGCTGATCAGTGAAGTGCTCTACCGTGAAGACCAGCCCATGATGACGCAGTTGTTATTGCTGCCTCTTTTACAGCAGCTTGGCCAGCAGTCTCGCTGGCAGCTGTGGCTGACCCCGCAGCAGAAACTCAGTCGCCAATGGGTGCAGTCCGCGGGCTTACCGCTGACAAAGGTGATGCAGATAAGCCAGATGGCACCCTGCCATACGGTAGAGTCGATGGTGAGAGCCTTACGTACGGGCAATTACAGCGTCGTGATCGGCTGGTGTACTGAAGAATTAACCGAGATGGAACAACATCGCCTGGCCGAAGCGGCAGAAGAAGGGAATGCGCTGGGGTTCATTATGCGACCCGTTCGGGTAGATACGCAGGGCTACGGACACCTGTCTGGGCTAAAAATTCACTCTAATTTGTATCATTGAGTAAAAATAGGAGTTTTCCTGGAATTTATTTTGCAGAGGTTGTACGCCTTTGGTTCCATGTGTAAAAGTATCGACAAGGCTTGTCTGGTGCGGCTTCTTTCAGTTTAGCATGCGCGAATCGACACAATAAATGTTAAATATTGTGTATATAAAACTTTTTTTTTCATATGCCTGACGGACTTCACACTTGTAAGTTTTCAGCTACGTTGTAGACTTTACATCGCCAGGGGTGCTCGGCCTAAGCCGAAGATATCGGTAGATTTAGTCTTTGTCCCCGCCCCCCGGTGAAGGATTTAACCGTGACTCTCATTGAGATTCTCATGGCGATTTTTGGATGATAACGAGGCGCAAAAATGAAAAAGACAGCTATCGCGATTGCAGTGGCACTGGCAGGTTTCGCTACCGTAGCGCAGGCCGCTCCGAAAGATAACACCTGGTATACTGGTGCTAAACTGGGCTGGTCTCAGTTCCACGATACTGGTTTTATCAACAACAACGGTCCAACCCACGAAAATCAGCTTGGTGCTGGTGCGTTTGGTGGCTACCAGGTTAACCCGTACGTTGGCTTCGAAATGGGCTACGACTGGTTAGGCCGTATGCCGTACAAAGGCGACAACATCAATGGCGCATTCAAAGCTCAGGGCGTTCAGCTGACCGCTAAACTGGGTTACCCAATCAATGACCAACTGGACATCTACACTCGTCTGGGTGGTATGGTTTGGCGTGCTGATGCTAAAGCTAACACTCCTGGCGGCGCATCCTTCAAAGATCACGACACCGGCGTATCCCCAGTATTTGCTGGCGGCTTAGAATATGCGGTAACTCGTGACATCGCTACCCGTCTGGAATACCAGTGGACCAGCAACATTGGTGATGCAAACACCGTTGGCACCCGTCCAGACAACGGCCTGCTGAGCGTAGGTGTTTCTTACCGTTTCGGCCAGCAGGAAGATGTAGCACCAGTTGTTGCTCCAGCTCCAGCTCCAGCGCCTGAAGTACAGACCAAGCACTTCACTCTGAAGTCTGACGTTCTGTTCAACTTCAACAAAGCGACTCTGAAACCAGAAGGTCAGCAGGCACTGGATCAGATGTACTCTCAGCTGAGCAACCTGGATCCGAAAGACGGTTCTGTTGTGGTTCTGGGCTTCACCGACCGTATCGGTTCTGACGCTTACAACCAGGGTCTGTCCGAGAAACGTGCACAGTCTGTTGTTGATTACCTGATCTCTAAAGGTATCCCAAGCAACAAGATCTCCGCACGTGGTATGGGCGAATCTAACCCAGTTACTGGCAACACCTGTGACAACGTGAAAGCGCGTCCAGCGCTGATCGAATGCCTGGGCCCAGATCGTCGCGTAGAGATCGAAGTTAAAGGCATCAAAGACGTTGTAACTCAGCCAGCGGCATAAGTTATCGTCTTAAAAAAAACCCCGCTTATGCGGGGTTTTTTATTGCCTGTAAGAAAGTGATAACGCTATTTTTTACCCAGCATAGCTTCAAGGTCGGTTTTCAGCGATGACATCTGACTGGCATACTTCTCTTTATGCTCTGCATCTTCAATCAGTTGCACTATCGTCTCTGACAACGTTTTTCCGCGCCGTTGAGCCAGCCCTGCCAGTCTTTGCCAGACCATATATTCCAGATCGATCGACTTTTTGCGGGTATGCTGATGTTCAGCATTAAAATGCCGTTTTCGCCTCGCGCGGATAGTCTGCTTCATGCGGTTCAGCAGCGCGGGATTAATGTGTTTTTCTATCCAGCTGTTCACCTGAACCGGAGCATTTTCGAGGGTCAGCAATAAATCTACAGCGTCATTTGCTGCACTGGCTTCGAGGTAGCACGTGATCAATTCCCCTTCACGGTGTTTTTTGACCAGATACTTCCATTTCCAGCCGCTTTCGAGGTTTTCCAGTTGTTGGTATTTCATTGCGATCCCAATGTGACCGTGTAACTGTGTTCAGAATATCAGTTTTTTGGCAATCTGCTGAAAAGAAATCATATCCTGTGACCACCAGTGACGCATTCGTCACGGGAATCTCCCATTCCCTCATGGGCAGAGCCTGCGCCTTACGGTATACTCCATCGTTTTACATCTGACTAAAAAACATCAACTTTGACCATTACGAAACTTGCATGGCGTGACCTGGTTCCGGATACCGATAGCTATCAGGAACTGTTTGCACAGCCAGATCTCGCGAAAGAACACGAATACTTACTCAGCGATACACAGCCGCGTTTGCATTACGCGATGGAGCAGGTATTAAGTCCCTGGGCAACCTCACCCTTTATGTTGCTGAAAGCGCCAGACGAAGCGGAGTATCTGAATTTACTGGCGCATGCCGTGCGGCAGCTGCAGCCAGATACTCAGGCGGTCTTTGGGGGTGAGTATGCCATTAACGGACGCACTGTCACCTTTGAAGACGCCACCCTGGCCGACGGCCGTTTTGCGGTTACCGGTAGCGTCGTCTCTGCTGGCTGGGCAGAAGCTGAACAACTGTTAGGCTGCTTGCGCCAGTTTAACGGTGAGTTAACCCTGCATCCTGGCCTTATCCATCAGGCTAACGGCGGCGTGCTGATCGTGTCTCTGCGCACTCTGCTTGCGCAGCCACTGCTGTGGATGCGTCTGAAAAATATCGTTAATCAGCAGCGCTTTGACTGGGTCGCGTTTGATGAATCACGTCCGCTTCCGGTTGCAGTGCCGTCTATGCCGCTGTCCCTGAAAGTGGTGCTGATCGGCGATCGCGAAGCGCTGGCTGATTTCCAGGAGATGGAGCCGGAGCTGGCCGCGCAGGTGGTTTACAGCGAATTCGAAGACAGCGTTCAGATTGCCGATGCCGACGATATGCTGCAGTGGATGCAGTGGGTCAACACCGTCTGTGAACGTGCTGAGCTGCCCTCACCTGCTGGCGATGCGTGGCCGGTTCTGATCCGTGAAGCGGTTCGCTATACCGGCGACCAGGAAACCTTGCCGCTGTGTCCGCTCTGGCTCGGCAAACAGCTGCGTGAAGTCGCCGCGCTGACCGAAGACAGCACCTTTAGCGGCGAACAGCTGGCTCAGATGCTGCTGCAGCGTGAATGGCGTGAAGGCTACCTTGCCGACCGTATGCAGGACGAAATCCTGCTGGAGCAGATTCTGGTTGAAACCGAAGGCGAACGCGTCGGTCAGATTAACGCCCTGTCAGTGATTGAGTTTCCGGGACACCCGCGCGCCTTTGGCGAGCCATCGCGAATCAGCTGCGTGGTGCACATCGGTGACGGCGAATTTATTGACGTCGAGCGTAAAGCCGAACTCGGCGGGAACATTCACGCCAAGGGCATGATGATCATGCAGGCTTACCTGATGGCGGAACTGCAGCTTGAGCAGCAGATCCCCTTCACAGCTTCGCTGACCTTTGAACAGTCCTATAGCGAAGTCGATGGCGACAGCGCCTCAATGGCAGAGCTGTGTGCGGTCATCAGTGCGCTGGCCGACGTCCCCGTCAACCAGAGCATTGCCATTACCGGTTCTGTCGATCAGTTTGGTCGTGCGCAGCCGGTAGGCGGTCTGAATGAGAAGATCGAAGGCTTCTTTAACGTTTGCCAGCAGCGTGGTCTGAGCGGCAAACAGGGCGTGATTATTCCTGTCGCCAACGTGCGTCATCTCAGCCTCAGCCAGGCGCTGCTGACTGCGATAGAAGAGGAACAATTCAGCCTCTGGGCTATCGAAGAAATTGCAGATGCGCTCCCCTTACTGACAAACCTGGAGTGGGATGTCGAAGGGCAGACAACGCTGATGCACACTATTCAGGAACGCATTGCTCAGGCAACGCAGCAGGATGCACGCCACCGTTATCCCTGGCCGTTACGCTGGTTGAACTGGTTCAGCCCTAACTGATCGGACTTGTTCAGCGTACACGTGTTAGCTATCCTGCGTCCTTCACTAAAATAAGGCTTACTGAGAACATGGTAGATAAACGCGAATCCTATACTAAAGAAGATCTTCTTGCCTCTGGTCGCGGTGAACTGTTTGGCGCTAAAGGCCCACAGTTACCGGCCCCGAACATGCTGATGATGGACCGTGTCGTGAAGATGACGGAAACCGGCGGCAACTTCGATAAGGGTTACGTAGAAGCAGAACTCGATATCAACCCGGACCTGTGGTTCTTTGGTTGCCATTTCATTGGCGATCCGGTGATGCCAGGTTGCCTGGGTCTGGACGCAATGTGGCAGCTGGTTGGTTTTTACCTCGGCTGGCTGGGCGGCGAAGGCAAAGGCCGCGCGCTGGGCGTGGGTGAAGTGAAATTCACCGGTCAGGTTCTGCCTACCGCGAAAAAAGTTACCTACCGTATTCACTTCAAACGCATTGTTAACCGTCGTCTGATCATGGGCCTGGCGGATGGCGAAGTGCTGGTCGACGGTCGTCTGATCTACACCGCAGCCGATCTGAAAGTTGGTCTGTTCCAGGATACCTCTGCATTCTGATTTTTGCTTTTACACCAGCATAAAACAGCGAAACCTCCGCACTGCGGAGGTTTCTTTTTTTAAAGAGACGCTATCAAGCAATTACTGCCCTGTCTCCGATGGCTTCTCGCCAGCCCCCTAACCAGTATGACCTTTGATTCAAGGTTTGATAGGGACACATTTCTTTAGAACGTCCGGCGATGCCAGCTTGATAACCACGTTGATGAGCCCTTTCCAGGCGATCTCGTTTCTGTCTCTTCATGCCTCGTTTCCCTCATTCTTTGATCTGGTGGAAAAGAAAACAATGATTACAAAACATGCAATCACAGATAACGAATACCCTGAATTCCGCTTATCGTCAATGTAGAAAATTCATACCAGCGTCATATTTGTGAGCTACACAAAAGTTCATTTGTACAAAATTTGTGATGCGGCACAAGTAACGGTCTGACCTCAAACCAAAAAAAAGGCCGCAATTAGCATGTAGCAAATTGCGGCCTGGCATAATGAATTTTACTTATGGCAGCCGGGAGATCTCTCTGGCAATGCTGGTGGACTCCTGAGCCCACCCCTGCGCCAGCACCTTCACCATCTCATCGTAACCATCGTTTTTCTGCTTCATTTCCAGATGGAAAGGTCGCTTCATCAGCTGGCCCTGATGGTTCAGCAGCCATTCGCCGCTGACCACCACGCTGCCATCATAGCGGCCATGGAAGGCCGTCACGTTGACGCTCAGGGTATCCTGGTCGCTACCCAGCGGCTGCGACGCAACAACCCATCCCGGCAGCTGACTGCTGAGATTAGCCACCAGCGTGTTACGTAGCTGCTGATCCAGCGGGCTGGCCCACAGATTGTTACTGGCGATGACATACTGCACATCGCTGGTTTGATACACCACACCATTGCCCGCCAGATAATCAGGCACGGCCACCTGCTCAACCCACAGCAGACGGCTCCCCTGGCTGGCCGAACTGTTACCGCCCGCCTGCGTTGCCACCGGCAGCTGATAATAGCTTTTGTTATCTGCGCCAGAGCTACAGGCGGTCAGAACCACTGCGGCAGCGATCGTTAACCATTTTTTCATTATTTAGCCCCCTTAGGCTCAGGGTCCTTTTTGTCTTTTGCTTCGAATACCAGCGCATTGCTCTTGGTGTTCAGGGTCTTCAGCACCGGCTGCAGTTCACGCAGAACCTGATCCAGACGCTGCATATCCGCCACCATCTTGTTGTATGCGGCAGATCCTGGCTGGAAGCCCTGCATGCTGCGATTCAGTTCACGCAGCGTTTTCTGCATATCTTCTGGCAGCTTCTGCATCGACTGATTGGCGGTGATCTTGTTCAGGTTATCCAGCGTCGTCTGCAGACGGCGCATCGTCGCCTGGCTTTCGTTGAGCGTGTGGGTCGCCTGTTCAATCATCGGGTTCAGCGGCAAGCCGTTGATCTTATCCAGGGTTTCCATCAGCCGCTGTTGGATTTGCGCCAGACCGCTGCTCACCGTTGGGATGATTTTATAGCCACCAAACTCGCGCAGCTGTTTAACCGGCGGTTCTTTCGGGAAGAAGTCCATATCCACATACAGCGCCCCGGTCACCAGGTTTCCGGTTTTGAGCGATCCGCGCAGGCCGCGCTTCATCAGTCCGTCGAGATGCTGGGCAATGTCCGGCGTATCGCCAACCTGATTGATCAGACGCTCCGGCTCGATACGAATCAGCACCGGGATACGGTAATCGTCATCCAGCACCTGACGCATGCCCGGCGCGAAGAACGGCACCTTGCCGACGGTCCCAAGGCGAATGCCACGGAATTCAACTGGCGCCCCCGGCTGCAGGCCGCGGACAGAATCTTTAAAGAACATCAGGTAGTCGATATGGTCGGTATAGAGCGAATCCTGAATACTCTTCTGGTCGTCGTACAGGCGGAACGCGGTCTTCTGCGCCACCGGCTGCCCCAGATCCATCCCTTCCGGAACGTCAAAGCTGACGCCCCCGCCGAACAGCGTGGAAAGTGACCCCATCTCGACGCGCATCCCCGCAGAGGTTAAGTCAACGGCGATGCCGCTGTCTTTCCAGAAGCGAACGTTGCCGGTCACCAGGCGATCGTTAGGCGCATTGATAAACAGCTGGTAGCTGATGGCGCGTTTCTGCGTATCGAAGGTGCTGGTTTCCACTGAACCGACGCGATAGCCACGGAACAGCACCGGATCGCCCGGGCTCAGCTGGCCGGCTTTTTTACTGTCGAGGATCACGCGGATCCCCTTCGCATCCGGCGGCGCCAGCGGCGGCGAGTCCAGCAGCTGATATTGCCCCGGCTGGCTGCCTTTTGCCCCTGGCTGCAGCTCGATGTAGGCCCCGGAAAGCAGCGTTCCCAGTCCGCTGATCCCTTCACGCCCCACCTGCGGTTTTACCACCCAGAAGACCGAATCGCCGTGCAGGAGCTTTTCCATGCCGGCATTCAGACGGGCTTTAATTTCTACATGCGTCAGATCGTCGGTCAGAGTCGCACTCTCTACCACACCCACATCCACACTGCGGCTCTTGATGGTTGTTTTGCCCCCTTCAATCCCCTCGGCATTGGTGGTGATCAGCGTGACTTCCGGCCCCTGATGGCTGTAGTGATAAAACAGGATCCAGGCACCGATCAGTGCGGTCACGATGGGGAAGATCCACACCGGCGACCAGTTCTTGACCTTCTGCACTTTCGCCTCTCCACTCTTATTTTCCATGCTTATACTCTTCCTCATGGCTCGACTCGGGCTCACGATCCCACGATAAACGTGGGTCAAAGGTCATGGCCGCAAACATTGTCATAACAACGACCAACGCAAACATCACCGCTCCGATGGCGGGATAGATACTCATTAATCCACCCATGCGCACCAGCGCAGAGAGGACGGCAATCACAAACACGTCAATCATTGACCAGCGTCCGACAAACTCAACGACTTCATAAATCAGATGCATGCGCTCGCTGTCGCGCTTGCCGTGCCCTTTGGCATCCCAGCACAGCCAGGCAATAGCAATCATTTTGAGCGTCGGCACCATGATACTGGCGATAAAAATCACCAGCGCCACCGGATAAGACCCTTCCCCCCAAAGCAGAACAACCCCGGCCATGATCGTCGACGGCATTTTGTCGCCCAGCAAATCAGTGATCATGATCGGCAGGATATTGGCGGGAAGATAGAGAATGATAGAGGTAATCAGCAGCGCCATGGTCCACTGCACGCTGTTTTTACGCCGCACGTGCCCTTTGGTCTCGCAGCGCGGGCAAACCTCCTGGTCGGCCGGTAGAATGGCCGTACAGCAGGAGCACAGACGCAGATTCTGGTTTATCCCCGGTACGCCCGCCTTTAGGGGCTGCGCCAGCGCAGGCGCGGGAGCGATATCGTCCCATGCCCAGCGGCGATCCACGCACTGAAAAGCGCGTAGTTGCAGGACGCAGTAAAGACACCAGGGAACAAAGCTGCTGCCGACACCGACATCGCCGTAGGCCATCAGCTTCACAAAGCTCACCAGAATACCGGCCAGAAAGATCTCCGCCATTCCCCAGCTTTTCAGCTGGAACAGGATCCGTGCCAGCCTGATTTTCATCGCCACGGGCAGCTGCACGCGGTTCACCAGCAGTAAGATCACTATCAGGCAGAACGCCGGAACGATCTGCACGAACAGCAGGAAAAAGGTGCCGAGGCTGGCGTAATCTTCCGAGAACATCACGCCAGGTATCTCCAGCAAATTCACTTCGCTGGTGATACCGCCCACCTTCATATAGATAAAGGGAAAAAGATTGGAGAGCAAAAGCATGAACAGCGCGGCAATAGCATAAGCAGTGGGACGCTGCCGCGGCGCATCCCACTCTGTTGTCAGCGTTGCCCCGCATCGCGGGCATGCCGCTTTGTGTCCATGCTCGAGCGCGGGTAGCGCCACGAGCATGTCGCACTGTGAGCATAAAATATGCCGATCGGCATGGTGATGTTCACACATACTGGCTCCATTTTTCACTTATGCGCCGTTTTTCAGAGCCTCGAGATATTCCCAGCGTTCAAATGCTTCTTCCAGCGCCTTCTCAGCCTGTGCCATATCCGCCAGGACTTTTTGAGTATGATCGTGCGGCTGACTAAAGAATGACGCGTCGGCTACCTGAGCCTGCAAACTTTCCAGACTGCCTTCGAGCGCTTCAAGACGCTGCGGCAGGCCTTCCAGTTCGCGCTGTAAGTTATAGCTTAGTTTGTTACTGCCGCGTTTGACAGTTTCTGCTTTCGTAACAGCGACTTCCGCTTCAGCTCTGGCTTTTGACTGTTTTGTCGCCAGGTACTGAGACTGCTGTCCACGCGCATCGTGATAGCCGCCAACGTACTGACTGATTTGGCCTTCACCTTCGAAGATCCAGCACTCGGTCACGGTGTTGTCGACAAACTGACGATCGTGGCTGACCAGCATTACGGTTCCCTGATAACTATCAATCAGTTCTTCAAGAAGTTCCAGCGTTTCAACATCAAGATCGTTTGTCGGTTCATCGAGAATCAACAGGTTACTGGGTTTCAGGAACAGACGCGCCAGCAGCAGACGGTTACGCTCTCCACCGGAGAGGGCGCGAACCGGGGTCATCGCCCGTTTTGGATGGAACAGGAAGTCCTGCAGATAGCCCAGCACATGGCGCGGTTTCCCGTTCACCAGCACTTCCTGTTTACCTTCTGCAAGGTTGTCCATTACCGTTCTGTCCGGATCGAGCTCGGCACGGTGCTGGTCGAAGTAGGCCACTTCAAGTTTGGTACCGCAATGCACGCGACCGCTGTCGGCCTGCAGCTGGCTCAGCATCAGCTTCAGCAGCGTGGTTTTGCCACAGCCGTTCGGCCCGATGAGCGCAATTTTGTCGCCGCGCTGAACCTGAGCAGAAAAATCTTTCACCAGGACTTTGCCATCGACCTGGTAATCAACGTTCTCCATTTCGAAGACAATCTTGCCGGAGCGAGAGGCTTCTTCCACCTGCATTTTCGCGGTGCCCATCACTTCACGACGCTCGCTGCGCTCATTACGCATTGCTTTCAGCGCACGCACGCGGCCTTCGTTACGGGTACGACGCGCTTTGATGCCCTGACGGATCCAGACTTCCTCCTGCGCCAGCTTGCGGTCGAACTCTGCATTTTGCAGCTCTTCCACGCGCAGATTTTCTTCTTTCTCAAGCAGATAAGTGTCGTAATTGCCCGGGTAAGTCACCAGCTTGCCGCGATCGAGATCGACGATACGGGTGGCCATATTGCGAATGAATGAACGGTCATGCGAAATAAATATCAGCGTGCCGTTAAAGGTTTTCAGGAACCCTTCCAGCCAGTCGATCGCTTCGATGTCCAGGTGGTTAGTCGGTTCGTCGAGGAGCAGTACTTTCGGACCACTGACCAGCGCACGACCGAGAGCCGCTTTACGCAGCCAGCCGCCAGAGAGTGATGCCAGTTCGGTGTCCGCTTCCAGCCCTAACTGCTCCAGCACTTCCGTGATGCGACTTTCAAGCTGCCAAAGACCATGATGATCGAGCAGGTCCTGGAGACGCGCCATTTCATTGAGGTTTTTTTCGCTCGGATCGGTCATCACCAGATGCGAAATCTCGTGATAGTCCTTCAGGTATTCGGCCTGCTCAGAGATCCCTTCGGCAACAAAATCATACACGCTGCCCGCGACGTTACGCGGCGGATCCTGCTGCAGACGAGAAACAATCAGGTCTTGCTCGTAAACAATACGTCCGTCATCCAGACCCTGCTCGCGGTTAAGGATCTTCATCAGCGTGGATTTGCCCGCGCCGTTACGACCCACCAGACAAACGCGTTCGTTATCTTCGATATGGAGTTCAGTATTATCGAGCAGCGGGGCGTCACTGAACGACAACCACGCACCATGCATACTAATTAATGACATTTACTTTTCCTTTCAGGCGGCGGTGATGAGCCAGCAGTTGTGGATCTGACGGTTACGGGCAAAATCCTGGGATAATGTTTTTTGACTGATTTCTTGTGCTTTCAGCCCCAGTTCTGCCAGCCCGTCATGATCCATGCGGAAGCCGCGCTTGTTGTTCGAGAACATAATCGTGCCGCCTTTACGCAGCATACGTTTGAGATCTTTCATCAGTGCCAGATGGTCACGCTGGACGTCAAATGACTCTTCCATGCGTTTGGAGTTGGAGAAGGTCGGCGGATCGATAAAGATCAGGTCGAACTGCTCGTCAGACTCACGCAGCCAGCCCAGCACGTCTGCCTGCAGCAGGCGATGCGCCTTCCCGGTCAGGCCGTTAAGACGCAGGTTGCGCTCTGCCCACTCCAGATAGGTACGGGACATATCCACGGTGGTGGTGGTACGTGCCCCACCCAGACCTGCGTGAACGCTGGCGCTGCCGGTATAAGCAAAGAGGTTGAGGAAGTCTTTGCCTTTACTCATCTGCCCCAGCATGCGGCGGGCGATGCGGTGATCAAGGAACAGACCGGTATCGAGATAGTCCGTCAGGTTGACCCACAGGCGAGCGTTGTATTCGCCCACTTCGATAAACTCGCCTTTGCTGTTCATCTTCTCGTACTGATTTTTGCCCTTCTGACGCTCGCGGGTTTTCAGGATCAGCTTGTTCGGGGCGATGTTCAGCACGCCAATGGTGGCGGCGATGATGTCGAGCATACGCTGACGCGCTTTTTGCGGATCGACGGTTTTTGGTGGGGCATATTCCTGCACCACCACCCACTCGCCGTAGCGGTCGACCGCCACGTTGTACTCCGGCAGATCGGCGTCATAGATGCGATAGCATTCGAGGTTCTCCTGCTTCGCCCATTTTTCGTATTTCTTCAGATTCTTACGCAGACGGTTGGCATAGTCTTCCGCTACGCTGGAAGGCTTGCTGTCGGCCTCTTTCTCGGTCAGATGGTAGTTCTTCTGCACACAGTCCAGTGGGCCGTTTTTAGCTTTGAACTGGCGTTCAGCGCGCAGCTGCAGGCAGCTCAGCAGTTCAGGTGAGCCGCTGAACAGCGACAGGTTCCAGCCGCCAAAGTAATCTTTCATGGTGCGACCCAGCAGGCTGTGCAGGGCAATTAGCGCCGGTTCGCTGTCCAGACGTTCGCCGTAAGGCGGGTTGCTGATCACCGTGCCGTACGGGCCTTTTGGCAGCGGATTGGTGAGCTGCGCAACGTCTTTCACTTCAAAGGTCACCAGATCGCCAATCCCGGCGCGACGGGCGTTGCTGCGCGCGCGTTCGATTACGCGTGCATCGAAATCGGAGCCGTAGAAGTGGGATTCATAGGCTGCCAGCCCCTGACGCGCACGCGTCTGTGCTTCGGCCTTCACCTCCTGCCAGACGGCTTCATCGTGCTGTGCCCAGCCCTTAAAGCCCCACTGGCCGCGATGCAGGCCCGGCGCGCGGTCGGTGGCTAACATCGCCGCTTCAATCAGCAGCGTGCCGGAACCGCACATTGGGTCCAGCATCGGCGTACCCGGCTGCCAGCCCGAGCGCATGACAATGGCGGCGGCCAGGGTCTCTTTGATTGGCGCGATACCCGCGCGATCGCGGTAGCCGCGCTGGTGGAGGCCTTCGCCGCATAGATCCAGCGCAATGCTGGCCGTCTCATTGTTCAGACGCACGTTGATGCGCAGATCCGGGTTTTCACGATCAACGTTCGGGCGTTCCAGATTCTTACGGGTAAAGCTGTCGACGATGGCGTCTTTCACCTTCAGCGCGCCGTACTGGCTGTTGCGGATCTCATCGTTCAGGCCGCTGAAGTGCACCGCAAAGGTCGCACCCGGCGCAAAAATCTCTGTCCAGTTGATTGTCTGCACGCCCAGGTAAAGATCGAGATCGCTATATACCTTGCACTCTCTCATCGGCAACATGATGCGTGAGGCCAGGCGACTCCACATCAGGCTCTGGTAAATAAGCCGTGTGTCGCCCTGAAAATGGACCCCACCCTGAACCACCTGGCACTCTTGCGCGCCCAGGTTTTCCAGTTCAGTTTTTAACAGCTCTTCCAGCCCACGGGCCGTACTGGCAAACAGAGAATTCATATCGTCACTTATTACTCTAAGAAAATTGCTGCGCATTATAGCCAATCTGGGCTCTATGTCATAAAGTTGAAGGCTTATTTTCATTCGAGGGACTGTGCCGTGCCAACGTTATCCAGGCTTTTCATTCATCCGGTCAAATCAATGCGCGGTATTGGGCTTACGCATGCCCTTGCTGACGCTAGCGGTTTTGCCTTTGATCGCATTTTTATGGTGACGGAACCTGACGGCACATTCATCACCGCACGCCAGTTCCCACAGATGGTGCGTTTTATCCCGGTACCGGTTCAGGATGGCCTGCACCTTACGGCGCCGGACGGTTCCAGTACTGTCGTGCGCTTCAGCGATTTTGCGCCAGCGGATGCCCCCACCGAAGTGTGGGGCAATCATTTCACCGCCCGGATTGCGCCCGATGAGATCAACCGCTGGCTCAGCGAGTATTTTTCGCGCCCGGTACAGTTACGCTGGGTCGGACCTGAGCTGACGCGCCGCGTAGAAAAATTTGCTGCGGTACCGCTGTCGTTTGCCGACGGATTCCCGTTCCTGCTGACCAGCGAAGCCTCGCTGCGCGACCTGCAAAACCGCTGCTCGGCCAGCGTGCAAATGGAGCAGTTCCGGCCGAATCTGGTGGTTGCAGGCAGTGCGGCCTGGGAAGAGGACACCTGGAAGGTGATCCGTATCGGCAGCGTGATCTTTGACGTGGTAAAGCCCTGCAGCCGCTGCATCTTCACCACCGTCAGCCCGGAGAAAGGTCAGAAACACCCTTCAGGCGAGCCGCTGAAAACCCTGCAGTCGTTCCGTACCGCGCAGGATAACGGCGATGTCGATTTCGGCCAGAACCTGATCCCCCGCTCCAGCGGCGTGATCCGCGTCGGCGACGAGGTAGAAATTCTCGCGAGCGCCCCAGGTCGAATCTACGGCGCCGGTGCCGAGGAAGAAGCGACAGAGGTGGAAGCGCAGCCAGAAACGGCGGTGACCATCCAGTGGCAGGGGCAAACGCTTCGCGGGAACAATCAGCAGGTGTTACTGGAGCAGCTTGAACAGGCAGGTATTCGCATTCCCTACTCGTGTCGGGCGGGCATTTGCGGATGCTGTCGCATTACGCTGGTCGAAGGGGAAGTCACGGCGTTGAAGAAATCGGCAGTGGGCGGCGACGGCACTATTCTGTGCTGCAGCTGCATACCGAAAACGTCGTTACAGCTGGAAGGCTAAACTGCCTGCTCAAGGCTGAAACTGTTGCTGAACAGCTGGGGTTTCAGCCTGTCATTCATCACTTTAATCGGGTCGCCCAGCTGCATGGTGCGCCCGGCGATGGTCACGCCCGGCTGTGCCAACAAGCAGAGCGCGGCGTTATCACCCGGTTCGACCACCAGCAAATTCACCTGTTCGGCGCTCTCGCTCAGACTGGCGCAAGCCGCGTCGCCGGTAACCGGTGACCAGCTCATACCGTGGGCAAGAAAGTGCCAGCTTTTTGGCATCTGGGGTTTGAGGAAGCGGATCGCCACCAGCGCATTCAGCACCAGCTCGGCACGCTGCTCTTTCGACAACTCAAGATCGCGGCACTTCTCTTCAAAAGAGAAATAAAGGGCGGCATCGTCAACGCAAAAACCGGTATTGGTAAACGCATCCGGAGTGAGCATCCGACGCGCAAAACGAGAACGAAATAACATGCCATTGGCTAAATCGAGCATCATACGATCGTGCTCGTCACAGAAATACCATCGCCAGTTATCGTCAGGTTTAATTCGCATCTGCCTCTCCCATCCTCGCAACATCCTGTTGTAAGAAAGTCCTCATTACCGCTTCGCTTATTCGACTTCAATAATAAAAGACTACTATGCCTAAATTAGCAACAGTCCCGGAATATAAAACAACCAGAGCCGGAAATAAAGCCCTGGTTGCTATTAGCGGTACAGATTAGAGATGGTTAACGATTTCTTTGATCAGCGGTGGGCCTTTAAAGATAAAGCCAGAGTAGATCTGCACCAGCGAGGCACCCGCCGCCATTTTCTCGCGTGCGGCGACTACCGAGTCAATACCACCCACGCCAATAATCGGTAGGCGACCATTTAATTCAGCTGACAGGCGGCGAATAATTTCAGTACTTTTTAATTGTACTGGTCGACCGCTCAAGCCTCCCATTTCGTCACAATGTTTCATCCCCTGAACCAGAGAACGATCGAGCGTGGTATTGGTCGCAATAACCCCATCAATATTATGACGCACTAAACTGTCGGCCACCTGGGCCAACTCTTCTTCAGTGAGATCGGGCGCAATTTTAACGGCCACCGGCACATATTTATGGTGCTTCGCCTGAAGTTCATTTTGCTTATTTTTGATGGCGACTAATAAATCGTCGAGCGCTTCGCCGTATTGCAGCGAGCGTAAACCTGGGGTATTTGGCGATGAGATATTAACCGCGATGTACCCGGCGTAGGCGTAGACTTTTTCCATACAAATCAGATAGTCATCTTTGCCCTGCTCGACCGGAGTATCTTTATTTTTGCCAATATTAATACCCAGAATGCCATCGAAATGTGCTTTCTTCACGTTCTCGACCAGATGATCAACACCGAGGTTATTAAAGCCCATACGGTTGATCAGCCCTTCGGCCTCGACCAGTCGGAACAAGCGCGGCTTGTCGTTGCCCGACTGTGGACGCGGCGTAACGGTGCCGATTTCGATGGAGCCGAAGCCCATCGCGCCAAGCGCATCAATGCACTCGCCGTTTTTATCCAGACCGGCTGCCAGACCCAGTGGGTTTTTAAAGGTTAATCCCATGCAGGTTACCGGTTTTTCCATCACCTTCTGGCGCACCAGCGCTTCGAGTGGGGTTCCCGTAATACGGCGTAATTGCTGGAATGTAAATTCATGAGCGCGCTCAGGATCGAGCTGGAAAAGGGCTTTACGAACGAAGGGGTAGTACATGAACTCTCCTGGATTCCCGGTGTGCAAACCGGGGGCGAATTATCAGCGATCGCAGCCGGAAAGGGAATTGACCTGAGGCAAAAAAAACGTCTCTCAATGCAATCGTTTACTTTTATCCCCGCGCGTTATTCGTTTTTTAGCATTTCTCTTGCAGATAAATCATTTAGCGGAATAAGCCGCCAGTGACACACTGCCTGTAAATGTTATCAATGTTAGATAAAAGCAAACAATTCGTTATAAGGAGCAGCTATGCGCATCATCACTCTGGCCGGAAGTCCGCGATTTCCCTCACGCTCCAGCGCCCTGCTGGAATATGCCCGTGAACAGCTCACGTTGCTGGATGTGGAGGTGTGCCACTGGAATCTGCACAACTTTGAGCCGGAAGATTTACTCTACGCCCGCTTCGAGAGCCCGGCGCTTAAAGCGCTTAATGAGCAACTTAAAGATGCTGACGGGCTGATTGTGGCAACCCCGGTCTATAAAGCTTCGTTTTCCGGCGCGCTGAAAACCCTGCTCGACCTGCTGCCGGAGCGCGCGCTGGAGGGCAAAGTGGTGCTGCCGCTGGCGACAGGCGGCACCGTGGCCCATTTACTGGCGGTGGATTATGCCCTGAAGCCCGTTCTGAGCGCACTCAAAGCGCAGGAGATCCTGCACGGCGTGTTTGCCGATGACTCGCAGGTGCTCGACTACCAGCACAAGCCGCACTTTACCCCGAACCTGCAAACCCGTCTCGACAGCGCGCTGGAGACCTTCTGGCAGGCGCTGCATCGCCGCGACGTGCAGGTTCCCGCCTTTGGTCATCTGAAAGGAGTCGCCCATGTTTAAATCCCTTTCCCGTTTGAGCCTGGCGGGCCTTGTGGCCCTGTCTGGCCTGGCACACGCCGCAGAGCCTACGCCCGAGAGCCTGCGCATTGGCTATCAGAAAGGCAGCGTCAGCATGGTGCTGGCCAAAAGCCATCAGTTGCTGGAAAAACGCTACCCGGACACCCAATTCTCGTGGATTGAGTTTCCCGCAGGCCCGCAGATGCTGGAGGCGCTGAACGTCGGCAGTATCGATCTGGGCAGCACCGGCGATATCCCGCCCATCTTTGCCCAGGCCGCCGGCGCAGATCTGCTGTACGTAGGCGCTGAACCGCCGAAACCTAAAGCCGAAGTGATTCTGGTCCCCGAAGATAGCCCGATCAAAACCGTGGCCGATCTGAAAGGCCGTAAAATTGCCTTCCAGAAAGGCTCCAGCGCGCACAATCTGATCCTGCGCGCGCTCCAGCAGGCGGGCCTGACCTTCAAGGATATTCAACCGGTTTACCTCTCCCCGGCGGATGCCCGCGCGGCCTTCCAGCAACACAACGTGGATGCCTGGGCCATCTGGGATCCCTACTACTCTGCGGCCCTGCTGCAGGGCGGCGTGAAAGTACTGAAAGACGGTGAAGATCTGAAGAAGACCGGCTCCTTCTATCTGGCTGCGCGTCCTTACGCAGAAAAGAACGGTGAATTTGTGCAGGGCGTGCTGAACCTCTTCACCGAGGCCGACGCCCTTACCCAGAGCCAGCGTCCGGCCAGTATCACTTTACTGGCGAAAACTCTCGGTCTGCCGGAGCCGGTGATCGCCAGCTATCTCGACCACCGCCCGCCGGGCGTCATTAAACCCGTTGATGCCCATACCGCGGCCCTGCAGCAGGAAACCGCTGACCTGTTCTACGCCAATCGCCTGGTGCCGAAAAAAATCGATATCCGCGACCGAATCTGGCACCCCACTGCGCCTCAAGGAGATAAGTCATGAGTCTGAATCTGTTCTGGTTTTTACCGACCCACGGTGATGGGCATTATCTTGGCACCGAAACGGGTGCCCGCCCGGTCGACCATGCTTATCTGCAGCAGATTGCCCAGGCAGCAGACCGGATTGGCTTTACCGGCGTGCTGATCCCTACCGGTCGCTCCTGCGAAGACGCATGGCTGGTTGCCGCGTCGTTGATCCCGGTGACCCAGCGTCTGAAATTTCTGGTGGCCCTGCGCCCAAGCGTCACCTCCCCGACGGTGGCCGCGCGTCAGGCCGCCACCCTCGATCGCTTATCGAACGGTCGCGCTCTGTTTAACCTGGTCACCGGCAGCGATCCGCAGGAGCTGGCGGGCGACGGCGTCTTTTTGGATCACACCGAGCGCTACGAAGCCTCAGCGGAATTCACCCACGTCTGGCGTCGGCTGCTGGAGGGGGAGAACGTTACCTTCGAGGGTAAACATATCCACGTCCGCGATGCGAAGCTGTTCTTCCCGCCGATCCAGCAGCCGCGTCCCCCGCTCTACTTCGGCGGATCGTCCGACGTGGCGCAGGATCTGGCCGCCGAGCAGGTCGATCTGTATCTCACCTGGGGCGAACCGCCAGAGCTGGTGAAAGAGAAGATCGCGCAGGTCCGCGCGAAAGCGGCAGCGCATGGCCGTAAGGTCCGTTTTGGTATTCGTCTGCACGTGATTGTGCGCGAAACCAACGAAGAAGCATGGCAGGCCGCTGACCGCCTGATTTCCCATCTGGACGATGCGACCATTGCGAAAGCGCAGGCTGCCTTTGCCAGAACCGATTCCGTCGGCCAGCAGCGGATGGCGTCGCTCCACAACGGTAAACGTGAAAACCTGGAGATCAGCCCGAATCTGTGGGCAGGCGTCGGCCTGGTGCGCGGCGGCGCGGGCACCGCCCTGGTGGGTGATGGCCCCACCGTGGCGGCGCGTATTAACGAATATGCCGATCTCGGGATCGACAGCTTTATTCTTTCCGGTTATCCGCATCTCGAAGAGGCGTACAAGGTCGGTGAGCTGCTGTTCCCGCATCTTGACGTGGCAATCCCAGAGATTCCTCAGCTGCAGCCGCTCCAGCTTCAAGGCGAGGCAGTGGCTAACGATTTTATTCCGCGCAAAGTCGCCCAGAGCTAAGGAGGACGCATGGCTAAACCTGCCCAAAAATGGCTGCTGCGCCTCGCGCCCTGGTTTTTGCCCGTCGGGATCGTGCTGATCTGGCAGATCGCCTCGTCTACGGGTTGGCTGTCGAGCCGCATTCTTCCGTCCCCGGAGGGGGTGGTAGAGGCGTTCTGGGCGCTGAGTTCCAGCGGCGAGCTGTGGCAGCATCTGGCGATCAGCTCCTGGCGCGCGGCCGTCGGGTTCTCTATCGGCGGGTCTATCGGTCTGACGCTGGGGTTAATCAGCGGCCTGTCGCGCTGGGGCGAACGACTGCTGGATACCTCGATTCAGATGCTGCGTAACGTCCCGCATCTGGCGCTGATCCCGCTGGTGATCCTGTGGTTCGGCATCGACGAAACCGCCAAGATTTTCCTCGTGGTGCTGGGGACGCTGTTCCCGGTCTACATCAATACCTGGCACGGTATCCGTAATATCGACCGTGGGCTGGTGGAGATGGCGCGCAGCTATGGCTTATCAGGATTCTCGCTGTTCGTGCACGTTATTTTACCCGGCGCCCTGCCCTCGATTATGGTCGGAGTACGGTTCGCGCTCGGGCTGATGTGGCTGACGCTGATCGTGGCAGAAACCATTTCAGCAAACTCGGGGATTGGCTACCTGGCGATGAACGCCCGCGAATTCCTGCAAACGGACGTGGTGGTGGTCGCCATTATTCTTTACGCCCTGCTGGGCAAGCTGGCAGACGTCAGCGCCCAGTGGATCGAACGCAGCTGGCTGCGCTGGAATCCGGCCTACTCGAAGAAGGAGGAACACGCATGAATACTGCCCGCTTAAATCAGGGTACGCCGCTGCTGCTCAATGGCGTCACTAAGCGCTACGGCGACAACACCATTCTGAACGAACTGGAACTGCATATCCCCGCCGGACAATTTGTGGCGGTGGTGGGCCGCAGCGGTGGCGGCAAAAGCACGCTTCTGCGACTGCTGGCCGGGCTGGAAAAACCTAACGGCGGTGAGATTCTGGCTGGCAATACGCCGCTGGCCGAGATCCAGGACGATACCCGGATGATGTTCCAGGATGCGCGCCTGCTGCCGTGGAAAACGGTGATTGATAACGTAGGGCTGGGGCTAAAAGGCAACTGGCGCGAGGCCGCCAGTCAGGCGCTCGCCGCCGTCGGGCTGGAAAACCGGGCCAGCGAGTGGCCTGCGGCACTGTCCGGCGGGCAAAAACAGCGCGTGGCCCTGGCGCGGGCACTGATTCATCGCCCGGGTTTGCTGTTACTGGATGAACCGCTGGGCGCGCTCGATGCCCTGACGCGTATTGAAATGCAGGATCTGATTGCCTCGTTATGGCAGGAGCACGGCTTTACGGTATTGCTGGTCACGCATGACGTCAGCGAAGCCGTCGCTATGGCTGACCGGGTATTGCTGATTGAAGAGGGTAAGATTGGGCTGGATGTGACGGTTGATCTTCCGCGCCCTCGCCGGGTGGGTTCCGCGCGGCTGGCGGAGCTGGAGGCCGAGGTGTTGGATCGGGTGATGAAGCGCGGGGTGACGGAGCGGCATTTAGCGACGGCAAATGGCTGATGCCCTCACCCTGGCCCTCTCCCACCGGGAGAGGGGAAAAAACCGTTGGCACGTTTTAACACAGAGCAGGGATAAACGTAGGCCGGGCAAGCGTACGCGCCGCCCGGCATTTTTACATCAGGCCAGCGCCTTACTGATCTTCTCGTACAGATCCCCGGACAGATTCTCCAGCCCTTTCAGCTGCTCCAGCGCTGCACGCATCTTCGCCTGACGTTTGGCATCGTAGCGTTTCAGACGGATCAACGGCTCAATCAGACGTGACGCCACCTGCGGGTTACGGCTGTTGAGTTCCGTCAGCATCTCCACCATAAACTGGTAGCCGCTACCGTCTTGTGCATGGAATGCCGCCGGGTTGCTGCTGGCAAAGGCGCCAATCAGCGACCGCACGCGGTTCGGGTTGCTCATGGTGAACGAACGGTGCTTGAGCAGGCTGCGTACGGTGTTGACCACGTCAGTTGCCGGGCTGGTGGACTGCAGAATAAACCACTTGTCCATCACCAGACCGTCCTGATGCCATTTGTCGTCATACGCCTGCATCAGCGCATCGCGGCAAGGCAGTTCCGCCGCTACGCTCGCCGCCAGGGCCGCCAACGCATCGGTCATGTTGTCCGCGCCGTGGTACTGCTTGCTGACCAGATCGTTTGCGAGTTCTGTTTCGCCAAACGCCAGATAACGCAGGCAGGTGTTACGCAGCGCGCGCTTACCGATATCGGCATGCTCAACGCGGTACTCATCCAGCTTGTTATGGTGGTAAAGCGCCAGGAACTCATCCGCCAGCTCAGTCGCCAGGGTACGGGTCAGGGCTTCGCGCACCGTGGTAATGGCAATCGGATCGATGATATCGAACAGCTCGGCGATTTCAGTCGCTGACGGCAGGGTGAGGATCTCCGCGGCCAGCGCCGGGTCGATCTTCTCATCCAGCAGAATGGCGCGGAAAGCGTCGGCAACGTGGGCCGGCAGCGACAGCGGCTGGCCCTGCTGGTGACGCGCGACGTTCAGCTTGATGTAGGTCGCCAGCAGGCTCTGGGCGGCATCCCAACGCGAGAAGTCGTTACGCGCGTGACGCATCAGGAAGGTCAGCTGCTGGTCGCTCCACTTGTACTCCAGCTTAACCGGCGCAGAGAATTCGCACAGCAGCGCCGGCACCGGCTGGAAGTAGACGTTATCAAAGACAAAGGTCTGCTCGGCCTGAGTCACGTTGAGGACGTTATGCACCGGATGACCGCCTTTTTTCAGCGGGATAACCTGGCCTTCGTTGTCGTACAGTTCAATCGCAAACGGGATGTGCAGCGGGTGCTTCTCTTCCTGCTCGGCAGTCGGCGGCGTGCGCTGGCTGATGGTCAGGGTATACAGCTCGGTTTCCGGGTTGTAGTCATCCTTCACGGTAACAATCGGCGTACCCGCCTGGCTGTACCAGCGGCGGAAGTGGGACAGATCCACATTAGAGGCATCTTCCATCGCCTGCACAAAGTCATCGCAGGTGGCTGCACTACCGTCATGACGCTCAAAATAGAGCTGCATCCCTTTCTGGAAGTTCTCTTCACCCAGCAGGGTGTGGATCATACGGATAATTTCGGAACCTTTCTCATACACCGTCAGGGTGTAGAAGTTGTTCATTTCAATAACTTTATCCGGACGGATCGGGTGCGCCATCGGGCTGGCGTCTTCCGCAAACTGCAACCCACGCATGGTGCGCACGTTGCTGATGCGGTTAACCGCACGTGAACCCAAATCGGAGCTGAACTCCTGATCGCGGAACACGGTTAAGCCCTCTTTCAGGCTCAGCTGGAACCAGTCGCGGCAGGTCACGCGGTTGCCGGTCCAGTTGTGGAAATACTCGTGACCGATCACCCGCTCGATGTCGAGGTAGTCTTTATCGGTGGCGGTGTCGGTACGCGCCAGCACGTATTTGGAGTTAAAGACGTTAAGGCCTTTGTTCTCCATGGCGCCCATATTAAAGAAGTCGACGGCGACGATCATATAGATGTCGAGATCGTATTCGAGGCCGAAGCGCTCTTCGTCCCACTTCATGGAGTTGATAAGCGAGGTCATTGCCCACGGGGCACGATCGAGGTTGCCGCGATCGACAAACAGCTCCAGCGCCACGTCGCGACCGGAACGGGTCGTGAAGGTGTCGCGCAGGACGTCAAAATCGCCCGCCACCAGCGCAAAAAGGTAGCACGGTTTCGGGAACGGATCCTGCCACTGTACCCAGTGACGACCATTTTCCAGCTCGCCCTGTCCGACGCGGTTGCCGTTGGAGAGCAAGAACGGATATTTGGTTTTATCAGCGATAATTTTGGTGGTAAAGCGCGCCAGCACGTCCGGGCGATCCAGATACCAGGTAATATGGCGGAAGCCTTCAGCTTCGCACTGGGTACACAGCGCCTCACCTGACTGGTACAACCCTTCCAGCGCGGTATTGGCCGCCGGGCTGATTTCGTTAACGATGCGCAGTGTGAAGCGCTCAGGCAGGTTATCCAGTACCAGCTGGTTATCTTCTTCTTTATAGTCAGTCCAGACCTGGTCGTTCACCTGCACCGAAATCAACGTCAGATCTTCGCCATTCAGGCGCAGCGGAACCGCGGTGGCGTTATGGCGCGTCAGCTGGCTGATCGCCGTGACAACGGTTTTAGTGGCATCCAGGTCAAAAGTCAGATCGATATCGCTAATCAGGTAATCCGGCGCACGGTAATCGTGGCGGTATTTGGCTTGAGGCTGTTGTGTCATAGAAAACCTTTTGCATCGTTTGTCGAATGTCGAATAGCAAACCAGTCTATTCCTGTTGTGTAGATCGCGCTACGCAGAATGTTCATCTTTTCAGGCACAAACGCCCTATTTGCTACATTTATATAACATGCGGCACAAAATGCCCTCGACCCTCCCCCAGGCTTGTGGTGTGATCGGGGTTCAATAAATCGCTAAACAAGGTATACTCCAGCGGTTTCAATAGTTGTTTATTGTACTAAACGCTTCCGTGAGAGGATGCTACTGCGGCCTTATGACTCAATTCGCTTCTCCTGTTCTGCATACGCTGCTGGATACCGATGCGTATAAACTGCACATGCAGCAAGCCGTTTTTCACCAGTACGACGACGTACAGGTCGCGGCTGAGTTCCGCTGCAGGGGTGATGATCTGCTTGGGATCTATGCCGATGCCATCCGCGAGCAGGTTGACGCGATGCAGCATCTTCGCCTGCGTGACGATGAATTCCAGTGGCTTTCCGGCCTGCCCTTCTTTAAAGAAGACTACCTGCACTGGCTGCGGGAATTCCGCTACGATCCGCGTCAGGTCACCATCACCAACGATAATGGCAAACTGCATATTCGCCTCGAAGGCCCCTGGCGCGAAGTGATTATGTGGGAAGTGCCGCTGCTGGCGGTGATCAGTGAGCTGGTCCACCGCTACCGTTCGCCCAACGCGAACGTTGAGCAGGCGCTGGAAACGCTGGAGAGCAAGCTCGTCGAGTTTTCACATCTGACCAACACGCTGGATATGTCGCGTTTTCGTCTGATGGATTTTGGCACCCGTCGCCGTTTCTCCCGCGAGGTGCAGCAGGCCATTGTTGAACGCCTGCAGCAGGAGCCGTGGTTTGTCGGCACCAGTAACTACGATCTGGCCCGCCGTCTGAACCTGACCCCAATGGGCACTCAGGCGCACGAATGGTTCCAGGCGCATCAACAGATAAGCCCAGAGCTGGCCACCAGCCAGCGCGCGGCACTGGCCGCCTGGCTCACCGAATACCCGACTCAGCTCGGCATCGCCTTAACCGACTGCATTACCATGGACGCCTTCCTGCGCGATTTCGGACCGGAATTCGCCACGGTTTATCAGGGGCTGCGCCATGACTCCGGAGATCCACTGGAGTGGGGTGAGAAAGCCATCGCCCATTATCAAAAGCTGGGCATCGACCCGCAGAGCAAGGTGTTGGTCTTTTCTGACAATCTCGACCTGCCAAAAGCAGTAGCGTTATACCGCCATTTCTCCTCGCGGGTTAACCTGAGTTTTGGCATCGGCACCCGCCTGACCTGCGATATCCCCCAGGTAAAACCACTGAATATCGTGATTAAACTGGTGGAATGTAACGGCAAGCCGGTAGCGAAACTGTCTGACAGTCCGGGCAAAACCATTTGCCATGACAAAGCCTTCGTCCGCGCGCTGCGAAAAGCCTTCGACCTGCCGCAGATAAAAATCGCCAGCTGATCGTCCAGGGGAGCCATTCGCGCTCCCTTCCTTTTATTTATTTCTTAATTCTTCCGTTATCATTGCGAAATCTGCTTGTCTGATGGCAGATGCCAGGTAACATAGATATCCCCCATTGAAGGGGATACAGATTTTATTTTTGGACTACATAGAGAGACTATTATGAGCGTTGTGCCTGTAGCCGACGTACTCCAGGGCCGCGTAGCCGTTGACAGCGAAGTCACCGTGCGCGGATGGGTGCGTACCCGCCGAGATTCAAAAGCTGGCTTTTCTTTCCTGGCCGTCTATGACGGTTCCTGCTTTGATCCTGTACAGGCCGTCATTAATAATTCTCTGCCCAATTACAATCAGGAAGTGCTGCGTCTGACGACGGGCTGTTCTGTGGTTGTCACCGGCAAGATTGTGGCGTCTCAGGGTCAGGGTCAGAGCTTTGAACTGCAGGCGACGTCGATTGAAGTGACCGGCTGGGTTGAAGATCCGGATACCTATCCGATGGCGGCAAAGCGCCACAGCATTGAGTATCTGCGTGAAGTTGCCCACCTGCGCCCACGTACCAACATGATTGGTGCCGTCGCGCGCGTGCGTCATACCCTCGCTCAGGCGCTGCATCGCTTCTTCCATGAGCAGGGCTATTTCTGGGTCTCCACGCCACTGATTACGGCATCCGATACCGAAGGTGCTGGCGAGATGTTCCGTGTCTCCACGCTGGACATGGAAAACCTGCCGCGCACGCCAGAAGGCAAAGTCGACTTCGACAAAGATTTCTTTGGCAAAGAGTCCTTCCTGACCGTTTCGGGTCAGCTGAACGGCGAAACCTATGCCTGTGCCCTGTCCAAAATCTACACCTTTGGTCCAACCTTCCGTGCAGAAAACTCCAACACCAGTCGCCACCTGGCGGAATTCTGGATGCTGGAGCCGGAAGTGGCCTTTGCAAACCTCGACGACGTTGCCGGTCTGGCAGAAGCGATGCTGAAGTACGCCTTCAATGCCGTACTGACCGAACGCGCAGATGACATGAAGTTCTTCGCGGAGCGCGTCGACAGCGATGCCATCTCTCGTCTGGAACGTTTCGTATCGACTGACTTCGCACAGGTGGATTACACCGATGCGGTGACGATCCTCGAAAACTGCGGACAGACGTTCGAGAACCCGGTTTACTGGGGTGTTGACCTCTCCTCCGAGCACGAACGTTATCTGGCCGAGAAGCACTTCAAAGCCCCGGTAGTCGTGAAAAACTACCCGAAAGACATTAAGGCGTTCTACATGCGCCTTAACGAAGACGGTAAGACCGTTGCAGCGATGGACGTGCTGGCCCCAGGCATCGGTGAAATCATCGGGGGTTCTCAGCGTGAAGAGCGTCTGGATGTGCTGGATGCCCGTATGGCTGAAATGGGCCTCAATAAAGAGGACTACTGGTGGTATCGCGATTTACGTCGTTACGGCACCGTACCGCACTCTGGTTTCGGGCTTGGCTTTGAGCGTCTGATCGCCTACGTGACCGGCGTACAGAACGTGCGTGATGTGATTCCTTTCCCGCGTACCCCGCGCAGCGCTACATTCTGATTTCCGCGTAATTCATGGCCAGCAACTGCTGGCCATTATTTTATTCTGCACTGTCAGTTTTTGTCAGTTGAAAGTCAGCCTCGTTAAAGAGCAACCCCGCAAGATCCACTCCTCTGTTACGCATTGTTTCCACGAAATATCTCTGAACAAAAAATAAACCGCATTCTTATTGCGCCTAATACATTCCTTAAGCTTTAGCACAATTAGCCAACCCACACCTGGCTATCCAGAAGTCCATATTCAGAAATAAGAAAAACAGTATGCTAATGGTTCGCGCCATAAAAAAAGGTGTTATCTAAAATTATTATAAGCAATTCATATAGATAGAAATGGAGGAGGTTTAATTTTCGCCACTCAACGCCGAAGTTTGAGATAGTTCACAAAGTTCCTTAAAATACATGTTTTGTTACACATATTTTCTTCTTGTAACTCATTCTTGATGTTTGTAGCACTTTCAGGCTAGCGGAACGGTAGTTTGAATGGAAAGATGCCTGTCAGACACCTAACTCTCATCAATAGTTCCGGAAATATTTATTGACAGAATTTATTGACGGCAGTGGCGAGTGTCATAAAAAAAAAATCAATGAGGGTAATAAATAATGATGAAGCGCAATATCCTGGCAGTGGTTATCCCTGCCCTGCTGGCAGCCGGTGCAGCTAACGCAGCAGAAATCTACAACAAAAACGCTAACAAGCTGGACTTCTACGGTAAAGCAGTAGGCGAGCACGGCTGGACCACAACGGGTCACTCCGACAACTCCGACAGCACCTATGCGCGTATCGGCTTCAAAGGCGAAACCCAGATCAACGACCAGCTGACTGGTTACGGTCACTGGGAATACAACATGAACGCCTCTAGCGCTGAAGGCGCTCAGAGCACCAACACCCGTCTGGCATTCGCTGGTCTGAACTTTGGTGATGCAGGTTCTATCGACTACGGCCGTAACTACGGCGCAATCTACGACGTCGGCGCTTACACCGATATGTTCGTTGTATGGGGCGGCGACTCCTGGGTTGCTACCGACAACTTCATGAACGGTCGTTCTGCTGGCCTGCTGACTTACCGTAACAGCAACTTCTTCGGTCTGGTTGATGGCCTGAGCCTGGCTCTGCAGTATCAGGGTAAAAACGAGCGCAGCAACGTTGTTGCTCCAAGCGTAAACGACCAGGGCCAGATCTCTCTGGGCCGTGCGGGTAATGGCGCGAAAGGTAACGGCGAAGGCTTCAGCACCTCCGCACAGTACGATTTCGGCGAAGGCTTCGCGCTGGTAGCAGGTTATGAAACTGCTGACCGTACCGACGAGCAGGTTGCAGCAGGTAACTCCGCTGCATGGGCAAGTGCTGGCGGCAGCCGCGCTGAAGCATGGGCAACTGCTGTTAAATATGATGCGAACAACATCTATGCTGCAGTGTCTTACGCTCAGACCTACAACATGACGCGTGAAGCTGACAACAACTTCGCTAACAAAACTGACAACCTCGAAGCGGTTGTACAGTACCAGTTCGACTTCGGTCTGCGTCCTTCCCTGGGCTACGTCCAGTCTCAAGGTAAAGACCTGAAAGCACGTGGCGGCTTCTCTGGCGGCAACGAAGATCTGGTTAAATACATCGAGCTGGGTTCCTGGTACTACTTCAACAAGAACATGAACGTGTACGCAGCGTACAAATTCAACCTGCTGGACGACAACGCATACTCCGAAGCTGCTGGCCTGTCTACCGACGACCAGGCTACTGTTGGTATCGTTTACCAGTTCTAATCAGTACACCACTTTGTTATATGTCTAATAAACAGGGCTTCGGCCCTGTTTTTTTATGTCCGAAAGCAAAAAGTGGCGACTTTTGAAAAGCCGCACGCTTTTCGTCGCAAACGGTTGGCATTTTGTAAAACTATCGTTAACCTGATAGCGGATTTCACTTCTGTAACCACAATGGAACTTCGTCATGTTTGAGAACATTACCGCCGCCCCTGCCGACCCTATTCTGGGCCTGGCCGATCTGTTTCGTGTCGATGACCGCCCTGGAAAAATCAACCTGGGTATTGGTGTCTATAAAGATGAAACCGGCAAAACCCCGGTGCTGACCAGCGTTAAAAAAGCCGAGCAGTTCTTGCTGGAAAACGAAAATACCAAAAACTACCTCGGCATCGATGGTATCCCGGAATTTGGTCGCTGCACTCAGGAGCTGCTGTTCGGCAAAGGCAATGCGATCATTAGCGATAAACGTGCCCGCACGGCACAAACCCCTGGCGGTACCGGTGCGCTGCGCGTGGCGGCAGATTTCCTGGCTAAAAACACTGACGTTAAAACCATCTGGGTGAGCAATCCAAGCTGGCCAAACCACAAAAGCGTCTTTAACTCAGCGGGTCTGGAAGTGCGTGAATACGCTTACTATGACGCGGTGAACCACACTCTGGACTTTGACGGCCTGCTGGCCAGCCTGAGCGAAGCGCAGGCGGGTGATGTCGTGCTGTTCCACGGCTGCTGTCATAACCCAACCGGTATCGATCCGACGCTGGAGCAGTGGGAACAGCTGGCCAAACTGTCCGTTGAAAAAGGTTGGCTGCCGCTGTTCGACTTCGCCTATCAGGGCTTTGCCCGTGGCCTGGAAGAAGATGCAGAAGGCCTGCGCGCGTTCGCCGCGCTGCACAAAGAGCTGATTGTTGCCAGCTCCTACTCCAAGAACTTCGGCCTGTACAACGAGCGCGTAGGCGCCTGTACGCTGGTCGCATCTGACGAGCAAACCGTTGATCGCGCATTCAGCCAGATGAAATCCGTGATTCGTGCTAACTACTCCAACCCGCCAGCACACGGCGCGTCAGTGGTTGCTACTATTCTCAGCAACGACGCCCTGCGCGCCATCTGGGAACAGGAACTGAACGACATGCGCCAGCGCATTCAGCGCATGCGTCTGCTGTTCGTGAACACCCTGGCGGAAAAAGGCGCGGATCGCGACTTCAGCTTCATCATCAAACAGAACGGCATGTTCTCATTCAGCGGCCTGACCAAAGAGCAAGTTCTGCGTCTGCGTGAAGAGTTTGGTGTGTACGCGGTAGCATCCGGTCGTGTGAACGTGGCAGGCATGACGCCAGATAACATGGCGCCGCTGTGCGAAGCGATTGTAGCTGTGCTGTAATTCAGCTATCAGACACAAAAAAGCCTGCATTCGCAGGCTTTTTTAATTCGTGTTTACCAGACCGGCATTTCATCCTGCAGGAACGGGTTGTGTAAACGCTCGTGCCCCAGCGTCGACATCGGGCCATGCCCCGCCAGAAACGTCACATCATCGCCAAGCGGCAATAATTTCTCTTTGATCGAGCGGATCAGCTGAACATGGTCGCCGCGCGGAAAATCGCTGCGCCCTACGCCGCCTTTGAAGATCACATCGCCGGAAATCAGCAGACGCGACTGGTCATCAAAGAAAACGATATGGCCAGGCGTATGTCCCGGGCAATGCAGTACCTGTAACGTCACATTCCCGACGTTAACGCTCTCGCCTTCGTTCAGCCAGCGATCGGGCGTCAACGGGAGACATTCATCAAGACCAAACATGCGGCTTTGGGAAGGGAGTCCCTGCAGCCAGAACTCATCTTCTTTTTCCGGGCCAATCACCGGCACACCATAATGTTGCGCCAGCTCTGCCGCCGCGCCCACATGATCGAGATGACCGTGGGTGAGTAAAATCTGCATTAAGGTCACGCCAGCGGCAGCGACTTCCTGTTTGATTTTCTCTGCATCGCCACCCGGATCGACCAGAGCAGCGAGTTTGGTTTGTTCACACCAGATAAGCGAACAGTTCTGGGCGAAGGCGGTGACCGGAATAATACGATAGTTCATACTGCTCCTGATTTGTTATTACCAGTGCCGCGTCGGCCCGGTATCAATATGCACAAAGTTGCTACGTGGGTAATATCCTACACCACCTGCGCGCATAGATAACGCAGCTTTGCGAACATTGGCTAACGAAACGCCTTCAATATGAAAATCCATTGCCTGCCCCTTGGTGTGGTAGCTTTTTTTGGCTACCCCGCGGCTGTGGGCGCGCAGTTCATTGTTTGTATCCAGGGAACGATACCCGGAGACGAGCTGGACCGGTTTGCGGGTTCCCAGAAGGCCTTGCAGGCGGAAAAGCTGGTCAAATAATCCTGGATCGATGGCTTTGATTTTATTCGCGCGGAAATCACGGAAAAAATGGTTCAGCTTGGCCAGTTCATCCTGAATATAGCCTTTGCCATCAAAAAACTCGGCTTTAAGAGACTCACCGGTATGCAGGTTATTCAGTGTCAAAATACGTGGTCGAGGGGTCGAGAGGGTGGCAAACGCTGGCGTTGGAATAATGGCAGCGCCCAGCGCAATACCCCCTAATGCCAACAACTTGCGGCGATTAGCGTCGAATTTGTCCATTATGATCAAGTCTACAGGTCAATGTTATCGTAAGTATGCACTTCAGCGCACGATGGGCACATTACCGGGCAAACCCGCCAACGTCAAGGCACCCAATCCCAGGAAAGACGGGGCTTGCAGCCGCAATGCCCCGTTTTCTTCCACAGTTACGACAACTAAATTTACAGAACTGCTTCATTTACCTGATCAATTGCTCGGCTTTCGCCAGGATTTGTGCGCCCGATCGCGCTGTCTCATCGTAATTGTAAATATCTGTACGATACTGCGTGCGACCATCTTCACCGACAAATGCGGTGAGATAGTAGAGATTAACCGGAATGTTATGGCGGATATTCACATATCGCGTGTCGCCTTGTTTAAGCGCATCGGAAATACGTGTGTCATTCCACCCCGCGTCCTGTAACAACATATTCGCCAGTTCAGAGGCCTTATTTACGCGCACGCAGCCGGAGCTGAGGGCACGGCCATCTTTCTGGAACAGGTTGTGGTTAGGCGTATCGTGAAGATAGATCGCATCCGAGCTTGGCATATTAAATTTGTAGCGACCCAGCGAGTTATGCGCTCCCGGTGCCTGCTGGAAACGGAACGGTAAATTGGATGGCGTAATAGTCGCCCAGTCTACACGCCAGGGATCAATCGCCTCTTTGCTGTTCCAGCCCCGCAGCACCGTATAGTTGTGACGTTCCAGATAGCCCGGGTCATCCCACACCTTAGGCAGGATATCTTTACGTGCCAGCGTCGGCGGTACGTTCCACGGCGGGTTGACCACCACGTTATTCAGCGCACTGCTCATCATCGGCGTTTTACGATCCGGACGTCCGACAATCACCCGTGAGGCCAGCACTTCGCTGCCGTTCTGGTAATAGACCAGCGAAAAGGCCGGGATATTGACCATGATGCCGGTAGAAAGCGTTCCCGGCAGCAGACGCAGACGCTGGATGTTCAACGCCAGCACCCCGGCACGCTGCGCTGGCGTCACGTTCAGCCAGTCACGCGTCGACTGACCAATGACGCCATCCGCCCCCAGCCCCTGGGTGGTCTGGAAGGCTTTGACGGCCTCAACCAGGCTTCGGTCATACGCCGCGGGTTTACTGACGACTGATTTCGCTTTCTTCTCAACAGCAGGTGCCGACGGGCTGACCACCACGCTTTGCGGATCGTCGCCCGGCAGGGCAATTTTTGGCCCGCCGTCCAGCACGCCGGAACGTTTCAGGATTTCACGCAGGGCCGGAACATCACTGCTCCATTGGCCCGGGCGTAGGGTGGTGGTTCCCTGCATCTGCGGCCAGGGCTGGGTGTCGGCCACCAGCGTCAGCATCGACTGATGCATAGCGGCATACTGCGGATGGGCAGGCGCAAGGCTTGCCACAAAACGCGGCACCGTGCCGCTGTCCAGCGCCAGCTGCCACTGGTTAATGACCGACAGCGGTGGCGTCGCCAGTTTGTACGGTTTGCTGCTGTAGAGCCAGCGGTTGCCATTGACCGGGATCCCCGCCACGAACTGCAGATAGCCCATCATCGCATCAGAGAGGATCACGTCGCGCGCCATGCCGGTTACCGCAGGCTGGGTCAGCAGTTCGACCCAGGCGGTGAATTGGGGCTGAAAGCCTGCAATGGCGACTTCGGCAAGCTGCTGCTGGAACGCCCGCACGGCATCACGATCTTCCCACATGGGCTTCATGTTGCGGGCGGCATACAGCAGCGTAAGTTGATTAAGATAAGCCGGCGTGTATCCCGCAGGCAGCGCCGCCAGCAACTCCTGACGTCGTTGTTCGGCGTTAATATCGGCTGGCAGCGGTTGAATACCGGCCATGATGGCGGTCGCTGGCGATTGCGCCAGCGGTTGCGACAGCGCCGTAGGCTGTGTGCCTACCGTGGCAGAACTGTCGACCGGCACCAGCTCGGGCTCATCGGCGTGCGCACTAAACAGTGGAGCAACAATCGCGGCCAGGCATAAACTCAGCGCTGACAGTCGAAGACCATACATTTTATTTAGCAACATCCCTTGCCCCCTGTTTGCTATTTTCGCGCCCTCATCATCCGGGGCTTCTCTTTAGTATAGAAAGTAAGGCAAGCGGTAGCGTTGCCTTATATAAAGAATTTTAAAGTTAACGCAGCTGGACGTACACGCACAAGATATAAAAAAAGCGGCACAAAGGCCGCTTTTGCTATTTTTCAGACTTCTCAGGAGGCATCTGCGGTTCCGGGGAAGGATTCCGGCGGCTGTGGCGCAAAGCCGCGCAGCCCGACAACGTGAACATGCTCGCTATTCTGGTACACCTTACGCACCAGCTTATAGGTCGTCCCTTTCTCAGGGCTAATGTTTTCCGGTGCCGCAATGATGAGCTGCATATCCAGACGATCGCACAGCTCAAACAGCGTGGCGATAGAGCGGGCATCAAGTCGTGCCGCTTCGTCAAGGAACAGCAGACGGCATGGCGAAATGTCTTTGCCGCGCAGACGACGGGATTCGTCTTCCCAGCTCTGCACCACCATCACCAGAATCGACATCCCGGTACCGATCGCTTCACCGGTCGACAGGGCGCCAGATTCCGCACGCAGCCAGCCGTCGGATCCACGGTTAACTTCCACTTCCATCTCGAGATAGTTGCGGTAGTCCAGCAGCTCTTCGCCGATGGTTTGCGGCGTACGCTGCCCCATGTCGATCTGCGGGTTGAGGCGCTGATACAGCTTCGCCAGCGCTTCCGAGAAGGTCAGGCGGTTGCTGTTGAACAGATCCTGATGCTGTTCGTGCTGCTCAGCCAGCACGTCCAGCAGCGTGGCGTGGGCTTCACGCACGTTGACGTTTAAGCGCACGCTGTTGACCTGGCCGAATGACACGTTCTGCAAGCCCTGGTTGAGCTGGCGGATACGGTTCTGTTCGCGCTGAATGGTCTTACGGATGATATTGGCCACGCTGCGGGAGCTGATCGCCAGCTTCTGCTCACGGGAGGTTAACTCTTCCGTCAGACGGCCCAGTTCGATCTCCATCTGCTCGATGGCTTCGACCGGATCGTCGGTGCGAATAATATCCTGACGAATACGTTCACGCAGATGCTGATACACCGCCACGAAGAACTGAATTTTGCGCTCAGGGCGTTTTGGATCTTCCGACATGCGCAGCACATCGCGCAGATGTTCGTTATCCGCCACCGCCAGACGCAGCGCACCCAGCGCCTTATCCGACATCGAACGCAGTTCATCCCCGGAGAGGTAGGCCAGCTCGCGACGGTGCAGACGACGCTCAACGCCGTTTTCTTTCACCATTCGCATCACCGCACACCAGCCCGCTTTGGCGCTGACGACCTGCTCGCGCTTCTCGTGATAGTCACGTTCCAGCTTGCGCAGGCGGCGGGTCAGGTTATCCATCTCCGCTTCGCAGAAGGTCAGCGCTTTTTCCAGCTGATTGCGGCGCGCACGGTTGTTGCTGAGCTGGGCATGCAGTTCGTCACGACGAATGCGCGCCCGCTCTTCAGCCCCGCTGTCGGCACGGACGCCAATATCCTGCAGCTCTTTATGCAGGTCGGTTAACAGTTCTTTCTTGGTGTCATACGAGCTCTTCAGCGACGCCTGCACCTGATTGTACTGACCCAGCTGCGCGGCATGGCTGCGCAGCATTTCGCGGGCGCGAGTACGTTCTTGCTCCGCCTGCTCCAGGCGCTGACGCAGCTTCTCGTTCAGATCGCTGTTGCCGCTGAGCATTTCTGCCGAATCGGAATAGCTAAAGTGCACGCGACGCTGGGCGACTTCCGTCAGGGCAAACGCCTGCTGACGGGCTTCGCGCTGCACCTGCTGCGACCAGGCGTAATCTTCTTTCAACTGCTCATACTGCTCGGGATCGCTTTGCAGGACCGACAGCAGCGGCTCAAGTTTCGCCAGCTGGTTGCCGTGCTGCTGCACAAAGCGCGCGGCTTCCTGCGCTTCATCCAGACGTTCCTGAATCTCATCGACGCGATCGGCGAGCGTGTCATCCGCCAGCAGGTTCAGGCGCGGCAGGATGCGGTTAAGCGCCGCTACGCCCTCTTTCGCCTGCTCGAACTGCACGCGGCTCTGCTGGTTGTCATTCTCGTGATTCGAGATCGCGCGTTCCAGCTCGCCGCGACGGGTGGTGAGCTTGCGGATCTCGGCTTCCGGGTCGGCATCAAAGGCCACGGCCAGATGGCTGCCGATAAAACGGCTGAACGCCTGGTGCAGACGCTGGGTTTTCTGCACGTCAAACGAGAGCGTGGCAAAGCGCTCAGACAGGGATTCTCGCTCGGTATGCAGGCTTTCAATGCGGCTTTCACGCGCGGCGCGGCCAAACAGCGGCAGCGTCGGGAAACGCGAATAACGCCACTGGCGATCGGCAACCTTCACCACCACCGCCTTTTCCAGCTCATCGACGCTGAACACGCTGTCATCGAACGACTGCGGATCCCCTTCGATCAGGTAGAGATCTTCCGGGCAATCTTCCAGCCCGGCGAGCTGATCCGCAACCAGCGACAGATCCGGAACCACAATCGCATGACGCGACGGACCGTACAGCGCAGAGTAGTACGGCGCATCTTCAAGGCTGACATCGTCATAAATTTCTGACAACAGCACGCCACCAAAGCGTTCGGCCAGAGTGTTCAGACGCGCGTCTTCCGCACCGCCCGGCTGGCTTAAGCGTTCAATCTCTTCGTCGACTGCCCGCTTGCGGGCACCCACTTCATCACGCTCAACAATCGCTTCGCGCTCACGCTCCAGCAACTGCTGTAAATATTCGGTAACGTCCTGGCCGGATTCAAACGCTTCACCGCACTGGTCGCTGAGCTGGCTCAGGCTGCTTTGCGCCGCCAGCCAGACTGGCGCACGCTGCATCAGGGTCTGAATACGCGACTGCAGTTGCTCCAGCTCCTGGCGCAGCTGCATGCGGTGTTCGCTGGCGCTGGAAACGCCGTCAGAGAGCGAGGCGATACGCGCTTCAAGCTCCTGATGCAGGGCTTCCAGATCGTCGATATCGACCCGTTTGCCCTGGCGTTTACAGAATTCCGCCAGCAGACGTTCCGCTTCCTGCTGTTCACGCAGGCGCTGTTCCAGTTCGTTCAGACGCATGCGCAGCGGCTGAACCTGCTCCGCCTGATGACGCTGATTGACGCCATCGCGCAGCAGTTCGCGCGCCACGCCCCACGCTTCAGCGCGGGCCAGCGGGCCGTTAATCGCCGCCACCAGCTGGTATGCCTGCTCAAACTGGCTGTGCGCGCTTTGCGCCACGCTCATCTTCTGGTCGAGATTCAGCAGTTTTTCGGTGGCTTCCTGCTCTTTGGCCTGGAAGGTTTCCAGCCACTCATCGGCGCTCTCCGGGGTTAAATCCGGCAGATGACACAGCGCTTTAGCGCGGTTTAACGCCTGAAGGGCCTGGTTGTACTGAATGGCGCGGGTTTGCTGAACGTCCAGCGCCTGCTGGTAGTCGGCAAGCTGGCTTTTCAGCTCATCCACTTCCAGCTCTGCGGCTTCGGCGCGGGCCTCGTTCTCTTCCTGCTTGTCGGCGGCTTCAGCCACCACTTCGTTCTGCTCTTCCAGACGAATTTGCAGCTCATCGAGATCCGCTTCGTAGCGCTCAATTTTTTCCTGCTGACGCAGCGCGGTTTGCACCAGGTTCAGGTGATCGCTGGCGGCCTGATAATCGGCCTCCAGGTCCCCCTCGGCACCGTTTTGCTCACCCAGCTCACGCGCCATCTCAACGTGTTTGTACTGCTCGGACGACAGCTGCTGACGAGAGGTAAACAGCTCGCGGCGATACTCCAGCGACTGATCGAGATGAATCCGTCGCTCGTTGGCGTGGCGCATGTAGTCCGCCGCCACGTAGTTAGTCGCTTCGCTGATCAGGTGCTTAAACAGATCGCGATCCGACTGGGTCACGCGGATCGCTTCCAGCGTCATGCGGTTTTCGCGCAGCGCCGCTTCCATATCCTGGAAGGCTTTACGCACCCCGCTGTTCTCCGGCAACAGGTAGTCGCGCAGGGAGCGGGTAATGGCGCTGGAGATCCCGCCGTACAGCGAGGCCTCAATCAGGCGATAGTATTTACTGCGATCCGACGCGGAGCGCAGACGACGTGCCACAATGCCCAGATCGAACATCAGCGAGTGGTAGTCGGTAATGGAGTTGAATTGCTTAAACTGTACGCCTTCGATGGCTTCCAGCTTGTCTTTCAGCTCCTGCAAGGTCAACACCCGCGCCTGGCGATCGTTCAAGGTTTCCGTTAACAGCGAAGTCGGCTGTACGGAGGTCGGCAGCCCCTGAATGGCGAATGGCTTGATATCCACTTTACGGTCGCGCCCGGCAACCTGCTGCAAGCGCACACCCACAACCACGCGCTGATGACGGGAGTTGATCACGTCCAGCACCGAATAACAGACCCCGGCTTTCAGTTTGCCGTGCAGGCCTTTGTCGCGCGAGCCGCTTGTGGCACCCGCTTCGGTGGTGTTACGAAAGTGCAGCAGCGTTAAATCTGGGATCAGCGCCGTGACGAACGCCGCCATGGTGGTGGATTTCCCTGCCCCGTTACCGCCCGAGAGCGTAGTGACCAGCTCATCGAGATCAAAGGTGCGGGCAAAGAAACCGTTCCAGTTAATCAGCGTCAGTGAGCGAAATTTACCGCGTTCAATCATTATTCTTCCTCCCCGCTATCCGGCTGATGGTCTTCATGCTCATCATTGAGCTGCAAATGGTTTTCTACCGGCATCGCTTCGCCATCGCGGATCATCCGCAGCTGGGCTTCACGGGCATCATCGCCGACGCGCACGTCAGCGCCGAAGCGGAAGACCGATTCCGTGATGCGGAATTTGCTGCTGTCGTGGCCCATAAACCAGACCATCCCCAGACGGCGCAGGCGGTTCAGGGAAGAGCGTACTTTTTCCTGCAGCTTCTGGCGATCCACGTCTGAACCGGTAGAACGGTTGTTCACCAGCTTCAGCAGTTTGCCTTCATCCGCCAGCGACAGCAGCTCATCGTAGAGCTCCTGCTGGGTGAAGATGCCTTCATTAGCCAGACGTTCCGGGCTGAGATAGAGGTAGCAGAGGATCTTGCCGACCATCATATCCAGTTCGGAAAGCACCGAGCGCGGGATGAGCGTGGTGGAGCGCGGACGCAGGTAGAAGAAGCCTTCCGGAGCGCGGATCAGCTCCACGTTATAGCGGGCATAAAACTCTTCCAGGTATTCCTGAAAATCCATCAAAAAAGCGTGATTATCCAGCTCGTCGAGACCCACGTGACGACCGGCACGCAGCTGGCTGTCCAGCGCCGGAAAGATCGGATTTGCCAGCGCCTGGGCCAGCTTAACTGGCATCACGTGTTCAATATTTGTCAATGACATGCGCCTGTACCTTGGCTCCGTAATCGTTAATCGGCTGCCATTTCGGCGGCAGGCCGGAGAAATCTGCTTGCGCGACGCCCAGGCGTACCGCCTGGTCGACCACAATGCGGGCGATATCGAAATGTCGCGCGCGCGGGTATTGCGCGAGGTAGTCGCGTACTACCCGGCCGAGATCCAGCGGTGTCTGACGGGCTTTGTAGACCGCCAGCTGCGCCTCGATCATCGCGGCGAGCTGTTCCCGAATCTCGTTAAATTCTTCATATTCCAGGTCTTCCGGCAGTTCACCGGTGACCTCTTCGTCACGCAGGCTCATCTCTTCATCACGCATATCGAGCAGACGGTCGGCACTGGCGTAGGTCAGCGCCCATGGCGCATCGAAGTAAGTCTGGACAGACTGGCGTAAACGCTGCGCAAACACGCGGTTTTTATCCATATCGATCGCGGTACGGATAAACTTGTGCACGTGGCGGTCATACCCAATCCACAGATCGATCGCCTGCTGTCCCCAGCTGATAATGCGGTCGAGTTTGCTCTGCAGGTCGAACACCAGACGGTCAACAAAGTGCAGATCGTCGTGGCTCAGGGTCGCATCCTGAATACGCAGCAGGTTAGCCTGCAGCTTATCGCCCGCGGCTTCCAGCGTATCCTGCAGTTCACGCAGTGTTCCGGACGTTTCTGATAACAGCATTTCACAGCTGGAAATGGCCGCGCGCCAGTCTTTGTTCAGCAGCTGGCCGATATCATCTTTCACCAGCTGTTGCTGCTCATCCATGATGCGCTGAGTCAGATCGATGCTGTCGAAAATTTCGGCCACCGAGTACTTCAGCGGCGCATAGACGTTACGATGCCAGTGGAATTCGTCGCCGCCTTCATCTGCGGCATCGGCCGCACGCTTCAGCTCCCCCGCCACAATCGAGAGCTGCATTGAGAGGCGCAGCGTCGAGAATTCACGCTGGCGTATGTAATAGTCGGTGATCCCGATACCGAGCGGCGTCAGGCGATAGATGGCATTCCCTTCCGCCAGCTCGCTGGTAAAGCGGTTCAGCAGACGTTGACGCACCATATCGTTGATCGCGTTATTGGCACGCACGTTAATGGTTTCGCTGGTTTGCTCAAACGCATCACTGACATGGCGGAACGCATCCACCAGTTCGCCCTCGCTCATTTCTCCATCCAGCCGTTCGCCGTTCAGCGTGGCAACCGCCAGCAGAAAAGAGAGTCTGTCTACCGGCAGCGAGAGGGAGAAATCGTTTTTTCGGGCCCAGGCAACCAGTTCGGGGACTGTCTGGGAAAATTCACTCATAGGTTATCCTTGCGGCTTTTGCGCGGTGACGTGTATATAACGGCCAAGGCTGATATAGGGCTCCTGGCGGCAATACCGCGTTTCTATTTCTGTCAGGGCGTCCAGACAATCATGCTGTTTTTGCTTATCACGCAGATAATCATGAAACACCCTTATGCCGGTTTTCCCGGTAATCTGCCAGCCGATCGCTTCCAGCCAGCCATAGACTTGCTGCGGATCGCGCGGGAAGTCTGGTGAAAGCGTGCGCCGTTTCTTTTTATACATACCCTGCTGCACATAGCCAAAATTGCCGACCAGCACGTTACGCATCAGCAGGCCGTTAGCATTGTAGAACATCAGCGACAGCGCGCCGCCGGGGCACAGTATTGACCACAGGGTCTGCAACAGCGCCTGCGGATCGGCCACCCACTCCAGCACCGCATGAGACAATATCAGATCAACCGGGCTTTCCAAATGTTGGGCGATGTCCTGAGCGGCGCAATGTATGAATTGCATGTTATCGCTCACACCTTTTTCAATTGCAGCCTGTTCAGCCCGGACGATCATCTCTGCCGACAGATCGCACAGAATGACATGATGGCCGAGCTGGGCCATTTTTATCGCCGTCTGACCTTCACCGCCTCCGGCATCGAGTACGCGCAGTTTTTGCGACCCGAAACTGGCGAGCAGGATATCCAGATCCTGCCAGAGGATCGTCTGACGCAGCTGTCCCTTGGTCGTGCCATAGATGTTGCGGGAAAACTTTTCCGCGATGTCATCAAAATTGCGATCCCGCATTGGGAGAGCTCCAGCCACTTACGGCAAAACCGCTATTTTGTCACAGCCGGGCGGAGAATGAACCTCTCTGGTGTAATATCGCTGGCAATCGTCTGCTGTATGCTCAAAAAAGGAACCAGAAAGGATGCTTTTTACCCTAAAAAAATATATTGGCGGCATGATGCTGCCTCTCCCTCTCCTGCTGCTGTGTATCGCGCTGGGCCTGGGGTTGCTTTGGTTCAGCCGCTTTCAGAAAACCGGCAAAATCATCACCACCGCAGGCTGGCTGATTCTGCTGCTGCTGAGCCTGCAGCCGGTCGCCGACGGGCTGTTGCGCCCGGTGGAAGATAAGTACCCGACCTGGCAGGGAAATCAGAAGGTGGCGTACATCGTGGTGCTCGGCGGGGGCTATACCTGGGATCCCGAGTGGGCACCCAGCTCCAACCTAATCAACAACAGCCTGCCACGCCTCAATGAAGGCATCCGCCTGTGGCTGGCCAATCCGGGGTCAAAGATGATCTTTACCGGCGCGGCGGCGAAAACCAATCCGGTCAGTACCGCCGAAGCCGGGGCGCGCGTGGCCCGGTCGCTGGGGGTGCCGCCTGAGGCAATCATTACTCTCGACAGCCCGAAAGACACCGAAGAGGAAGCCGCGGCGGTGAAGCAGGCGATTGGCGACGCCCCGTTCCTGCTGGTGACGTCGGCCTCGCACCTGCCGCGAGCGATGATCTTCTTTGAACAGGCGGGGTTACATCCGCTACCTGCGCCCGCCAACCAGCTGGCCATCACCGCACCGCTCAACCCCTGGGAACGGATTATTCCGTCCCCGGTCTGGCTGATGCACAGCGATCGCGTGGGCTATGAGACGCTCGGGCGCGTCTGGCAGTGGCTGAAAGGCCCCTCAGGCGAGCCAGGGGAGCAGTGATTTCGACGCCAGATCGAAGTTGGTCCGGTTAAAGCGCCCGGTGTTCACTAACTGGGCCACTTCATCCCACAGCATGTACAGCCAGCGCCGCCAGAGGAAAGATTCGGAAACCGGCGCGCGCTGCAGATAGTGCCAGAGCAAATCCTCCGCCAGCCCGCTCTCGCTCAGGCGAAACAGTTCATACTCACGCGGGGCCCATAACATCACCCCCGGACCCACCATCGCCAGCAGCTGATCGCTGCGCGGATCTTTGAGCATACTGCGCAAGGTGAAGCTGCCGTGGATCAGCACGCTGTTATCGTTGAAGCCCTCAAACAGCGCGGGCAGGCATTCGCGGGTCCGAAACAGGATCCGTTTATCCTGCATGGTCAGGCCGGTATTGCGGTACTGATTAAGCGTTCCCCACAGCACTTCCACCCGCTGGCGATACCAGAGCGGCCAGAGATTTTCCTGGGTGTTATCCACCGCCCCCACCAGTCCGCCGCTATCCATCCGATGCCAGGCCAGCAGTGCCTCGACAATCTGATCTTTAAGCTGCTCCCAGCGATCCGGGGTTCGCGCCGGGGCTTCAACAGAGACGCCGCGCAGGCGCTCAATGAGTAACACGTCAGGGCCGGGATGCTCTTCATGCGTCATCACACCGTACACGGTCGGCATTCTTACCGTGCCGCTGCGGGCAAGCATCGAGATTTTCCACGCCAGCTGCCGGGCGACATCCGGGGTCGAAAAGCTTCGCGCCAGTAGCGGCATGGGGTTTCCCTGACTGTCGTATAACGACCAGAGCGTGGTATCTGCCTTTTCATGCACACATTCCACACGACTCAGTTTTTCGCCCAGCAGATGGCTGAGCTCGACTCGCAGCTGTTCCATTTGACATTACCCCCATTAAGACTACTGCTTTTATAATGAGCGCGTGGCGAACGGATGTCACTCTTATGAGACGAATCTGTATGATCCAGGCAAAAAAAATCCCCTCAGCGGAGGGGATGGTGGGGATTAGCGAAGTTCGGCGCGCACCCGCGCAAGATCTTCTGGCGTATCGACGCCCGTACCTGGCACCTGATGTGCCACGGCAACGTGAATTTTCTCGCCATACCACAGCACGCGAAGCTGCTCGAGCATTTCGATATTTTCCAGCGGGCTTGGCTGCCAGGTCACGTAACGGCGAATAAAGCCGGCACGGTAGCCGTAAATACCCAGATGACGCAGGATGTTATCGCCGATGTTCTCCCGGGACGCGGCAAAACGATCGCGATCCCACGGGATGGTGGCGCGGGAGAAATAGAGCGCGTAGCCTTCGGCGTCCAGCACGACCTTTACCGCATTAGGGTTGAAGGCTTCTTCCGCACTGTGAACAGGCACCGCCAGCGTCGCCATGCCGACCTGACGCTGGGCCAGGTTTTCAGCCACCTGGCGAATGATAACCGCCGGGATCATCGGCTCATCGCCCTGCACGTTAACAATTACGGTGTCGTCGCTAAAGCCGCATTTCTCCACCACTTCCGCCAGGCGTTCGGTGCCGGACTGGTGGTCAGCGCGGGTCATACACACTTCGCCGCCAGCGGCCTCTACCGCGCGGGCAACCTCTTCATAGTCGGTTGCTACAATCACCCGATCGGCACCTGACTCACGCGCGCGTTCAAGTACGTGCACAATCATCGGCTTACCGTTGATATCCACCAGTGGTTTGCCCGGCAGACGGGTGGACGCATAGCGCGCGGGAATAATGACCACAAAACTCATGGTTTGCTCTCTTCTGGCGCCAGCGAACGGGCTTCAGTTTCCAGCAGAACGGGGATCCCGTCACGCAGTGGAAAGGCCAGGCTGTCCAGTTTGCAGATCAGTTCCTGCTTATCCTGGCTGTAGTAGAGTTTGCCGTTGCACACCGGGCAGGCAATAATTTCAAGTAAACGGTGATCCATAGTTCCTCCGTACAAATAATCGGTAAAGTTTACCATATTCCTTTTTCAAGCCGCGCCTATTTCCCAGCCCTGTCGACAGGTGGAGAAAAGTGCATCAGGCAGATGCCCCAGGCGGATCCGCGTTGCCCCCTGCCAGCCCGCAAAATCGCTTATTGCGGTGAACAGCCCTTTCTCCAGCCCGGCGCTGACTTTCACGCCCTCTTCCAGATACAAGGCAATAATCTCCAGCTCGCCGGTTTTGCGGTGCATTTTGGCATCCATTCGCCCCACCAGCTGGCCTTTATGCAGCAGCGGCAGGACAAAATAGCCGTACTGACGCTTTGGCGCCGGGGTGTAGCATTCCAGCCGGTAGCTGAAGTTAAACAGCTGCTCTGCTCGCTTGCGATCCCAGACCACCGGATCAAACGGCGAAAGCACCGCACTGTGGGTGGCGGTAAGTTTGCCTTCCTGCGCCGCGGCAAGCAGCGGCAGCAGATCGGTATGCAGCCACATCTCACCCAACGTTTCGACCTCAACGCGAACAACCCGCTGCTGCGCCTGCCAGCGTTCAAGCAGCACTGCCAGCGCAGGCTGACGTAAGCGGTAATAATCGGCTAACCACTGCGGGTGAAAGATACCCAGACTGCGGGCGCTGTTTTCCAGCATCATCTCTTCTGCCGCCGCCTGGGTCAGCGTATCCCGACTGTCATCCCATTCCGGCATGACCCGGTGCGTGAGATCGTAAACGCGCTGAAAATTACGCCGTTCGACGACCATCACCTTCCCGGCGGTAAATAACCCTTCAAGATGGCGTTTATGCGGTTTCCATTCCCACCAGCCGCTGGCCCCTTTCCGGGGATGGGCAAAATCGGCGGAACGGACCGGGCCATTGTGCTGGATATGGGCGATAAGCTGGTCAATCTCCACCGCGTGCTCCTGCATCCACGCCTGGCGGTATTTCCAGCCCATGTTATCCGGGGAGAGCATTCTGTGACGCACCAGTGCAAAATCACTGCGCGGCAGGAAGCAGGCTTCATGCGCCCAGTACTCCATCAAATCCCCGTGGCGAAGCGCGTTATCCAGCCACTCGGGCTGATAGCGGCCAAGCCGGCTGAACAGCACCAGATACGGACTGCGGGCGACAATATTGATGGTGTCGATTTGCAGCAGCGACATGCGCTGGATAGTGGGAAGGATATCGGTAGGCAGGGCGCGGCGACGGGGCTTTTTTAACAGCCCCTGTGCGGCAAGATGGAGATGACGTGCGGCCCTAAGCGTGAGTTGCGGTAAAGCCATGCCTGTTCCTGTCGGTCAGTTAGTGCGAGGGTGAAACCTCATCAACCTGCCCTACCAGCGCTATCAATTCCTGGAGCAGTCGTTCCGGCTGGTCGCCCTGCAGTTCTGCATCAACCGGCAGATACCACCAGCTCTCGCGGGCAAAAGCCCGGCATTTTACTGCATCTTTCTCGGTCATGATCAGCGTCTGGCCCGCTTCGGTTAACGCCGAAACCTGTTCCAGACTCAGCGCCTGATGATCGGCTAGCGCAACGGTATTGATTAGCCGGGCACCGCAGGCTTCCAGGGTGCTAAAAAAGCGCGGCGGGTGGCCAATACCGGCCATCGCCACCAGATTGTTCAGCTGGGTAACGTCGCGCCGCTCGCCGGTCAGCAGATTGACCGCCTGTGATGGGCGCAGCTGCATCGGGATTTCACCTGGCTGCGCGGTGCCGCCGTTAACGATAACGGCATCGACGGAACGCAGACGGGCAGCGCGCTCGCGCATGGGACCGGCGGGTAACCACCAGCCATTGCCGAAGCGACGCACGCCATCAATCACCACAATCTCTTTATCCCGCGCCAGCGCGTAGTGCTGCAGGCCGTCATCGGTAATGACGATCTGTACCTGCGCCTGGGTCAGCAGCGCCTGCACCGCTTCGCTGCGAACGGGCGAGACCGCGACGGGCGCACCGGTGCGCTGAAAAATCAGCACCGGTTCGTCGCCCGCTTCTGCCGTGGTGGTATCTGCCGTTAACAGCAGCGGATACGTCTCTGCTTTACCGCCGTACCCGCGGGAGACCACCCCCACGCGGATCCCGCGTTTTTTCAACTGCTCTACCAGCCAGATTACCACCGGCGTTTTGCCATTACCGCCCGCGGTGAGATTACCGACCACCACCACCGGCACCGGCGCACGCCAGGCCCGCTTGAGCCCCACTTTATAGCTGAGGCGGATCAGACCGCTGACCAGGCCGTACAGCCAGGAGAGCGGCAACAGCAGCAGCCAGAGCGGAGATTCACCGGACCAGATGCGGGCAATCATTCGCCAAACTGCATCTTATGAAGCTGTGCATACACGCCGCGATGAGCCAGCAGATCCGCATGGCTACCCCGCTCAACGATGTAGCCATCTTCCACTACCACGATTTCGTCGGCTTTTTCGATCGTCGACAGGCGGTGCGCAATCACCAGCGAGGTGCGGTTCTTCTGCAGTTCGTCCAGCGCAGACTGGATCGCACGTTCGGATTCGGTATCCAGCGCAGAGGTAGCCTCATCCAGGATCAGGATTGGGCTGTCACGCAGCAGCGCACGCGCAATGGCGATACGCTGACGCTGGCCGCCAGAGAGCAGTACGCCATTTTCGCCCACCACCGTGTCCAGGCCATTATCCATCTTGCTGATAAAGTCCATGGCATAGGCCATCCGCGCGGCATTTTCAATCTGCTCGCGGCTGTACTCTTCATTACGAGCGTAAGCGATGTTATTGGCAACCGTGTCGTTGAACAGATGGACATTCTGAGAGACCAGTGCGACCTGATTACGCAGCGACCGCAGGGTATACTCGCGCAGGTCGTGCCCATCGATCAGGATCTGGCCTTCATCGATGTCGTAGAAGCGGGTGATCAGGCTGGCGATAGTGGATTTACCCGAACCCGAACGGCCCACCAGCGCGACGGTTTTCCCTGCCGGAATGGTCAGGTTGATGTTGCGCAGCGCAGGCGTTTCGCGGCCTGGGTAGGTAAAGGTCACGTTGCGGAATTCGATATCGCCGGTTGCGCGCTCAATCACGCGTTTACCGTCATCTTTTTCCTGTTCGGAATCGAGGATCGCGAACAGCGTCTGGCAGGCTGCCATTCCGCGCTGGAACTGGGCGTTCACGTTGGTCAGTGATTTCAGCGGACGCATCAGCGCGATCATAGAAGAGAAGACCACGGTAATGGTACCGGCGGTTAAGGTTTCCATCACGCTTGGGAAGCTGGCGGCGTACAGCACAAACGCCAGCGCCAGGGAGGCGATAAGCTGAATGATCGGGTCAGAAATGGAAGAGGCTGAAACCAGCTTCATGCCCTGCAGACGCATTCTGTTGCTGACCTTATCGAAGCGCTTAGTTTCGACGTCCTGGCCACCAAAGATCAGCACTTCTTTGTGCCCTTTCAGCATCTGTTCGGCGCTGGTGGTCACCTGCCCCATCGTATTCTGCATGTTCTTACTGATATTACGAAAACGCTTAGAGACCACGCGAATCGCAATCGACACAATCGGGGCCAGTACGATTAAGATCAGCGACAGCTGCCAGCTGTACCAAAACATCAGAATGAACAGGCCAATGATCGAGGCGCCTTCACGCACCACGGTAATCAGCGCATTGGATGACGACGCAGCCACCTGCTCAGAATCGTAGGTAATACGCGACAGCAAGGTTCCGGTTGACTGCTTATCGAAGAAAGCAACGGGCATGCCCATCATATGGCTGAAAAGACGGCGACGAATGGTCATCACCACTTTGCCCGATACCCAGGAGAGACAATAGCTGGAAACGTAGCTGGTGATACCGCGCAACACCATCAGACCAATAACCACCAGAGGCATCCATAGCAACACTGAGCGATCCGTTTTACCAAAACCGTCGTCCAGTAACGGTTTGAGGAGCGATAACATAAAGGTATCGCTGGCTGCGTTAAGGACTAACGCTACGCCTGCCACGATAAGCCCCGTTCTGAAAGGAGCAATCACCGGCCAGAGTCGGCGGAAGGTCTGCCACGTGGAAAGATCTTTGTCGTTATGCATTCAAAAAACCAGCATTTGTTGAAATAGCCGCATATTCTACCCGTTATCTCCGGGCGCGCCAAACCACTGATGATACCAACGAGGTAAAATTTGCTCCCGTAAGCGTCGGATTTGCCAGCCTTGTTGTGAAAACGTCACCGTTATTTGTCCATATCGGGGCGTTGTGAGCCACAGATATCCCTCATTTTTGTATCGCCGGGCCACTTTGACCGAAGGCAGCCGCCAGGCGTTATAGCGGGAGGCCGACACCAGCGCAATCTGCCCGCTCGCCCGCTGCACCAGCGGCAGTGACGACGAGGTATTGCTGCCATGGTGCGGCACCTGGATAAGTGTAGACGCAAGATATTGCCAGTGGCGGCTGAGCAGCGCTTTTTCGCCCTGCGCTTCAATATCGCCAGTTAACAACAGGCTATGAACGCTATCCTCAATTTTGACGACGCAGGAGCCGTTGTTGCCGCGCTGCGCTGAGGCAGAGGTGGGCCAGTGGACGGTGAACGTCAGTCCCTGCCACTGCCAGCGCTGCCCGCGAAAGCAGGGACCATGACCGGGCCAGCCCAGCGGGCTTCTTATCCACATTTCCGGCCACACGTTGCGCAAAGATTCCAGCCCACCGATATGGTCCAGATGTTCATGGCTGACAATCACCCCTTCCGGGCGTAAGTGATGCCAGCGCAGCCAGGGGATAATCAGCTGCTGAGCGCTATCGCCGCCGGGCCATGCCGGTCCGGTATCATACAAAATCACCCTCCCCCGACGTTCGATAACCATCGCTAGCCCCTGGCCGACATCCAGCATATGTACGGACCACCCCTCTGTTCTGCTGTTCCGCCAGAGCGGAAAGGTGAGCAGTAGCAGAGCCGAAAGACAGACTATCGGGTAGATCCGGACCCCACGCATTCGCCAGGCAATGATTGCGCCCCAGGGCAATAATGTCAGCCACAGCCAGCGTTTATCGACCGTTATCCAGCCGTCTGGCAGCGTGGTTAAAAAACTGAACAGCAGCGACAGGGAGCGATCCGCCAGCAGCCAGACGGCGTTTTCCGCACCCGGGAATGGCCAGAGATGCAGCCACATCCCCAGCAGAATGAGCGGCACCGAGATAAAGGTCACCAGCGGGACCGCAATCAGGTTAGCCACCAGCGATGAGAGACTAAACCCATGAAAGACCACCACCTGCACCGGCAGCAATAGCAACAACATCCCGAGCTGCAGATGCAGCAGATTCACCCCTGCGCGCAGGGGCCACGGTAACGGCCAACGTGGTTTTGGCACCCACTGATACCAGAAAATCAGGGCCGCCACCGCAAAAGCTGAAAGCAAAAGGCTGTGTGAGAGCACCGCCAGCGGATCGACCAGTAAAATCGCCGCAACGCAAACCAGCCACACCTGCCACGATGACCAGCGGCGACCGCTCAGCCGCAGGGCAAGATACACCGCCAGAGAGACTACCGTGCGCAGCGCTGGAGGCTGCATGCCGGTTAGCCAGGCATAAAAGGCGGCAAAGCAAAAGCCCGCCACCAGTGGAGCGCGCCAGCCTACCCAATGACCGGGGATAAAAAACTGGATGCCACGCGCCAGCAGCCAGATGACCGAGGCGGCCAGCGCGATATGCAAACCGGAGATTGCCATCAGGTGGGCGGTCCCTGTTTCACGCATCAGATTTTTGATCTCCGGCGTCACCGCCAGGCGTTCCCCCATGCCCAGCCCAAGCAGGACCGGCCCCCAGTCGTAAGGGGATAACGTTGTCGTTAACGACGCCAGATAACGTGCGCGTAGACTGCAGCGGCTCTCCTTCACCTCGGCATGGGTAAAGCGGCCGGTCAACGGCTGATGTTGCGCCAGGGCATAGCGCTGAGAATCGAATCCCCCTTCGTTGAGCTGCCCGTGTACGGCGCGTAACGATAAGGTCATATTCCAGCGTTGCCCGGCGCAACCGGTCTGCGGCAGAGCATTGCCATACAGAGTGATACCCACCGCTGGTAGCATCCGTCTGCCGTTGAGCCGAACGATGCGCCCCTGATGTACCGTGGCACCATCGCTGGCGATGATTTCCACCTCTGCGTTCTGCGGCCCTGTTGTCAGATGCTGCATTGGCCAGACGGCACTCAGCGCCGCCAGTCCTCCCCACGCAAAAAAGAGCAGCCAGAATCCGGCATAGCGGGCGGCTTTAACGCGCGTTAAGGCCAGCGCCACGCCGACCACCAGAGTAGCGTGGATGACGGTCAGTTCGGGCAGCGCGGGCAACCACAGCAGCGGTAAAATGGCCAGGATCAGACATGTCGCTAAGGCAGACAAACTCATTCACACCTCCCTGTTTCGGGCCAGTGTGCGGCTTCGGGTTTAGTGTGTCAGGCCGGAAAATGGAAAGTTACGAGGGAGGCTGGCGGATAATTATTGTTTTGCAGCAACCGCCATCAGGAATTGCGGGGCGGCGTCAGGAAGTTGAAAATGCCCACAAAAAAAGCACCCGCAGGTGCTTTCTTTTGACAACTCAGTTTTGCCCGTAGGGAAAACTCAGTCTTCGTAAATATTGGCGCGATCGCGCAGTTCTTTACCCGGCTTAAAGTGTGGAACGTACTTACCTTCCAGCTCGACTTTATCGCCAGTCTTCGGGTTACGCCCGGTTCGTGGAGCACGATAGTGCAGAGAAAAACTACCGAAACCGCGGATTTCAATGCGCTCGCCTTGGGCAAGAGTAGTGGCCATGTGCTCCAACATCTCTTTTACCGCATCTTCCACTGCTTTAGCAGGGATATGCGATTGCTGACTGGCAAGTCTTTCAATCAATTCTGACTTGGTCATGATTCCTCCGGTTCCTTCAACAAATGAGCTAAACAGCTTAAACAAGGGCGGCCGTAGCCGCCCTTTGTTATTGATTACAGGACGAATCCTGCAATCTGTCAAGTCACTCAGAGAGTAACTTACTCGCCTTTAGCAGCTTTGAAAGCTTCAGCCATTGCGTTGTTGGAGAAACCTACATCTTCCTGTTTGTTAACAGTTGCGATTGCATCTTTCTCATCAGCTTCGTCTTTAGCACGAACAGACAGGCTGATTGCACGGTTCTTACGATCAACGCCGGTGAATTTAGCTTCAACGTCGTCGCCTACGCTCAGAACCAGAGTTGCATCTTCAACGCGGTCACGTGAAGCTTCAGAAGCGCGCAGGTAACCTTCAACGCCGTCAGCCAGTTCTACGGTTGCGCCTTTAGCGTCAACTGCAGTGACTTTACCGTTTACGATTGCGCCTTTCTTGTTCACTGCAACCCAGTTGTTGAACGGATCTTCTGCGAGCTGTTTAACGCCCAGAGAGATACGCTCACGTTCTGCGTCAACCTGCAGAACAACTGCTGCGATTTCGTCGCCTTTTTTGTATTCACGTACTGCTTCTTCGCCTGCAACGTTCCAGGAGATGTCAGACAGGTGAACCAGGCCGTCGATGCCGCCGTCCAGGCCGATGAAGATACCGAAGTCAGTGATAGACTTGATTTTACCTTCAACACGGTCGCCCTTGTTGTGGGTTTCCGCGAACTGCTGCCATGGGTTGTTTTTGCACTGCTTCAGGCCCAGGGAGATACGACGACGTTCTTCGTCGATATCCAGAACCATAACTTCCACTACGTCACCAACGTTAACAACTTTGGATGGGTGGATGTTTTTGTTGGTCCAGTCCATTTCGGAAACGTGTACCAGGCCTTCAACGCCTTCTTCGATTTCAACGAAGCAGCCGTAGTCGGTCAGGTTGGTCACGCGGCCAGTCAGTTTGGTACCTTCTGGGTAACGCTTAGCGATAGCGACCCATGGATCTTCGCCCAGCTGTTTCAGGCCCAGGGACACACGGGTACGCTCGCGGTCGAACTTCAGCACTTTAACAGTGATTTCGTCGCCAACGTTCACGATTTCGCTTGGGTGCTTAACGCGTTTCCACGCCATGTCGGTGATGTGCAGCAGGCCATCAACGCCACCCAGGTCAACGAATGCGCCGTAGTCAGTGAGGTTCTTAACGATACCTTTGACTTCCATGCCTTCCTGCAGGTTTTCCAGCAGCTGATCGCGTTCTGCACTGTTTTCGGATTCGATAACAGCACGACGGGAAACAACAACGTTGTTACGCTTCTGGTCAAGCTTGATGACTTTGAACTCAAGCTCTTTGCCTTCGAGGTGCAGGGTGTCACGGACTGGACGAACGTCTACCAGTGAACCTGGCAGGAACGCGCGAATACCATTCAGCTCAACAGTGAAGCCACCTTTAACTTTGCCGTTGATAACACCGACTACAGTTTCAGCTTCTTCGTAAGCTTTTTCCAGCGTGATCCAAGCTTCGTGACGTTTAGCTTTTTCACGGGACAGCAGGGTTTCACCGAAGCCGTCTTCTACTGCATCCAGAGCAACGTCAACTTCGTCACCAACCTGGATTTCCAGCTCGCCCTGGGCGTTTTTGAACTGCTCTGCCGGAATGGCAGACTCAGATTTCAGACCGGCGTCAACCAGTACGATATCTTTGTCGATAGCAACAACAACACCACGAACGATGGAACCCGGACGGGTTTCGATTGTTTTTAAGGATTCTTCAAATAGTTGAGCAAAAGATTCAGTCATGTTTAATCTTCAGGTTAATATAACGTCCACGCAGCTCCATGCCGGATGGGGTTGTTTCACATACCCGCCGACAATCCATTGCAGCGGGGTACTTCAAATCTGTCGCGGTTACGCGATTGCCAGTTTTTGGCGCGCGTATTGTAGCGCTTTTTCAATCACTTGCTCAATAGTTAAACTGGTAGAATCCAGAACTAATGCATCATCTGCAGGAACAAGCGGCGCGACGGCACGATTACGGTCGCGATCGTCACGTTCTTTTATCTCGGACAAAAGACGTTCAAAGTTAACATCAAAGCCCTTTTCCTGCAACTGTAGCATGCGGCGTTGCGCACGCTCTTCCGAAGAGGCGTCCAGGAAGATTTTCACCGGCGCGTCAGGGAAAACAACCGTCCCCATGTCGCGTCCGTCGGCGATCAGGCCTGGCGCATCACGGAACGCACGCTGGCGGCGTAACAGCGCCTCGCGAACGCGCGGGAATGCGGCTACCTGCGAGGCCGCACTGGCCACGTCCTGGGTACGGATCTCACCGCTCACGTCTTCGCCTTCGAGGATCACTTCCAGATTGCCATTAGTGGAGACAAAGCGCACATCCAGATGGGCTGCCAGCGGCACCAGGGCCTCTTCCGACGCCACGTCCACATGATGGTGCAACGCGGCCAGCGCCAGCACGCGATAGATTGCGCCAGAATCTAAAAGATGCCATTGCAATGCTTCCGCCATCGCTTTGCACAGCGTGCCTTTACCTGCACCACTCGGCCCGTCAATGGTAATTACCGGGGCAATTGCCGTCATCTTTTTCTCCTTAATATAGGCATACCGATGTATGAACGCCGCGCATTATACGCGCCTGGTCGCACAACTGTTACCTTTGCGTGCAAATTGCAGAATGATTGAAGCTGAGTGTAGAAGAAATGGCCGATAACGACGTCAGGAAGCGTAAGGAAATGCCGCATCGGGCGATGCGGCACAGGTTCATCAGGCCAACGTACTGATGCGCGCCAGCTGTTCGAAATAGTCCGGGAAGGTTTTCGCGGTGCATTTCGGGTCGAGGATAGTGACCGGGGTATCCGACAGCGCCACCAGCGAGAAGCACATCGCCATACGGTGATCGTTATAGGTGCCGATTTCAGCAACCTGCAGTTGGGCAGGTGGCGTCACGCGAATGTAATCCTCGCCCTCTTCCACTTCGGCACCCACTTTACGCAGCTCCGTCGCCATCGCGAACAGGCGGTCGGTCTCTTTCACGCGCCAGTTATAGATGTTGCGCAGAGTGGTGGTGCCTTTGGCAAACAGCGCCGCCGTGGCAATGGTCATGGCCGCATCCGGGATATGGTTCATGTCCATATCAATGGCATTCAGTTCACCGTGAGTACAGGAGATGAAATCATCGCCCCAGGTGACAACCGCGCCCATCTTTTCCAGCACGTCGGCAAAGCGAATATCGCCCTGAACACTGTTGCGACCGATACCGGTCACTTTGACGGTGCCACCTTTAATGGCACCCGCCGCGAGGAAGTAGGACGCCGATGAGGCATCGCCTTCTACCAGATAGTTACCCGGCGTCTGATACTGCTGCGCACCGCGTACCACGAAACGCTGGTAATTGTGGTTTTCAACTTCGACGCCGAAGGTTTTCATCAGGTGCAGAGTGATATCGATATAAGGTTTTGATACCAGCTCACCTTTGATAGTGATGACCGTATCCTGCGGAGCCAGCGGTGCAGTCATTAACAGCGCGGTCAGGAACTGGCTGGAGACGCTACCGTCCACCGCCACATCGCCACCGGTAAAGCCGCCGCGCAGGCGCAGCGGCGGATAGTTTTCTTGCTCCAGATAATCGATCTGCGCGCCGCCCTGACGCAGAGCATCCACCAGATGGCCGATTGGGCGCTCTTTCATGCGTGGCTCCCCGGTCAGGACGATGTTATTGCTGCCCAGACACAGTGCCGCCGCCAGTGGGCGCATCGCCGTACCGGCGTTACCGAGGAACAGCTCCAGCGCATCGGCTGACTGCAGCGCACCGGCATTGCCGGTCACTTCACAGCGGGTCCGGTCGGCAGACAGGGTAAACTGAACGCCCAACGCTTTCAGCGCATTGAGCATATGGCGAACGTCATCGCTGTCCAGCAGATTGGTCAGGACAGTGGTGCCGTTTGCCAGCGCTGCCAGCAGCAAGGCGCGGTTCGAGACACTTTTTGAACCAGGCAGATTAATGGTGCCATCTACCCGCGCAATAGGTTGTAACGTCAGGGATTCCATGAAGCTTAACTCTCAACTCAACATAATAAAAAACCCCGCAGCCAGGCTACGGGGGTGAATACTGGCGGGATTAACCGTGGCGACGTTCGAAGTCAGTCATGAAGGCGGTCAGGGCCTGAACGCCTTCGAGCGGCATCGCGTTATAAATAGAGGCACGCATGCCGCCAACCACGCGGTGGCCTTTCAGCGCATGCAGGCCAGCAGCAAACGACTCTTCAAGGAACAGCTTATCCAGATTACTGTCTGCCAGCTGGAACGGCACGTTCATGCGCGAACGGTTAGCCTGAGCCACGTCGTTGCGATAGAAGTCGCTGGCGTCAATCACGCCGTACAGCAGTTCCGCTTTCTGCTGATTGATCTTGTCCATCTGCGCCACGCCACCGTTGTTACGCAGCCATTTAAAGACCAGACCCGAGAGATACCAGGCAAACGTCGGTGGGGTGTTGAACATCGAATCGTTATCGTTCAGGACGCTGTAATCCAGAATCGACGGGCACGCCTTATGCGCTTTACCCAGCAGGTCTTCGCGCACAATCACCAGCGTCAGGCCAGCCGGGCCGATGTTTTTCTGCGCACCGGCATAAATCACGCCGAAGCGGCTGACATCAAGCGGGCCAGAGAGGATGGTCGACGAGAAGTCGGCGGCGACCACCACGTCGTCGCCAAAGTCTGGCGTTTCGTGGATCGCAATACCGTCGATGGTTTCATTCGGGCAGTAGTGCAGATACGCCGCATCGCGGGACAGTTGCCATTCGCTCATTGGCTTCACGGCACGCAAACCATCCACCGTGGTTTTGGCGTCAATAACATTTGCGGTGCAGTATTTATGGGCTTCTTTCACCGCGCTTGCGGCCCAGTAACCGGCATCCACATAGTCTGCGGTGGTTTTGTCGCCCAGCAGGTTCAGTGGGAGTCCGGCGAACTGGCCGCGACCGCCGCCGTGGCAGAACAAAACTTTGTAGTTTGAGGGGATATTCAGCAGGAAACGAAAATCCTTTTCTGCCTCTTCCGCCACCTGAATAAACTCTTTACCACGGTGGCTGACTTCCATCACCGACGTGCCCAGACCGTTCCAGTCACACAGCTCCTGTTGAGCCTGTTTGAGCACTTCCGCCGGTAACATTGCCGGACCTGAACTAAAATTAAAGACCTGAGCCATTTCCCCTCACCACGCTAAAAGCCATAAGTTATAACTGTGGATATCGGTTTTATCATTCAGTCACACGCGCCGCAATGACTAAAACTGACGAGCGGTAAAATGTGCGCTGCTTCACACAACACATTCCACCGTGCATCGGTAACAAAACCGACATAATGGCTATCAGGTGATGCGTTTCGCCCGGCTGGCCTTCGTCCATTCCGGATGTTTGCAGCGCGGACATAAACGTTGTTCCCCGGCGGGCAGAGTCAGAATGTGGCTACAGCGGATGCAGGCATACTCCCCCTCATCCGGCACACGTATAAAGCGTTCAATACATTTGTCCGGCAAAATGCACAGCCCCGGCTTCACATCGTCGTCATGATAGTAATAGACGCTGATTTGCCCGTTAGTCTCCAGAATCGCCAGCCGCACCTGACCCAGCTGTTCGACGCTGCTCAGGCGAAGCTCCATAAAGAACTCGAACTCCGTCATATTGGCGCTGTTCAGCTCTTCCCAGGCAAGTTGCCCCTCTTCCACAATGACCACCGGTTTACCTTCAAACAGATCTTCCAGCTTTTCGCTTTTCGACATCAGCCACATCACCAGCCGATACAGCAGGCCGAGGGTGACGAACACAATCAGTACCGGGAGCATCGGCACGTCATCGTAAAAGGCCACGTCCCCGGCCGCCGAGCCCAGCGTCAGGATAATCAGCACCTCAAACAGCGACATTTGCCGCACGCCGCGGCGGCCGGTAATTTTGAGGAACAGAAAGACTAAAACGAAGGTATACAGGCTGCGCAGTGCCACTTCCCATAAAAAGTCCGGTGGAACCTTATCAAACGCCATTCGTTGCAGATCGAACGCTTTCATTTTTTAATGCCTTAACAGTAGGTTACTGCTAGTAAGCATAGCCGAGGCTTTTATTTTCGTTGAAACCGCCGGGAGGATAGCGCCTGTCATGCAAAACCCGTATCATTGCGCGCTTTCCGTACGATATAAGTGAATGCCATGACTCAAACGTTTATCCCCGGCAAAGACGCCGCTCTGGAAGATTCGATCGCTCGCTTCCAGCAAAAACTGACCGACCTGGGCTTTAACATCGAAGAAGCCTCCTGGCTCAACCCGGTTCCTCACGTCTGGTCGGTGCATATCCGCGATAAAGAGTGCGCACTGTGCTTTACCAACGGTAAAGGTGCCACCAAAAAAGCGGCGCTGGCCTCTGCGCTGGGTGAGTATTTTGAACGTCTGTCCACCAACTATTTCTTTGCGGATTTCTGGCTGGGCGACACCGTGGCAAAGGGTCCGTTTGTTCACTATCCGAATGAAAAATGGTTCCCGCTGACCGAAGATGACGAGCTACCGGAAGGCATTCTCGACGATCGTCTGCGTGCGTTTTACGATCTCGACAACCAGCTGACCGCTGGCATGCTGGTGGATCTGCAGTCAGGTAACGACGATCGCGGTATTTGCGCCCTGCCGTTTACCCGTCAGTCCGATGAGCAAACGGTGTATATCCCGATGAACATCATCGGTAACCTGTATGTCTCCAACGGCATGTCCGCCGGTAACACCCGCAACGAAGCGCGTGTTCAGGGCTTGTCTGAAGTCTTCGAACGCCATATCAAAAACCGCATTATCGCGGAATCCATCAGCCTGCCGGAAATCCCAGCCGATGTGCTGGCGCGTTACCCAGGCGTGGTGGAGTCCATTGCGAAGCTGGAAGCAGAAGGCTTCCCAATCTTTGCTTACGACGGCTCGCTGGGCGGCAACTATCCGGTTATCTGCGTCGTGCTGTTCAACCCGGCTAACGGCACCTGCTTCGCCTCGTTTGGCGCGCACCCTGACTTTGGCATAGCGCTGGAACGTACCGTTACCGAGCTGCTGCAGGGCCGCAGCCTGAAAGATCTCGACGTCTTTACGCCACCAACCTTCGATGACGAAGAAGTGGGTGAACATGCCAACCTGGAAACTCACTTCATCGACTCCAGCGGTTCCATCTCCTGGGATATGTTCAAGCAGGATGCGGATTATCCGTTTGTTGACTGGAGCTTCGCAGGCACTACAGAAGAAGAGTTCGCGACGCTGATGGCAATCTTCGCAGCAGAAGATCAGGAAGTGTACATCGCCGATTACGAACATCTGAGCGTGTACGCGTGCCGTATTCTGGTGCCGGGCATGTCCGACATCTATCCGGTTGAAGATCTGTGGCTGGCAAATAACAGCATGGGTGCCCATCTGCGCGAAACGCTGCTGGCCCTGCCGGAAAGCAGCTGGGAGAAAGAGGACTACCTGAACCTGATCACCCAGCTGGACGACGAAGGTCACGATGACTTTACTCGCGTGCGCGAACTGCTGGGTCTGGCAACCGGCAAAGATAACGGCTGGTACACCCTGCGCATTGGCGAGCTGAAGGCGATGCTGGCACTGGCAGGTGGCGATCTGGAACAGGCGCTGATCTGGACCGAGTGGACCATCGAATTTAACGCTTCTATCTTCAGTGCAGAACGCGCTAACTACTACCGCTGCCTGCAAACGCTGCTGTTACTGGCGCAGGAAGAGGATCGTCAGCCGCTGCAGTATCTCAACGCGTTTGTGCGGATGTACGGTGCAGAAGCGGTAGACACCGCCAGCGCAGCCCTGAGCGGCGAAGCGCCTTTCCACGGTCTGCAGGCTGTGGATAGCGATCTTAAGGCCTTCCCTGCTCATCAGTCCCTGCTGAAAGCCTATGAGAAATTGCAGAAAGCGAAAAGCGCTTACTGGGCAAAATAGCGGCGATTAGCATTACAAACTGTAGGCGTATACAATCACCTACGTTATATTACGGGGCAATTTAATTGCCCCGTTTTTTTTATTTCTTGGGCAATAAAACTCAAATGTAATAATAAAGTTAAACAAGAGTAACTATAATAATCGCTGCCTGAGGCTTATTGTTACTTTTCATGTTAAATACTCCATTATAATTAACTGCTCTGGAGGGAGTCTGGAGAAAAAAATCAAATCATTTTGTAACTTTTAAAATTTATTTTTATACGGATAATCAATTACTTACCCTGCTCATGCTGGAAAACCACGCACTTTGCGGGCCTATAAGCCAGGCGAGATATGATCTACATCAATTTCTCTTCTATAATGCTTTGTTAGTATCTCGTCGCCGACTTAATAAAGAGAGAGTTAGTGTGAAAGCTGACAACCCTTTTGATCTTTTACTCCCAGCTGCAATGGCCAAAGTGGCCGAAGAAGCGGGTGTCTATAAAGCTACGAAACAACCGCTGACGACGTTCTTCCTGGCGATTACCGCCGGTGTGTTCATCTCCATTGCGTTTGTGTTCTATATCACCGCCACCACCGGGACTGCCGGGATGCCCTTCGGCATCGCTAAGCTGATTGGCGGCATCTGTTTCTCGCTGGGTTTGATTTTGTGCGTCATTTGCGGCGCCGATCTCTTTACCTCAACGGTGCTTATCGTGGTGGCGAAAGCCAGCGGTAGGATTACCTGGGGTCAACTGGCAAAAAACTGGCTCAACGTTTACGTTGGAAACCTGATTGGCTGCCTGCTGTTTGTTCTGCTGATGTGGTTGTCGGGTGAATATATGACCGCCAACGGCGCCTGGGGACTGAACGTCCTGCAAACCGCTGACCATAAAGTACACCATACATTTATCGAAGCCGTCGCGCTGGGTATCCTCGCTAACCTGATGGTCTGCCTGGCCGTCTGGATGAGCTACTCCGGACGCAGCCTGATGGACAAAGCCATGATTATGGTTCTGCCTGTCGCCATGTTCGTTGCCAGCGGCTTTGAGCACAGTATCGCTAACATGTTTATGATTCCTTTCGGTATCGTAATCCGCGACTTTGCTAGCCCGGAGTTCTGGACCGCAGTTGGTTCAAGCCCGGAGAATTTCTCTCACTTAACCGTTATGAACTTCATCACTGATAATCTGATCCCTGTCACAATCGGGAACATTATCGGCGGGGGTCTGCTGGTTGGGTTGACATACTGGGTCATTTACCTGCGTGGCGATAACCATCATTAATGGTTGTCTCAGGCAGTAAATAAAAAATCCACTTAAGAAGGTAGGTATCACATGTCCGAGCTTAATGAAAAGTTAGCCACAGCCTGGGAAGGTTTTGCCAAAGGTGATTGGCAGAACGAAGTCAACGTCCGTGACTTTATCCAGAAAAACTACACTCCATATGAAGGTGACGAATCCTTCCTGGCCGGTGCAACCGACGCAACCACCACTCTGTGGGACAGCGTTATGGAAGGCGTTAAACAGGAAAACCGCACTCACGCGCCTGTTGATTTCGACACTTCCATTGCCTCTACCATCACTTCTCACGACGCGGGTTATATCCAGAAGTCTCTCGAGAAGATCGTTGGTCTGCAGACTGAAGCTCCACTGAAACGTGCCATTATTCCGTTCGGTGGCATCAAAATGGTTGAAGGTTCGTGCAAAGCGTACGATCGCGAACTGGACCCAATGCTGAAAAAAATCTTCAGCGAATACCGCAAGACTCACAACCAGGGCGTGTTTGACGTTTACACCAAAGACATCCTGAACTGCCGTAAATCTGGCGTGCTGACCGGTCTGCCGGATGCGTATGGCCGTGGCCGTATCATCGGTGACTACCGTCGCGTTGCGCTGTACGGTATCGACTACCTGATGAAAGACAAATACGCACAGTTCCTGTCTCTGCAGTCTGACATGGAAAACGGCGTAAACCTGGAAGCGACCATCCGTCTGCGCGAAGAGATCTCCGAGCAGTACCGTGCTCTGGGTCAGATCAAAGAAATGGCAGCTAAATACGGCTGCGATATCTCTGCTCCAGCGACCAACGCTCAGGAAGCTATCCAGTGGACCTACTTCGGCTACCTGGCCGCTGTTAAGTCTCAGAACGGCGCAGCAATGTCCTTCGGTCGCGTATCCACCTTCCTGGATGCTTACATCGAACGTGACCTGAAAGCAGGCAAAATCACCGAAACCGACGCACAGGAAATGATTGACCACCTGGTCATGAAACTGCGTATGGTTCGCTTCCTGCGTACCCCAGAATACGATGAGCTGTTCTCTGGTGACCCAATCTGGGCAACAGAATCTATCGCCGGTATGGGTGTAGATGGCCGTACTCTGGTGACCAAAAGCAGCTTCCGTTTCCTGAACACCCTGTACACTATGGGGCCGTCTCCGGAGCCGAACATCACCATTCTGTGGTCTGAAAAACTGCCACTGAACTTCAAAAAATATGCCGCTAAAGTGTCCATCGATACCTCTTCTCTGCAGTACGAGAACGATGATCTGATGCGCCCTGACTTCAACAACGATGATTACGCTATCGCTTGCTGCGTAAGCCCAATGATTGTTGGTAAGCAAATGCAGTTCTTCGGTGCTCGCGCTAACCTCGCGAAAACCATGCTGTATGCAATCAACGGCGGCGTTGATGAAAAACTGAAAATCCAGGTTGGTCCTAAGTCTGAACCAATCAAAGCTGACGTTCTGGACTTCAACGAAGTGATGGATCGTCTGGATCACTTCATGGACTGGCTGGCTAAACAGTACGTCACCGCACTGAACGTCATCCACTACATGCACGACAAGTACAGCTACGAAGCGTCTCTGATGGCTCTGCACGACCGTGACGTGGTTCGCACCATGGCATGTGGTATCGCAGGTCTGTCCGTTGCCGCTGACTCCCTGTCCGCTATCAAATATGCGAAAGTTAAACCGATTCGTGACGAAGACGGTCTGGCTATCGACTTCGAAATCGAAGGCGAATACCCGCAGTTTGGTAACAACGACTCTCGCGTTGATGACATGGCCGTTGACCTGGTTGAACGTTTCATGAAGAAAATTCAGAAACTGACTACCTACCGTGACGCTATCCCGACTCAGTCTGTTCTGACCATCACCTCTAACGTTGTGTATGGTAAGAAAACCGGTAACACCCCAGACGGTCGTCGTGCTGGCGCGCCATTCGGACCAGGTGCTAACCCAATGCACGGCCGTGACCAGAAAGGTGCTGTTGCCTCTCTGACCTCCGTTGCTAAACTGCCGTTTGCTTACGCAAAAGATGGTATCTCTTATACCTTCTCTATCGTGCCAAACGCGCTGGGTAAAGACGACGAAGTGCGTAAAACCAACCTCGCGGGTCTGATGGACGGTTACTTCCATCACGAAGCGTCCATCGAAGGTGGTCAGCACCTGAACGTGAACGTAATGAACCGTGAAATGCTGCTCGACGCGATGGAACATCCGGAAAAATATCCGCAGCTGACCATTCGTGTATCTGGCTACGCAGTACGTTTCAACTCGCTGACGAAAGAACAGCAGAAAGACGTTATTACCCGTACTTTCACTCAGTCCATGTAATTGGATTTGACTGAAATCACGCAGTAAAAAGCGTACAATAAAGGCTCCACGCAAGTGGGGCCTTTTTAACACCCCCCGCCCCACAGTCTCTTTTGTCCGCTATCTATACTGAATGGATAACAGCCAAAACAGACTCGACACAGCCGTTTGAGTTGTGCACATAAACAGGCCCCGGACGGGCCGAATCTGGAGATATCACCGCAATGTCAACTATTGGTCGCATTCACTCCTTTGAGTCCTGTGGCACCGTCGATGGCCCGGGCATCCGCTTTATTACCTTCTTCCAGGGCTGCCTGATGCGCTGCCTGTACTGCCATAACCGCGATACCTGGGATACCCACGGCGGCAAAGAAGTCACCGTTGAAGAGTTGATGAAAGAGGTGGTGACCTACCGCCACTTTATGAACGCTTCCGGCGGCGGCGTAACCGCATCGGGCGGCGAAGCGATCCTGCAGGCCGAATTTGTGCGTGACTGGTTCCGCGCCTGCCGTAAAGAGAGCATCCATACCTGCCTGGACACCAACGGCTTTGTACGTCGCTACGATCCGGTAATTGATGAGCTGCTGGAAGTGACCGACCTGGTGATGCTGGATCTCAAGCAGATGAACGACGAAATCCATCAGAATCTGGTTGGCGTGTCGAACCACCGCACCCTTGAGTTCGCGAAATACATTTCCGGCAAAGGCATCAAAACCTGGATCCGCTACGTTGTGGTCCCGGGCTGGTCAGACGATGACGACTCCGCACACCGCCTGGGTGAGTTCACCCGCGATATGGGCAACGTTGAAAAAATCGAGCTGCTGCCGTATCACGAGTTGGGCAAACACAAGTGGGTGGCGATGGGCGAAGAGTACAAGCTTGATGGCGTTAAGCCGCCGAAGAAAGAGACCATGGAACGCGTGAAAGGCATTCTGGAGCAGTACGGTCACAAAGTGATGTACTAATAAAAAGCCCGGCGAATAAGCCGGGCTTTTTTGTATCACGCGTGGGCCACAGGCGTAGGATGCTCCCCCGCTTTACGCAGCAGCATCAACAGGTAGATAAACGACACGCTGGCAATCATGACAAACAGCAGATTGTCGGAATAGTTCTGCATCAGCATCGCCGTCAGCGTCGGCCCCAGCAGGCTACCGATGGTATAGCTCAACAGCAGCGCCTGGTTCATCGCCACCAGCTGATGCTGTTCGACTTTTTCGCAGGCCCAGGCCATCGCCACCGGATAGAGCGTAAAGCCCGCCGCTCCGAGGATAAACAGCGCGGGTGCCATCGACGCGTTGCCGAGCATCGCCATACAGCCCATGATCACTACAAATACCTGAACGCGTAGCACCAGCAGGCGGCCAAACTTATCGGCAAGACGCCCAATTGGCCATTGCCCGACGATCCCAGCGCTGACCATCACCGCCATCCAGAAGCCAATCCCTGCATCGCTGACGCCCTGGTGATTCAGATAAAGCGGCATCAGGCCGTACAATGAACCGAGCACAATCCCGGAAATAATGCAGCCGTTTACGCCCAGACGGGCCTGACGCAGGCGGAACATCGGCCAGACACGAGCTGGCTCCTGATGCGCGTCCTGCTGATGCAAAATGCGTGTGAACAACAGCGGCAGGATCGCAGCCAACACCAGACCGGTTACCCACGGCAGCACGCTCATCAGGTCGGTAGGCAGTTTGCTGACCATCACCTGGCCGAGTACGGTGCCCACGTAATACACCATCATATAGGCGGCCAGCAGGCGTCCGCGATTATGCGACGTCCCGCTGCACATCAGGGCGCTCTCAACCACCACCCAGATCATTGCGCAGCCGACTCCGGCGACAAAGCGCATGCTCATCCAGCTCCAGAAGCCCATCATCAGCCCCAGCCCGACACAGCCGACGGCGAAAATCAGCGACGCCAGATAATAGCAGCGGTTAAAGCCCAGGCGCTTAATCATCTTGCCGGCGATCACCGTGCCCAGCAGGTTGCCGGTAAAATAGGACGAGCCAATCATGCCAACCTGCGAGGTAGGCATGTTTTCATGGGCGAGCCAAAGCGGGACCAGGGTGTTTAACACCGCGATCGCCAGGGTCAGCAAAAGCAGGCCACAGAGCAGTAACTGCACCGGGCGGGAATAGGTAGACATGGATTAAAAACCGTGAGGATGTTCAGATTTCGTGCGCATCATGCCACTGGCAAAAACAAAGTCAATCCATCCACTTAGGCCGCTCGCACGATTTGCACGCTATCGATTTGAAAAACTTATCCTGCTTCGCTTAGCGGCATGACATACATTTAATATCTACCTGTTTTTATTGATATAAAATTAAATGACAGCCAAACGCTCAGTTGAAAAATTTCATGATTGGCAAAAGAAAAGCCGGGCACATTGTCCCGGCTGGTTATCACTCAATGCGCGCTTAGCTGGCCACGGCCACACCTACCGTCATATGCAGCCCGTAAAAGACGCCGCGACCGATCAGTTCGCCCGCCAGCATCAGGACTAACGCCAGTGACAGCAGCGGCAACGCCGGGCGATCGCCCTTCAGCTGCGGTACGACCCAGCACGCCAGCGCAGCCACCAGCAACACCACGCGCCAGGCCATTAACGAACCGTAATCTGGCACCAGCGCGGACGCCTGCTGGAGAGAGCTGGAAATTGTCGCCAGCTCCGCCCCCTGCATCAGCGCAACCACCGCGCTAGCGGTCAACGCCAGCAGCATCACTACGGGCAGCAGGCGCATTGCCCAGCCCTCAACGCCCGCCACGCGCAGCAGCAGATACCCAAGCAATGGCCCGCCAATAAACATCGTCAGGAAGAAGCTTAGCGGCGTCCAGATGCTGTACCAGGTCGGCACGGTGCCGATGGTGTTATAGACCCGCACCATCATCCAGACGAAGACAACGCCCAGCACCATCGTGGCTATCAGCCACAGAGCCCGTAGACCCGCAGGCAGTTTCCCGACGATTGCCAGCAGCCAGCCCAGCCCACCAACGGCGAAGAACAGCGCCCCGCTGGCAATTTCATTGCTGAGCGCGGACGCACCCACCCGATTAAGCGAGTTAAAGGCGCGCAGCGGCGAGCCGAGATGCAGCGTGGAGGCGACAAAGCCCACCCCCATCAGCACCCACAGCGCCAGCATATTCATCAGCAGGCGCTGCTGTTTATCACGCGACAGATCCCCTTTAAACAGCGCCAGAGCGAGCACGATAAAGCCCCCCACCACGCACTGTCCAAAGACCGTGAAAATCATCAACGGCCATTCATGCCATCCACTTCCCATCTCACACCTCCTTTGGATTGGCCAGATAGCCGGTGGTGTCACCCGTCGGTCGGCTGTTGGCATTGGGTTTAATCACGATACTCGGCTT
>JBAPXW010000017.1:0-44584 GCA_049284415.1 Leclercia sp.
TGCCCGCTTTCAGCGAGAAGGTGACGCCGCCGCTGATATCGCCGGTGTCAGTCGCGGTGGCGGTGTAGATCACCTGCCCTGCGCCGCTGTTCTCGTTGATTGCCGTAGCCTTCGCGCCGCTGGTGATCGTCGGGGCAACCTCATCGAGATTGTTGATCCCCAGCGTGACCGCACGTTCGCTGGCATTGTTGGCCGCATCGGTGGCGACAACGGTAAAGCTGTAGCTAGCCTGGTTTTCAAAATCCGGGTTACCGATCAGGGTAACCGCCCCGGTGATCGGGTCGATCGTCAGGCCCGCGTCGCTGCCCGCTTTCAATGAGAAGGTCACGCCGTTGCTGATATCCGCTGTGTCGGTCGCCGTAACGGTGTAGATCACCTGCCCTGCGCCGCTGTTCTCGTTGATTGCCGTGGCCTTCGCGCCGCTGGTGATGGTCGGGGCAACTTCATCGAGGTTATTGATCCCGAGTGTAACAACCTGGTCGCTGGCATTGCCGGCCGCATCGGTGGCGACAACGGTAAAGCTGTAACCGGCTTTGCTCTCAAAATCCGGGTTACCGATCAGGGTAACCGCGCCGGTGATCGGGTCGATCGTCAGGCCTGCGTCGCTGCCCGCTTTCAGCGAGAAGGTGAAACCATTGCTGATATCGCCGGTGTCGGTTGCCGTGGCGGTGTAGATCACCTGGCCCGCGCCGCTGTTCTCGTTGATTGCCATGGCCTTCGCGCCGCTGGTGATCGTCGGGGCAACTTCATCGAGGTTGTTGATCCCCAGCGTGACCGCACGTTCGCTGGCGTTGTTTGCCGCATCGGTGGCGACAACGGTAAAGCTGTAGCTGGCTTTGCTTTCAAAATCCGGGTTACCGATCAGGGTAACCGCCCCGGTGATCGGGTCGATCGTCAGGCCTGCGTCGCTGCCCGCTTTCAGCGAGAAGGTGACGCCGTTGCTGATATCGCCGGTGTCAGTCGCGGTGGCGGTGTAGATCACCTGGCCCGCGCCGCTGTTTTCGTCGATTGCCGTAGCGGTGGTGCCGCTGGTGATCGTCGGGGCAACTTCGTCGAGGTTGTTGATCTCCAGCGTGACCGTCTGGCTGCTGGTATTGCCGGCTGCGTCGGTAGCCACAACGGTAAAGCTGTAACCGGCTTTGCTTTCAAAATCCGGGTTGTCGAGAAGCGTGACCGCACCCGTGGAGGCATTGATGCTGAACAGCGCGCTGTCACCGGTGGAGTTCAGGCTGTAGCTAAACTGGCTAGGGTCGGTAGCGACAGCAGTCCAGACTACCTGGCCTGCCCCGATGTTCTCATCCACGCTGGCCGTCGTGGCGCTGCTGAAGACAGGCGCATGGGTGTCAATAATGAAGCTGAGGCCGCCGGACGTATCACTGGCGGCCGCTGCGCCTTTAATCAGCAACGACTGCACCCCATCGGACAGGCTGCTATTGCTGCCGAGTGTGATTCCGGCAGTCACGTTATCAAGGATGGTCTGGGTGGACGCACTGGCGTTAGCTTCCGCACCGGAGAATGCCGCCAGCAGGAGGCCATATTTTTCACCGGCACTTAAGCCATCATTAGCGTCATAACTGCCACCGTTGGTTGCGACGACCGTGGTGTTCAGAATGTCATTCACACCAAACAGGCTGCTGATGGCGGCGGAGGTGTCGGCCACCTGCGCCGCGCTCAGGGTCGCAGGACTGTCAGTCGTGCCGCCGAGGGCTTGCTGGGCCTTGGTATAGGCGAGCGTAGTCAGCACGTTAATATTGAGAACGAGGGTACTGTTGTCGCCAGAGATAACACCCATGCTCCAGAGCTGAGCAGAAAGGTCTTTACCCACGCCAGTCGCTTCGTCCAGGTAGTCAGCAGCACCGCCGCTGTTGACGAGCTTAACAATCACCACGCCGCTGTAGCTGCCAGCCGACACGGTTACCGAGCCGTTGGGCCCCAGCGTCCCGGTGCCAATCAGCGTTTTGCCATCGGCCTGATAAATCTCGACATTCAAATCGTTACTGCTGAGCGCCGGGCCGCCGACAAAATTAAGCTCGACGGAATTCTGTACAGTGGGTTCTCCCCCACCGTTATCCTGCTTGCCATCATTGTGACTTCCACCACCGCCACCACTCGCCGCGGCAACCCCAACCACGCCCCCGAGTCCGAGGACGCCGGCCAGGTAGCCCGTGTAAGAATGCGATTGAGGCAGGTAGGTGACCTGATGGCCAGTCACGAGCGAGTTGTTCTGCAGGCCGGATAAGATATTTTCCAGCCCCGGGTGGCCTGAGGTCATGCTGGCCAGCGCGTCCGGAGAACCGTGCGCATAGAACACATGACTGCCGTCGGCCAACGCTGCCCCTTCGGTGCTGGCGGGCGTCATCAGCTGGGTAGACGAGCCATCAGCAGGCAGGGTGACGCTGGTATCGCTTTGCGTAAACCAGTCCTGCAAGGTCAAGGTGGTGCCATCGGCATAGTCCAGCTGCAGATCTTGCCCGTGACGCGAAGCCACGACGTCATCGGCCAGATTTTCTTGATCTTTTTCGCTCTGGCGCTTGAGCACCCGGTACGTTTCACCCGGTGCGGCCTTGTGAATGTTGGTCTGCCCGGCCTGCAGGGTGATGCGTGTTTTACCGGTACTGAGCGTATATTGTCCTGGCTTCATCTGGGTCTCGGATTTCATTGTGTGTTGTGTCCAATTGGGGCGAACAGGAAAATCGGGTTGCAACGACCACCTGCGGTGTCATCGCTCCTGGAATGATTCACTGAGTGTTTTACGCAAAGGTTTAAGTAAAAAGTCCATCAGCGTGCGATCGCCGGTACGGATGTCGAGCTGAGATGTCATGCCCGGCAGGATGTCCAGCTGGCGACCCGTCGTACTGCGCACAAGCTGCCCCTCTCCTTCTGCATGGCTTTTCAAACGAACGTGGACGCGGTAGTAGATCTCCTCGCCACGGGGTGTGTTTTCTTTGAGGGTGTCGGCCGACACATACATCACCTCCCCCTGCAATGCGCCATAAATGGTGTAATCGAAGGGATCAAGGCGTACGGTGGCCGGCAGTCCAACCTGAACGCGGGCAATATCCGCAGGCAGAACCTTAGCCTCAACGATGAGGGCATCATCTGACGGGACGATCTGCATGATTTCATCCCCGGCACGTAATACCCCGCCCAGCGTGGTGACGCGGACGTTTTTGACTATGCCAGGCCCCATGGCCGTAAAGACCGTATCGTGCACCTGCTGGCGACGGCCAGCCATCTGTTGCAGGGTCTGGCTCAGGTCATCTTCGGCCTTGGTAAGATCGGCTCGCGAGTCATCCAAAAACTTATTGCGCCGCCCCAGCAGGCGGGCGCGGGCTTCATTGAGATCGCGCTGGGCGTTAAGCCGCTCGCTGGTGCTCACATCGCCAGAGCGTTCAAGCCCGTTCACCAGGTTGAGCTTCTGACTGGCTAAATTGACGGCGGTTTGCAGCGCGGTGATATCTTCCTGCAGGCTCTGACGGCGTTGCAGGAACAGGGCGCGTTCAATGTCTGCCTGCTCGCGCAGTGCCGGGCCGGGATCGGAAGGGAACCGCGGAGCGGACTGTCCGGTAGATTCTGCGCGAAGTCGGGCAATACGCGCCCTGAGACCGACGATACGGGCGTCTACTTCACCTGCCGCTGCCTCAACGCGGGTGGGATCGAGGCGAGCCAGAACCTGCCCCGCCTTCACATGGTCACCCTCTTTGACATGCAGCTCGGACAGGACGCCACCGTCCACGGTCTGGATGATCTGCACCCGGCTGCTGGCAATCACTTCACCGTGTGCCCGTGCGACTTCGTCAATGCGAAAATACATCGCCCATATAACAAACCCCAGCACCAATGCGACGATGCTCCAGATAAGCCCGGCGGAGATTCGGCTACGGTGGGCGTTTTCCAGCCGCTGCACGCGAGCGGCGTCGGCTACCTCGTCGTCAAACAGTTCAACGGCCATTAAGGACTCCTGCTGTATTTGATGCTTCTGGCATACGTGTTTTTACGTTCATGACTTCAACGGTGGGCCGCGAGGCAGTGGCGCGGGCCATCAGGCCTGGCATCACCTTGTCTGGTGCACCATCACGGACGACGCTGCCTTCCTGCACGACCAGTACGCGGGTCGCAAAATTAACCGCAGCCATCGGACGGTGAGTGGCGACGATGAGGATATCTTCTGGCTGCAGCCTGGCTTGTAATGCTTTCCAGACACGGGCCTCAGCTTCGCCATCCAGCGAGGCCGTCGGTTCATCCAGAAGCCAGATACGTGGACGGGACATCAGCACACGTGCCAGGCCGACCAGCTGGCGCTGACCGCCAGAAAGACCCGAGCCACCTTCACTGATAGCCATATCCATCCCCAGCGGATTACCGGCAGCCACCTGATCCAGCGCCAGATCGCGGGTGACGTCCGTCAGCGTGGTGTCGCTGACGGCTCCGGCGAGCATCAGATTGCTGCGCAGCGTACCTTTGAAGAGCTGCACCGCTTGTGGCAGATAGCCAACCTGAGCACTGACCAGCTGGGGATCAATCTCCCACAAATCGACATCGCCCAGGCGTACGCGGCCCTCACCGGGGCGATACAGCCCGGCCAGGATCTTCAGCAGCGTTGATTTACCGCCGCCAACTGGCCCTAACAGCAGAACGCGTTCACCGGCGCTAAAGTGGAGTGCGGGAATATTGAGTTGTTGTACCGGAGACTGCGGAAAGGCAAAGCGCAGCTTTTCCACACTCATATGTTCTGGCAGGCGATCGGGCAACAACAGGGTCTGTCCAGGGCGGCGCTCGGTAGGTTTGCGCAGCAGGTTGTTCACCATATCCAGCGCTTCTCTGACCTGCTGCCACTGCATCAGGTACTGAACGCCCTGGCTCACCGGCCCGATGACACGCCCACCGAGAATGCTGCACGCGACCATGCCGCCGGTGGTCAAATACCCGGCCTCGACACCCCAGACGCCCACCACAATCCCCATGACATACGCCAGCGTCGACAGACTGCCGGTGGTGTTGGTACAGAACTGGCTGAGCGATTTTTGCTGAATGCTGTAGCCGGCGATGGAATTACTCAGCGTCTGCCAGTCTTGTGCACAACGCCAGCCAGCATGACTGGCGCGCAGGGTCTCTGCGCCGCGAATACTGTCGACTAACAGGCCCAGACGCTCGTTGCTGCGAAGCATCTGTTGGCGCGTGAGACGGCGTAAACGCATACGCGTGAACAGGCCAAGCGCCAGCGCGACAGGAAGCATTCCGAGGTACACCCAGCCGACGGGCCCGCCGATCAAACCAATCAGCGCGATAAACAGAAAGGCAAACGGCAGATCCACGATCCCGAAGACCAGACCGGCAGAGACAACCTGCCGTACCGAATCCAGGGCTCCTACCTGTGCGGCCAGCGTGCCCAGACTGCCGGGCTGCTGGTCGAGCTGCAGATGCAGCAGGTGTTCATAGACATGCTGGGAAAGGCGTTTGTCCACACTGCTGGCAACGCTGTCCATGACGCGGGCGCGCAGCGTTTTGAGCAGCCAGTCCAGCCCCACAACCAGCACCATCCCCACCACCAGCGTGGTCAGCGTTGCCCAGGCCAGAGTAGGAACCACGCGATCGTAGACCTGCATCGCGAAGAGCGAGGTGGGAATGGCCAGGATGTTCACCAGCAGCGTGGCGGCGACGACCCGGGATATCCAGCGGCGGTCGCGCAACAGTTCTCGCCAGACCAGGCGCATGGCCGGGTTTTCGCTATCAGCGAGGTTCTCTGACTGTACCGGTGAAGCCAGGCTGAACCAGAGTACTGCCGTTTCGTCACCCGCAGTCGTACCCGGCGCACCGGTTACAATGTCGTCTATCGCCAGCGTGCGGGATTCGGCACCTTCACGGCTCAGCGTCAGGGTATCGGTGTTTGCGCCCTCGGTGTGGCGTTCGGCCAGCCACCATGTCTGTTCGTGCCACATCAGTGCCGGGAGATGGCGGGGATCAAAACGCCGCCACGGAAGCAACGCCAGCCGGACATCTTTCATCCCCGCGTCCGACAGTAAACCGCGCACCTGATCCTGCGGGCGATCGGTCAACGGAGGAACGGTCTGCGCACGCGCATAGGCCTGGGTTAATGCCGCTTTATTTACCGGGGCATGTAGCTTGTCCAGCAGGGCCAGTAATTCAGAGAGTGGAACAGATTTCATCAAGGAAGGCTCGCAGACGTGTTAGCTAATTGGGTGCCCGTGGGCAGGGCGCCAGAGGTGTCGTCCATCCGTCCCGTGCGTGCGGCCAGGCGCAGACAGTCGCTCCGCCATGCGGATCGCACCGCGACCAGCGCTTGTTGTTGTTCGGTTAATTCGCGCACGGCGTTGAGGACATCCAGCCAGCTCTTGTAGCCCGATTCGTACTGGCGACGGAACGATGCCAGCGTGTCGCTGAGTTCAATCACCGACTGTTCATAACCGGCGATCAGCGTCTGGTTAGCATCACGCCGATCGAGCAGCTGGCGCGTCTCAATGTCTTCGCTGTGGCGTTGTTGAGCCAGATCCTGGCGCGCGGACTCGACGCGTTCCAGGGCCGCGTTCTGCAGGCCGCGGGTCACCAGTCCCAGACCTTCCATCGTGCCGCTCACCACCACATTGATCGTGTTGTCATTTCTCTGGTTGGGGATACCTGAGTAGTCGTTGCGAGAGGCTTGCAGAGAGACGGTCGGCATCGATGAGGTGCGCTGACGTTCCACATCCGTTTCGGCAAGCGTCACCCCCGCTTCGCGTGCTCGCACGCTCGCACTCTGTGCAAGGACTTGTTCCTGTATAGATTCATCGGCAGGCAGTTTGAGGATGCTGCCCGGCACCGGCAGATCGCTTGCGATCGGATCCTGAGTCAGAGATAGCAGCGTGGATTCGGCGGTAAGCAGGTCAGATTTGGCCTGTTCGAACGAGGAACGTGCCTGCAACCATCGGGCCTTTGCCAGGCTGACATCAGCCGAAGACGCCAGTCCCCCTTGCGCACGGCGCTGGATCTGTTCCTGCAACGCCTGATGGTTGTTAACGTTCGCTTCAGCAACGGCAAGACGCTCGCGCACACCCTGCACATTGGCGTAGGCCACTGCGGTCTGTTCCAGCAGTTCACGACGCGCAGCCCAGGCCGTGGCCTGCTGCGCAAGGGTGTCGGTGTCGGCGTAGTCAATGGCGCTATCGATACGACCAAAAGCCCATAACGGTTGCGATACGCTCAGCGTGGTCGAACTGGAATCATTGTAACCGGAGATTTGCCCCGCCCCCGCGCTGGCCCCAAGCGTCGGCAAACGTGCTGCGCGCGCACTGTCGGCGTTGGCCTCTTTGGAACGCACAAGCGCCTGCTGACTGGCCAGGCTAGGGTGATGGAGCATAGTGCTGCGCAGTGCGGCAAACAAACCGCCCGGCGAGGTGTCGTCAGAAATTGCGTGCGAGGGGGACGAAGATGCCCTCGCCTGAGCCATCGTCACAGAAATGACAAAGGGTAAAGAAAGTAAGATTGCAGGAAGAATGCGACAACCGTGTCGCCCTGGAAGAAACCCCATTGTCTGAAGAGCCTTTATTTAAGAAAGATTAAAAGACCCGCCGATCATAATTTTCTCAGGTTATCCCGACATAACAATGAGTTGATAAATGGTGCGGACGGAATAACGAATTAGAAATAAGAAAAAGCTTATTGCTTTACGTAATAGTCACCGATCGTCAACATTCATGTCAAGATGTGTAATCGTGTAATAAAAGCTGTAAAAGAGGGTTATTTAAGAGGATAAGTCCACTTAACTCAAATATATTCTCGGTGAAGGGAAAGATCAGCGGTGATATATCGGATAAGGCAGTGGATTATTTGTCACTACCGGAAAGTGGCAGTGGGAGGTGTTGATTGTTGGGTTGGGTAAGGGGGTGGGTTTGGGGCTGTTTATATGCATGCATCTTCCAGGGCCTAACACAAGAATGCCCCAACGGTGACTTGATTATGTTTAAGACCCGTTGATAACAGGAGATAAGAAACGGGCTATAAACCGTAGTAAATTAATGGACTAAAGATCCCTTGTTACATGCGCATGTGACTTTCCGGCTGGATGGTAATAAAACCTAGCCTCTTTTTTCTGGATGAAGAAGACCGGAGAATGTTAGCGTGCAATCACGGAAAATGATGGCTTTTACTATCGTTGTGAGCATAAGCCAAACTATGAGACAAATATCAAAATACCAGCCCGCTGCAACGATTCGGGAAGCATTTCTAACATACGCAACGTACTAGAATACACGACCAAAATTGAACAGAAAACACACTGTTAATGTACGGATGCAACGAAGTACTCGAGCGGCCATTAACAGGACGAACTCGGAGGAGATGTTACTGAACCTGACATTTTTTTTAAGTCAGTATTCCATGCTTTACAATCCCCTTGAGCCATATCACTGGAAAAGAAAGCTTTTTTAGCATTACGGTATTCATCTGCTTTCTGCTTAGAGTAAAATCAAGGGATATAATATTACCATTTTAGGTTGAGGTTATGAGATTCCATTCCGAAGGCCCTGCCATACCCGACATCCTTTTAGAACGCTGTGACGCTGGACGAGTAGTATTTCTATGTGGTGCAGGAGTTTCGTTACCTTCAGGAATGCCAACCTTTGTAGACCTTACTCGGTACGTAATTGATTACTTTGACCCGCCATTCGACTCAGAGATTATGGCTGCATTTCGCCCATGGCTTCACGACCAATCTTCGGCGAATGTACCTCTCGACCAAATTTTCAACCTTCTTCACTTGGAATATGGCAAGGATGAAGTAAATGCTTTGGTTACAAAGCGTCTTGGGGCTTTGAAGGCTGATTTAGAGGTTGGACGTGAACATGATTTGATTAAAAGAATCTCCTCAAATCAGAGTGGAATTCCACAGATAGTCACAACAAACTTTGACCGACTGTTCGAATTTAACCAAGGGCTAGATAATCTAACTCGATATGTTCCACCATCTTTCCCAGATCTGAGTTTCGGTTCGACAATTGAGGGAATTACTTATCTACACGGTCGAGTGGTCGACGAAAACGCTGTAAACCATCCTTATGTGTTAAGCAGTGCAGACTTTGGACGAGCTTACCTTTCAGAAGGATGGGCGACTAAATTTATCAAGCTTCTTCTGGAACGCTACATCGTTGTTTTGGTCGGTTACCAAGCAGAAGATCCACCAGTTAAGTACCTCCTTCAAGGTCTCAATCATGATGGCCAGTATGATCGTTCCAGACTTTATGCGTTTGATCGTGGTCTTACCGAGGATATCGAAGCCAAATGGCGTGACAGAGGAGTTACAGCCATAGCATATTCCGATCATCCAGCCCTTTGGAAGACCTTGGAAGCATGGGCTGAGCGAGCAGATGATCCACGTCGATGGCGAGCTTCTATTATCGCTAAAAGCCAGCAAGATCCGAAACTTCTAGCGCCGTATGAACGTGGTCAACTTGCCCATATACTTCGCACTGCACAAGGTGCGAAATTGTTCTCTGAAGCTATTCCTCTTCCCCATCCAGAGTGGCTTTGTGTGATAGATGCAAATATTCGGTCAGCAAAACAGAAGAAAAGATACTACGAGCTTGATGACAATGATGCAGAGACCTTCGATCCGCAAGAAGCTTATGGGCTTGATGACGATCTGCAAGATATCTCTGACGATGAACGTAAACGTGGAGTAAGTAACGATAATCTCCTTGAATGGCGCGACGAAGATGATAATCCGTCAGATTACCATCGCTTGGCTGGATGTTTTGAGACAATGCCGAAACGATTGAGTCATCTCATGACCTGGTTCTGTAATTCTCTTGATAGCCCCGTTATGGCTTGGTGGGCTATCCGAAAAATCAGCATTCATCCTCTACTACTACAAAATATTGAACGCAACATTGGGCATTCAACATCAATCCACAAACGCTCGGTTCAACTGTGGAGCTTAATTCTCGAACATCATAAAGATCCTCGCAATCGTCGTTATGACATTGATTGGTACGACTTAAAAGCTCGAATTACAAACCAAGGCTGGACAGATGGTGTCTTACGAGAGTTTCGAAGGGTAATGACACCCCGATTGGAAATGAAATCGCCATATGGATTGGGTGAAGTCAGACCGCCAAGTGGCTCCTGGGAGGAAACCCAGTTCAGCGAATTAGGCCAATTTGAAGTTGTGTTCACCGAAAGACATGATGACGATTTAGACGTACCTGACAATGTATTACTACAAGTATTTAGTGCGTTAGAAGAGCAAATAATAATTGCCTCCGGAATGTTAGAAGATATTAATACGCACTACTTTCCAAGCCCAAGTTGTTATCCAGAACGTGCAGTTGAAGGAGAAGCACATTTCGCGAAAGGTGCGGAGGTATTGATATGGTTTGTACACCTTTTAGACCGAGTTGTTATGAAGTGGCCAGAATTGGCTAATGCACATGTAACAACCTGGCCAATAAAGGATCCATTTTTCTTCAGAAAGCTTAGACTTTATGCATTCAGTAAAACAGGCGTCTTTGAGGCTGACCGTGTTGCTGAAGAGGTTTTGTATTTTAAACAAGATAGATTTTGGGACACAAATGTTTCTCGAGAACTTCTTTTTTTGCTTACCGATCGATGGGGTGAATTCTCACAAGAGAATCAGAATCGAATCATAGAGCGCATTCTGGCAGGCCCCAGCCATTTATCTTATGTGTCTGAGGAAGAACTTCCAAAAGAAAGGGAGGAGCTTGCAGCCAGATACGCTCGCTATCTCGAACTAAACGGCTGTGAAATGACCACTATTCATAGTGATCAACTTTCTGCGATGATTAAAAGAATTCCTGACTGGAATGATGGCTGGGCTACATCGGTTGTCATCAATTGGGGAACCCGTTCAGGCTGGGTTCATACAGACGAAAAGCCAGATATGCTCTTAGATCTTCCTACAAGCGAGATAATCCCAACAGTAAAACAGGTACTTAAACGAGAGGATAACAGCTTCATTAGTAGGCGGCCTTTTATCGGATTGATTAAACAAAATCCACGTAAGGCAATGTCTGCGCTTACTATTGCAGGAAAAAAGGGAGATTATCCTAAGGAATTTTGGTCATCAATGATAAGTGAAATTCCAGCCGATCTTAAACCAAGGCTGAGACGAGTATTCTTAAACCGAATTAAACGGTTACCAGTTACAACCTTAATTGCACTACGACATACAATAAGTAGTTGGCTTGAACAAAATTTAGTTGCGACTCTTAAATTTGATAAAAGTCTCGGCTGGGCAGTTTATGATCATGTCATAGAAAGCATACTGAGTGGTGGGATTAATGCCACACGTAGTGGTTTGGGAGAAATTACCCGGAATGGAGAGGTTGTAACAAAGTCACGACGTACGCGTAGTCATGCAATCAATGGCCCAGTTGGTAAGTGTACTCAAGCTCTTTTTCAAGCAATACCAGAAGAAAAATCGGAAGCCGGTTCGCTCATTCCAAGTTCTATTAAGTCTCGTATTGAACGGCTCTTTACAGCGCCTGGAGAAGGCGCAGATCATGCCATAGCAATAACGACTAGCCATCTTACTTGGCTAATGTTTGTTGATCCTGTATGGGCAAAGGAATGGCTTATTCCAATTTTAGATTTTAAGCATCCTGCAGCAGAACCGGCTTGGAATGGCTATCTTCATTGCGATTCTATGTTTTCAATTGCAGTAGCTGAGCTTATCAAGCCTTGTTTTCTTAATCTTATACCTTGGATCGAATCCCTTTCGTGGGAAAAAGATTTTTCAGTTCGAGCTTCGCAATCGCTTGGTTTAATGAGAATGTTTAATCCCGATGAACCTTCCAGTCCTTCCAGAAATGAAATGCGCTCCATCTTGCGATCACTATCTGATGAGGCTCGAAATCGTTTTATTTCCTGGTTGGGTCTGGTCGGGCAGAAAAACGAGAGCGGTTGGGCTAAGTACGTGATTCCATTAATCAGAGAAGACTGGCCCAAAGAACGCAGATATAGAACAACGAGTTCGGTTAAAGCATGGATTGGGCTACTTGATGATACTGGCGATAACTTTCCTGCAGTTTACGATGCGGTTAAAACATACTTAGTGCCAATCGAGACATTTGATCACTGGTTCTACCGATTCATTCGAGAGCACGATGGCAAAGGTGCAATTGCAGCTATTTTTCCTGAAACCACACTTGATTTAATGAATAAAATAACACCACAGAGTTTCACGCATACGTCAAGAGAGTTACAGAAGATACTTGGCTTAATTGAAGAGGCAAACCCAAGTCTGATCAAGGATTTACGCTACATACGGCTTATCGAGCTTGTTGATAATAATTAGCATTTATGATTTTGTAAGCATATCGCTTATTCGTTACTTAGTTAAATTTTTTTCGATATATGGCAACACTGAAACTCCATAATCGGCGATAAGTAAGAGCAGGCGTAAACATTTGGTTGAAAGGAGACTTTTGACCATATGTCCTCAGCTGTCATTTAATTAGATATGAGTTTAATAGTTCATGTGTGATATGGAAAAGCTAAAAGCTGCAGTACATAGGCTTTGAGTTAATTTCGATAGATCCGGGAAGTGCTTGAATGGTGCCGATAATAGGAGTCGAACCTACGACCTTCGCATTACGAATGCGCTGCTCTACCAACTGAGCTATATCGGCCCTGAGAGGCCGGTTACGAATGTAACCACGGGGCAAAAGGTTAAAACTAACGGGGTGATGCGTCAATGGCCTTATGAATCAAGTGCCTGATTTTGCATCACCCCTTTTTCATTTACGCACGAATTGTATCATCGCCGAAGCCGACCCACTTGTAGGTGGTCAGCGCTTCCAGCCCCATCGGGCCGCGCGCGTGCAGCTTCTGAGTGCTGACCGCCACTTCAGCGCCAAGGCCAAACTGGCCGCCGTCGGTAAAGCGGGTCGAGGCGTTCACGTAAACGGCAGAAGAATCCACTTCGTTCACAAAACGGTTCGCGTTGCTCAAGGTGCGGGTGAGGATCGCGTCCGAGTGCTGGGTGCCGTGCTCGCGGATATGGGCGATCGCGTCGTCCAGGCAGCTGACGATCTTCACGTTCAGATCCAGCGACAGGAACTCGTCACCGTACTGCTCCACTTTTACCGGCACCACGTTTGCCGGGCCGGACTGCAGCTGCGCCAGCGCATTTTGATCCGCATGCAGGGTAACGCCGCGCTCGGCCATCTGCTTGCTGAGCGCAGGCAGGAAGGTGTCGGCAATACGCTGATGCACCAGCAGCGTTTCCACCGTGTTGCAGGTGCTTGGACGCTGGGTTTTGGCATTGACGATGATCTTCAGGGCCGGGTCGAACTCGGCAGTCTCATCGACAAAAATATGACATACGCCGATACCGCCGGTGATCACCGGGATCGTCGACTGCTCGCGACACAGCTTATGCAACCCTGCCCCGCCGCGCGGGATCAGCATGTCGATGTACTTGTCCATCCGCAGCATTTCGTTCACCAGCGCACGATCCGGGCTTTCAATCGCCTGCACCGCACCGGCTGGCAAACCGCACTCTTCCAGCGCCTGCTGAATCACTTTTACCGTGGCAGCGTTGGTGCGCCAGGTCTCTTTCCCACCGCGCAGAATAGCGGCGTTGCCGGTTTTCAGGCACAGAGAGGCCACATCCACGGTGACGTTCGGACGCGCTTCATAGATAACGCCGATCACCCCAAGCGGCACGCGGCGACGTTCGATGCGCAGGCCACTGTCCAGCAGTCCACCGTCGATCACCTGTCCGACCGGATCGGCCAGATTGCACACCTGACGTACGTCGTCGGCGATGCTTTTCAGCCGTGCCGGGTTCAGCGCCAGGCGGTCAAGCATGGCCTCGCTCAGGCCGTTTTCACGCGCTTCGGCTAAGTCCTGCTCGTTGGCACGTAAAATCTCAGCGGATTGTGCTTCTAAATACTCTGCGATTTTCTCCAGCACGCGGTTTTTCTCGCGGCTGGAAAGGAGCGCCAGTTTGTACGAGGCGGCTTTGGCAGCTGCGCCCATTTGTTCCAGCATTTTCTGGCTCCTTTAGCGAATAATCATATCGTCGCGATGGACGGCAACCGGGCCATACTCATAGCCGAGAATGGCGTCGATCTGCTGTGAATGGTGGCCTGCAATGCGGCGCAGCGCGTCGCTGTTGTAGCGGCAGACGCCGTGGGCAATGTCGCGCCCTTCCAGGTTGCAGATGCGGATCACTTCACCACGTGAGAAGTTGCCTGTCACGTTTTTAATCCCTTTTGGAAGCAATGAACTACCTCTTTCCAGAATTGCGGCGGTTGCGCCTTCATCAACGGTGATTTCGCCCGCAGGCGGTGCGCCGAAGATCCAGCGTTTGCGGTTTTCCAGCGGGGTGGCTTCGGCGTGGAAACGGGTGCCGACCGAAATGCCTTCCATCACGTCGCCAATCACGCCCGGACGGCTGCCTGCGGCGATGATGGTGTCAATCCCGGCGCGACAGGCAACGTCGGCGGCCTGCAGTTTGGTGCCCATCCCGCCGGTGCCCAGACCGGACACGCTGTCGCCGGCAATGGCGCGCAGGGCATCGTCGATGCCGCGAACGTCCTGAATCAGTTCAGCCTGCGGGTTGGTGCGCGGATCGGCGGTAAACAGCCCCTGCTGATCGGTCAGCAGCAGCAGTTTATCGGCACCTGCCAGAATCGCGGCCAGCGCCGAAAGGTTGTCGTTATCGCCGACTTTAATTTCTGCGGTGGCGACCGCGTCGTTCTCGTTGATCACCGGAACGATGTTGTTATCCAGCAGCGCGCGCAGGGTATCGCGGGCGTTGAGGAAACGCTCCCGGTCTTCCATATCGGCGCGGGTCAGCAGCATCTGCCCGACATGAATGCCGTAGATGGAGAACATCTGTTCCCAGAGTTGAATCAGGCGGCTTTGACCGACGGCAGCCAGCAGCTGCTTTGAGGCGATGGTGGCCGGGAGTTCGGGGTAACCCAGGTGCTCACGTCCGGCGGCAATCGCTCCGGAGGTGACAATCACAATACGATGCCCTGCGGCATGCAGCTGTGCGCACTGGCGCACCAGCTCGACAATGTGGGCGCGATTAAGGCGGCGCGATCCGCCTGTTAACACACTGGTACCGAGTTTTACCACCAGCGTCTGGCTGTCACTCATGATTCTCTGCCGTTTAACTATAGGGAAATGATATCAATCAGACTTTTTATCAGGACTGGCGCCCGTTGCCAACCGCCTTCGCACAAAGCTAAACACTTTGTTGCGCGGGATCAGCAAGCGTAGCGGCAGAAGTTGACAGTTTTATTACCGAAATAAATAAACACAGATATTTAAAATTATTCTGAGATTGTCATAAAACTTTCATTGCAAAAAGTTACAACCCTTCCTGTTTTTTCACGGAACACAAGCATGAGCTTACTGTTCAGCGAATATTAGCGCGTTTTTAAAATATCAGGATTGAAAATGAAAAAGAGTCTTCTGGCATTGATGGTAATGGGCGTCGTTTCTTCCGCATCTGTACAGGCAGCTGAAGTTTTTAATAAGAACGGAAATAAGCTGGACGTGTACGGTAAAGTGAAAGCAATGCATTACCTCAGTGATGACAACGCCAAAGATGGCGACCAGACATACGTGCGTTTCGGCTTTAAAGGCGAAACCCAGATTAACGATCAGCTGACCGGTTATGGCCGTTGGGAAGCCGAATTCTCTGGCAACAAAACCGAAGCTGACTCTTCACAGAAAACCCGTCTGGCCTTTGCCGGTATTAAGCTGAAGGACTTCGGTTCATTTGATTATGGCCGTAACCTTGGCGCCCTGTACGACGTTGAAGCCTGGACCGATATGTTCCCGGAATTCGGTGGCGACTCCTCCGGTCAGACTGACAACTTCATGACCAAGCGTGCGAGCGGGCTGGCCACTTACCGTAACACCGACTTCTTCGGTGCCATCGATGGTCTGGATATGACCCTGCAATATCAGGGCAAAAACGAAAGCCGCGAAGCCAAGAAACAGAACGGCGACGGCGTCGGTACTTCTCTGACTTATGACTTTGGCGGCAGCGATTTCGCCATCAACGGCGCGTACACCAACTCTGACCGTACCAATGCCCAGAACCTGCTGGCGCGTGGCCAGGGCGATAAAGCCGAAGCCTGGGGCACCGGTCTGAAATATGACGCTAACGATATTTACCTGGCGGCAATGTATACCGAAACGCGCAATATGACGCCAATTTCTGGTGGCTTCGCGAATAAAGCGCAAAACTTCGAAGTGGTTGCGCAATATCAGTTTGACTTTGGTCTGCGTCCATCCCTAGGTTATGTCCAGTCTAAAGGCAAGGATATTGAAGGCGTTGGCGCGGAAGACCTGGTGAAATATATTGATGTTGGCGCGACGTACTATTTCAACAAAAACATGTCTGCGTTCGTGGATTATAAAATCAACCAGATTGATGACGATAATGCGCTGGGCGTAAGCAGCGATGACATCGTGGCTGTGGGCATGACCTACCAGTTCTGATACTGGCGTAATAAAAAACCCGGCTGCCTGTGCGCCGGGTTTTTTTATGTCTGTAGCTTATGGCAAAGGTTACGCCGTCAGCTTCACCGGTTGGTTGGTGAAATCATCGGCGGGCTCCAGCTTAAGTTCGAAGCTCGCCAGCAGAACGCGGGCTTTTTCATGGAATTCGCGTAGGGTGTGTTCAAGGCGCTGCACCACTTCCGGATCCTTAATCGCCATCGCCTGCCAGTGGCCCTCTTTATTGAACAGGCCAAACTGGTAGCTGTAGGTGAAGCGTGATTTTTCCGCTTCCATTTCCATCCACCATCCCCAGAACTCCCGGCTCTCCGGGGCGGGCTTCACATTAACGCAAACGGCCAGGCAATCGAAAAAAAAGCGCGTCTCTTCGCACTGTTCTTCACGGATGTAGGGGCCAAGAGCCATAAACTTCTTGATCATTCTACTCTTCGGATGTCCACTCGGTAACGTCATTGCGATCTCCTTTTGTGAAGCCACTGTTTTACCAAACCACCAAAAATTAGCAATCTTCTAACACAATCTCTGATGGATCCAACGTGTGATCTGCTTCAATGCCTTGTCAAAATTCTCATAAACCGGACTGAACGGCACTTCCAGCAGCTTACCATCGACAGATGACGAGGTGATTAAACGGGATTCTTCTTCCGGGCTGAACGGATCGTTTTTCCAGAATCCGGACAGCATCGGGGTCGGACAACGACGGCCCAGCAGGCCCTGCGTTTTCAGCGAATAGCGGTTGAGCTCCACGCGTAGCGCGTCGTCCGAGGCATCGTGCATCCCCAGACGGCTGGCCAGCACGTCGAGGTACATTTCCGGCACGCTGCTCTGGCGAACGGGGTCGCTTAATAATGCATGCACCACCGGCCCCAGACACGCCACCGCTTTCAGCCGCGACGACTCCAGATACGCCAGACGCACCGCCACATTGGCACCAAAGCGGAAGCCAAACGCCGCCACCCGGGTGTGATCCACCCACGGGCTTTGTTCCAACGCTTTCAGGGCATGTTGATGGAGCAAGCTGGAATCCTGCGTCAGCTTCCACTTCGACGAGAAGCCAATAGAAGGCATGTCGAGGGTCAGCATCGCCATCCCCTTCGGCGCAAAGTAGCGCTCATACAGGCTGTAATAATCAATTTGTAGAGAATCGAGGCCGCCGCACATCATCACCGTCGGGAACGGGCCTTCGCCTTCGGGCATATGCAGGAAGCCGGTGACCGCCGGGCCGCCTGGAATGGTAAAGCTGATTTCGCGCATCCGGCCAGGCAGGTGCTGAGCCGCTTCCTGGTAGGCGCGATTCGCCAGCGCCTGGGCTTGCTCGGCCAGTTCGTCGCCTTTCAGGTGCGGATAGGCCGCGATGCTGTAGAGATTGGAGGCGTGCAGCCAGTGCTGGCCGCTCAATAGCGGATCCGGCTCCTGACTGGCTTTTTGCTGCCAGACCATCGCCTGCGTGGCCCACTCGTAAATCCAGTTGCCGCCGCGATAGCCCACCACCGTGTCGTACAGGTCTTCATCGGTGCGCCCGGCGTCGCTCATGACGATACGCGCCTGCACATCCAGAATTTCACGGGGATCGATACCGCGCCAGATCCACATCAGGCGGTTGACCATGCGGTACCAGTGCGGGATGTTTTTACCATCAAGCGTGGATTGCACCGCAGGCTGAACGCCAGGGTTGAAACGACGAACCAACGTCGAGGTTTCCGGGTGCTTGAATTTGGGTTTAAACAGAATTTCGCTGAGATTCGCCTGGGTCATTGCGCTGCCTCTATAGATACGTCAGAGGAGGCTATTGTAACGCGGCAGGGACGAAAACAATAACGCCCGGCAGTGCCGGGCGTTAAAAATGTGAGGATTAGCGACCAGAGATTGGCGGTACGAACACCACGCCCATATCCCATGGCTGCTCAATCCAGGTATCCTGCGGGATATCAATCACATAATCATCCACCAGCGGCTGACCCGCAGGCTTGGCGAAGATGGTCACGAAATGCGCTTTTGGATACATTTCGCGGATTGCTACCGCGGTACCACCGGTATCGACCAGGTCATCAATTACGATGAAACCTTCGCCGTCGCCTTCTGCGCGTTTCAGCACGGTCAGCTCGCGCTGGTTGTCGTGGTCATAGCTGGAGATGCACACGGTATCGACATGACGAATACCCAGCTCACGTGCCAGTAATGCGCCCGGTACCAGACCGCCACGGCTAACGGCAATGATGCCTTTCCACTGTTCAGAAGGCATCAGACGGCTTGCCAGCTTGCGTGCGTGAATCTGCAACATGTCCCAGGTGACGATGTATTTTTCGCTCATGTGAAGTATCCCAGCCTGTTTATTTACGGCTTAAAAAGTGTTCGAGGGGGAAAATGGTTGCGCGAGATTATAGAGATCTGAAGCACTAAAAACCAGTGCTAAGCGGTTCAGCGCAGAGTTTTTACTTGCTAACCCCTACCAGCCGCCAGAGAAAGTGGTATTCTCAACCCCACCTCGCAAGTCTGACTTGTGGTGACTCTAAACCCGCTAACCCCGTGACCTGCAACACTGTCTGCAGGGCATCGACAAGGAGACTTACTGTGTCTGAACTGTCTCAACTATCGCCACAGCCGCTGTGGGATATTTTTGCCAAAATCTGCTCCATCCCTCACCCGTCTTATCACGAAGAACAGCTTGCCGAACACATTATGGGCTGGGCGAAGGAAAAGGGCCTGCATGCCGAGCGCGACCAGGTTGGCAATATTCTGATCCGTAAACCTGCGACCGCAGGGATGGAAAACCGTAAACCGGTTGTGCTCCAGGCGCACCTGGACATGGTTCCACAGAAGAACAACGACACTGTCCACGACTTCACTAAAGATCCGATTCAGCCGTACATCGACGGCGAGTGGATCAAAGCGCGCGGCACTACGCTTGGCGCCGACAACGGTATCGGGATGGCCTCTGCGCTGGCGGTACTGGCGGATGAGCGCGTTGAGCACGGTCCGCTGGAAGTGCTGCTGACCATGACCGAAGAAGCGGGTATGGACGGCGCGTTTGGTCTGCAGGCGAACTGGCTGCAGGCTGACATCCTGATCAATACCGATTCCGAAGAGGAAGGCGAAATCTACATGGGTTGCGCCGGCGGTATCGACTTTATCTCTACCCTGCCGCTGACCCGCGAAGCGATTCCGGCCGGTTTCCAGACCTTTAAGCTGACGCTGAAAGGGCTGAAAGGCGGTCATTCCGGCGGTGATATTCACTTAGGTCTGGGCAATGCCAACAAGCTGCTGGCCCGCTTCCTGGCCGGTCATGCTGCTGAGCTGGATCTGCGTCTGGTGGACTTCAACGGCGGTACGCTGCGTAACGCGATCCCGCGTGAAGCCTTTGCTACCGTGGCAGTTGCTGCAGATAAAGCCGATGCGCTGAAAAGCCTGTCCGCCGAATATCTCGAAATCCTGAAAAACGAGCTGGAAGCGAAAGAGAAGAACCTGAACGTGGTTCTGGAAGCGGTCACCACGGATAAAGCTGCGCTGACTGAACAGTCCCGCGACCGCTTTGTTCAACTGCTGAACGCCACGCCAAACGGCGTGATCCGCAACTCTGACGTGGCGAAAGGCGTGGTAGAAACCTCCCTGAACGTCGGCGTCGTGACCATGGGTGACGACAGCGCAGAGATCATCTGCCTGATCCGTTCGCTTATCGACAGCGGAAAAGAGTACGTGGTGAGCATGCTGGAATCACTGGGCAAACTGTCTGGTGCGAAAACCTCCGCCAAGGGCAGCTACCCGGGCTGGCAGCCGGACGCAAGCTCTCCGGTGATGGCGCTGGTGCGTGAAACTTATCAGCGTCTGTTCAACAGCACGCCAAACATTCAGGTGATCCACGCCGGTCTGGAATGCGGTCTGTTCAAGAAGCCGTACCCGGAGATGGATATGGTGTCTATCGGGCCGACCATTACCGGTCCGCACTCCCCGGATGAGCAGGTTCATATCGAAAGCGTGGGCCATTACTGGACCCTGCTGACCGAGCTGCTGAAAGCTATTCCGGCGAAGTAATGCCCTCACCCTGCCCTCTCCCACAGGGAGAGGGTTAAAATGAAAGCCCGGTACGTATTAGCGCTACCGGGCTTTTTTATAGCCCAAGGACAAGCTGGCGCTCCAGCTGCGGATCCAGCAGCGTGACATGTAATCCCACCAGCCGCACCCCGCGCCCTGCCCGCCGCTCTTCCCAGGCTTTTTTCGCTGTTGCAATCAAATCGTCTTTATTCAGCCGCGGCCAGACGTGCTCCTGGGTGGTTTGCTGAAAGTCGTTGAACTTGAGTTTGACGCCCTGACGGGCAATCAGCAGATCCGGTTTGACCTTTGCCAGCCGTCGTTCCAGCTCCGGGTAAAGCTGTTCGATAATAATCGTTTCGCAGTCTGCCCAGTCATGAATATCCTCGGCCAGGGTGCGTTCTACGCCTACCGATTTACGCAGCCGCTCGTTATTGACCCCGCGCTCATCAATCCCCTGACTGCGTTCCCACAGCACCCGACCAAACTTGCCAAAGCGCTTGAGGAGCATCGCCAGATCGCTGTTCTGCACGTCTTCACAGGTGCGCAGGCCCATGCTCTCGAGCTTTGCCGCAGACACTTTGCCGACGCCGGGAATTTTGCCAAGAGAGAGCGTTTTTATAAATGCCGGAACCTCATCAGGGGTGATGACGTACTGGCCGTCAGGCTTGTTGAGATCCGAGGCAATCTTGGCCAGAAACTTAACCGGTGCAATGCCCGCCGAGGCGGTGAGGTTGAGCTCGCGGGCAATGGTCTGGCGGATCTCCTGCGCCATCAGCGTGGCGGAGCCGTGGCAGTGCAGGCTGTCGGTCACGTCGAGATAGGCTTCGTCCAGCGACAGGGGTTCAATCAGAGAGGTATAGCGGGAGAAGATTTCGCGAATATGGTGGGAGGCTTCTTTGTATGCCTCAAAGCGGCCGGGTAATAAGGTGAGATGCGGGCAGAGCTTGAGCGCCATCGCGGTGGGCATGGCACTGCGCACGCCAAATTTGCGTGCCGGATAGTTCGCTGTGCTGATCACCCCGCGCTTTACGCGGCTGCCGCCGATGGCAATCGGAATATCCCGCAGCGCCGGATTATCACGCATCTCCACCGCCGCAAAAAAACAGTCCATATCAACATGGATTATCTTGCGCATCATCTTCACCACACCTGTAATTATCCACAGTATAACAAAGTACAAAAAATGCGTCAGCAGTTTTACCGACTCACTTCTGTCATGAAAGCGTGGTACAAGAGTAAGCCACCAACCTCTTATAATTCATTTGGTTACATGATTTAAAATGGAAAATTATTCATGAAAAAGATGATTATCGCTTCACTTCTTCTCTCCAGCACCGCATGGGCCAGCCCGCAAATTATCGCTCACCGTGGCGGAACGGCCGATGCACCAGAGAATACCCTTCCGGCCATTAAGCTGGCGCTGGAGAACCAGGCGCAGGCTATCTGGATAACCGTCCAGCTCAGCCGTGACGGCGTGCCCGTCCTGTATCGTCCCAGCGATTTGAGTGCGTTGACCACGGCGCAAGGAAAGGTCTCTCAGTACACTCAGGCCGAACTGGCGACATTTGATGCCGGGGCGAAGGGGAAAGAGAAAATGGCCGGGACGACCATCCCCACCCTGAAAGCGGTGCTGGAACGCTGGCCTGACGTCACTTTCTACATTGATATTAAATCACCCGACGCAGACCCGGCAGAGATGGGCAAGCAGCTGCAAAACGTGCTTAAAGAGACCAATAGCCTGGCGCGCGTTCGCGTCTACTCAACGGAAGATCGCTATCTGGATGCGCTGCCTGCCGAGGTGCCGCGCTTTGTGACCCGCAGTGAAACGCGCACCCGGCTGGCGAATATTTCGCTGAACCACGTGTGTCAGACTCCGGCCAGGCAAATGGACGCTTACTGGTACGGGCTGGAGCTGAATCGCAAAGTGGAAGTGGTGGAAAAGTTCACCCTCGGCGATGGCATCTCTCCGGCAACCCTGACGTGGGATAAAGAGGCGATGGACTGTTTCCGTTCCCAGGGTAATGCCCATGTGATCCTGCTTGGCGTCAATTCCGCCGAGGATTACCAGAAAGCACAAACCTTAGGGGCCGACGGCGTGATGGTGGATTCTCCCGCCCAGGCCAAAGCGTGGCAGAAGTAAAAAAAAGGCCGCGTTACGCGGCCTGTTGATTTCAGAGGATCCTGTTCTGCTGGCGCTGTGCTTCTCGCGCCATGCGCTTTTTACGCGCATCGCAGGGCTCCGGGCAATCGCAGACCTTCTCCAGCCCCAGCGAAGCGATCCCACCGCAGCTGCCCTGAATGCTTTTGCGCTTAATCAGCCAGCCAAGCGACATGGCGAAAACCACCAGCACAAACACCGCAAAGGTCAGTAAAAAGGTCACCATCATCAGCCTCCGAAGTCATCGAGCATGATGTTGTCATCTTCCACACCGAGATCCTGCAGCATCTTAATCACCGCGGCGTTCATCATTGGCGGCCCGCACATGTAAAACTCACAGTCTTCCGGCGCGGCATGCTGCTTCAGGTAGTTTTCATACAGTACGTTGTGAATGAACCCGGTGTAGCCGGTCCAGTTGTCCTCCGGCAGAGGATCGGACAACGCAATGTGGAAGCTGAAGTTCGGGTTGTCCCGCGCCAGCTGTTCAAACTCTTCCTGATAGAACATTTCGCGCAGCGAGCGCGCCCCGTACCAGAAGCTGATTTTACGCTGACTGCCCAGGCGCTTAAGCTGGTCAAAAATGTGCGAGCGCATCGGCGCCATCCCGGCACCGCCGCCGATAAAGACCATTTCGGCGTCGGTCTCTTTGGCAAAGAACTCGCCAAACGGACCGGAAATAGTGACTTTATCGCCCGCTTTCAGCGACCAGATATACGACGACATGATCCCCGGCGGGGCGTCCGGCACATTCGGCGGCGGCGTGGCGATACGCACGTTGAGCATGATGATGCCCTTTTCATCCGGGTAGTTAGCCATCGAATAGGCGCGCAGCGTGGGCTCTTTTACTTCCGAGACAAAGCGGAACAGGTTGAATTTATCCCAGTCGGCGCGGTACTCGTCAGGCACGTCAAAGTCTTTGTACGCGACAGTATGTTCCGGGCACTCGATCTGAATGTAGCCTCCGGCACGGAACGGCACGTCTTCGCCATCGGGCACCCGCAGCTTGAGCTCTTTGATGAAGGTGGCTTTGTTATCGTTGGAGATAACGTCGCACTGCCACTTTTTCACCCCGAAAATTTCCTCCGGCAGCTCAATCTTCATGTTCTGGCGCACCGCAACCTGGCAGGCGAGGCGACAGCCCTCTTTCGCCTCACGCTTGCTGATGTGCGACAACTCCGTCGGCAGGATATCCCCGCCGCCCTCTTTCACCGTGACCCGGCACTGCCCGCAGGAGCCACCGCCGCCGCAGGCAGAAGAGATAAAAATGCCCTTACCGGAGAGAGTGTTCAGCAGCTTGTCGCCCGCAGGCGCGCGGATCTGCTTATCCGCTTCGTCGTTGATCTCGATGATCACATCGCCGGCGTTCACCAGCTTCGATCGCGCCAGCAGAATCAGTCCTGAGAGCACCAGCACGATCAGCGTGAACATCACCACGCCAAGAATAATTTCCATACTTTAAGCCCTTACAGCTGCACACCGGAGAAGGACATAAAGCCCAGCGCCATCAGCCCGGTGGTGATAAAGGTGATCCCTAAGCCGCGCAACCCGGCCGGCACGTTGGCATACTTCATTTTTTCGCGCAGTCCCGCCATGGCGACGATGGCCAGCATCCAGCCAATCCCGGAGCCGAAACCGTACACCACCGACTCGGTGAAGTTGTAGTCGCGCTGCACCATAAACGACACGCCGCCAAAGATGGCGCAGTTCACCGCGATCAGCGGCAGGAAGATCCCCAGCGCCGTATAGAGCGACGGGAAGTACTTATCGAGGATCATCTCCAGGATCTGCACCAGCGCCGCGATCACCCCAATGAAGGTGATGAAGTTGAGGAAGCTCAGGTCAACGCCGTCGACCAGCGCGCCGTCACGCAACACCAGATTGAACACCAGGTTGTTGATCGGGACGGCCAGCCCCAGCACCACCGTCACGGCTACGCCCAGGCCGAACGCCGTCGACACTTTTTTGGACACCGCGAGGAAGGTACACATCCCGAGGAAGAACGCGAGCGCCATGTTTTCAACAAACACCGCACGCACAAACAGGCTAAGGTAATGAGCCATCGTCGGTTACTCCTTTTCCTGCTGTTCAGGACGCCAGGTTCTCACCGCCCAGATCAGCAAACCGATAATGAAGAACGCGCTGGGTGCCAGCAGGAACAGACCGTTTGGCAGATACCAGCCGCCGTTTTGCACGGTATCAAGTACGGTGATGCCAAACAGCTTGCCGCTGCCAATCAACTCGCGCAGGAAACCGACCGTCAGCAGGATCACGCCGTAGCCGAGGCCGTTGCCGATACCGTCCATAAAGCTGGCCAGCGGCGGCATTTTCATCGCATAGGCTTCTGCGCGCCCCATCACGATACAGTTGGTGATGATCAGGCCCACAAACACCGACAGCTGTTTTGAGGTTTCGTAGGCAAAGGCTCGCAGTAGCTGATCCACCACGATCACCAGCGAGGCGATGATCGCCATCTGCACGATGATGCGCACGCTGTTGGGGATGTGATGGCGGATCATTGAGATGAACATGCTGGAAAACGCCGTCACCAGCGTAACCGCCAGGGTCATAACTACCGCGGTTTCCAGTTTGGTGGTCACCGCCAGCGCCGAACAGACCCCCAGCACCTGCAGGGTAATCGGGTTATTGGCAATCAACGGCCCGATAAGCACCCGTTTTACTTCTTTCAGTTCGCTCGCATCAGCCATTGTTCAGCTCTCCATCGCGTACTTTTTTAAGAAAAGGTCCAAAACCCATCTCGCCCATCCAGAAGGTAAAGCTGTGCTGGACGCCGTTGGAGGTCAGCGTGGCGCCCGACAGGCCATCGACAGCGTACTCATCGCCCGGACGCGCGGCCCCTTTCATCACTTTCAGCGCCGGTTGACCGTTGTCATCCAGCACTTTTTTGCCAATGAACTGCGCTCGCCAGGCCGGGTTTTCGATTTCTCCGCCCAGCCCCGGGGTTTCGCCCTGATCGTAATATGTGATGCCTTTGACGGTGCGGCCATCGGTGTCGAGGGCGACAAAGGCGTACATCATCGACCACAGCCCGTTGCCATACAGCGGCAGAACCATCTCCTGCACGCGCTGCTGTTCATCGCGCACCAGATAGATTTCGGCGGTGTTGCTGCGCCGCTTGATACCTGCCGGATCCTGGCTGGCCGCAAGCTCGGTGCTGCGCTGTGGATCTTTCAGCGCCTGCGACTGGTTGTACGTAGACGGATCGCTTTCCAGCAACTCGCCGGTTGCCAGATCCACCAGCCGCGGGGTGATGCGAGCGGCAAAGGTTTGCGCCACATCCTCGGCGCTCATTTCACCCTGCATCAGCCCGGCAACCGCCAGAATGTTGCGCTGCTTATCGAGTGCGCGCTGTTCCTGCTGGCGGGACTTGAGGCCCACGGCAGAACCCGCCACCACAATGGAGCAGACCAGACACAGCACCACGACCACCATCAGCGTCTTGCCGATGCTGTCATTATTTTTTATCTCAGCCACGCGCCTTCCTCCGTTTGATGTTGGCACGCACCACCAGGTAATCGAACAGCGGCGCAAACAGGTTGGCGAACAGGATCGCCAGCATCATCCCTTCCGGATAGGCCGGATTCACGACGCGAATAAGGACGCACATTCCGCCGATCAGCACCCCGTAACACCATTTGCCCTTGTCGGTAAAGGCGGCAGAAACCGGGTCGGTGGCCATAAACATCATCCCGAAAGCGAAGCCGCCCAGCACCAGATGCCAGTACCACGGCATGGAGAACATCGGGTTGGTGGCTGAACCAATCAGGTTAAACAGCGTTGCGGTGAGGATCATGCCGAGCATCACGCCCGCCACAATGCGCCAGGACGCGACGCGGCCAAACAGAATAATGGCGCCGCCAATCAGGATCATCAGGGTGGAGACTTCGCCGATCGAGCCTGGAATGGTGCCGATAAAGGCATCGAACCAGCTGACCGGTTGGCCGGTGGCGTTGTTGACCAGCGCTTCGCCGCCGTGGGCAGCCCACTGCGAAAGCGGCGTGGCACCAGAGAAGCCGTCCGCCGCCGTCCAGACCAGATCGCCGGAAATTTGCGCCGGGTAGGCAAAGAACAGGAACGCTCGTCCGGCCAGCGCCGGGTTGAGGAAGTTGCGCCCGGTACCGCCGAAGATCTCTTTCGCGATCACCACGCCGAAGCTGATCCCCAGCGCCGCCTGCCACAGGGGCATCGTCGGCGGGACAATCAGGGCAAACAGGATCGAGGTGACAAAGAAGCCTTCGTTGATCTCGTGTTTACGCACGATGGCAAACAGCACTTCCCAGAAGCCGCCAACCAGAAATACCGTCAGGTAGATGGGCAGGAAGTAGACCGCCCCCAGCGTCATCATGCTTATCCAGCCTGCATCGGTGCTAAAGCTGACGCCGAGCATCTGCGCGACCCGATAGTGCCAGTCGCCCGCGATAACCTGCTGCAATTGCTGAGCGTCATACAGATGATGCAGCGCCGGGAGGGTCTGCAACCCGACGTTGTACATGCCCCAGAACATCGCCGGAAAGACGGCGAACCAGACGAGGATCATCATGCGCTTCAGGTCGATGGCGTCACGCACATGCGCGGCACCTTTGGTGACCTGGCCAGGCGTATAGAGGAGCGTAGCGGTCGCTTCAAACAGCGGGTAGTACTTTTCCAGCTTGCCGCCGTGGGTAAAGTGCGGCTCAATTTTTTCAATGAGATGTTTCAGGCCCATCAGTTATCCTTCCTGCTCAATGCGGGTTAAAACCTCGCGCAATACGGGTCCATATTCGTATTTACCGGGGCAAACGTAGGTGCAGAGCGCCAGATCTTCTTCATCCAGCTCAAGGCAGCCCAGCGCCAGGGCGCTGTCGGTATCGCCCGCCAGCAGATCGCGCAGCAGAATCGTCGGCAGAATGTCGAGCGGCATCACGCGTTCGTAGTTGCCGATAGGCACCATCGCCCGCTCGCCGCCGTTGGTATCCGTTGAGAAGTTAAACAGCTTATTACGCAGGAAATGGCCCAGCGTAGTGCGGGTCACGGAGAATTTCTCTCTGCCCGGCATCACCCAGCCGAACAGCTCTTTCTCGCGCCCCTCTTTCACCACACAGACCTGCAGATGGAAACGCCCGAGATACGCCTGCGCGCCCACCGCCTGTCTGCCGCTCAGTACAGAACCTGAAATGTGACGGTTATCGCCGTCCTGGGTTTCTGTCGCCAGCAGTTCATTAATATCCGCGCCAAGGCAGGTGCGCACCAGACGCGGGTTGCGCATCTGCGGGCCGCCCAGGGCAATCACCCGCTCGGTGCACAGCTGCCCGGTGGTGAACAGCGTGCCGATGGCGATTACGTCCTGGTAGTTGAGATGCCAGACCTGCTTCGTCTGACTGACCGCTTCCAGAAAGTGGATGTGGGTACCCACCAGCCCCGCCGGATGCGGCCCGGCAAAGGTATTAAAGGTCACTTTACCCTGCGGATGACCGCCGAGCTTGCCGCCATTGGCCTGGCAGACGTGCACTCTGCCGTCCGTCAACCGGGTGAGCACCGTCAGCCCGGCGTCAAACGCCTGGCGCTGGGCCAGAATGAGCGGCTGCGGGTCGGCGCTGAGCGGATTGGTGTCCATTGCAGTGACAAAGATGGCGGCAGGAACGGTGCCGGGCACCGGGGTTTTGCTGTAAGGACGGGTGCGCAGCGCCGTCCAGAGTCCGGATTCAAGCAGCTGCGATTGCACCGCATCACGGCTGAGCGTGGGCAGATCGGCGCTATCATGGCGGGCAAACTCACGTTGCTCATCGCCTTCAAGACGGATGACGACTGACTGCAGCACCCGACGCTCGCCACGATGGATGGCAATCACCGAGCCGCTGGCCGGTGCGGTGAAAATGACGCCGGGATTTTTTTTATCCTCAAACAGCGCCTGACCCTTCATCACGCGGTCGCCTTCCTGCACCAGCATGGTGGGACGCATACCGATGTAGTCATCCCCCAGAATCGCCACATGACGCGGTGATACGCCTGGCGAAATCTGCTGGACGGGGATGCCCGCAATGGGCAAATCAAGTCCTTTTCTGATTTTAATCATAATGTTAGTTAGTATCCATGAACAACAGCCCCGGCCGGAAAGCCGGACGTGTAGAAATCGTTGCACAGGAGAAGAAAGGCGGCGAGAACTCACCCATATGACCAGCAGGATTGTGTGATCCTGAGAAAAGCTTCCTTTCTTGACCTTCGGTCTTAAGACCGGCGCAGTTTAGCATTTTCACCCATCGGGCGGCACGGATAACGCAGCGGCAGGGGATTAAAATGCGAGCTATTGCGCAAAGTTCTCAAAGCCAGCGCCGCCAATCCAGGTTATAAGGTGAAACTATTTTGTAAACCGACACGTTGACCCTTGCGAAAAAATGCAGTGGTGCTAATGTGAGCAGCCCTGATACAGATAAATCTTATTTCGGGTCTCTTTTGCCGTCCTGGCAAGTTGGTTATGTTTTATCAAGGAACATGTTGTATGCGTAAAATCGCATTGTTCATTGCGATGCTTCTTATTCCGTGCGTTTCGTTTGCCGGGCTGCTCAGCAGCAACAGCTCCACGACGCCGGTGAGTAAAGAATACAAACAGCAGTTGATGGGCTCTCCGGTCTATATCCAGATCTTTAAGGAAGAGCGCACGTTAGACCTGTTCGTGAAGATGGGTGAGACGTATCAGCTGCTCGACAGCTATAAAATCTGCAACTACTCCGGCGGCCTGGGTCCGAAACAGCGTCAGGGCGATTTCAAAAGCCCGGAAGGGTTTTACAGCGTTCAGCGTAACCAGCTCAAGCCCGACAGCCGCTTCTATAAAGCCATCAACATCGGTTTCCCGAATGCCTATGACCGCGCGCATGGCTATGACGGTAAATATTTGATGATCCACGGCGCGTGCGTGTCGGTGGGTTGCTATGCGATGACCGATAACGGCATTGATGAGATCTTCCAGTTTGTCACGGGCGCGCTGGTCTTCGGGCAGTCTGCCGTGCAGGTGAGCATCTATCCGTTCCGCATGACTGACACCAATATGCAGCGCCACAGAACGTCGTATTACGCGGATTTCTGGAAGCAGCTGAAACCGGGTTATGACTACTTCCAGCAGACGCATAAGCCGCCAACGATTTCGGTGGTGGACGGACGTTACGTGGTCAGCAAGCCGCTGAGCCACGAAGTGGTCCAGCCGCAGCTGGCGTCAAACTACGCGCTCCCCGAGACAAAATAAGATCCACTCGCCTGGCATGATTTTTTGCCAGGCTTCATTGCCCGTCAGCGGCTGAGTGGCAATCACCGTCACCACATCGTTTGGTGTGGTTTCGGTCTGAAAATCAATCTCCACGTCCTGATCCAACAGTTTTGCCACGCCGAATGGTGCCCGCCGGGTGATCCAGAACAGGTTTGTCGAGCAAAACGCCATCACGTACCGCCCATCCGACAACAGCATGTTAAATACGCCCTTCTCGCGCAGCTCTGACGCCAGCGAGGCAATGTATTTAAATACTGAGGTCATGTTGCCCGGCGTGCGCGGATAGCGCTCGGTCAGCTTGTGCAGCAGCCAGCAAAACGCCTTTTCGCTGTCGGTTTCACCCACCGGACGGAAGTTGCCGGTCTCAAGCGTCTTATAGCCTGTCAGCTGACCGTTATGGGCGTAGGTCCAGTTGCGTCCCCACAGTTCGCGGGTAAACGGATGGGTATTCTCCAGCGCGACTTCGCCCCGGTTGGCCTGACGTATATGGGCCACTACCGAGCGGGATTTAATCGGATAATCCTGCACCAGTTTGGCGATGGGCGAATTAAAGCTGGGTTGTGGATCCTTGAACGTGCGACAGCCTTTCCCTTCGTAGAAGGTAATGCCCCAGCCGTCTTTATGCGGCCCCGTTCCCCCACCGCGCTGGACCAGCCCGGTGAAACTAAAGCAGATATCGGTCGGCACATTGGCGCTCATCCCGAGCAGTTCGCACATACATCACCTCCACAACTGCGGGGGCAATACGCCCCCGGCGAAGTCTTACTTAACCATCTCTTTTTCGATTAACTGGATCAGGATATGGATCACTTTAATGTGAATTTCCTGAACACGGTCTGCGTAACCGAAATGAGGCACGCGAATTTCGATATCCGCAGAACCTGCCATTTTGCCACCGTCTTTGCCGGTCAGGGTGATCACTTTCATCCCCTTCTCACGCGCGGCTTCGATCGCTTTGATCACGTTTGCGGAGTTGCCAGAGGTGGAGATCCCCAGCAGAACATCCCCTTCGCGGCCCACGGCTTCAACATAACGCGAGAAGATGTGATCGTAACCGAAGTCATTGCCCACACAGGAGATGTGGCTGACGTCAGAGATGGCGATTGCCGGGTAGCCTGGACGGTTTTCACGGTAACGGCCGGTTAACTCTTCGGCGAAGTGCATGGCGTCACAGTGGGAGCCACCGTTGCCGCAGGAGAGCACTTTACCGCCCGCTTTAAAGCTGTCGGCCAGCAAGACCGCCGCGCGCTGAATCGCGTGAATATTGGCTTCATCTTTCAGAAAGTTAGCCAGCGTTTCCGCCGCTTCGTTCAGTTCGTTACGAATAAGATCCTGGTACATGAGGATAATCCTTCAGTATTGATAAAATAACCCAGCAAGTTTACCGGATAGCGGTAAAAGCGAGAAGCTAAAGCCGTGGGAAACGACGGCCGTTTTGCTTTTTTGTGCCGGGCAAAACCTGAACAATGTGAACCAGGTTGTAATTATTTTGTGAATACATTGCTAAAAGAAATAACATCCACTACAACCATATCATCACAAGTGGTCCGACCTCCTACAAGACAGGGAGCTTTTTCATATGATGATTCTTAGTATTTTCTTAACTGTTGTTCTGCTCGGCGTGCTGTTCTATCACCGGGTCAGCTTGCTTCTGAGCAGCCTTATTTTACTGGCGTGGACCGCTGCGCTTGGCGTAAGCGGCATCTGGAATATCTGGGTGCTGGTTCCGCTGGCGATTATGCTGGTGCCTTTCAACATCACCGCCATGCGTAAATCGATGATTTCCGTGCCGGTCTTCCGCGGTTTCCGCAAAGTGATGCCGCCGATGTCGCGTACCGAAAAAGAGGCGATTGACGCGGGCACCACCTGGTGGGAAGGCGAGCTGTTCCAGGGTAATCCTGACTGGAAAAAGCTGCACAACTATCCACAGCCGCGTCTGACTGCGGAAGAGCAGGCGTTTATCGACGGTCCGGTTGAAGAAGCCTGCCGCATGGCAAACGACTTCCAGATCACCCATGAAATGGCCGATCTGCCGCCGGAACTGTGGGCATACCTGAAAGAACATCGCTTCTTCGCGATGATCATCAAGAAAGAGTACGGCGGGCTGGAATTCTCTGCTTACGCTCAGGCTCGCGTGCTGCAAAAACTGGCGGGCGTCTCCGGGATCCTGGCGATCACCGTCGGCGTACCGAACTCGTTAGGCCCGGGCGAACTGCTGCAACATTACGGTACTGAAGAACAAAAAAATCATTATCTGCCGCGTCTGGCCCGCGGTCTGGAAATTCCGTGCTTCGCGCTGACCAGCCCGGAAGCGGGTTCCGATGCGGGTGCCATTCCGGATACCGGCGTGGTCTGTATGGGCGAGTGGCAGGGTGAACAGGTGCTGGGCATGCGCCTGACCTGGAACAAACGCTATATTACACTGGCGCCGATTGCCACCGTGCTGGGCCTGGCCTTTAAACTCTCGGATCCCGACAAGCTGCTGGGCGATGACGAAGATCTGGGCATCACCTGTGCGCTGATCCCAACGTCTACGCCAGGCGTTGAGATTGGTCGTCGCCACTTCCCACTGAACGTACCGTTCCAGAACGGTCCGACCCGTGGTGAAGATATCTTCGTGCCGATTGATTACATCATCGGTGGCCCGAAAATGGCCGGTCAGGGCTGGCGCATGCTGGTGGAATGCCTGTCCGTGGGTCGCGGCATTACCCTGCCGTCAAACTCAACCGGCAGTCTGAAATCAGTGGCAATGGGGATCGGCGCATACGCCCATATCCGCCGCCAGTTCAAAATCTCCATCGGCAAGATGGAAGGGATTGAAGAGCCGCTGGCACGTATTGCGGGCAATGCCTATGTGATGGATGCTGCGGCGTCACTGATTACTTACGGAATTATGCTCGGCGAAAAACCGGCGGTGCTGTCAGCCATCGTGAAGTATCACTGTACCCACCGTGCGCAGCAATCCATCATTGATGCGATGGATATCGCCGGCGGGAAAAGCATTATGCTCGGCGAAGGCAACTTCCTGGCCCGCGGCTATCAGGGCGCACCGATTGCCATCACTGTGGAAGGGGCAAATATCCTCACCCGCAGCATGATGATCTTCGGTCAGGGCGCCATCCGCTGTCATCCATACGTGCTGGCAGAGATGGACGCCGCACAGAATAACGATGTGGATGCTTTCGATAAACTGTTGTTCAAACACATTGGCCACGTGGGCAGCAATACAGTGCGCAGCTTCTGGCTGGGTCTGACCCGCGGTTTGACCAGCGCCACGCCAACCGGCGATGCGACCCGCCGCTACTACCAACATCTGAACCGTCTGAGCGCCAACCTTGCGCTGCTCTCTGACGTGTCAATGGCGGTGCTTGGCGGCAGCCTGAAGCGTCGGGAACGTATCTCCGCGCGTCTGGGCGATGTGTTGAGCCAGATTTATCTCGCTTCGGCGGTGCTGAAACGCTACGACGATGAAGGCCGTCATGAAGCGGATCTGCCGCTGGTGCACTGGGGCGTGCAGGATGCGCTGTATCAGGCAGAACAGGCGATAGACTCCCTGCTGGTCAACTTCCCGAATCGTCTGGTGGCAGGTGCCCTGCGCGTGGCTATCTTCCCGACCGGTCGTCACTATCTGGCGCCGTCCGATAAGCTGGACCATAAAGTCGCGAAGATCCTACAGGTTCCGAGCGCCACCCGTTCGCGTATCGGTCGCGGCCAGTATCTGACCCCGAGTAAGCACAATCCGGTCGGTCTGCTGGAAGAGGCGCTGCTGGACGTGATGGCGGCCGACCCGATTCATCAGAAGATTTGTAAACAGCTGGGCAAAAACCTGCCGTTTACCCGCCTCGATGAGCTGGCAAAACAGGCGCTGGCGGGCGGAATCATCAGCCAGGACGAAGCAGGCCTGCTGATCAAAGCCGAAGAGAGCCGTCTGCGCAGTATCAACGTGGATGACTTCGACGCCGATGAACTGGCGACCCAGCCGGTAAAGCTGGCGGAGAACATCCGCAAACCTGAAGCCGCATAACCCGCATCAGTGCTCAACAACCCCGCCTCGCGCGGGGTTTTTTATTGCCACCCGTTTGTCTAATTGTCGTGCTACAGTGTGAAAATGTGGTCCTTCGAGGAGTCTTACTGTGCCTGGTTTGAAGATTACGCTTTTGCAGCAACCGCTGGTGTGGATGGATGGTCCCGCCAACCTGCGCCATTTCGATCGTCAGCTGGAGGAGATCGTCGGGCGCGACGTCATTATCCTGCCAGAAATGTTTACTACCGGGTTCGCCATGGAGGCGGCAAAGAAGTCGCTGCCGCAGGACGATGTCGTCACCTGGATGCAGGCCAAAGCACAGCAAACCCAGGCATTAGTCGCGGGTAGTGCAGCGCTGCAGACCGAGCGCGGGCCGGTAAACCGTTTTCTGCTGGTGGAGCCAGAAGGCAAGGTGCATTTCTACGACAAGCGCCACCTGTTCCGTATGGCCGACGAGCATCAGCATTATGAAGCGGGCGACGAGCGGCTGGTATTTGAGTGGCGCGGCTGGCGCATTCTGCCGCTGGTCTGCTATGACCTGCGCTTCCCGGTATGGTCGCGTAACCGCAACGATTACGATCTGGCGCTGTATGTCGCTAACTGGCCAGCACCGCGCTCGCTGCACTGGCAGGCGCTGCTGACGGCGCGCGCCATTGAGAATCAGGCGTTTGTCGCAGGCTGTAACCGGGTAGGCACAGATGGCAATGGTCATCACTATCGCGGCGACAGCCGGGTGATTAACCCGCAGGGCGAGATTATCGCCACCGCAGAGCCGCATCACGCTACACGCATTGATGCAGAGCTGTCGCTGGCGGCACTGAGAGAGTATCGGGAGAAGTTTCCTGCCTGGCAGGATGCGGATCCGTTTAGCATCGGGTAATGACGATCCGGGCAGCGCATGCGTCTGCCCGATTTTATGGGCCCACTGAAACGACAAAGGCCTGAGTCATTGCTGACTCAGGCCTTTTGAATAGTGGCGGAACGGACGGGACTCGAACCCGCGACCCCCTGCGTGACAGGCAGGTATTCTAACCGACTGAACTACCGCTCCACTGTGTTCCGTTGGGAACGAGGCAGATATTACGGTTTGCCTCCGATCCCGTCAATGCTTTTTCTCTGCTTTTGAATCACTTGCTGCAAAAATGCGCCATACGCTTATTTTGTCAGCATTTCAGCCGCGTTTATCCGCGCCAGAGACAGCTTCCGCCCTTCTTGTGCACCAGATCCAGGCGAGATTCATGCGCCATGAGCTCTTCATCGCTGGCTAAAATAACGCGTAAGGCATTTGCCTGACGGACAATGCGTTGGATCCCGCCTTCATTGAGCTGCTGCTGCGCATCGCTGTCAGAACTAAACGACAGTGCAGTTTGACCACCGGTCATCAGCAGGTAGACGTCTGCCAGGATCTGGGAATCGAGCAGTGCCCCGTGCAGCGTTCGTTTACTGTTATCTATTTCATAGCGCGAGCATAACGCATCCAGACTGTTACGCTTGCCGGGGAACATCTTCCTCGCCATCGCCAGGCTGTCGGTTACCTTACAGAAGGTGTCGGTCTTTGGCAGGCCACGGTTGAGCTTGTTAAACTCGTAGTCCATAAAGCCAATATCGAACGAGGCATTATGGATGACAAGCTCGGCACCTTTGATGTACTCGATGAACTCATCGGCGACGTCAGCAAAGGTGGGTTTATCCAGTAAGAATTCATCTGCGATGCCGTGAACGCCAAAGGCTTCCGGGTCCACCAGCCGATCCGGTTTCAGGTAAACGTGAAAGTTATTCCCCGTCAGACGGCGGTTGATAACCTCGACGGCACCGATCTCGATGATTTTATGCCCTTCATAATGGGCACCGATCTGATTCATACCGGTGGTTTCGGTATCGAGGACGATGATCCTGTCAGCGCTAAGTGTGTCTGCAATGCTCATTCTGTAGGCCTGTTCTTTTCAACGGCGATATTGTAAACAACCTGGCCGGGCCTTCAAGGGCTAATTCGCCGCGCCTCTATTTTGCAGTGCTGAGAACGGTCATTTATGTCAGACTTGCCGTTTTCATCACAGGATGTCTGCCAGGATGCGTAAACAGGTAGAAATTTACACCGACGGTTCTTGCCTCGGCAATCCGGGCCCCGGGGGTTACGGGGCGATCATACGGTATCGCGAACATGAAAAAACCTTCAATGAAGGCTATCGCCTGACCACCAATAACCGCATGGAGTTAATGGCGGCGATTGTGGCGCTCGAGGCCCTGAAAGAGCACTGCGATGTGGTGCTGAGCACGGACAGCCAGTATGTGCGCCAGGGGATCACCCAGTGGATCCATAACTGGAAAAAGCGCGGCTGGAAAACGGCCGATAAAAAACCGGTTAAGAATGTCGATCTCTGGCAGCGTCTGGATGCCGCGCTCAGCGAGCATAAAATCCAGTGGGAGTGGGTGAAAGGCCATGCCGGTCATCCTGAAAACGAACGTTGCGACGAGCTGGCGCGCGCGGCGGCCATGAATCCGCAGCATGAAGATGTAGGCTATAAGCCGGAAGCCTGATCAGGGCTTGCGATACTGTCGCGTGGCGCCAACGGCGGCACGCAGCTGCGTTCTGGATTTACTTTGCTTCATCGGATTGAGCGTCAGGGGGATGGTTCGCTTGCGCGCCACGATCACCTGCATACAGCCCAGCGCCGGAAAATGGGTGCTGAGCATCTTCCCGCCCTGCCGCGTCCACGGCAAGACCTGAAAACCACTCTGATGCATCACCTCAAAGTTGAGCAGCGAAAGCCAGTCCAGCTGACGCATCAGGGTGAACATGCGACTATTATAAGGCGGCGTGCGGCGCAGCACCGGCACCAGCTTGCGCATCCCCATCAGACTCATCGGATTAAAGCTGCTGATCACCAGCCACCCGTCATCAATCAGCACCCGGTCTGCCTCGCGTAATAAACGATGCGGATCGTCGCACCAGGGCAATGAATGTGCCAGCAGGCAGGCATCAACGGATTTTTCAGCAAACGGCAGATGCAGCGGATCGGCCTTGACCTGCACCGGCTCCCCTCCCAATGAGATATTGACCTGATGGGATATCGCGCAGCTTTCCGAGTTGATTTCCGCGCTCAGATTGCCAATCTTAAGCAGGTGAAAACCATACATTTTCGCAAACCAGGGCTTAAGCTGCAGCTCAAGCGCTTCGCGATAGTATTCGCCCCAAGGCAAATCTGCCCAGTGTTCCGGTGCGATAACAATCTGAGGTATCCTTGCCGGTTTCATCAAACACTCGCCACGCTATGAGAGGTAATGTATGAATCTTATCAGTATTCCTGCTTTTCAGGACAATTACATCTGGGTTTTAACCAATGATGAAGGTCGCTGCATTATTGTCGATCCGGGCGAGGCCGAACCGGTATTAGACGCGATTGAACAAAACCAATGGCAGCCCGAGGCGATTCTGCTCACCCACCACCACCGCGATCACGTCGGTGGCGTAGCGGCACTACGGGCAAAATTTCCGCATCTGGTGGTTTACGGTCCGGCAGAGACACAAGATAAAGGGGTGACGCGCGTAGTAGAAGATGGCGAAAAGATCGTCATTCTTATGTTGGAATTTTCTGTAATTGCCACACCGGGTCACACTTCCGGACATATTTCGTTCTTCAGTTTTCCTTATCTTTTTTGTGGCGATACGATGTTCTCTGGCGGCTGCGGTCGTTTGTTCGAAGGCACGCCAACCCAGATGTACCAGTCCTTCCAGAAAATTAACGCTCTTCCTGACGAAACATTGATTTGTTGCGCGCATGAATACACTTTAGCAAATATGAAGTTTTCGAGGCACATTCTGCCAGAGGATCCCGCAATTAAGGATTATTACCTTAAAGTGAAGGAGTTACGCGCAAAACAACAAAACACACTCCCCGTAATTCTGAAAAATGAGCGTAAAACAAATTTATTTTTAAGAACTAATGATGTTGATTTAATTGATAAAATTAATGAAGAAACAAATATGCAACAACCTGAGGCCCGTTTTGCGTGGTTAAGGGCAAAGAAAGACGTGTTCTGACAATTGCGGGTTGCCTTTTCAAAAATTCGTCGTTATCATCGCTCGTCTTTTAAGCAACTATTGACACACACATGAAGGCAAAAGCGATATTACTCGCCTCTGTCCTGCTTGTGGGTTGCCAGGCGTCTCAAAACGCCGGTAACGTACAACAGCACGCACAGAGCCTTTCTGCAGCTGGTCAAGGGGAAGCAGGGAAGTTTACAAGTCAATCGCGATGGGCAGACGATGGGACGTCTTTCGCACAGGATCAAGACTTGTGGGCCTCTATTGGCGACGAGCTAAAGATGGGAATTCCGGATAACAGCCGGATTCGCGAACAGAAACAGAAGTATTTAAGCAATAAGAGCTATCTCCACGATGTAACTTTACGGGCAGAGCCGTATATGTACTGGATAGCAGGGCAAGTTAAGAAACGTAACATGCCTATGGAACTGGTACTACTACCCATAGTGGAGAGCGCTTTTGACCCGCACGCAACGTCTGGTGCCAATGCCGCAGGGCTTTGGCAGATCATACCGAGCACTGGGCGAAATTATGGATTGAAACAGACCCGCAGCTACGATGCGCGTCGTGATGTGGTCGCTTCGACGACTGCCGCTCTCGACATGATGCAACGTCTGAACAAGATGTTCGACGGTGACTGGCTGCTTACTGTCGCTGCGTATAACAGCGGCGAGGGTCGTGTACTGAAGGCAATGAAAGCGAATAAAGCACGGGGCAAGCCCACCGACTTTTGGTCGCTTCCACTGCCACGGGAAACTAAGCTATACGTACCGAAAATGCTGGCTTTGAGTGATATTTTCAAAAACAGCAAACAGTACGGCGTGAAGCTGCCGACTGCGGATGAAAGTCGTGCGCTGGCGAGAGTTCGTCTCAACAATCCTGTTGAACTGAAACAGATTGCGGATATGGCGGGCATCTCGGTCACCAAACTGAAGGCCTTTAATGCAGGTGTGAAAGGCTCTACGCTTGGTGCCAACGGGCCGAAGTATGTCCTGGTGCCACAGAAACACGCTGAACAGCTACGCGTATCGCTGGCTTCGGGTGAAATTGCTGCGGTTCAGTCTACGCTGATCGCCGATAATTCACCGGTTAACAGCCGTAGCTATCAGGTACGTTCAGGCGATACGCTTTCAGGCATCGCATCACGTCTTGGCGTGAACACGAAGGATTTGCAGCAGTGGAATAATCTGCGCGGGTCTACGCTGAAAGTGGGTCAGGACCTGACGGTTGGCGCGGGTAAAAGCGCGCAGCGTCTCGCCAGCAACAACGATAGTATTACCTATCGTGTGCGTAAAGGTGATTCGCTCTCCAGTATTGCGAAACGTCACGGCGTGAACATCAAGGATGTGATGCGCTGGAATAGTGATACTGACAACCTGAAGCCTGGCGATCGGATCACGCTGTTTGTGAAGAACAACGCGACACCGGATTCCTGATTTCAGAGACAGATATCAAAAAGGCACCGATTCCCCCGGTGCCTTTTTTGTTTATCCCGCTTTCTGGGCTTCTGCCAGGATTGTATCGCTGGTAAACGAGCCTTCTTCCTGCAGCTCAAAATACGCTTTTACCTCGGCTGAGGCACTCTCCTGATACAACCGAATTGCCTGGCTTAACGCCTCCGGCGTACGCATGCGTGCAATCCACGATGCAAACTCGAGGGTCAGCCTGTCGGTCTGCAGCGAACGCGTAATCAATCCGGCATCAGTGAACATCGATAACCACTCACCGCTCGAGTAATTACGCACATGCGAAGTGTCACGCAGCGCTTCGACCGTCTGTAACCACACATCACGTACCGGGTGGCCCGGTGACATGATATCCATGATAATCACCGTCCCGCCCGGTTTCAGCACCCGTTTAACTTCCCGCAGCGCCTGACCGACGTCATGCCAGTGGTGAGCGGAGTAACGACTGATGACAACATCAAAGGATTGATCGTCAAAGGGTAAGGATTCGGCATAACCCTGCCGGGTGGCGACATTTGCCAGCCCTTTCTCTTTTGCCGCCTCTGCCACAACCTCCAGCATCTGGCTGGATAAATCGTATGCCGTCACCTGAGCAACCTGCTGTGCCGCCACAAAGCTGGCATGACCGGCACCGCAGCCTAAATCGAGCACCCTGGCGTGGGGAAAATCGGCCAGTCTTTCTGCCAGACGTACCAGGTCGCGCCCGGATGCGTGAACCGCGCTGGTGAGATAGGCTTTGGCCTGGGATCCGAACTGTTTTTCGACGTTGTCATGATGGGACTGTGTTGTCATTTTGCTGTCCTTCGGTTTGTTGGAAAATAAAGGGCAGCACCTGCGCAGGCCTGCCCCATGGCAGACCTGACCGACCTTTATCTCTCAGGTTTGCCGGGACTGAATTCGACGAGTAGCGGATTGTGATCGGACGCGCGGGTGACCAGCACTGAGGCTTCAGAAACGTTCAGACCACGATAGAAGACAAAATCGAGAGGACGGCCAAACGCTTTGCGACGCTGGTCATCGGTAAAACGGACTTCGCGCAGCGACATCTCACGTGCAAAGCGATACAGCGCATTCATGCGTGGACGGCTCCAGGCATTGAAATCACCGGCCATCACCACCGGACCGCTGTGATGGGCGATCTGATCGCCAATAGGGAGCAATTGCTTACTGTAGACATCAACGCCGAGGCTGAAATTGACCGCGTGGATATTCACCACCATCAGCAAACGGGTATCCGGCAGCGGGTAGACGGTGACCAGCGCAGACTTCGCCAGACGCAAGATTGGCTCACGTTCGCGCAGCGGGCAGCAATAAACAGGATGGGCGGCAGCGAGGGTCATCACCCCCGATGGGTGCTGAGGCAGAACAAATGCCGGGACCTGATCTGCGGCAAGATAGTTAGTGGTCGCAAACCTTACCAGCTCCGGTGTGGTTTGCGCCTCCTGCAGCAACACGAGGTGTGCATCCTTGCCAAAGTTCTGCAGGACGGACAACCACTCAGCGCGCTGCTGCTTAAAAATATTCCAGACCAGAACCCGAATTTTTGCATCGCTACTTAACGGGGCCCCGGCGGGTAATGCCTGCCCGATGCTCGCAAACGACCCCGGAGGTAAGATTCTCTCCGCAGGTTGTCCGGCAACATAGCGCATAGCATAGGTATTTTTTCGCACGGTTTGAAACGACCTCTATAACCAGAACCCGTCCAGGAAATGGAACGGGTTCTATTGTTATAGGGTTTTAAGCTCACACTTTCAACGCAATTACGGATAAACCGCTTTTCGGTTGTGTAAGCAAGTGCTTACTATAGAATCATCCGAGCGCGGCGCGAGCGGGTTTATCCAGGCGGCCGCTCACACCAATCAGCAGAAATGCCGCGAGAACGATAACCGCGCCAATCCACGGCGTTTGCGCCAGACCAAAGTGTTCCACCGTCTGGCCGCCAATAATAGACCCCAGTGCGATGCCGACGTTAAACGCGGCGATGTTTAGTCCGGAGGCGACATCGACGGCGTTTGGCGTATACAGCTCTGCTTTTTGGACCACGTAGACCTGTAAGCCCGGTACGTTACCGAAGGCAAAGATCCCCATCACCAGTACGGTGGCCAGCGCGGCATACTGCATGGATGCAGTGAACTGGAAGACCAGCAGCAGCACGACCAGCGCGGCAAAGATGATCTTCAGTGCCGGGACGGCGCCATGTTTATCGGCAAGCTTACCCCCCCAGATATTACCTATCGCCACCGACAGGCCATATCCCAGCAGGATCCAGCTAACTGCGCTCGGTGAAAACCCGGCCAGATCCTGCATCATCGGTGCCAGGAAGGTAAAGGCGGTGAATACGCCACCGTACCCCAACGCAGTGATGGCATAGATGATCAGCAGGCGGGGATGCGTTAGTACTTTCAGCTGATCGCGCAGGGTTGCTGCTGCGCGACCGGGTATATTCGACGGGATCAGTACCAGACTGCTGATTAATGCGATCACCCCAAGCAGCGATACCGCAAGGAAGGTTTCACGCCAGCCAAAGTGCTGGCCGATAAAGGTGCCCAAGGGTACCCCGGTGACCAGCGCAACGGTTAAACCCCCAAACATGATAGCAATGGCAGAGGCTGCTTTTTCTTTTGGCACCAGGCTTGTTGCGATAGTCGAGCCGATGGAGAAGAAGACTCCGTGAGCCAGCCCTGTTAACAGGCGGGCAACGATCAGCGTCGAATAATCAGGCGCCTGCCAGGCAAGAAGATTTCCGCCAGTGAAGAGGACCATCAACCCCATCAACAGCTGCTTTCGCGGCAGACGACCGGTTAGTGCGGTGAGGACTGGCGCGCCGATAGCCACACCGAGGGCATAAATAGAAACCAGCAACCCCGCAGAAGGTAGCGAGATAGCAAGCTGATCGGCGATGGTCGGTACCAGACCGACAATAACAAATTCGGTAGTGCCGATTGCAAAGGCACTGATCGTCAGGGCAAGTAGCGCCAGAGGCATATAAAACTCCGTATCAACAGGATTAAGATGACACGGAGTATGCGCCAGTGTTTAAATAACAAAAATGCTCAAAGTATCAATACAATTTTGCGGATTAAGCAATAATGAAAGCAACGTCTGAAGAACTGGCGATCTTTGTCGCCGTCGTTGAAAGCGGCAGCTTTAGTCGAGCCGCAGAGCAGCTGGGCCAAGCCAATTCAGCGGTGAGCCGGTCGGTTAAAAAGCTGGAGATGAAGCTGGGCGTTAGCCTGCTCAACCGGACAACGCGCCAGCTGAGCCTGACTGAGGAAGGTGAACGTTATTTTCGTCGGGTGCAGGCTATCCTGCAGGAGATGGCTGCCGCAGAAACAGAAATTATGGAGACACGCAGTACGCCACGCGGATTATTACGGATTGATGCTGCTACGCCCGTCGTACTGCATTTCCTGATGCCGCTGATTAAACCTTTCCGCGAACGTTACCCGGAAATGACGCTTTCACTGGTCTCATCTGAGACATTTATCAACCTGATTGAGCGCAAAGTGGATGTGGCGATCCGCGCCGGTACGCTGACCGATTCAAGCCTGCGGGCCCGCCCGCTGTTCGCCAGCTATCGGAAAATTATCGCTTCTCCGGCGTACATAGCCCGTTTTGGGCAGCCAAAGACAATTGAGGAGTTAAAGCAGCATCTGTGTCTGGGCTTTACGGAGCCGGTGTCACTTAATACCTGGCCCCTCGCCTGCCATGATGGGCAGCTTCATGAAGTGACCAGCGGTTTGTCTTCGAACAGCGGAGAGACGCTAAAGCAGCTGTGTCTGGCCGGAAACGGCATCGCCTGCCTGTCGGATTACATGATTAATAAGGAAATTGCGCGGGGAGAACTGGTAGAGCTGATGGCGGATAAACGGCTGCCAGTGGAGATGCCCTTTAGCGCGGTCTATTACAGCGACAGAGCGGTGAGTACCCGGATCCGGGCCTTTATCGACTTTCTGAGTGAGCATGTAAAACAGCTCCCGAAGGAGCTGTAAGTGGGTTAAGCGTACAGAAAGAGGGTTTGATTAATCCCAGTTCGGTGCCAGACCTTCCGGGCTCACCAGACGATCGTTGCAGTCGAGTGCGGCGATCGCCTTTTTATCTTCCTGATCCAGCTGTAGATTCTGTGCCAGCAAGTTGCTGGCCAGATTTTCCGGTTTAGTTGAAGATGGGATCACGGCATACCCTTCTCCCATCGCCCAGGCCAGAATAACCTGTGCAGCGGTTGCGCTATGTTTTGCCGCAATACGCAGAATGGTCTCGTCTTTCAGTGCCTTACCGTACGCCAGCGTCATATATGAGGTGATGTGGATGCCGTGCCGCTGGGCCCATTCCACCACCTGACGGTTCTGCAGATAAGGTGAAAGCTCGATCTGATTCGTCGCGATATTTTCTGCGCCTACTGATGCAATTGCTCTTTCCATCAATGGGATGGTGAAGTTTGAGATCCCAATTTCACGCGTCAAACCCTGTTTTTTTGCTTCCAGCAACGCTGACATGAACTCTTCTACCTCAACCGCATCATCTGGCGATGGCCAGTGGATCAAGGTGAGATCCACGTAATCGGTACGCAGTTTTTTCAGGCTCTCAATCAGGCTGGGGATTAATTTATCCTTGCCCAGGTTCTCAATCCAGATTTTGGTGGTAATAAATAGTGCATCGCGCGGGATGCCGCTCTCTGCGATTGCCTGACCGACGGCAGCTTCGTTATCGTAGATCTGTGCCGTATCAATTGTACGATAGCCCAGTTCGAGTGCGTTTTTAACGGATGCGATAACAACGTCGTCTTTCAGGCGGAAAGTGCCGAGACCGAATGCAGGGATAGTCATTGAATTCCTCTTTTCTTTGTCGTGTTTGTTAATTAAGAGGATTATCTATGCTGGAGTTATGTGAAAAAAGAGGCGATTAAGCAGAGGATTTTTGCGTTTATAGCAATAATTAAACGACAGGCATGAAAAAAGCCCTGAGCGTTAGCTCAGGGCTTTCAATAAGTGGCGGAACGGACGGGACTCGAACCCGCGACCCCCTGCGTGACAGGCAGGTATTCTAACCGACTGAACTACCGCTCCACCGAAGACTTCTGTAACCACCGGTTTATTGCCCCGGTTTACTA
>JBAPXW010000018.1:0-91248 GCA_049284415.1 Leclercia sp.
ACAATTCCACAATTCCACAATTCCACAATTCCACAATTCCACAATTCCACAATTCCACAATTCCACAATTCCACAATTCCACAATTCCACAATTCCACAATTCCACAATTCCACAATTCCACAAATCTTTGATTAGTTCACTACTGGCAGTCTTTTGAGAGGTAAAGCTTAAGTTGTTCTGTTCTAGTATTGCTGTGAATTTCATAACTACTAGACGTAGAAATTCCTCGCTCGAAAATAGTTGGTCTAAGTAGTTAGCGGGTACTCCTTGTTTGAGGCTAAGAGTTCTTACCACACTAACAAACTAATTCCGCTTATCGTCATTATTGATCCAAGTTGGGCGATAGAGATCTTTAGTTTCCGTTAAGCCTCGCTTTGCCCGAGCTACAACTGCGTAATAGCTGCGTGTCTTAGCCTTGTTGTAGCCGCCGAGAATTACATAACCTAACCATGCGACAATAAGTAAACCTATAATTTCCATATCTATCTCGCTATATAATATATGATCATTGGTCTGCATTTGAATGATTAGAATTGTAAGTAATACGACTTCCTAGCCCTAGCCAAAAATTATGCCATCCCGATTTAAGCTCTTGTAATGGATTGTTTAGCCCTACTAAAGATAGTGGGATAGAAGCAGTTATAAACGATTTGTATACGTGTTGTACATGCCTCTCTGCATCATGTCATATCAGACCATCTCCAAAGACTGACAGTACTGATTCGTTCTAAAGTTTGCTGCTTACATTATCTACAAATCAATTCAGTGTTGATAATGGCCGCAGGGCCAGAGCATCGACTCATCTAAGGGATGCCGAAATAATACAAAAATTATTCAACGGCTTAGTACGGCAGACTGTTTACAAAATCCATTATAAGGATAAAATCTTCATGCCTTTGAAGATAATTAACAACGTAGAACAACGAGTTAAAGCCACCACAGCGAGTTTATCATGCTAAAGAAATTAAGCCTTGCTATCAGTACGTCATTGGTACTTTGCGGTTCAACCGCGTATGCAGCAGCCTTTGATTGTTCAAAAGCAAATGGATATGTTGAACTGACAATTTGCACTACTCCAGCATTATCGTCTCTTGATGATCATCTGAATGCATTATATAAGCAGGTCAATCAGGCTAAGCCAGAGAATGCTCAGCTTGTAAGAAAAGCCCAACTTTTGTGGTTGAAAGAAGTGCGTAATAAAGCCACTACAGCTCAAATGATTCAGCAGGTATATCAATCAAGAATTAATGATTTGAATATGATGGTAAGTGATCAGCAGTCATTGCCACAGCCACAGCCACAGCCACAGCCACAGCCACAGCCACAGCCACAGCCACAGCCACAGCCACAGAAGCCAGTTTTATCAAGTTTGGCTGATTTGAAGAGTAGTTACGATTGCGATTTACGTATTGAGGTAGGTTTTGGTGGTTACCTGTCTAACACAGAAAAACCCGCTGATATTATAACCACAGGCCATGTTGAATTCAGTAATCGCATTGCTACTGTAGCTTTTAGATTACCTGAAGGTCAGGCAAAATTAGTCACAACGAAACTAGAAAGAGTAGAGTGTAATAATATAAATGGCAGTTGTCTCAGTACCGCCTCAATGATCAGCAACTTGGCGGATGATAAGGGTAAAAATGAGGTTAAATTAGTAACCTACCTGCACTCAAATCCTACAATGACAATCTATAAAGAATTGAATGATTCGCAAACTGGTGAGCCTATAACAAAAAGGTTATGGACACTCGACAACTGTAAATAAAACCTATAATTTCAATCTCAGTACGGAAAGGGTAAATACTCAAATACTCAAATACACATATATAATTTACCCTATGAGAACATCAATACACCTTCCGCAATATGGCAGTACTGAACTCTATTTCGAGATGGTTCAGGAACTACTAGCAGTCATCGATACAGAACCACTCATCAAACTAGATATGCAGTACGACGAACACAGTGAAGTATTTAGCCATCCTGAATCCGAACAAGAACAGCAGAATATCATGCAAGGTCTAGTACTTCTATACTGCCCCGATTACCACTGGTACTGTTAGAAAGGTAGTTACTTATTACAAAAAATGAAGTTATCCATGATCTTTTCACGCAACTACAAAGTTCTTTGCATTTTTTATGATCCATAGCAAAGTACTTCATATTTGCTAAGGAACGTAAATGTGTATCAGTATAATGTAGTTATCAAATTAAGAGTGATCTGAGAGTCAAATAAAATGAAGTTTACAAGTCATGAATGGGTCTCAAACATACTGAAATTATGAATATAGAAGTAAGGCAATTTGTGCCTTGTAAGTACAGGCTAAGTAATTAAATAATTCTAAATGATTATCAGAGGATCACATGGGAAAAATAGTCAACAAAGACGAGCCATCAAACAGAATAAGAAAAACCAATCTATTAGAGAAGACGTGGCAAAGAAAAATAAAAAAATGTACATGAAACCTGAAATATTTTTCGATGAGTCAGGTAATACGGGGGGGGATCTTTTAGACTTGGCACAGTTTGTTTTTACTTTAGGGGCATGTGACATCAGTAAATCTGATGCAATTAAGGCTCTTGAGTTAACAGAGAGCAAATCACCTAATGAAGCTCACTTTAAAACGTTAAGGCGTAGGAAGTCAGGACAAGATGGAATAATCAGACTTCTTGAAAGTAAATATATCAATGAAGATACTGTGAAAGTCTTCATAATTGACAAAAGATATATGTTAACAACAAAGGTTGTCGATATTCTAATTGAGACTTGGTCTTACAATCGAGGCATTGATATTTATTTGAATGGACAGAATCTGGCTTTGTCAAATTATTTGTATTATTGCCTTCGAGTGTTTTGTGGCCAGGAACCAACAGACAAAATGTATGATCGGTTCATAAAAATGATAAAAAACCAAGATGCTGAATCAATCGAACAATTTTATATATCTGTTGATGAATTGAAAGCATGTGCCAGCAGTGATAATTTTATTAGTACACTTGATAGAATTAGTATAACAAAAAGTGATATCACTAATATTCTTAATGATACTGAGATGTATATTCTCGATCCTGCAATACCATCTCTCTTTAAACACTGTATAGAATGGGATAAAATATATCCTAATGGATATCACATTAAACATGACGATTCAAAAGCTATCTCAGAGCGAAAAGGTATATTTGATTTGTTTATGGATTGGACAAAAGAATCAGAAGAGTTTGGATATGACAGAAGAAAATTTGAACTCCCGCTTAAAGCTCGTTCTTTGACCTTCCATTCATCAGCAGAATATCCACAATTGCAAGTTGCAGATATTGTTTCTAGTGCGGCAGCATATTACGGTAACTGTTTGAAAAAAAAGTCTGACGAATATCTTTTCCAAGAGTTACAAACAATAAAAATTGATAAATATTTTAACGATATGCTCGTAGGGCCTTCTACCGCTGTAACACCAGAAGAGTTAAGAACGGTGCATAAAGGCGGAGTAAATCCTGCAAATGGTGTTGCAAAAGACCTTACAGAGTCTTAAAAACATTCAATAAATATAGGCCGACTTATACGGCCTATTTCATTTATAAATTGTTTTAAAACGGAAGCTCATCCTGATCACAAAACCAGTCATCGTCATCTTGATGCATACGCCGTTCTGCATTCAAGTATGTAAGGCCGTCTAATATTCTAGTTAGCAGTGCTTCATAGAGAAGTACGAAGCAGTCGTGTTGAATGACGCCTAACCAGTACTGCCTATGCTCGTTCTGAAAGAAGACCTTATCACTTATCCTGAACTCTTCTAACGACGATCCCCAGTAGCACACTGCCCATGATATACGAACCGCTGTATACCACTGGTGATTGAAGCATTGTAGCCATCTTTGCTCATAATTTATCCCTCCACATACTGCATATGCATACAGTATTGCAGACAGTGCAGATAAGATCCAGACTGGCCGGAGTTAAAAGAATAACACTGGGAAGTGTATGAAAATTGTACGAATTATTGCAGATGAAACGATTGCATTTGAATCATTGTCTGCTGATGAAAGTATCAAGCTGACACACAACGCTTTAGAACTAATTTCGAAGTTTCAACAGGGGTCGGAAGAACCAACCGCTAAAGAATTAGGCAGGGCATGTTGCCTATTATTGACTGTTGCAGAAGACTTTATGAATGTTCAGTACTGGCAAACGGTCGAGGAACTATATTGTGGTGTTAACCATAAGTTCTATAAAGAAGAAATCATTGCAATCCGTGATTACTATTTAGAATACCTCTTAGAACAGCCTGTATCACTTCATAAACAAAGATAGAAATATTAACGCACGGACGCGTTTAATCTAGTTCAGACGCATACACAGCGATACAGAAGCGTTAAAAGGTACTCCCAGACGGGGGATTCCTCGCGTAGTTTCGGCAGGCCGATCTTTTACGTGTATGTGTAATTTTTGATCGAACCCGCCCCGCAACTTAAATTACTGCGAACCCTATTTTGTTATCCTCACATGGGCATTCTATTTCCTCACCACAGTCGCAAAGCTTAACGACCTTACTAAACCCGTAATGCCAACCGTTAACAAACTTATCTATTTTACGCACACTGTCAGGGGTGCAATTAAGATGGAAACCTACGCACCAAAACGATCTAGTACCTAATAAACACTTTTTGAGAGCAAGCAGCTTTTTAACGTCTTTCTCAAAGCCATTAATTAGTGTTTGAGGATTTCTAGAGCATTTAAGTTCGAGGAAAATATACGAGTTTGTACGTGTACGTTTTCTTCTGAACGCTAGGTCAATGAACATACTGTACTGTTCACGTAATTTTCTGTTATCGGGGAAGGCTAAAACTTCTCTTTCAACCTGAGTGCCCGGCGTCTGTGAAATGAAGTATTCGAGTTCAACCTGTAACCACTTCTCCCAATCATTCCTATTTCGTTTAAGAATCATTCTTAATCTTGATCTTACGCCTTCATCTTTCAAAAACTCATCCATGATTGTTTTAACAGTTACAGAATCCGCTCTATCAGTCATATTGATATCCTCTATTTCGATAATGGTATATCGGCAAAAACCATAAATACTTTAACTAATAATGGAGGATGTTGGTTTTGATCAGTCAAAGAGCAATAGCAAAACAATACGGGTACGATGAAAGTACTGTACGGCAGTGGAAAGCAAAGGGGATGCCCTTAAGTAATGAAGATGAAACAAGGCAGTGGATAATTGATCATGTTCTTATTCCTTTACGACAAACAGATATACGAGAGCAAATTGAATTAGAACGTCTTCGTAAGATACGGGCGGAAGCTGATTTAGCAGAAGCGGAAGTATTGTCTCGTACTGAACAACTGATCCCAGCCGACGAAGTTCATAAAGAACTTACCCAGTACTTTAAAACATTGCGTGACTACATTCGGTCACTACCGAACAAGATTCAACACGAAGTATTTGAACAAGATTGGTCAGAAACGAGTATGGAAAACGATTAAGAATGTCTCAGAGATTAAGAGCAGTTCAAAACAGTCAAACTGGAACGATTACACCAGCAGTAGTAAGTCAGTTAATGAACTGATCGAAGCGGGCGAACCGTATAAAAAGAGCATTCTGGCCTGTTATCCAACATACGCCGAAGCCTTACATGCTGAATCAGCACTTATTTGTATGTTGTGTTCTCAGTGGGGCAGTTTAAATAAAGCACTGATGACGAAATTCAAGTTCACAGCAGGTATGGACAAAGAACACATGCAAAAAGTTCGTGAACTTTTGGAGGACTTAACATGATTTAGTTAATCAAAGGTTTGATCAGTAAATTGATGGGTAACTCAGTTGTGAAGAAGATAGACAATTCACAGACTACTGGTAGTGATGGTCAGATGACTACCAGTAAGACTGAAGGTAAGGCACAGGACGCTAACTGGAAACATTACATTGCATACGTGTTGGTGTTCCTGGTCGTATACAACTACGTGATCATTCCGTTAGTGATGGCAGTGTTCGGCGTATGGTTGCCCCCTGTAGTACTGGACGATGTGATCAAGATGCTGGTGCTGATATTGAGCGGGGTCTAACGATGCAGTAGTGGTTAGTCATGCTGTGTAAGGAAAGGCGGCAGTACTGGCAGGTTCATAAAAAATGCACATAAAACAATATGTATTTTATTTTACTCTGCTTCCAGCGTGGCATACATAGTCATTGGCGTCTCCCTGTGGTTTGACAAAGTATTCAGGGAAAGAATAGCTGATTCTCACTGCTTGCAAGTATGAATGCGGCGAAAGCCGTCACGGAGTTGTCCTAATCTGGCGCCGACTGCGGCTGGCGTACCGCCCGGGATAAACTCAGCCACGAGTAGAACACGTTAAACAGCACCACTCCGGCGGTAACGATAAACACCGTACGAAAACCAAAGCTGGCCGCAATACCGGACCCGAGCAGCGGGCCGGTAACGTTGCCGATATCGCGAAACGACTGGTTATAGCTGAAAATGCGCCCGGCAATCTCCCGGGTGGAGTTGTACACCAGCAGCGTCTGGACGGCAGGCAGCAGCGCGCCATCGGCAGCACCGAGTAAAAAGCGCAATATTCCGAGCTGCCACGGCGTTTGCACCAACGACATCGGGATCAACAGCAGCACAGAGATCACCAGGGCGACGATCAGGATCCGTTCCGGGCCAATACGATCGCCCAGTTTCCCCAGCCGTGGGGCGCTGAGCAGGGCGGCCACACCCGGTACCGAGGCAATCATCCCGCTGATAAACGCGATGTTGCCGACGTTGCCTGCCAGCTCGCGTACGTACAGCGTCAGGATCGGCGCTATCGAACCGGTTGCCACCTGAATAATCAAGGTGGTGATGAACAGGCTTAACACCAGTTTGGGGTTTTTCAGCGAGGCGAACACCTGGCGGGCGTGCAGCATCTCTTTTTTGGCAACCGGGGTAAAATTCTCCCGGATGCAGAACCAGGTCAGCAGGAAGCAGATAAACAGCACCACCGCGGTAATAAAGAACACCGGGCGCAGGCCATAGCTGTCGGCCAGCAACCCGCCGGCCAGCGGACCGAGCAGCGCACCGCTCACCGAGCCTGTTGACAGCGTACCCAGCGCCCAGCCGCTTTTGTGGCGCGGGATCTGCGTGGCGATCAGCGCGTTGGCGTTGGGTACAAACCCGCCGAGCAGCCCCAGCACCGCGCGCAAAATAAGAAACTGCCAGATATTTTGCGCCATCCCCATCAGCAGCATGATGATCGCCATCCCCAGCGCTGAGCGCAGCAGCATGATCTTGCGCCCCTTGCGATCCGCCAGCCCGCCCCAGAAGGGGGAGGCAATGGCCGAGAAGAGAAAAGTGATGCTAAACACCAGCCCTGACCACATGTTCAGCGCGCTGTGACCGCTGACGCCAAGCTGCTCGACGTACAGAGGCAGAAAAGGCATCACCAGGCTAAAAGCGGCCCCGGTGAGAAAGCAGCCCAGCCAGGCAACCGTCAGGTTACGTTTCCAGTTTATTGGCGTTTCTGAGGATGACATAACGATCCGCGTTCTGATGCGCGACGGCATCATTAAGAAAGAAGGTAGTAAGCCTGCTAATTATGCGCCTGCGTTATGATTGCTGCAATGGCCGAAGAGGGTAAAAACAGAAAGTAAACTGCGGCCACCGGGGCCGCAGGTCAGCTTAATAGCGGGAAGGGACGCCTTCCGGGCGGGTCTTAAAGCGGCGATGCAGCCACATATATTGTTCAGGTGCCATCAGGATGCATTTTTCGATGACGTCATTCATCCACGCCGCCGTCGTTTTCGCATCGTCCAGCGGAGGCGAACATTCCGGTTCCAGCATCATCAGCTCGTAGCCTTTGCCGTTGGCTTTACGGCGCGGGACAAACGGCACAATTGCCGCACTCGACAGCCGCGCCAGGGTCCAGGTACCGCTGGTGGTGGCGGCGTCGTCAACGGCAAAAAATGGCACGAAGACGCTGGCTGTTGGGCCGTAGTCATGGTCAGGCGCATACCAGATCACTTCCCCGGATTTCAGCGCGCGGATCATCCCCTTCAGATCTTTACGATCGATCATGCTTTTGTTGGAACGCATCCGGCCTCGCGTCTGTAGCCAGTCGATCACCGGGTTGTCGTTCGGACGATAGACGCCGATACCGGGCGCCTGCATGCCAAACATGCGTGCACCGATCTCAAGGGTCAGAAAGTGAATCCCGATCAGCAGTACGCCGGTATTTTGCGCCTGCAGGCTGTGTACCGGCTCCATGCCAGCGCCGGTGACTTCCATCCAGCGGCTCATGCGTTTGTCTGACCAGAACCACGCCATCCCCGTTTCCATCAGTCCCATCCCGACGGATTCAAAATTTTTGATCACCAGGGCTTCACGCTCATGCTCGCTCATCTGCGGAAAGCAGAGTTCCAGATTGCGCCGGGCGATCCGGGCGCGACGGGTCATCACGCGCATCGCCAGGTGACCCAGACCGCAGCCCAGACGATAAATGACCGGGTAGGGAAGTTGCACCAGTAACCACAATAAACCGATGCCAGCCCAGGTAAACCAGTGGCGCGGATGCAGCAGCGCAATGGAAAATTTCGGTAAATGGGTCATGTCGTTCCTTTTTTTATTCTGTCCTGGTGTCAGATTCTCGCACTTTTCGATTCATAACCAAAACTCATCGCGATGGAATGTTCATGAAAACGGCAAATGTTATTGGCTGATCACGTTAGACCGAGAAATGTAGCGCAAAATGAGGGGATGTAAATTCTCAATCTTTGCTATATCATCCCGCCCGATTTTCCTTATCCCACGATTGCAGGAACCGTACACCATGCCAGTGTTACACAACCGCATTTCGAACGAAGAGTTAAAAGCGCGCATGCTGGCCGAAACCGAGCCGCGCACCACGATCTCGTTCTATAAATATTTTACCGTCGTTAACCCGCAGCAGACCCGTGATGCGCTGTATAAAGCCTTAACCGAACTGAATGTGTTTGGTCGCATTTATCTGGCGCACGAAGGTATCAACGCTCAAATCAGCGTTCCGGAAAGTCAGGTTGATGCATTGCGCACCTTCCTGTACGGCTTCGACCCGGCCCTGAACGGCCTGCGAATGAACATTGCTCTGGACGATGACGGAAAGTCGTTCTGGGTGCTGCGCCTGAAAGTGCGTGAGCGTATTGTGGCCGACGGTATCGACGACCCGACGTTTAACGCCAGCGACGTCGGCGATTACCTGAAAGCGGCAGAAGTAAATGCCATGCTCGACGATCCTGATGCCGTGTTTATCGACATGCGTAATCACTACGAATACGAAGTGGGCCATTTCGAAAACGCGCTGGAAATCCCCGCCGACACCTTCCGCGAGCAGTTGCCGAAAGCGGTCGAGATGATGCAGGAACATAAAGACAAGAAGATTGTGATGTACTGCACCGGCGGGATCCGCTGCGAAAAAGCCAGCGCCTTTATGAAGCATAACGGCTTTAATAAGGTCTGGCATATCGAGGGGGGGATCATCGAGTATGCCCGCCGCGCGCGCGATCAGGGGCTTCCGGTGCGCTTTATCGGCAAGAACTTTGTCTTTGATGAGCGGATGGGCGAGCGTATCTCTGAGGACGTGATCTCAAACTGCCACCAGTGCGGCACCGCCTGCGATACGCACACCAACTGCAAAAACGACGGCTGTCATCTGCTGTTTATTCAGTGTCCGGCCTGCGCGGAGAAGTTTCAGGGATGCTGTAGCGAACTGTGTAGCGAAGAGAGCGTTCTGCCTGAAGAGGAGCAGCGTCGTCGCCGCGCGGGACGCGAGAATGGCAATAAAATCTTTAATAAGTCGCGGGGTCGTCTGAACACCCGTCTGGGCATTCCTGACCCGGAATAAGCGTAAAGCCTTGCCCGGTCGCGCAATGCGGACCGGGCGAGGGGCTTACTTCTGCTGTACCCCTTCCACAGAGATGATCAGCTCAACATCCTGCGATGCCGGACCCAAATCGGTGGTGATGTTAAAATCTTTCAGGTGAATTTTACCCGTCGCTTCAAAGCCCGCACGTTTTCCGCCCCACGGATCGTCACCCTGACCGATCAGTTTTGCATCCAGAGTCACCGGTTTGGTTACGCCGTTAAGCGTCAGGTTGCCGGTAATATCCAGGCCGTCGCCGTCTTTCTTCACTTCCGTTGAGGTAAAGGTCGCCTGCGGGAATTTCGCCACGTTGAGGAACTCTGCGCTGCGCAGGTGCTTATCGCGCTCGGCGTGGTTGGTGTCCAGGCTGTTGGTATTCAGGGTCACATTGACCTTGTCGGCAGCCGGATTTTTTTCATCGAAGGTAAAGGAACCGTCGAAGTCTTTAAAGGTGCCGTACAGCCAGCTGTAGCCCAGATGCTGGATGCGGAAATTGACAAAGGCGTGCTGACCTTGCTTATCAATTTTGTAGTCAGCAGCGATGGCTGAACCGGTGGTGAACAGCAGAGAGGCGACGGTTAATCCCAGCAGGCGTTTTTTCATTTTATGCTCCAGTGTCAGGTGACGCTTTGCCCAACATACGTGTCAGGGTGGCATCTTTATCAATAAAGTGGTGTTTCATGGCCGCAAGGCCATGCAGTGCAGAGAGCGATACCACGCCCCACGCCAGCCACAGGTGGACAGAACCGGCCAGATCGGCCTGCGTCCCGGCATCGGCCAGCAGGGCGGGCACATCAAACAGGCCAAAGACGCTGATAGGCTTTCCATCAGCCGTCGAGATCAGATAGCCGCTAATAAGGATCGCGAAAAGCACGGCATACAGGGCGAAATGGGCAACGGTGGCACCGATGCGCGTCAGGCGCGTCTGGCTTTTCAACGCCGGAGGCGGCGGAGACACGCGACGCCAGAGAAGACGAACCACCAATGCCATCATCAGCACAAAGCCAATGCTTTTGTGCAGCTCAGGGGCCTGGTGATACCAGCCGTCGTAGTAGCTCAGGGTGACCATCCATAATCCAAGGCCAAACATGGCATAAACCGCGATAGCCATCGCCCAGTGTAAACACATGGATATAACGCCATAGCGTGTAGGGGAATTACGCACCTGCATCGTGAATACCGAATTTAAATAGTGAGGGCTCAAAATGGCGTGCCGAAAACATTATTGCAAATGATATTTAGTGATTTAGTTTTTTAATTTTATTAGATCAATATTTTTGAATGAAGCCAGCATGAAATTGTCAGGGTGGCTGTTAAAGAAGTGTTGTTTCTGTCTGTTATGGCGGGATGTGACCGTTTTATGATATTCAAATAATTTGCGCTGAAATTATAGTTATCTTGAGAATCGTCAGCTTTTGTCAATATTTTCTGTCAGAAGAATACAATATAAGCGATATCGAGGAGCATCAGCACCGCCGACAACACAATATAGAGCATCAGATGCTCGCGAATATTGTTGACCAGATAATGAAAAATAAGCTGCATAAGGGTTTCGACTGAGAGGTAAATACCAGGCTTCGGCAACCCGAAGCCTGACAGGATTAGCGACTAAAGCGCGACAGAGAGAACGGGGTAAGATCAAACGCTGGGGTTTGGTCCTGGGCGAACTGCGCTGCAATCTCGCCCAGCACGCTGGCGAATTTAAACCCATGCCCGCTCAGGCCGGTGATCAACAGCGTGTTGTCATGACCCGGGAGGGTATCGATGATGAAATCTTCATCCGGGGTGTTGTCGTAGGTGCAGGCGGCACCGTGCAGCAGACCCCCGATGCCCGGCAGGATATTACGCAGAAACGTGAACGCTTCAGATCCATCGCTGGGATAGTCGCCAAACGGCTTACGGTCTTCCGGAGAGCCGATAACCTGCCCACCGTTGTGCTTGCCGATCTTGAGGGCGTCTTTCTCCGACGGGAAACCGTAGAACTGATCGCCGCCAGGCAGCTCGCCGGTAAAGGCCGGGAAGCGATTCTGGTGGCTGTAACGGCCATCGGCCTGGAACCAGGAAAACACTTTGCGCACGGGCTGCACCGGCAGGCCGGGCACCAGCTGCGAAACCCAGGTTCCCGCGCTGACTAACAGACGGTGGGCGCTGTACTCACCTTCCGGCGTGTCGACGGTGATGCCGTCGTCATGATGGGTAATCGCGCTGACCGGGCAGTTAAACAGCTGTGCGCAACCCGCCTCGTTGGCCAGTGCAATCCAGGTTTTAATCGCCAGCTCGCTGCGCAGTACGCCAGAGTTGGCTTCAAACAGCCCGATATACCCTTCCGGCACCTGGATTTCCGGCCAGCGGCTCATCACCGCGGCGGCATCGAGCCGCTCCAGATCCAGATTGAACTCTCGGGCGCTGTGCTCGACGTTTGCCAGAAACGTTGAATCGGACGGCCCCAGGTTGACGACGCCAGTACGTTCAAACACCGGCTCGCCGCTGATGTCGGCCAGCTCATCCCACAGCGCCTGCGCGCGTAACACCAGCGGCACATAGCGCTCGCCTTCGCCGTACGCATGGCGCATCAGGCGGGTGTCGCCGTGGTGGCTGCCTTCGGTGTGGGGCGGCATATGGGCGTCAATCATCAGAACGTTCAGCCCGGCCCGGGTGGCGTAATAACCGGCCGCAGCACCCACGGATCCACTGCCAATAATGATAAGGTCGTATTTCATAGGATCTCTTAACGCGTTTCGTGGCTTAGAAGAGTAATTAACATGGCGGGGTTATACAAGGGTGAAATAATTGAGGCACCGTCAGGTGCCTGTTGGGTGAAAATGTGACATCAACTTAATGCCGCTTATACTCATTTTCCTGGTAGTCACTGGATTCTATTTTTGCAATACCGGCTTCTAAAATAGAAATAAACTGACGTGCAACATCTGTGGTGAGCCACAGCGTCTGCCCAACTTCCGCTTCTACACGGTCGGGGTGATTCGGGGTCTGGTAGTGCAAACGCAGCATCAGTGCGTCATAGCTGTCCACGGTGCTGATATCCCAGCCAACGAGAGGATGGGTCTGGATGACTTCATTATTCTTTTCCATCATAACCCCCTGAATACGTGTTTAAAGACAACGACTGTGAGGTTCAATGCGTGTTTTTCTGAAGCAATTTCAGTATATCAATTAATAAGGGTTCTGATGGGAAAAATAAACAGGCAGCAACACATTTTTCTAACATTTAGGAATGTTTGAACAATAAAACACCATGGCACGGGTGATTTTTAAGCCTTTTCCAGGATATTTTGCGGTTGAGTGAAGGGCGAAAAAAAGCCGGGGCGACCCGGCAAAAAAACACAATGAGGGAGCAAAATTAATCGGTAATAAACCAGTCGTCAGCGCTTTCCCAGGTTTCCTGCAAAATTTCGCTGATGCGCGCTTTATCGTCTTTTGCGCCGCCAATCACGGACAGGTTGTTGGCCCCGGCGTAGCGGACGGTGACAGCACCGTTGCTCTCGGGAAACGATTCGTTGATACGGCGGGATAATTCACCCGCCAGTGCATCCAGCGCGCCGGCAGGTAAAGCAGTTGTTCTGGCAACAGTCACTTCAATACGCATATTTGCCCCCTGTGTTTATACTGTGTATTTATACAGTCATATCGGCAAGCTTGCAACAGGGGGCAGCGAATTTTTAGCGTTTAACCGTCCAGTGAACGGTTTCACCCGCGAGGAACGGGATCAGGGTGTCATCGGTCAGGGCGATGGACTCCACTACGCTGCTCTCCTCGCGCACCAGTTCAATAAAACTCTCGTTAACCGGCAAACCGTAGAAGCGCGGGCCATTCAGGGAACAGAAGGCTTCGAAGTGCTGCAGAGCATTCATCTCGTCAAAGACCTGTGCATAGCTGGCAAGCGCGGTCGGGGCGTTAAAGCAGCCTGCGCAGCCGCAGCTGGCCTCTTTACGATGACGGGCGTGCGGGGCCGAGTCGGTGCCGAGGAAGACACGATCACAGCCGCTGGCGACCAGCTCACGCAGCGCCTGCTGGTGGATGTTGCGCTTGAGGATTGGCAGGCAGTACAGGTGAGGGCGCACGCCGCCCACCAGCATGTGGTTGCGGTTGAACATCAGGTGCTGCGGGGTGATGGTGGCTGCGAGGCGCTCGTTGCTGTCGCGCACGTAGTCAGCCGCATCTTTGGTGGTGATGTGCTCAAACACCACTTTCAGCCCCGGCAGGCGCTGGCGCAGTGGCTCCATTACGCTGTCGATAAAACGTGCTTCGCGATCGAAAATATCGATCTCTGCATGGGTCACTTCACCATGCACCAGCAGCGGCATCCCCAATTTTTCCATGCGCTCGAGCACCGGCATAATCGCATCGATACTGGTCACGCCGTGGCTGGAGTTGGTGGTCGCGTTGGCGGGATAGAGTTTAGCGGCGGTGAAGACGTCTTCGTTAAAGCCGCGCTCAACCTCATCAGGATCGAGGGTGTCGGTCAGGTAGCAGGTCATCAGCGGGGTAAAGTCGTGACCGGCAGGCACTGCATCAAGAATGCGCTGGCGGTAGGCCATCGCCGCATCAACCGTAGTGACGGGTGGCACCAGGTTTGGCATCACAATCGCGCGGCCATAAATTTCGCTGGTATACGGCACAACGGTTTTCAGCATATCGCCATCGCGAAGATGGATATGCCAGTCGTCTGGGCGGCGGATTTTCAAAACCTGGGATGGTGCAGTCATGGATGAGCTCCGGCTGAGTGAGATGTTTTTTGCCGGACACAAAGAATAGGGGGAAACGTTTTCGTTTGCACTCTTTTCCGTAAAAAAAGGCGCCGAAGCGCCTTTAAGGTTAGTCAGTAAAGGGGATGATTATCTCACCCGGCTTGACTTCGATCCCTTTCGCGTACTTTTTCGCCAGCGCCTCGCCCTTGCTGTTGTCTTCCCGCAGGACGTAGGCAGGCTGCTGGTTAAAGTAGTTTTGCAGCGACTGGTTCAGATAGGGCATCAGCGTCTGCAGGACTGGTTTCATCTTATCCGGCGACACCACAGCCTCGGTGATCTCCATCTGCTGCAGATAGATGGCACCCTTTTCTTTGTTAAACACCGGCAGGGCTTTTAACTTCAGTTTGATATTGGCTTTCTGGCTGCCGAACAGGGAGTTCATGTCCAGGCTGGCATCGCCGGACAGCATCACTTTGTTGGGCTCTTCGCGGCCAATCTGACTGGCAAGATTGGTCAGAACGATATGCGCATCGGCCACGCCGGGCACGCCAATATCTTTCGCGAAGTTATTGCGCTTTTGCAGCGCCTGATTAATTTCCTGCTCGCTGACGGTGTACTGTGTAAGCTGATTACATCCAACCAGCAGGCCGCTGACAATTAACGCAGCGGCAATAACAATCTTTTTCATGGGTTCCCTCGACAGAATGTCAGCGCCTCAATTAAGACGCGACAGTATGTCAGGGGAGACTTTGTCAAACCAGCAGAAAAAGCTGATAAAAGTGGGCGATCTGGATGAGACCGCCCACGGAGGGGTTACAGCGCCTGGGACGACAGCAGGTTCACCTGGGTCTGCTTGGCCATATTATCGCGGTAATCGGCAACCCGCGTCGGCCAGTTGATGCCCGCAACGATCGTCAGATTACGCAGCAGCGGGAACAGGTGGATATCGTCATCGGAGAGTTCGCCATTCACCGCGTTAGGCTGGACAATAAGCTTATCCAGCGCCCGCAGATCGTCGCTGATGTTCTTCACCAGCCCCGCCGAGTGGGACAGATGCTCTGCGAAGCTGCCGATGGACTCCTCTTTCCTCGCGACAAAGCTGGCACGCGCCTGCGGGGTGGAGAACTCATCAAAGGCGCCTTTGGCAAAGCGGGGGATCAGCAGGCGGTTGGCATAGCCGTTGACCTTGCGCAGCCATTCGGCAATGGCCGGGTTTTGCTTGCCGGTCAGCAGCGGCTGGCCATCAAGCGCGTCGACATAGCGCACGATATCCATGCTTTCGGGCAGATAACGGCTGTCATCTTTTTGCAGGATCGGAACCATTTTTTGCCCAATCATCCGCGTCGGCGTGGCGTCGTCGTCACTCAGGAGCGTTATCCTTTCGACGGGAAGATTTTTAAGGCCAAAAATCATGCGGGCTTTCACACAGAACGGGCAGTGATCGTAAATATAAAGTTTCACGTTTCTCCTCCAGTGGTTGACCATCAACATTCAGTATGGAGGAGAAAAAAGCCTGTTACAAATCAGGCACCCGGTTCAAGCGTACCCGGCACGCTGCGCTTGTGGCTAAATTGCCAGCCCAGCGCGAAGAAGGTAATGACCCCAATCAGCGCCAGCATCACCCACGGCAGTTCCGGTTGATTAAAGGCTTTACCGGCATCGAACAGCCAGCCGCCCCCGGCATACCCCAGCGCGCCGCCAATCGCCAGCCCGAGGCGGCTAAAGCCCATATAGCTGCCGCGCGCCCGGGCATCGGCCAGCTGGGCGCTCAGGGTTTCACGCGCGGGTTCAGCAATAATTGAGCCGATATAGAAAGTGCAGATCAGCATAAACAGCTGCTGCAGCGAGCTCACCATGCCGATCGGCAGCATGCTCAGGGACATCAGCAGCAGGCCAGCCATCAGCCGATGTTCAAGGCGAAAACGCTTTTCGCTCCAGCGGGCAATCGGGTAGAGCAGGGTCAGCGACAGGCAGGCTTCGATGGCGTACATCCACTTCACCGCCGTCGGGGAGCCGGCTATATCATTGACCATGATCGGCAGCATCAGCATCACCTGGACCCCCAGCATGTAATAACCGGCCAGCGTCAGCACGTAGGTGATAAAGCGTTTGTCGCGCCACACCCGATCCAGCCCCTCGCGGACCGGCGCTTTGACGGTCGAGAGTTTCCAGGCAGGCAGCAGCCAGGCATTAAACCCGGCACAGAGAATAAACAGCACTGCTCCGGTGGCGCACACCAGGCGGAAGTCGTACTGCAAAAGCCAGCTTCCAAGCAGTGCGCCAATCACCGCCCCGGCGCTGTCCTGCATCATCAGCAGGGAGAAAAAGCGCCCGCGCTGCTGAGGGCGAATCAGCTTCACCACCAGCGCGGTGCGCGGCGGGTCGAACAGCGTGCCGCCGAGACCGGAGATAATGCAGGAGACCCACAGCAGCCAGGGTTCATGGGCCACCGCCATGGTGGCAAAACCCGCGGCCCGCAGCAGCATGCCGGTGACGATCATCGGTTTTGCACCGAAGCGATCGGCAATCGCACCGCCAAACACCCCCAGTCCCTGCTGAATGAGCTGGCGTAGCCCCAGCGCAATCCCGACCATCAGTGCCGCCCAGCCCATCTGATCGACAAAGCGAATCGAAATGAGCGGAAATACGACAAAAAAGCCGAGGACAACCAGCATGTTATCGACTAACAGGAAATATTTACCCAGGTTACGGGCCTGCGAGATACGGGACATTTCCCCTCCAGGGGAATAAAGATGATAAGCGCGCTAATATTCTGCGTGGTTGGCAGGGGTTTTCCCACACAAGTTGTCACAATATTTTTTTATCAAGAGGTGACTTTGATTCAGGTTTTTCATCGAAAAAGGTGAAAAGCAGTAAAAAGGGTATGTCACTGTTTTCCCAGACGGCAATGGCGCAGGTATAGTAAAGCTAACGGGTCGAGGTTGTAACGGGAAGGAGTGGTATCAATGTTTGGCTATCGCAGTAATGTGCCGAAAGTGCGCCTGACGACCGACCGCCTGGTGGTGCGTCTGGTGCATGAGCGTGATGCCTGGCGTCTGGCGGACTACTACGCCGAAAATCGTCAGTTTTTAAAACCCTGGGAACCCGTACGGGATGAGAGTCACTGTTACCCTTCCGGCTGGCAGGCCCGGTTGAGCATGATTGCCGAGTTCCACCGACAGGGCTCGGCGTTTTATTTTGCGCTGCTCGATCCTGATGAGAAAGAAATTATCGGGATTGCCAACTTTTCGAACGTGGTGCGGGGCTCGTTCCACGCCTGCTATCTGGGCTATTCCATCGGACAAAAATGGCAGGGGCAGGGGCTGATGCACGAGGCGCTAACCTCGGCGATCCGCTACATGCAACGTACCCAGCATATGCACCGCATTATGGCTAACTATATGCCGCACAATCAGCGCAGCGGCGATTTACTGGCGCGCCTCGGATTTGAAAAAGAGGGCTACGCCAAAGATTACCTGCTGATTGACGGCGAATGGCGCGATCATGTTCTGACGGCGCTGACCACTCAACAATGGAGCGCCGGGCGCTAAGGAACAGAAATGAAATATCAGTTAAGCGCCACCGAAGCGCGCGTGATTGGCTGTCTGCTGGAAAAGCAGATCACCACCCCGGAGCAGTATCCGCTTTCGGTCAATGCCGTGACCCTCGCCTGTAACCAGAAAACCAACCGTGAACCGGTGATGAACCTCGGCGAACACGACGTGCAGGATCAGCTCGACGCGCTGGTGAAACGTCATTATCTGCGCACCGTCAGCGGGTTTGGCAACCGCGTGACCAAGTACGAGCAGCGCTTTTGTAACTCCGAGTTTGGTGCACTGAAGCTAAGCCCGGCAGAGGTCGCCATCATCGCGACCCTGCTGCTGCGCGGGGCGCAAACGCCCGGTGAGCTGCGCACCCGCGCGGCGCGGATGCACGAATTCGCCGATACCCTACAGGTGGAGCAGACCCTTGAGGCGTTAGCCAGCCGGGAAGATGGCCCCTTTGTCCTGCGACTGGGGCGTGAACCTGGCAAGCGCGAAAGCCGCTTTATGCATCTCTTCAGCGGCGACGTTGAAACGCCGGTCAATGCCGTAGACGCCGATACCCCGGTGGCAGACGCTGGCCTGGCGGCGCGCGTTGAGGCGCTGGAGAATGAAGTTGAAGACCTGAAACAGCGGCTCGATTCGCTGCTGGCACATCTGGGAGATTAACGGTGACAAAATTACGAGTAGGCGTTGTCGGTCTGGGCGGCATTGCGCAAAAAGCCTGGCTACCGGTGCTGAGTACTGCCTCCGACTGGACGTTACAGGGGGCCTGGTCGCCTTCACGCGATAAGGCGCTGCGGATATGCGAGTCCGTGCGCATGCCATACCTGGGGTCGCTGCAGGATTTAGCCCGCGAGTGTGATGCGGTGTTCGTCCATACCTCGACCGCCACCCACTATCAGGTGGTCAGCGAGCTGCTGAATGCGGGCGTTCACGTCTGCGTCGATAAACCGCTGGCGGATAATCTTGCCGATGCCGAGCGTCTGATTGAGCTGGCTGCGCAGAAAAAACTGACCCTGATGGTGGGCTTTAACCGCCGCTTTGCCCCACTCTATCAGCAGCTGAAAATCCAGCTGAGCGGGGCGGCCTCGCTGCGCATGGATAAGCACCGCAGCGACAGCATCGGCCCCAACGATCTGCGCTTTACCCTGCTGGATGACTATCTGCACGTGGTGGATACCGCCCTGTGGCTGGCGGGCGATAACGTTCGGTTAACCGGCGGGACGCTGCAGACCAACGATCAGGGGGAGATGGTCTACGCCGAGCACCATTTCAGCGCGGACAATCTGCAGGTAACCACCTCCATGCACCGCCGGGCAGGCAGCCAGCGGGAGTGGGTCCAGGCGGTGACAGACGGCGCGCTGCTGGATATCACCGATATGCGCGAGTGGCGGGAAGAGCGGGGCGCCGGTGTGGTGACGCCTGCTGTTCCGGGCTGGCAAAGCACGCTGGAACAACGCGGATTTGCCGGGTGTGCGCGCCACTTTATCGAATGCGTGCAAAATCAGACGGTTCCGGAAACCGCGGGCGAACAGGCGATCCGCGCCCAGCGTATCGTGGAGAAGCTGTGGCGCGACGCTATCAGCGAATAACCCGCTGTAACATCTGGCGATAGCAATTCCGCGGTTTCGGGGTAGACTACGCGCTATTGTTTTGTAGGCCGGGTAAGCATCGCGCCACCCGGCGCAAATACGCCTGCTTAGCAGGCGTTTTCCGTTTGGGTGTGGAAATTCACGTTAATGAACCTATTAAAATCGCTGGCGGCCGTCAGCTCGATGACCATGTTTTCGCGCGTGCTGGGCTTCGCGCGCGACGCCATTGTGGCGCGGGTCTTTGGCGCCGGGATGGCGACGGACGCCTTTTTTGTCGCCTTTAAACTGCCAAACCTGCTGCGCCGTATTTTTGCCGAGGGGGCATTTTCCCAGGCGTTTGTGCCGATCCTCGCAGAGTACAAAAGCAAAGAGGGTGAAGACGCCACCAAGGTTTTCGTGTCGTATGTGTCGGGGCTGCTGACCCTCGCGCTGGCGATTGTGACGGTGGTCGGGATGCTGGCCGCGCCGTGGGTGATCATGGTGACGGCACCGGGTTTTGCCGACACCGCCGATAAATTCACCCTGACCACGCAGCTGCTGCGCATTACCTTCCCTTATATTCTGCTGATTTCGCTGGCCTCGCTGGCGGGGGCAATCCTTAACACCTGGAACCGCTTCTCGGTTCCGGCCTTTGCGCCCACCTTCCTCAATGTCAGCATGATCGGCTTTGCCCTGTTTGCCGCGCCGCACTTTAACCCGCCGGTACTGGCGCTGGCGTGGGCGGTGACCGTCGGTGGCGTGCTGCAGCTGGCCTATCAGCTGCCGCACCTGAAGAAGATCGGCATGCTGGTCCTGCCGCGCATTAACCTGCGCGATGCCGGGGCGATTCGGGTGGTGAAGCAGATGGGACCGGCAATCCTCGGGGTCTCCGTCAGCCAGATCTCGCTTATCATCAATACCATCTTTGCCTCGTTCCTGGTCTCTGGATCGGTGTCGTGGATGTACTACGCCGACCGTCTGATGGAGTTCCCGTCTGGAGTGCTGGGCGTGGCGCTGGGCACCATTCTGCTGCCGTCACTCTCCCGAAGCTTTGCCAGCGGCAACCACGATGAGTATTGCCGCCTGATGGACTGGGGGCTGCGTCTTTGCTTCCTGCTGGCGCTGCCGAGCGCGGTGGCGCTGGGGATCCTCGCCAAACCGCTGGTGGTGTCCCTGTTCCAGTACGGCAAATTTAGCGCCTTCGATGCGCTGATGACCCAGCGCGCGCTGGTGGCTTACTCCGTCGGGCTGATGGGGCTGATCGTGGTGAAGGTGCTGGCTCCGGGCTTTTACTCACGCCAGGACATCAAAACGCCGGTCAAAATTGCCATCGTGACCCTGATCATGACCCAACTGATGAACCTGGTGTTTATCGGCCCGCTCAAGCATGCCGGTCTGTCACTCTCCATCGGCCTGGCGGCCTGTCTGAATGCCGGGTTGCTGTACTGGCAGCTGAGAAAGCAAAAGATTTTCACCCCGCAGCCGGGCTGGACACGCTTCCTGGTGCGTCTGGTGATTGCGGTACTGGTGATGGCGGCGGCGCTGCTGGGGATGATGCACGTGATGCCGGACTGGGAGCAGGGCACCATGTTGTATCGCCTGCTGCGTCTGATGGCGGTCGTGGTCGTCGGTGTGGTGGCGTACTTCGCCACCCTGGCGGTGCTGGGCTTTAAGGTGAAAGAGTTCGCCCGCCGCACGACGGCGTAAGCAAAAACAGGGCGTACCCGCCGGGTACGCCCTGTTCTTCATTTCGGTTTTAAATCGTAAACTTCTTCCCGCCGCTGCGTGAACTGGACGTTTGACCGTCCGCACCATACAGCCCCGTCTCCTGGTGCGGCTTAAGCACCTCCAGCGCCTGCTGGTTGCGGGTTATTTGACCTTCGAGCAGCCAGCCGTTGTGCTGATTGAGATCGCGCAGATGCTGGGTTTTTTCAGTAATTGTTTGCCAGCGATCGGCGACATCATCATTGGCGCTACGGCGAGCCTCTTGCTCTGCGCGTCGCTGTTGCTCCAGATAGTCGAGGGTGGCCAGCAGCGAGCTTTTATCTTCGGTAATGCGCTGCAACGCACTGCCGTGAACATTCCCGGCAGACAGCTGCTGTTGCTCGGCATCCATCACCGTTTTCAGGTCGTTTAACACAACCGTCATTTGATCCATTATTTCCGTCAGACGACTCATACGGTGATTACTCTAAGAAACTTTGCGCTTCCTGGATCAGCGCGTCGGCGATTTTACTGGTATCCATTTTCAGCTCACCGTTGCGGATCGCCGTTTTGAGCGATTCAACGCGTTCCATGTTGATGTCGTTACTGCCTGGCTGCATCAGCTTCGCCTGGGCATCGCTCAACGTTACGCTGGCGCTGGTACTGTCGGCGCTGGCCGATTTTTGCAGGCGTGTTTTGGCCGTTGCAGTGTCATGCAGTTCGCGCGGTTGTACAGTGCTAACCGGCTTCAGGGGCGATGTACGATCAATGCTCATTATGTTGTCCTCATCGAGGGTTGGCGGCGTGAGCGCCTGACATTTTCATTTGTTAATGATTTATCGGCAGCCGCTGCATAATCTTTAAAAAGATTATAGGTTAATCAGAATATTCCCATCAGAATCGACCGTTCCGCTCACCACCTGGCCGGAAGTCATTCTGACGCGCGCGTTCTGGGCGACGGCGGCATTGTTCAGCGCCTGTCCTTCACCGTTTACGCTAAAGCCCTCGCCGCTGGCGATCACCATCACCCGCTGCCCGGCTTTGATCCGCCAGGACTGGCGCAGCATCGACAGCTGCAGCGGCTGGCCTGGTGCGACGTCGCGCAGGCTGACGGCATTCTGCGCCTGGTTAATATCCAGCATAGTGCGCGGCGGCAGCTGATCCAGCCTGCCGCGCTTCAGCGTGACGCTTCCCGGCTGGACAACGCCACCGCGGGGAATGGCCTGGGACGCGACAACATAATCGCCCGTCGCCTGAACTGCAACCTGTATAAAGCGCTTCTCATTGCCGCAGAGGGCGGTGACGCTTACGTTGCCCCACAGTTTGCTGGTGCCAGGGATGCTAAAGGCTGGCATGTCGCAGGAGGGGAGCATCGTCGGCGGCGTGCGGACCTGGACCGTCACTTCATCGCTAAATCCGGACAGACGCTGGGCAAAAAACGCCGTCAGCTGGGCGTTCAGATCCTGCGCCAGCGAGACGGAACTCCAGAGAAGTAAGGTTGCGGTCATGCCACGTTTTAACGCCATATCGCCAGTACCCGTCGGTTCGAGAATGAGCAGAATTCTACCTGTAGCGGTTTCGCATCAACGCAATAAATAGCGACGCATTTTGCGCTTATTCCGTCGATGACGGGCATGGGTTGAGATTTAAGCTATCCACTGAAATTTTGCCCTCAGCGGAGGATTTATGCTCGATAGACTCGACGCCTCGCTACGTTTTCAGCAGGAAGCGCTCAACTTACGCGCCCAGCGTCAGGAAATTCTGGCGGCCAATATCGCGAACGCCGATACCCCCGGGTTTCAGGCGCGCGATATCGATTTTTCCAGTGAACTGAAGAAAGTCATGGAGCGTGGGCGGGCCGAAAATAGCGGTGTCGCCCTTACGCTGACGTCCGCACGCCACATTCCCGCCGCGACCGTGACGACCCCGAACACCGATTTACTTTATCGCATCCCCGATCAGCCATCCCTTGACGGCAACACCGTTGATATGGACCGGGAGCGTACGCAGTTTGCCGACAACAGCCTGAAGTACCAGATGGGGCTGACCGTTCTCGGTGGACAGATCAAAGGCATGATGAACGTCCTGCAGGGGGGTAACTAAGTTTGGCCTTACTGAATATTTTTGATATCGCCGGTTCCGCGCTGACCGCGCAGTCCCAACGCCTGAACGTGGCCGCCAGTAACATGGCTAACGCCGACAGCGTGACCGGTCCGGATGGCCAACCTTATCGCGCTAAGCAGGTCGTTTTCCAGGTTGATGCCGCACCCGGTGCTGCCACCGGTGGGGTAAAAGTGGCCAACGTGATTGAGAGCCAGGCACCGGACAAACTGGTGTATGAGCCCGGCAACCCGCTGGCGGATGCCAGTGGCTACGTCAAAATGCCCAACGTTGATGTGGTGGGCGAAATGGTGAACACCATGTCGGCTTCCCGTAGCTACCAGGCCAACGTTGAAGTGCTGAACACGGTGAAGAGCATGATGCTCAAAACGCTCACTCTGGGCCAGTAAAGGAGAGACCAATGTCCATCGCCGTCAATGTGAATGACCGGACGAATACCGCCGTCAGCGGAACCAGCGGCACCACGGGCAGCACCTCGCTGACCGGGAACAGCGCCTCTGACCTGCAGGGCAGCTTCCTGACGCTCCTCGTCGCGCAGCTGAAAAACCAGGATCCGACCAACCCGATGCAGAACAACGAACTGACGACGCAGCTTGCGCAGATCAGCACCGTGAGCGGCATCGAAAAACTGAACACCACGCTGGGCTCTATTTCCGGTCAGATTGACAACAGCCAGTCGATGCAGGCCAGCACGCTGATCGGTCATGGAGTGATGATCCCGGGGACCACGGTTCTGGCGGGTACCAGCGGTGCTGAAGGCTCCGCCACCACCTCCACGACGCCGTTTGGCGTTGAGCTGCAGCAGAGCGCGGACAAAGTCACCGCCACCATCACCGACAAGAACGGCGCGGTGGTGCGCACGATTGATATCGGCGAGCTGAAAGCGGGCGTCCATACCTTTACCTGGGACGGGACAATGACCGATGGCGCCAGCGCGCCAAATGGATCTTATAACGTCGCGATTTCCGCCAGCAGCGGCAGCACTCAGCTGGTGGCACAGCCGCTGCAGTTTGCGCTGGTGCAGGGCGTCATTCGCAACGGCAACGGTAACACGCTGGATCTGGGTACCTACGGAACCACCACGCTCGACGAAGTTCGGCAGATTATTTAAGCCCTAATACTTATCAGGAGTAAGTCATGGCCTTTTCTCAAGCGGTCAGCGGCCTGAATGCTGCGGCCACTAACCTCGATGTCATCGGTAACAACATTGCCAACTCCGCGACCTATGGTTTTAAGTCCGGTAGCGCCTCTTTTGCCGATATGTTCGCCGGCTCCAAAGTGGGCCTCGGCGTAAAAGTCGCCGGCATCACCCAGGACTTCAGCGACGGGACCACCACCAACACCGGCCGTGGCCTCGATGTCGCCATCAGCCAGAACGGTTTCTTCCGCATGCTCGACAGCAACGGTTCGGTCTATTACAGCCGTAACGGTCAGTTCAGCCTCGACGAAAACCGCAACCTGGTGAACATGCAGGGTCTGCAGTTGACCGGCTTCCCGGCAGCAGGTAGCCCGCCGACGGTGCAGACCGGTGCGAACCCGCAGCCGATCTCCATTCCGGTCGACCTGATGCCGGCGAAAGCGACCACCACCAGTAGCCAGCAGATCAACCTCAACTCCACCGATACCGTGCCAACCATTGCGTTTGATGCCACCTCGGTGACCCCGAACCCGGACAGCTACAACAAGAAAGGCACCATCACCGTTTTCGACACCCAAGGTAACGCCCACAACATGTATGTCTACTACGTGAAAACGGCAGACAACAAGTGGGATCTGTATACCCAGGATGGCAGCGTAGCCAATGCGAAAATCACCAAATCTGCGCAGATGAACTTCGACAGCAACGGCAATCTGGAAGGGGTTTATAACTACAGCGCTGCTGGTGTGTTGAGCGCGACGAAGAACGCCAACCCGGCGATCAACGTTACCACCGACCCGTTAAGCGGTTCCGTACCCGTGACCTTTGCGCTGAGCTTCCTTAACTCGATGCAGCAGAACACCGGCGCGAACAACATCGTGGCCACCAACCAGGACGGCTATAAGCCAGGCGACCTGGTGAGCTATCAGATTAACGACGACGGCACGGTAGTCGGTAACTACTCCAACGAACAGAACCAGGTGCTGGGTCAGGTTGTGCTGGCGAACTTCGCCAACAACGAAGGCCTGCAGTCTGAAGGGAACAACGTCTGGTCGGCGACCCAGTCCTCCGGCGTGGCCCTGCTGGGCACCGCAGGCAGCGGCAACTTCGGTACCCTGACCAACGGCGCGCTGGAAGCTTCCAACGTGGATCTGAGTAAAGAGCTGGTCAATATGATCGTCGCGCAGCGTAACTATCAGTCGAACGCGCAGACCATCAAAACCCAGGATCAGATCCTCAACACGCTGGTTAACCTCCGCTAAGTGGCTGACGGGATAGCTTAATGGATCACGCAATATATACCGCGATGGGCGCCGCCAGTCAGACGCTCAATCAGCAGGCAGTGACCGCCAGTAACCTGGCGAACGCCTCGACGCCGGGTTTCCGTGCGCAGCTCAATGCGCTGCGCGCCGTGCCGGTGGAAGGGCTCTCCCTGCCAACGCGTACGCTGGTGGTGGCATCGACGCCGGGCGCCGACATGACGCCAGGGCAGATGGACTACACCTCCCGTCCGCTCGACGTGGCCCTCCAGCAGGATGGCTGGCTGGCAGTGCAGACCGCTGACGGCGGTGAAGGCTATACCCGTAACGGGAATATCCAGGTCGATGCCGTGGGCCAGTTGACCATTCAAGGTCATCCGGTCATCGGTGAAGCCGGCCCGATCACCGTGCCGGAAGGCTCGGAGATCACTATCGCCGCCGACGGCACCATCTCGGCGTTAAACCCGGGCGATCCGCCAAACACCGTGGCGCCGGTTGGCCGTCTGAAGCTGGTGAAAGCCCAGGGCAACGAAGTGCAGCGCGGTGACGACGGGATGTTCCGTCTGAGCCAGGCGGCACAGGCGACCCGGGGCGCAACCCTGCAGGCCGACCCGAGCATCCGCGTGATGTCCGGCGTGCTGGAAGGCAGTAACGTCAAGCCCGTTGCCGCAATGGCCGACATGATCGCCAGCGCGCGCCGCTTTGAAATGCAGATGAAGGTAATCTCCAGCGTGGATGAAAACGCCGGGCGCGCCAACCAACTGCTGTCAATGAGTTAACAGGACTCCTTATGATCAGTTCTTTATGGATCGCGAAAACTGGCCTCGACGCGCAGCAAACCAATATGGACGTGATCGCCAACAACCTGGCGAACGTCAGTACCAATGGTTTCAAGCGTCAGCGTGCCGTTTTCGAAGATTTGCTTTATCAAACTATCCGCCAGCCGGGTGCGCAGTCGTCTGAACAGACCACGCTGCCGTCAGGTCTGCAGATTGGTACCGGGGTTCGCCCGGTGGCGACCGAGCGTCTGCACAGCCAGGGCAACCTGTCCCAGACCAACAACAGCAAAGATGTGGCGATCAAAGGCCAGGGCTTCTTCCAGGTGCAGCTGCCGGACGGAACCTCTGCCTATACCCGCGACGGATCGTTCCAGGTGGATCAGAACGGTCAGCTGGTGACGGCGGGCGGTTTCCAGGTTCAGCCTGCGATCACCGTTCCGGCCAACGCCCTGAGCATCACCATCGGGCGTGATGGGGTGGTGAGCGTGACCCAGCAGGGTCAGGCCGCGCCGGTGCAGGTGGGGCAGCTGAACCTGACCACCTTTATGAACGACACCGGTCTGGAAAGCATCGGTGAGAACCTGTACATCGAAACCCAGTCCTCTGGCGCGCCGAACGAGAGCACGCCGGGGCTGAACGGGGCAGGTCTGCTGTATCAGGGGTATGTTGAAACCTCAAACGTTAACGTCGCGGAAGAGCTGGTGAACATGATCCAGGTGCAGCGCGCGTACGAAATTAACAGTAAAGCAGTGTCGACGACCGACCAGATGCTGCAGAAACTGACGCAACTCTAAGGTGTAGCCCGGTGCGGTTAACGCCGCACCGGCTCCCTGTTTTCGAAGATGAAGGCAATGCAAAAAAACGCGGCGATTCGTTATCCGGTAGTGACTCTCCTGGCGGTGACCCTCAGCGGGTGCGCCTGGGTTCCGTCTAAACCTCTGGTCCAGGGTGCGACTTCCGCCCAACCCATTCCCGGCCCGACGCCGATTGTGAATGGCTCTATTTTCCAGACCGCGCAGCCGATTAACTACGGTTATCAGCCGCTGTTTGAAGACCGTCGTCCGCGTAATATCGGCGACACGCTGACTATCCAGCTGCAGGAAAACGTCAGCGCCAGCAAGAGCTCGTCGGCGAATGCCAGCCGCGACGGGAAATCCAATTTCGGCTTCGACACCGTACCGCGCTATCTGCAGGGCCTGTTCGGCAATGCCCGCGCCGATGTCGATGCTTCCGGTGGCAACTCCTTTAACGGTAAAGGCGGCGCCAATGCCAGCAACACCTTTAGCGGCACGTTGACGGTGACCGTCGACCAGGTGCTGGCGAACGGCAACTTGCACGTCGTGGGTGAAAAACAGATCGCCATCAACCAGGGCACTGAGTTTATTCGTTTCTCCGGTGTGGTTAACCCTCGCACCATCAGCGGATCCAACACCGTACCGTCCACCCAGGTGGCCGATGCGCGCATTGAGTACGTCGGCAACGGCTACATCAATGAAGCGCAGAATATGGGCTGGATGCAGCGTTTCTTCCTTAACTTATCGCCGATGTAAGCGAGGTGACACATGTTTAAATTCCTCTTCGCAACGGCCCTGGCCCTGGTGGCGACCTTCGCCCAGGCCGATCGTATTCGCGATTTGACCAGCGTACAGGGCGTACGTGAAAACTCCCTGATCGGCTACGGCCTGGTGGTCGGGCTTGACGGGACCGGTGACCAGACCACCCAGACGCCGTTCACCACCCAGAGCCTAAACAATATGCTCTCCCAGCTCGGCATTACCGTGCCGGCGGGCACTAACATGCAGCTGAAAAACGTGGCGGCGGTAATGGTCACGGCATCCTACCCAGCCTTTTCGCGCCAGGGGCAGACTATCGACGTGGTGGTCTCCTCAATGGGTAACGCCAAAAGCCTGCGCGGCGGCACCCTGCTGATGACCCCACTGAAGGGGGTGGACAGTCAGGTCTACGCCCTGGCCCAGGGTAACATCCTGGTCGGCGGCGCGGGTGCTTCAGCGGGCGGCAGCAGCGTGCAGGTTAACCAGCTTAACGGCGGGCGCATCACCGGCGGGGCGATTATCGAGCGCGAGCTGCCCACTCAGTTCGGCGCCGGGAATACCATCAACCTGCAGCTGAATGACGACGACTTCACCCTCGCACAGCAGATTGCCGACACCATCAACCGCAGCCGCGGCTTCGGCAGCGCCACCGCGCTGGATGCGCGCACCGTGCAGGTTCGCACCTCCAGCGGCGGCAGCAATCAGGTACGTCTGCTGGCGGATATCCAGAATATGGAAGTCAACGTCACCCCGCAGGACGCCCGCGTGATCATCAACTCGCGCACCGGCTCGGTCGTCATGAACCGCGAAGTGACGCTGGACAGCTGCGCCGTGGCGCAGGGCAACCTCTCGGTGACGGTTAACCGCTCGGCCAACGTCAGCCAGCCGGATACGCCATTTGGCGGCGGCGAGACCGTGGTCACACCGCAAACCCAGATTGATATGCGTCAGAGTGGCGGCTCGCTGCAGAGCGTGCGCTCCAGCGCCAACCTGAACAACGTCGTGCGCGCGCTGAATGCACTGGGCGCGACGCCGATCGACCTGATGTCCATTCTGCAGTCGATGCAGAGTGCTGGCTGTCTGCGTGCCAAAGTGGAAATCATCTGATGCTGACCGATAGCAAACTGCTGACCAGCGCGGCCTGGGATACCCAGTCGCTCAACGACCTGAAGGCCAAAGCAGGCAAAGACCCGGCGGGAAATATCCGCCCGGTTGCCCGCCAGGTGGAAGGGATGTTTGTGCAGATGATGCTGAAAAGCATGCGTGAGGCGCTGCCGAAAGATGGCATGTTCAGCAGCGACTCGACGCGTCTGTATACCAGCATGTACGACCAGCAGATTGCGCAGCAGATGACCTCCGGTAAAGGTTTAGGACTCGCCGACGTGATTGTTAAGCAGATGGCGGCCGCCCAGGGCGTGCCGCCGGAAGAACAGCCCCAGCAGGTGCCGATGAAGTTCGATCTGGAAACGGTGACCAGCTATCAAAACCAGGCCCTGACGCAGATGGTGCGCAAGGCGCTGCCGAAAACGCTGGAAAGTAACGATGAACCACTGACCGGCGACAGCAAAGACTTCCTGGCCCAGCTCTCGCTGCCGGCGCGCCTTGCCAGCGAGCAGAGCGGGGTTCCGCATCACCTGATCCTTGCCCAGGCAGCACTGGAGTCCGGCTGGGGACAGCGGCAGATCCGTCGTGAAAATGGCGAGCCGAGCTTCAACATTTTTGGCGTGAAGGCCTCGGGAAGCTGGAAAGGGCCGACCACGGAAATCACCACCACCGAATTTGAAAATGGCGAAGCGAAAAAGGTCAAAGCGAAGTTCCGCGTGTACAGCTCGTATCTGGAAGCGCTTTCCGATTACGTCAGCCTGCTGAGCCGCAATCCACGCTATGCCGCCGTGACGCAGGCCGCCACCGCAGAGCAGGGCGCCCAGGCGCTGCAGAGCGCCGGCTACGCCACCGACCCGCAGTATGCCCGCAAACTGACCAGCATGATCCAGCAGCTCAAATCGATGGGCGAGAAAGTCAGCAAAGCCTACAGCAACGATCTCGAAAATCTGTTCTGAAAAATGCTCAAGTCCAGGTGGAGACTGCCGATAATCTTCATCAGGACTCGTGTCTAAAGAATAAAAGGAACCCCCATGTCCAGTTTGATCAACAGCGCCATGAGTGGCCTCAGCGCGGCACAGGCGGCGCTGAATACCGCCAGTAATAATATTTCAAGCTATAACGTGACGGGCTATACCCGTCAGACAACGGTGCTGAGTGCCTCAAACAGCACGCTCACCGGCGGCGGTTGGGTTGGCAACGGCGTGTATGTCTCCGGGGTACAGCGCGAATATGATTCATTCATTACCAACCAGCTGCGCACGGCGCAGAACCAGAGCAGCGCCCTGAATACCCGCTATCAGCAGATGTCGAAAATCGACGATGTTCTGTCCGGTACCACCAACAACCTGTCAACCACCATGCAGGGCTTCTTTACCAGCCTGCAAACCCTGGTCAGCAACGCCGAAGATCCGGCTGCGCGTCAGACGGTGCTGGGCAAGGCCGATGGCCTGGTGAACCAGTTTAAAGTCAACGATCAGTACCTGCGCGATCAGGATAAGCAGATCAATATTGCTATCGGCACCAGCGTTGATCAGATCAACAACTACGCGAAGCAGATTGCGAACCTGAACGATCAGATCTCCAAACTGACCGGCGTCGGGGCAGGGGCATCGCCTAACAATCTGCTCGATCAGCGCGACCAGCTGGTGAGCGAGCTGAACCAGATTATCGGCGTTGAAGTCGCCGTCCAGGACGGCGGCACCTATAACGTGTCGCTTGGCAATGGCTACAACCTGGTGCAGGGCAGCACGTTCAGTCAACTGGCAGCCGTGAAGTCCAGCGCCGATCCTTCCCGTACCACCGTAGCGTTTGTTGACGAAGCGGCTGGCAGCGTGGAGATCCCGGAAAAGCTGCTGACCAACGGCTCTCTCGGCGGGCTGTTGACCTTCCGTACTGAAGAGCTCGACACCGCGCGCAACACCCTCAATCAGCTGGCGCTCTCGTTCGCCAACGCCATGAACACCCAGCATGCAAAAGGTTTTGATGCTGAAGGCAATGCCGGCGAAAAAATGTTCGATATCGGCGCACCAGCGGTGCTGGCTAACAGCAAAAATACCGGTTCGGCCACGGTGTCCGCCGCCATCTCCGTAGCCGACAGCGCCAAAGTTCAGGCCACCGACTATAAGATGGAGTTTGATGGCTCCGACTGGAAGATTACCCGCCTCTCCGATAAAACCACGGTTACCGCCACTAATGACGGGAGCGGTAATTTATCGTTCGATGGCCTGACGGTCAGCGTATCGGGCGCGGCAAGTGCAAAAGACAGCTTTATCGTTAAACCGGTCGCTAACGCCATTGTGAATATGGATCTGGCGATCAGCGACGAATCGAAACTGGCCCTCGCGTCCGACGCCGTGGGTGGTGAGAGCGATAACCGCAACGGTCAGGCGCTGCTGGATCTGCAAAGCAGCAAAGTGGTTGGCGGTAACAAAACCTTTAACGATGCCTATGCGTCACTGGTCAGCACCGTCGGCAGCAAAACTTCGACCCTGAAAACCAGCAGCACAACACAGGCCAACGTGGCGACGCAGCTGAGCAATCAGCAGCAGTCAATTTCCGGGGTTAACCTCGACGAAGAGTATGGCAACCTGCAGCGCTTCCAGCAGTATTACCTGGCAAATGCCCAGGTACTGCAAACCGCCAGTACGCTCTTCGATGCGTTAATTAATATTCGCTAAGGCCGAGGTGAACGATGCGTATTAGCACCCAGATGATGTACCAGCAGAACATGCGTGGGATCACCGATTCCCAGAGCAAGTGGATGGGGTACGGTGAGCAGATGTCCACCGGCCAACGCGTTAACCGTCCATCGGATGATCCGATAGCCGCCTCGCAGGCAGTGGTCTTATCCCAGGCGCAGTCACAGAATGGTCAGTTTACGCTGGCACGCTCTTTTGCGACGCAGAAAGTATCGCTGGAAGAGAATGTTCTAGGTCAGGTGACCACGGCGTTGCAATCCGCGCAGGAAAAAATTGTCTATGCGGGCAACGGTACGTTGAGTGACAGCGACCGTAACTCGCTCGCAACCGATCTACAGGGCATTCGCGATCAGCTAATGAACCTGGCGAACAGTACTGACGGCAACGGACGGTATATTTTTGCCGGCTATAAAACTGACGCTGCAGCGTTCGACCAAACCTCTGGAGGCTACATCGGCGGCACCACGCCAATCAGCCAGCAGGTTGATTCCGCGCGAACTATGCAAATCAGTCATACTGGCAATGAAGTGTTTGCATCCTTTACCAGTAACGCTGCACCTGAGCCCAATGGCGCTACGGCGGAAAAGAATCTGTTTAAAATTTTTGATAACGCGATTGCAGCATTGAAAACACCCGTGGAAGGGGATCAGGTAAAGGCTGATGCTCAGACTGCTGAAATTGATAAGGCAAACAGGGGTTTGCGTAATTCTCTGGATAATGTGCTGACCGTGCGAGCCGATCTTGGTACCAAACTAAATGAGCTTAGCACGCTGGATACACTGGGTAGTGATCGTGCTTTAGGTCAGTCTGCGCAAATGAGCAGTCTCGTGGACGTTGACTGGAACGCAGCTATTTCCTCTTACACGATGCAGCAAGCTGCGCTCCAGGCGTCATACAAGGCCTTCAGCGATATGCAGGGGATGTCCCTGTTCCAGCTTAATAAATAAAATTTTCACCTTTAGAACATGGCTTGAAACTGGTCATGTTCTCTCTGCCCAATCCGTTCGCGGACTGGGCTTTTTTTTATCAAGAGTTGACTGCCGTACGTGTCTCGCAGGGGCGGTCGGTCAGGCGGATGACCAGCGCCACAGCCGCAGCCACGGTTGCCAGGGCAACCACACCCGGCCATCCGGCAAAGGTATACAGTTGACTGCCGAGCGCGGATCCTAATGCCATACCAATAAACACGACGGTAAAGAGCAGAGCATTCAGACGGCCGCGTGCCTGCGGCTCCAGGCCATACACCAGATTCTGATGGGCGACGAGGCTGGATTGCAGACCCAGGTCAAAGCCCACGGCAGCGACGGCAATCAGGATTAGCTGGCCATGCAGGCCAAACAGCGGCAGCAGGAACATCAGTGCGAAGGAAACGGTCACCAGCGCGGCACCCAGCTGGGTGACTTTTCCGGCGCCCAGTTTGTCGGCCAACCCGCCCGCCAGCGGGGCTGCCAGCGCCCCAGCGGCACCTGCAATACCGTATCCACCTGCGACCGCACTGCCCAGCTGATAATGTTCCATCAGCATCACCGCCAGCGTTGACCAGAAGGCGCTGAAGGCAATGGAGAGAAAGCCCTGCGCCAGCGCGGCACGACGTAATGCCGGATAGCGTTGCCACAGGTGTGCCATAGAGCGCATCAGCGCCGGGTAACTCAGGGTTGAGGAGACCGCAAAGCGGGGCAACACCAGCCACATCACCACGGCGAGAAGCGCAATACTCCCCGCCGCCAGCTGGTACATCACGCGCCAGCCGAAGGCCTCACCGACCACACCGCTCACCGTCCGGGAGAGCAGGATCCCCAGCAGCAGGCCGGTCATCACCGTCCCGACCGTTTTCCCCTGTTTGCCCTCAGGTGCCAGAATGGCCGCGGCCGGAACGATATCCTGGGCCATGGTAGCGGTCATTCCAATCAGCAGGCTTACCAGCAGCAGGGAGTGGATCTGCACGGTCAGGCTACAGGCCAGCAGCAACAGCGCCAGCGCGGCACTTTTCAGCACGATCAGCGTCCGTCGATCGTGACGGTCGCCCAGCGGCAGAAGAAACAGGATCCCCAGCGCATAGCCTGCCTGAGTCAGGGTCGGTACCATCCCCATGCCCTCGATGCTGAGATGCAGATCGCTGCCCATCAGCGGCAGCAGCGGCTGGGCATAGTAAATAGCGGCGACGCTAAATCCTGCGCCAATCGCGAGGATAAAAATGACCCAACGGCTGACGGCCTGGGTAGCGGTGCGAGTGTTCATATGCGGTTCCTTATATCGGGTGTGGCGCTATTCTTTCGCAGCTCGCCTTGCGGTGGTAGCAGGCGCAGTGTTAAAACACTTATACGTGTAACGTATAAGTGAATCGAAAATGAAACGCTCAGAGCGTATAGACAGAGTGGAGCTGATGCGCACCTTCGTGCGTATCGTTGAGGCAGGGTCGCTCTCTGCCGCCGCCGTGCAGATGAGCACCACCCAGGCGACGGTGAGTCGCCGACTCCAGTCGCTGGAAACCTTGTTGGGGGCACGCCTGATCCTGCGCACTACTCACGCCATGAAGCTGACGGATGACGGCGAACGCTGCTATCAGCATGCCCGACGCGTTATCGACAGCTGGCTGGCGCTGGAAGATGAAGTAGGTCAAACGGAAGATGAACCTGTGGGCGTGCTGCGGGTACGTGCGCCGCATGCCTTTGGTCAGGAGCAACTGCTGGAGCCGTTAACGGCGTTTCTACTGCGCTACCCTCGGCTCAACGTGGAGTGGATGCTGAATGACCGCTCCGCTGATTTTCTCAGCGACAATATCGACTGCGCCATCCGCGTGGGGACGGAGGTGGACCCGGCAACGGTGTCGGTGCTGCTGGCGGAAGTGCCGCGCTGTATCGTGGCCTCGCCTGAATTGCTTTCTCGCCATGCCCCGGTCCATAAACCCGACGATCTCTCGGCGCTACCCTGGGTGGCGCTGAATACTTTTTATCGTGAACATATCGAACTGTTTAACGATGTTGCGTTGCCTCCGCTGCGCATCGCTATCTCACCGAGGCTGAGTACCGACAGTCTGTACGTGGCGCGGAAAAGTGCCCTGACCGGGCTGGGCGTGGCGGTGGTATCAAGCTGGACGGTGGAAGCGGATATCCGTGAGGGGAGACTGGTGCATCTGCTGCCTGACTGGCAGCCTGCGGCGTTGCCCGTTCATCTGGTCTATCCGTGGTCGCGTTATTATCCGGCGCGGCTACGCCGCTTTCTGGACATGATGCGTGAGGTGATGCCGGAAATCGCCGGCATGCGCAGTCCGGCGCAGCAGAAATAAAAAAGCCGACCCGAAGGTCGGCTTTTAACGTGCAGAGCGCTTATTCAGCAGACTGCGGGCGCGTTGCAGGTGCGGTTGCCTGGTGCGAAGCACTGTGGCCGCCAGCAGAACCTTTGCCGTCGAAATCGAAGGCCGGGCGAACCCAGTCGCTTTGACGCGGTGCGTCCGGAACATAGTCCGGTGCCGGAGCACGGGTCATTGGCGCAGTAGCATAGTGAACATCTGCATTCGCCTGCGCGGCGGGTACAGGTTTCACTTCCACTTCTACTTCCGCTGCTTTCACTTCAACCACTTCAGGTTTCACTTCAGCAACAGGCACTGGTTCAACGGCAATCTCAACTTCCGGCTGCACGTCGGTTTCAACGTTCACTTCCACGACGTCCTGCTGTGGCTCGGACTCAACCGCAACGTCGGCGATTTCAACCGGCTCTGCAGCATTAACTTCTTCCACGACCTGCTCAGCAACCACGACATCTTCAGCGGCGATGATCTGCGGCTGCTCGCTAACAGGGGCAGCAATCACTTCCGGATGAGCGGTCTCAACTGCAGCGACCTGCGGCTCCGGGATGGAGACGGCAGCTGCTTCGGTGATGACCTCATCGGCGGCAGGCATCACAGGGGTAACAGTTTCTGGCGCGATGTTCTGCTCGTCGAACTGCTGCTCCTGAGGACGGGCAACCGGATAGCGGATCCAGGCTTTACCCGAGGCCATTTCTGGTGATGCACAAGCAATTGCCAGCGGCATTGGAGACTGCAGCGGGTAACGCTCATCACGATAGCGACGACGACGCTGACCGCTTACGCGCAGGTGACGCGGAGAACGACGTGAACGACGTGGCATACCGGTGTTGTCACGGTTTTCAGCGTTGTCTTCCTGCTCGGTCGCACTTTCGATTACCGCAGGCAGGTCAACTTTAGCGAGCTCAGTGCTCTGCGCAGGCGCAGCGTGCGGGGCAACAGCTTCAGCGGCCATCTCTTCCTGAGTCTGGAAACGCACTTTCTGGTTCAGCTGGCGCGGTTTACGGCGCGGCATCACCTGAATGTTTTCTTCCTGGTCAGCATCCTGCACTGGCTGCTCTTCGCGATTCAGCTCTTTCGTTTCTTGCTGTGCCTGGCGCTTGTCATCACTACGACGACGGTTGCGCTCGCGGCGCGGCTGCTGCTCATCACGCTGTCTGGATTTTTCAGACTCGTCGCTGACCGGCTGGCGAACTTCGCGCTCTTCCACGTTCTGCTGTGGTTTTTCGCGGCGGTTGCGGCGGTTATCATCGCGACCTTCACGGCTTTCACGACCTTCGCGGCTCTCACGATTATCACGGTTATCGCGATTATCACGGTTGTCACGGCTTTCGCGGTTCTCACGACCTTCGCTACTGTCGGAACGACTATCACGACTATCACGACTATCACGACGATCGTTGCGGTCACGACGGTTGTTCTGACGCTTACGACGATCCTGTGAGCGCTCTGGTTTAACCTCTTCTTTCTGCTCTACCGGTTGTGGGGCAGGCTGCGGTTCTTCACCGGCAAACATTTTCTTCAGCGCACCGAAGAAGCGGCTCAGCAGGCCAGGTTCAGCAGGGGCAGTGCGGATTTCAGCAGCAGGCTTCTGCACCACAGGTTGAGCATCAACACTCTCCTGAGCAGGGGCAGGCGGTGCTTCTGGCATTACAAATGCAGCCAGCGCGGGTTGCTCAGGCAGTTTACGCTCGTTGTACTCTGCCTCAGACGGCAGTGCCATTTCTTCTTCATGCAGCTTAGGCAGCATGTAGCTCAGAGTAGACGTCTCTTCGCCTTTGCGAACGCGCAGCACGGAGTAGTGCGGAGTCTGCATTTGATCGTTCGGGACGATGACGCAGCGCAAGCCACCCAGACGGGTTTCGATAGCGCTTACCGCTGCACGTTTTTCGTTCAGCAGGTAAGAGGCGATCGGCACGGGCACAATCGCGTGAACTTCTTTGGTGTTCTCTTTCAGCGCTTCTTCTTCAATCAAACGCAGGATAGAGAGCGACAGCGACTCGTTATCACGCACGGTACCGGTGCCGCTACAGCGCGGACAGACGTGGTGGCTGGATTCACCCAGTGACGGGCTCAGACGCTGACGGGACATTTCCAACAGACCAAACCGGGAGATATGGCTGATCTGGATACGCGCTCTGTCCTGACGTACCGCTTCGCGCAGACGGTTTTCTACCGCACGCTGGTGACGGACTGGCGTCATGTCGATGAAGTCGATAACGATCAAACCGCCGAGGTCACGCAGGCGCAGCTGGCGAGCAATCTCATCGGCCGCTTCCAGGTTGGTGTTAAACGCCGTTTCTTCGATATCGCCGCCGCGGGTTGCACGTGCGGAGTTGATGTCGATAGCGGTCAGCGCTTCGGTGCTGTCGATAACAATGGAACCACCGGACGGCAAACGCACTTCACGCTGGAAAGCGGATTCGATTTGCGATTCGATCTGGTAGTGGCTGAACAGCGGGATTTCACCGGTGTACAGTTTAATTTTGCTGGTGAAATCCGGACGACCCAGCGCGGCAATGTGCTGACGAGCCAGCTCAAGCACTTTCGGGTTATCAATCAGGATTTCGCCGATGTCCTGACGCAGATAGTCACGGAAGGCACGCACGATAACGTTACTTTCCTGGTGGATCAGGAACGGAGCAGGGCGGCTTTCAGCGGCTTTTTGAATTGCTTCCCAGTGCTTCAGACGGAAGCCCAGATCCCACTGCAGCGCTTCGGCAGATTTGCCAACGCCGGCGGTACGGACAATCAGGCCCATACCGTCTGGCAGTTCAAGACTGCCCAGCGCTTCTTTCAGCTCGGTACGGTCATCGCCTTCGATACGGCGGGAAATCCCCCCCGCACGCGGGTTGTTAGGCATCAGGACCAGATAGCTGCCTGCCAGACTGATAAAGGTCGTGAGTGCAGCACCTTTATTGCCGCGCTCTTCTTTATCGATCTGGACGATAACTTCCTGACCTTCACGCAGGACATCTTTGATGTTCGGACGGCCATGGGCGTTATAGTTAGACGGGAAGTATTCGCGAGCGATCTCTTTCAGCGGGAGGAAACCGTGACGCTCGGCACCGTAATCAACAAATGCGGCTTCAAGGCTCGGTTCAATGCGGGTAATTTTACCTTTGTAAATGTTCGCTTTTTTCTGTTCGTGTCCCGGACTTTCGATATCCAGATCGTACAGACGCTGCCCATCCACAAGGGCGACACGCAACTCTTCTTGCTGAGTTGCGTTGATTAACATTCTTTTCATCGTAACTTACTCATTATTCTTACATTGACGACTAAGCTGCGGGCAAGGTGACGCTTTCCGGGGTATGAACCGATGGCCTCGTGTCTATTCACGTCGCCAACCTCACGGTTGTCGTTCGCTTAAGAGGCGCAAAGTGTCGGTTGCCTGTATTTCATACGGAAATACAGCGCAATTATCAGGGGAATAGCCTGGGTAAAACTCTCCAGAGAAGATTCCATTTACCGGTAAGTACTGCAACCCGCAGCCCGCTAACTGTCTGAAAGATCAATACGTCTTACGCCATTGCTGCGTGGATGATCGGTCAGACAAAATTGGTCATTCCGTCATATCCTTGCTTAACCAGGATTTAACACGGAAAACTGGAGCATTATTCCATTGCTAACCGGGTTATAGCAAGATGACTTTTACCAATTATCACCCGGTTACTCACAGTTTCTTCACTTCATCGAGGTGATTGGTTTAATAACCATCAAATCGATTGCGTGCGCCAAACCGTTACCGGGTAGAAGTAAATATAAGCATAGAAAAATGAGTGGCGCTAATGGCTGGTGATAATTAGAATCGCCCACCATGAAAACAGAGACTCCATCCGTAAAAATGGTTGCCATCACCGAAGATGAAGCGGGGCAACGAATCGACAACTTTTTGCGCACCCAACTGAAAGGCGTGCCAAAGAGTATGATTTATCGCATCTTGCGTAAGGGCGAGGTGCGGGTGAATAAGAAGCGCATCAAACCTGAATACAAACTTGAAGCGGGTGATGAAATACGCATCCCGCCCGTTCGCGTTGCTGAACGGGAAGAAGAGGCTGTATCGCCGCATCTGAATAAAGTCGCCGCCCTGACGAATGTGATTTTATATGAAGACGATCATATTCTGGTGCTGAACAAGCCCTCCGGTACTGCCGTGCATGGCGGTAGCGGGTTGAGCTTTGGCGTGATTGAAGGTCTGCGCGCGCTGCGCCCTGAAGCCCGTTTCCTCGAGCTGGTTCATCGTCTCGATCGCGATACCTCCGGGGTGCTGTTAGTTGCCAAAAAACGTTCAGCCCTGCGTTCGCTGCATGAACAGCTACGTGAGAAAGGGATGCAGAAAGATTATCTGGCGCTGGTGCGCGGGCAGTGGCAATCCCATGTCAAAGTGGTACAGGCTCCGCTGCTGAAAAATATTTTGCAAAGCGGAGAGCGCATCGTTCGCGTGAATCAGGAAGGCAAACCGTCCGAAACGCGCTTCAAAGTTGAAGAGCGTTATGAATTTGCGACCCTGGTGCGCTGCAGCCCGGTAACCGGACGTACCCATCAGATCCGCGTTCATACTCAGCATGCAGGTCATCCTATCGCCTTCGACGATCGTTACGGTGACCGTGAATTCGATAAGCAGCTGGCAGGCACGGGGTTGTCGCGGCTGTTCCTGCACGCTGCTGCGCTGAAGTTCACACACCCTGGGACGGGCGAAATTATGCGTATTGAAGCGCCAATGGACGAGCAGTTGAAGCGTTGTCTTAAGAAATTGCGCGGCGAGTAAAACGCCGGGTGGCGCTGCGCTTACCCGGCCTACGCAACCCGTAGGCCCGTGCAAGCGCAGTGCCGCGGGCAAAACTAGGCCATCAACGGGTTGTAATGCTCCCGGCGCAGCATCTGGCACAGCGCAATCAGCGGTAACCCTACCAGCGCGTTCGGGTCGCGGCCGTCCAGCTTGTCAAACAGCGCAATTCCTAATCCTTCACTCTTAAAACTGCCTGCACAGTTCAGCGGCCGCTCTTTACGGACGTAGTCTTCAATCTCCTGTTCGCTGAGATGGCGGAAGTGGACATCAAAAGGTTCGCATTCGGTCTGTAAATGGCCCGTAGCGGTGTTATAGAGAGCCAGGCCGGTGTAGAAGGTGACGATCCCGCCGCGCGCCTTCATGAGCTGCTGACGCGCGTTCTCTTCAGTATGCGGTTTTCCGGTAATCTCGCCGTTCAGGACGCAAACCTGATCGGAGCCTATAATCAGATGGTCAGGATAGCGTGCAGCCAGGCTTTGCGCTTTTTCCTGAGCCAAACGGACCACCAGATGGCGCGGCGATTCACCGGGGCGTGGGCTTTCATCAACGTTCGGTGCGGCACATTCAAACGGCAGTCCGAGCTTTTCCAGCAGCACGCGGCGGTAGGGTGATGTGGAGGCAAGCAGAAGATTTGGCATATTTTTTTCACCAGATATAGCGTATCGATGCCAGCCATTTTAAACTACAGGCCGCAATGTGTGCGAATAATTGGCAAAAGGCAGCCCGAGGTTGCCTTTTTCTTTGACTCTATGACGTTACAAAGTTAATATGCGCGCCCTATGCAAAAGGTAAAATTACCCCTGACTCTTGATCCGGTTCGTACGGCTCAAAAACGCCTTGATTATAACGGTATCTATACCCGCGATCAGGTTGAGCGTATCGCCGAATCCGTAGTCAGTGTGGACAGTGATGTGGAATGCTCCATGTCGTTCGCTATCGATAACCAGCGCCTTGCCGTTTTAACCGGTGATGCAAAGGTATCGGTAACGCTCGAGTGTCAGCGTTGCGGGAAATCGTTCCCACTTCATGTTCACACAACATATTGTTTTAGTCCCGTTCGCTCTGTCGAGCAGGCTGAAGCACTCCCGGAAGCGTATGAGCCGATTGAGGTTAACGAATTCGGTGAAATCGATCTGCTGGCGTTAGTTGAAGATGAAGTGATCCTCACTATGCCTGTGGTTCCGGTGCATGATTCTGAACACTGTGAAGTGTCCGAGGCGGACATGGTCTTTGGGGAATTGCCTGTTGAAGCGCAAAAACCAAACCCATTTGCCGTATTAGCCAGTTTAAAGCGTAAGTAATTAAGGAGTAAGGTCCATGGCCGTACAACAGAATAAACCAACCCGTTCCAAACGTGGCATGCGTCGTTCCCATGACGCGCTGACTGCAGTTACCAGCCTGTCTGTAGACAAGACTTCTGGTGAACAACACCTGCGTCACCACATCACTGCTGACGGTTTCTACCGCGGCCGCAAGGTTATCACTAAGTAATCACGCGTTTGCGTGATTAGGCTTAGTGAGGGTTTCCCCGTGCAAACGGGGATATACCGAACCAGGCTGTGACGATACCTTGACACGTCTAACCCTGGCGTTAGATGTCATGGGGGGTGATTTTGGCCCTTCTGTGACAGTGCCTGCAGCATTGCAGGCACTGAACTCTAATTCGCAACTCACTCTTCTATTAGTCGGAAACCCCGACGCAATCACGCCATTACTCGCAAAAGCTGACTTCGAACAACGTTCGCGTCTGCAGATTATTCCTGCGCAGTCAGTTATTGCCAGTGATGTCAGGCCTTCGCAGGCCATCCGCAACAGTCGCGGTAGCTCAATGCGAATTGCACTTGAGCTGGTAAAAGAAGGACGCGCGCAAGCGTGCGTTAGCGCAGGGAACACCGGCGCGCTGATGGGGCTGGCAAAATTACTGCTTAAGCCCATTGATGGGATTGAGCGCCCTGCGCTGGTGACGGTACTGCCGCATCAGCAAAAGGGCAAAACGGTGGTGCTTGATTTGGGTGCCAACGTCGATTGCGATAGCGTGATGCTGGCGCAATTTGCAGTGATGGGCTCGGTGCTGGCTGAAGAAGTACTGGGCATTTCCCGCCCCCGTGTGGCGTTGCTGAATATCGGTGAAGAAGAGACCAAAGGTCTCGACAGCATTCGTGAAGCGGGAGAGCGGCTAAAAAATGAGCCGTCCATCAACTATATTGGTTATCTTGAAGCCAACGAATTATTGACCGGAAAAACGGATGTACTGGTGTGTGACGGGTTTACAGGAAACGTTACACTGAAAACCATGGAAGGGGTGGTGAGAATGTTTCTTTCTCTGCTTAAATCGCAGGGAGAGGGGAAAAAACGGTCATGGTGGCTGATTTTATTGAAGCGTTGGTTACAAAAGAGCCTGACGCGGCGATTCAGTCACCTCAACCCCGACCAGTATAATGGCGCCTGTCTGTTAGGATTGCGCGGCATCGTGATCAAGAGTCACGGTGCCGCCAATCAGCGAGCGTTTTCCGTCGCGATTGAACAGGCAGTGCAGGCGGTGCAGCGACAAGTCCCACAGCGGATTGCCGCTCGCCTGGGATCTGTATTAGCAAAAAGTGACTGAGCGTACATGTATACGAAGATTTTAGGTACCGGCAGCTATCTGCCAAAACAAGTGCGAACCAACGCCGATCTGGAAAAAATGGTAGATACGTCTGACGAGTGGATTGTCACGCGTACAGGTATCCGTGAACGTCGTATTGCCGCGCCAGATGAAACGGTTGCTACCATGGGCTTTGAAGCTGCCCAGCGCGCGCTGGAGATGGCGGGTATCGATAAAGAAGATATCGGTCTGATTATTGTGGCGACGACGTCTTCGACCCATGCTTTCCCAAGCGCGGCCTGCCAGGTGCAGAACATGCTGGGCATTAAAGGCTGCCCGGCGTTTGACGTGGCGGCTGCCTGTGCAGGCTTTACCTATGCACTGAGCATTGCCGATCAGTACGTGAAATCCGGTTCGGTTAAACATGCACTGGTGATCGGTGCTGACGTGCTGGCACGCACCTGTAATCCCGAAGATCGTGGAACAATCATTATCTTTGGTGATGGAGCGGGTGCGGTTCTGCTGGGGCAATCTGAAGAGCCAGGCATCATCTCGACGCATCTGCATGCTGACGGTCGCTACGGCGAGCTGTTAACGCTGCCAAATGCGGACCGTGTCAATCCGGACAGCTCTATCTACCTGACCATGGCCGGTAACGAAGTCTTCAAAGTGGCCGTTACTGAGCTGGCGCATATCGTTGATGAAACGCTGGAAGCCAACAACCTGGAGCGCTCCGCCCTCGACTGGCTGGTGCCGCATCAGGCAAACCTGCGCATTATCAGTGCCACCGCGAAGAAGCTCGGCATGTCTATGGATAACGTTGTGGTGACGCTGGATCGTCACGGCAATACGTCTGCGGCATCGGTACCCTGCGCGTTTGACGAAGCGGTGCGCGATGGACGAATTCAACGGGGCCAACTGGTCTTGCTCGAAGCCTTCGGTGGCGGTTTCACCTGGGGTTCTGCACTGGTTCGTTTCTAGTATAAGGATTAAAAAATGACGCAATTTGCTTTTGTGTTTCCAGGCCAGGGTTCTCAGACCGTAGGAATGTTGTCGGGTTTAGCGGCAGAGTATCCGGTAATCGAAGAGACATTCCGTGAAGCTTCTGATGCACTGGGCTATGATCTTTGGGCGCTGACTCAGCAGGGTCCGGCCGAAGAGCTGAATAAAACCTGGCAGACGCAGCCAGCGCTGCTGACCGCATCGGTCGCACTGTGGCGTGTATGGCAACAGCAGGGTGGCAAAATGCCTGCGCTGCTGGCAGGTCATAGCCTGGGCGAATACTCTGCACTGGTGTGCGCGGGTGTGATTGCGTTTGCTGACGCGGTGCGTCTGGTTGAACTGCGCGGCAAATTTATGCAGGAAGCGGTACCGGAAGGGACCGGCGGCATGTCGGCCATTATCGGTCTGGATGATGCTTCCATTGCTAAAGCCTGTGAAGAGTCAGCCGAAGGGCAGGTGGTTTCACCGGTTAACTTCAACTCGCCGGGCCAGGTGGTTATCGCCGGTCACAAAGAAGCCGTTGAACGTGCCGGTGCAGCCTGCAAAGCGGCGGGCGCTAAGCGTGCGCTGCCGCTGCCGGTTAGCGTGCCGTCTCACTGCGCGCTGATGAAGCCTGCGGCAGAGAAACTGGCGATTGAACTGGAAAAAATCTCCTTCAACGCACCGACTATCGCGGTGGTTAACAACGTTGATGTGCAATGTGAAACCGCGCCAGAGGCTATCCGCCATGCGCTGGTTCGCCAGTTGTACAGCCCGGTTCAGTGGACCAAAACCGTTGAATTTATGGCATCGCAGGGCGTTGAGCACCTGTATGAAGCAGGTCCGGGTAAAGTCCTCACCGGTCTGACAAAACGTATTGTTGATACCCTGACCGCATCGGCCATTAATGAGCCAGAAGCCCTGTCAGCGGCACTCGCGCAGTAAAAAGAGGAATACCATGAGTTTTGAAGGAAAAATCGCACTGGTCACCGGCGCAAGCCGCGGTATTGGCCGTGCCATTGCTGAAACGCTCGTCGCGCGCGGCGCGACCGTGATCGGTACTGCAACCAGCGAAAGCGGTGCGCAGGCGATCAGTGATTATCTGGGTGCAAACGGTAAAGGTCTGATGTTGAATGTGACCGATCCTGCATCTATCGAATCTGTTCTGGGAAATATTCGCGCAGAATTTGGTGAAGTCGATATTCTGGTCAATAATGCCGGGATAACTCGCGACAACCTGCTGATGCGAATGAAAGATGATGAGTGGAACGATATTATCGAAACCAACCTGTCATCTGTTTTCCGTCTGTCAAAAGCGGTAATGCGAGCTATGATGAAAAAGCGTCATGGTCGTATTATCACTGTCGGTTCTGTGGTTGGTACCATGGGAAATGCTGGTCAGGCTAACTACGCTGCGGCGAAAGCAGGTCTGATCGGTTTCAGTAAGTCGCTGGCACGTGAAGTTGCGTCCCGCGGTATTACGGTAAACGTTGTTGCTCCGGGCTTTATTGAAACGGACATGACGCGTGCGCTGACTGAAGACCAGCGTGCGGGTACGCTGGCGGCAGTTCCTGCGGGTCGTCTTGGCGACCCTAAAGAAATCGCCAGCGCGGTAGCATTTTTAGCCTCTGACGAAGCGAGTTACATCACTGGTGAGACTCTCCACGTTAACGGCGGAATGTACATGGTTTAACCACGATCAAAAAGATTTGCGTTATTAGGGTGAATGGCCTCAGAATAACGCAAAATCGTGGTACGACCTGCCGGGATTTAGTTGCAAATTTTTCAACATTTTATACACTACGAAAACCATCGCGAAAGCGAGTTTTGATAGGAAATTTAAGAGTATGAGCACTATCGAAGAACGCGTTAAGAAAATTATTGGCGAACAGCTGGGCGTTAAGCAGGAAGAAGTTGTGAACTCCGCTTCCTTCGTTGAAGACCTGGGCGCAGATTCTCTTGACACCGTTGAGCTGGTAATGGCTCTGGAAGAAGAGTTTGATACTGAGATTCCGGACGAAGAAGCTGAGAAAATCACCACCGTTCAGGCTGCCATTGATTACATCAACGGTCACCAGGCGTAAGTGAGCATCTCCAGGCGGTCATTCGACCGCCTGTGTTTTTTCTTGTGTAGTCCCCCGATTCTCTTTTTTTATCCCTCCCTGGAGGACAAGCGTGTCTAAGCGTCGTGTAGTTGTGACCGGACTTGGCATGTTATCTCCTGTCGGCAATACCGTAGAGTCCACCTGGAAAGCTCTCCTTGCCGGTCAGAGTGGCATCAGCCTAATCGACCATTTCGATACTAGCGCCTATGCAACGAAATTTGCTGGCTTAGTAAAGGATTTTAACTGTGAAGAGATCATCTCGCGCAAAGAACAGCGCAAGATGGATGCCTTCATTCAATATGGAATTGTTGCAGGCTGGCAGGCCATGCAGGATTCTGGCCTTGAAATTACGGAAGAGAACGCAACCCGTATCGGTGCAGCTATCGGCTCCGGGATTGGCGGCCTTGGCTTAATCGAGGAAAACCATGCCTCTCTGGTAAACGGTGGCCCGCGTAAGATTAGCCCGTTCTTTGTTCCGTCAACGATTGTTAACATGGTGGCCGGTCATCTGACCATCATGTTCGGCCTGCGTGGTCCTAGCATCTCTATCGCGACCGCCTGTACTTCCGGCGTGCACAACATTGGCCAGGCAGCGCGTATCATCGCTTACGGCGATGCAGATGCCATGGTTGCCGGTGGTGCTGAAAAAGCCAGTACCCCTCTGGGTGTCGGCGGTTTCGGTGCTGCACGTGCGCTGTCTACCCGTAACGATAACCCGCAGGCGGCAAGCCGTCCGTGGGATAAAGATCGTGACGGTTTTGTACTGGGCGACGGTGCAGGTATGGTCGTACTGGAAGAGTACGAACACGCGAAGAAACGTGGCGCAAAAATTTATGCAGAAATCATTGGTTTCGGCATGAGCAGCGATGCTTATCACATGACCTCTCCGCCGGAAGACGGGGCAGGTGCTGCGCTGGCAATGGTTAACGCTATCCGCGATGCGGGTATCGTACCCGGCCAGATTGGCTATGTGAATGCGCACGGTACCTCCACGCCAGCGGGCGACAAAGCAGAAATGCAGGCTGTTAAGTCTGTGTTTGGTGATGCAGCCAGCCGTGTGATGGTGAGCTCCACCAAATCCATGACCGGACACCTGTTAGGTGCGGCGGGTGCAGTAGAGTCTATCTACTCCATCCTTGCGCTGCGCGATCAGGCGGTTCCGCCAACCATCAACCTGGATAACCCGGATGAAGGTTGCGATCTGGACTTCGTTCCGCACGAAGCACGCCAGGTCAGCGGTCTGGAGTACACCCTGTGTAACTCCTTCGGCTTCGGTGGCACCAACGGCTCTCTGATCTTTAAAAAGGTCTGACGCTGTAAGTCGGGTTAGCCACTGCGCTACCCGGCACATTGATAAAAAAGGTCCGCTTGTCGGGCCTTTTTTATTCAGTTTTCTTCCCTTGTCCCAGGCATTTCATCCTGCCAAACTACCCGACCACCTTTAAGGAGCCACCATGTTCTTGATAAATGGCATGAAGCAGGCATATCTTCCGGCGAGTGACAGGGCTATCCAGTTTGGCGACGGCTGTTTTACCACGGCGCGCATTGCAGAGGGCAGCGTCTGCTTGCTTGATGCTCACCTGCAACGTCTGCAGACGGCCTGTGAAAAACTGTTCATCCCCTTTACGCAATGGGCAGAATTGCAGGGCGAAATGGTTGAACAGGCGCAGGGTGTTGAGCGCGGCGTGCTCAAAGTCATTATTAGCCGTGGTAGCGGCGGCAGAGGCTACAGTGCTGCTAACTGCCTGCATCCCGTGCGCATCCTCTGCGTTTCTGCTTATCCTGCCCACTACGATCGCTGGCGCGCCGAGGGAATTAGCCTCGAATTAAGTCCGGTCCGTCTGGGGCGTAACCCCCAGCTCGCCGGCATTAAACATCTTAACCGCCTTGAGCAGGTCCTGATCCGTACCCATCTTGAACAGACAACCGCCGATGAAGCGCTGGTTCTTGACAGCGACGGGTTCATTACGGAATGCTGTGCGGCGAATTTATTCTGGCGTCGGGGGAGTGATGTATTCACCCCCCGGCTGGATCAAGCGGGGGTGAATGGTCTGATGCGGCAGTTTTGTCTGCAGCAGCTGGCACACTCCGGCTTCCGCGTTGTCGAAGTGTATGAGCGCGAGGCCGCACTGACGGGCGTTGATGAGATTATCGTCTGCAATGCCCTGATGCCGGTTGTTCCGGTTCGCCAGTATGGATCTCAACGCGTGTCATCGCGTGAGTTGTACTCATTTTTAGCCCCTCTGTGTGAGCAAACCAGATAGTCATGAAGAAAATGCTACGTTTTATTCTCCTCGTCATTGTCGTGCTGGGCATCGCCGCTGGCGTGGGGATGTGGAAGGTTCGCCAGCTGGCGGGAAGCCCCATCCTTATCGCCGAAGAGACCATCTTCACCCTGAAAGCGGGCACCGGGCGCCTCGCGCTGGGCGATCAGCTGTATGCCGATAAGATCATTAACCGTCCGCGCGTGTTCCAGTGGTTGCTGCGCGTGCAGCCAGAGCTGTCGCATTTCAAAGCGGGAACCTACCGCCTGACCCCAGGAATGACCGTCACCGAGATGCTGCGGTTACTCGAAAGCGGTAAAGAAGCCCAGTTCCCGCTGCGTCTGGTGGAAGGAATGCGGTTGAGCGATTACCTGCAGCAGCTGCGTAATGCGCCTTATATCAAACATACCCTGCCGGACGACAGCTATGCGACCGTAGCCAAGGTGCTGAAGTTTGAACATCCCGAGTGGGTAGAGGGTTGGTTCTGGCCCGATACCTGGATGTATACCGCAGGCACCACGGACGTGGCCATGCTGCAGCGTGCGCACAAGAAAATGGTCGAAGCGGTCGATAAGACCTGGGAAGGTCGGATGGACGGCCTGCCGTATCAGGATCAAAACCAGTTTGTGACCATGGCCTCCATCGTCGAGAAAGAGACCGCAGTTGCCCACGAGCGCGATCAGGTGGCCTCGGTCTTTATTAATCGTCTGCGCATTGGGATGCGCCTGCAGACCGACCCGACCGTCATTTACGGGATGGGGGAGAACTACAAAGGCAAGATTTCACGTGCAGACCTGGAAACCCCAACGGCTTATAATACCTACGTCATTAGCGGATTACCGCCGGGACCGATCGCCACGCCGGGCCAGGCGTCGCTGACGGCCGCCGCGCATCCCGCGAAAACGCCGTATCTCTATTTCGTCGCCGACGGAAAGGGTGGACACACATTTAACACCAATCTTGCCGGTCATAATCGTTCGGTCCAGGACTATCTGAAGGCACTTAAGGAAAAAAATGCGCAGTAATTACATCGTCATTGAGGGGCTGGAAGGCGCCGGAAAAACAACCGCACGAAATACGGTGGTTGAGACGCTTAAACAGCATGGCATCGAAGAGATGATCTTCACCCGCGAACCGGGTGGCACGCAGCTGGCAGAAAAACTGCGCAGCCTGGTGCTGGACATAAAATCGGTCGGCGACGAAGTGATTACTGACAAAGCAGAAGTCATGATGTTTTACGCCGCGCGCGTACAGCTGGTTGATACGGTGATTAAGCCCGCTCTGGCACGCGGCTGCTGGGTGATTGGCGATCGCCATGATCTCTCCACCCAAGCCTATCAGGGCGGCGGACGCGGCATTGACCAGCAGATGCTCGCAACGCTTCGTGATGCAGTGCTGGGCGATTTTCGTCCGAATCTGACATTGTACCTCGACGTCACGCCTGAGGTGGGCCTGAAGCGCGCCCGCGCGCGCGGTGAGCTGGATCGCATTGAGCAGGAGTCGCTGGACTTTTTCAATCGCACCCGCGCCCGCTACCTGGAACTCGCCGCGCAGGACAGCAGCATCCGCACCGTCGACGCCACGCAGCCGCTGGAAGACGTGCTGAATGACATTCGTAACACGGTCACCGACTGGCTGAAGGAACAACAGGCATGAAATGGTACCCATGGTTGCGCCCGCACCTTGAGCAGCTGGTCAACAGCTATCAGTCCGGACGGGGGCATCATGCGTTACTGATCCAGTCGCTGCCGGGTATGGGCGACGATGCCCTGATCTACGCCATCAGCCGCTACCTGATGTGCCAGCAGCCGCAGGGACATAAAAGCTGCGGCCAGTGCCGGAGCTGTCAGCTGATGCAGGCCCAGACGCACCCGGACGCCTACACGCTGGAGCCGGAGAAGGGCAAAACCTCACTCGGGATCGATGCGGTACGTGCAGTTAACGAAAAACTCTACGAACGCGCGCGGCTTGGCGGGGCAAAAGTCGTCTGGCTGAAAGATGCCGCTCAGCTCACCGAAGCGGCGGCCAATGCGTTGCTCAAAACGCTGGAAGAGCCGCCAGAGAATACCTGGTTCCTGCTCGCCTGCCGTGAACCGGGCCGACTGCTGGCAACTTTGCGCAGTCGCTGCCGTTTGCATCATCTCAGCGTACCGCCGGAAGCCTGGGCAATAAGCTGGCTTGCACGAGAAGTGACGGTGTCACAAGAGGCGGCGCTGAGCGCACTGCGTCTGTGTGGCGGAGCACCTGCCGCGGCGCTGGACTTATTGCAGCAGAAGGTCTGGGCGCAGCGGGAGCAGCTTTGTCAGGCGCTCGGTGCAGTGTCTGACAGCGGCGACTGGCTGAGTTTGCTGTCAGTGTTAAACCATGACCCGGCGAGCGAACGGCTGCACTGGCTTGCGGCCTTGCTGCTGGACGCACTCAAAATTCAGCAGGGCGCGACCCTGCTCAGCAATGCCGATGCCTGGCCGCTCGTCAGCAACCTCGCGCAACGCCTGCCGGGCGTGGCGCTGAGCGCTATGCTGAGTGACGTGTGTCAGTGTCGGGAACAGCTTCTTAGCGTAACGGGGCTGAACCGGGAGCTGGTTCTGACCGACCTGTTACTCACTTTCGAGCATTACCTGCAACCGGGCACCGTATTGCCCATTTCTCACCTCTGAGAGAAACATTATGTTTTTAGTCGACTCACACTGCCATCTTGATGGCCTGGATTATCAATCCCTGCATAAAAACGTCGATGACGTGCTGGCGAAAGCCGCCGCCCGCGATGTGAAATTTTGTCTGGCCGTGGCCACGACCTTACCTGGCTACCGCACCATGCGCGAACTGGTGGGCGTACGCGACAACGTGGTGTTCTCCTGCGGCGTCCATCCCCTGAACCAGGATGAAGCGTACGACGTTGAGGATTTACGCCGCATGGCGGCGGAAGAGGGCGTCGTCGCGATGGGGGAGACCGGGCTGGATTATTTTTACACGCCGGAAACAAAACCCCGCCAGCAGGAATCCTTTCGCGATCACATCCGCATAGGCCGGGAGCTGAACAAACCGGTGATCGTCCATACGCGCGATGCGCGTGCCGATACGCTGGCGATCCTGAAAGAAGAAAAGGTGACGGATTGTGGTGGCGTACTACACTGTTTCACAGAAGACACAGAAACAGCGGGCAAGCTGCTGGATATGGGTTTTTATATCTCGTTTTCCGGGATCGTGACGTTCCGTAATGCGGAGCAGCTTCGTGAGGCTGCGCGCTACGTACCGCTCGATCGCCTGCTGGTGGAGACAGATTCCCCGTATCTGGCGCCGGTACCGCATCGCGGTAAAGAGAATCAACCCGCGATGGTACGGGATGTGGCCGAGTATATGGCCGTTTTGAAAGGCGTCGAGGTTGAAGAACTGGCACGCATTACCACAGATAACTTTGCCAGCCTGTTCCATATCGACCCCTCCCGCCTGCAATCTGCCTGATCGGCCCGTTTTTTTAAGGCTCGTAATTAATAATCAAAGCGAGTACAGTTCACCGCCCTTTTTGGGGCGGTGAAGGCTTTTCTGGAGACATTCCGTAACAACTTTTGTAAAATTCTGAAAGTTTTTCAGAGGCCTTAAGCTGAAACGTGATAGCCGTCAAACAAAGATACGCGGATTTATTTTACTCTGTGTAATAAATAAAGGGCGCTTAGATGTCCTGTCCACGGCACGGTTCTCCCCCCGGGCCAATGCGTGAAAACGTAAAAAAAGCACAAATACTCAGGAGCACTCTCAATTATGTTTAAGAATGCATTTGCTAACCTGCAGAAGGTCGGTAAATCGCTGATGCTGCCAGTATCCGTACTGCCTATCGCAGGTATCCTGCTGGGCGTCGGTTCTGCAAACTTCAGCTGGCTGCCAGCCGTAGTTTCTCATGTGATGGCCGAAGCAGGCGGTTCTGTTTTTGCTAACATGCCACTGATCTTCGCCATCGGCGTTGCGCTTGGCTTCACCAATAACGACGGCGTATCTGCACTGGCCGCTGTAGTTGCATACGGCATCATGGTTAAGACCATGGCTGTGGTTGCACCTCTGGTTCTGCACTTGCCACCGGAAGAGATCGCGTCAAAACACCTGGCTGATACCGGTGTTCTGGGCGGGATTATCTCGGGTGCGATTGCGGCCTATATGTTTAACCGCTTCTATCGCATCAAGCTGCCTGAGTATCTGGGCTTCTTTGCTGGTAAGCGTTTTGTTCCAATCATCTCTGGCCTGGCGGCGATTTTCACTGGCGTGATCCTCTCCTTCATCTGGCCTCCGATTGGTTCCGCAATCCAGACCTTCTCTCAGTGGGCTGCTTACCAGAACCCGGTTGTGGCGTTCGGTATCTACGGCTTCATTGAGCGTTGCCTGGTGCCGTTTGGTCTGCACCACATCTGGAACGTTCCTTTCCAGATGCAGATCGGCGAATACACCAACGCAGCAGGTCAGGTCTTCCACGGCGATATCCCTCGTTACATGGCAGGCGACCCAACTGCAGGCATGCTGTCTGGCGGCTTCCTGTTCAAAATGTACGGTCTGCCGGCTGCTGCGATTGCAATCTGGCACTCTGCTAAACCAGAGAACCGTGCAAAAGTGGGCGGCATCATGATCTCCGCAGCGCTGACCTCGTTCCTGACCGGTATCACCGAGCCGATCGAGTTCTCCTTCATGTTCGTTGCGCCGATCCTGTACATCATCCACGCGGTTCTGGCAGGTCTGGCATTCCCAATCTGTATTCTGCTGGGTATGCGTGACGGTACCTCCTTCTCGCACGGTCTGATCGACTTCATCGTTCTGTCTGGTAACAGCAGCAAACTGTGGCTGTTCCCAATTGTGGGTGCGTGCTACGCCGTGGCGTACTACACCATCTTCCGCGTGCTGATCAAAGCACTGGACCTGAAAACACCAGGTCGTGAAGATGCGTCTGACGATGTGAAAACAACGTCTACCAGCGAAATGGCACCAGCCCTGATTGCCGCTTTCGGCGGTCGTGACAACATCACTAACCTGGACGCGTGTATCACTCGTCTGCGTGTGAGCGTTGCTGATGTGGCTAAAGTTGACCAACCTGGTTTGAAAAAATTAGGCGCAGCGGGCGTTGTTGTTGCAGGTTCCGGTGTTCAGGCAATCTTCGGTACTAAATCCGATAACCTGAAAACCGAAATGGATGAATACATCCGCAACAACTAAGTTGTGACCTGGGGAGACTAAGGCAGCCGAATGGCTGCCTTTTTTACGTCTGGTGTTCAGTGGTATTGCCCGGCGGCGCTGCGCTTGCACGGGCCTACAGCTGGGTGAGGGCACAAAAAAGGGAGCCATTTGGCTCCCTTTAACATGAAGTGATGATTAGAACTGGTAGCTGGCGGTCACGCTTACGTTACGCGGTTCGCCATATACGATTTCACCGTCGACGTTGGTATCGTAAGTCTTATCGAACAGGTTGTTCAGATTACCCTGCAGGGAGAAGTTTTTGGTGACCTGATAACGCGTGAACAGGTCTACCAACGCGTAGCTGCCCTGCGACGCACGCCAGGTGCCGTATGGGGTATCCTGGTAAGTGTACACACCGTTTTGCCAGTTAACACCGCCGCCAACGGTCAGCTCAGGCATAACCGGCAGACGGTAGCTGGTAAACAGTTTCACGGTGGTACGCGGCAGGTTCGGGTTAACCGCTTTGCCTTCATTGTCTTCCGCGACGTAACGCGTTGCACCGAAGGTCATCTGCCAGTTATCGGTCAGCGCGCCGTTGATTTCGAACTCAACGCCTTTGCTGACGGTGCCGTCTACGCTCTTGTATGCCGTATCCGTGGAGCCCTGAATCATCTGGCCGGTGCTTTGGCCCAGGTTATCCTGCTCGATGCGGAACACGGACAGCGTGGTGGTCAGACGGCTGTTCATCCAGTCGGATTTCAGGCCGGCTTCGTAGTTATTCCCGGTGATCGGGGAAAGGTATTTGCCCGAGCTGTCGCGGTAGTTCTGCGGCTGGAAGATAGAGGTATAGCTGGCGTAGGTCGACCAGTTGTCATTGATGTCGAAGACCAGACCCGCGTAAGGCGTGGTGTGGTTCTGCTCCATGCCGTAGGTCAGGGTGTCGACGCGCCAGTTGGTGTAGCGCGCGCCCAGGATCAGGTGCAGCGGGTCGGCCAGCGAAATACGGGTTGCCGCGTATACCGACTTCATGTCGGTGGTGTCGTCCTGTGCCAGCGACTGCGATCCCCAGTTGGTTTCCGGGAAATGGCCGTTGTAATCGTAGAAATTGCCCAGCTCATCCGGGTAGACGTTCGCCCAGGAGTTGGTATAGCGGTTTGTCTGACGGCTGAAGCTACCGCCAATCATTACGGTGTGCTGGCGACCCAACAGCTCATAGCCACCGTCGGCAAACAGATCCACGGCATCCACTTTGCGAATGCCGCTGTTCCAGCCGGTGCCACCCACGTAATCATAGCCCGGACCATAGCTCGCATAAGGGCCGACCAGGTTGCCGGTGCTCTTATCGACAAAGGCGTCAATGTACATCGCTTTGCTGTCAAATTTGGCTTCGGTATGGGTCGCATTCAGCGTGGCCTGCCAGTCGTCGGCAAAGCGCTGCTTCAGGGTAAAGAAGACTTTATTGAATTCTTTGTCGTTGTAAGCCCAGTCTGGTGAGGTGCTGTGGGCACGATCGTAATGCAGGACGCTGCCGTCGGTGTTCCAGCGCGGCAGGCCACCCCAGGTCTGGTTGTTGGTGTCGTTACGCTGATATTCGTAGCCGGCGGACAGCGAGGTGCTGGTGCCCAGATCGGCGTCCAGAATCCCGGAGAAGAAGGTGCGCTTCTGGTTGTTATGGTCGAGCCAGGAGTCGCTGTCCTGGTATCCCGCCACGATGCGGCCGCGAAGATTGCCGTCTTCCGTCAGCGGGCTTTGCATGTCCATCACGTAACGCTGTTTGTTCCAGCTACCGTATTCTGCCGACAGATTGCCTTTGAATTCGCGGCTGGTGGCATGCTTACGCACCATGTTGATCGCTGCAGACGGGTTGCCGGTTCCGGTCATCAGGCCGTTGGCACCGCGGACGATTTCAATGCGCTCATACAGGGCGGTGTCTGACTGAGAATCACCCAGGTTCCAGCGTGATTCGAAATAGGTTGGGATGCCGTCGAGCATATAGTTATCGATGGCGAAACCGCGGGAGTAAAAGTTGCTACGGTCGGAGTCAGTGCTGACTTTGCTGATCCCCATGGTGTTGTCCATCACGTCGCCCAGGGTCTGCAGCTGCTGGTCTTCCATGCGCTGTTCGCTGACGATGGTCACCGACTGCGGAATATCACGCTGGACCATTTGCATTTTGGTGCCCACGGTCGTGGTTTTGACGCTGTAGTCCTGGCTGTCATCGGCGGATGAGCCGCTCTGGGCTGAGCCATCAACAATAACGGTGTCTTCGGTCGGTGCGGCAAAACTGGTGGCGGGGATCAACGCGAAAGCAATACAGGCTGCCAGCAGCGATGGTTTGGCGACAGGCTGGCGTTGCCCGTCCCTGGAGTGATTCATGAAAGACATCGAAAAACCCTTTCTGAGTGAATTGTGAATGTTATGCCCCAGTTCCGTAAGCACAGTCTGAGGTCGTTTTCTATGTTAAAAATGCGCATGAAAATGCAAATGCGAAATATACGCATTGTGATTAAACCTGTAAACAGACGTTTCAGGCGTAAATGAAATTAGGTTTCAGGATTTCAGGGGGAAGGGCGTTGAACGTCAGGGCAGAAATTGCACGATAAGGAAAGAAATCGAGGGATAAGGTTGAAAGGTCAGGAGAAAGTCGCTCATACTCATGCGTTGCATCACACAATAATGCGCCTGCGCCGGGTGGGTTGTTGCCGGGCATGCCGCCAGATTAAATGAATAAGGAAAACCTCATGGCTGAAGAAACCATTTTCAGTAAAATTATCCGCCGCGAGATCCCGGCTGATATCGTCTATCAGGATGAACTGGTCACGGCTTTTCGCGATATTTCACCGCAGGCACCGACCCATATCCTCATTATTCCCAATATTCTGATTCCGACGGTAAACGACGTGAAAACTGAGCATGAAGTGGCTTTAGGCCGTATGCTGACAGTAGCAGCAAAAATTGCTGAGCAGGAAGGGGTTGCCGAAGACGGTTATCGTTTGATCATGAACTGTAATCGCCACGGTGGTCAGGAAGTTTATCACATTCATATGCATCTGCTGGGCGGTCGTCCGCTGGGGCCGATGCTGGCGCATAAAGGTCTTTAACATGCATAGAGGATGGACGGCGGCGCTGGTCATTACGATGTTACTGGCGGGATGCAGCAGTAAACCGTCAATACCGGTCAATGACGATCAGACGCTGGTCATGGAATCATCCGTACTGGCGGCAGGGATCACCGCCGACCAGCCTTCGCTGACGGTGAGCGAAACCAATCCGTCCGCGTCCTCTTCGCTGTTTAATGAAAGAGATGCACCGGTTACCGTCCATTACCGTTTTTTCTGGTATGACGCCAGAGGCCTGGAAATGCACCCGCTTGAGGCTCCGCGCAGCGTGACCATCCCGGCGAGATCGGCGATCACGCTGTACGGCAGCGCGAATTATCTGGGTGCGCATAAGGTCAGACTTTATCTATATCTTTGAGGGGTGAACCTTGATTAAAAACATCAGTCGTTACGCGCTCGTCACGGCTTTTGCACTTTTCCTGTCCGGCTGTATTAGCCGCACTGAGCAGCCACCGGCGCCGGTCGAAGAAGTGAAGCCGGGCACCGAGCAGCCGGTTCAGCCGACGCAGCCGGTCCCGGTGGTGCCAAGCGTGCCAACGGTGCCGTCGCAGCCTGGTCCGATTGAACATCCGGATGCCACCGCTCAGCCTGCGCCGCGTGAACGTCATTACGACTGGAACGGCGCGATGCAGCCGATGGTCGGTAAAATGCTGCAGGCCCAGGGCGTCACCGCAGGCAGCGTGCTGCTGGTGGACAGCGTCAATAACCGCACCAACGGCAGCCTGAACGCCGGTGAAGCGACGGAAACCCTGCGCAATGCGCTGGCGAACAACGGGAAATTTACCCTGGTGTCGGCACAGCAGCTGGGCGTGGCCAAGCAGCAGTTAGGCCTTTCGCCGCAGGACAGCCTCGGATCGCGCAGTAAAGCCATCGGCATTGCCCGCAACGTAGGCGCGCAGTATGTGCTCTATTCCAGTGCGACCGGCAACGTCAATGCGCCAGCCCTGCAAATGCAGCTGATGCTGGTTCAGACAGGTGAAATTATCTGGTCAGGTAAAGGTGCAGTTCAGCAACAGTAATCTGACGCGCGACACTGTGTTGTCGCGCTTTTTCCCGCACTATCGTCTTCTCGCGCCGCAGGCCCACCCCGGGCTGAGCGGCGCGAGTTGCATTATTGAGCATGATGCGCACCGTCTGGTGCTGCGCCAGTACCATGCCGGGCTTGCCACGCGGGCCCATTTTCGTCGCCAGTATCACGCGCTACGCCATCTTCCCGCCGATCTTGCGCCCCAGCCGCACTTTTTCAGCCCTGACTGGCTGGCGGTTGACTATCTGGCCGGTGAAGTCGCCATCACGCTGCCGCCCGCCCCTGAGCTTGCCGCAATGCTGACGCAGCTGCATCAGCAGCCGCCGTTTGGCTGGCGCATCACGCTGATGCCGCTGCTGGCGCAATACTGGCTGCAGGCTTCGCCCTCCCGCCGTACACCGTCGTGGCTAAGATGGCATAAACGGCTGCAAAAACGGGGCGAGCCGCGACCTTTGAGACTGGCACCACTGCATATGGACGTGCATGCAGGTAATATTGTCATCACCCGGACAGGGCCCCGGCTGCTGGACTGGGAATATGCAGGCGACGGTGACATTGCGCTGGAGCTTGCCAGCGTCTGGACCGACAATAGTGCGCAGCGTCAGCACCTGCTGGCCGCCTATGCGCAAGCCGCGAAGCTGGATTTATCCCTGCTGCAACGTCAGGTGGCACGTTGGCGCCCCTGGGTACTGATGCTGATGGCGGGCTGGTTTGAGCTGCGCTGGCAGCAAACGCAAGACAAACAATTTATTGCACTGGCCGATGCAAGTTGGCGCCAGTTATCAAAAATGGAATAAGGGAGGTGTGTGTGGGTCCGGTCATATTGGATGTGGAAGGTTATGAGCTGGATGCGGAAGAGCGTGAAATTCTGGCGCATCCGCAGGTAGGGGGCTTGATCCTGTTTACCCGCAATTATCACGATCCGGCGCAGCTGCGCGAGCTGGTTCGCCAGATTCGCGCGGCTTCGCATCACCGTCTGGTGGTGGCCGTGGATCAGGAGGGCGGTCGCGTGCAGCGTTTTCGCGACGGCTTTACCCGTCTGCCGGCTGCCCAGTCGTTTGCCGCGCTGCTCGGGATGGAAGAGGGTGGTAAACTGGCGCAGGACGCGGGCTGGCTGATGGCCAGTGAGATGATTGCCATGGATATTGATATCAGCTTTGCCCCGGTGCTCGATGTCGGGCATATCAGCGCCGCCATCGGCGAGCGTGCGTATCATGACGAGCCGCAAAAAGCGCTGCAGATGGCAACACGGTTTATCGACGGCATGCACGATGCCGGAATGAAAACCACCGGTAAACATTTCCCAGGTCATGGCGCCGTGACGGCGGACTCACATAAAGAGACCCCGCGCGATCCGCGTGCTGAGGCGCAGATCCGCGCCAGAGACATGTCTATCTTCCAGTCGCTTATCAGCGACAATAAGCTCGATGCGATTATGCCTGCGCATGTGATTTACACCGATGTTGATCCGCGCCCGGCCAGCGGCTCGCCGCACTGGCTAAAAACCGTTCTGCGCCAGGAGCTGGGCTTTAACGGCGTGATTTTCTCTGACGATCTGTCGATGGAAGGGGCGGCGATTATGGGCAGCTATGCGGAGCGCGGTCAGGCATCGCTGGATGCGGGTTGCGATATGATCCTGGTCTGCAATAATCGTAAAGGTGCCGTCAGCGTGTTGGATAACCTGTCGCCGATCAATGCTGAGCGTGTTACACAATTGTATCATAAAGGTTCTTTTAGCCGTCAGGAGCTGCGGGATTCCGCACGCTGGAAAACCGTGAATGCGCAGCTTGAGGCGCTTCATGAGCAATGGCAGGCGCATAAAGCGGAGCAGTAACCCTTCCTGGTAAGCGTAGTGTGGCGAGGATACGATGATCATCTATTTGCACGGTTTTGATTCGAACAGTCCCGGTAATCACGAGAAAGTCCTGCAGTTGCAGTTTATTGATCCGGATGTACGGCTGATTAGCTACAGCACGCGTCATCCGAAACACGATATGCAGCATCTGCTGAAAGAAGTGGACAAGATGCTGCAGCTGAACGTTGACGAGCGTCCGTTGATTTGCGGCGTCGGCCTGGGAGGATACTGGGCGGAGCGAATTGGCTTCTTGTGTGATATCCGCCAGGTGGTGTTCAACCCGAACCTGTTCCCGAATGAGAACATGGAGGGCAAAATCGACCGACCGGAAGAGTATACGGATATCGCCACCAAGTGCGTGAGCAACTTCCGCGAGAAGAACCGCGATCGCTGCCTGGTGATCCTCTCCCGCAGTGACGAAGCCCTTAACAGTTCGCGCTCGGCGGAGCTGCTGCACCACTACTATGAAATTGTCTGGGATGAACAGCAGACGCATAAGTTCAAGAATATTGCCCCGCATCTGCAGCGCATCAAAGCCTTTAAAACCTTAGGTTAATCCCCCCGCTTTTTTGCACAAACCCGGCAACGAAACGTTAGCCGGGTTTTCTTTTTGCTAAGCTTGTTTAATTTTCACGCGGCAAAACTTGACGCACATCAATTTTGGTATGACCAATGCACCGATCATGTTATTCTCATGGCAGTTGAATGGTTTCAGTGCTGTAACTTGTTGTTAACTAAAGGTTATTAATATAACTTTTAGTTAACAATTGGTTAATAATTTGAGGGGGTCACGTTGACTACGCCATTGAAAAAGATAGTGATTGTGGGCGGCGGTGCTGGCGGCTTAGAACTGGCTACGCAGTTGGGTAAAAAGCTCGGACGCGGTAAAAAAGCCAAAGTTACGCTCGTTGATCGCAACCATAGCCATCTGTGGAAACCGCTGCTGCACGAAGTGGCCACCGGCTCTCTGGATGAAGGCGTGGATGCGCTGAGCTATCTGGCGCATGCGCGCAACCACGATTTCCAGTTCCAGCTGGGTTCAGTGATGGACATCAATCGTGAAAGCAAAACCATTACCCTGGCGGAGCTGCGCGATGAGAAGGGCGAGCTGCTGGTACCGGAGCGCAAGCTGGCGTACGACACGCTGGTAATGGCGCTGGGCAGTACCTCCAACGACTTCAACACCCCGGGCGTGAAAGAGCACTGCATCTTCCTCGACAACCCGCACCAGGCGCGTCGTTTCCATCAGGAAATGCTGAACCTGTTCCTGAAATACTCCAATAACCTTGGCGCGAATGGCAAGGTTAACATCACCATCGTCGGCGGCGGCGCGACGGGCGTTGAGCTCTCTGCCGAACTGCATAACGCGGTGAAGCAGCTGCACAGCTACGGTTACAAAGGGTTGACCAACGACGCGCTGAACGTCACCCTGGTGGAAGCGGGTGAGCGTATTCTGCCTGCGCTGCCGCCGCGTATCTCCAGCGCGGCACACAGCGAGCTGACCAAGATGGGCGTGCGTGTCCTGACCCAGACAATGGTCACCAGCGCCGATGAACACGGTCTGCACACCAAAGATGGCGAGCACATCAAAGCCGACCTGATGGTCTGGGCGGCGGGCATTAAAGCGCCTGATTTCATGAAAGAGATCGGTGGCCTGGAAACCAACCGCATTAATCAGCTGGTGGTTGAGCCGACGCTGCAAACCACGCGCGATCCGAATATCTACGCCATCGGCGACTGCGCCTCTTGTGCCCGTCCGGAAGGCGGATTTGTACCGCCGCGCGCGCAGGCCGCGCACCAGATGGCCAGCCTGGCACTGCATAATATTCTTGCCCAGGAGAAGGGCAAAACCCTGAAGACCTACGTCTACAAAGACCACGGCTCTCTGGTGTCGCTCTCTAACTTCTCAACCGTCGGCAGCCTGATGGGTAACCTGATGCGGGGCTCAATGATGGTGGAAGGGCGTATTGCGCGCTTCGTTTACATCTCGCTGTACCGCATGCACCAGGTTGCGCTGCACGGTTACTTCAAAACCGGTCTGATGATGCTGGTGGGCAGTATTAACCGGGTGATCCGTCCGCGCCTGAAGCTGCACTGATCCCTGGCCCCTCCGCACTCGCCGGAGGGGCTTTTTACAGCATATCGCTCTGCACAATGCCTTTCACGGGCTAAGAGTTCTCTGAATCACGCCGTTTTCCCGCTTGTTCCCCCCTTTTTGCGCCCTTATCTGATTTGCGAATCCCCCTCTTTGGTTGCAGAATTGTTACCAATAGCAATAAAAAGGAGGTTGTCCCGTGAATAAATCCATGGTGGCAGGTATAGGGATTGGCGTGGTTGCCGCGTTAGGCGTGGCGGCAGTAGCCAGTCTGAATGTGTTTGAGCGTGGCCCGCAGTATGCACAGGTCGTTTCGGCGACCCCGATTAAAGAGACGGTTAAATCTCCGCGTCAGGAGTGCCGTAACGTCACCGTGACGCACCGTCGTCCTGTACAGGATGAAAACCGTATTGCCGGTTCCGTGCTGGGCGCGGTAGCAGGTGGCGTGATTGGTCATCAGTTTGGCGGTGGCCGTGGGAAAGATATCGCCACGGTAGCCGGTGCGTTGGGGGGCGGCTATGCCGGTCATCAGGTCCAGGGCGCTATGCAGGATCGTGACACTTACACCACCACGCAGCAGCGCTGTAAAACCGTGTATGACAAATCAGAAAAAATGCTCGGTTACGATGTGACGTACAAAATTGGCGATCAGCAGGGCAAAATCCGCATGGATAAAGATCCCGGCACGCAAATTCCGCTGAACAATGAAGGTCAGCTGGTACTGAATAACAAAGCATAAAAAAATCTGTTCTCTGCACTTGGCTCCCCATTCGCTCAGGCTGGGGAGCTTTTTTTGTGCATAAAAAAGACCTTCTCATGCCCACGCAAAGCGCGGCAAAGACAAGGTCTTTCTTAAGGCAGGGCTGGGTTACAGTGGTTACAGGTCAAAATCGTTATACTGTCGCAGTAGCAAAAATCCCGTAATCAGTACGGAGACAAAAGCAAATAAAACTGAACCACCACATAAAACCCAGAGACCGAATAACACTGTGATTACTATCAACACCTTAATCAATGGTAATAGTAAAATCATGTCTATTCTCCTTCTGAATGTGATTAGCCAGAAAAGCAGGTTCCGTGGTTAATTTCCGCTAATCATTAGCAGAACAATTATCACTCGTTAAGAATAGCAGGTGGTTGACGAGAGGGGATCGGTTTTAGCGAGTTTTCGGCCAGGGCGAGGGGGCAGGATAAGATCAGGGCGGGGGTACCGCCCTGAATCGTCAGGCTTTTAGCAGTTCAGGCCACAGGCGCAGGGTCATGCGCGTAATCTTCTGCAAATTCTCCAGGCTTGCGCCTTCGCGGGCGCTGATCGACATGCCCTGTAAAATACAGCTCAGATACTGTGCCAGCGCTTTCGGATCGCATCCAGCGGGGATCTCACCGCGCTGCTGGCGCTGGAATAAAAACTGGCCCAGCGTCTCTTCCTGCATCGCATGCCGGGATTTCACCGTATGGGCTATCTCTTTTGACGCAGCGGCAAGCGTCGCAGAGGTGTTGATCATAAAGCAGCCTGCCGGCGTCTCTTTGCTGGTAAAGCAGGTGGCGACGGCCGTGAAATAATCTTCCAGCGCTTGTTCTACGCGCTTCTCTTCGCAAAACAGCTGGGCTTCGTGGCGGGCGGCGAAGCAGGTGATATAGCGATCCAGCACCGCACGGAACAGCCCCTCTTTATTGGTAAATTCAGCATACAGCGTCGGTGCTTTGGCCCCGGTCGCTTCCACAAGATCGGCAAGCGAGGTCGCTTCATATCCGTGCTGCCAGAACAGCGTCATGGCCTTATCGAGCGCCGCGTCCCTGTCGAACACTTTTGGTCGGCCACGGCTTTTTTTTACGCAACGCGTGTCGTCGGTTGTCATCAGCCGTTGTACCTCTGTTGGTTTGTTGAACGACCATTATAAAAATAATCCAGGTTGACGACCAGCGCTGATTGCATAAAAAAATTTTCTTTATATCGATATGAATTTAAACGTTTTTGAATTTATTTTAACGGTCGTTATAAAAATAATTTGACGCGTGACCCAGATCACACTTATCATTTAGTTATCGATCGTTAAGTTAATACTTACGACCTCCCTGTCATCTGCAATAAGGTTTAAAAACATGAAAAACGTAAAAATGCTAATCGCCGCTACCGTACTGAGCTCACTTTCATTTGCCAGCTTTGCTGCCGTTCAGGTTCAGGCCACGCCTGCCGATCAGCAGAAAGTCGGCACCATCTCGGCAAATGCCGGAACTAACCTGAGTTCACTTGAAAGCCAGCTGGCGCAAAAAGCCGATGAAATGGGTGCGAAATCGTTCCGTATCACCTCTGTTACCGGTCCGAACAACCTGCACGGTACTGCGGTTATCTACAAATAAGCAGCGCATAACCCTCTTATGTCACTGCGATAAAAAAACGCTCTGCACAGGCAGAGCGTTTTTTTGCGCTAAATCTTACAGCGCCTGGATATCAGAATGACGGGTCACGTCTATCGGCATCCCGGCACGCGCCTCCAGCGCACGCTCCATTACTCCTTCATCGGCACTGGCTTTAAAGCTTTGCATCGCGGCATTCAGCACAATCGGCAGGGTTTGCGGATCGTCATTAAGCTGTTTCGACAGCGGCTGATGCACCTCGACAAGGCGAATACCGCCCGGCTCTTCAGAGACCTTAATCGGCGTATTCATGATATTGACCTTGGTGCCGGGTTTAATCACGCGGAACAGCGCCTCGATATCGCCATCACGCAGGCGAATACAGCCGGAACTCACGCGCATGCCAATACCAAAGTCGGCATTGGTTCCGTGCAGCAGATACACCCCGCCGTAGGCCGCAAGGCGGATCGCATGGTGACCCATCGGGTTTTCCGGTCCGGCAGGGACCACGGCAGGCAAATCAATACCCTGGGCTTTATAGCGGGCACGAATATTGGCCGTCGGGGTCCAGGTCGGGTTGGCGCGTTTGTCCGACACGGTGGTCACCATGGTTGGCGTCAGCGTGTCGCTGTCCAGTTGACCGATACCGATCGGGTAAACCGTGACCTCATTTTTACCCGGTGGGTAATAGTAGAGGCGCAGTTCGGCGAGGTTAATCACAATCCCTTCCCGTGGGGCATCGGGCAGCAGGGTCTGTAACGGAATGGTCAGCACCGAGCCTGCGCGCGGCACGTAGGCGTCAACGCCCGGGTTGGCCTGCAGCAGCGCCAGGAAACCGACGTTGTATTTTTTGGCAATCGCTTCCAGCGAGCCGCCGTCATTCTCTACGACATGGAAGCGGTTTTCGCCCACTAACCGGCTCCCGGCAGGGGGAAGAGGCCAGGTATTGGCACGCGCGGGCAGGGCCAGAGCTACCGTCGCCAGCAGCGCAGCCAGCGTTATCCAACGGGTAAAACGCGAAGAGGTCATCATCACCAGCATCCACAACAATAAAGATTAATGTTATCTGAACGTTAATCGATAATTATGGCCAATGGATGTGTCGGGAAATCCAGGTGAAGTGCAAAGAGTTTGTAAATTGTGCGGGAGATTAAAGCCGGGTGAGCGCAAGCACTCCCCCGGCCATTCGTCAGGCGACGGTATTCTCTTCGAGCTGACGGACGAAGGTGCGCACCCAGTCCATGCGCGTTTTGCGTTCCGCCAGATCGTGGGTGAACTTCAGTCGCGTCGGGCCATCCAGCCGGTAATGCTGGGGCTGTTTCTGCAGCAAGCCAATCAGCCACATCGGATCGACGTGGTTCTTCTCGGCAAACTCAATCACGCCGCCTTTATCATGGCTCTCCAGCTTACGGATCCCCAGCTTCTGCGCCTGCTGACGTAAGCGGGCGATATCCAGCAGGTTACGCGCCGCATCCGGCAGCAGACCAAAGCGGTCGATCAGCTCCACTTTAATCTCATCGAGGCTGGCTTCGTCTTTGGCGCTGGCAATGCGTTTGTAGAACGACAGGCGGGTATTCACATCCGGGATAAAATCATCCGGCAGCAGGGCAGGCATCCGCAGCTCCACTTCCGTTTGCTGGCTGGTTAGATCTTCCAGCGACGGCTCGCGGCCGGCCTTCAGGGCATCAACGGCATTTTCCAGCAGCTCCATATACAGCGAGAAGCCGATGGTCTCCATCGATCCGCTCTGATCTTCCCCGAGCAGTTCACCCGCACCGCGGATCTCGAGGTCGTGCGTCGCCAGCGCAAAGCCTGCGCCCAAATCTTCCAGCGAGGCAATGGCTTCAAGGCGCTTTTGCGCATCGGTGGTCATTGCTTTTGGGTGCGGGGTCATCAGCCAGGCGTAGGCCTGATGGTGCGAGCGCCCGACACGACCACGCAGCTGGTGCAGCTGCGCCAGCCCAAAGTGATCCGCCCGTTCAATAATGATGGTATTGGCGGTAGGGATATCGATCCCGGTTTCGATAATGGTGGTGCAGACCAGCACGTTAAAACGCTGGTGGTGGAAATCGTTCATCACCCGTTCCAGCTCGCGCTCGCGCATCTGCCCGTGGCCGATGGCGACCCGCGCCTCCGGCACCAGCTCGGCCAGCTTGTCTGCCGCTTTCTGGATATTTTCAACGTCGTTATAGAGGTAATAGACCTGGCCGCCGCGCAGCACTTCACGCAGGATCGCCTCGCGCACCACCAGACTGTCGTACTCACGGACAAAGGTTTTCACCGCCAGACGACGGGCGGGAGGGGTGGCGATAATCGACAGGTCGCGCATACCGCTCATCGCCATATTCAACGTGCGCGGGATTGGCGTAGCGGTCAGGGTCAGGATGTCCACGTCGGCGCGCATCGCTTTGATGCGCTCTTTGTGGCGCACGCCAAAGCGGTGCTCTTCATCAACAATCAGCAGGCCCAGATCTTTCCATTTCACGTCGCTTTGCAGCAGCTTATGGGTGCCGATCAGAATGTCGATTTTGCCTTCGCTGGCCTGCTCCAGAATAAGCGCCTGCTCTTTGGCGCTGCGAAAACGCGACAGCATCTCGATGCGCACCGGCCAGTTGGCGAAGCGGTCGCGGAAGTTATCATAATGCTGCTGCGCCAGCAGGGTGGTCGGTACCAGCACCGCCACCTGCTTGTTGTTCTCGACGGCCAGGAAAGTGGCGCGCATCGCGACTTCAGTTTTACCGAAGCCCACGTCCCCGCACACCAGCCTGTCCATCGCCAGCGGCTGACACATATCGCTGAGTACGGCGTTAATCGCCTGAGCCTGATCCGGGGTCGTTTCAAACGGGAAACTGTCGCAGAACAGCTGATACTGCTCGCGATCGTGCTTGAAGGCAAAGCCGGTTTTTGCCGCCCGCTGGGCGTAGATATCCAGCAGCTCTGCCGCCACGTCACGCACTTTTTCTGCCGCTTTTTGCCGCGCCCGCGTCCAGGCATCGCTTCCGAGCTTATGCAGCGGGGCATTATCTTCGGCTCCGCCTGCGTAGCGGCTGATCAGATGCAATGACGACACCGGCACATACAATTTGGCGTCGTTCGCATAGATAAGCATCAGGTATTCGGCCTTGATGCCGCCAGCTTCCAGGGTGGTCATTCCCGCATAGCGGCCTACGCCGTGCTCCAGATGGACAATCGGCTGGCCCGGATGCAGCTCCGCCAGGTTGCGGATCAGCGTATCCGGGTTGATGGTGCGGCGACTGTCCTGACGACGGCGCGCCACGCGCTCGCCCAGCAGATCGCTTTCGCAGATCAGCGCGATGTTATTCAGCGTATCGATAAAGCCATGTTCAGCAGCGCCGATCATCAGATAGCGGCCGTTACCGCTGGCCTCGTCGAGACGCAGGATCCGCTTCGGCGCCAGCTTGATGCGGCTTAACAGCTCGCCCAGCGCCTCGCGACGCCCCTCGCTCTCCACCGAGAAGATCACCGGCCCGGTAAAGGATTCGAGGAACTTGCGCAGGTTATCCAGCGGGGATTTGTTCTGCGCCTGCACCGCCAGGTCCGGTAAGGTCTGATAAGCGAGGTTGGTATTGGCAGCTTTGTCCGGCAGATTGCCGGTTTTGAGCTGCACGCGCGGCCAGCGCTTGAGTTCGCTGAACAGCTCGTCGGTGCGCAGCCACAGCAGCTCCGGCTCCAGCAGCGGACGCATCGGGTCAACGCCGCGATTCTCAAAGCGTGCGCGGGTCTCACTCTCAAAGCGGGTGGCGCTGGCCTCAAGATCGCCGGTGTTGAGCACCAGCGTATTGGCCGGGAAGTAGCTGAACAGGGCCGGCAGCGGCTCGCTAAAGAACAGCGGTTGCCAGTATTCGATCCCCGCAGGCAGCGTGCCTTTGCTCACCTGCTGATAGATATGCTCCGCATCGCGTTTGACCTCAAACTTATCGCGCCACTGGCTGCGGAACAGCTCGATGGCGGTTTTGTCGGTCGGGAACTCGTGGGCGGGCAGCAGGTTGATGGCCTCAACTTCCTCCAGCGTGCGCTGGGTATCGGCATCAAACAGGCGCAGGCTGTCGATTTCATCATCGAAGAAATCCAGGCGATAGGGCTGGGCGCTGCCCATCGGGAACAGGTCGAGCAGGGCACCGCGGGTGGCGTATTCGCCGTGCTCCATTACCTGATCCACATGGCGATAACCGGCGCTGTCGAGCTGGACGCGCAGGGCATCCCTGGAAAGACGCTGGCCTTTTTTCATCACCAGCGCATGCCCGTGCAGATAGCTGTGCGGGCAGACGCGCTGCATCAGGGTATTGACCGGCACAATCAGCACGCCGCGCTGCATGGTCGGCAGCTGATACAGCGTGGAGAGCCGCGAAGAGATAATTTCCTGGTGTGGCGAGAAACTGTCGTAGGGCAGCGTCTCCCAGTCGGCCAGGCTGGTGACCAGATGATCGGTAAACTGGCGGATTTCATCATGCAGGCGCAGGGCGTTTTGCATGTCCGGCGCAACCAGCACCACCGGCCCCGGATGGCGCTCTGCAATCTCGGCAACCAGCGTGGCGCAGGCCGCACCCGTGAGTTCACCCAACTGGCGTTGGTCGCCCGCTTTGCCGGGCAAGGTAAAACGATATTGTTCAGGCATGGCTTTGTCAGGATCTCTTATGGGCATATCACTGATACACAATGTCTTTATTATCCTTGATCGTTTTGCATTAGCAAACCCGAACCGCACGCAGCGTGAAGTCGGGCGTTAGCGCGCAGCCTGAGCCGATGCAGGACGCGCGGGCGGGCTAAAGAAAATATCCCCCATCAGGGCGCTGGAGAGCTTTCGCGCGCCTAGTCCTACCAGCGTGCAGGCCAGCAAACTGACAAACGGATAGACCAGGATCAGCGTCAGCTCGGCCCACACCGGCCAGCGGCCAGCATTCAGTTCGCCGATCAGCACCAGGCTGGCGCCCTCAATCAAAATGCGGTGGGTGGTGTAAATCGCAATGGTGTTGGAACCTACTACGTTTAGCAGGTTGTCAGGCTGCACGGCGTAGCGCTGCTCAAAACGGTAAAACACGGTCATGATCAGCAGAATCGACAGCAGCGACAGCGGCAGGGGAACGTTGGCGAACCACAGCGCAACCGAGACCAGCCCAAAGGCGGCCACCGCCAGCCCGTCGCGGCGCCAGACGCGGGTTTGCATCCACGTCATCAACTGCATGCCGTACCAGGCGCCCAGGCTGTAATAGACCATATTACGCACCACGCTGTTCATCCCCCACCACGGCAGCGGCAGGAAGTTAATCGCAATGCTGGCCAGCGCCAGCAGGCCAATGAGCGGCAGCTTCCAGCGGTGCAGCAGTTTGCACAGGGTGAAATAGACCACCAGCGCGTAGAGGTACCACAGGCTGGTGCTGGCGGTGAGCATTCCGGTGATGAAGCCCATCAGTGAGTCGGCGTAGGCGGCGTTCGACGCGCTGCTAAGGTCGCGCTCCGGCGCCAGCCAGGCATTCAGATGGGTCAGCGCCTGCCACTGCAATACGCCCCACAGCGCCAGCACCCAGATTATGCTCCACAGCCGTTTATTGACGCAGGTTTTCCAGTCGACGCCATCAATGTAACGGCGGATCAGATAGCCCGAAATAAAGAAGAATACCGGCATACGAAACGGTGCCAGATAGAGATTAAAATAGACCCAGCATTTGGCGAGCAGCGTCGACAGCGGGGCCTGCAGCGCATCCAGATGGGGATAAAAGGTGATCACCGAGTGATAGATCACCACCAGGCAGATGCAGAGCCCTTTGATCTGATTAATCCATAATGCCTTTTGTTTCATTGCCTACCGAGTCCTGTTTTGCCATAAAGTAACCGGTCATGTTGTGGGCTTGGGCGCGGGATGTAATCGGTAAGAGTCTGTATCCGGACGATTTTCAGAAAAGGCGCAGGCCGCATCGCGAGGCCTGACAGGTTTAATTGCAGGCTACGCTGCTGATTTAACGTGTTTTTTCGGATTAATGATTATCAAAGCGTAGGGTTTCAGTCATTTACCCCTGGCGGATTCGCTTATATACTCGTGGGTCTGCTCTCAGCAAACAGACGGATTTCATGTACCAACCTGTCGCACTCTTTATAGGCCTGCGTTATATGCGTGGGCGCGCCTCGGACCGATTCGGTCGCTTTGTCTCCTGGCTTTCTACCATTGGCATTACGCTTGGCGTGATGGCACTGGTGACGGTTCTCTCCGTCATGAACGGCTTTGAGCGCGAGCTGCAAAACAACATTCTGGGGCTGATGCCGCAGGCCATTCTTTCATCTTCTACCGGCTCGGTTAACCCGCAGCAGTTGCCCGAAAGCGCAGCCAGGCTGCAGGGCGTGAGCCGCGTGGCACCGATCACCTCCGGCGATGTGGTGCTGCAAAGCGCGCGCAGCGTGGCGGTGGGGGTGATGCTCGGCATCGACCCAGCGCAAAAAGATCCCCTGACGCCGTATCTGGTGAACGTCAAGCAGAGCGATCTGGCCCCTGGCCAGTACAACGTCATTCTGGGCGAGCAGCTGGCCGGTCAACTGGGGGTCAACCGTGGCGATCAGCTGCGGGTGATGGTGCCCTCGGCCAGCCAGTTCACCCCGATGGGGCGTCTGCCGAGCCAGCGTCTGTTTAATGTGATTGGCACCTTTGCCGCCAGCAGTGAAGTGGACGGCTACCAGATGCTGGTCAATATCCAGGACGCCTCGCGCCTGATGCGCTACCCGCTGGGCAATATTACCGGCTGGCGTCTGTGGCTGGACGAGCCGCTGAAGGTCGACGTCTTAAGCCAGCAAAAACTGCCGGAAGGCACCAAATGGCAGGACTGGCGCGAGCGTAAGGGCGAGCTGTTCCAGGCCGTGCGGATGGAAAAAAACATGATGGGCCTGCTGCTGAGCCTGATCGTCGCCGTGGCCGCCTTTAACATCATTACCTCGCTGGGTCTGATGGTGATGGAGAAGCAGGGCGAAGTGGCGATCCTGCAAACCCAGGGGCTCACCCCCCGGCAAATCATGGCGGTGTTTATGGTGCAGGGGGCCAGCGCAGGTATTGTCGGGGCCTTGCTCGGGGCGGTGCTGGGCACCTTGCTTGCCAGCCAGTTGAATAATTTGATGCCGATCATCGGCGCGCTGCTCGACGGCGCAGCCCTGCCGGTGGCCATTGAGCCGCTGCAGGTGGTGATCATTGCGCTGGTCGCGATGGCCGTTGCGTTGCTGTCCACGCTTTATCCTTCCTGGCGCGCTGCCGCCACCCAACCCGCTGAGGCTTTACGCTATGAATAAGATCCTGTTGCAATGCGACAACCTGTGCAAACGCTATCAGGAAGGCACGGTGCAGACGGATGTTCTGCACAATGTCAGCTTCAACGTCGGCGTTGGGGAGATGATGGCGATTGTCGGCACCTCCGGCTCCGGTAAAAGCACCTTGCTGCATCTGCTGGGCGGGCTGGATACCCCAACTTCCGGCGACGTGGTGTTCTCCGGCACGCCGCTGAGCTCCATGTCGTCGAGCGCCAAGGCCGATCTGCGTAACCGCGAGCTGGGCTTTATCTATCAGTTTCACCACCTGCTGCCGGATTTCACCGCGCTGGAAAACGTGGCGATGCCGCTGCTGATTGGCAAAAAGAAACCAGCAGAAATCAACGCCCGCGCCAGCGATATGCTGAATGCGGTCGGCCTCGGCCATCGCGGCAATCACCGTCCTTCGGAGCTTTCCGGCGGCGAGCGTCAGCGCGTGGCGATTGCCCGTGCGCTGGTCAATAACCCGCGGCTGGTGCTGGCGGATGAACCGACCGGTAACCTCGATGCCCGCAACGCTGACAGCATATTTAAGCTGATCGGCGAGCTGAACGCCTCTCAGGGCACCGCCTTCCTGGTGGTGACGCACGATTTACAGCTGGCAAAACGGATGTCCCGCCAACTGGAGATGCGTGACGGTCGCCTGAACGCCGAGCTGACCCTGATGGGGGCAGATTAATGGCTTCACCGTTATCGTTACTCATCGGCCTGCGTTTTAGCCGGGGCCGCCGTCGCGGCGGCATGGTATCGCTCATTTCCGTTATCTCTACCGTCGGTATCGCGCTGGGCGTGGCGGTGCTGATCGTCGGCCTGAGCGCGATGAACGGCTTCGAACGTGAGCTGAATAACCGCATTCTGGCGGTGGTGCCGCACGGTGAAATCGAGCCGGTTAACCAGCCGTGGACCAACTGGAATGAAGCCCTGAACAAAGTCGAAAAAGTGCCGGGCATTGCCGCCGCGGCGCCGTATATCAACTTTACCGGGCTGATGGAGAGCGGGGCCAACCTGCGCGCCATCCAGGTGAAAGGGGTCAACCCGCGTCAGGAAGAGAAGCTCAGCGCGCTGCCGCAGTTTATTAAAGACGGCGCATGGGCCAGTTTTAAGGCCGGTGAGCAGCAGATCATTATCGGCAAGGGCGTGGCCGACGCGCTGAAAGTGAAGCAGGGCGACTGGGTGTCAATCATGATCCCCAACGCCAGTGCCGACCATAAGCTGCAGCAGCCGAAGCGCGTGCGCCTGCATGTCGCCGGCATTTTGCAGCTGAGCGGCCAGCTCGATCACAGCTTTGCGATGGTGCCGATCGAAGATGCACGCCAGTATCTGGATATGGGCAGCAGCGTGACCGGCATTGCCATCAAGGTCAACGACGTCTTTAACGCCAACAAGCTGGTGCGCGACGCCGGAGAAGTGACCAACAGCTACGTCTACATCAAGAGCTGGATCGGCACGTACGGCTATATGTACCGCGACATCCAGATGATCCGCGCCATCATGTATCTGGCAATGGTGCTGGTGATCGGCGTGGCCTGCTTCAACATCGTCTCCACCCTGGTGATGGCGGTAAAAGACAAGAGCGGCGACATTGCGGTGCTGCGCACCCTCGGGGCGAAGGACGGTCTTATTCGCGCCATCTTCGTCTGGTACGGTCTGCTGGCGGGTCTGCTGGGCAGCCTGTGCGGCGTGGTAATCGGGGTGGTGGTTTCACTGCAGCTGACGCCAATCATTAACGGAATTGAAGCGCTTATTGGCCATCAGTTGCTGTCGGGCGATATCTATTTTATTGACTTCCTGCCGTCAGAATTACACTGGCTGGACGTCGTTTATGTACTGGTCACGGCGCTGTTGCTGAGTCTGTTGGCGAGCTGGTATCCGGCGCGTCGCGCAAGCAAGATTGACCCGGCGAGGGTGCTCAGTGGCCAGTAATTACGTCATGGTTTAGCGGTTTTCGGGCTGCCAAATCAACAGAGGAATGCGTTATGTATTATGGATTTGATATTGGCGGCACCAAAATTGCGCTGGGCGTGTTTGACAGCAACCTGAAGCTACAGTGGGAAACCCGGGTTCCCACCCCGCGCGAAAGCTACGATGAATTCTTAACGGCGATTGTTGCGCTGGTGGCGCAGGCCGATGCCCGCTTTGGCGTAAAAGGCAGCGTCGGAATTGGTATCCCGGGGATGCCAGAAACCGACGACGGCACGCTGTATGCCGCCAACGTTCCGGCTGCCAGCGGTAAGACGCTGCGCGCCGACCTCTCGGCGCTGCTGGAGCGCGACGTGCGCCTCGACAACGACGCCAACTGCTTTGCCCTCTCCGAAGCCTGGGATGACGAGTTCCAGCAATATCCGTTAGTGATGGGCCTGATCCTCGGTACCGGCGTCGGCGGCGGAATTGTCGTCGACGGCAAAGCGATTACCGGGCGCAGCTATATCACCGGCGAGTTTGGTCATATTCGCCTGCCGGTGGATGCGCTGGAGGTGGTCGGGCGCGATTTTCCGCTGATCCGCTGCGGCTGCGGTCAGCACGGCTGCATCGAAAATTACCTCTCAGGCCGTGGATTTGCATGGCTTTATGAACACTTCTATCATCAAAAACGGCAGGCACCAGAAATTATCGCCCTTTGGGAACAGGGTGATGAACAGGCTCTCGAGCACGTTGAGCGCTACCTCGATCTGCTGGCCGTGTGCCTTGGCAATATCCTGACCATCGTCGATCCGGACCTGCTGGTGATCGGCGGGGGATTATCGAACTTTACGGCGATCGCCGAACGGCTGTCAGGGCGTTTGCCGCGTCATCTGCTGCCGGTTGCCCGCGTGCCGCGCATTGAGCGCGCACGACATGGCGATGCCGGGGGAATGCGCGGTGCCGCGTTCCTTCATCTTACCCGCTAGCCATACGAGGTTATTATGCTGTCGCGTCGGTCACATCGACTCAGCCGTTTTCGCAAAAACAAACGTCGCTTGCGTGAACGCTTACGCCAGCGGATCTTCTTCCAGGACGCCGCGTTGCCAGAACTGATGGAAAAACCGAGAGTCGTGGTGCTGACCGGGGCGGGGATCTCCGCCGAGTCAGGCATTCGTACCTTCCGTGCGGCCGATGGGCTGTGGGAAGAGCATCGGGTGGAAGATGTCGCCACCCCGGAAGGCTTTGCCCGCAATCCGCAACTGGTGCAGACGTTCTATAACGCCCGTCGTCGCCAGCTCCAGTCGCCAGAGGTAGCGCCTAACGCCGCCCATCTGGCGCTGGCAGCGCTGGAAGAGGCGCTGGGGGATCGTTTTCTGCTGGTGACGCAGAATATCGATAACCTGCACGAACGGGCCGGTAATAAGAACGTGATCCACATGCACGGTGAACTGCTGAAGGTACGCTGCGCCAGCAGCGGCCAGGTGTTGAACTGGACCGGCGATGTGACCCTCGATGACAAATGCCACTGCTGCCAGTTCCCCGCACCGCTGCGCCCGCACGTGGTCTGGTTTGGCGAAATGCCGCTGGGAATGGACGACATCTACAGCGCGCTGGCAATGGCCGATGTGTTTATCGCGATTGGCACCTCCGGGCACGTCTACCCGGCAGCTGGATTCGTCCACGAAGCGAAGCTGCAGGGGGCGCACACGGTGGAGCTGAATCTGGAGCCTAGCCAGGTCGGGAGCGAGTTCGAAGAGAAAGCCTACGGACTGGCGAGCGAGGTGGTACCGGCGTTTGTGGATAAACTGCTGAAAGGTTTGTAACGCGGTGAAATGCCGGGCGGCACTGCGTTTGCCCGGCCTACGGTGTATGCCGTTGTAGGCCCGGTAAGCGTAGCGCCACCGGGCGTTTTTACCGGGCTTAACGACCCGCCTTTAACTTCTGATAATACTCTTCGTACAAACGGCTGGCGTCGCCGACGTCATTCTGCCACTCGCCTTTGCTGATGATGTTCGCATCCGGATACAGCGATTTATCGTTCGCCACCTCCGGATTCAGCAGCTTGCGCGCCGCCAGGTTTGGCGTCGGGTAGCCGATGGTTTCTGCTACCTGTTTTGCTACATCCGGGCGCAGCAGGAAGTTGATTAGCTTCAGCGCACCCTCAACGTTTTTAGCATTTGCCGGAATGGCGAGGCTGTCCATCCAGAAAATCCCGCCTTCTTCAGGCCATACCACCTCCAGCGGTGTACCGGCCTGACGCGCCACATACGCGGAGCCGTTCCACACCATACCCAGATTCACTTCCCCTTCCATATACGGGTTGGCTGGGTTATCGGAGTTAAACGCCGCGACGTTCGGCATCAGCTTTTGCAGCTCGTGATAGGCCGCTTCAATCTCTTTCGGGTCAGTGGTGTTGCCGGAATAACCCAGCTTGCGCAGCGCAATCTGGAACACTTCGCGCGCGTCGTCGGTCAGCAGCAGCCCGCCTTTGTACTCCGGTTTCCACAGATCAGCCCAGCGGGTGACGCTTTTGGGATCCATTTCGTCGCGGTTGATACCAATCGCCGTGGCGCCCCAGATATACGGAATGGAATAATCATTGCCTGGGTCAAACGGCTTGTTGAGCATCTCAGGATCGAGGTTGCTAAAGTTGGTGAGCCTGGTTTTGTCGATCTTCTGGATCATGCCCTCTTTGCGCATCTTGTCGACGAAATAGGTAGAGGGCACCACCAGGTCATACGCTCCGTCTTTGTAGGTTTTGAGCTTGGCGTACATGGTTTCATTTGACTCGTAGGTCGAATAAATCACCTTGATACCGGTCTCTTTGGTGAACTGTTCCAGCAGGCCTGGCGGTACGTACTCGGTCCAGTTGTAGAAGTAGAGCGTTTTACTGTCGTCCGCGTGCGCAGCGTTCATGACGATTGCCAGAGCGCCTGCCGCGAGCAGGTGGCGTGACCATTTAATCATTAATACGTCCCCTGAGATTTTGTTTTATCACGAGCAATAAGCTGGCTGGCGATGACCAGAACCAGCGATAACACCAACAGAATGGTCGCCAGCGCGTTCACCTCCGGTGACACGCCGACTTTCACCATCGAATAGATCTTCAACGGTAGAATTTCATAGCTGGGTCCGGTGACGAACGACGACACCACCACGTCATCCATCGACAGGGTAAAGCTTAGCAGCCAACCGGCGGCCACTGCGGGCATCGCCAGCGGCAGAATGATTTTGCGCAGGATGGTGATTTCGCTGGCCCCCAGATCTTTCGCCGCCTCCAGCATCCGCACGTCAAAGCCTTTCAGACGGGAGTAAACCGTCACCACCACAAACGGCAGGCAGAAGGTGATGTGCGAGAACAACAGCGACCAAAAGCCCAGCTGTACGCCCAGCAGCATAAACAGCACCAGCAGCGAAATGGCCATCACGATATCCGGCGACATCATCACCACAAACAGCATCCCGCTGACAAAGGGTTTGCCGCGAAAACGGTAGCGGTACAGCGCCACGGCGGTCAGCGAGCCGATCAGCGTCGCAAATGTCGCCGAGAAAATTGCCATCGTCAGCGAGTGCTGCGCTGCCTGCAGCAGGCTGTCGTTATTCATCAGCATGCGATACCAGTCGGTGGTAAACCCCTGCCAGTTAATGCCAAAGCGCGAGCTGTTAAACGAGTTAACGATCAGGATGATGATCGGAATAAACAGAAAGGCGTAAATGGCGGCCATAAAACCGCCGCGCAGCAGTCGACCGATCATTCGAGTTCCACCTTTTTGTTCAGCAGCCGCGAGGCGCGCCAGTAGACCAGCAGCATCAGGCCCATCACCAGCGTCAGGGTGATGCTGGTGGCGGCACCAAACGGCCAGTCGCGAATATTCAGGAACTGACTCTTGATCACGTTGCCGATCAGCAGGTTTTTCGCCCCGCCCATCAGGTCGGAGACAAAGAACAGGCCCATTGCCGGGAGCATCACCAGCAGACAGCCGGCGATAATTCCCGGCATGGTCAGCGGCACAATGATACGCAGAAAAGTCTGCAGTTTGCTGGCCCCGAGATCCTTTGCCGCTTCCAGCAGGGGCTTATCCAGCTTCTCAATGCTGGCGTACAGCGGCATCACCATAAACGGCAGCAAGATATAGACCAGCCCGACGATCACCGCGCCGGGGGTATACATAATGCGGAAAGGTGTGTCGATCACCCCAAGCTCAAGCAGAAACGCGTTCAGATAGCCTTTGGTGCTGAGGAAGATCTTCAGGCCGTATATGCGGATCAGCGAGTTGGTCCAGAAGGGAACGATCAGCAGAAACAGTAGCAGCGGGCGCACCTTTGGTGGCAGCGTCGCCAGAAACCAGGCAAACGGGTAGCCCAGCACCAGACAGGCGAGGGTGGCAATCACCGCCATGTTGAGCGAGTGCAGCAGTACCTGAAAATAGAGCGGATCCAGCAGGCGCGTGTAGTTGTCCAGCGTAAAAACCAGCTTGACGAAATGTGTATCGTCGCGGGTCAAAAAGCTGGTGGCAATGATCATCAGGTTGGGTAAAAAGACAAACAGCACAAGCCAACCGACGATCGTGGCAATCACCACATTCTGGAACTTACTTGTGTTGTTCATCAGCCAGCACAACCTCCCAGCTTTCAACCCAGTTGATCACCATTTTCTGATTGAGCGAGTGGTCAAAGTCAGGATCGTCTTCGTTAAAGAATTCGCTGACGATCACCATCTTGCCGTTCTCCAGCTCGACCACCGACTCCAGGGTCATCCCCTTGTAGTTGCGCTCGCGGATGTAGCCAATAAGTCCTTCCGCTTCGCTTTCGTCGTGGACCTCATCAACGCGCAAATCTTCAGGACGCAGCAGGACGTTCAGCGGCTGGCCCGGCTCGACGGCAAATTTCACCGCAATATTGCACTCCCGGCCCTCGACGCTGGCGCGCACGCGCTCGTCATCAAGACGTTCGATCACCGTCGCGTTGAAAATATTGATTTCACCAATAAAGCTGGCAACAAACAGGTTTTTTGGCTCTTCGTAGATTTCACGCGGCGTGCCGTCCTGCTCGATTTTGCCGTCGCGCATCACCACGATGCGATCTGACATGGTCAGGGCCTCTTCCTGATCGTGGGTGACAAAGACAAAGGTGATGCCGAGTTTACGCTGGAGCGCTTTTAATTCGTTCTGCATCTGCTTGCGCAGTTTGTAATCCAGCGCGGACAGGGATTCATCTAACAGCAGCAGGCGCGGCTTGTTGACCACCGCGCGGGCGATGGCGACGCGCTGCTGCTGTCCGCCGGAAAGCTGGTGCGGTTTGCGCTGGGCAAAGGCTTCGAGCTGCACCATGCGCAGGGCATCGGTGACGCGCGGGGTGATATCGCTGGCCGGGGTTTTCTGCATCCGCAGGCCAAAGGCGACGTTTTCAAATACCGTCATGTGCGGGAAAAGGGCGTAGCTCTGAAAGACAGTATTTACGTGGCGGTGTTCGGCAGGGACGTCGGTAATGTCATGGTTGTCGAGATGAATATGACCGTGGTCGACGGTATCAAGCCCGGCGATAAGGCGAAGCACTGTCGTTTTGCCGCAGCCCGAGGGGCCTAGCAGCGTCAGAAACTCGCCGTTGTTGATGGTCAGATCGAGGTCGGAAATGACGGTTTTACCATCAAAACTTTTACCAATGCCGGCCAGTTGCACCAACGGTGACAGTGAAGCGGGTTGTGTATTCAATTTTTTGATTCGGTCCCATATCGATGCCGTGAATGACTTATCGCAGCAGGGGTTGTGGGTAATCACCTTGATGGCGCTTAATGAGGGCCAACATTCTACGGTAAACCGTTGAAATCGCCAATCCTTGTTACCCATTGATAAGCTACATTTATTAGCGGGCGGTGAGTTAAAGGGAAATATTCTCGTTTACGGGATAAAAGTGACCTGACGCAATATTTGGGTTTTGATGCTTACTGATAATGTTGTCACGAAAAGTGAGGGTGACTGCATGGATAAATTACTTGAGCGTTTTTTACAGTACGTATCGCTGGATACCCAATCTAAACCGGGTGTCCGCCAGGTGCCGAGCACCGAAGGCCAATGGAAACTGTTACAGCTGCTAAAAACGCAGCTGGACGATCTGGGCCTGGTCAACGTCACACTCAGTGAAAAAGGGACGGTGATGGGGACCCTGCCGGCCAATGTGGACGGTGATATTCCGGCCATTGGTTTTATCTCCCATGTCGATACCTCACCGGATTTTAGCGGTAAAAACGTCAATCCGCAGATCGTTGAGAATTATCGCGGCGGGGATATTGCCTTAGGCGTCGGCGATGAGGTTCTGTCCCCGGTGATGTTCCCGGTGTTGCACCAGTTGCTCGGCCAGACGCTGATCACCACCGACGGCAAAACGCTGCTCGGCGCGGATGATAAAGCAGGTGTGGCAGAGATCATGACCGCCCTGGCGGTGCTGAAGGCCAGCAACGTGCCTCACGGGGATATCCGCGTCGCGTTCACCCCTGACGAAGAGGTGGGCAAAGGGGCGAAGCATTTTGACGTCGAGGCATTCAACGCCCGCTGGGCCTATACCGTGGACGGTGGCGGGGTAGGTGAGCTGGAATTCGAAAACTTCAACGCCGCATCGGTCAACATTCGAATTGTCGGCAACAACGTGCATCCAGGGACGGCGAAAGGGGTGATGGTTAACGCCCTGTCGCTGGCAGCCCGCATTCATGCGGAAGTCCCGGCGGATGAAAGCCCGGAGAAAACCGACGGCTACGAAGGGTTCTACCATCTCACCAGCATCAAAGGAACGGTGGATCGCGCGGATATGCACTACATCATCCGTGATTTTGACCGCGAGGGGTTTGAAGCGCGGAAACGCAAGATAATGGATATCGCCAAAAAGGTCGGCAAAGGGCTGCACCCGGATTGCTACATTGAGCTGATCATTGAAGACAGCTATTACAATATGCATGAAAAGGTGATCGCGCATCCGTATATCCTCGACGTCGCTAAGCAGGCGATGCGGGATTGCGATATCGAACCACAGCTGAAGCCCATTCGCGGCGGCACCGACGGCGCACAGCTCTCCTTTATGGGACTGCCGTGCCCGAACTTGTTTACCGGCGGCTACAACTACCACGGCAAGCATGAGTTTGTGACGTTGGAAGGGATGGAAAAAGCGGTGCGGGTGATTGTGCGTATCGCCGAGTTAACCGCGAAACAAGCGTAGCCGTTTGACGCCGGGCGGCACTGCGTTTGCCCGGCCTACATACATTTGGCGTATCTACAAACGGGGAGGGAGCCTCGCATGTCAAACTACCGTCGTCATTACGTGCCGGGTGGGACCTGGTTTTTTACCGTTAATCTGCATAACCGCCGAAGCGATCTGCTGACGCGCCATCTCGATACACTGCGTACGGCAACGCGAATCGTCAAACGCACCAAACCTTTTCTTATTAATGCCTGGGTGATTTTGCCGGAACATATGCACTGTATCTGGACGTTACCTGAAAACGACACCGACTACTCAGGCCGCTGGCGGGATATCAAAAAAACCTTTACCCGCACGTTGGGGATGTCCGGCATCTGGCAACCGCGCTTCTGGGAACACACCATCCGGGATGAAAACGATCTGCGCAGGCATACGGATTACATTTATATCAATCCAATGAAGCATGGGTATGTTACGCAGGTCAGGGATTGGCCGTATTCGACGTTTCATCTCGATGTGCAACAGGGCTTATATCCGGCGGATTGGGCGGGGGAAGTTGATGATGTTGATGCTGGAGAGCGTAAGGGGTCGGGGAGTTTGTAGGCCGGGCAAACGCAGTGCCGCCCGGCAACGCACAAATTGAATCAGTCCTCGAAGAACCAGTACCCGCTGTTCACCAGCGCGGCCAGCATCGCGAGGAACGAGGGATCTTCCAGCGCATCGCCAAAGTGCTCGGCGGTCAGCTGTGTATGGCTGGCCAGCGCTTCCAGCGCCGGACGGTGCGGGGAGTCCAGCAGTTCGCCGTTGACGAAAACGTCTTCGCCAATGCGTAACACGCGTAATCCACCCAGACGCATCAGCTTGTCGCCTTGCTGCAGCGCGTCGTAGATCTCATCTGGCTGATACGGTGGCTCCGGCGGGGAGACATCCAGCTCGTGACGGGACTGGCTGACAAACTCGCCAAACCACTGGTTGAAATGCGCCGGTTGGTTAATCAGATCCAGCATCATGCCGCGCAGTTTATCCAGCTCTTCCGGCAGGATATCGGCTGGATGTTCACGGGCAGGTACATCCGGATCGCTAAAGCGATGGCTACCCAGCTCGCGTTGCAGCACGTAATCAGCAAACCCGCTGATCATCTCGCGACCGCTTGGCGCTCGGAAACCCACCGAATAGTTCATCGAGTTTTCAAGAGAATAACCTTCGTGCGGGAAGCCTGGCGGGATATAGAGAATATCGCCCGGCTCCAGCTCTTCGTCGATGATCCCGGCGAACGGATCGACCTGCAGCAGGTCCGGGTGCGGACAATGCTGTTTCATCGGCACCTTCTCACCCACGCGCCAGCGGCGGCGGCCGGTGCCCTGAATAATAAACACGTCGTACTGATCCAGATGTGGACCCACGCCGCCGCCCGGTACGGAGAAGGAGATCATCAGATCGTCCATCCGCCAGTCGGGCAGGGCGCGGAATGGCGCCATCAGCGCTGCGGCAGGCTGATGCCAGTGGTTAACCGCCTGCACCAGTAATGACCAGTTGGTCTCGCCCAGGTGATCGTAACTCTCGAACGGACCATGGCTGACCTGCCATTTTCCGTCCTGATGGCTGACGAGGCGACTGTCGACTTCGCTCTCCATCGCCAGACCGGCCAGTTCGTCCGGGGAGATCGGATCGATGAAGTTTGCGATCCCGCGTTTCAGAACGACCGGGCGTTTCTGCCAGTAACGTTCGATAAAATCGGGCCAGTTAAGTGCTAATTGATAATCCATATTTATATTCCGCAGGCTCTTACTGAGTCGGATTATAACGGAAGCTCAGCAGCCTGCGTGCGAGTTTCACGCATTTTCTCACTCCCACGGCTAACTATTGTCAGCTGTGGGATGCTGACGGGCAAAAACCGCTTCCATGCGTGCGCCGCCCAGCAGACTCTCGCCAGCATCGATTCTGCCGTGGTACTGCTCGACGATGTCGCGGGCCACCGACAGGCCGACACCCTGGCCGGGTCGCAGCGTGTCGGCACGCTGGCCGCGATCGAACACCTGATCGCGTTTCCCCCGAGGGATCCCCGGACCGTCATCCTCAACAATAATGTGCAGCTGATCGTCACTCACGCGGGCTGACACTTCCACGAACTCCAGGCAGTATTTACAGGCGTTATCGAGCAGATTGCCCATCACTTCCATAAAGTCGTTCTTTTCGCCAACAAAGCTGATTTCCGGCGAAATATCGAGGGTGATATTGACCCCTTTGCGTTGATAGACCTTGTTCAGCGCAGAGGTCAGGCTATCCAGCAGCGGCGCAACGGGATGCAATTCCCGGCTTAGCAGGGCACTGCCCGTACGCATACTGGCGCGATGCAGGTAATAACCGATTTGCTGCGAGATGCGGCTGATTTGCTCCAGCATCACCGGCTCGGCATCATCGACGCTCAGTTTTGTGCTGCGCAGCGAGCGCAAGGTGCTTTGCAGCACCGCCAGCGGGGTTTTCAGACTGTGGGCGAGGTCCGTCAGGGTGGTGCGGTATTTGTCGTAACGGTCGCGCTCGCTTTTCAACAGCCGATTCAGGTTGCTCACCAGGCTGGTTAGCTCCCGGGTGGTATTCGGGTTCAGCTTCTCGCGGTGATGCTCTTCCAGCTCACGCACCTCTTTCGCCAGCGACTCGATAGGGCGCAGGCTCCACCAGGCGGCCAGCCACAGCAGGGGGATCACCAGCAGCAGGTTGGCAGCCAGCACATACACGAACCAGCTCCACACCATATAAGAGCGTTTTAGCTCGATGGGAACGGTGTCGATCACCACAATCGTCAGCTGTGGCATCGCCGTGGTGGCAGGGTAGAGGTTTATCGCCACCGAGTGGGTCAGCTCGCTGTCGTTATCGTCCTCGCGGATCTCGGCCAGCTCTTGCTGCATGGAGTGGTTATTGCCGACCAAAGTGCTGGTGGCATCCACATCGGCTTCGATCTCATGAAAGCCGTTGGTCTTTAGCCACTCGGGGCGAATGCTGTTGATGAGCCAGGGAACGTCGCGCTGAGCCCACAGCAGTTGACCTTTTTGGTCGTAAATCAGCGCCATGGTCGGGCTCTGTTTGTCCAGCTGCGCCGGCATATCAATGCTGATTTTGCCGTCTTGCCATTTGGCGAGGGTATAGAAGAGGTTACTTTCACCGCGCAGCAGGCGGAAGGTGGTTTTATCAAAACTGACGCTGTAACCGACCAGCGCCACCATACCGTAGGCCAGCGACAGCACCAGCACTACCGCCGCAGTCGCCAGCAGGAAACGAAACCGCAGCGACAGGGGCAGAACGTGACGAAAGAGTTTTTTCATTTAGCGTAATTCGAAAAGATAGCCCTGACCGCGCACGGTAGTGATCACATCATCCGGATACTGAGTCTGAATTTTCTTGCGCAGACGCCCCATCAGCACGTCGATGGTATGGCTTTCGCGCAGTTCGGCATCAGGATAAAGCTGGAGCATCAGGGAATCTTTGCTCACCACTTTGCCGCTGTTGCGGATCAGCGTTTCCATTATGGTGTATTCAAACGCCGTCAGTTTGATCACCTCGTCATGAATGGCGAGTTCGCGGCGCGACAGATCAACCTGAAACGGAGGAATCGAGATCACCTGCGAGGCCAGACCACTGTTGCGGCGCATCAGCGCCTGCATGCGGGCAGCAACCTCTTCGATATGAAAGGGCTTGGTGACATAGTCATCTGCACCCGCGCTGAGCACTTCGACTTTGTCCTGCCAGCCTTCGCGGGCGGTTAAAACCAGCACCGGTAAAGAGACCTCGTGGCTACGCCAGCGGCGGATCAGCGACAGGCCATCTTCGTCCGGCAGTCCCAAATCGACGATGGCGATATCGGGCAGGTGTTCATTGAGATAATAGTCCGCTTCCTTTGCGTCTTCGGCGTCATCGACCTGATGCCCCATTTCCTGGAGCTGGACCTTCAGGTGATGGCGTAATAACGCATTATCCTCAACAACCAGTACGCGCATCATCGCGTCTCCCTATTATTAATAGTCTGAATAGTTTAACGCTGATTATGTTGCGGCGGGGATAAACATTTCGTCAACCGAAGGGGAGGGAACCCTCTTTCCGGGCGGAAAGAGGGGGAAAAGCGTTACTTCAGTTCGTCAACCATGGTGGTTGCACGGCCAATGTAGTTGGCTGGGGTCATCGCTTTCAGACGGGTTTTCTCGTCTTCTGGCAGCGCCAGACCGTCGATAAACTGCTTCATGCCTTCGGCGTCAACGCGTTTGCCGCGGGTCAGCTCTTTCAGTTTTTCGTATGGTTTTTCGATGCCGTAGCGGCGCATCACGGTCTGGATCGGCTCTGCCAGTACTTCCCAGTTGTGATCCAGCTCGTCCAGCAGGCGGTCGCGGTTCACTTCCAGCTTGCTCACACCCTTCAGGGTGGACTGATAGGCGATCAGCGCGTAGCCGATACCCACGCCGAGGTTACGCAGCACGGTGGAATCGGTCAGGTCACGCTGCCAGCGTGAAACCGGCAGTTTGCTGGCCATATGCTGCAGCAGGGCGTTCGCCAGACCCAGGTTGCCTTCGGAGTTTTCGAAGTCAATCGGGTTCACTTTGTGCGGCATGGTGGACGAGCCGATTTCACCGGCGATGGTCTTCTGCTTGAAGTGATTCAGGGCAATGTAGCCCCAGACGTCGCGGTCGAAGTCGATCAGAATGGTGTTGAAACGTGCCATGCAGTCGAACAGCTCAGCGATGTAATCGTGCGGCTCGATCTGGGTGGTGTACGGGTTCCACTGAATGCCCAGCGAGGTCACAAACTCTTCGCTGAACTGGTGCCAGTCCACTTCCGGGTAGGCCACGATGTGGGCGTTGTAGTTGCCGACTGCGCCGTTGATTTTACCGAGGATCTCCACCTGCTCCAGCTGGCGATACTGACGTTCCATACGGTAGGCGACGTTGGCCATCTCTTTACCGATGGTAGACGGCGTAGCGGGTTGACCGTGAGTACGGGAGAGCAGCGGGATATCGCGATACTCTACCGCCAGCGCTTTGACCGCATCGATGATTTTGCGCCAGTACGGCAGCACCACGTCCTGACGCGCGGTGGAGAGCATCAGCGCGTGGGAAAGGTTGTTGATATCTTCTGAGGTGCAGGCGAAGTGGATAAATTCAGACACCGCATGCAGCGCCGGTACGCTGGCGACTTTTTCTTTCAGGAAATACTCAACCGCTTTCACATCGTGGTTGGTGGTGCGCTCAATGATTTTGATGCGCGCGGCATCTTCTTCGTTGAATTGTGCGACGATTTGATCGAGGTAATCGTTTGCCTGGCTGTCAAAAGCAGGAACTTCCTTGATTGCTGCCTGGGTGGCCAGCTTTTGCAGCCAGCGCACTTCAACCTGCACACGGAACTTCAGCAGACCATATTCGCTGAAGATCCCGCGCAGCGCGCTGACTTTATCGCCGTAGCGTCCATCGACAGGGGAAACGGCGGTCAGTGAGGATAATTCCATAATTCGCAACTCCGGGAGGTTAACAATGAGCAAGAATTTGTTTTGCCTGAGTGGTCAGGCGATTACGGTAAAACATTAACTGCAGGCGGCCACCGCCGACCTGATGCCACAGCACGGCGGCACGGATACCGGCCAGCAGCGAGGCGCGAACTTTGGCCTGCACCTGTGGGCTTTGCAGGACGGCAGGCGATCCGGTGACCTGGATCCGCGGTCCCAGCGGACTGATGACATCCACATAAATACCGGCCATGGCGCTGAGCAACGTGTCTGACTGCAGATCGAAATGATCGAGCTGACGCTGCAAGCCGCCAATGCGATCCCCGAGGGTATCCATCGCGCCTTTGGCGGCGTTGAGCTTACGCTCCAGCACCATCATGCTCAGGGTATAACGCGTCAGCTCGGCATTCAGCCCCTGACGGTTGCTGGCGTTCAGTACACCGAGCAAAGTTTCCAGACCGAGGCGAAGATTGGCTTCGCTACCACCGAACACGCCGAGGGCTGAACTGGGGTTCAAATCGACAACGCTGTTGAGCGAAACGTGCAGGGCGTCAGCATCGCAATGACCCTGATGCGCCAGCTGTTGCACCAGACGGGCAGACTGGCAAATTCCCGCCAGCGCCAGGGTGATGTCATAAAAATTCTTCGCCACACTTGCTCCTTTCTGTGTGTAATCGCATTAAACCGCAGTCAGCGGCAGGCGTTGTTCGATAATACCGCCGCCAAGGCAGATTTCACCGCTATAAAACACGGCGGACTGACCTGGCGTTACGGCTGCCACCGGCTCGTCAAAACGCACGTCGATGCGTTCGTCGTCCAGTGCGGTAATGGTGCAGGGGATATCGGTCTGACGATAGCGGGTTTTCACCGTGCAGCGCAGCGTGCCTTTCAGCGGCTGGCGATCGACCCAGTGCAGCTGTTGGGCGATCAGGCCGACCGACATCAGACGCGGATGGTCATGACCCTGGGCCACAATCAGAATGTTGTTTTCAACATCTTTATCGACCACGTACCACGGATCTTCGCTGCCCTCTTTAATGCCACCAATTCCCAGGCCTTTACGCTGGCCGAGGGTGTGGTACATCAACCCCTGATGCTCGCCGATGGCATCGCCGTCAACGGTAATGATTTTACCCGGCTGGGCTGGCAGGTAGCGGCCAAGGAATTCACGGAATTTGCGCTCACCAATAAAGCAGATGCCGGTGGAGTCTTTTTTCTTCGCGGTGACAAGCCCCAGATCCTCGGCGATTTTACGCACTTCGGGTTTTTCCAGTTCGCCTACCGGGAACAGGCTTTGCGCAATCTGTTCGTGGCCGAGGGTATACAGGAAGTAGCTCTGATCTTTGTTGCCGTCGAGACCGCGCAGCAGCTGGCTTTTGCCGTCGACATCCGCGCGGCGCACGTAGTGACCGGTGGCGATATAATCGGCACCCAGGTCTTCGGCGGCGAATTCGAGGAACGCTTTGAATTTAATTTCTTTGTTGCACAGAATATCCGGGTTCGGCGTGCGGCCTGCTTTATATTCAGCAAGAAAATGCTCGAACACGTTGTCCCAGTACTCTGCGGCAAAATTGACGGTATGCAGTTCAATGCCCAGCTTGTCGCACACGGCCTGCGCATCGGCAAGATCCGCAGCAGCCGTGCAGTATTCCTCGCCATCGTCTTCTTCCCAGTTCTTCATGAACAGGCCTTCAACCTTATAGCCCTGTTGCAGCAACAGCCAGGCAGAGACGGAAGAGTCGACGCCGCCGGACATGCCGACGATCACTTTTTTTTGGCTTTCAGACATTGGAATACTCACGACATTGAACTTAAAGGCGGCGTATTCTATCACGCGCCCCCGGCATTGACACCCTCTGTAAACGGCCAGTTAAATTCCCCGATCGTCTCCAGCGGCAGACGGCTACCGGTTAAATAGCTACGAATACTCTCCGCAACCAGCGGCGAGCGCAGATGGGTGGCGCTCAGAAGGGTGTCGGCATCGACCCACAGGCAGCGATCGATATCGCTGTCATGCGGTTCAGTGGCGCACGTATCGTTAAGCTCAATGGCAAACAGGAAGCGCAAAAACGGCGTGTTGTCCGGGGCAATCCACTGATGTAAACGGATGAAATGTTGCGGCTGGGCATCAATTCCGGTCTCTTCCCACAGTTCACGGCGCGCGGCCTGAACCAGGGTCTCATCGGCCTCAAGATGGCCCGCAGGCTGGTTCCATAAGACTTTGCCGTTGATGGTCTCTTCGACGACTAAAAATTTGCCCTGGGCGTGTACAACGGTCGCAACCGTAACGTGTGGCTTAAACATGACTTTCTCCTTGTTCAGTAACGTCCCGCCATTCACCGTTGGCGAGGTTATCCAGCGTGTAATGGCCCATCGCATAGCGAATCAGCCGTAAGGTCGGATGCCCGACATGGGCCGTCATGCGACGCACCTGCCGGTTGCGGCCTTCATACAGGGTGATTTTGATCCACGTAACCGGTATCGATTTACGCTCGCGAATGGGTGGATTGCGCGGCCACAGCCACTCGGGCTCGCTCACCACTTCAATACCGGCGGGCAGAGTAGGACCATCGTTGAGCGCCACGCCGTGACGTAACGCTGCCAGCGCCTCTTCGCCCGGCTCGCCCTCGACCTGAACATAGTAGATTTTGCCGGTGCGTTTACCGGGCTGGGTCAAGCGGGCCTGCAATTCACCGTCGTTGGTGAGCACCATCAGGCCTTCGCTGTCGCGATCGAGGCGACCGGCTGCATACACGCCCTGAACGGGGATAAAATCTTTCAACGTGCTGCGTCCGGCTTCGTCGGTAAACTGCGGCAGCACATCGTAAGGTTTATTGAACAAAATTACCCTTGTGGGCTCGCGTTGCTTGCGCGGTCTGGATGCTTGTCGCGTGCTGAATCGTTCAACGTGGTGATTTCTAAAAGAAGTTTTCTGCATGGTATTTTCAGAAGTTATCAATTGCCGCATTATAGCCTAATAACGAATGCCTTTCATGGTGCCGGACATTCAGGTACTATCGAAGAGCTAATTACAATTTATTAACATAAGATCAGTAACAACCAGAAGCGCTCGAAGGAGAGGTTAATGGAAAGCAAAGTAGTTGTTCCGGCGGAAGGTAAAAAGATCACCCTGCAAGACGGTAAGCTGAACGTTCCACACAATCCGATTATCCCGTTCATCGAAGGTGACGGTATTGGTGTAGACGTGACCCCGGCCATGCTGAAAGTGGTGGATGCCGCTGTTGAGAAAGCCTATAAAGGCGAGCGTAAAATTTCCTGGATGGAAATTTACACCGGTGAAAAATCTACCCACGTTTACGGCCAGGACGTCTGGCTGCCAACTGAAACTCTTGACCTGATTCGTGATTACCGCGTTGCCATCAAAGGCCCGCTGACCACCCCAGTCGGTGGCGGTATTCGCTCTCTGAACGTTGCCCTGCGTCAGGAACTCGACCTGTACGTGTGCCTGCGCCCGGTACGTTACTACCAGGGTACTCCGAGCCCGGTTAAACACCCAGAACTGACCGACATGGTTATCTTCCGTGAGAACTCAGAAGATATCTACGCGGGCATCGAGTGGAAAGCAGACTCTGCTGAAGCCGAGAAAGTGATCAAATTCCTGCGTGATGAGATGGGCGTGAAGAAAATTCGCTTCCCTGAGCATTGCGGCATCGGTATCAAACCGTGCTCCGAAGACGGCACCAAGCGTCTGGTTCGCGCAGCGATTGAATACGCGATCACCAACGACCGTGACTCTGTGACCATCGTTCACAAAGGCAACATCATGAAGTTCACCGAAGGCGCGTTCAAAGACTGGGGTTACCAGTTGGCGGCGGAAGAATTCGGCGGTGAACTGATCGACGGTGGCCCGTGGCAGAAGATCAAGAACCCGAACACCGGCAAAGAGATCATCATTAAAGATGTGATCGCCGATGCGTTCCTGCAGCAAATCCTGCTGCGTCCGGCTGAATACGACGTTATCGCCTGTATGAACCTGAACGGTGACTACATCTCCGACGCCCTGGCGGCGCAGGTTGGCGGTATCGGTATCGCACCAGGCGCGAACATCGGCGACGAATGCGCCCTGTTCGAAGCCACCCACGGCACCGCACCGAAGTACGCAGGTCAGGATAAAGTGAACCCAGGTTCCATCATCCTTTCCGCAGAAATGATGCTGCGTCATATGGAATGGTTCGAAGCCGCTGACCTGATCGTTAAAGGTATGAGCGGCGCGATTAACGCGAAAACCGTCACTTACGATTTCGAACGTCTGATGGAAGGCGCTAAACTGCTGAAATGTTCAGAGTTTGGTGACGCGATCATCGAAAACATGTAATCCGGTTTCCGGGTTGTATGCGAACGGGAGCCTGTTGGTTCCCGTTTTTTTTATTCGTTTTCGAACGGTTATCAAAATCCCATCCCAAAACTCTGTATCGCGATTGTCGTAAAGTCCTTTGCTCGGTCATGGAGAGTAGTAGAAATGGGCCGACTGGACCCTTTCTAATCAAATCACCTTCGGCAGGAACTAAAAATAAACAGGTGATAGTGACAACTGAGAAATACGTTCTAAGATTCTTAAGTATTAAAACTGAGAACATGGAGTTTCTTATGACGATTGCCTTGTTGACTACCTTATCCGCGCTGCTGATTGTGTCGGGCCTTATCTGCATTTTGAAGCAGTTAATGAGTGTTTGGTGTGAACCGGAACGCCACTAGTCGGCCAAAAAATGTCTGAAACAGCGAAAGAGCAACAGGGCATTCAGCAGTTATGATAAATGAAATGCCTTCATGCACTGCGAATCAGACATTTACTCCGTTTTTAATGCTTAAGCCCAAAGGTTACCAGTTATTGATGTCTTGCCTCCGGCCCGGTTCTGCTAATCCTGTCCGGTGGACGGACTCAGTTCTCGAAGCTGCATCTATTGTTCCCTTCAGTTCTTTAGCGGGTCTCTGAATAACAGCTATTCCCCTTAAAAAATTCTGACGCAATCCCTCTCTGAGCTGGTGGGTTGAACTCAGTCAGACGCATATATTATTTGTAACAAGCTTGAGAGGAAGAATAAGGGCACATAATAGAGAGTGCGTGAATAAGCGCTAATTAGTCGACTTAAGTTAAATTAATGCCAGCTAACAGATGCATAGGCGCAACGTTGTATAAGTGGTTGTTAAGATTAATCTTATAATTAACGGGAATAATAACTATTCATTAGAGATGCTGAATGTTTTGGCGTAAATTTATTCGCAAAAATTATGTTACAAATCTTACGAATTTATTCACAACCAAGGACGTTTAGCGTATGGGGATCTTAAAACCTGGTTTATTACTGACCGCTTTTGTGCTGACGGCATGTGGTGGCGGTGGCGGTGGCGGTGGCGGTGGTGGTGGTGACAGTACGCCCCCGGTAACCACTGCACCTGTGCAAACGGATAACGGCAATACAGGCACCACACCGGAAACCCCTGCCACGGCACCGGTCAGCCTGACCACCGGCGGTACCCTTTCTGGTTGGACCTACACCACTCCTGAGGGCCGTGAATATGTTATGCGCGGCACCGGGATCTCTGCGGGCCTGGTGCAAACCCAGCGGCTCACCCGTGACGACCGTACCCCGGTCTCCTCAACGTCATGGTGCTGTGGCCGTATGAGTTACACCACGTTCGGCACATGGACACAATTTG